>NZ_CP179205.1:902500-2213568 GCF_051201645.1 Luminiphilus sp. nBUS_16 | reverse complement strand
TAAATTTTTTTTCTACCCATCCGGTCAGACAGCCCTGAGAAATAGAACTGGGTTGGAACCATGACTGCAGAGCCGATTAGAACGGCGGTGAGCATGGCCTCCCGGGAAAGGTTCACCGTGGGGGAGTTGAGTCCATAGGCAACGGTAAACGCGATCAAAATATAGAAGGTGACTTGTACCGACAAAAACGCTCCGGCGGCGAGCATGATTGTTCGGGGATATTTTTTGAATGCTTCGACAACTGGCGATCTAGCGACCACCTGAGTATCGTCAGGCATGCCCTGTGCAGCCTTCAGCGTTTTAAAGGCCTCGGTGTCCTCCAGGCGCAGCTGGACAAAAAGCGATACACCGATTAGCAGAATACTGGCGAGAAAGGGTAGCCGCCAGCCCCAGTTCATAAAGGCTTCATCACTCATGTTCATGCTGACGCCGATAAAGGCCAAGTTTGCCAAAATGACGCCAACCGGTGCACCTGCTTGCGCATAGGCGCCATACCAGCCCCGTTTATTGGCCGGAGCACTCTCGGTCACTAAGAGCATGGCACCCCCCCACTGACCGCCAATGGCGAGGCCTTGGATAAAGCGTAAAAGGACCAGCACCAAGGGTGCGGCAATGCCAATCGTTGCGTACGTGGGGAGCAAGCCGATCAGAGTTGTGGCGGCCCCCATCATCATTAAAGCAACGACTAAGGTACGCTTTCGGCCTACACGATCGCCAAAGTGGCCGAAAATCACGCCGCCTACGGGCCTGGCAATAAAGCCCACCGCAAATGTGCTGAAAGAAATGATCAGCAGCACCATGGGAGGGAGGTCTTGAGGGAAAAACGCCTTGGGAAAGACGATCGCGGCGGCTGTGCCATAGATGAAAAAGTCGTACCACTCAATACTTGTGCCGGCCAGCGACGTGAGTGCGACCTTGCGCATATTACCCTTGTCGTCATGCTCTGACGCCATGTCGTCTTCCTCTGCAGTGTAAAAGAACCGTGCCTTACGTTCCCACTATCAGCCGTAGATGTCGAGCTACCAGTCTTGTGTCCACGCAACGGCGTCAATTTGAGGGTTCAGGACGTAAATTTCGCGGGGTGGGAAAACACCTTCATTATTTTTTTGCGCTGCTTTACTTCATCTACCTAGGGCCAGCGACGACGACAAAGACAACTCCAACGCCTTATAGGCGTCTCGAATGACGAGATTCTTAATAGTAATTACCTATCGCATTGCGTTAAATTGGAGGCCTGAAAAGGAGGTCGTATGATCGAATATCACAATCCAGATGCGCCGATAGGTATTGATGAAATACCCTATGAGCTTTCTTTGGCTGTTACATCGAGCTCAAACACTACCATAGGTTTATTGGCCAATGGATTTCCCGATTCTGTAGAGTTTTTGAATGCAGTGGGTGACGCTATTTGTGCGTTGTTTCCAAGCATAACGTTACGGGCATACAACAAAGGTAACGCCACCATTGCTGCTGGTGATCAGTTGTTGCAGGAAATTACCGGGGAGTGTGCGGGGGTTATTGCTGCCTACGGACATTGAGGTTCTTGCACTACCGGCACCGTGCGTGACGGAATTAATATTGCAAACCTCGGTATTCCCTCAGTCGCATTGGTGACCGAAGAGTTTTGGGCGCAGGGTGATTTTGTAGCTCAATCCCTCGGTATGCCCGCAGTGCCGCGCGTCCAGTTGCCACATCCAGTGGCAGGGACAGACACGGGGACTATGCGAAAGATTGCAGAGTTAGTTGCACCCACAATAATTCAGGCGTTGGAGGGTGGTGATGGGTGATTTGCTTTCGGCTGCTGACGAGGCACAAGCGTTAGAGGATCTTCATCAGAGAGGCTGTACCGACGGGCTGCCCGTGGTCATTCCCACGCATGACAGAGTCGCGCGTATGGTGCTGGCTTCAGGACAGGCCGGGGATATGGTGTTGGGCACTATGGGGCCTGGTCATGGCGTGGCAAGTATTGAAAAGGTTGCGGTGGCGGCGGTTATGGCGGGGTGTTTACCCGATTACATGCCGGTCGTGATAGCGGCGGTTAAGGCCGTTATCGACCCGGCCTTTGACCTGACGGAAATGCAGGCAACAACGCACTGTACGGCACCGCTAATGATAGTTAACGGACCTGCGCGTCATAACTGTGGACCTATTGTTTCTGGTACCGGCGCGCTTGGACCCGGTCATCGTGCCAATGCTACGATTGGACGAGCACTGCGATTGACTATGATCAACATCGGTAAAGCTAGGCCCGGCAGTTCGGATATGGCTTTGCTGGGGCATCCGGGCAAGTTTACTTATTGTCTTGCCGAGGACGAGGAGGGCAGCCCTTTTCCTCCACTTCATGTTTCCTTGGGTTTTGATGCACAGGATAGTGTCGTAACTATCGTCGGTGCTGAGGCGCCGCATTCAGTTATTTATGCCGGGGATGGTGATGACCCTCAGGGTTATACTGTCCTACTTGAGTTGTTGGCGTTAGCTTTGGCTAATGCACCTAGCAACAATGCCTCTTTAACCGGTGGATTTGCGACGGTGGTCTTGAATCCTGAGCACAGCGCGATCTTGCACAAGGCGGGCCTTGCTCGAGAGGATATTGCTCGCGAGCTCTATGAGCGTAGCTCCTTGGCAGATGAAACCGTCAAACGACTTATGCCCGTCTTTGGGGGTATACCTGCAAATACAGGAGAGGACCCTACCCGCCGTATGGCCTTTCGAGGGCCGGAGCAAATACTCATTTTGCAGGCAGGCGGGAGTGGGCTCTATTCGATGGTTATGCCCTCTTGGTGCGCTGGAGCTCACAGCAACTCAGCGGTAAGTGTCAAAGTTGAGGCTGATATTTTCTGTGAGATTCCCAGCTTCACAAAGTCTTAACCGATTGCACAGATTGGTGATCTGTTGGGCGACAAAAATTAAACTTATTGGGACATTGCTGCGGTGTGCCGAGAGTCATTGTGTTGCCCGCGCCGCAACGGACTTTTTCTAAGACGTTCTTCTGAACGTTCTTCTGAATAGGGCGATCTGATCGCCGTAGGAGGCTGCCATTGCAGGCGGGTGGTGAAACCTTCCTGTAGTTTTTGAGAATTTCTGGAGATAGGTTGAATGTGTTTAGGAAGTCCCATGACCTACCGTTTATTCTGAGTTGTCCCCGTTGCCTAAGCCTCGACCCTTTTCAGGTGAACAATGATCTGGGCACCGTTGACAGTGTTTTCGGCAAACATTTCCCCTCCCATATCGTGCACAATTCCATAGCTCACTGAAAGTCCCAGCCCGGTGCCAACGCCAACGTCCTTGGTGGTGTAAAAAGGTTCGAAGATACGTTTCAGTGCCTCCTCGGGAATGCCGGTCCCTGTATCAGACACTGCAATTTTAACGGTGTCCTCGTTTAACAATACAACTCCAATCTTTATCTGCTTAAGCGCTTTACCGCTGGTTTTGATGGAGAAGATGGCATTTGATATTAGATTTAGTAAGACTTGCTCGAGTCGAATTTGGTGGCCCCAGGTCATTATCTGGTCGTGGTGCAAGTTTGGGATAAAGTCGATCTGCTCCATTTTGAGCTGCGCTTCTACTAAATCAAACACGTTGGTAATGGCGTTTACAAGATCAAATGCAGAGTTACTCTCTTTGGCTTCTCGGCCAAAAATGCGCATTTGATCTGTAATCACGGCGGCACGAACTACCTGCTGCTTGATTCGGTCAATTTTCTGCAGAATATGTTCGGGCACTTCTGCTCGACCTCTAGCTGCCTGTTGAGAAATATTTTCCGCCGCAATGCTGATGGCATTGAGTGGCTGATTCAATTCATGGGCCATGCCCGCCGCCATCTCACCCAGTGTAATCATCTTCGACGACTGGATTAGATTAGCCTCAGTGCGTTTGCGCTCTGTTATATCTTGTATTGATACGAATACTTCGGAGGGGTTGCTTGAATCATAATGATACTTCTGCAAAACATGGCGAATTTCACCATCGCGACGCACAATTGCGTACTCTATGTCGCCTTCCTCCTCGCTGTGGTAATACTCGACGTAGCGTTGCCGGTCGTCAGGCTCGATTAGCTCCAAATCGGCTTCTAATGTTGCATATTTCTGCAGGAATTCTGACTGTTCGTAACCAAATATTCCCGCCCACTCTTCGGAAACTTCAGAATAGCGGTTGAGGTCGTAGTTCCAAATAGCGTGGCCAACATTGGCGAGATTGGCGCTTAGTTGCAGTAACGCTACGCTATTCGATAGAGCTTTCTGGCCTTTTTGCAAATCTTCCTGATTTTGCTTGGCCTTTGTGAGGTCCTGCATGACTATTAGATATTGAGGGCCAATGCCGTCCTCAGTCGGTAGCAGGCGGGTCTGTTGTTTTAGGTACCGAATTTGTCCGTCAGATAAACGCACCCGGTATTCAACGAATGAGTCTTCGTGGGTTGATTCATGTTCTACTTGGCTCTCATAAGCTAGGTAAGCTGGCCTATCTTCCTCTACAACAAGTTGAGCATACGCCTCTAAGCTTGAAATTTGTTCGAGATAGGCAGCGACTTCCATTCCGTGCATTTTGGCCATAATTTCTGACACATAAATATCCCGGTCGAGCTGATCGTCCCAAATAGCGTGACCCAAACCGGCTAGGAGAGCCGCATTCTCCAGAGACTCCAGTTGCACATTTGTCGTTTTGATTTGGGCTTTTAGTTCGCTCAGCTGCTGCTCTTGCTGTTGAATAATAGCAACAAGCTCCTGCGTAGAACGCTGTGCTTGACGAGGTGAGGACGTTACACCCTCATTGGTTCTATTTCGCTTATCCGTGCCCTGCATTTCATAGCCTCCATGACATTGAAAATGCTTTCAGATCCTAAATAACAAACCCCGAAAAACATTCAAATAAGACGGTTTGTTAGTCCTCTCGACAGTCAGTGCGCCCTGTCAATCCTTTCATATAACACAACAACGAAAACGGCAGGTGGCTTTCAGTAAATGTGGATAAGTGCTGTTTTGACTTTATACTGAGTGTGACGACGAATTGGATCTGGGGGAAGCATCATGCAAATTTGGCGTTTTTTAGGGTCTAGTTCTTTGATCCGTAAAATTCTCTTGGCAGCTGTATTCCTTCTTGGCTATCCGCTACTTGCGCCTGCCGAAAATATGACCCCGGTTCAAGGTGATCTCAAGCCCGTAAATTACATAGCCTATACGGAGTCGTTAGCGAGCTCAGGTCAGCCCTCTGCGCTCGAGTTTGAAGCACTTGCAAGGGCGGGCGTGGAGCGTGTGATTTACCTCGCCTTCTTGGATCACGACACTTCTGTACCTAATGAGGATCGGATTGTGAGAGGCCTGGGAATGCAGTTTGCGCACATTCCAGTGGTGTGGTCTGCTCCGAGTCTTGCCGATTTCGAATTGTTTTCAGCGGTTATGCGACAGTCAGAGGGCGCGAATACCCTAGTTCACTGCCAGGTTAATTGGCGTGCAAGTAGCTTCGTTTTTCTTTATCGCGCGATTTATCAAGGTGTACCCATGAATGATGCTGTTTTGGCACTCAATTCGATTTGGACACCGAGTGAAGAGTGGCGGAAATTTATTGTAGATGTTCTGAAAGCCCACAACCTTGAGCCAAACTGTGAGTTTTGTTCGGCGCTGGAGGGTAATTAAACGCTAGCCTTTTTTACTAACATTCTGTGAAGACCAGCGACAATAGTGCTTTCTCTTATTACAAGCTCGTAAGGTTTAGTGCCGGCTCTGTCGTCAGTTGCCAGTAGGACTGCGAGCTTGTGCTCTTTGGTTGGAGTTGTCTCACGAGGTGGAGATTGAGGAGTACGTCAATGGTAAGCCGACAGGCTGCTGAATTAGGGAATCACTGGAACCGATTGCAATACTACTTTGCTTTGTGGGGCTGTTTTTGGAGTTTCCTACTCCCAAGCGCCGTTCAGGGTCAAGACGATGCAAGTGCGCTGAGCACCGAAGAAATTGCTGTGCTATTTGCTGACGTACTCGACAAGGCTGTAGTAATTGATGCTGTCGGTGTTCAAGCAGAGACCCTTTGGTTTGCCAGCGGTCACTTTGAAACTCGCTGGTGGAGTTCGAACCGTGAGGGTTGGGTAACAGGTCGCTGGATGGCCAGAGACAGTAAACGATGCGTGCTTATTTCCGAACCCTCGCCGGCTTCTGCACCGGGTTGGCGGTGCGGTAAAATTTTGCGGGAGTTTGGCGGTGTTTATCGCTCTTTAAATCCTGATGACTCCACCCACGGTTTACATCAACTCAGCGCTCTGCCAGCCGAACTGAAATCTTCGTTGCCCTGAGGGTATCTCGAGTTGTTTGCGACGAAGCGGGTGAGGGCGTTGTCAGTTAGTTGAGGTGTAACCACCTCACCATCTAAGCTAGTGGCCAGGCCATCTAAGAGAGCCGCTGAATGGCGCTAGTCGTTTTTCGTATTTGAAAATAATAGCTCTTCCGAAAATCAGTGCTGAGTGTGTACCGTTCCCGTCTGCATTTGTTGGCCTTTGTAGAGATTCGCCATCTTTGCTTGTCGCTTTGGACAATACATGGCGGAACACCAGTTGCTCAATTTCTGCGGGTCTTCCTCTCGGGCACAGTTCATGAGGGGCGACAAAGCTCTGAGCTCATGACCGACTTTTTCTAACAGGGGAGGGACCAAGTCATGGCAGTTAATTTCATTGAGCGCCACAACCAGTTTATTTGTGCTTTCAACCATCCGTGCGGCCCATTGCCAAGATCGGGTTGCTTCATTGGTTACTTGGAAATGACAAATTTGTAGGGCACCTCCAAATTCAAGGAAAGCCGGTTCAGCCATGTCAGATCGAAAATATTCCAACCCACACGCTGAATAGCTCTGGTAAGCAATGTCAGCGCTAGCGTATGACTGGCAGAGCTTTTGCACGAGCTTGAGGTTTAAAAATGAAACTTTTAGAGGGCTTTTATCCACGATGTCTCCTTAGAGTCGCCTTTACAATCTCATGCAAATGATAATCATTATCATGTAAGAGTGCAACCTGAAATGCCCGATTTCAAAAAAAGGGCACAGTGGAGCCCGTACAGCTTGTTAACCTCTGGAAAAGTCTGCCACAGGAGGTGATTAGAGCATTACTGCACCATAATTTTGCCGATACAGGTGGCTGAATGTGTCGCTTTTCCGAATATTGTTGGCGCCCTGTTACTCGCTATATGTGGTTTAGCAATGAATACTTAGGGACTAATCTGGATCCACCCCTCCCTGGCAGAGTAGATAAGGAAAAACACAATGTCCGCCACTGACGCTAGCGAAAACAAGCTTTGGGACAGGTTTTCGTCAATCTATCGAGGAACGTAGAACATTGGATAGGGTGAAACCACAATGACTGAAATCCCCAACCCGCGTCTGCACAACACAAGCGCTCACAGTGTCTGGCGGCATGCTTGTTTACGTGTTTGTGCGGCGGCAGAGCAGCTGGGTGTTAATACCGGTCCTATATTGGAAGAGGTCGGTTTAGTGCTGGTCGATTTGCAAACACCGGGATTTCGCGTGCCACTCGCCGTTCATCAGAATTTAGTATTGGCGTGTGTTTTGTCCACGGGACGACAGGATTTGGCGCTATTTATGAATCAAGAAATGCCCGCACTCGGCAACACATTGGTTCAAAATTCGGTTGTGGCGAGCGAGTCGGGTGTGGCAGCTTTCCAGCGATTTAAGCAACTCATGCACATTGTTGATACATCGTTGAGTCTCGGTTTTGAGATCAGTGGACACGTCACTGCATGTGTTCTTCAGGAGGCGGAAGTTTGGCCTGACCCCATAGCTCATTTTCCCGAGGATCTCTCGATCTCAAGTGTGATCCAGGCAGGGCGTGCTCTGCTGGGTTCGACGAAGATGCACCAAACTGTAGAGTTTCGGCGAGACGAGCCAGAAGATGCGACGCCGTGGTATGAGCTTTTCGGTAATGAGATTGTTTGGGGGGCTGCTCAGTCAAGGATTTGGTTCAAAACCGCAGACGTCAGTAGGATTAGACCTGAGGCCAATGAAAGGTTGGCGCAGGCTAATTTCGAGTCGGCAGAAAAATATAAATCTGTAGAATCTGCCCTAGTTCAGAGTGTGATCGTGTCTATTAGGAAATGGCTGCCACAGGGTAAAGTGGTACAGCAGAGGGTGGCCAGCGATGTTGGGTTGCAAGTGAGAACGTTACAACGAAGTTTAAAGGCCGAGAGCACAAGCTTTGGTCGTTTGTTGGCTGATGAGCGGAGGCGTCAAGCTATGGAGCGGCTCTCCTTGGGGCAGCCCGTGGGTGTTATCGCCGCAGAACTAGGCTACGTAGACCAGAGTGCATTTTCATCGGCATTCAAGGGCTGGGTCGGTGTGTCACCAATAAAGTATAAAGCAGCTCAGGTAATCTAGCGGTAACTGAAAGTTTTTCAGCCGAATCGTTTCAGATACAGGTCTGAGGGCAGCCTGTTTAGGGTGGTGATAAATTTCTATAGCAATGCTAGCCGGCAGCAAAGATTACTGTTTCGACAGATCCCTTTCTTTCTCGATATATTCTGAGGGTGAAAGTCCGAACCAAGTTTTGAATGCTTTAGAAAAAGCGCCCGGGTCTTCGTACCCTAGTGCCGATGCTATGTCAGAAACAGTAGCGGACGAGTCCAGAATTTTCTCCTTGGCATACCGTTGGCGGAGTAGCTTTAGGATTTCTTTGAAGGTCGTGCCATCTTCTTTAAGCAATCGCTGCAGGGTTCGCGTTCCTACCGCGAGGTCATTAGCGATTAACTCGGGTGTTGGTGCGCCGTCCTCTAAATGGGCGGCCATTTGCGCTTCCACCCGCTGAGTTAAACTATTCCTAAGAACCTGTTGCAGTTGCGGTTCCATGAGAGCATCGTTTAGCAAAGCTGTCCTTTCATCAGCAAGCAGCCGGGGCTGCAGTAGCGCCTCGCTTTTCCAAGCAATGGATGTGGTCGAAGCCCCCCACTCAATGGATTCAGCGAGAAATTCATGCCACGTTGCTGGGTTCTCGGGTTGGCTTTGCTGCATGGTAATGTGAAGAGGTTTGATGCCGTCGGGAGTAAGGTAGTTTACGGCGAGGCAGATGCTCGACACCATGGCGTCTAACATGCTGGTATTGAAGCGCTCATCCCATCCGCCGATGTTCATGATGTGAGTGTCTCCAAGGCACTGTAATTTAAAAACGGCGCCGCTTTCTATAACGGGTGCAAATTTTTTGAAGCGATTGATGCCTTCCAGCGCGTTGTTGCTAGCTCTTACAGAAACCCCAAGAGCGGAATTAGTGACTGGCGTTTGTTGGCCGGCAAGAACACCAAAGTCTTTGCGCCCTGTCTCAAGTTGGCACTGGTCCATCATTTGGTTGAGGACGTGACTGGGCACTCTGTACCCCGGTTGGAACAACTGCTCCAGGGTAAGGCCAAATTTCTGTAGGAGCTGATCTACGTCTCCACCAAGGCTCTCAAGGCACACAGATACCCGCAGTACGCTATGCCGCCAAACTGATCGGGGTGTGACGCTTGTTGACATAACCGGTGCCTTTTTTTTTGCGCCAAAAGTGACAATTGGTTGGTCAAGAGAGAATATCTAACGTGTCGCAATTTGAAAAGAATATTTAATGAGCTACGTTTAGTCCGTTTATCCCGGTCTATTTGTGAGTTGGCGGTGTACCTACGCGTTTCTTGGTAAAGCCGAATGCCCTACGAAGGATCCCTCCAAGCCTGTGCCTCTCGCGTGGAGGCCGTCAGTGAAAAAGGGGGATAGTAAATTGCCTGATACCTAGTCCCAGCCGCATTTTAGTGACCTTCCCGCCCTGTGCTTCAAGTACCTTTATTTACGTAAGATGTGTCACGACAGCACTCTGGTGTCGCAATTACGCAATTATTGGGCGTTTCGTGCACAACTCTCCGGCGTTCCTTGGTAAAACCACTGCCCTGGGAAAGATTCTTAGTAATGCTAAGCGTTTTCCGTGAAAGCCAAAAATGTGAAAGGTGTTCGGAAAAACGTCTGACATCAAGCCACTGCCTCATTTAAAGGTTCTTATCGCCCCGGGCTTCAAGCGTCTTAGTTCGCGTGACGTGCATCACAAAAGCGCTAGCGTGTCGTATTCGGACAACTAGTTGGCATTGCTTACCTAACCTCCAATTGGGTCGTTGTGAAAACATCTGTTTGTTAAGATTAGTTGGATTTGTGTGTTTATGAACAAAGCTGCGACATTTTTGAGTGACTATCAGCAAACAAGCTCCGCGTTCACGGCAGATTTTCGGCCTTCCAGAGCCAGGGACAAGGTCGATCTGGCAATATTGGCATTGATGCTGCAGGATGATAACGACAAAGCGATTAAGGAGGCGTTCATGCACTGTCAAATGGCTTTCGATGGTGTTTCCAACCAAACGCTGCAAAACTTTTTTACGGGCCACGCCGCGGTCGCCTTTGAAATATTGCAAGGCCTGATGAGCACGGCCGACTCACTGTCGGCGTCTATCTACGACAGAGCTGCAAACCTGAGCGTGCCCCAGCGCCAGCACTTCTGCAACGCACTTTTGGTTGTTTTTGGTGCTTTGTGTGCAGCTGAGTGACTTCTTGCCAACGAAGCTCCCTATAGCCTTAAATTGCCGCCCAAGGCACATTTACATGGCCGGTGTCGAGCCAGTGAGCCATTGAATTGACCCCAGGTAACCATACTGTTTGGAGACATTCCGCGTTGCGAGTTTGCGTTGCGCTGGAACAATTAGGTACTGACCCTAGACCGCTGCTGTCCCATTTTTGCGTTAAATATGAAGATTTGTTGATGCCAGGGTTTAGGTTAAGAGCCGAGCTCATGGACCAGCTGCTCATTGCTGCTTCCCAACTGGTCGACCGTAAAGACTTTGGCCTTTACGTGGGTCAACAGGTAGAGCCATTGGGGAATACCGCATTTAAGTGGTCCATCGTTCTGAGTGCATCACCTGCTGCAGCTCTAAAGCGCATGGCACATTTTTCGACCCTCATAGACTCCAGCGTGTCAGCCGAATTTAAGGCGTTCGGTAATCAGCATGTACTCGCACACTTGCCTCCCGTAGATCGTTTATCCCAAGGGGTGAGTCCTCTTTACGAGGACTTTATTGCATCGGGTTTGGTAGCCCTGATCCAAAATTTGCTTCCAGATGGGGCGCGGCATTCTGCAGTGGAACTGACGCAGAGTAAGCCCGACGATCCTGACCCTTGGACTGCGTGTTTTGGCGAGAACATTACGTGGTCAGCGCCCACTTTTAAAGTGTGGTGGGACACCTCGTTGCTGCGTCAACAAAGAGTCAACTCCAACGAAAAACTTGCCCGGGCTCACGATGTCTTAGCGAGGCAGCAATTGACAGCACAAAAAGCTGCTGCTTGGAAGCAGCGGGTAGAGTGGTTACTGATTGCGGAACTAAGGCGCGGCGCCATTACCCAGAAAACAATCGCTAAGGCTCTAAAGGTTGAGGTCAGGACACTACAAAGGAATCTGAAAGCTGAAGGCACGTCTTTTCAGGAGTTACTAACAGAAGTTAGGAAAAGCCATGCGCTAAATCAATTGAGTTGCCATGTACCGATTGCGCTGATCGGATCGGAGCTTGGCTATAAAGACCCGAGTGCCTTCTCAAATGCCTTTAAAATGTGGTTTGGCGTGTCTCCAAGAAATTATTCCGACGCAATACAAATTCATGGGCCGTAGCCGGTGAAGCCGTTCATCGCACTCAGATTAGTTTCGATGTGCTGTTTGCACCCCTGAGTTCTCTGTTCTAGAGAAAAACTTCTCCAGCTACCCACTCGTGCAGGCTTCAAACGTCATGAGTCGTTGGGCGTTAGGTTTCTGCGATATCAATGACAACCTTACCAAAGGGACTTTCGTTATCTAGTACGTTTAACGCTCGCTGCAACTCATTCATTCGAAAACGTTGATGAATTGGCGGGTGGAGACGGTGGTCTGCCACAAAACTCATAAGGCTCTCATAGCTGTCTCGATTACCTGTTCCTATGCCGTGGAAGTTGGCATTTTTGATGATTAGCGGAAATACGGTGATGCCCATTTCGATACCGGCCATATACCCAATGATATTAATGTGGCCACCATGGCGAATAGCATTGAGTGAGTTTTCAAGGGTTGCAGTACCTCCAATTTCGAGGACGGCATCGACACCGTGTCCTGATAATTCAAATGCTTGTTGGCCCCATTCGGGATTCTCGAGATAGTTAATTAAATGATCTGCACCGAGTCCTTGCGCCTTTGCAAGTTTGTCGTTGCTAGATGAAATAACAATGACCTTGGCGCCCGCGGCTTTTGCTAGCTGAATGCCCATGGTCGCCACGCCACCCGTTCCTTGAACTAGAACCCAGCTGCCTTCAGTGACACATGATTTATCGAAGAGGGCCGACCAAGCCGTTAGGCCTGCACAGGGATAGCATGCCGCTTCGGCGGCGGATAAGTGTGGGGCGGAGCGCGCTAGGGAGTCTTCGTGGAAAATGCCTATTTCTCGAGCTGCCCCGGGCACTTCTAGCCCAGTCGATATGGCTCTCTCTCCTGCTGTTGCCTCCCCTGAATGCCAGTTGGGGAAGAACAAGGTGGTAACGCTGTCGCCTACACTGAAACGGCTTACTGCTGCGCCCACTGCAGTGACGGTGCCTGCGCCATCGGACAAGGGAACCAGTGGAAAGTCGACAGCGGTTGTAAATTGCCCTGCAATAATTTGACTGTCTCGAGGGTTCAAAGAAGCCGCTTCTAGCCTCACCACAACTTCGTGTTCCTGCGGCTCGGGTAGTGCGTTAGCGACCAGTGATAAGTTGCTGGCCCCAAAGTTGCTCAGTTGTAGTGCTTGCACAGTATTACCCTCGGATGGAATGTTAAAAATAATGAGTGGTTAAGCCGTTCATGATAATCAAAATAAGCCGGGTGACTCTGGGAACATACTTCGCGGCTGATTGAAGTTCACTAGAGAATGCTGGCGCGAGGATATTGCGTTCTCGTTTACCATGAGCATAGCTCGCGAAGGACGGCGGTCGCATAGGCGCCGCGCCCAAGGGAAAAAGTGAGTACAACATGAGTCGCCACAACCTCAATGGTGAGATCCGTGACTTTGAGCCTCAGACTGCGCTGCCCCTCGTTTACGCGCGCCTTGGCTAACGCTGTTTGCCAGTGTTCAGGTTTGAAATTTGACCCGTCACCCACCAGGAGGATAGACGGATGTATGTCCATGGCTTGGCATCGATCGACCAGATTGGCATCGATATCGGGTAAGTCAAAAACACTTCCCGATCCTTCTAAGTTGGCTTTATCGCCGGGTTGCAACTGATTCCATGTTGACTGCGCAACGCGCTCTGAAAGCACTGTATTGAAAATAAAGGAGCGAATCGTGGAAATCGCAAGGCCACGCTTTTCTCGAGCTAACCGCTTGCCGCCAGCCCACTCTTCGGCCAATCCCAGATTGCCGCCATTGCGACCAAAACGCTGCTCACCAAAGTAGTTGGGCACCCCTTGGTTCGTCAGTTTGGCTATGCGTTGATCGATGGGCTCCATCTCCACGGTGGACAAGCTCCGTAGTTTGATAGTGAAACTATTTCCGCGATGAGCGCCACGCTTTAGCTTCCTGCGGTGCCGCTCGAGATGATGAATTTCAACGCCTTCAACGTTACAGCCAGACCAGTCAGGAGAATTCCACCGTGGCACACTGAACCATTGTCGAGTAATGGCGTGCCTGTCTTTGAGCCCGGCAAAACCAATGTCTTTTACTGGGACTTGGGCGTATTGCGCCAATTGCTTTGCTACCCATTGCGTGTTGGCACCAATTTTTTCAATGAATAGGTAGTCATGTTCGCCGTCGTCGCTGAGGTCCCAGCCAAGTTCCTCCGTCACTTGAAAGTCTTCAGGTCGATAGCGCAGTTGCGCAGCAAATAGCGGTGCGCCGTGGGCGCGAGACCAATCGGGCAATGTTTGTGTGTGCACCACTTCTATTGTCTCTTGGGATTTGATGGTCCCAAGCGTTCTATGGCATTCAGCGACTGGAATGTCACGCGGCCATCAACGACTGTCATCAACGTTTTAGCGGTTAGAATCTCAGACGGATCGGCTGTCATGAAATCGGTATCAAATATCGATAAATCGGCTTGCTTCCCCACTTCAATAGAGCCACGGTTGTGTTCCTGAAAGGAGGCAAAGGCTGGCCATGTCGTCAGCATGCGCAATGCATCAAATCGATCAACGGCATACTCTGGATACCACCCTTCACCGGAAGAACCGTCTAACCGGCTTCTTGTAATGGCGGCATAAAACTCAATTCTGGGATCGCCGGCTTCTACGGGCGCATCGGAGCCAGCAACAATGAGAATCTCCTGATCGATGAGCGGGCGCCAGGGGTAGGCGTATTTGAGGCGTTCCTTACCCAGACGATCAGCTGCAAAATTTAGATCGCCAATGGCATGACTGGGCTGCATAGAAAGAATGACAGCCATATTTTTGATGCGTTTCTGATCTTCAGGCGGAATAATTTGAGCATGCTCGAGACGCCATCTAAGGTCCGTATTTTTCCACTGAGTCTCAGGAGTTAAGTCCCGCGCCTCTTGATACCAGTCGAGTGTTTCCCGAACCGCCCGGTCGCCGATTACATGGGTCATGATTTGCACGCCCTGTCTAAGCGCACTCGCTAAAACTGGCATCAGCTCTGCTTTGGTCGTTCGGTCCATGAATCCGCGATGGTCAGCATCGGCATAAGGCTCCAACAGAGCAGCGCCTCTTGAACCCAACGTGCCATCGATAAACACTTTGATGGCACGAAGGTCGATCCAGCCATCATCAGATTGCTCAGGACCTTGCTCGAGTAATGGTTCAGCCGCCGATATCGGGACAGCCACGTAAACGCGATGGGTCATTAACCCCTGTGTCCGAAGATTCTGCAGCAGCCGAAGCTCTCGCCAAGACATTCCAGCATCATGCGTCGAAGTCCAACCCAGAGCAGCATTTGCTCTCATCCCTCGCAGGAGATTGTCAGCAATGAAAGCATCAGTTTCAGACGGTAATATGGCTCTGAACGGCGCCATCGCCTTGCCCAAAACATAACCGGTAAGCTCGCCTTCATCATCACGTTCAAAACGTCCTCCCTCGGGGTCTGGCGTGGTCTTGTTGATGCCGGCCAAGTTCAGCGCTTTGGTGTTCACCAAAGCTGAGACACCATCAGCCCGCGGCATGAATAACGGCTTACTTTCTGAAAATCGATCAACATCCCAGCGCGTTAAAAATCGGCGCTCACCCTGCCACTCACGTTCAATCCAACCGCGTCCCAAAATCCAGTCCCCGGGTGGAATATCATCTGCCCATCGCTCTATTGCAGCGACGGTTTTTTCCAAGGTATCAATGCCAAACAAACTTAGCGTTTTAGTTCGTCGCCCCACACCTTCAAGGTGCTGGTGACTGTCAGTAAAGCCCGGGAACACGGTTGCCCCCTTGAGGTCAACGACACGTTCAGTACCGCACCCAAGGGTAGCAGCCTCACGATTTGTGCCGACAAATACGAAGCGCCCATTGTCAATGATCAAGGCTTCATGCTGTGAGTTAAGCGCATCGGCGGTGTAAACAACCGCATTGTGTAGGAGTAGGTCTGCGGGGCGGCAAACTTCCTGCTCTTCCGCGACAACCGTTCTTGATGCAGTCTCGAATCCGCACAGAATCACCAGACAAGCCAGCATCTTTGGCACCCACCGATTGGCTCGTCGCCGGAAAGCGAAGTGGTTTGGGGTCGAAATTGCAAAGGAGGTTGGCAGCATGAATACAAGACTCAATAAAAGACGCAATAATAGAGACTGCTCTCGATACTCAGCATAAGCAAAGTTAATGGGGTATTGGAAAAAATCCGCTCACGCAACCCAGCTTTATGACTCAAAGGTGCCGCTCAATCATCTCGAAATCGCGCCTATCTAGGTTCGCTCATAGCTCGCAATTTGGAGAAAAACGGCCCACCTCCGTAATTTAATTGTTGCACCTCAGGCAGTGGTCAAGCCGCCCTCTACGGATAAGATCGTTCCTATAATTTGACAATGATCAAATACAAACTGAACATTATAAGCCCAACGATAGTGGGAAAATTGGCCCGCCCGAGAGGATTCGAACCTCTGACCTGCCCCTTAGGAGGGGGCCGCGCTATCCAGCTGTGCCACGGGCGGTTGCGCTTATGATAAGCCCTAAGCCTCCCAGTAGCCAAACTCTGTCACCTGTGTAGAAAAAATCGAAAAAAATGCGAGCCGACGTCTGTAAAAAATGCCTTTCCATGGCCCATTAGTGGCCCTCAAGTGGTCCCCTAAGCGAGTGGCAGCCGTTTCACGGTCATACGCGATGCAGGGCTTACTCATTGGAGGTGGCGTCAATGCGCCCTATGCGGGGGCGCTAGCAAGGGAGGGCGGTGTACCAAAGGGCCAAGCACTCCGGGGGTTTATGCGCTTCGGGTGAATAATGCGATCAATGTGAAGTTAAAGGTCGGTGTGTTTTTCGTGACTCCGCTCGGGCAGGCGAGAATGTTAGACCGAATTGTCGTACCGTAACGCATTAGCAGAGGCACACGGCGGGATTATGCCAAGACACCGGCGAGCAGCGAAGAAAAGCCATGCGAGCTTTAAGCACGAGGGCGCTTTTGAGGGGCGAGTGCGTGATTTAACCAGTGATGGTCGCGGCGTTGTGAGTCATCCCGATGGTAGAACATTCTTTGTGCCCGGAGTGTGGCTCGATGAGGTCGCGGAAATTCGGGTTGTGGGGCGGCACGGCAAAGTCGGTCTAGGTCAAGTTATCACTCTCAAAAAGGCCGACCCGCAGCGTCGAGAAGCGCCGTGTCGGCATCACGGAGACAGCTCAGATCATTGTGGTGGTTGCCCCTGGATGTTTATGCCTTACGAGGCACAGAGTGCAGCCAAAGTGCGGCGTCTGAAATCAACCATCCAAGGCTTAGGCGACAGTACCACGCAGCTTGATGCGTTGTTGGTTGCCCCAGATGAGCTGGGTTATCGAAATCGGGCGCAGCTAAAAACCGACGGTTCGAAGCTGGGTTATGTGGCGGCAGGAACTCGAACGTTGATCGATGTCACTGCCTGCCCGATTCTCAGTGCTAGCAACAGGGAGGTTCTGGCACATTTGCGCAAAGCATTACCCAACCCGACCTGGCGAGCGCGTAAACAAGACTGGCAGACGATTGATCTTGATGACAACTTGGAAGAGCCATCGCTGAACAAACGCCTCCCGTTTCGTCAGGGCAATACGCAGCAAAATGCGGTAATGCGGGAGTGGCTGGCACAGACCATTGCGTCGATCTCACCAGATGCCCCAGTGCTGGAGTTGTTTGCGGGCTCAGGCAATTTCACCGAGGTATTGGCGACGCATTTTAAAACAGTGGTGGCGGTAGAGGGTGATCAGCAGGCGTTACAGCAGCTCTCTCACGTGGCGCCTGATCGGATTCAGGCCCATGCGTTGAATCTATTTTCGCTACCGGCGGTTGAGGCTTGGATAAGCGAGCAAGAGGGGATTCGGGCGCTAGTATTAGACCCGCCTCGAGAGGGGCTCAAGGTGCGTGCGCCGTTTCTCGGTGCGCTTAAAGAGCTAGAGACAGTGATTTACGTGGCATGTGATATCGCGACCTGGGCTCGGGACTGTAAAGACTTTTTAGCGAAGGGGTTCCGCTTGGCGCGAGTCACGCCACTCGATTTGTTTCCTCAGACGCCGCATTTAGAGGTTTTGAGTGTGCTTACTCGGGCGTAGGCTCATGCTGCTGTGCTAGCAGAAACTCCGCGACGTCGCCTTCGCTGCCGCGAAAAATAATGCGCTCTTTACGATTTTCGAGTTGGTAGTTGTACATTGGGTCGTAGTAGTCGCGAAGCAGGGTGGCAATCCAACCACGATGAACACTCGTGTCGCCCTTAAGGTGGCTGGCAATTGCGTCATCGAGCTGGCGCGTGAGCTCGTGATGTCGCACGCCCCCTAAACGTTTTTTGATGCGATCAAGGGCGGCGTAAAGGTCGCTGGAAAAATGTTCGAAGGCTTCTTTGGTGTCACCTAATCGCCTTTTCAGGTCTGCCAGGTTAGCCAAGATATAGTTTTCAAATGAGTGTTCAACGCGTGCGTCAAGACTGGCCTCTACTACAACCATGGGTGCCGACTTAAGGCTGTCCTGAAGGTTTTGAGCCAGGGCGCAGCGACCGATCAGTCGGCTCTCATCCTCTGCGATTATGAACGGCACGGGCTCGTCATTGGCGTTAAAAATTGCGCTATCAACGGCGATCTCAAAGTTAATCTGCGTCGGCTGACCTCCATCTCTTCGTCCAAAAGATGAGCCGCGATGATTGGCCATGCCTTCAAGATCAATCCCTCCCGGTAGTCGCCCTCCTGAGGCACCGTGGTTGATGAGTCGAGTTTTGGCGCAGCCTGTTTTTCCGGCCACGACAAGGAAGGTTCCCTGGGCATAAATATTGTCGCTGGAATCAATTAACCAGCGCCGGAGTGCTTTGTATCCGCCGCTAATACGGGGATAGTCAATGCCGGCATCTTTTAGCCATTGCTGCGCTAAGCCTGAGCGCATTCCCCCTCGGAAGCAAAAAAGAGCCCCGTCAGGATGCTCGTTGGCAAATTTTATCCATGCAGCAATACGGTCTTCTTTTAGGCTGCCAGTGACGAGCTGGTGGCCAAGCGCAATGGCTGCCTCAGCCCCTTCGTTCTTGTAGCAACGGCCGACCGCTTCACGCTCAGTATCATTCATGAGGGGTAAATTAGTTGCTGTAGGCATGCTGCCACGCTCAAACTCAACAGGTGCGCGAGTGTCGATCAGTGGTACCTGAGTTCGAAACAGCGAAGCAAAATTATCAATATCAGACACGCGGCAATCAGCCAGTGATCTGAATTTGGCTGAGACTGCCGCTTATCGGCAACAATTCGCCAATGCTTTCATGAGGTAGTTCTGCAGCAATAAGTTGTCTTTCGACTTCTGCTGTCGCGTGGGGGGCAACGGCGACTAGAAGGCCGCCACTTGTTTGCGGGTCACAAAAGATCGATTGATCAAGCGCGCTAAGCGCAATTGTATGGTCTTGGCAGGCGTTAAAGTTCCGGGCTGTGCCCCCGGGCGTACAGCCTTGGGCAACGTAGTCGGTCAAACCATCGATTAGTGGTACTGCTTGTTTGCTGATTTTAGCGCTCAAGCTCCCTCCCTCGCAAAACTCCAAAAGGTGACCCATTAGGCCGAACCCCGTGACATCGGTCATTGCGTTGACGCCTTGGATGGCGGCCAGTTGCTGTCCAATCTGATTAGGCTGACACATGAGTTGGGTCGCAAGACCTTGGTGGCAGTCCTGGAGCTTACCCTGCTTCTCTGCGGTGGTAAGAATACCGATGCCAAGGGGTTTGGTTAGGTATAAGCGGTCTCCGGCACGTCCGGTGCTGTTGCGTTTGAGATGTTCAATAGGGACCTCCCCGGTCACCGCCAGTCCAAAGACAGGTTCTGGACAGTCAATGCTGTGTCCTCCGGCCAAAGGCAGGCCCAAAGATGCACACACGCTGCGTCCTCCTGCGACAACCTCGGCGGCAATGGCGGGTGCTAATTTTTCGATGGGCCAACCCAAAATGGCGATGGCGGCCAAAGGGCGGCCCCCCATTGCATAAATGTCGCTGATCGCATTGGTGGCGGCTACGCGGCCAAAGTCAAAGGGATCGTCGACGATGGGCATAAAAAAATCGGTAGTGGTCAGCACGGCTCGGCCATCGCCAAGATCGATGGCAGCAGCGTCGTCGCGGCTGTGATTGCCCACGAGTAAATTTGGGTAATGCTCCGGGTCGATTTGACTGCCTGAGAGTATTTCACCGAGGACATCAGGCGCTATTTTACAACCGCATCCAGCGCCGTGACTGAATTGAGTGAGACGTACAGCATCTTTTATCACTATTTTTTAAAACCTTTGTAGGCAAGCTTCGTTCAAATCCCTATGCTAACCCAGAGATTTGAAATTGGGGGTGCCCGTCGCCATGTTTAGGCGATAGGCCAAAATTAAAGGGTAAATGGAATTGTGACACGTGGTGCCGGGCTTCTGATAGTAGCCCTTTGTGTGCTTGGCGGTTTTGAGGCTTCGGTGATGGCATCGGTAATAGCCCCGGAAACTTCAGTGACTCCCAGCAAAACAGCTGAAAAATATTCGAAGCAACGGGTGCTTTACGAACAGGCCCTCACTGAATTACGAACGGGGATGGGTCCTCGATATCGTGCTATCAGGATGCAGCTTGCTGATTACCCTCTGGTTCAGTACCTCGACTATGAAGCCCTCATAGGGCAGCTGCACGATATGAAGCCGCATGAAGCGAAAGCGTTTTTAGCTGAGGCTTATGAAACACCGCTTCACGATCGCTTTCGTCATGCATACCTGCTCCATAAAGGTCGAGATCGTCATTGGAAGTCTTTTTTAAGCGTCGCTGAACGGGCCCCTAGAGATGTTGAGTTGCAGTGCTATTACTATCGTGCCCAGCGCACTGTCGGAGACGTTGATGAGGCTTGGCGGGGCGCCGCACGTCTTTGGAATGTTGGAAAATCCCAAGACGATGCTTGCGATATTCTTTTTGAGCGCTGGATAGCCGAGGGTTCCGGCCCTGATGATGCGCTGGTGTGGTCTCGAGCGCTAAAAGCTTTTGACGCAAAAACACCACATCTGATTCGGTATTTAAAACGTTTTGCCTCGCCGCAGCTGTCCTTACTCCTCGAAGAAATGGCGGCGATCTATCGGCGTCCTGATCTGTTGGTAAACCATGGCCATGCAGCGGATGTTTATCATGCCCAGCTGCTGACTGTGGGGATACGGCGGCTTGCTAGGGTTAACCCAGGTCAAGCCAAAGTAGCGCTGGAAAATTCTCGAGGAATACAGCCCTACAGTGATTTGCAATTAGAGGCCATGGAAGCGCTAATTACTCGTCACAGTCTATTCGCCCAAAGTGCAGCCCCGGAGCCATGGATCGTAGAAACATTGGCGCGCCTGCGGGATGACGAGTTGACAGAAATTTATCTTAGACAGCAAATTCAAGCCGCCAAATGGGAGGCTGTGAGTCAGGGACTTGCTTGGCTTACCAGCGATGCTCGAGAAAATGACAGATGGCGTTACTGGATGGCGAAAACGCAGATGATCCTTAATGACGAGGAAACCGCTGAAAGAAATCTTAGCGAACTGGCCAATAATAGGAGTTACTACGGATTTTTGGCGGCACAGCAATTAGAACTGCCTTACCAATTGGCGGGTGCATCTGCAGACGTCGACCCGCATTTTGATGACCCCGCACTCGCAAGAGTGGCCGAACTGTTAGCGTTAAACGAGGCTGAAGCGGCCCGTTTGGAATGGCGAACCATGATTGACCGCCTCAGCGATACAAAAAAAGTAGCCGCGGCCCGAATCGCAATAGACAAGGGTTGGGATTATTTTGCTATTCATGCAGCGAACAGCGCTGGAGCATGGGATGAGCTGGAGCTTCGATTTCCTGAGTCGTTCCAACCCATTTTTCAGACTTACGCAGAGAAAGAATCGGTCTCCATCACTGAGTTGCTGTCTATAGCGCGACGGGAAAGCGCGATGGACCCGTTGGCGCGCTCGCCGGTGGGGGCGCTGGGTTTAATGCAGGTGATGCCTAGCACTGGAAAAATGGTCGCGCGGAAAAAGGGAATTGCTTTTCGGAGCACGCAGTTGCAGCAAGCGGAATACAACGTCGCGATAGGCGCCCATTATTACCGCGATTTGCTGGACCGTTTTTCCCAGCATCGTCCCAAGGCGTTGGCGGGCTACAACGCTGGGCCACACCGCGTCCGTCGCTGGGTGGATTCTGAGGTGCCTACGGATCAATGGATTGAAAGTCTGCCCTTTAAGGAAACTCGCGAGTATGTTCAAAACGTACTCGCCTACGCGGTTATCTACGATCAAAGGGCCGGTCGCGAGCCTGAATTATTGCGGCAAAATGAACTCACTACTCACCCCTAAGTTAAGCGAGGATGACGATGAAGAGCCTACAGCTACAGTCCTGTGTCCATGAAAACAATACGATTGAATGTGCGCTGTTCGAAGTCGACATTCCAGAGCCCGGGCCCGATGAGGTTTTGATTAAGGTCGAGGCAGCGCCCATTAATCCGTCAGATTTGGGTTTAATGTTCGGAATCTTAAACACCGATACGGCGGCAGCTGGTGAGCGTAACGGTTTTCCGGCAGTGAGCCTTCCTGTGCCAGAAGCCATGATGCGCGCCATGAAGACTCGAGTGGGCCAATGGCTCCCCGCGGGTAACGAGGGGGCCGGCACAGTGGTGGCTGCGGGTTCAAATGACGAGGCTCAGGCGCTAATGGGTAAGCGCGTAGGGGTTTTTGGTGGTGAGCTATTTGCTCAGTACCGCTGTATCTCGGCAATGCAATGCATGGCGCTTCCAGATGATGTCACAGCAGAGGAGGGCGCCTCTTGTGTGGTCAATCCAATGACAGCCCTCGGATTTGTTGAGACCGCCAAAATGGAGGGACATAAGGCGATTGTCCATGCTGCGGCGGCGTCTAATCTTGGGCAAATGCTGCACCGTATTTGTGCTGAAGATGGTATTCCGTTGGTTAACATTGTGCGCAGCGATGAGCAGGTCGCGTTATTAAAGGGGCTGGGCGCCGAGCATGCTTTAAATTCCACAGATGAACATTTTCAAAAAGCTTTAACGGCGGCCGTAGAGGCCACGGGAGCAACCGTTGCCTTTGATCCCATTGGTGGTGGCACGCTCAGCAACCAAATTTTGACGGCGATGGAAGTTGCTGCGCAAAAACGAATGCCTGTTTGGAGTCGTTATGGTTCAGACGAACACAAACAGATCTACATTTATGGCATGTTAGATCCAGCGCCTACTGCCCTCACGCGAGGCTATGGTTTTGCATGGAGTGTAAGTGGCTGGTTGCTGATGCCCTTTTTACAGCGTGCGGGCCTTGAGCGTATGTTTGCGATGCAGCAGCGGGTTCTATCAGGTTTAAAAACAACCTTTGCCAGTGAATACTCCGACCGTATTTCCCTTGAACAAGCGTTGGAATTGTCAGCGGTTCAAACCTATGGTCGAAAGGCAACGGGGCAAAAAACCCTGATTACGATGTCTTAGAACAACAGATGGGTCAGCCACCGGACAACTTGACGGTGTGGCCGAGTTTTTCAAGGACCTCCTTGCAAACAGTGCGCTGATCTCCCTGTATTTCGATATTTCCGTCTTTCACAGCACCGCCCACACCGCAACGCTGCTTGAGGCGTTTTGCGGTGTCTTTCAGGATGTCAGCGCTCACGGGCAGGCCTTCAATGACGGTCACGGCTTTGCCCCCTCGGCCTTTGGTTTCGCGCCGTATGCGGGCAATACCGTCGCCCTCCAACTTAGGTGCGGCTTTGCCACATACACAGTGAGTGAGCTTGCGCTGGCACTGGGGGCATAGACGTCCGCCGTCGGTGGAAAAGACCAAATTCGAGGTGGTGTTTTTTTTGTTCACGGAAGATCTCCAGTTGCCGCGCGAGTATAGTACGCTGGCGGCGCAAGGGAGCCAATGAACATGAACGACTCACAATCCGATCTCGAATCCCAGATTGCGTTTCTGGAAAATACGGTCTCAGGCCTCGACAAGGCTATGGCCAGCCAGCAACAACAGATTTTGGAGCTGCAAACTCAGTTGCGTATGCTCCACGGTGAGATTAAGACCCAAGGTGCACGTCTTGATGAGGTTGATTCTTTGCCTCTTGACGCGCCACCACCCCATTATTAAATCGACTTGAGGTAAATCATGTCCTATCGCGTTGGCCTTTCGGTCTTGGCGGCCTTTTTATTGGGGCTGTACATACTTTTCCAAATTGCTACCCGTCCCCCCGAGGCTCCCGAGCACCAAGTCTTCATAAACGGCCAGATTTTAACAATGAACGCTGAGAATCAAGTTGTGGATGCCATGAGTGTGCGGGGCGCGCGCATTGACCGCGTTGGTTCTACCGAAGACATTTTGGCTGAGGTAACCCGTGAAACAATAGTCACAGATTTGCGGGGTAGGACACTGATGCCCGGGTTTGTCGACGCGCACGGGCATTTTCCCGGGTCTGGGCAAGTGGTTTTTTCAACCGACCTTAACAGTCCACCGATCGGCAGTATCGAAAACATGGCTCAGTTATTGGCGCGCCTCAAAAGCGCTCACGAGGCGCGCCCCAATGACTGGCTGACCGGCTTTGGCTACGACGACACGCTCCTAGCCGAGGGTCGACATCCTACTCGAGAAGATCTTGACCAAGTCTCGACAACCCGCCCCATTGCGATTGGTCACGTTTCTGGGCATCTCTACGCGGTGAATTCAGCGGCTCTGGCGGAAATGGGTATTGACGAAAGTACCCCTGATCCGGAGGGGGGAGTTATTCAGAGAGATCCGAACTCTCCGGACGGTCGCCGGCCCAACGGAGTACTAGAAGAAACCGCTGCCAGGCAGGCCCTGCTGAAAGCCCTCGATATTGGACTGACCGATGGCATCCGTATGACGACTTATGCGGCGAGAGAGTATCTGCAGGCGGGTGTCACTACAGCGTCAGCGGGGGGCATGCCCCTGGGGCTCGCAAAGCTTTTAGGACCATTGAGTGAACTTAATGTGTTTCCCCAACGGGTTGCCTTGTTTCCATTGCTCGAAGAAGTTGAAGCTGAGGTGTTATCTGGGGAGTGGCGGCCTGAAGTGCTGGCCTCAGGACGATTATCACTGCCTCGGGTGAAGATCATTGCAGATGGCAGTATTCAGGGTTACACCGGCTACTTGAGTGAACCCTATTACCAGCCCTACAAGGGTGATGTTTTTTACCGTGGTTACCCCTCGGTTTCTCGGGAGGATCTATTTAGACAGGTGGCAGGCTTACATCGCCAGAAAGTTCAGTATGCTATCCACGTCAACGGGGACGCTTCGGTAGATGATGCCCTCGACGCCATTGAGGCGGCACAACAGTCGCAGCCTTGGCCCGAAGTCCGCCCACTATTTATTCATGCGCAAATGAGTCGTCATGACCAAATCCAGCGCATGGCTGACCTAGGTATAACGCCCAGCTTTTTCTCCAGTCATACGTACTACTGGGGCGATCGCCATGCCGGAATTTTTATGGGGCCCGAACGGGCTGCCAATATGAGTCCTGCACGCTGGGCACTCGACGCGGGAGTTCGTTACAGCTCCCACGCGGATACCCCTGTCACCCCAATGTTGCCGCTGCAGGTGGTTTGGAGCCAGGTGAACCGGATAACCACGGGGGGGGAAGTGCTGGGCGAACAGCAGCGGGTGTCCCCTGTGGAAGCCCTGCGCGCAGTCACCATTGATGCCGCGTGGCAGGTGTTTTTGGATAAAGACATCGGATCTTTGGAGTCGGGGAAGCTAGCCGACATGGTGGTGTTATCGGGAAGCCCACTTGAGCCGTCGGATATTCGCGAGCTGGTTGTTGAGCAAACTTTTATCGGTGGTGCTGAAGTATATAGCCGTCGCTAATATTTGAATCGACCATTCACCCCTTGGGGGCGGTTGGGTTTCATTGGGCTCCGGGAGTCGGGTATGCACGATAAAAAAGAACAGCTAGAAAGTTTGTGCGCTGAGAAGCTCGGCCCGGGTGATATCACTGAGCTCACGCAGCTTTCGGGCGGCGCAAGTATGGAGAGCTGGCGTTTTTGTTACGCCGACCGTCCTCTGGTGTTACGCCGATTGCCTTTTTTATCAGTACCCACTGCGGCATTTCAGGATGATATTGGCGCGGACAATGACGTGGGTTCTATTTCATTGGCCACTCAGGCCGGACTTATTGATTACCTTCATCGGCGAGGGCTTAAGGTGCCTGAGGTTATCGCCGAACTCCCGGCAGACGGCGAGCTGGGTGAGGGTTTCATCATGAGTTGTGTTGAGGGGGAAGCGCTGCCGAACCGTCTGCTTTATAAGCCTGAATATGCCAACGCGTGTCAGCACCTCAGTAGTCAATGCGCTCGCGAGCTAGCGCACATTCACAGTATCGATCCGGCTGACTTGCCCCCAACCTTACCCGTTCAGTCGCCAAGGGTGTTGCTTGAGGAACAAGAGCGCTTTTATCGACAATTTGGGTCGTCTAACCCCGTGTTCGAGTTGGCTTTTGGCTGGTTGGCTCGTCATTGTCCCGAACCGCAGGAGTATCGACTTGTTCACGCTGACTTCCGGATGGGTAATTTCCTCGTGGACGAGGATGGGTTGACGGCGGTTCTCGACTGGGAGTTGGCGCACATTGGTGATCCCTTGCGAGATATTTCGTTTCTCTGCATACCCAGCTGGCGCTTTGGTCAGTACGATTTGGAAGCAGGTGGATTCGCCACCCAGGAGCAATGGCTCGCAGACTACGAAAAGGCGAGTGGAAAAAGGGTTCCTCGAGAGAATTTTGATTGGTGGATGGTTTTCAACATTCTGTGGTGGGGCGTCACCTGTTTAAGGTTGGGCAGCACATTTCGCGATGGCTCGGTACCCACCGTAGAGCGCACTATTATCGGCCGGCGTATCTCCGAGGTAGAGATTGATCTTTTGCTGGCGCTAGAGGGCCAGCGACCCGGTACAGGCAGGCCGTTAACAGCGCCGCCCGAAAATTTGAGTCCCGAGTTGCCCACGGATGAGGAAGTTCAATACGTTGAGGTAGTGAGTGCGTTGACTCAGTGGAATAAAAATGAGGTTTTAGCGGCCGCCTCTGGGCACGGCATTTTCGCTTCGAGGGTAGCGAACAACGCCTTGGGAATTGTTGATCGTGCACTGCAACTGGGCACGCCTTACGCTCAGCGACAAACGCAAAGATTGACGGCGATAGGTTACGACAGCGCAGCTTTGGCAACGGCTCTGCGTACTGACTTTGAGCTCTGCATCAGCGAGGTTATTTGGGACCACCTTCGTCTTACAACCTTGGAGCGCCTCACTATTGACCAGCCTCGCTATGCCGGTAGAGCGGTTGCCCTGAAGCGTTGGTGTGGATCAAAAGCGCTTGACTAAATGGTGTTCGACCGGCTTTTAGCTCAAGCACCTAATGGGCTTAAACTTTGGGTTGCAGCAATCTAGCATCCCAGTAAAAAGGCCGGATCTCTCGAATAAGGCCATCGGTAAAGCCAAAGCACTCGGCAATTTCAGTATCAAAGGAACGGCCTCCATCACGCACGATCGCCGATAACGTAACTCGCGCAACTACACCGTCAATGCCCTCGTAATACGATTGCGGCGTTGCCTGAAAGCGGCTGTAGTTGGCTACCAGTGTTCGGCCTAACGCCTTGAGGCCTTCGAGCCCTTGATAGTGACCAGAGAACGGCAAGGCGGGTGATTCTATAATTTCGAAGTCGGGGTGTAGCAGGGGGGTCACTGCCGGCCAGTCTGCCTGCGGAGCTCTGCGATAAAACGTCTTTACCATTGACAGTGGCGTTTGAGTCACGGTGCTGTCAGCGGTGAGTATACAGCTAACATGTGAGCGAGCCGGACTGGGGTGACCGCCAGTCCGGGACTATTAACCATGAGGTTCGGTTGTCTCAGGCAGCGGTGTCAGCAAAAGCGAGCTCAGGGAAGCCTGCATCAGACGATTCTTTGAGTTTGTCGTAGTACACATGGGCGCCTCCAAAGAATATCAGCACCCGCGCTTTGCGATCTTCACGATTGGCCCCCATCATCCAGGAGTTCACCTTGTCCCCTTCTGCCATCATAGTTTGTGCGTGAATTTCAGCGGTTAAATTGGTCCACTCTTCTTCAGCAGTGGCACTAGGATAAAAGACCTGCTTGCCCTCAGCATTCATCTTCTTAACGCACTCACTAATCCACTGGGCATTTTGTTCGATAGATGTGGGCAAATTCGCAAAGGGGGCTTGGGGGCCCGTCACCATAAAAAAGTTAGGGTAACCAGCAACGGCAACGCCCATAATTGAACTGGATTGGTCCTGCCATTTATCCCGAAGAATTTGACCGCCCTCGCCAACAATGTCCATGGCTTCCAGTGCACCGGTGTAGGCCTTGAAGCCCGTTGCCAGCACGATGATGTCGAACTCGTGATGATTCTGCGTGGTACGAACCCCCGTCTCAGTGATCTCAACAATCGGCTCGTAGTCTTTGATATCGACCAGCTTTACATTATCGCGGTTGAAAGCTTCGTAGTAGCCGTGATCGAGAGGTGGACGTTTGGCAAATAGTGGATAGCCTTTGGGCGTGAGCAGCTCCGCTGTATCAGGATCCTCAACCTTGGCCTTGATCATTTTTTCAATAATAAAGTCAGCCGCCGCTTTGTTAGCTTCTGGGGTTGCCAGAAGGTCGTCAAAGGTTTCAAAAACCCAGCGAAAGCTGCCATGCCAATTTTCCTCAAAGACCTGCTGCACTTCTTCTGGTGTGCTTTCGGCAACCGTTCTACCGGAGGGCGGGTTAAAGCCCATACCGAAGACGTGATTGCGGCACTTATCGATAATTTCTTGGTAGTTTTCTTTGATTTCCTTTTCCCACTCTGGCGTCATGGGTTTTTGCATCGCGGGCATTACAAAGTTGGGTGTACGTTGAAAAACCGTGACGCTGGCGGCGGTTTTAGCGACCTCGGGTAGCATTTGCACAGTGGTAGCGCCGGCGCCAATAATGCCAACACGCTTGCCTGCAAATTCAAGTCCTTCAGGCCAGCGAGAAGAATGAAAACAAGGCCCTTTAAAAGTGGTTTGGCCGGGAATATTGGGGATCTGGGGCTGCGAGATCATGCCCATGCCGCTGATGAAAAATCGGCAGGTGTGGGTAGCACCATCGCCAGTCGTCACAATCCAGATTCCACGGTCTGCTTGATATTCTGCACGGGTTATTTCCGTGTTGAATTGCAGGTGCGGCCACATGTCGAACTTGTCAGCGACAAAGCGCAGATAATTTTGAGTCTCTTCCCATCCGGGGTAGCGTTTAGACCAAGTCCACTCCTCGAGCACTTCTTTAGAGAAGGTTAAGCAGTAATAGTAGCCCTCGCTATCGGTCGCTGCGCCGGGGTATTTGTTCCAGGCCCAAGTGCCGCCAATATCAGGAGCACGATCAAAAACTCTCAGAGAGAGGCCGGCCTCACGTAGGTAGTGGGTGAGGGCGACACCTGCGAAGCCTGCGCCCACAACGATGGCGTCAAAATCTGTGGTTTGTGATGATTGCATTGTTATCTTCCTCATAAAAACCGCTGCGGTACTACGCGTAGTGCTGTTGATTTGTCAGCTCGACCCGACGTGGTACCCGTGCTAAATAGATTTCACAGGATCTCCATCCCAGATCGAGCAGGTGTTATATCCTTAGCAGCCAGTATAGCTGCGGCGCTGGTTGGGATCTTGCGGCGCCAATCTCGCTATAACCTGAAACTTGCTGTCTGTCTTGGCAAGGAGTTTGCTAAACTTACTTGTGTTCAGCAAGTCACTTGGTGACACTATACAACTGCAAGCCGTGAGTGCTTGTCAACCATAGCAGTACGGGAAGAGGGTTTTATCGTGGAAAAAAGCGCAACAACGGTAGGTATTGTCGGCGGTACTGGCGATCTGGGTGCAGGTCTAGCCCGTCGATTGGCCCGAGCGGGTTTTAAAGTCATTATCGGTTCCCGCAATGAAAGCCAAGCACAGGCAGCCGGTGAAGCGTTAAAAGCGCTCGGCGATTCCTCTGGTTGGGGCGCTTTAAATGTGTCAGGAGCAAGTAATCCCGACGCTGCTGCTGCCGCAGACCTTATTTTTGTGACCGTGCCTTTTGCTGCGCATGCTCCCACGTTGGAGAGCATAAAAGGGTCTGTGCAAGGTAAGGTCGTGGTCGACGTAACCGTGCCCCTAGTGCCCCCGAAAGTTGCCCGGGTACAGTTGCCCGAGGGGGGCAGTGCAGGACAATTGGCCCAAATTGCCTTGGGTGAGAACGTTCGCGTGGTCAGTGCACTGCAAAATGTTGCGGCAGCGCACCTCAACAGTGATGACACTATTGATTGTGATGTCCTCGTTACAGGTAATAACAAAGAAGCCCGTCAGCAGGTAATCGATATTCTCGAGGTTATAGAGGTGAGGGGATTTCACGCTGGCATGATCAATAATGCCGCGGCTGCAGAGGCTCTGACTTCGATACTTATCAATATAAACAAGCAATATAAAACCCATGCGGGCATTCGTATAACCGGGGTCTGATGCCGCGATGGCTCCCGTGCTTACTCTCACAGCGGTGCAGCAGATACCCCGGGTGAGCCCCGGTGACGACCTTGTGCACCTCGTCATTTCAGCGACTGCAAATCAGGGGCTTGCGCCCGAACCGGGCGATATTTTAGTCATGGCCCAGAAGGTTGTGTCAAAAGTCGAAGATCGGTTGGTCGCTTTGGCTGCCGTGTCGCCCAGCACAGCGGCGATTGATCTCGCTGCTCAAACCGGGAAGGACCCACGCTTGGTGGAGTTAATCATGTCAGAATCGACGGCTATTGTTCGCTCTCGCCCCGGGCTGATTATCGCAGAGCACCGCTGCGGGCACGTGCTGGCAAATGCCGGCATCGATGCCTCAAATATTGCGCAAAGTGACGGCGAGCACGTTTTATTGTGGCCGGCAGATCCAGACGCCAGCGCTGCAGAGCTCCATCAGCGGTGCACCCAAGCGTACGGCTTTGCGGTCCCCGTGATTATCAACGACAGCATGGGACGCGCTTGGCGCATGGGAACGACAGGTCATGCCATTGGAGTTGCGGGTCTCGATCCGCTTTGGAATCAGGTAGGCGAACAAGATCTTTACGGCAACGAACTTCGTGTGACTGAGCCAGCTACGGCAGATGGTCTCGCGGCGGCGGCGGCCCTGGTGCAAGGAGAGGCCGCTGAAGGTACCCCGGCTGTCTGGGTTCGCGGGTGTCCACTTTCTTCTGGGGGGGCGCGAAGCTCTCGAGCATTGCTACGCCCCCATTCGGCAGATTTATTCCGATGACACCAAGATTGCGAACAGTGCTTCTCGCCGGTGGCGGCGGGGGGGCCAGATTAGCAAGAGGGTTCTATGGTCTTGTGAGCGAGGCAAACACTTTGGTGCTGACAAACCCGGGTGATGACTTTGAGCATCTAGGACTGCTGGTGTGTCCCGACACCGACAGCGTGTTGTACGCCGTTGCAGATGCAATCGACGCTAAACGGGGATGGGGACGTGAGAGGGAAAGCTGGTCGGTACTTGCTGAGGTTGAACGCCTAGGTGGGGCCAGCTGGTTTCAGCTGGGTGATCGGGATATCGCCCTGCATTTGTTGCGTCGCGTGGGGCTGGACGCCGGGCAAAGCTTGGCCTGCGTCACGGCCGATCTTGCTGAGAGGCTCGGTATTCAAGCGCTGCAAATTGTGCCGGCGACAGAACAGCCCGTGCGCACGATTTTAACCACCGGTGAGGGTGATTTAGATTTTCAATCTTATTTTGTGGGGCGAAAATGTGAGCCAAAGGTCGAATCTCTCCAATTTCAAGGTGCCGCCGAGGCCACTCCAGCGCCTGATTTACTGACCTTTCTTAAAGCAGGTTGCGACGCTGTCATATTAGGTCCTTCAAACCCCTATCTCAGCTTGGCCCCAATGCTGGCCATTTCGGGTATTGTTGAGGCATTAGGGAATGCCGCCCCCGTTATGGCTGTCGCTCCTATTGTAGATGGGGCGGCTGTTAAGGGGCCTCTGGCAAAATTGATGACCGACCGAGGGCTGGAGCCGACAGCGTTATCGTGGGTCGACGAAATGAAAACGCTGTATCCGGGGCTGATCGATCTTTGGGTGTTAGACAGCCGTGATCAGGAAGCCGCCGAAGTGCTGCGGCTGCGCGGTGACCGTGTACTGGTATGCGACACCATGATGACGGATACGACGCAGAAAATAGCGCTGGCAAGCCAGCTGATTGAGGAAGTAAAACGCTTTGTTTGACGTAGTGTTGCCACTGAAGGCATTGCCCAAGGCGAAAAGCCGTCTTGCTGAGGTGCTAACTAATAGTCAGCGTCGCGAGCTGATGTTGGCGATGGCGCAGGACGTGGTCGCCGCATTGCTAGCTTGGTCTGATTGTCGCTCGCTCACCATCATTCAGGGTCCCGGTTGGCCACCTATGCTGCCCGTGGTGTCCAAGTTGCGAGTTATTCGAGAAGACGAGTCTGGTGAGGTTGATCTTAACAAGATGCTTACTGCGGGCATCGAGAAACTTGTGGGCGAGCGATACGTCGTCGTATTTGGTGACTTGCCAGGGCTCGATGCGGTAGATCTGAAGGCGCTAAGCACCGGGTTTGACAACGATAAAACGGTACTTTGCCCCGATAACCAAAACGTCGGGACCAATGCTTTGGCGTTCAGCGCCCACAATATGCCGGTCTTTCGTTTTGGTAGTAACAGCTTTCGAGAATACGGTCGCAACATTTGCAGCGAGTGCTGTGTCGTTGTGGAGAGTCCCGGTTTGTCCTTTGACGTAGATACGCCTGCTGGGCTGTACGCATTATTGTGGGGCCAAAATGCGGCCATGTCCGTAGGTCCCGCAACTCAAAAATGGCTGCTAGCCGCTCGCAGTTCAGGCGTGATGTGGCGAGGGCAAGCGTCCGTTTCGATGAAGCAAAATGCAGGTGGTCTGTGTTGAGGTTTGAGAGAAACCGGATCGCCGGTGACACTGGGTCTGTCGTTACCACAACGGAGCTTTCTGCAATGGAAGGTTGTGCGCGGGAGCGGCGTGACAGCAGTTTTGGTCGCGTTATTACCTATAGCCCCAAGGTGTTTATCCCACTGACGCAACTCTGTCGCGATGTTTGCCACTACTGTACTTTTGCGCAGTCTCCGAGTCGCTTAGCAGCGCCGTATATGACCCTTGATGAAGTTTTGGCGGTGGCTCGGGAAGGGCAGGCCGCAGGGTGCACGGAAGCGTTACTCACGCTGGGTGAAAAACCTGAGCTCCGTTATAAGGCAGCACGGGTGTGGCTGGCAGAGAACGGGTACTCAAGCACGGTTGACTATGTCACTGCTGCTTGCAAAGCAATTGTTGCGGAAACAACACTCATTCCCCACGTTAATGCGGGAACATTATCTCGAGCTGAATTAGCACAGTTGCGCCCAGTCATGGGGTCTTTTGGTTTGATGCTTGAGTCGGGTTCACCAGCGCTGCTCGCGCGAGACGGTGCGCACTTTGGCTCCCCCGATAAAAAACCCTGGCGACGCCTAGCAACACTCGTTCGTGCTGGACGCCTCAAAATACCCACGACGACGGGGCTTCTTTTGGGTATCGGTGAGGATCGCGCACAGCGCATTAGTGATTTAAAAAATATTGCGCGCCTACATGCTAAATATGGGCACATTCAAGAAGTAATTATTCAAAACTTCCGCGCCAAAAGTGGTACTCGAATGGCAAATTGGCCCGATGTTTCGTTATCGGAGTTGCTTTGGACGATTGCTGCTGCTCGCTTGATTTTGCCGACCGACATAAGCATTCAAGCACCCCCAAACTTGTCCCCAGACGATTTACTGTTGCTTGCGGATTCAGGCTTAAACGATTGGGGTGGTGTCTCACCAGTAACCCCCGATCACGTCAATCCCGAGGCACCTTGGCCGGAAATCATGCGACTGTCAGCTGTTACGGAGGCGGCGGGAAAAGTACTGCGGGCGCGGTTGCCAGTTTATGGCCAGTATCTCAATGACCCCTGTTGGTTAGACGATCGCATTCGCCCTCGATGTTTAGAGGTCACAGACTCTGAGGGGCGGGTGCGCTCTGATCAATGGCGCCCCGGCGAGCCTGAGCTAGGCCCCCCTTCGGTTTCGAAGGGTCCTGCCCTCCTGAGTCAGAGTCGTGAAATTCTTGCAATTCTGGATCGCCGTCGCCGCGGCGAAGCCCTCGAACATAGTGATGTGGTTCGCCTGTTTCAGACCGTTGATATCGATCGTGAAGCGATTTACGAATGCGCAAATCAGCTGCGGTCAGAGCAGGTGGGAGAAACGGTAACTTTTGTCGTTAACCGTAATATCAACTATACAAATGTGTGTAAGTACAGCTGTGCGTTTTGCGCGTTTTCAAAGGGGCTACCTAAGTCAGAGGGTCGCGAGCGCCCTTATGACATTACAGGTCACGAGTTAGCACGCAGAGCGTCGGAGGCCTGGGGCCTAGGGGCTACCGAGGTCTGTCTGCAGGGAGGAATTCACCCCGGTTACGACGGCAACACTTACCGCACTATCGTAGAAGCCGTCAAAGCTGCAGAGCCTGAGCTGCATGTGCATGCTTTTTCTCCACTTGAGCTACACCATGGCGCTGAGACGCTTGGGCTGGGCATTGAAGACTACCTGCGAGTTCTCATGAAAGCAGGACTGGATACCGTGCCCGGGACCGCAGCTGAAATATTAGATGATCGGGTGCGTGCCAAAATTTGCCCTGACAAGCTCAGTGCGGGGCAGTGGTTGGAGACTATGGCGGCCGCACACCGGGTCGGGCTGCGCTCCACAGCGACCATTATGTTTGGGCATATTGACCACGCCGAGCATTGGGCAACGCACCTGTTAGCGGTTCGTCATTTACAACTTCAAACGGGCGGTTTCACCGAATTTGTACCCCTGCCATTCGTGGCTCGAGAGGCGCCCCTGTACCGACGTGGGCACGCCCGGCCTGGCCCGACGAGAGAAGAGTCTCGAGGCATGCATGCTATCGCTCGAATTGTCCTTGGTGACGTCATTCGCAATATTCAGGCGTCTTGGACGAAGTTAGGGCCGGTAGAAGCTTTGCACTGTTTAAATCTTGGGGTTAACGACTTGGGCGGCTGCCTTATGAATGAGAGTATTTCTCGTGCTGCCGGGGCAGGGCATGGGCAATGCTGGTCGCCGGCGGCCATGGAGTCAGCAATCCTTGGGGTGGGTCGTGTTCCGTCGCAGCGAACAACGCTTTATGGCTCGCCTCCCGAAGAGCGAAAGGCGCAAATTCAGGCTACGCCGTTGCAAATATTGCCCCTTGAACAGCCAATGGCAAAAATTAAAGCAGAAAAAAAACGGGCTTGAGGGTAAATCGGGCTTGACGTCGCTCCCACTTTTTTTTAGCTTGCTAGTAACAAACAAGCCGTTTACCGGATTAGTAATAGCGGGTTACAAATGCTGTGAGGCTGTGTCAATGCAGTGTGCTAAAAATAACGTGGTGACCGTGTGGTAGGTAAGACGTGGGGGCTGTAGCAGTGAGCATCGACGAATTGCAGGCAAAAATTGATCGTATAGAAAGTCGCCAAGCGATTGAGGACCTTGCGTCAACCTATTGTCACGGTTTTGATAAGCGCGACGAAGCACGCTTTTTGAGTATTTGGTGGGAAGACTGCGTTTGGGCCATTGGCCCGCCTTTTGGCGATTTTGCTGGGCATGCCGGTATTTTGAGTGCGCTGCACGATGTGCTCTGGCCAGCATGGGGAATGAGTCAACACATTACGTCCAACCAAGTGGTGGAATTTACTGATCCCGATCACGCAACAGCATGCTGCGACGTCGACTGTACCGGTCTACTGTCGGGTAGTCCGAATGCAACCTTTGTTGGAGCCACTTATACCGATCAGGTGGAGCGTCGGGATGGTGTTTGGAAGATCCGTCGGCGCGATGTTGTCATCCATTATTTCAATAGTTTCGAGGGAGACACACTTAGCAAGCCAGAATAAAGACAGCGCCCAGTGATTTGTGGGGGCACCATTTTGAAACAGGGTAGAAGACCAAGCTCACGCTAAATCTATAATTTATAAATAACGTTATCACCGGAGCAACGACATGAAAAAGCATCCCTTAGCAATAGCAGTACTCGCTGGCATCGTTTCAGCAACGGCAACGGTAGAAGTAAAAGCGCAGGAGTTGGCCCTTGAGGAGGTGGTCGTTACTGCGCGTAAACGCTCCGAGAACTTGCAAGATGTCGGCTTTTCCGTGAGTGCACTGACCAAGTCTGAAATTGAAGGGCAGTTCGCTAGGGATATTACAGATCTGGCCAATATTTCACCTAACATTGTGATTGACGATACCGCTCAAGGGCCCGGTGGGGTTGCCGCAATTTTTATCCGCGGCGTCGGCGTTGCGGATGTTGAGAAAAACTTTGACCCCGCTGTTGGTGTGATTGTTGATGGCATGTTTATCGGTTCAAATGCCGGTAGCTTACTGCGCAGCATCGATATAGAAAGCATGGAAGTGCTCAGGGGTCCACAAGGCACGCTGTTTGGCCGCAACACGATTGGCGGCATCATCAATATCACCCGCAGCAAGCCCACTGGCGAATTGGGCGGCAAGATTCGCGCAGGCTACGAGGAGTACGACACCTATTACATGGATGGTATTTTTAACTTTGGTCTGGGTGACAACGTCGGTGTGAAGTTGTCTGCAGCGAAGCGCGATCAGAGTAAAGGCTACTACGACAATGATGAAATCGGTCGCGATGTCGGCCGTAATGATTACCAATCATTTGGTGCCAACATTCTTTGGACACCTACGGATAATCTCGAGCTCGAATACACGGGGCAGTTTGAGGAAACTGACCAAGATACCCCGCCGCTGCTGAATACCGGGCAGGCACGTCACGCTTTTTGCTCAGGTTATGGTTATTGTTCTCCCAGCGTAGATTCAACCATCACGGGTGATCGGCGAAAAACTTCTAATGTCGGTTATATCCCCCCCAATCCTGGCGACCAAATCATTGCCTTTTCTTCTCCCGGTCAGGCTGTAGAGGCTGATATGGCGGCCACATTCGATGCCGACACGCACATCATTGAAGCCCGCTGGCAAGCAACCGAAGCCATTAGTGTCGATTATGTTTTTGGCAGCTATGAATCTGACGAAACGATCATTTCTAACTGGGACGGTACGCCTGACTTTCTGTACGGGACGACTCGCCCAGCGACTTATGAGCAAACGTCCCATGAGCTTCGTTTGGCTTGGGACAACGGCGGTGCCGTTAACGCGGTGATGGGCGCTTACCTCTGGGACTCCGAGTATGAGATTCCGTTGCGTTCTTGGGTGGGCTTTGTCGTTCCCGGCACTATCCTCGATATCCTGCAGAAAACGCGACAAGAGAGTGAGTCCCAAGCCCTTTTCGCTGATGTCGACTGGCGCATTACTGACGCTTTGACGTTGAACTTTGGCGGGCGCTACACCAAAGACGAAAAGAGCACGGAACAAACGGGCAACGTAACGGCGAGTGCTGATGAATCTTGGAGTGAGTTTACGCCACGGGCAAGCCTACGCTATGAGCTGAGTGATAGTCTGATGACCTATGCGACGTACTCGTCGGGTTACCGGTCGGGCGGATTTAATGGCCGGGTCAACTCACCAGAGGAGGCGACACAACCATACAATCCAGAGACGGTTAATAACTTCGAACTCGGCTTTAAGCATCAGAGTCCCGACAACAGGCTGCGATTTAACGGTGCTGTGTTCTACATGGTTTACGACGACAAGCAGGAAGAGTTACAGCTGCCCTCCGATACCGGTACGGGGCAAAAAACAGTTGTTACTAATGCGTCGGAAGCAGAGATTTGGGGCGTAGAGCTGGAAGCGCAGGCGATCATTGGTGAAGGTCTGACATTGCGCGCCAATGTCGGTTACCTAGATACCGAATATGACAGTTTTGGTTACACCGACTTACAAAGCGGTCAAGAGGTCGACTTTAGCTACCTAGAGTTTCGCCGCGCACCTGATCTAACGGGTACCGTCGATGCGACCTACGAGTGGCCAACGGCGAGTGGTCGTATCTGGGTTCGAGGGGCCTACCATTACTTAGGCGAGCATTACGTTAACGTGACAAATGCACCTGAGCTCAAGAATGACGGTCAGCACCTACTCGATGCGTCGGTTAACTGGGAAATTAACGATCTTCGCTTGAGCGTGTTCGGACGTAACCTTTCTGATGAGGACGGATATACTCACGGCTACGATGTGGCGGGCCTGTGGTCATACGCGGCAACGCGCCCACCAAGAACCATTGGTGCGGAGATCGTCTGGAACTTTGGACAGTAAGGCCGTGAGCGACGCTCTCTCTCAGTTATTGGCGAAGCAGGAAATTCTCGAGGTGGTGGTCCGTTATGCACGGGCCATTGACCGTCTCGACGAGGCGCTGTTGAGGACACTATTCCATCCTGAGTCAACACATAACCACTTCTATGAGGGGCCCTCTTCGGCGCCTGATAGATTGGCTACTGACGATGACCCGGGGGATTTTGTGCGCTACGCGATGGCTGTTTTGAAAGCTCATGCGCGAACACACCATCAATTAGGTAATACGCTGATAGAACTGACTGGGGAAACTACGGCCCATGTCGAAACCTATTTCACGGCGTTTCACAAGATGCGCGGGGCGGGTGACCCCCTGGCGGGTCCCGACGCCTTTGATACTGAGATGGATTTTTTTGTTGGCGGTAGATACCTCGATAAATTTGAGCTGCGTGATGGTCAGTGGAAAATCATCCACCGTACGGGTATGACCGATTGGATGCGTCTTGATCCACCCTCGGCACGGGGTATGTCTGCTCTGGATGCCAGTGTAGTGGGTCAGCGTTTTCCCGACGATTTCATTTATCAATTATCCTCAGTGTAGTTAGTGATGATTGCCAAGATTTAGGAGTGCAGCAAATGGAAAGACGACTGGAAGGGCAGGTGGCCGTTATCACTGGCGGCGCCAGCGGCATTGGCGCGGCGACGGCAGAAAAATTAGTGGCACATGGCGCTAAGGTCGTGCTGGGCGATATTCAAGAAGATCGCTTGGCCAGTTTTGTCGAGTCGCTCAATGGCCAAGCGATTGGTTTGCGCTGCGATGTCACTCGAGAAGAGGACGTGAAAGGTTTGGTTGATGCGGCCATTACGGCTCATGGGCGCATTGACGTGATGTTTAATAATGCGGGTATCGTGGGTGCCATTGGCCCTATGGATACGACGCCTACTGATGAGTGGAAACTCACGTTAGATATTCTTTTAAACGGCGTTTTCTATGGCATGAAGCACGCCTCGGGTCATATGAAGCGTGCTGGGCGTGGCTCTATTGTCAGTATGAGTAGCACGGCGGGCGTGATGGGGGGGCTTGGGCCTCATGCCTATGCGGCGGCTAAACATGCTGTAGTAGGCCTTACAAAGAATCTGGCTGCTGAAGCTTGTGCCTTTGGTGTGCGGGTAAATTGCTTGGCACCTGGGCTTATAGCCACACCCTTGGCGGCAGCGGCCACCGTGGGGGACCCGGATGGCGTTGAACAAGCCATTCCTACTTTCGCTGAATTATCGCCGCTTCCGGGACGCGCTGGCATGCCTGAGGATGTCGCCAATGCAGTGCTGTGGCTAGCATCAGACGAGTCGGGCTATGTGAATGGTCAAACGATTGCGATTGATGCGGGCCTTACAACGGGCTCGAAGCCCGGCGATCCAAATTTCGCCGAGTATCAGCCCATCCTACGCGAAGCCGGTAAGAGCGGAATGTAAGCCGGTCACTTTTAGAGAAGCTTGCTGTGGATGTTATGGGGGCCCTCGGAGCACCCTGATCGACGAGTTTATGATTGTAGGGGGTTTACTTGAAGGTTTCGGTGTGGCCGCTGCTTGATTTTAACCCTGCGGTTGCTCAGATATTCCCTTTGCAGTCCGCTTGAGGACGATTCTAGTGCGCAGGCTTAGACGCGGTATGCGGCTGGCCGCTCGCGATGCTTTGTCGCTCGAGCAGGCTGAGGGATGCGAGGAGCGTCACGACCCACAGCGCCCATTCAGATTCACGATAAACGGTGGTGAAGCTGGCGATTGTTAGGCTGGTCCAGTTGAGAAATAATAGAACTGCGGCAAGTTTTTGAGTACTTGAATACCGGTTTGATGCCTTTAATATTAGCCAGCCGCTCAGCAGCCAAAGCGCGGTGAAAAGCAGCCCCCCTAGCAGTCCGTAACTCACGAGCATTTCCAGCCACTGCAAGTGTGTATTGGTGGTCTCCATAGTCTGGGCGCTAGCGAATTTTGCGAGTTCAGGTGGCCAACTAATAGCTCTGGACGCCTGATAGCCCCCGCCAAACCACGGTGTTGCCAAAAAAGCATCAACGCCCTGTTCAAAGAGTGCTTCACGAAGCCCAAGGCTCTTATCGGTCTGATCCATTGGAAAGAGTTGACCTCTAAACCAGAGCCCCACAGCGCTCAGTAGCAGTCCGGCGCTCAAACTTCTCAACAGGGCCTTACCTCGGTACAAAAATACGCCCAAGCAGGCCAGCACCGCAACGGCAATAAATGCCGTACGCACTGCGCCCAAAATCAGCAAAGCACCTAGGCCGAGGATGCCGATACAGCAAAGTGCACGGGCTAGCCGGCTGTTGTCTGCCAGAGCGCACCCGAGCAGCAGCAGCATAGCGGCCAGTAAAGTTCTCGAAAACGGATGCGGGTTGAAAACCCAAGAAGGTCTGATTGGGTCGCCGCGCTTTGCATCGATTAGGTCAAGTACAAAATTCGACCCTAGAGTCAGGTAGGTAAATGCATCGACAAGATAAACCGCAGTAAACAAGAGTGCTATCGATGCGGAAAAATAACTAAGTTCGCGCCAGTCTCTGGTGTTGAGGTTGCAAACAACGGCAGGTGATGCGACCGCGAGCAGCAAAAACCACCGGCCCTGTGCAAAAGTTGCGTCCAATATGTTGACGTTGTTGTTGAGCAGGTTCGACAGCAGAAATGCACTCGTCAGGGCCACCATCGTCAGCATGAAGCCCCAGTATTGCCTCCAGAACACAAAAAACTGTTGTGGCTGGGTGGACAGCTGCAGAGCGCTAGTGAGAAGGAGTAATAACGCGGTGACATTGACTGGCCCGACGTTAACCAAAGGTGAGATGGCAAATAAAGCCAGCGAGCACTTGAGAAGTCGTGTTATCACGATAGCGCTGTCGTTTTACCGGGCGTGTTTGCAACGCAAAAAAGGCGGCAGTAACAAGCGTTAACAACGATGGCGACAAATTTTGAGGTGATAGCAAAGTTCAGCAACGACAGGGTCTCGACGTTAAGGGCGACGCCAGTCTAACACCCCAGATCTTTAAGGTTACTGGCCTTTGTAAAACCGGCCGTTCAATAGGTGGCGGGGTTGAATGTTAGCCGTTGTATTTAAGAGACCGGACGCCGCGCTTTTTAATGGCCGAGCTGGGTGGCTTTACCCGGCTGGTTCATTATGCTTTTATCTTATATCTAAAGACTAAAAATAAATAACCTTTGGAAAGCGAGACGCTTGAGTCTCGATAGGAGATTTTTTGATGAGACAATTAATTGGGGTAATCATACTGCTATGCATTGCGGCGTCAGGGGTTTCGGTTCAGGCAGAGAATTTACGGATTTTGGGTGAGGACGACGTTTTTGTGGCCACTCTGCCCTCGGGAGAAGAGTTGTCGATCACTCGGCAAATGACGGCTTGTGCGAAGAATAAAGGCTGGTTGCAGCCGCTGGTGCCCGAGCCGGGCATTGTGCCAGTGACGGAAATTGAGGTGCTCAATGCCATCAACGACCCCGCCTTTACTTTGGTCGATATGCGCACTGAGGACTGGTTTTCAGACGCCACGATTCCGGGCGCGGTGAATATCCCTTACACCGAGGTGGCCATGCGTATGGATGAGCTCGGTTGTCTCAAAGGCGCAGCAGGTTGGGACTGCACGGGTGCTGTGAATGTAGTGGGATTTTGTAATGGTCCCGTTTGCCCACAAAGCCCGACAGCGATGCGCGCCATGATTCGAGACGGCTTTCCCGCGGATAAAATCTATTACTACCGCGGCGGCATGCTGGACTGGGACGCTCTAGGCCTGACCACAGTCGAGGGCGATTTTTAGTCGCTGTGCGAACTGCAGGCTAATTCGGTCTGCGTGACCGCCGGTTAGTCGTAAGGTTCCGAGCTTACCTTATACCAGCCGCCGGACTGTACACGTCACGGCGGCTATTCCCCCCGAGATTGAACTGCCTAGCTTTCTTTTTTTTTGGTTCGCTCAATGAACACGTCATGCCCGCAGGCCTCAAAATTGAATACTCGCTGGAGCCGCTGAGCCCAGGTCATGGCGGCACAGGGCGTGGCATTGCCCTCGCACTGGCACAGGCGGGCGCTAGTGTTTGTATCGCTGACAGTTGGGGTTACTGACTATTGATTGAAAATACGAATAGCCCCTGCCCATCTGCGGGTTGATAAATCTCCGGGAAGAGCACGGCGGTCAACGCGCGAAATACACCAATGCCAGTTTGAATCGCCACAAATTGCTGGCCATTGGCGGCATAGGTAATAGGGTAACCGTGTGCTGGTGCAGGCAGACGTGTCGACCATAGGGTTTCGCCTGTCTGAGTGTCCAACGCTTTAAACCGCCGATCGAGATCGCCGATAAAGAGCAGACCGCCATCGGTTGTTAGGGCACCGCTCAAGAACAGGGCGGCCTGTTCGACCTCCCACACTGGTTTCATGTTCACCACGTCAACTGCGATGAGTTTGCCAACCGCGTCTTCCTTACCGGGCATGGGGTAGGTGGCAACATCAGCGCCATAACCGCCGCCACCGGGCCCTAGATCTACTGCACGCGGTGTCATGTCGGAACAGAGCTGATGAACCGGCAGAAAAAGCAGCTGCGCAGTCTCGTCAAAGGCTGCTGACTGCCAGTTATGGCCGCCGTAAATACCTGGACAGGCTGTGAAGGTATCCCCAATGTCTGCTTCAACAATATCTTCGCGGTACGTTAGTGCTCCTGTGTCACGGTTCACGGTAAAAATATTTTGTTCCATGGTCTCCATAAGGTCGATGTACTCGCCTGTTTGACGATTCAGCTTCCACAGAATGCCGTCTTTACCGACAGTCATAACTTCAGGTACGCCATTGGTGGTGGTCAAAATTCGCTCGAATCCGACCTCCATATCAATAGTCTCGCCCGGGATATGTTGAAAGTACCATGCCATCTCGCCGGTCTTAGGATCGACGGCTAACGTGGAGTTGGTATAGAGCGCGGCATCACCTGTAGACATTCCTCGACTTACTGCCGCCCAAGGTTTTGGCTGGGAGGTGCCAAAGATAACCCGCTTAAGTTCGGCGTCGTAGGAACCCGCAATCCACATATCACCGCCGCCTCGCCGGTCTGCTGCAATGTCCCCCCAACTCTCGAACTCAGGAGAACCCGGCAGGGCTAGGGTAGAGGTGCGCCATAGCTCCGCACCGGTCGCAGGGTCGTGTCCTGTGATAAAACAACCATCCTCAGTAAACAGCTCGCACCCATTAATGCCGCTCACCACGATGCCATCGGCGATGATGGGTCCAGCACTGTGGGTATAGGCTTTGCGATAATCGGCTTTTTCGCTGCGCCACAACTGCTGACCACTCCGTGCATCAATGGCCACCACAGCGGCGTCATAGGTCGCAAGAAATAAGCGATCTTCAAAAATAGCTATGTTGCGTGTTGGCCCACCAAGCAGCCTAGAACCCTTGGGGAAGTTGTATTGATACTCCCAAATAAGATCCCCTGTGGCTGCGTTGATAGCTTGTATTTTGTTGTTGGGGTGGGTCAGAAACATGACGCCATCTCTTACCAAGGGCGTGCCTTGGTTACTGCCTTGATGCATGGCGATGGACCAGCTTAGACCCAGTTGACGAACATTCGACCGATTAATGGCTTTGAGTGGGCTGTGTCCATGACCATCAGGTGTGCGTCGCCAATTAAGCCAGTCGGCGTCGGGGGGGGTATTGATGTCAGCGGTGGTGACCGGGCGAAATCCCTCGACCATTTGCGGTTCAAATTGACCGGCATTTCGCGCCATGTCCATGACGGCATCGGCCCCAGAAAATTCGACGGCCGCCGATTCTGCGTCGCCCTTGCCGGCTTTGAGGCCACCTGAACTTGCCAATAAATTGGAGCCCTTTAGCGATGCGGCATTGTGCTCGATGATGTATTGAATCAGTGAGGCGTGTTCATCTTCGGATAGAGTGTGTGATTCGCCCGGGGGCATGCTGCTCATAGTCAGGCTAAGAAGCGCCTGAGCATCTTGTTCGCGCCATTTATCAAGGAAGGGTTTTCCCGCTAATGCCGCTCCATGAGCGGACCCACGCAAGCTGCTACTGTGGCAGGAGGCGCATTGCTCTTCGTACAGCACCTGTGTGGAGGAAGAGGCCTGAACTATCGTCGGCACTGCCAGAAAAAACGTGATGAGTGTGAACAGCCTCATAGTATTAGCTCCGGTAGTTCGCATTGGGTGGGGGGATTTCAATGCGTTGCGCTTGTTATCAAGCCGCTTTTGAAGCTGCAGGCTCGATGCTCCACGAACATCGAATTACTCTGCAGCTTCCAGCGGCGTTACTTTAGCTCTCTAAATAGTGGCCATACTTCTCTAAAGCTTGGGCGCGTTGAGTGGGCGTGTGGTACGAAGGGAACAGCTCATCGTGCGGGGCGTAATCGCGCAGGACGCCTTTGGCGACGGCTATTTTGTGGACTTCTGTTGGTCCGTCAACGACACCTAATTCAGGGATATTGGCCCACATATGGGCCAGCGGCGTTTCGTCAGAACTGCCTAAACTGCCGTGGAGGTGCATGGCGCGAGAAACCACTTCCAAAAGCACCTTAGGTGTCGCGGCTTTGATTGCAGCGATTTCCTTGCGGACCTCGCGGTTATATTCTTTGTGCTTATCGATCAGCCAGGCGGTGTACAGAACATGCAGTCGATACTGCATCATGATGGTATAGGCGTCGGCAATTTTTTCTTGGGTCATCTGCTTGTCGGCAAGGAGTTCGCCCTTCGTTTTACGGCTCAAGGCGCGTTCACACATCATGTCGATAGCTTTGCGGATAACACCCACGCTGCGCATAGCGTGGTGTACGCGACCACCGCCAAGGCGAGTCTGGGCAACTAAGAAACCGTCACCTTCTTCACCCAGCAGATTACTTGCCGGTACGCGACAGTTTTTAAACTCAATGTAAGCGTGAACACCGTCACCTTGTTCTACATAGGGTCCCACAGCCGAATTCCGGATGATATCCATGCCCGGTGTGCCTTGCTCAACCAGAAAAATAGACGCGCCTTTGTGAATTGGCACATCAGGGTTGGTCACAACCATGACCAGCAAAAAGGCGCTAAAGCGTGCATGAGAGGCAAACCACTTTTCACCGTTGATGACCCATTCATCGCCATCTCGAGTTGCGGTGCAAAGGAACTCTCCGGGATCGGCGCCTGCTTGGGGTTCGGTCATTGAGTAGCACGAGGCAATGTCGGCGTTAAGCAGCGGTTTGAGGAACCTTTCCTTTTGATCCTCTGTCCCAAATTTGGCCAATATCTCGGCATTACCCGAATCGGGCGCTTGGCAACCAAAAACACTGGGCCCGAAACGGCTTCTTCCCAAGATTTCATTCATAAGACCCAAGGCGACTTGGCCGTAGCCTTGTCCGCCCAATTCAGGCTCGAGGTGGCATGCCCAAAGTCGTTTGCTTTTAACAATCTCTCGCAGTGGTGCCATGGCCGCGGCGGCTGGTGAGTTGGGGTCCCAGGGGTCCCCCGGTTCGCGGAAGACCAAATCGAGGGGCTCAATTTCTTCTTTAGTAAAAGTGTCAATCCAATCGAGTGACTCTTGGAAGTCGGCGTCCGTTTCAAACGACCATGTCATGGGTGATCTCCTCAATCCATCGTGTCATGCCCGATTTGCTCTGCTCAATGCCTCAAACTGATGTCTGTGGCTAGGAGATGCGGTCGAGCCCTTGTTGTGTAATGATAAGTGTAGACTTGCTTAACGCAAACAAGCAATGTGCAGTCAGTCTATGAGTTGTGTTTTCAGTAGGTTTTACACGCTCCGACGAAGAATTTGGTGCACATCTGGGGTTGTTAAAATTGCCAGCTAGTTGTAACTTGTTCCGAACAAGTTTAACTCAATAATAACCCGAAAACACCATGGCGTTTGAATTGGAGAAAATAATGAGCGGTGACCCTAGCAATCAACCGGTATGGCTGGTCACTGGTGCGTCTCGGGGTATCGGCGCTGCAATTGCGGCTCGAGCGAAGGAGCAGGGGTGCCGCGTAGTGATTGTGGCCAGAGGTGAGGAAGCTGTCAGTACGGCTAACCGTTTGGGCGCAGGTGTGGTAGCGATTCAAGCCGACGTGAGTGATGTTGCCGCTGCCCAACGTGCGGTTGATGAGACCATTGCGACCTTTGGACGCATTGATGTTGTCGTCAACAACGCTGGCGTCCATCGGGGCGGCAAAGTCGAGCGGTTGAGCCCTGAAGATTGGCAAACCGTTCTCAACGTCAACCTCACTGGAGCCCTCAATATGATCAGGGCGGCAAAGCCGCATATGGAGGTGGGAGCCAGCATTATAAATATCGGTGCTGTCGTAGGCTTTCGAGGATTTCCCGGGGATGTGGCCTATGCGTCGTCAAAGGCCGGCCTATCGGGAATGACTAACGCACTGGCCATTGAGATGGCCAAGCAAGGCATCACGGTCAATCTCGTGATTCCGGGCCTAGTTTTGACTGATATGACCTCGGGACTGACTGACGCTGCGATGGATAATATGAAAGCAAAAATTCCGATGGGCCGATTGGGTCAAGACCGAGAGGTTGCTGAAGTTGTCTATTGGGTTAGCCAAAGTCGCTACATGACCGGAGCCACAGTCCCTGTCGACGGCGGGCTCATGTGCAGTTTTGGGGTTGTCAGTCCATGAGTACCGCGTCTCAGGATGCCGTTTGTCGCTGGCTCCAAGAAAACCTTCACTGGTCTAATGTTCAGTTTTTAGGGCCCTTGAGCGGTGGTAACTCAAATTTAACTTGGCACTTCTCCGGTGCCGAACAATCATGCGTTGTCAGAACAACGCCGGACGAGGCTATCTCGCCGAATTCTGCCAGGGGAATTGAGCGCGAGTCTAAAGTGCTGAAACTTGTGGAAGGCATCGTTAAGGCTCCTAAGCTAATCGCCTGGTGCGATGATACCGAGGTGATGGGGCGGCCTTTTTTAGTTCAAGAGTGGATCAATGGCAGCTCGGTAACTGCAACACTCCCCAACGCCGATTGGGACCCCGTGGAAGCTACCAACGCGCTGGGTGAAGACATGATGCGACAACTCGCTGACGTCCACAGCATTGTTTGGCCTCATGAGGCCCTGTCTTCATTAGGGCGCCCTGATAATTTTGTCAGTCGCCAGTTAGAGCGCTGGTTAGCTGTTCGTAAAGAATACGCTGTCAGAGAGCTTCCGCTGCTGTTCGAACTGGGTGCGTGGCTACAGGATAATAGGCCTGATACAGAACGCCCGGCGCTGATCCACGGTGATTACCATCTTGACAACACCTTGGTAAGCGCGGAAACCCCAGAGATCAAGGCCATTATTGATTGGGAGCTCGCCACTGTCGGTGACCCGGCAATGGACGTCGCGCTGGCACTGTTGTTTTGGGGTGACAAGCGCGCCTGTGTCCCCCCGGCGTTTTCTCATTTGCAAGCGATCTCAAGGCGTTCAGGGGTTGTCGACCGAAGGCATCTGGCTGGGGTTTGGTCTAGTGAGACGGGTCGCTCCACTGACGCAATGGGTTACTACATCGCACTCGCTGCTTGGCGACTCGCTGCAATAATAGAAGGTGCTTATGGTCTCTACGTGGAGGGTAAAGTTAATACCCCCTACGCTGCCGGACTCGAGCACGATGTCCCTGCGTTATTAGCCGAGGCCGAGCAGGCCGCGGCTGGAAATTGGTAGCGCAACCTATGGCCGTCAATGACCCCAGCATGATGAGCACCATGATGCATACGCCTCTTGGGGTGGCCACTCTGTTTAAATTTGGGGCTCGTCATTTTTCTAGCAGTCGCGTCGCCGACTATGACGGCGTGGATCTCCATTGGTGGTCCTACCGGGAGATAGAATCACTGGCGGGTCGAATGGCGAATGGGCTGGCGACATTGGGCGTTGGCAGTGGCGATCGAGTAGGCACATTTCTTTGGAACGGAGTGACGCATCTAGGGGTTTATCTTGCCGCCCCTAGTATGGGTGCGGTCATGCACACGCTTAATTGCCGGCTTGCTGCGGACCAAATTGCTTATATTATCAACCACGCGCAGGATCGCTGTGTTTTTGTCGATGGTCGATTGGAGGCCCAGTTTCGCCCCGTTCTCAGTCAAATTCCTGAGGTACGACATATCATTGTTGCGAATCCTCAAGGTGGTCTTGAGGACGACCGAATTATTAGCCTGGAGAGCCTGCTTGATAACCAGCTAGAGCATCATGACTGGCCGGAAATTCCAGAGACACAGGCGGCAGGAATTTGTTACACCAGTGGCACTACGGGTAATCCTAAGGGCGTTGTTTACAGTCACAAGACGACCTATCTTCATGCTTTGGCTTCGCGATCTGTAGACAGTTTCGGTGTACAAGAGCGAGACACCATATTGATGCTGCCAGCCATGTTTCACGCCAACGCTTGGGGTTTTCCCTACAGCGGTTGGATGTCGGGTGCGGATATGGTGATGCCCGGACCTCACACTCAGCTCGAACATTTAAAAACGATGATTTTGGCGTCACAACCCACATTAACGGCGATGGTGCCTACGATACTAGGCGACCTCTTGCGAGATAAGGCGCTGACCCAAGATCAGATGGGCACTTTCAGAGCTTTGGTGTGCGGCGGATCCGCCGTGCCGTCGTCTATGATTGAGGGCGCGCGTGACCGCTGGGGTGTCCCTGTCATTCAAGGTTGGGGGATGACCGAGACCAGCCCGATGTGTGTGCTGTCACACCCGCCAAAAGACTTGGCTGACACGCCAGAGACGCAATGGCGGATGAAGAGTGGTCGGCCCGTCCCCGGGGTGAGCGTGCGCGTCGTTGATGAGGCTGACTGCCTTCTGCCTCAGGACGGACACACGGTGGGGGAACTGCAGTTGCAGGGTGCCTGGGTGACGGGAAGTTACCTTGATATTGAGAGTGACGCTTTTACTGCAGATGGTTGGCTGAGAACGGGGGACGTGGGACACATTGACAGGCAGGGGTATGTGCAACTGACTGATCGCATGAAGGATGTTATCAAGTCGGGAGGCGAATGGATTTCTTCGGTTGATCTTGAGGATGCCATATTACAAACTCCGGGAGTGTCTGAAGTTGCGGTTATTGGCGTTGCCGATGAGCGTTGGCAGGAGCGACCACTGGCGGTTGTTGTTTGTGCGGATGAACTACTCGCCTCTGCGGCCCAAATCAGAGCGTTCCTGCAAGACAAAGTAGCTAAGTTTTGGGTGCCTGAATACTGGTCTTTTGTCTCTGAGTTACCCAAAACCAGTGTGGGCAAGTTGGATAAGAAACAGCTCCGTTTAGATCATGGTGACGGTCACTTGCCTATCGAGATTTGTCGTGAATAAATGCACCAACCACAAAATAAGAAGGACAGCTTGTCCATGAGTAAAAGTGTTGTAAAAACCACATCTAATGATCAATCAGGTGCCATCAACAAACAGGCAGAGCGCAGTGCTCAGTCTGATAAAAAAATGTTTGAGGCGGCGATTGAGCTCATTAATGAACGCGGTACCGCGAAGACTACGCTCAAGGATATCGGAGAGCACGCTGGCTACAGCCGAGGTTTGGCGAGTTATCGCTTTGGATCGAAAGACGGCCTTTGGATGGAGTTATTCGATAAATTTGATGATATTTGGAAGCAGCATATTGCAGATTACATCAAGGATAAATCTGGATTAGATGCGCTGCGCTGTGCCATCCACGCCCAGCGCGATATTTTTCGAGTGGAATCTGGCTACCTGAGAGCCATGTACATTTTGTGGTACGAGTCCCTAGGAGAAGCTTCTGATATTCGCGCCAGTCTTGCCCACCACCACAAAATTTATCGACGGGACGTTTCCAAATGGCTGGAGCAGGGCGTTGAGGCCGGCGATTTCAGCGCGGACATCGACTGTCAGCAATTGGCGGGGGTTTACTGTTCGATGATGTTTGGTGCGATTTATCAATGGGTCGTTGCAGCAGATGCGCTTGATCTCGATGCATTCTTCGCCTACCTCGAGCAAATGCTGACCTTTTACGTAATTAACGCGAGGCACTAAACATGGCACGATTAAAGGTCGACGGGGAAAAGTCCATCTACTTTGAAGATGTGGGCTCAGGGGAGAAGGCACTAATACTGATCCATGGCTGGGGTATGAGTGGTCGCACTTGGGATGGCGTACTGATTCCACTTCTAGACGCAGGTCTTCGTGTTATCACTATCGATCATCGTGGTTGCGGGCGTTCCGATCATGATTTTGCAGATTTGAGCATCGATGCAATCGCAGCCGATGTTGTGTCTCTTGTCGATTCACTAGCGCTTAAAACGGTTTATCTCAATGGCTGGTCTTTAGGCGGAGCTGTGGCAACACGAGCGGCCCATTCTTTGGGAGCGCGTTGTGCGGCATTAATTCTAACGGCGGGCGCCAGTCCAATTTACACGCAAAAGCCCGACTTGGCGTTAGGCGGTAACGCTGAAGATGTGGCAGGAATAGTGCAGGCAATGAATGCGGACCGGGTGACATTCTTGGCAGGACTAGCCCATGCGGTGACTGCCAAGCCAGTGTCTGATGCCTTGCTCACTTGGATGGGCGACACTTTCATTGGTTCTGCTGCCCGCGCGTCGGCGACGTTGGGTGAACTGGCTCATCTCGATCAACGCGACATTATGGCTGAACTGGATATTCCCATCCTCTCGTATATCTGTGGGCAGGACGGTTTTGTTGCTCCGGAAATATCCCGTTGGGTCGCAGAGAATCATCCCAAGGCCGAGGGCGTCGAGTTTCCGGAGAGTGGTCACGCGCCATTTATCGAAGAGCGTGAGGCTTATCTAGAAAGTTTGATTCGCTTCGTTGCATCTAATTAGACCAGGGAGTTTTAATGACTAATCAAGTAGATTTCGGATTGTGGTATGACTTTCGTAATCCCAAGCCTTGGCAAATCGATTTTGAGGTGTTTTATCAGGAGCGGCTGGATCAGATTGTTGCCGCAGAGGGTATGGGCTTTGATTCGGTATGGCTGACGGAGCACCATTTTTGCGACGACGGCTATACGCCATCGCCACTGATGATTCACGCGGCGATCGGCGCAAGAACCAAGCACATGAAGCTGGGCACCAATCTGATGCTGTTGCCGATCGCTGACCCAGTTCGTATCGCTGAAGACGCTGCAACACTGTCGCTTATGACAGGCGGGCGTTTTGATCTTGGCGTAGGCATTGGTTACCGACAGCTTGAGTTCGAACAGTTTGGCCGCAAGATTTCACACCGCCCAAGCCTCGTAGAGGAGGGCATTGAGATTTTACGTCGCGCCTGGTCGGGTGAGCCGGTAAATTTTGAAGGCAAGCGGTTTAGTGTGGGGGACCTCTGCATAACACCGACCCCCAAGCGGGCCCCCAAGATTCTGTTGGGCGGCATGGCGCCCCCGGCTATTGATCGTGCCGCAAGGATTGCCGATGGCTTCCTCTGTACCGGTGGGATTGGTATGGATGTATATGTAGAAGCGCTTAAAAATAATGGTAAGTCGCCGGAAGAAGGCAATATTATTTTAGGGTGCTGGGCGATTATCGCTGAAGACCCTGAGGCCGAGGCTGCTAACGTCGGCGAGCATGTGCTTTATCAATCCAACGAGTACATACGTTGGGGCGCCTTTGGGCCACCGGATCAGACGCCTTTGTTCCCCGATGCGAGGTCTGCGATTGATAACGGACTCTATGAACTTTGGGACGCCGATATGGCTGTCGAAAAACTCTCCGCTATGATTGAAACGTATCCCATGATCTCAGATATTCACTTCTGGGCTCAGTTTCCTGGAGAGAGCGTCGAGTCAGGAAATCGCCGTTTGAACTACATCGCAGAGAAGGTTCTGCCTCGCCTCAAAGGTTAATTTGTAAGACGTTACCTCAACAGCTCTTGGAAAAAGCCGGCTATCGCCGGCTTTTTTGCTTTCACTCATTGCAAAGATGCCCCTACAGTCCACGCATTAAGCGTCGTGTATGTCTGTGCCACGTCTGATTGTCGACAGTGTCAATCAATTGCTCTTAGGTTAGGGGGTGTTGCCTATCAGCAGCCCGGGCAGAGGAAACCCGTGTACCTTGCAATCCGCGGTTTGGCACTTTTCAATCTTTGGTGAAACAGGGAGGCGCCTCTCTGCGCTGCTCCCAGTGATCGGTGGCTAGCGGAGTTCACTGATTGGCAGTCAATGTCGGGCTTTCGTCAACTGCAAAAACCAAAAGGGCGTTCCCGGGTTCATGAAAGTAAAGCCCGTACCCTGAATTCACGACAACGTGGCCTTGTGCAACGGTAACGCCTGCGCCGCTCATGCCACCGCCAGATGCAGCGACCCCATTGACGGTGTTGAAATCACGCTTGGTGTCATAGTCCCAAATAACCTCACCGGTTTGGCCGTCGTAGGCGCGCAGGTGGCCATCAAGATGTCCAGCGATGACTGCATTGGTGAGGGCGGTCAGCGGGGCAGACACGCCGGGGTCACACAGTGGGCGATCGTCGCTGCAGATGTCTTCCTGTACATGACTCCAAAGCACTGCGCCATTTTCAGCGTCGATAGCATGAACCCCAGGACGGGCCAACGCTGGGTCCAAGTCCTCGCCGTTGCGTGTATCGTTCATATCGTTAATGGGGGCGTAGACTCGAGTTCCCTCTGCCGCCATTCCAAAATGTACGCCACCTTGGATACTGCCACGGCCAACTTTGGTCACCCACTGCCGTTGTGCTCCGGTCGCGGCATCATAAGCCACGACACTGCCATCTTTATGGCCCGCAACAATGACATCTTCAGCCTCGGGACGTTTGATCAATAACGGGCTGGAACCCTGATCGTAGTCTGGGCCCATCTCGGGAGGGCAGTTGGGGTGGTTAACCGACATCATACAACCCACGTTCCAGGCGTCCCCGGCAAATACTTGACGGGTCCAAAGTCTTTCACCGGTATCCATGCGCACCGCAAAGATTGCGTCGCTATTACCATCGGCTGGAGATGAGTAATTTTCCCCCGAGCCAAAAAATAGTCGATTGTTCGCTGGATCGAGTGTCGGGCTATTCCACACGGGTGCGCCCGACGGCGCGAGTATCGCGGTGCCTACACTCGATACTCCTTGCTGACTTGGGGGTTCGGGTACGGTGTAACTCTCCCAGGTGGTAGAACCTGAGTTTGCATCGACTGCAATGACTTTGCCTCTGAAAGTGCAGCAGGGGTAGTCGGGGTCTGCGGCCGCTGTGACCTCAAGGGAAGATACGGGGGCATAAACAATACCCGCATGATAGGCAGGGGTGCCCGTAAGGGTTGCGCTGGGATGGTCGTCGGCGCTGATCTTCCAAACCAGCTCCCCGGTTGTGGCGTCAACGGCATAGAGATTGGCAATGATGTCACCGAAGAACGCCAGAGGGCGTGTCTCGCCATGTTGCCCTAATACAATACCGGTTCGTACTTCTGCGCTAGCTGAAAAAGACCAGCGAACGCAACCGGTTTCCAGGTCCAGAGCATAAACGGTGCCATCCTGACTGCCCGTATAGATTGCGCCCATTGCTATGCTCGGTTGCGAGCGCGCTCTAAAGGCCCCGGCATACCCAAAGCTCCACTTAAGTCGCAGTTTTGGAAGGTCGGCTTGGTTCAAGCCTGCGACCGCGTCTGGAACATACCTTGACGTGTCTCGTCCCCAGCCGGTGATCTCTTGGTTGTCCCAGGCTGCAAAAGTTGCCGCGTCGCCAGTGCAGATATTAACCGGCTGCGATGCTGACTTTGCTGGGGTATAGCGTTGCGAGGTCAGGTATTCAATGACCTCGACTTTTTGCTGCTCCGAAAGCTTGGAGGCCTGCGGGGCCATGATTCCTTCTGTCATAGTGGTGTAAAGAGCTTTCTGAGACATCATTTCAAGCCACGTTTGATGAGGCGCTTTGTAAACTTGGCCAAGGTGGCAGGTGGCACAGTGGGTGTTGTAAAGCGCGGCTCCCGGTAGAGCGCTACGGTTGTCAAACTCGCCGCCAGCTTGAAGCTCGTCAGTTGAGGTCAGTACAGCCGCGCTGTCTGATGCGGATGTTTGATTGGCCAAAAAAACCGAAGCACACAGGATAAACGCCATAAGGGCAAGGGACTTTCCGTCGAACAGATAACGGCCTAAAAGGCTAAATTGATGACTACGCATGAGACCCCTCTACCGCGACTCGTTGTTAATGTCGTCGTCGGTGTTTTTGGTTGGAATTGTTATGGCATCAGTATAAGGTTTTTTGCGCTGTATCCCTATGGAGCAGATTAAAATAACAAGAGGTTTGACATGATAAATCGCCAAGTCGTGCTTGCTGCTCACCCTCAGGGTGTACCCGTCGCAGATGATTTTCGTCTAGTTACAGCGCCAGTGCCTAGTGCAGGCCCGGGGCAGATGGTGGTTCGCAATCTTTACCTGTCTTTAGAGGCCGCCATCCGAAGCTGGTTAGACGGTACAGCGAATTATTTTGAACCTATTGCCTTGGGCGGCGCCATAAGGGGCCCATCTATAGCCCGTGTAGAAACCTCTCAACTGCTGGGTTTTGAGCCCGGAGATCTAGTTTTTGGCTTACACCATTGGGAGGACTACTCGCTCAGTGACGGGAATACAGTGCTACTCAGAAAGCTAACCCCCAACCCGGCGCTCCCCCTGAGTTGGTATGCCGGAGCATTGGGTGGCTCGGGTCAGACGGCCTATGTCGGGCTCCATCGCATTGGTGGTATTAAACCCGGAGAGACGGTTCTTGTGAGTGCTGCCGCGGGGGCAACGGGCAGTATGGCCTGTCAAATTGCCGCCCTTGAGGGGTGCCGCGTGGTGGGCATTGTTGGTGCTGACGATAAGGCCGAGGTGGTGTTAAAAGAGTTGGGTGCCCACGCTGTTGTCAACTATCGTAAAGAGCCAGATTTGGCTGCAGCTCTTGCTCGAACCTGCCCAGAGGGCGTGAACGTTTACTTCGACAATGTGGGTGGGGCGACCCTTGATGCCGCTTTAATGGCTATGGCTCAGGGCGGCCGTATCGTGGGTTGCGGGATGATCTCCGACTATAACAACGCGGCGACGCCCACGCCGTTATACAACCTATGGCAAGTTGTGGAGCGACAACTGAAAATGCAGGGATTCCTGCTGTACAGCTATCTCGATGATTTACCCGCAGCATCAGCCGCACTGGAATCTTGGTTGCTTTCAGGGAAACTCAAAGCAATGGAGAACATCACTCAGGGGTTGCCGGAGGCAGGGGCTGCCTACAGTGCCATGATGGCGGGCACTACCCAAGGTAAAAATCTCGTCGCTGTTGGAGAGGGTTAGGGAATTGCTTGATGCGCTGCTGTAACGCTTTAGGAGCACATTAGGCGTTATTGGCGGCCCAGCGAATGGCGTTTGCTAACAGCAGTCGATAATGGACATCGCCAAGCGTTTCGGCGCCGTCTCCCGGTTGTAGGTAAACGATGCGGCTGTTTTTGTGATGTCTAGTCCACCCTACCAGTGATGACCCCTCGGGTGGATACCAGTCCTCGTTGCAGTACATTTTTCCTGTCACAGCGTGATGAGCCGAATAAAAATTTTCCCGAATAAACGGATAATTGCTAGTGAGCAGAGGGTGTACCGAGTCATCAAAGATTTCGCATAAATAAAGTTCATCGGTTAATTGAAAATTTTCTGGCAGCCCGTGAGTAACGGGGTGATCAGGGGAGGCCAATGAGATGTTGTGCGTCACCTCATGGCGATAGCCTGAATCCAGCACCGGCCGACCTCGACAGTCTTGAGGGTTGTAGAAAAATCGTCCACCAATAATTTCTCCAAACTCTGGCCACATCGGCCAAGAAGCCAGAGCGTGGTGGAGAAACACCATGCCCTTACCGGCCTCCAAAAGTCGATTCATGTTTTCTTGCAAGCGCTCTGGGGGCCTTGTAGCTGTCGGGGGCTGCTCGCTGAAATCAATGCCCGGCATATCGTAAAAAACCAACACGTCATAGGGGGCGGCCAATGCAGGGTCTAAAAACTGCTGACTGGCAGGCTGTTCCACCACCGTGCAGGTAATGCCAGCCAGACTATCTAAGCATTCGCTGAAAGCATCTTTCGGGTAGGGGTGTCCCTTGGTCGCGACTAGCGCGCTGAGTTCAGGCTGGTAATTAATAATGCCCATGGTTTTGGCGTCCCTTTCACTATCGTAGAAGTGTCTGTAGTGCCTAGGTATTGTCGATGCCTTTGGCTTGTCTTTTTAAACGTCACCGTTACATTGATGGTATTGTTTTATCAGTATTGATTAAGGGATCTTTATGACCGCACGTGAGCCCATTACATTGCCCCTAGAGCTCGATCGACCGCCCAAGCAAGCTGAGCCTGCACTCAGGGGCGACTCTATCACTGCGGACCGTTACACCTCTAATGAATATCTGCAGCGCGAGCTAGAGCAGGTATGGCGTAGGGTTTGGAACATTGGGGGAGTGTCCTATCAAATGACGGAGCCCGGCGATTATCTGACGACTGAAATTGGTCATGAGTCGGTCATTTTAGTGCGGCAAGCCGACGGCAGCGCCAAGGCATTTCTCAACGTCTGTCCCCATCGCGGTACGCGAATTACTGATGCTGCTGAGGGTGCAGTCGAGCGATTTCACTGCCCTTATCACGGCTGGCAATTCGACTGGGAGGGCACTGTCGTTGCGGTGCCCGACGAGGAGGATTTTCGTGAGAGTCCCTGTGGTCGTGCGCGGCTGCATGAGGTTTTATGCTGTGAGCGCTTTGGCCTTATCTGGTACAACCTCGACGTAAAGGCCGTTCCATTAGAGGAGTTTTTAGGTGAGCAAATCACAAGAGAGCTCGACTCACATCGTATGGAAGCGATGGTGCGGGTGCTTGATATTACTGCGGACGCAGAGTCTAACTGGAAAATAATCACGGATAATTTTAACGAGGCTTACCACGTTAAAGTGCTTCATCCGGAGCTGATTCCTTACATCGCGGCGGATTATCAAGACTGTCAATTTGACCTTTTTCCCAGAGGCCATAACCGAGGGTGGTTTCCTGCTTTTATGCCGTCACAGCAATATGGTTCTGAACTTATCGGCGAGCCGCTTAAGACGATGGCTCAGGCTTGGGGAGTTGATAGTGATGACTATCAAGGAAGGGAAACATGGAGTGATCTTCGTATTTCGATACAGAAGTGCAAGCGTGAGTTGGGAGCTGAGCGGGGTTTTTTACATTACGCTTATCGGTCCAATTATCAGCTCACTGATTATGTGATCTACAACATTTTTCCCAATAACGTCATTACAGTAGGCCCTGATGGCGTACAGCTACTGAGACCGAGACCGCATCCGACACAAGCGGACCGCTGTTATTTTGATCACTGGTGGTTAGTGAACCGCGTCGATGGCCAAACGATGACACCATCACCCGCAGGGGGGCCTGATTTGCCGGTCACTGATGCTGAACATGAGTATGTTACGTACGGGGAGCAAACCCTTGGCACTACCGCAGATCAGGATTTGAGTATTGCTAAGGCTCAGCAAGCGGGCTTGGCATCGTCGGGGTTTCAGGGGTTTTGGATGCCAAACCAAGAGCGGCGAGTGCAAGCGTTTCACGAGCACCTTAACGATCTTATGGCTTCGCCCTAGCTAAACGTTTCAGCAAAGCCAGAGCGGTGTGGATCTGCATCCACACCGCGTTGATCCTAGAACTGTAGACGCTTGGTAAAGCCGCCGTCGAGCACCATGTTGGTCCCAGTTGTGAAGCCTGAGCGCGGGCTTGCTAGGAAGGCCACGGCATCGGCAACTTCTGCGGCACTGCCCATACGACCCATGGGAATAGCTGCGACTGTCCCTTCATAAATTTCGGGCATTGCCTGCTTAATGTTGTCCCAAGCTCCCCCATCAATAAACACGGGTCCCGGGCTGACCGAGTTGACTCGGATACCTTTGGGCGCCATATCCTGAGCGAGGTTGCCCGCGTAGTTGAGAAGGGCGGCTTTCACTGCGCTGTAGGGCACAGCGCCTGCAAAGGCTTCCAGGGCCGCCGTGGACGAGATAACGACAATGTTGCCCGCGTCGGACTTTTCTAGGTACGGTGTTACCTGCTGGACGCCGCGCCACGTAGCGAGCATGTCGACCTCAAAGTTTGCACGCCATCCGTCTTCTGAAGCATCTGCACCGCCAGCCGATACGTTGGAAACAAAAATATCGACGCCACCCAGGGTGGCGACACAGTGGTCCACCCAAGCTTGCATGGAATCCGCACTGGCGACGTCGACGGCAGCGCCTGCGACTTTAACGCCGTGGGCTTCGAGTTCACTGATGGCAGCTGTTACTTCTGCTTCATTACGGGCACAGATGCCGACATGGCAGCCCTCCGTAGCTAATCGCTCTGCAATTCCACGACCGATACCTTTGGTCGAACCGGTAATCAAGGCCACTTTTCCGTTGAGCTCTAGATCCATTGTATTTCTCCTGTTGGGGCTGACTTGTTATTAATAGTGGTTGAGTTCGCCGTGACTTACGCCTCTCGGCGCTGAATGAATTCTGCAATCAGTGCATCACGGTGTTGGGGCCAGCTTTCGAGTAAGGCGACACGCTTGAAATAGTGGCCTACTTTATACTCGTTGGTGGTTGCGATCCCACCATGCATTTGAATAGCTTCTTGGGTCACGTTACGCGCTGCTAAATCAACTTTAGCTTTTGCTGCCAGTGCCAGTGTTGAGGCATTTTCAGCCTGAGTATCCCATGCCCGGCAGGCCGCGAGCACCAGAGAGCGGGCTAATTCGGTTTGTATCAGCATATCTGCCATTCGGTGTTGCAGTGCTTGAAAGGACGACAGGGGCTGACCAAATTGCTCGCGCTGTCGAGTGTACTCGACGGTTGAATCTAAGGCGCCCTGCATAGCGCCGACGCCTTCTGCGGCAGCTACTAGCATGGCGCGGGTATAAAGTGCGTCAGTCGCTGCGTCTGCGTCAGCTCCCGACAATAAAATACAGCTCCCATCATAAGCCTGGTCAACAGAAATGTGCGCGCCTTGCCGTCCATCGTGGCTTTGATAAACCACTCGTGAAGTCCCTGATTGAGACAAATCAATTATCGCCCAGTGGTTTTGATTGCCGTGCTTAGTTGGCGCCAGAATGTGGCTAGCAGTGCCACCGGAGGGTACAAATTGAAGGTCTCCCCTCAGGCGGTCTTCCCCATCGACAGTATGTATGGTCAATGGCGCGGTGTTTCTCTGAGGAATAGTGGCAATTATGGAGCCGTCAATGATTCCCGGAAGGTATTGTGCTTTGGCAGTTTCGGATGCCGCCGCAATGACGCCTCCGGCAAGCACAGCAGATTCCAGCAAGGGTTCGCGAACAAGGTAATAGCCGAATGATTCTATAACCGGCGCGATATCAGCGAGTCCGAAGCCAAAGCCGTCAGCATCTTCAGGAGCAGTCATCGCTGCCCACCCCATGTCAGAGAAGGCCTGCCAGCGATCGAGGTCAATTGCGTGCCCGCTGTCTAGAGCGTTCTGCCTGCTGGCGAACTCATAATTTTCCCTGAGGTAGCGCTCTGCACTGTCCTGCAACATCTTTTGTTCATCAGTCACGGTTGAACCTCATCTGAATTTGACGGGTCATAGTCCCAACACCTTTTTGGCGATAATCGTGCGCTGTATCTCTGCAGTGCCGCCGTAGATGGTGGCGGCCCTGTTGTTAATGTATTCCGCCATGGCAGTGAGTGCGTGATCTGGAACTGGCGCATCACCCTCATAATAGGGGTCGAGTGCATCTAAACACTGAGGGCTTGCAGCTGGCCCGACTAAATCCATGCTTAGCTCATTGAGGCGCTGTCCCAGTTCAGTGCCTACAACTTTAACCAAAGAGGACAGTGCACCCGGATTGCCACCGGCCTCAACAGTCCCTTTGATTCTGAGTTCAGTTTGTTCCAACGCTATTGCGTCTATTTCCGCCTCAGCGAGCCGATGTCGAAAAACGGGGTCGTCTGCGCGGGTTTTTTCACCCCAAGGCGTGAGCTTGGTCTGGTCATGAATTTTGCGTAGCTGTTTTTTAACATCAATGGTGAAATTATGTCCGCCGCGCTCAAATTCCAGCAAAGACTTTGCCACTGACCATCCGTCATTTTCGGCGCCCAACAGGTTTGCGCAGGGGACCCTAACGGCGTCGAAGAAGACCTGACATTGCTCGACCTGACCGTCGAGGCTAACGATGGGTGTAATCGTAATGCCGGCAGTCTCAAGGTCGATAAGCAGAAAGCTGATACCCGCTTGGGGTTTCACGTCTTTATCTGTGCGCACAAGACAGAAAATTTGGTTGGCATGATGCGCCATGCTGGTCCATATTTTGGTGCCGTTAACGATGAAGTCGTCGCCGTCGCGAATGGCGCTGGTTTTCAACGATGCAAGGTCGGAGCCCGCGCCGGGCTCCGAATAGCCCTGACACCAGATATCCTCCCCCGACAGCATTCTTGGCAGGTAATGTTGCTTTTGTTCCTCGGTACCGTAATGCATCAGCATGGGGCCCAGCATTTGGATACCCATCATCACAACACTGGGTGCATTGGCGAGTTTGCACTCTTCCTGAAAGATGTAACGCTGCTGGATGTCCCAGCCGGGCCCTCCAAATTCGGAAGGCCAATCGGGTGCTATCCAACCTTGGGCGTGCAGTTTTTTCTGCCAAGCCAGCGCCGCCTTAAAATCTGAGAATACGGAGGTGGTTAGTTCGCCGGCTCGACGCAATTCCGGTGTAAGGGCTTCTGCTAAAAAATCTCTGACAGACTTTCGGAAATTTTCATAATCGATCATGAAGCTGCCTCGTTTTTTTGCCGTCTGCAGAAAAAAGTTGTTGCCTCATAGGCTGACCCCTTGCTGACGGATGCTTTGTCTCAATTTGTCTTTTTGAACTTTGCCTGAGGCTGTTTTGGGTAACGCAGAAAGCAACTCCAAATACTGTGGCCATTTCTGTTTGGCTAAGCCACTCGTTGCCAGAATCTCACGCAGGGTGTCCATGTCTACTTGAAATCCTGCCGCAGGCACAACACAAGCACCCACGCCTTCACCCAGGCGACTGTGGGGTACAGCAACAATTGCGACCTCTGCAATAGCGTTAGACAACAATAGGGTATCCTCAATTTCTCTAGCGGCTATATTTTCTCCGCCCCGGATAATGATGTCCTTTTTTCGATCGGAAATAATGAGCGCGCCTGTTGCGAGCAAACGGCCGATATCTCCGGTTCGAAAATAGCCCGATGGCGTAAAGGCCTCACGATTTTGTTCTTCATCACTATAGCCCAACATCATCGCGGGCCCTTTGGCCAAAATTTCTCCATCGATGTTTAAGCCCACATCAGTACCGTTGTCATCCACAATCATCACGTCGTAGTTGGCAACCTGACCGTCTGTCTCGGCGGCGAGATCTCTTTGAGCGGCTTCTAGAAAGCCCACTGTCACCAAGGGAACTTCGGTTGAGCCGTAAACGCGTACGGCGCGGCAATCATCAAGTGAATCCCAAGCTGAATGAATCAGGGCCGCAGGCACTGAGGCGCCGCCGCAGGCAAACAACCGAAAGCCCGGTAAGGTTTTACCCTGTTGCTGGCAGGCATCCACCAGCTCCTTGAGAAATGGCGTCGCGCTAACGCAAGCCGTGGCGCCATAAGCTTCAATCAGTTTGATGGCGTTGTTCACGTCCCACTGGGACATAAGCAGCGTTTTTGTGGGTGTAAAGAAGGGCATTTCCATACCATTGACGTAGCCCGTGATATGAGTCACTGGAGAGGGCATGAGCATGAGGTCTTGGTCTGTTAGCTGCCAGCCGTCGACGCCGTTATCAAGGGCGGCGTTGAGTGTGTTGTGGCTGTGACGTACCTGCTTGGGGTTACCGGTTGTCCCCGACGTGTAGAGCAGTATTTTGGTCTCATCTGGATCGGCTTGGGCGGGCTCTATGGGCTGATTTCTGCCGGATTCCAGTAGCTGATCGAAGGTTTCAAAGTTATCGGGTAGGTCTTGTGCTTCACCTAAATAAATGACCCGATGCAAGTTGGGGCAGTCTTTAATAAGCTGTTCCATCATGGCTACGTAATTAAAGCCCCGCAGCTCCGCAGGAATGAAAAGGGCTTGCGTTGCTGCATGGCGAAGGATGTAACCCACCTCTTTATTTCGGTATATCGGCACGATGGGATTTATAACGAATCCCCCAATAGCCGCGGCAACCATGACAATGACGGCAAATCGGCTGTTGGGAAGCTGAAAGCTTACTGTGTCGCCGGGATTAAGTCCTCGGGCGAGTAAGGCCGAGGCCAAGGCCGCACCGGACTCCCATGCTTCTCCGTAACTTATGCACGAGCCATCGTCAAAGCGTATAGCAATGTCATTAGGGCAATCCTGATACAGCTGCTGGGCTGCTCGAGCTAGCGTCGTATTACGATATGTGTTCCGAGACATGGAGCTCCTGTCGCGCTGTAACCTATTATTATTGCCACATTGGTTTTTGCTATTCGCTTCCCCAAGCGATGTAACACCCGCCTAAGGATATCTCAATCTGTACGAAGCAAACAAACAAGATTGTTTGTGTTGTCGATCGGTGGCATTGTGCCACTTGTTGATCGAAATTGCGCGGGGCGTTGCCGAGAGTGTTTACTCCTTGCCAGCGCGGGCGCCTGCAGGCCTGTCGAGTTTTGGCGCCGGCATTGGCGCCAGAATTGAAAACCAAGGAGATGTTTAAGCGATGTCTGATTTACCACAAGTCACCGTAACTTCCCGTGAGGGTGTGACGAGTGACATAGCGCAAAGCGCTGGGCAGGATACCTTGATGCAACTGCTCTTTGAAAACGACCTGGACGTAGAGGCAGCCTGCGGTGGTTGCGCATCTTGCGCTACCTGTCACGTTTATGTTTCCGAAGAATGGATGTCGCGCTTGCCGCCCCGTGAGCAAGTTGAAGATTTATTGCTCGCATATTCAGATCACTTTGATAAGGGACGCTCGCGCCTGAGCTGCCAAATAGCCATGACCCCTGAAATGAACGGTCTGACCTTGGAAATAGCTCCTGAGGAGTAAGCAAATCAAAGATCATTGCTTGCCCTGGTCGCCACAGGGGTACCGTTTTGGGTGGGTTTTAAGTTGACTACAGCTCGCAGAGGGTAGACTGGTTCGCCAACGGCACCTTGAGCATGGAGACTACGGTCGGGACTGCAGGAGTGTACGACTATAGGAAGAGGCGCGCTCGACAAACTTCGTCGCTGTTGCAATAAATTAAACGTAGGATGGCAGCCTACTTGTGGTGTCGATAAACCCCACGCCCAGGCGGCCCAAAAGCAATGTACTGACAAGGATCGATCAAACGACTATGCATACAGTGACAGAAAAATCGGAAGCCTTACTGGCGAGCCTAAAAGCGTTTATGGCCGAATTTATTTTCCCTAATGAAGTGGCTTATCGACATGCTTTGGCCTCAGCAGAAAATCGTTTTGCGGCGCTACCGCTGATCGATGAGCTGAAGCGTAAGGCGAGAGATCAGGGGCTTTGGAATTTGTTTGTGCCACCGGATCACGCTGAATTTAGCGAGCTGGGTGGCCTTAACTTTTTGGAATACGCCCCTTTGGCAGAGGAGATGGGGCGCGTCATTTGGTCCGCGGAGGTATTTAACTGCAATGCTCCCGATACGGGCAACATGGAAGTGTTCATGAACTTTGGCACCGAGGCGCAGAAAGCCGAGTGGTTGACCCCTTTACTGGCTGGCGAAATCCGATCTTCCTACGCTATGACAGAGCCTCAAGTTGCCTCCAGCGACGCCACCAATGTACAGCTGAGTATTCGCAGAGACGGCGACTCCTGGGTGCTAAATGGCAGGAAATGGTTTATCACCGGCGCCCTTTATGAGCGCTGCAAAATTCTCATCGTGATGGGCAAAAGTGATCCGGAGAACAGCAATCGTCACCTTCAGCAAAGCCAAGTTTTGGTGCCCAAAGACACGCCCGGGGTGAACATCATCAGGCCGCTTACGACACTGGGTTACGATGATGCGCCCTTGGGTCATGCAGAAATCGTTTTTGATGAAGTGAGGGTGCCGCTAGAAAATGTTTTGGCGGGAGAGGGTCGTGGTTTTGAAATTGCTCAGACGCGTTTGGCGCCGGGACGAATGCATCACTGCATGCGATTGATCGGGGCGGGGCAACAGGCTTTGGAAAATGCCTGTCAAAGAGTTACTGAGCGACAGACTTTCGGTCGGCCGCTCAGCAAGCATCAGTCGATCCGAGAGAATATTTCGAAGTGCTTCTCTGAAATAGAGATGGCACGTTTATTGGTTCAGAAAACCTGCTGGGCGATCGACAATCAGGGGGTAACAGCCTCAATTCCCATGATCGCAGCGACCAAGACAACAGTACCCGTCGTTATTCAGACGGTAATTGATCGTTGTATGCAAATGCATGGCGCCGGCGGTCTCACCGAAGACTGGTCTATGGCTGAGAATTTTAATTACGCGCGTTGGTGCCGCCAGGCAGATGGTCCTGACGAAGTCCACCAAATGGCGTTGGGCAAACAAATTATTGAGCGATTTTCCAATCAGTGACAGGGAATTAGATATGACAAACGACGAAAAAATAGCCATCGTAAACCAATTGTATGAAAGCTCAGCGGTAGGGGATTTCGATACTTGTGAAACCCTATTGACCGACGATTTTTTTATCGTAGAGGCCGCAGATACGCCTATGGCAGGCACCTTTACCGGCATCACAGCACTGCGTGACCTCTATGCTCAGGTGTTTGGCATGATTGAGGTTACTAACGTTGTGCGCACGGAAATCACCAGTGGTGGTGATTATGTAGTGACAATTCTCCATTTTGAATTTGCTGATGGTCTCGAGCCGGCGCATTTGTGTGAGCTGTTCAGGTTTCGCGATGGCAAGGTTTGTGAAATTAGGCCCTACTATTTTGATGCGGCACCGCTGAGAGCTGCACATGAGGCGTTTAAGGCCAAACAAGGGGGGTGACGGGGGAGCTTGCCGCATCGGTGCTAAAGGTGCGGTCTGTTTCCGAGGTTTGAGGGCTATGAGGGAGCGCCTGAGTCGTCGTGGCAGCAGGCACATCGGGCACAGTAAATTCCCCTCTGCACCAACCAGCTCCTTATGCGGTGAAGTCATACCGCGATGCGGCGAAGCCATTCGGTGTTGTCAGTTGCGGTTAATCCTTCGGGTAATACCAAACGGCGGAGGTGTAAGCTCGCTCTTGAAGCTTGCCCGTGTCCTCAGCAACTCGATTTTCTCCAAAGCGAATGGCATCAAAGGTAGTCCATCGTGGTGTTGGGATCTCCAGCACCCGCACGTAGTAGAAGGCGGCTTGCTGCGCATCAAAATCTGGGTCCCGCCATAACCCTTCGAGCTGGGCCGAGCCCTCGGTGTTGCTGTAGCTGGCTGTTGATAGGTTGGTCGTATCCTTCACCGGTTCGAATAGGCCGGTAGCCGAGTTTCTTGGGCGGTTACCCGAGGCGACAACGTCGTAAACCTTTTCCTGGTGTTCGCCATCAGAGTCCAGCCAGCCTTTAACTATTTGAATACGATCAAGGTGAGCGGCGTTCGGATCTTTTTGAGCTTTGATCATGAAGGTAGGGGCAAGGTTGGGGTCCTGAGCAGCTCGTAACTGACTGCCCATGGGAACGCCCTGTGCATACCCTTTGAGTGCCCACTGTGAGTCCTGAAGCGTGGATTCATCGAATTCCCAGCCGGCAAAAAAGCGCACTCGAATTCGGCTGCCGGTGGTTGCGTAAACTTCCTTACGAAGCATGGCATCAAATATCGCTTCGCGGGTGTTCTGGGCCGCCCAAACCCCGGCCAGCCCCGAGGAGACCATACGCCATATTTGTTGAAGTTGGCCTGCCATCTTTAGGGTGCTGCGACCGGGAGCCGGGCCATCATGAATAAACTTTCCAAAGTAATTGTCTTCTTCGGTGGTGCTGAGCGCGGTGTGGATATCGCTGGCGCCAATCATGCCAAAATCGAAGGGGTTCAGACCCAGTCGCTCACGGTGAGCAAGACCCAGCCCGAGTGCTGAGCGCGCATATTCAAAGGGCAGCATGTCGGGTTCTTTTGGGGTTGTGAGTGTGATGTTACCGTCGTCCCAAGTTTCAAAATCTGCGAAGGGGTCAGCCGGAGACAGGGCAGGGTGCGTTTCGGAATCCCCTTTCACTTGGGTCATCTCGTAGAGTGGCTCCCAATAGCGCCTTTGCTCGGCATAGTCACGATCAAGCGCTGCGCCGTTGTTGCGAATTGGAGAGAACATGCGGCCATTACTTAAATTGCCGTTGTGAGGAATCGCCATCGCCCGGCCGCCAGTGGTTATTTCGTAGTCTGCTAGTGCTGACCAGAGTGCCTCTGGGTCGGTACTGTCCTGAGCCGAAAAGGGAATCACCTGGCGAGTGCGATCCCAGCTATCACGAAACAGCACAACGCGGTGTAAGTTGTCACCGGTGACCATTGATGTCCATTCGTATCCGATTAATGTTGTGAATACGCCCGGGGTATAGGCCGCGTCTGCGGCTTTAATGCTGGAATGCCACGCACTTTCAACAAGCGGTTTTGGTGTGCGCAGTGCGGGTTCGGTACTTTGGATCGCATCAGAAAATAATTTGGCTAACTCAATATTTTTACCGTCCTGTAGCAGGTCGGCCATTTGCTGGCCTAATGGCCATCCATCTAGTTGGGAGTCGCGTTTTTCGAGCAGCGGAAAAACCCCGTGATATTCCGCGTGGTCGGTGACCGCAAGAAAATCTAGGGGAGCATGGAGTCGCGCAGTTTGTCCTAACTCATTAGTCACTGGCAGCCCCATTGCAAAGCGATAGGCCTGGTCAGGGCCCAGTCGCGAGCCCAGAGTAAAGGCATCTGCTGAGACGTTGGAGTGCAGGTGGGTGTCGCCCCACAACAGTCGCCGCTCATCGGTAGCCACTGGTGTGGAATAAACCACTTCGTTAGCATTTGAGCCAGAGGCTGATGCCAATACCTGAGTCGTGGTGGCGGCACTAAAAGCCAGCGTAATACAAATGGATAACAAACGCTGTTTGCAGAATCGCGGAGATACCGACTCTAACGTGGCAAACCCTGAGAAAAACTTAGATATCTGGCGCATTTTTGCGGGCCTCTTCGGCGGCGGCCAAGCTAGCCTGATCAACCGGTTCCATCGCCCACTGCAGGCCTCTTCGTAGCAGTTCATAGAATTGAGGTGTATCCCAAGCGCAACGTTCGATGTTGGGCCAGTAGTCCATTAGCGGCTGCATATCATAATGATGGCGGCAGTGACCAAGGGTTAGATACAACACGGCACCTTTGCCTTGTTCCTTGATGTAGAAGACAGGGTGTTTGGCCTTGTCCCAATGATCCTCTCGAAAGCCCGGCGCGTCGCCACCATATTCAGTTTCTAGGAGTACTTTGAGATCGCCAAAAGTTTGCATCAAGTACTGTTCATCAGTGGCTTGAAAGGACTCTAGGCCCGCCACCAGCGGGTGGTCAGTATCAGCAACTGTCACCGTGTAAGGCTCAATGGGCGGATGCGAGCGGAACATCGAGCCCAAAGTATCGACAAAAAGTGGCGCCCAATCGGGTGTCTCAAATATACCGTCTGACATCAGTCGGATAATGGAATTAGTGCCGTGAAGTGCATACCAGCGTCCACCTTCCTGAACCCAAGTTTTAAGGGCTTCTTGAGCGGGTAAGGAGGGCACTACGTTGCAGGTGTAGCTCACCAAAAAGTCAGCTTCTGCAAGGGCCTCAAGATTTTCATAATCCTCAAACACTCTTATCCGAACACGATCGAACTCGGCAAGGAGTTTAAGCAGTTCAAGACGGGCGAAATCGATATCATGCCAAGACCCGCTAGCCACCAGAATGCCATTGATGCGGCCAGCTGTTCGAGCTTCACTCATGAAGACCTCCTCAGGATTTAATATAGTTATCGAGGGTGGCGTGAAGGTGTCGTATTCGACTCTCCTGGTAGCTTGCTAAGCTAACGGTGCCTTTTTTGGACGCCTTCATGCCTCGTTGCACTGCGGGCAAATTGGCATCGTCCTGATCAAAAACAGGGCCTAACGCACCCAACTCGACTACCGACGAAAAAGGCTGATCCTCGGGAATAACGACGCACTCCGCTGGGTCTGGTCGTTCGCCACCCTCGGGATAGCGCAGAAGGATCATGACATCAAAAATGCAGCTGTGCGGGTCATCCCCATTGGGTAAAAACCGGTAAACAATATTGCCGTTGTAACCTACCCAAACTTGGAAGTTCGGAAACAAGCTGTAGAGGATTGCATCCTCTAGCTCTGCCATTGTGGCATCTGACAGATCCTGTCCAGAGGCTTCTTCAAACATCTCCCGATTCATATCGGCAACATAGCGACGGGCTGATATTCCCTCGGGCATCTCTACCCCTTCGTCACTATCTAGCGCCATGCGCCCCGAAAGTTTGAGAATGTCTCTAATAATGGCTTCGTCAGAGATATTTTCTAAGTGCGGGCTGTGCACGGCCATAGGGGTGACAGAGCGACTGACGTTGGCGCCGAAGGTGTCATATTGTGAGTTTTCATCGCCGGTGAAGGTTAAAATTTGTTGATGCGTTTCGAGAGTATGCCAAGACTCCATAAAAGCTTCAGCGCCAACCTTCCAGTTGCACTGCATAACCCGCTGCACGTGCACGCCTTTGAAATATTTTTCGAGTGGATAGCGAGAAAAGTGTTCAGGCATAACCTCCATATAGCTTTCGAGGGGCTCACAATCAGGGTCAAAGTTGATAAACACAAAGCCACCCCAGGTGGCGGTTTTTACTTCGGGAAGCGCCATGTCGCGATCAGCAAGATGATCAAAATCCCATTGACAAGGAATCCCTTGAAACTGCCCGTCAAGGTCCCAGGTCGCGCCATGAAAAGGGCAACGGAATTCGGTAACTGTTCCAGATTCATCGCGCAGACAGCGGCCCCGGTGGAGGCAGCTGTTTATAAACCCTCGAATGGCATGAGACGGGGTCCGGGTAATGATGACGCTATCATCGATGATGTTATAGACGTGATGATCACCCGGCTCGGCGATATCCTCTTCACGGCACACCATTTGCCAGACTTTGGGCCACATGCGTTCCTTTTCGAGGTCAAAAAAGTCCTGGCTGATATAGCGATCTACGGACAAGTCTTCGTCGCCCATAGATGGGTTGCTCTGAATTCGAAGGAACTCTGGCACTTCAACTGTTTCCTGATCTAGAAGATCCTGAAACGTTGTGCCCTTAAAGCGGCCGCCATCGCCCTGTTTTTTGTCTTCTGCCTTGTTCATAGAGCTCTCCTGATCAATCCGTTTTTATGACAAGCCTCTAGGTTGTCAGAATGTTGACCCCACTAATACCGGGGGCACCATATACATGGGTGTAACCTACTTTCGGCGCATTGGGAACCTGCCGTTTGCCCGCGGTGCCTCGCAGCTGATGGCAAATTTCATAAACCTGTCGCAGCCCGGAGGCACCGACGGGCTCGCCATTAGCCAAACAACCGCCGTCAGTATTAACCGGTAGCCTGCCATCAATCTCGGTGACACCCTCGCGCAGCCATTGCTCTTGCTCGCCATGTTCACAAAATCCGTTTTCCGCGAGATGCATGATCTCCGCCCCTACCTCGGTGTCCTGCAGCTGCGCGACATCAACATCGTCAGGGCCGATACCTGCAAACTCGAAAGCTGCGCGGGATGCTGTGACCGTAGGCGAGGGGGCAACGGCAGGTGCTTGGGATGGGCTGAACACTTCAAAACTTCCATAATGCCTGGATCGAACAACCGCGCTTTTTAACAGCACCGGGTTGTTAGTGTAGTTTTTAGCCATGTCAGCGCGACACAGCACGAGGGCACAGCCGCCTTCGGCGGGCGAACAGAACATATATTTATTGAGGGGTTCACTAACCATAGGTGCCTGCTCAATGTCTTCGGTCGTCAACGCCGTTTGTCGCCAAGCTGTTGGGGTAATAGAGCCATTGCGAAAGGCTTTCTCTGCTACCCGGACTAGAGTCTCGCGAGAGATACCATAATCGTGCATATAGCGCTGGATTTTCATGGCGAAATACTGGGTGGTTAGCATCAGCCCGGTTTCCCCGTACCAGTCATCGAGCCCCCAGTCTTTAGGTTGGGGATTAAACGCCCCGCGGGCATGCTTATCGAAACCGACCACAAGTCCCATATCATATTGGCCCGACTTAATGGCCGAATAAGCGGCATTCAAAGAGCTGCCGCCGGTGGCACAGCCGTTCCAGATGTTGGTAAATTGCAGGCCCGTTAAGCCCAGCAGGTTGACTAGAGAATCTGCGTTGCCACCGTCCTGACTTCCGCCAAAGGCAAATTCCATCGCTTTAAAATTGGTGCCTGCGTCGGCGATGGCTGCTCTAGCTGCGATTGCGCCTTGTTCTAGACCCGACAGGGCAGGGCTTCGGCCGAAGGGGTGTAATCCCAATCCAACAATGGCTACATCTGTCATAACGCCTCCGCGCTGCGAAATTGAAAGGTCATCAGTTGGTTGCCCTCGCCATCATCACGCACAGGAACGATCTCAAGCTTCATGGGAAGATCAATGCGCAAGGTATCCGTCGAATTTTCATGGAGTCTACTTTCAACCTTGATGCCGCAGGCGAGCTCTATGTAACCGACGCCGTAGGGGCAGAAGCTTTCAGGGGTTTCGTCAGTGTGGTATGGGGCTTTGGGCATAAAACTTTGTATCGTCCACGTCCAGAGGGTGCCCTTGTTGCCCAGCCCTACGATCTCCGTATGCTCACTGCTACAAGCGCGACAGCTAGACTGACTGGGAAAAGCATGCTCACCGCAATCGACGCACCGGCTACCCAATAATTCTGGCGCTGAGTCTGGCCAAGTGAACAAGCCAGGGTGGAGTGGTTTTTGCGGCAGCATTTTCGAACTCCCTTTGAGTGCTTAGCGTCGCCCAAATGTCTGTGTCTTCACCTTGCGCTGGTTGATGGCGCAGGTTGTTGCTCTTTCGACTTTGGCTAGGCACAAGTATTCTTGTTATGCATCTTTTTGATGGCGGCTTTATGGGGTGTCTTGGCCTCTGAGGCTTATCGCTGTCGGTTGCCACAGAACCCCTATGTGGCGATACTAGGAACGGAGATAAAAAAAAGCAAGCAGGTTTGTTTGCTATTTTCCGTCCAGTTATTGCGTTTCACTGCGCTTTATAGGATTCTCAAACTACTGCACCATCACCAATGGTAAGCCCTGCGAAAACGATTATGAGCAAAATGACAACTTCCCCGAGCCTGAGCGTAACAAAGCGCGCCAAAGTCTCGGCAGCGAAAAAAAAACCCACATCCCAAAATGGCGCGCGAGTGGGTGACGGTTGGCAAGCGGAGAAAAGTGCGCTGACGCGAAGGGCTATCCTCGAGGCGGCGGTGCGGTGCTTAGTAAACGAGGGCTACAACAAGACGACAACTGCAATGATTGCTGCCGAGGCTGGCGTTTCAAGGGGCGCAATGATGCATCACTTCTCGGCGAGAGCTGAAGTGATTAAAGTCGTCATCGCCTTTTTACATGAGCGGCGACTGGAGGAGTATCGCCAGTTGATGGGAGCGAAAAACATCTCCACAAAAATCACTAGGGCCGATGTGCGGCGGTCAGTGGAGGCAGCCTGGGAATATCATAACCTGCCGTCTTTTGTCGCTTATCAGGAACTGGTTTCTGCAGCTCGCACGGATGATGAGCTCGGTGAGGTTATCGAAGAGTTTGAAAAAGAATTCGAAAAGCAATTTCTGTTGACGGCCAAAACAGTCTTCCCCCAATGGCGGGGTGTTAAGTCTCTCCAAGCGGCTCATGATTTGGTGCATTTTGCTATGCATGGCATGGCCACCACCTATCGGTGCAGCAAAAGAAAGAAGCGGGCAGAGAGCATCATTGATTTGGTAACAGATCAGCTGGTATCAATATACAAGCTAGAGTCATAACGTCGTGGGTGTTCCACGGTAGGTCGACTCTGTCCTTCGGAAAGTGCAGTAACTTTTTGTATTCTTTGATGCATCACAGTAATTAATCGGAGTGCATATGTTTGGAAGTTTCTCTGGTGCCGGAAAAGTGGTTTCAATTGTTGGGGCAGGGTCCCCGGGCAACATGGGGCAGGTTATGGCCCGTCGTTTTGCCGAGACGGGCGCAAAGGTCGTGGTATCTGGTCGTCGCACTGACGTTCTCGCCGACCTAGCGACATCTATCGATGGTGATTGGGTCCCTTGTGATTTTTGCGACCGTGCTTCCATTGGCCATATGGTGAAAGAAGTTCAGGAGCGTCATGGCGCCATTGATGTGGCGATAAATGCCACCGGTTGGGGGCTACTCAACGGGTTTTGTGAGACTTCTGAAGAGGAGCTCGATCGTATGGTTGACCTTCAGTTCAAAGGTCCGTTCATCTGGTTGCAGCGCTTGGTTGAGGTCATGTCACGTCAGGAGCAGGGCTGTATTATTCAAATTTCCTCCGCTACTGCAAAGATCATGTTGGATAATCACGCAGCCTACATGGGAACCAAGGCGGGTATTGATCACGTCATTCGCACTGTCGCTAATGAGTTTGGCACTAAGGGTATTAGGGCCAACACGATTTCACCGGGGCTTACTGATACGCCGATGACCGCCGACGCACTGCAAAGCCCAGCTTTGGCGAAAGCTTTCGCACAGTGTTACCCCTTGGAACGCTATGGCACCTCAGATGATATTGCCGCAGCGGCGCTGTTCTTGGCCAGCGATGACTGCTTCATGACAGGGGAAAATCTACAGGTAAATGGCGGCTTATGCTTGCGTCGCAATCCTCGTGCTCACGAACTGGAAGAGGCGATGATAGCGGCGGGCGAGATCCCTGCGCCAGACTAGATTTTTCAGTAACTAATAATCTTTAAGATAAGGGAGAGTTCATCATGGGATTACTAAGCGGCAAAGTTTGTCTGGTAACAGGTGCAGCTTCAAATCCAGGGCTAGGGCATGCGATAGCACATTGTTTTGGTGCCGAGGGTGCCACCGTTATTGCGACTGATGTCGACCTTGATGGTGCCAATGCCACCGCTGAAAGCATTAACGCAGCGGGAGGCTCAGCGACGGCTTGGCGACAGGATGTCACAGACCCCGAGGGTTGGCAGGCTACCATGGGCCGTATCAGGGACAATCACGGGCGCCTTGATACGCTTGTTAACAACGCGGGTATCGCGGTCCTCAAAAAGTTAGAAGACATTACGCTCGAAGACTATAACCGCCAGATGGTGGTGAATATGACTAGCTTGTTTTTAGGTACGCAATCCGCCGTTGCGATGATGAGAGAAACTGGCACGAAGGGATCTATTATCAACATGTCGTCGGTAGCGGCATTGGTGGGCGTGATCGGTGTCAGTGCTTACGCAGCGAGTAAAGGTGGCGTTCTCGGCTTTACAAAGGCGGTGGCGGCGGAGACCGCTGCTGAAGGGATACGCTGTAATACGATCCATCCCGGCATGATTGCGACCAATATGAATGTGCAAGCCTCATCAGAAAATACGGATGAATACGATTCCTTAGTGTCGGTAATTCCGATGGGTTATATGGGGGCTCCAAAGACAATTGGTGACGCGGCGTTGTTTTTGGCGAGCGATCTGTCGGCTTACATCACTGGAACACAATTGGTGGTTGATGGTGGCTTGATCAACCAATGAAGGATGGCTTGTCTAGGTCCCTTGCCGGCGTTTTTGGCGGCAGCGGCGGGGGTTGCCGTTGTAATTATTTGGAGAGCCAATGAAAGATTTTGAGGATCATCTAGAAATTCGCGCTCTATTAGAGCGCTACTGCGATGGCGTGAACCAACGCGATGCTGCAATTTGGGGAAATACCTGGGCGGAAAACGCGGTCTGGGAGTTGCCTCATCTGGAGATGTCCGGCATCACCGGCCGGGATAACATTGTTGCGGCATGGTTGGACGCCATGCAGCTTTTTCCTTTCGTCAATATGATGGCACAACCGGGGTTCATCTCCATTGAAGGGGACCATGCGGTCATGCGCAGCTACACCAGTGAAGTTGCCGTTATGCAGGACGGCACTCAAATTGAGCCAAGAGGTGAGTACGAAGATGAATGCATCCGTGAGAACGGGGAGTGGAAATTTTCACTACGTCGCTTTCGAGTGTTGCATGGGGAATAGGTCTGGCAGTTGGTGTCCGCGCTCTCTGTAACCTAAACGCCGGGCAGGCCGGCGGTAGACCCCCCGTCAATCACTAGCTCAGAGCCGGTCATGAAGCGCGAGTCATCGGAGCCCAAGTAAATCAAAAGGTTTACGACCTCTTCCATTTGACCTAGACGGCCCATGGGCGCGATGCCCTCGAGCATGGACCGAGCGGCTGACGGATCGGGAGCGCCGTTAATGGCGCCCTCGATAAGCGGTGTTCCGATAACGCCGGGGTGAATGGTGTTGACCCGAATGTTGGTGTTTTCTTTGGCGAGATGGACGGCGCTCGACTTTGCCAGTAAACGCATAGCACCTTTAGTCGTCGAATAAGTGACGTCGCCCGCCAGCGCTAAAATACCGTTGATCGAGCTATTGAGAATAATAGAGCCACCTGGTCCCTCGGGGTTACCGCGCATCAGCTCTGCGGCGGCCTTAATCGTCATCATGGGGCCAGTCAGGTTGATATCGATCAGATTTTGCCAGGCCTCCGGCGTTACATCTTCGATGTTGCTATCCCCCGCGTTGGTGCCGGCGTTGGCGAACGCGATGTCGAGGCGACCAAACTTGTTTTTAACGACTTCCTTTACCGCTGACCAGCCAGGAATATCTTGGACGGCGTGACGAATAAACTCAGCGCCTGTTGCTGCAGAAATAGCACCACCGGCTTCGGCGTTGTTGCCAGTAAACACGACACCCGAGGCGCCTTCAGCCATGAAGCGCTCCACAGCAGCCTTACCGATGCCGTTCGTTCCGCCCGTGATCAACGCCACTTTCCCAGCGAGTTTGTCGCCCATAAATCCGCCCCTGCCTGCGCTGGTAGCCGGATTGGCTTGCTGCGCACTGGTATTACATGGATAGTCGCTGCATTACTTACCAGTAATGAGCAACCCAAGCGCAGGGTATTTAAGCAACAAGAAAAAAGCAAGCATGCTTGACTTTTTATGGAGGCACTTCTAGCCTCAGGCACATAAGTAAACGGTGGCGGAGTGTAGTTGGCACGCCGGGACACCGTTCGATGAATAACTTCGGAATGAGTCGGGAGTCGGCAATGGAAAGGCACGCACTTTATAATCAGATGGCAGCCCGATTGCGCGATCACGTCGCCAATGGGACCACCGACTATGCAGCCGATACACTGCGGGTTCCTGCGACGCAGTACACCGACGCAGATGTTTGGCAAAAAGAAATGGATGGGGTCTTCAAGAGTCTGCCAATTTTAGTGGGACTCTCACATGAAATTCCCGAAAAGGGAGACTTCAAAACTCTCGATATTTTAGGCACGCCTTTGCTGATCTGCCGGCAAGCCGATGGCTCCGCCAAGGTTCTGATGAACGTGTGCAGTCATCGGGGAATGATTCTCGAATCCAGACCATCAGGCAATAAAAAGACATTCAGCTGTCCCTATCATGCCTGGACCTATGGCGGTGATGGTCGCCTGAGAGGTGTCGCCGACATGGTTAAGTTTGGTGAAGATTGTCGAGGTGACCGAGACCTCGTCGCCTTTCCCTGCCACGAGGAGGGTGGGCTCATCTTTGCTGTTCTCGATCCTACGTCGGAGTGTGATATTCGCGGTTTTCTCGGCGAGATGATGAGCGACGTTGGAGAGAAGCATTTTGAGGATTGGCACTATGTTGGCCAGCGGGTGATTCATGGTGCCAACTGGAAGGTTGCCCTTGATGGTTATTTGGAGGGTTATCACTTCCAAGCTGCGCATCCGGAAACGATTGCGCCTAGAACCTATACCAACATCATGGCGTTTGAGGCTTATGGACCACATATGCTGGTGGGCTATCCAGCCAAGACGATTGAAAAATTAAAAGACATCCCTGTGGATGAGCTTTGGCAGCATGAAAACGATGGTTACGATTTTATCCGCCTATTTTTCCCAAATGTGTCGATCTTCGTGGCTCCTGAGATTACCCAAATTGCGCAGCTGATTCCTGGCCCTGGGCCTCTGGAAAATACAACAGTGCTGCACTTTATTCATCATACGAAGCCGAAGGATGCAGAGGAAAATGCAGCTTTGGAGCAAATGGCCGATTGGCTTATGCAGGTTGTAGACGAGGAAGATTATCAGGTGGGTTTGCAAGTGCAGCGAGGGTTGCAGTCGGGCCACTTGGCAGATGTAATTTTTGGCAAAAACGAAAGTGGTAACCAGTTTGCCCATCGGTGTATTCAATATTACGCCGAGGGCGGTGAGGGTGAACTTCCCAGTCTTTAAAAAAATCGGGGGGAGGTTTACTCCCCCAAACGGCTAGACCTTGACCATCAATTTTCCGTCATTCTTACCTTCAAAAAGCAAATTGTAGGCGTCAAGAGTGTTTTCAAAGCCGTCGACGATATGCTCCTTAAACTTAAGCTGTCCTGAGTTAATCCACTCGGAGATTTGTGCCTGTCCTTCGGGAAAGTCGGCGAGATAGTCGCTGATAAGGTAGCCCTGAACGGTCACACTTCTAGCCAGCACCTGCCACCAGTTGTAGGGCCCAGGGACGGGTTCGGTAGCGTTGTAATTGCTAATGCTGCCACAGAAGACAATAGTGGCATCTTTATTCAGGTTCATCAGCGCGGCATCCAATATCTCGCCGCCGACGTTATCGAAAAACAGGTCCACCCCCTCAGGGCAAGCTTTTCGAATCGCTTGCTCCATATCACCGCAGGTTTTGTAGTTGATGCAGTCATCAAAGCCCAGCTCGTCAGTCACCCATTGGCATTTCTCATCGCTGCCAGCTATGCCGACAACGCGCTGTCCCAGAATTTTGCCAATTTGCCCGCCAATTGACCCCACGGCTCCCGCTGCCGCACTCATCAGCAACGTTTGCCCTGCAGCCGCTTTGCCGGCTCGTAACAGGCCAAAGTAGGGTGTCAGGCCAACAGCGCCCAGAGCGCTTAGATAGTAGTGAGCAGGAAAGGGGCTGTCTGGGGGTATGACAGAGAAGTAGGCCGCAGGCACCACGCCATGAGTTTCCCAGCCACCCGTTCCGACCACAAGGTCACCGGCAGCGAAGCCGTCTGCTTCGCTCTGCAATACCTTGCCAACGACCGATGAACGCACGGAGTCCCCGATAGGGATAGGGGGTAAATAGTTAGGAACTTCTGACATCCATCCTCTGATTGCGGGGTCCATAGAAAAATAGAGGCATTCAATGAGCAAATGTTCGTCTGGCACATGGTCAATAGTGCGTGTTTCGATATCGACTTCGCTTCGGTCAGGCACTCCTTGAGGGCGCGCTTTAAGGGTCCACTGTTGCTTTTTCATCGGTAGCACGGCGTGTTTGCTCCAAATATAGAATTAAGGAGGTGCTACGCTAGCCTCGCTACACAAAAGAAGCAAGCACGTTTGTTTGTTGCTATTTAAGCTTTCGCTACTTATCGTTGTGCTTCTTGAGTTTTTGGGGTGTATTGAGTCAATGGAAGACTACATACCGGTGCTGCAGCTTCAATCATTGGCACCTAATAGCAGTGAGGTGGTAACGATCGATGGCTGCGAGGTATTGCTTTGTCATGCTGATGGCGAGGTATTTGCTGTTGAGAATCGCTGCACGCACCAACAAGCCCCTCTGGCAGGTGGGCGTATTCGTCGAGGGCATGTGTCTTGCCCCTTGCATGGCGTGCGCTTTAATCTTCGTACCGGAGAGCCCGTGGGACAATTGACCCGGGTGCCTTTAAAAACTTTCGACGTGCTGGTTGATGATGGCATGGTTGCGGTGAAGGTCAGTTAACGCGACTTGATACAGCAGCGCCCTGATTTCATTTTCTCAGCACAAAACGCCCTTGGGTAGTAAAGCCTAGCGGTGAGCTTTTGGGTCACAGCTTGGATCATGGGGACGACTTTTGACTTAGCTCGCAGTCCATCCACCATCAACAGAGAATAGGCTGCCGGTGACAAAAGACGAGGCGTCTGATGCCAAGAATGCTACCGCATCGGCGATCTCTGATGGTGTGCCCAGTCTGTTCATGGGATGTCTTGCCGCCATCGCTTGAGCAGCTTCCTCGGTAACCGTACTGTGCAGCAACGGCGTTGAAATAAAGCCGGGGCAGATAGCATTGATACGGATCCCACTATCGCCATACTCGACGGCAGCGCTTCGAGTAAGCCCTGAGACGCCGTGCTTGCTCGCAGTGTAAAGACTGCTGCCTGGAAATGTAGTGGTGCTCAGCGCAGAGGCCATGTTGATAATAGATCCCTTCTTTGACGGACTCATGTGGCGTAGGGCCTCTCTCATACATAGCCATACGCCTTTTAAGTTAACAGCCATGATTCGATCAAAGTCAGACTCCTCCGTGTCGCCCAGCGGTGTGAGTGGCGAGCCAACCCCCGCATTATTGACAGCGATAGTTATGGCGCCGAAAGTCTCGCTGGTTATCTTAAATAAGTGATTCACCTGGTCTGCCTGGCTGACATCGGTTACCACAGACAGACAGCGATGGCCCCTGGAGGTCAGGCTCTTAGCGGCGTCTTCCGCGGCAGCGCCATCGATATCTGCAATGCCCACGGCTACCCCAGCTTCTGCGAGTCTTGTTGCACATGCCAGACCGATACCTGCGCCACCTCCAGTAACGACGGCAACTTTACCTTTCAATTCTTCATACATGGTGACTCTCCCCTACACATGTTTTTCTTTCCCTGCCCCCAAGGTTTGATTAACGATGACACGCTTGCTAACACAGCGGTAGTGCCCAACTGCTCGCTCCAATGGCTATGCTCTGTGAGCGATCCTACAGTGCTACGAGCTTGTCGGTTAACCCACAGCGTTTGCTGCTGAAGAGCCGGTTTTTTTGCGCTCAGCGGGAGCGAGTTATATAAAAGCGGGTCAAAGGTTTGGGTTTTTTTCAGCGCCGGGAAGTTCACTGTCTGCCGGTGACCATAGGGATGCGGTCGACTCCCAACAGTTGAGTGAGGCTTGTACCCACGAAGAATCATCTAGAGTGCCAGCTTTGACAAAAATGAGCCCGGGCATTTCGTCAATATGTGTAAACATCTGGCTGCCGCAGCGAGAGCAAAAGCCGCGATTAACGTGGGACCCGTCAGAGCCAAGGCTGCCATATTGTTTGAAGGTGCCGCTAATGTGCACGGCGTCCTCTGGAAAGAGCACAATGGTAGCTTTGCCGGAGCCCGTGACTTTCTGACAGTCGCGACAGTGACAATGCAATGCTGCACGAGATTGTTCATGGTCGTATTCATAAGTAATGTCTCCACATAAACACCCACCGCTAGCCATTTTGGTCTCCTAAAATTTAGTGGTCTGAAATCCCCGGCCCAATAGCGCAGATCATGAACCTCGCCAAAAATAACTCCACGTTCGGTTATCGCTGCCGCCTGCGCGTCGCCGCTGTGTGTAGGACTGCGGCGTGACAACTGTGCATTGAGTAGCGTCTGATTACAATCAAACCAAAAGTTTTCATGGTCAATCGATCACTTTTTTGCCGCTCGTGTATGTCCAGCAGCGCAGCGTTAGATGGCCATCTTTTTGCAGTGCTGTGTCAGGGCTTTTTGTGGCCAAAAAATACAAACATTCAAATCTGTTTGTTATTGGATTTTCTCTGTGCGATATTCTCAGGCCGCTCAGCTGTGAAGCTTGTAACTCCAAGGAGACCGAATATGCCGCGAGCAGTTAATTTAGCCAGGCACCCCGATGGTGCTGTCAGGCCAGACGACTTTGAAGTGGTTGATGTGCCTCGTCCAGAGGTCCCTGAGGGGTGGTTTTTGATTAAAAACCGGGTCTTTTCCCTTGATGCAGGTTTCCGGCAATGGATGTCGGCAGGGGCAGGAGACAACTATTTGACCGGTATGCAGTTAAATGAGCCAGTGCAAAGCATAGTCTTGGGTGAGGTTATTGAGTCTAGGCATCCAGATTACGCGGTAGGAACCCTAGTCAACGCAAGGACAGCTTGGGAGGAGATGAGTTTATTGGACGGTTCAGATCTGTGCTCACCTCTGGTGGCAGCTGATGATCTGGCGCTGTCAGAGTACATGTCGACCTTGGGTCCGACCGGGATGACCGCGTGGCTTGGCTTGAATCACATCGGCCAGCCAAAGCCGGGAGACGTCGTTGTGGTCAGTGCGGCAGGCGGTGCTGTGGGCACCATTGTGGGACAGTTGGCAAAAGCTGCTGGTTGCCGCACGATCGGTTTGGTGAGTTCGGCAGAGAAGGCGCAATGGCTCACTGAGACGGTGGGTTATGACCTCGCAATCTCAAGAGAAGCGCAGCCTGATCTCGCGCGGGCTTTGGCCGACGCGGCACCCAGTGGAGTTGATCTGTTTTTTGACAATGTGGGCGGCTCAGTTCTAAACACCGTAATGCAGCAGTTGCAGGAGGGTGCGCGGCTAGTGTTGTGCGGCGCGATATCGCAATACGAGGCAGAGGTAGAGCCGGTGACGCATACTTGGGAGCTCATCACTAAGCGAGCTCGTATGGAAGGCTTTATGTTTTCAGATTATACCGATGAATTTCCCGCTGTGATTGAGGCCTTGGAGCGGTTGTTGAGATCGGGTGAGCTAAAAACATTTGACCAGTGTTATCGAGGCATTGAGCAGACCCCCACCGCTTTTTGCGACATGATGGGCGGTGTCTCTCGGGGTAAATGCTTAGTCTTATTAGAGGGTTAGCAATATGCCGACGAATTGGAGAGATGTGCCGGAGAACCTTCGATGTGACATTGACATTGTTGCTGACCCTGGTCTCGCTGGGGACCCTCAGGCGTGTATGTTGGCTTGGTTGGCACAAGAACAGCGGCCTTTGGCTTACACACCCCACAACGGTGGGCACTGGGTTGTCTTTACGCATAGCTTGGCCCACACGGTGCTTTGCGATGCTAAAAATTTTGGATCGTTCCCCATCGGTGTTCCCGCTAACTATGAACAGCGCCCGCGATTGATTCCCCTAGAAAGCGGGCCCGATGAGCATCGACGTTATCGGCGTTTGCTGCTGCCAGTGTTTCAGCCAGACGTCGTTAAAAAAATGGAGTCGGGTGTTCGCGCGCAAGCTTGTGCTGTGCTGGACGCCGTCATGAACAACGAAAAAATTGATTTTTTGGGAGACATAGCGAAACCAATTCCGACTCGGGTGTTTGCCGAGCAGATGGGGTTGGAGGCGACTATGTTGCCGCAGTTTTACGAGTGGGAAACCGGTTTTTACCGAGCGCCTTCCCTAGAAGAACGGCTTGCCTGTGGGCAGCAGATAGCACTGCACCTGCAGCAGGTTGTGGAGCAACACCAAAAGCGGCCGGGTTCGGGAGATATTGTTGATTTGCTGCTGGCCGCTGAGGTAGAGGGGGAGCGTCTAACCGCAGAGGAAGTGCAGGGCATTGCTTATCTACTGTTTCTGGCCGGCATCGATACCGTTGCTTCCATGCTGTCGTTCACCATTCTTCAGCTGGCTCGTAACCCCGACCAGTACGCCCAGTTGCACCAAAATCCCGAAAAGGTCACTGCTTCGGTTGACGAGTTTCTGCGACTGAATGCGTTTATCAGTTTAAATCGCATTTGCGAACAAGATACCGAAGTTGCGGGGGTGCTGATTAAGGCCGGTGATAACGTGGTGATTCCCAGTGCGATTACTTCTAGGGATCCTCGAGTATTTGGGGCACCGGACACCTTCGACACTGACCGGAGTCGCGGGGAACAAAATCGGCATCACGCCTTCGGCGCCGGCGCACACAAATGTATAGGGTTACACCTTGCGAAACTTGAAGTCAGGGTGGTGCTTGAGGAGTTTTGTCAAAGGGTGAGTTCAGTCTCATTGAGCGAAGACCGAAAAATTATCGGTCACGGTGGCACAACAATGGGACTTGATGCCTTGCCGGTTGATCTTCAGTGGACCACCACCCCGTAGGCCCTTCGTAAAGCACCGTCGACGATCCCGAGGAGGGAGTGTATGTTAAAAATGAGTGATTGTTTTCACAACGGTATCGCAGTAGCAGATATCCACTCGGCGCGAGACTCTCTCGGTCAGAGCCTGGGCGTCGAATGGAGCCCTGTACGAAGCTTTGACCCTCTGCCTTTTTGGACGCCAGAAGCAGGGGAGCACGAAATAGTGGTTCATGCATGCTACAGCAGAGAAGGCCCGGTACACCTCGAGCTGTGTCAAGGCAGCTCGCCATTTTACGACCCTGCTCAATTACCAGATAGTCGTCATATCGGTTTTTGGACTGAGGACTTAGCTGACGCCGCAAATACCCTTCAATCGCAGGGTTGGCGGGCGTTAGCCGCGGGTGCCTCGCCCGATGATGGCTTTGGCCTAATTTGCTATTTAACGCCACCCAATGGCGGCTTGATCATTGAGTTAGTAGGTACAGCACTACAGCCTGTGATCGCTGAGTGGGTAACCGCTACCGAATAATAAACTCTCCAGGTTCCCCAAGCCCCAGTCTAGGGGCTTCTGCGCCAACTTTCCTGTCAGACTTGTTCGGCACAAGTAACCGTAATACTCTTGACGGAGACCGCCGAATATTTTGATGAATAAGAATGTCGGTCTTGGGGCTTACGGCTAGCGAAGGCTGGGGCTATAAAATAAAAACGTCCCCATACTGTTAGGTGCGTGGACGCGGCGATTATTGAGGATTGCAGTAGGTGCCTGAATTCGGCGAGACAGCCAAAAATAGTTCGGTTGCCTCGGATCGGGTAGCGCCACTGACTCGTTTTTTCTGTCAGGGCCTCCAGCCTGTTGTCCTCACGTTTAAACCCACTGATTCTCAAACAGTGGATCTTTTCAAAGAAAATGGAGTGCCCAACAATGCTGTCTGCTGATGACAAGATTGCTATTACTGAATTACTCGCGAGGGCCTCATATGCCTATGATCAACGTGACCTTGAATTGCTCGAATCAGGCCTCTGTGAGGATGCCGTTATGAGTTTGTGCATCGCTGGTGGCGACCTTGTGGGACCTTTTGAGGGACGCGACAACGTCATGCAGTTGTACCGTGATGCGATGGCATCCCAAAATGACGTGCGACGACATGTTGTTTCGAACTGCTTTTTCTCAACGTCGGAAGACGTTGTTGAGGTGACGTCTAATCTCACCTTATTCGCTACTGAAGAGGGCAAAACAAAGTTGCTCAGTACGGGTCTATATCGCGATACGGTTCGTCAGGTCGACAACCATTGGCGCATAGCAACTCGCCATGTTGATCTGGACAGTGCCTACTGAGGGCTCGCGCATGAATATTGGAAGAATCCCCGCAAAAACTGCGAGCCTAGAGCCTCAGAGAGAGGCATTAGTGGATGTCCCCAATGAGCGTCGAATAACTTTTGGCGAACTAGACGAGCGCGTTAGGCGACTCGCCAACGCGTTGCGAGATGACCTTGGGTTGTCCAAGGGTGACCGAGTAGCCATCCTGTCCAAAAACTGTATTCAGTACATGGAAGTATTTTACGGTGTCGCGCGTTGCGGGTTGATTGCATTGCCCTTGAACTGGCGTCTCAGTGACGTGGAAATGCTGCGCCTACTTGAAGACGGCGAACCCCGTGTCATTGTCGTGTCATCCGAGTATCGGGACATGGCTGAACGCCTACGCCAGAAAATTCACATTGATCATTGGTTTATTTTTGAGGATCAACCTAAGGATGACTACGAACGTCTGATCGCAGCAGCATCAAGCGATGAACCGGCTGCAGCTGCACATGTTTCTGCCGACGATCCCGTACTCATCCTTTACACGGGGGGCACCACCGGGCTTTCCAAGGGCGCATTGCATACGCATCACTCGCTCTACATGGGAATGATCAATCAAACCGTCGCTGAGCGAATCGTGCCTACAGATGTTTACATGCTGACGGGCCAAATGTTCCACATTCCTGTAGCTCTGGCGATGAACTATATGGCCCACGGTTGTCCCGTTGTTTTGATAAATTTTGAGGCGAAGCTTGCACTTGAGGTGATTCAGCGAGAGCGGGTTTCAGCCTTCTTAGGCATCACAACGATGATCAACTGGATGATGGCTGTTGAGGGCTTTTCTGACTACGATCTCAGTAGCTTGCGTAATTTCCAGTACGGCGGCGGGCCCATGCCCCGCTCAGTGGTGGAGGCGGCGATGAACGCGTTTCCCTGCACATTGATTCAGGGATACGGTCAGACCGAGGGTATGACCATGACTTTTTTGACACAAGAAGATCATATTGACGCGTTGGCAGGGCGTCATAGTGAGCGCCTAAGCTCTTGTGGTCGTCCTGGTTTTGTCACCGAGGTTCAGGTAGTGGATCCATCAGGAGTTTGTGTCCCCCGAGATAGTCAGACGCCAGGAGAAATTGTCGTGCGTTCCGAGGCCAATATGGTGGGTTACTGGCAGCGACCAGAGCTCTCGGCTGAAATACTGCGAGATGGTTGGATGTGGACCGGTGACATAGCGGTCTGGGATGCAGAGGGTTATCTGTTTATTGTCGACCGCGCCAAAGACATGATCATCTCAGGAGGAGAAAATATTTACAGTACGCAGGTGGAAGCTGCCATTCATCAGCATCCCGCCGTCTTAGAGTCGGCGGTATTCGGTATCCCCGATGACACCTGGGGCGAGGCGGTAAAGGCGGTCGTCGTCCTGAAGCCAGACCACACGGCCACAGCGGCAGAGATCATCGCCGTAGCCAGCGAGCATTTAGCCTCGTATCAAAAACCTAAAAGTGTAGATTTTGTAGAGGCACTTCCCAAGGCGCCCACAGGGAAAATACTGAAGCGCGAGTTGCGTGACCCCTATTGGCAAGTGCAGGAGCGCAGCGTATGACCGGGTTAATTTCCGCTGAGTTACTGACTAACATTGGACGGCAGAGTAAACCTCAGCGAGAGATTGTTACTCGCCGTGATATTCGCAAATATGCGGTCGCCACGGGTAACCGCCAGCGCAAGTACCTCGATGGTGACGTCGCCCCCCCCATGTTTCATGTGCCGCTGTTTTGGGATGTTGTTGAGCTCGATCAGCTAACTCCCGATGGTGTATCTATCGATACCTTGCTGCCGAAATTTCCGCTGGAACGTGCCATGGCGGGGGGGCTGGACATTGAGTATCTAATGCCAATTCGCCCGGGGGACTGGCTGACCTCGGTGCGCACGCTCACCGCGATTTATGAAAAAGCGGGGCGCTCTGGATCGCTTATTTTTTACGAGATTATTATGGATATCCGAAACGACGATGATGAACTGGTGATTCGTGAAAAAACTACGAGGATTTTGCGATGACCCCAGAACCTGCGATTGGTGCGGTGCTGCCAGAACGACAATACACACCCGACAACGTTCAGCTCATGCTTTACAACGCATCACTTTGGAATGGCCACCGCATTCACTTTGACCTGCCCTATGCAACCGAGGTTGAGGGGTATCCCGGCCTAGTGCTTGCAGGTCCCATGCTGGGAGACTGGCTGCACCAGACAGTCGATGAATGGCTGGGTGACGCGGGCATGATCACTTCAGTGTCCTACTCAAACCGAGGTGCTACCTATGTGGGTGAGACACTGACGGCGACGGCCGCAGTAACCGCCTATGATGCGGCGAGTGGCGCATTAGAGCTCGAAGTAGGCATCCGCAACGAGGCCGGTGAAGTTGTCGCGCCGGGAACGATTGGTGCAAAGTTATTTGCAGCGGCGGACTGACCCATGGATCTCTCAAATGTTGCGATAGTTGGAAGTTTTGAAACAGACCTTGGAATCGTCGCTGATCGCGGCCCTATGGCACTGGGGGTGCAGGCAGCTCTGGGGGCTATTGCCGATGCCGGCCTTGATGCCAGTGCGATTGATGGATTGATTACCTGTAATTCATTGGTTACTCCGGTCATGTATCACGCCGAAGCTACCGCTGAGTACGCGGGACTCACCCCAAGCCATTGTTTGAGCGTTGGCACAGGAGGCGGCACAACTTATACGGCTTTGCGCTATGCCGCAGCAGCTATCCAGACTGGGCTGGCCACGACTGTGGTGGTGTCCATGGCAGATAGCATGCGAAGTTTTATGACTAGGGATCGTGCGATGGCAGTGCAGTCCAGCTCAGGACATCCGCACTTTGAGCAGCCCTACGGCCCGACGGTACCGGCCTACTATGCATTAATAGCGCGCGCGCACATGGATACTTTCGGTACCACCGAGGCGCAGTTTGCCGAGGCCATGGTGTCGTCGAGGACTTGGGCGCACGAAAACCCAACTGCACAGTATCGCGAGCGGGTTACTGTCGATGAAGTCTTGGCCTCCAAACCCATCGCAGACCCGTTAAAGCTACTCGATTGCTCTATCGTCTCTGATGGTGGCGCTGCGGTGGTTCTGACGACTCGCGAGCGTGCACGCGATCTGCCCCATACTCCGGTCCTATTGAAGGGGTACGGTGAGGGGCACCATTACGAGCACATCAGTCAGGCGACAGATCTGACTAGGTCGGCTGCTGTCGACTCTGGTAAGGCCGCATTCGAGCAGGCGGGCATTGAGCCGTCTGATATCGAGCTGGCGCAGCTTTACGACTGTTTTTCACCGGCCTTGCTGATACAACTCGAGGACCTTGGTTTCTGTGACAAAGGCGCTGGCGGTGATTTCTTGGCCAGTGGTGCGACACGGCCCGGTGGCGCACTGCCCGTCAACACTCACGGCGGCATGCTGTCGCATTGTCACCCCGGAAATCCCGGCGCCATGTTTGGATTGACCGAAGCTGTTCGTCAGTACCGTGGGGCAGCCGGAACGCGTCAGCTTGCACATCTTGAACACACATTACTGCACGCTCAGGGTGGCATTATGTCTAGTCACGCGACGGTGGTGCTTGGAAGAGCAAATTAATAGGAGCAAAAGATGGCCGGGGTTGATCAGCTGAATCAGGTTTATTTTGACGGTGTCGCGGAAGGTCAGTTGCGCATTCAACAATGCGGGGATTGCGGTGCCCAGCAGTTTTATCCAAGAGTCGTTTGTAAGCACTGTGGCAGTGAGCATAGCCAATGGATTGTGGCATCGGGTCAAGGAAAAGTGTCGAGCTATAGCGTGGTCCGAAGAGGCGTCTCGGCAGACTTTTCAGCACCTTATATCGTTGCACTGATTACATTGGAAGAGGGCGTAACGATGATGAGTCACGTCGTTGATGTGGAGCCCGATCAAGTGGCTAGTGGTATGGCCGTAACCGTGGCATTTCGCCCGGTGGGAGGGGCTGACATCAGGCCCGTTTTTACACCGGCACTGGCGAGCCGATAAATACTCATCATAAATAAGGAGACGTGTGTGAACAGTAAATTGATACCAACAGCGGTCATCAACCCCGACGCCCCCGTCGATTGTTTGGAGGCTAAACAGCCTGATATTGATAACGGCACAGCGATTCACGATAAAAGCGGCTACTTTTCTCAGGAGTACATGGCCCGAGAGTGGGACGAATTGTGGACTCGCAGTTGGCTGCTCGCGGGGGTGGTCAGCGACCTGCCCAATAGCGGCGATTACTTTTTATTTCGTGTTAGGCACGAGTCCTTCATTATTTCGAACACGCCGGAGGGCGTTGTTGCTTTTTATAACGTCTGTCCTCATCGGGGCTCGCGCCTGCTGTCGGAGGAGCGGGGCAATCGCAAGGTGTTTGTTTGTCCGTTTCACAGCTGGAGTTTTACTAATGGCGGGGCGCTTCGCAGTATTACCGACGAGGAGACTTTCAAACCTGAGGTGGTGAGCCACCGTCCCAGCCTAAAGCGAGCACGTTGTGAGGTTCACGCAGGGCTTATTTTTATCAACATGGATGAGGACGCAGCGCCTGTTGGTGAAGAACTTGGATTGCCCGAGGGCTATTTAGAAAATTACCAGATCGATCAGATGAAGGTAGTTCGACACGTTCGCAGTGAGTGGTGTTCTAACTGGAAAGTAGGGGTCGAAGCTTTTTATGAAAGCTACCACCTGCACGCGGTGCATCCAGAAACACGGGGCGTCATGAGTGATCTGAATGTCCAATATGATCTTTACCCAAAGGGCGCGAGTCGTATGATTGTGCCGCTAGGTCAGCCAAGTCCGCGCTTTCCCGACCAGGTAACTGTCAACGAGGGATTGCAGTTCATGTTGCGTGAGGCTGGTGTTGATCCTGATGCTTTTAGCGGCACTGCTTTAGATGTGCGCACTGCGATTCAGCAGGGTAAGCGCTCGCGGTCGCAGCGGTTGGGACTGGGTTACGAGCGGTTTACCGACGGGCAGCTGTCGGACAGCTGGGCGACGGGTATTTTTCCCAACATACAAATTGGGTGTCACCCTGAAGCTATATTTCTCATGCGCTTTTTACCACACGATACCGACCCCCAAAAATTTTGGTACGACACGATGACCTTAATGTTTCCTGTGGATGATCCCGACTACTGTCCACCGGCTTGGATGGGCTTGCCCGAGGGTACCGATGTGACCGGCCGCAATAGAGCACCCTCGGAAAGTTACTCCAAAGATGAGGATCCGGGTCTGGGTTTGGTGTTGAGCCAAGACGCGGCGTTTTTACCCTCGGTTCAGGAGGGCATGAGCAGTAAGGCTTTTCAGGGCCAGCTCTGGGGTGAACAGGAGCAGCGTTTGCGGCATTTTCATGTCGAGCTAGAGAAGCGGTTGGGAATAACATCGACTTGATGGTTCTGAATGGGGTGCGAGCGGTGATAAAGGTACTGAGCTTTCGGGCTGCCGTCACCCAGTTGAGCTTAACGATTGCTGTAGGGGCGATATCCTCGGCAGTCATTGCGGGTGATAGCTACTCGCCTAACTCAGATTCAACGCGGACCCAGCTGTACTGGGGAGATTTACACTTGCACACCAGTAACTCCGCGGATGCCTACACCATGGGCTCCAGAATAACGCCTGAAACGGCTTACCGATTCGCTCGAGGTGAAATGGTGCGAGCGGGTAACGGCATGTCAGTTCGCCCAAGGTATCGCCATGACTTCCTGGCGGTCAGTGATCACGCTGAATATTTATCGGTATACCGGCTGTTAGACGCAGAAGATTCGCGGCTGAAAGGCTGGGCCCTCGGTGAGGACTGGCTGAAGCTTTTGCGCAGCGATCGCATGGGTGAGCTCACTATGGCATTTGCTGACGCGTTTCAAAATCCTACCCCCGAAAAAATGACGCCACCTGCTGTTGTGTCCGCGGCTTGGCAAGATGCAGTGGCAACGGCTGATCGTCACAACCAGCCGCATTTATTCACGGCATTTCCCGCTTACGAGTGGACATCGACTATTTCTGGAGACAACTTGCACCGGGTTGTTCTCTATCGTGAAGGGCGGGGCTACGCAGATCAGAACGTGCCATTTTCGTCTCAGGACAGCAATGATCCGGAGGACCTGTGGGCGGCGATGGCCCGATACGAATCTCAGGTTAATGGTTCAGTGCTGGCTATTCCCCACAACTCTAATGTCAGTAACGGACGCATGTTTGCACCGCAAACGTTATCCGGTGTGCCTTTGAGTCGGACATACGCTGAAACTAGGGCCCGCTGGGAGCCGCTTTTGGAGGTCACGCAGGTCAAGGGCGATTCTGAGACGCACCCCTTGTTATCCCCTGATGACCGTTATGCCGATTTTGAGCGCTGGGATGAGGGCAACATTGCGCTGACAGCGGAAAAAGCGGATTGGATGTTTCCTCAGGAATATGCGCGTTCTGCTTTGGCGCAGGGGCTAAGGTACAGGAGGAGTTTGGGTGCTAATCCTTATCAGTTTGGGATGATAGGGGCGACGGATTCTCATACCGGCTACAGCGCGGTTTCTGAGGACAATTTTTTCGGTAAATTCCGTTCCACAGAGCCCTCCGCAGAACGTATGTTCACCAAAATGGCGCAGGTGTTAAATGAGAATTGGCGATTGAGTGCTTCAGGGCTTACCGGAGTTTGGGCCAAGGAAAATACTAGAGAGGCGCTATTTGATGCGCTCCAGCGTAAAGAGGTTTACGCGACTACGGGATCAAGAATTCAACTGCGGTTTTTTGGGGGCTGGGATTTTACAGACGACGACCTCCTAGCTGTGCCTATCTCCACCATCGGATACCAGCGAGGTGTCCCAATGGGAGGAACGCTGACACTATCAGAGCCTGATACCCCGGGGGCGGCTGCGCCGGTATTTATCGTGTTGGCCATGAAGGAGCCGGACGGCCCCGATCTGCACGCACTGCAGATTGTTAAGGGGTGGATCGACGAAGCGGATGAACCACAAGAGCGGGTGTACGATGCTGCACTCGCCGGTCCAAGCGAGGTCGACGGCAGCGCATCTTTGCGGACGGTTTGGGTGGATCCCGCTTTTAATGCAGATCAGGATGCGGTTTATTACGCCCGGGTTATCGAAGTGCCTCGGCAACGCTGGACAACCCGAGATGCCAATTTTTTTGGAGTCCAACGGCCCGCGCAAGCGCCCGAGTATATTCAGGATAGAGCCTACAGCTCGCCGATCTGGTATCTGGGAGCCATGCATCCATGATCTTGGTGTGCACAGGTTGCCATCGACTATGAATGAGCATAATCAGCCCTCAACTCCCGCACATTATGTGCTGCATTATTATCCATCGCCAAATTCGCTCAAGGTCATCATCTTGCTGCAGGAACTTGGGCTTGATTGGGAGGGACGTTATGTTGACCTTGCTACTGGCGAGCAGCTGACGCAGACGTTTGCCGTCTTGAACCCAAATCGAAAAGTACCGGTGTTGGAGTCCAGCAACGGTGATGTCGTGTTTGAGTCGGGGGCTATCCTGGAGTTTTTAGCCCAGCGGCACGGTGCCTTTATGGGCGCAAATGAAGCGGAGCGTTGGCAGTGCAAGCAGTGGCTGTATTGGCAAATGTCTGCTCTTGGACCTATTGGAGGGCAAGCGCACCATTTCAACAAATTTGCGCCTGAAAAAGTGCCTTATGCCATTCGTCGCTATACCGATGAGAGTAACCGTCTTTACGGCGTATTAAATGAGCGGCTGTCGCAGGTGCCCTGGCTGGGGGGTAGTTACTCGATTGCCGATATGGCGGTTTGGCCTTGGCTGGTGCACGCTGATTGGCAGGGGCAGAGTGTGAGCGACTTTCCCGCATTGGCCGCTTGGTATGACGCGATGCAGCTGCGTGCCGCCGTGGCAGCGGCCTGGGCGTCGTATCCAACCCGTGAAATCGCTGCAGAAGACTATGGGATTTTGCTTAACCAAAGGGCAGACGTTTTAAAACCCGGTTGAAAATTATAAGGAGAGTTTATGCTAGGCCCCATCCTCCATCATTATGATGCCTCGCCTTTTTCGCAAAAAGCTCAAAAAATACTCGGTATTAAGCAGTTAACATGGCATTCGGTAGAAATGCCGATGACAGCTCCAAAGCCTGAACTTGAGGCGATCACTGGGGGGTATAGAGGCACTCCGGTTTTACAGTTGGGGAGTGATGTCTTTATCGATACCGTCGCCATCGCCGATGCCCTAGATCATTTTTATCCGAAGACGGCAGCACTAGCCGCGGGCGCGAAGTTATTCAGCGATGCCATGGGATTGTGGGCCGATAGTCTGTTTGACCCGGTGCTTGGTTCGGCAGTTGCGCTTTATGCTGCTGACTGGGATGAGCATTTTTATAACGACAGGGCAGCGGTGTTTCCGCATCTTGATTTTACGGCGTTGCCAGACACTCGTGAACTCATGGCCGCCCGTATCATCCAGTTGGCGCGACAGCTGGATACTCAGCTAATCGATGGTCGAAGTTTTCTGACTGGTGATGAGTGCACCTTGGCAGATGTTCACTGTTGGGGGATATTCTGGTTTGTTCGCAACGGGTTACCTCACGTTGCCAGCGAGCTGCTTACGCTTGAGGCTTTGAGTGATTGGGCTGATCGAGTGGAAGGCTTGGATTCGGGAGAGCGACTGGCCTCAGATTATGATGTGGCGCAGGCGGCCCTGCTGCAGCCAGCTGCGGATCTGACACTTTTTCCAGGTGCTCGAGAACGCAGTAGTCGCCTCAATAGCTGGTGGGATACTCCGGTAAAGGTCTGTGCTGTGGGTGCAGACCGAGGCTGTGTCGAGGGGATTCTTGTGGGGCAGGGAGATCGCTTTACTTCACTTAGAGTCGAAGGGTCTGATTTACCGGTTCGGCATGTGCACTTTCCACGGCAAGGCTACGACATACATCGACCCTAAGAGAGAGGATAGCTCGCGATGAACAAATTATTGGAGTTAAAGGATGGCAGCCCGCGTGTGGCATTGGTTACCGGTGGTGCTGGCGGGATAGGTTCTGCCACCGCTAAAGCTTTGGCGATGCATGGCGCAAAAGTCATGGTAACTGATGTTAATGAGGCGGCCTTGAGTAGCATTGTGGAGACGATCCATGGAAACGGTGGCTTAGCGATGGCGTCTTGTTTAGATGTGGGTGACCCCGATAGCTGGCAGCAAGTGAGGGAGCAGGTGCTCGATACTTGGGGACCGCTGTCAGTGCTGGTCAACAATGCAGGCATTGATGTCGTAAAGAGCGTTGCCGATACCACGCTGGCTGAATGGGACCGTTTATTCCGGGTAAATAGCACCGGTATGTTCCTCGGCACACAATGCTTCCTCGATGATCTCCATGCCGCTGGGCAAACCTCTGGTGTCCGCAGTTCTATCGTAAATATGTCGTCGATTTGCGGCAACGTAGGGGTAGCCTTTCAGAGTGCTTACTCCGCAACCAAGGGCGCGGTGCGCATGTTTACAAAAGCGGCGGCAGTCGAGTTTGGCGCGTTAGATTTGCAACTTCGTATTAATTCGATCCATCCGGGGACAGTAGACACGGCTTTTGCGGCACAGTGTTTAACCGAACTTGGTGAGGCGGGATTTGCTCCAAGCCCTGCTGAGGCCAGAGCCGCCATTCGAGCGGCCCACCCGATTGGTGATATGGCTCAGGGCGACGAAATTGCAGATGCCATTGTGTTTTTGGCGTCAGACCTTTCCCGATTTATGACGGGCTCTGAAATGTTGGTCGATGGTGGATACACCGCCCAGTAGTCGCAGGCAGAATTGAAATTCGCAGGCTTCTTTCTTGTACAAAACTAAAGTCTTGAGGTATGCCAAAGGGTTCGTGCAGGCCAAGAACAGTTTGCCCCCATCGTAGCCTCCGCAGTTACTGCTGAGGTACAACAATGGGTATCCGTTGCCATGGCATTTTTCCGCCTCGCACACTGGCACTGAGAAACTTAGCAGGCGTTCTCAAATTTTAAGATGAGCGGCGACATACAGTTTTTCTACGGTGGGCATCGCACCCCGCACTCTGTCTCTTTTTTGTTGCGCCCTTTGCTTTTTATTTAATAGATTTAGCATTGGGTAGATTCTATAAGCTATTGATAAAAAATGTTTAAAACTCCATTTTAGAAGGCTTTTTCCCTGATGCGTTTCACGGGTATTGCATCGCCCTGAGTCACTCTATAATATCCTTGTTATGCACAAGCAAGTCGTGCAACCGCAATAAACGTCTTATTGCCCCTACAGCTAAACTGAAAAAAATAACTAGGAGCTCGGTATGAAATTTCCCAATTCACCTAAGCACATCAACATTGCAAGGCGCTCACTACTCGCAGCAGCTGTAGCGGCAACGGTCGCTAGCTCAGTCGCTGTAGCTCAAGAGGAGAGTAGTGCCGGAGCTGCGGCCCTTGAAGAAGTTGTAGTCACTGGTACCAAGCGAGATATCAGCCAGCAAGACCTGCCGATTGCCGTCAGTACCATTACTGCTGAGCAGCTTAGCAAAACCTTTCAGAACTCCGTTACCGAACTTGCCCAATTTGCACCCAACGTTACCCTGACTCCGCAAAACGGTTTCAACGCTATCGCTGGTGGCATGCGAGGTACTGGCTTCATTTCAATTTTGGTGACGAAAGATCCCTCGGTGGGCATTACCGTCGATGACTTTGCCTTCAACCACGTGCAGTCGCAGTTCATCGAAGTGTTCGACATTGAGCAGGTAGAAATTTTCCGTGGCCCTCAAGGCACGCTGTTTGGCAAAAACACGACGGCCGGTGCTATTGCATTTACCACAGTAAAGCCCGATGTTGGCGGCGAAGTTGCGGGTAATGTCGAAGTGAACTTTGGTCGTTACGCGAGCAATGACAGTGATCTCAATAAATTTAAATTCGCGCTCAATGTGCCGTTAACCGACACCTTGGCGGCACGCATTTCGGTCATTCGGGATTATTCCGATGGCTACTACTCCAACACCAAGCCCATGGGCGGCACCTTCACTTGTTTTGTTTGTAGTGATGGTCTCTTCCCAACCCCCGGCAACCCCAGCACGGCCGAAATCAAAAGTACCTATCCGACAACGGGCGATGGCTCAGATATTGGCGGTAAAGATGTACTGGCAGGCAAGCTTAAGTTTCGCTGGGAGCCCTCAGATTGGTACGAGGCGGATTTGATTTTTGAATATCTGGACGACCAATCTGAAACCGTTGCGACGGCTAACGAGACTCCTGGAAATGAAGGTTACGTTTGGCCTTCGATTGGTTTTCCAGGGATCGAAGCCGCCGGCGTTGACAGCCCTTTTACAACGGGTCAGTCGTATACCCAGAACGCAATTATCAACATGAGTGGCGGTCACCAAGTTGAGGCATCAGGTATTTACCTAAATCAGGCATTCACTTTGGGTGACTATCAGTTGAAGTCGATTACGGGTATGCGAGATCAAGATGAGATCTTGGCGAGCACCTACACCGGCGAAGCCTACACCTCACTCTATGACGCCAGCCGCAATACCAAGCGAGAGCAATTCCAGCAGGAATTCCGTTTGGCTAGTCAGTTCGACGGCCCCTTTAACTGGGTCGGCGGCGTGGCTGCTTACCGCGATGATGTTGAGTTCATCGTATTCGGCAACTTGGGTTTTTTTGGTCCGTTAGCCGCGACCAATTTCTACGACAATCGTTACGAAGTTCAGGAGACTACGCAGGACCGTACCGCCTGGGCAGCCTATGTTGATGGGTCTTTTGATGTGACAGAGCAGCTGACCATCAGTGCCGGTGTGCGCTACACCGAAGACAAAAAAGACTTTCAGCGATTTAACTTAGGCACCGCAGATAACCCCGTGAGTAATATTATTGATCTTGATCAGTATCAGGGGCCCTACACCAACCCTCTGCCAGAGTCTGCTTTTGGCAACGTGCAGAAAAACTCGAAGACGTTTGACAAAGTGACCTACCGGTTGGTGGCGGATTATCGGTTTACCGATGAAATCATGGCCTACGCCAGTTTTGCGACGGGCTTTGTCGCCGGTGGTTTCTCGGAAACCTGCGGCTCTGCGTTTTCATGCTCGCCCTACGACAGTGAAGAAAACGAAAACTTCGAGGTGGGTTTGAAGTCCGACTTATTCGATGGAACGCTACGCCTGAATCTGGCTGCGTTTAATACCGAGTATGAAAACTTGCAGCGTGACACTGTGGTAACAATTCAGGACGCCGCAGGCAACACCTTCCAAGAGACGGTTTCGGTTAACGAGGGCACATCGACTGCCCGGGGTATTGAAGCTGAATTCCAGTGGGCCGTAACTGACAACTTCCGTCTCGATGGCATGATGGGCTACCTCGATCATGAATACGATGACTACCGACCGGGTATCAATCCAGCGGATCTCGGTTTGCCGGCGGGTGATGCGGTCAATCCAGATTTGTCGGGCCTGCGAGTGCCGTTTTCTCCAGAGTTGACCTACGCCTTGGGGGCAACCTTTTTTCAGGATCTCCGCAACGGTGCCACCCTTACGTATAACCTGAATATGCACTATCAGGACGATGCAGAAACCAGTCCGTTCCCCGCAAACTTCCAGGGCGCGGATGCCGGTGGTTCCCCCATTATTGTGCAGAAGGCCAATACGCAGATGGAGGAACGTACGCTGGTGAATGGCTACATTACCTACACGGGACCTAATGGTGGCGTTGAAGTTTCTGTTTACGGTAAAAACCTTGGCAATGAGACTTACCGCGTCGCTGCTAACCCTGTGGCAACCCTTTGGAACTTTACTCGCCACGGTGCGCCTCGTGAGTACGGTATTCAGATTGGCTATAACTTCTAAAATCCGAGTACAGTTGCAAGGGCCTGTGAGGGCCCTTTTTTTTCTTTTAAATTGTGATGAGGACTCGCCATGGATTACCACCTTGACGAACTGAGCCGTGCCTACCGGTTAATGAAGACCATTCGCGAGTTTGAGGAGCGAATACGATCTGAATATCAGCAGGGCAAGTTGCCGGGATTTATTCACATGTACCGCAACCAGGAGGCCATTGCTGTCGGCGCCTGTATCGACATGACGAATGATGACTACATCGCGAGTACGCACCGGGGTCATGGTCACTGTATTGCCAAGGGCTGTGAGCTTGAGGGAATGATGTTGGAGTTGGCGTGCAAGCAGGATGGCTTGTGTAACGGTAAAGGCGGCTCGATGCACATCGCTGACATGACAAAAGGCATGCTGGGTGCCAATGCGATTGTAGGGGGTGGGCCACCGATCGCAGCGGGTGCCGCACTGACAGCAAAAACACTGCAGACCGGTGGTGTTTCGATGGCGTTTATTGGCGACGGCGCGTCAGATCAAGGGACGGTGGCTGAGGCATTAAATCTGGCCGTTGTTTTGCAGTTACCCATGATTTTTATGTATGAAAACAATTTCTATGCGGAGTTCACCCGCAATCCGAAACCTGAAGGTCGTATTGCAGAGCGCGCTGGGGCGTTTGGTATGCCTTCCATTGTCGTTGATGGTTCCGACTTTTTTGCGGTGCACGCAGCTTGTCGTGAAGCGATTGAGCGCGGTCGCAATGGCGGCGGCCCCACGGCGATAGAAGCCGTGTCTGCTCGATATTATGGGCATTTCGAGGGAGACCCTCAGGCCTACCGCGATGACGCTGAGATGCGTGCTCAGCGTGAGGCGGGAGATCCTCTGCCACGCTTTTTGCAGGACTCTCGCACCGAAGGTTTGGATGCCAACGTCATTGCTGATATCGATCGGGAAATTTTTGCTGAACTTGATCGCACCGTAGAATTGGCCTTGGCTGCGGCTGACCCAACACCGGAGAAGCTCTACACCGATGTCTATGTCAACTATGAGGGGAGAGCGATGCAATGAAAATGTCGATTCGAGAAGCCATTAATTTGACGCTCCATGAGGAAATGGCTAGGGATAGTCGTGTGGTCGTTATGGGCGAGGATGTTGCCAGCGGTCAAGGCGGCGTTTATGGCGTTACGGCAGGTTTGCCTGAAAAATTTGGGGTCGCTAGAGTTATTGACACTCCCATCACCGAAAGTGCCATTGTTGGTGCTGCGGGTGGTGCTGCACTAACCGGATTGCGACCCGTAGCAGAGCTGATGTTTGTGGATTTTTTGGGCGTCTGCCTTGATCAGTTACTCAATCAAATTGCAAAATTTCGGTATATGTTTGGTGGGCAAGCGCGCACGCCGCTGGTGATAAGAACCATGATTGGCGCGGGCGAGGGCACCGGACCCCAGCACTCACAAATTTTGTATCCCATGCTCGCGGCAATACCGGGTATCAAAGTGGTCACACCTTCCAATGCTGCAGATGCGAAAGGATTGCTCGCTGAGGCCATTCGGCAGGATGATCCGGTGGTGTTTTGCGAGCACAAAGCACTTTACATGGATGAATGTGAGGTGCCTGAAGGGGATTATGTGATTCCCTTTGGTAAGGCCAGAACAGTCGTAGAGGGCACGGACATTACCTTGTGTGGTTTGTCACGCATGGCGGTGTTAGCGGAGCAGGCGGCAGCAGAGTTGGCGGCGGAGGGTATCAGTGCTGAGGTAATTGACCCGCGTACGCTGTCGCCGTTGGATGAGGAGTCTATTCTTGCTAGCGTGTCAAAGACCGGACGGTTGGTTGTGGTGGATGAATCTAATCCGCTGTGCAGCATGGCGAGCGAGATTTCCGGTATGGTGGCGGAGTTCGGGTTTGATTACCTCGATGCGCCTGTACAGCGTGTTACGGCACCCCATACCCCCGTTCCAGCAACCCCCTGCCTTGAGAAAGAATATGTTCCCAGCGTTGCTGACATTGTTCGTGCGGCAAAGAAGGCGTTGGCGTACTAAGCAAATAAAGCGTTGTTGTTAGAGGGGTACTGGTAATGAAAGTTTTGTGGACGTGGTTGATGGCCATGACGCTCTTTGGAATGGCTTCAGTAAGCCTTGCCGTTGGGGTTGTTGAAAATAGCGCAGTTGCCGATACGTCGCTCAAAGAAGCGGCATCGGGCGCCAGCTTGTTTCAAACCAATTGTCTGCATTGTCACAACGGTTCAGTCCCCAAAGCACCCCATGCGATCAGTTTCAATATGATGTCCACCACCAGTATTCTCTCCGCAATATCTGACGGAGTCATGCGTCAGCAGGCGGCGCATTTGTCTGAAGAAGAGCGTGTTCTGATCGCTCAGCATCTCAGCGAAGCAGCAGAAACGGTCTCCATAGAGGTAAAGGCCTGCGACAAAGATTTCACGCCGGCTCTGGCCAATAATGATCCGAGTTGGAGTGGTTGGGGTGGGGGAATTAGAAATCAGCGTTTTCAAGATGCAGAGTCAGCAGGGCTTAGCCAAAGCACGGTAGATGATTTGGAGCTCAAGTGGGCCTTTGCCTATTCAGGAGCGACTCGGGCACGTTCACAACCCCTAGTACATGGCAACACGGTATTTGTGGGCTCTCAAAAGGGCACAGTCTATGCCTTGGATCTGACCAGCGGCTGTGCACATTGGCAGTACGAAGCCGGGGCTGAGGTTCGTAATGGCATCACGGTAGCGAGGTTGGAAAACCAGCCCGACCCTGTCCTGTTTTTTGGTGATTTTGAAGCGCAGGTCCATGCAATTTCAGCTCGAACCGGCGCTGCTTTGTGGCGCAGGTCGGTGGCGACTCATGCTGACGCCACGATTACAGGGTCTGTTAAGTATCACGAAGAGCGACTCTATGTACCCATATCTTCCTCTGAATGGGCAACAGCAGCCGACCCTGGCTATGCCTGTTGCACGTTCCGCGGGAGCGTTGCGGCTCTGAATGCCAATGACGGCAGTTTATTTTGGAACAGTTTTGTTATTCCGACAGCGCCGGGCGAAACCGGCGAAATCAATCCGGCGGGAGCGAAGCGCATGGCACCTGCGGGTGCCCCAGTTTGGAATTCACCAACAATTGATGCCGAGCGAGGGCTGCTCTACGTCGGTACCGGAGAGGGGTATACCTCTCCAGCTGTATCGACAAGTGATGCTGTTGTCGCGATGCGTTTAGATGAAGGCGGTATCGTTTGGTCCCAACAACTTTTGGCAGGGGACGCCTGGAATATGGCCTGCTTTATCGGTGGCGGTGGTAATTGTCCGCAAGAGAATGGTCCGGATCTAGACATTGGCGCTGCGACAATTCTATGGCAGGGCGAAACGCGGGACTTGCTGTTTGTTGGGCAAAAAAGCGGTGATGTTTACGCCCTCGATCCGAATGCGGGAGGGCAAGCTGTTTGGCATAAAAAACTAGGTCGAGGGGGTTATGCTGGGGGCGTCCACTGGGGTATGACGGCAAATCAAGATGCGCTGTTTGTTCCTATCGCAGACACTCATTTCCCGGGCCTCCCCAACGACCCTGCCTTTCCGGGACTGCACGCTCTTGATCCTTTGACGGGTGCGGTTCGGTGGTACGCGCCAGCTCTGGATGAGTGCCCAGAAAATAAGAAGCCGGCTTGCGATCCTGGCTTGTCAGCAGCGGCAACAAGCTCGAATCAATTGATATTTGCAGGAGGGTTCGATGGTCTTTTGCGCGCCTATGACGCAGCTTCTGGTGAGGTGCTCTGGAAATACAATTCTCTGGGGGAGTTTGACACCGTATCGGGAGAGCTGGGTCGCGGTGGGTCGATCGAATCAGATGGCCCCGTCGTTGCTAATGGGCACTTACTGGTGAACTCGGGGTACCAGTTTGGCAGTCGTATGCCGGGCAACGTCTTATTGGTGTTTGGCCTGAAGTCCACCGAAGTAGCTGAGGGGTTAGTGCGTGAGTAAGCAGTTTGAAGCAGTGACAATTCCAAAATGGGGTATTGAGATGACCCATGGGAGGATTGTCGATTGGCGCTATAGCGAGGGTGAGCAAATCGCCGCTGGAGCCGAGCTTGTAGATATCGAGACCGACAAAATAGTAAATAGTTTTGAGGCACGAGTGTCGGGATCTTTGGCGAAAATTCTTGTGCCTGAGGGCGAGGAGTTGCCAGTGGGCACCCTTATTGGGGTGCTGGCAATAACAGATTTTCAGCAGGCAGAGCTGGAAGCGTTTATCGCCACGCATAATCTGGTAGAGGCAAGGAACCCAGAGCCTGCCTCGAGGGTTGAGGCGCCTGCCCGGGCGGAAGTCACTGCCCCTGTGAAGATTAGTCCAGCACTGAAGCGCAAGCTTGAAAAGGCGGGGCTGTCTACTGGAGATGTGACTGGCACGGGGCCTAATGGACGTATTCTGAAAGAGGATGTTGATAGAGCCCTTGCACATACCGAAGCCGATTCAGTGAGTGGTACCACAACACTGTCTGCAACACAGGGCCGCATCGCCCAAGCCTTGGTGGGTGCGCAGAACTCGGTACCACTATTTCACATTCAACGGCGTCTCAACGTGGGGCCCGCTATTACAGCCTTAAAGCGCGAAAATCCCAATTTGAAGAGTGCGATAACGCTTCTGTTGCTTACTGGGCTACGCGCTGCGCTGGCGCGACATCCTGAGTTAAATGTTCAGTTTGAGGGCGACACAGTCCGTGCTGTCCCAACTTTCAATGTTGCTCTGGCCGTCTCGCGGGCTGATGGCGCGGTGTCTGCTCCAGTAGTTGGTGACGTGCCGGGGGAAGCCGTAACGCAGTTGGCGCAGCGGGTTGCCGAGATGGTGGACAGGGCTCGCCAAGGCAAGCTGACAGCTTCAGATCATTTGCCAGCAGCGATTACGATTAGCAATTTGGGGATGTACGATGTCGCGGCTTTTACGGCTATGGTGACGCCACCTCAGGTAATGGTGCTCTCTGTCGGCAGGGTTCAAATACAGCCCGTGTGGAACGACGACTCGCAGGCTTTTGAACCACAAGAGTGCCTAGATATTACGCTGGGATGTGATCATCGCTGGGTAAATGGTGCGCAAGGCGCTCAGTTTTTGAAGACGTTGGCCGATACTGTGCAGGTCGGATCGTCGCAGTAGTCACTGAGATATTACGAGGGTATCGATGAAAAAGAAGCCTGCTGCCATTGTCGCTTTAGTTTGCGCGTTGGCTTTTTTGTCACACTTTGCGTTTAGTCAAAATGCTGATTGGCCACTGCCCGGTGGCCAGCCAGGCGGGGGCCATTTCAGCAGTGCGGCCACTATCACACCTGACAACGTGAAACAGTTGAAGGTAGCGTGGACGCACCGCTCTGGAGATTTTCGCAAAGGCACAAATTTTCGCGATGGATTAAAGGCCGAGGTTCCTTTGCAATCCTCTTGGCAGGCGACACCGATACTCGCCGGCGATAATCTTGTGATCTGCACGCCCTTTAATCGGATCATAGCGGTCAATGCTGCAACCGGTGAACAGCAGTGGAGTTATACCCCCGACATTAATTTAGCTGACTATGCTATGCCGCGCTGCAGAGGCGTGACGCAGTGGCAGCATCCAGAGCAAGCAGAAAATCAAACCTGTCACAGTATTATTGTTGCGCCGCTGATGAACGCGAAGGTCATCGGGCTAGATGCCTTTACGGGACAGCGCTGCCATTTTGGTGCTGTAGCTGAGATAAATTTACGTGAGGGTCTGCGCCCTCATGCGCCGGGGGACTACACACTCAATACACCCCCAGCGATTTTGGGTAGCCTTCTGATTACAGGTGCAGCTATTGCCGACAATATTTCAACGGATGTTCCCAGTGGTGTCGTGCGGGCCTACAGCTTGCTTAACGGACAGTTGATCTGGGATTGGGAGCCAGTTCCTCCCTCGGGTAGCAGCGACAACTCACAATTTGAGGCAGGTCGCCAGTCGGCTTCAGGTGGCGCCATTGCCAACATTGATGCCCAGCAGCCCTCAGAAGAACAGGGCGACCAATACCAGCCCGGCACCAGTAACGTTTGGTCTTTTATTTCTGTCGACGAGACGCTTAACCGGGTATACGTGCCCACAGGCAATACCTCTCCCGACTATTATGGAGGGCACAGAGAGGGCTCTGATTACTATTCCAGTGCGGTCGTCGCCCTCTCGGGTGATACGGGTGAAGTTGTTTGGCACTACCAGACCGTTCATCACGATATCTGGGATTTCGACGTACCGTCGCAGCCTACTTTGTTTGACGTGACCACTGATGGGGGCGTGATTCATGGCTTGGCGCAAACCACGAAACAAGGGTACGTTTTTCTGCTGGATCGTGTCACAGGGAAGCCCCTCTTCCCGGTCATTGAGCAGCCAGTCCCCCAGGGCACTGTGGCCGGAGATTACACAGCGGCCACTCAACCTATTCCTAGCAAACCGCGCTCCCTGTTGGATCTACCAGGTGATCAGGACGATGTATGGGGGCTGACCCTGTGGGACCGCAAGGCCTGCGCCAATGTGTTGGAAGGGTTGCGCTACGAGGGGCCGTTCACTCCAGCGTCTCTTGAGGGCTCTTTGCATATGCCCAGTGCATTCGGAGGACAAAATTGGGGTGGTCCCGGACTAGATCCCAATCGAAATATTCTTGTGGTTAACACTCAGCATGTTGGCACCATTGTGCAATTATTGCCGAGAGAGGAATGCGGTCCTGACGCCGACCCAGAGCCCGTTGCCCATGGACACTTTCTGGAGGAGCCTTCAGAGGGTACTCCCTACTGCAATCGACGCTGGCTGGGATTTGTCTCGCCCTTGGGCGCCCCCTGCACACCGCCACCCTGGGGAACCCTCGCCGGCATTGATCTCGTCACGGGTGAGGTGCAGTGGCAAGTGCCTTTGGGCACGTCTCGCGATATGGCACCTTTTCCATTTTGGTATATCAAGGGTTCGCCAAACATTGGAGGTCCCGTAACGACCGCATCGGGCCTAACCTTTATCGCAGCGACTACTGATCGCTATTTGCGCGCCTTTGCTACCGAAACCGGCAGCGAACTCTGGAAGGGACGACTGCCAACAACGGCTCATGGGTTGCCGATCACTTATGAATTGTCGAACGGAGAGCAATATGTTGTTGTTGCCGCCGGAGGCCACGCCGCATTGGGAACGCCCCCGGGTGATCATCTAATCGCATTCTCACTACCCCCAAAAAGGAAATAAAGTGAATCAGAAGGGAATCAGTACCTCTGAAGACGGCGATATTCTCGCTGACACCACCGAGATGGACTGGCTCGATGTAGGCGGCGGCACGCACTTCAAAGTGCTGCGGCTGTGTGAGCAAACAGGTCAATGGGCGCTCTACGTGCATATGGCTCCTGGGGCACGCTTTCAAGCGCATCGTCATGAGGGCACGGGTCAGTTTTTTGTGACTAAAGGTGAGCTCATTTACGACGCTGGTCGAGCCAAACCCGGCACCTATGGTTTTGAACCTATTTTTGCCACACATGTTGACGCACACTGTGTCGAGGAAACCGAAATGTTGTTTCTGGGGGAGGGTGCGGTGACCTACTTTAAGGAAGATGGCAGCATTGACTATGTGTTCAACGCTCGCACGCTGGGCGAAGCCTTAGCCCAGCAAGCGAAAGGTTTATAGGGATACTGGTGTATCGGCTGAAAGCTTGACGGTTTCACCAAAAGGTTTTGAGAAGCCCTTTGGTAGATCTTCTGTCATGTCTAAGACGGCGGCCAAGCGCCCCATACCCACATAAAGAGCACAGTGCATAAGTAGCTCAATGACTTCTGCTTCCGTGAACTGCGCTTTTAGCTGTTCAAAAAAACCTTCGTCGATGGCCAGGTGTTGTGTCGCAAATCGATCGCCGAGCTCGATAGCCAGTTGTTCTGGCTTTGAAAGGCTGTCTGGAATGTCGGGTTGTTCTAGGGCGCAAGCCGTGGCTTCGTCGAAACTGCCTTCTGCGGCTGAGTAACGAATGGCCATGCAGCTGCGGCATTGGTTGTGAAACGCAATGCGTAAACGCATCAGCTCAATGAGCCTTTCGGGCAAGGTTCTGTTGACTCCCAAGGCAGCTCCGAATTGAAGTGGTCCCATGGCGGCTTCGGGCGCATGAGCCAGCATTCGCGTAATTCCTAGGGCTATATCGCTGGCGGTATCAGCTTGAACGAAATCTCGGAGTTCTTGGGGCCATTCGTCAGTGGGTACAAAGCTTAATCTGCTCATTGTTTATCTCGATATCAGTTAGTGTTCAGATAAAAGCGGCGAGTACCTAAACCCGCCTCAAGGTCATTTTGCTTAGCGTCGTAGCCATGCGCGCAATCTGAGCTCGAGGTTTTTCTCAGATAAACGCAGTACAGCTAACGGATCAACTTACCAATAATTTCGAGCCAGCGTTGGGAATTATTGTAAACGCCCGTGGGCATAAATTTATCAGTTCCACTGACTAGCTTCAGCCCTGAGACGCAGACTCCACGCGCGAGATTTACGAGGGTCACTAACCCTTGATTCCAGAGCCTAGAGCCTTGAGGACAGAAGCGGCCGACAATATTCCCCAGCTAAAGTTGTGTCGATTAATGCGTTGTCGCATCTCAGGGGAACCCTGTGAAACACCGAGGTAGGGGGGGGGTTTTAGGCGGTTTGACGAAAAACTTTGCTGCGGATGACATGCTCGGTTGACGAGAGGCGGTTTTTTGGCGATAACAGAAGGAGCGTCGAAATTGCTGATGCCCCATACTAATAACGAGGCCTGCCCATTATGACAACAGCGAACATTTCCCAGAAAAAACCCGCATTCAAAATGGCTCCTTTGGCAACGGCGACCGTACCTGCGCTGCTGGCTTTTGCTACGCCAATTGCTGCGCAAGATGAAGCCAGGCTTGAGGAAGTATTGGTGACGGCTACGCGTCGAGCCGAGACGGATATTCAGTCAACGCCCATTGCGGTGACCCAGATCAGCGCAGAACAAATACAACGGGCGGTGCCTCGAGACTTGTTGGACGTTGCGATATTCGCCCCCAACGTGGTGGCGGGCAAACAACCGGGCTTTAATTCAGCAAACTTTGCGATCCGAGGTGTGGGTCAAAATGGCATTATTTTGTATTACGAAAACCAAGTCGGTGTCATCGTCGATGACTTTGTCATTCCTCATATCCAAACCGCCAATATTGAAATGCTCGATATCGCCAGTGTTGAAATTTTGAGGGGCCCTCAAGGCACGCTGTTTGGCAAAAACACCACCGGGGGCGCCATCAACGTAAAAACAAATCGCCCCGAATTTGATCAAAGCTCGCTGGAAGTGCGAGGGCAGGTCGCTGAGTATGGACGTTACGAGGGCCAGGGGATTCTTAATCTAGCGATTAGCGAGAATTTGGCGTTTAGAGCCGCTGGTGTCTACATGAAGTCCGACGGCTGGTACTCCAATAGCGCGGCTTACGGCCCGGTTACAGACTTTGGTGTGGGCTTCCCATTGGCGGGAGCCACAGGGCAAGGGGACGGCGCTGATGTGGGTGGAGACGATGTATTTAGCGGGCGTTTTAAGCTGCGATGGCAGCCCACCGATGCGCTAGATATTAACTTGGCCTACGAGATGGTGCGGGACGACAGTGATGCGCCTCCGTCTTACAATAATACGCCACCTAATTCCGGTTATCTCTGGAATACCCTAGGGTTTACTAAGGATGCCGGTGACCCCCTGGATAATGCGGCGATCACCAATCGCAATGACGTGTTGCTGAATATGGAGGCGGGCCATCAAATCGATGTCGATGGTTATTACTTAAATGTCGACTGGGACCTTAGCAGCGATTACAAGGTGAGTGCTTTTGCGGGTTACCGTGAGACAGATTCGCAGCTTCCCAGCACTTACACCGGTGAGGTCGGTCCGGTTTCGTTGTTTGATGCTAACCGTCAGGATGTCCGTGAAACGACACAGCTAGAGTTGCGTGTTGCGTCTGATTTAGATGGTGCTTTTAATTGGGTAGGTGGTGTCTTTTACCAACAGGATGACACGATATTTACAGTTGCACAGGTACTGGGCTTTGTAGATATGACCATTCCCTCGGCTCTGGCCTTCGGTGACCCCTTTTACTTCAACAACAACCCACAGGTGCTTTCTAACGGGCAGGATGCCTCGGCTGAGGCAGTGTATTTGGATGGCACCTTTGATCTTACAGAGAAGCTGACTTTGGGCGCGGGCGTCCGCTACACCCACGAGAAGAAAAAGTGGAAAGGGCGAAACCAAGTGTTCACCCAAGCCTTGACTGGAGGCTTCGATCCGACACTGACCTGGCAGGTTCTTGGGGAGCCCATCGCCGCAGCAGACTTTGCCAAGTACCCTGCGGGGGTAGTGGAAGATGAAGAGAGCTGGAGTGAACCCACCTGGCGTTTAAATCTGGGCTATCAAGCTACCGATGACCTTTACACTTATGCCACTTATTCACGGGGCTTTAAAAGTGGTGGTTATAACGATCAGACCGGCACCAGTGGCAACCCCATCGAGCCACTACAGGCACGCCCGACGGATCCAGAAATTGCGGATTCATTTGAGCTTGGGCTGCGCTCGGAGTTCCTTGATAACCGGTTGCGTCTGAACCTTACGGGGTTCTATGTCACCTACGATGATTCCCAGCAACAACTGCTGGCCCGAATTACGGCAGACCGAGACGGCGATGGTATCGATGAAAGTGAGTTTCAAGAGACGCGCTACTTCAATGCCGCAGAGATTGAGGTCACTGGCTTGGAGGTTGAAGCAGCGTGGCTATTAACTGATAACCTCACTGTCATGGGAAGTCTTGGCACCCTCGATGCTGAATTTAAGTCGTTCGTGGCAGACACGAATTTCGACGGCACCATCGACACCGACTTAACAGGGAGCCCCGTAGCGCGGGCGCCAGAAACTACTTGGAACTTAGATTTTCTCTATAACCTGCCGATAGCCGGGGGGTATCTCGATCTGGCATTAAATGTTAACTACGAAGATGAGGCCGTTTACGCTTATACCTCTGTTCCAGGTTCTGATAATGGTCTCACCGATGAGCGCACCTTGGTGAATGCCTCGGCAACGTACACCGCTCAAGATGGGCGTTGGTGGGTGCGGCTATACGGCAAAAACCTCACGGATAAGCGATATCGTGTAGGTGACCTGCCAGTGGCTAATCTGTGGATGATGTCGTTCTACGGTGAGCCCGAGACGATCGGAATTGAAGGCGGTATGCGCTTGAACTGGTAAGGCGTGTTTGTGATCAGAGGGCCGGGGTACTCGTGCCCTCTGTGAAGATGGCGCCGCGAGGTTTTATAAAAAGGGCGCTCGCTGAAGCCGTCACCTGACCCTGGTGGCTCAGCTCAGCCTCGACTTGCATCTTGCGATCAGACAATGGCGTGAGAATCGCTACAAGGTCTAACTCGCAATTGAGAGGTGTTGGCCGCCGGTAGCGAATATCGAGACCCCCCGTCATGCCTGCGTTGCCTGCTCGGACTTGGGCCATGCCCATAAAATGATCGAGAATCGCGGCCACCCAGCCACCATGCACGTGGTTGGGTGGGCCTTCATAGGACCAATTAAAAGTAACGGTGCCGTAAACCTTGTCCCCGTCAAACCAGTGCCGTAATCCGGGTGACATAGGATGGCTGGTTCCTCCCACACACAACATTTCGTGATTGGCCATGGGATAGCTGCCATAGGCATTGGCGTGGGCAATAACCCCTTTCAGTTGCCTTTGATCTTTGAGCTGGGCGGTAATGGTGTCGATACTTTCTGCAATGGTGCTAGCCATCGTTGGGTCGGTGTCACTGGTGATTGCAGCTTCAATTAACGCGTTCACGGCAGTGGCAATTTTCCGGCGGGCCGTCCAATACGCACTATGACCTTCATCAATATCCTCGGTGATAAAAGGCGAGGTAAAGCTTTTATCCATTACGCTACGATCTCGAGTGCGCGAAGCTGTTCGCGCCATTGCCACAACTCCTGAGTCAGTAAGTCGGGCACTTCGAGTGCAGAGAAGTGTCCACCTTTAGCTATTTTATCGTTGAAGTAATGCAAGTTGAGAAATTTTTTACGGGCCCAGCGTTCGCTGGATCGAAAGATTTCGTTGGGAAAAAGAGAAATGGCAGACGACAACTCGATCTCTGCCATGTCAGGGTTATTAAAACTTTCCCAATACAAGCGCGCAGAGCTCGCCCCCGAATTAGTCAGCCAATAAAGCATGACGGTGTCCAGTAACTCATCACGGGGGATGGCGTTCTCAGGATGCCGCAAACCATTGACTTCGCAGTCGCACCATTGGGCATATTTTTCGATAATCCACGCCATTTGCCCGGTAGGAGAGTCTGCCAGACCATAGCCCAAGGTCTGTGGGCGGGTGCTCTGTTGTTTCGAATACCCGGAGTCCCAGTCTTGATAAAAATTAAACGCCTCAAGTGCCTGCACTTCCTCGGGCAGCAGCGACTCGAGTGTTTCCGGGTCCGGAGCAACTACGGGTAGGGTGATGTGAATGCCCGCACAGGTCGTATCCGGCGCTACAGCTACAGCCTGAGTCACCAGCGAGCCCCAATCACCCCCATGTGCAAGAAACCTCTCATGCCCCAAACGTTTCATAAGGGCGATCCACAGATCGGCAATCTTCTGTACGGTTGTCCCCGGCGCACGAGGCTTGGCTGAAAAACCATAGCCGGGTAAGGCCGGCGCCACGACATGAAAGGCGTTTTCTGCCCTACCGCCATATTCGGTGGGATTGCTCAGTCGGTCAATAACGTGTCTAAATTCAAGCACTGAACCGGGCCACCCATGGGTAAGCAGCAGTGGCGTCGCATCGCTATGGGGCGATCGCTGATAGATAAAGTGAATATCTAAACCCTCGATTTCAATGAGAAAATTGGGCCACTGATTGAGGGTCCCACAGACTCGTCCCATATCGTACTCAGCAGACCAGTAATCAGTCAGTTCTCTCACATAGGCAAGGGGAATACCTTGGCTCCAGTCTTCAACGGTTTCTTCATCGGGGTAGCGGGTGAGTTTCAAGCGCTGTTGTAGATCAGCAATTGCCTCATCGGCAATGGCGGGCTCGAATGGAGTGATAGGTGATTCCATAAAAAACTCTCAACTGGCGGTTCGTGAGGTCCAGCTTATCCGCAGTCGCGGGTCCAGACCAGCGCTTGCCGAGGGCGTTTGGCCTTTCCCGGCGTAATGGCGTCACAGACCAAGCTGTGTCTTCTATTGAGGTAGCGTTTGGTGTTACGCGTTTAAGTTTCCAAGACGCTATCGATTTGTGTATCGATAAAGGCCTCTAACTTGGCACGTTGGTTCGCAGATTCTTTTGTTTTGGTTAGCAGGTAGGGTGTGCGAGGTTCCCGATCTAGGAAAAGTTTACCAGTGACACTGCCGGCCTCCCTTGCTTTTGCCAGCCAGATGATAGTGTCCGCTCCCTCTTCAGACGTGCGAAGGATTCGTCGCGTGATACTTCGAAAAGTGGGTAAAGCTGAGGCCACCCCGGGGGTGTCAGCCCAGCCAGGATGCATTGCGTTGACGACGATTCCGTCTTCTCGCCATTGCTCGGCCCATAGTTCACTGAGCACGGTGAGAGCGCGTTTGGCGCGGGCATAAGCTTGAGCGCCGTTATATTTTGGCGGCGTCATGATAAGCCTTTCGCAGACTAACTTTTCGGTATACATACCCCCTGATACTACGTTGATCACTCGACCCGGTGAACTGCGGTTCTGTAGTAGGGGCAGCAGTTTTTGAGTCAGTAATGTCGGGCTTGCGAGCAATAGTGCGAAGCTTTGCTCTAGTCCCTCACTAGTCACTCCGTAGTCGTTGAAAAGTGCGCCTGCGTTATTGATGAGCACATCAATGGGTCTCTCTTTGGCGAGCAATCTATCGGATACCGCCCTGACGTCTGCCATCAAAGAAAGGTCGGCAATTTCAATCGCAATATCAGACCTCCCCGTCGCTGATTCCAAAGTTTCCAATAACCCTTCTCGGTTTGCGGGGTTACGGATAATCAGCGTTAAATCTGCACCAGCTTCAGCCAGTGCAATGCTGGTGGCGAGTCCCAGGCCACTGTTGGCGCCAGATATCACCACGTGTTGTCCATCAAGAAATTTTGAGTTGGGTTGTCTGTGGGGCACGCTTCTGCGGTAGCCCCATTTTGAAAACATGGCGACACCAGGTGCTACCCAGCGGTCTGCCCGTGCTGTGCAATCAGAGACTTCTGGTAATGAAGCAATATTATCGAGGGCATCTTTTAGCCCTCGCAGGCTCTCAGCCCCCATGGCACGCATCCCTGATTCGAGCTGATGCTCTAGGGCGCTGATTCCCCAGTGATATTGAAATTCAGCCTCGTAGCTGATCTGAGTTTGTGAGCCACTCTCGGTAAACGTTATGACGTCTCGAACGTCGAAAAAGCGACTTTTCCCCAGCAGAACTATCGATGCCCAGGGACAGTATTCAATGATTTCGTATTCCAGTCGTACTTTAGTGGGCCCAACGGCACAATGCACAACAAACCGTGACCCCAATCCTACTGGTCCCGGGGTACATTTAATGGCATTGAGGGCAGTCGCATCCCACTCTGCAACTGTTCGAAAATCAGAGACGTAGCGGAAGCAGTCTTTAAGGCTTCGCTGCACCGTTATCTCTTCGTGAAGTGTAATCATGGTCGTTTTGGAGCCGATGGGGTTGAGGGGGGTCTACGATCATCCTCGGCTAGTAGTTCACCGGGGGTTTATTCCTCGGACCAGACTGTTCGCAGCGCTTCACCGAAATCGTCGTATATCACGCGTTTTTTTGGCTGAGGCTTGTGTGCTCGCGACGGGCTACGTTTTGCTTGAGTTTTGCGGCGTTCATCAAGGGTAGCAACGACATCGTCGAGGGGAGTGCGCGATGTTCGCGGTTCGTTAAAAATGGGCGTGCGTAGTGGCGCCGCCCTCGATTCGAGCGCGGTCTCACCGGCCTGCACGTTGACGATTCGTCCACCCCCTGCGAGAAAAGTTTCAATGTCTCGATCTAGGTCGTTTCGTAAATCGGCTTTGTTGGCCTTCTGTTTGTAGATTTCGCGCTTCATAACAGCCCATTATAGCCGCCCCTGTGGCAGAGATCATGCGATAGCTGGGCTAATCATTGCCCGTCAGGTCGGTTTTTCTGGTTAAATGCCGTGTTTTCGGGAATGTTGTGGTGTCGGTGAAGCAGGTAACGGTGTGAAACAAGTATGAGGATGATTCGATCACTGCTGACATTTTTGTGGATTGCGATTTCAGTGATTCCAGTAGGGACATTTTTGCTGATTTTTTCGTTATTTGTCAGTGCTGAGCGCCTATGGTGGTGGTTTGCTCAGCCTTATCTTTCCGCTGCCATTTTTGCGGTACGCTGGATTGGTGGCGTCAAGTATCGCGTGCTGGGGCTTGAAAACTTACCTGACGTGGAAGACAACCAGCGCATTATTTTGTGTCCTAAACACCAGTCCACTTGGGAAACGTTTTTTATCCCGAGTATGACGCCGCATCCACTCGCCTATGTCTTCAAACGCGAGCTTCTATTGATACCTTTTTTTGGTTGGGCTATGGCTAGGCTGGATATGGTGCACATCGATCGCAGCGCCCGAAGCCAGGCCTGGAGCAAAGTGGCGGATTTAGGTGTCAAACTCATGGACAAGGGTAAATGGGTCATCATGTTTCCCGAGGGCACGCGGACGCACCGAGGACAACAGGGCGATTACAAGAACGGTGCTGCTCGCTTGGCGTTGGCGACAGGGGCAAAAATCATTCCGATTGCGGTGGCCTCAGGTCGATGTTGGCCAAGGAAAAGTTGGCGGTTCACTCCGGGCGTTATCGATGTGTCTATTGGCGCGCCCATAGACGCTATCGAGGGCGAGTCCCCCATAGATTTGATGGCGAAAGTTGAGGCTTGGATCGAGACAGAGATGCGGGTGATAGATCCTCTGGCTTATCCGCAGTCTCCGTGATTCAGACTTGTAGCCGTGACAAGCCGTTAGTTTCGGGATAACGCCGCAGGTATACTTAGGACACCCTCTCGATAAATAGCCCAGTGGTTTTTCTCGGCCACAGTTTTAAGGAGCAGTAAGTTATGACAATACAGACGCGTGAATTGGCCTATGAATCGGGCGGGGTCACTTTTAATAGCACGATGGCGTGGGACGATGCGCTTGGTCCAAGGCCCGCCGTCTTGGTGGCGCCGACGTGGGCTGGCTCTACCGACTTTGAGCGTGAGCAAGCGTTGCGGCTTGCTGATCTGGGTTATGTCGCTTTAGCTGTAGATATGTACGGTGGCGGCGCAGTGGGTGCCGACAAGGAGGAATGCACGGCACTGATGACGCCGGTGATGTCAGATCGGAGTGTATTGCAGGCGCGTATTGGTGCGGCAGTAGATGCCATTCGGGCACAGCCTGAGGCAGTCAACGAGCCTGTTGCTGCTATTGGCTTCTGTTTTGGCGGCCTCTGCGTTCTTGACCTAGCCCGTTCAAGGCAAGACATCGCTGGGGTGGTTTCTTTGCATGGACTGTTGCTGCCTGCGGATAACCTGCCAGAACCAAATCTGCAGGCTAAAGTGTTGGTGTTGCATGGCTACGACGATCCGATGGTCCCGCCCGATCAGTTAATAGCCTTTGCCACTGAGATGACGGCTACAGGCTGTGACTGGCAGCTACACGCCTATGGTCAAACTCTGCATGCTTTTACCAATCCTGAGGCCAATGACCCAGATTTTGGCACGGTCTACAGCGCAACGGCTAGTCGCCGGGCTTACCGAGCGCTGGATGATTTTTTAAGTGAGGTACTGTCCTGATGGGGCTGTATAGCAAATTTGTTGTGCCTCGGTTGGTGACCTGCGCCTGCGGCACAAAGCCTATTGTCCGTCAGCGGCAAAAAGTCGTTCCACAGGCTCAGGGGCGCATTTTAGAAATCGGTTTGGGCGCGGGGCACAATTTGCCACATTACGACCCTCAACAGGTAGAGCGTGTGATCGGTCTCGATCCCTGTGAGGAGTCCTGGCGGTTGGCCAAGCCTCGGGTTCGTGCCGTGCCGTTCGAGGTGGAGTTTAAGGCGGGTTCAGCTGAAGAAATTCCTGCTGAGGATGAAAGCTTTGATACGGTGTTGCTAACTTTCGCCCTGTGTACTATTCCTGATCCAGCTGCAGCAATAAAAGAGGCACGGCGCGTTCTACGGCCCTCCGGTAAGCTCGTGTTTTGCGAGCATGGCGAGGCCCCGGATGCGGGTGTAGCTCGGTGGCAGGCTCGCGTAAATCCAATTTGGAAGCGCTTGTTTGGCGGCTGTAACCTCAATCGCAAAATCGTCGATATTATTGACGGTAACGGTTTCCAATTAGACGACGTCGATCAAATGTATTTGCCGGGGACGCCGCGAGTCGCTGGTTTTAATGTGTGGGGTACGGCACGTCCTGATTAGCAGCCAGGCTGATGCTGTGGGGAGATTGCATTGCACCGCAGGTGTTGGTCGGTGGGGTTCTTCAACAACTGCCGGCATCAGAATATGTTTCTTTTATGAATAGGCGAGCGGTGTTTTTGATCTTTTTACAGCTGGTGCAGTCTCCAAACTTTAGGCTTGACGGTGGGTGGCACTGTCCACCATGAAAGCCTGTCTGTTCTTTGTTGCCACAATGCTTCTAGTTGGGTGTCAGGCCGATGGGCCAAAGCCAGCCCAGTACGCGCCTTCAGATCCAATCGATATGACGGGCAACTGGGAGGTGGACTACGCGCGCAGTGACAACATACAACGTCGCTTCAACACAATTATTCGGCAGTTGCAGCAAGAGGCCGATCGTCGGGCTAGAGCTGCCGAGCGCGGTCAAACCTATTCAGGCGCGCCAATGTCTTCGGGCCGAGAGCTGTTGGCGCTGGCTGAAATGGCCGAGATTATCACCGCCCCTGAGTTACTAGAGGTTATTCAGACCGACAATACAGTGAGGGTGAAGCGCGAAAATAGCTTTGCTCTCATTTGTGTTACTGACCGGCCACCACCAACCGTTACTCAAACACCGTTCGGTGTCGAGCGCTGTGGTTGGGACGGGCATCAGTTGTTTTTTGATATCACCCTTCCCGATGGCTTGACAATTCGTCATCGCTTGACGCGTTCGGCGTTGGCGGACTCTTTGATTTTGCAGACAGCAGTTTACTCACCAACCGTCCGTGACCCTTTTATTGTCAATCGAGTTTACTCTCGATTCGATCCTAAAAAGGCAGGGTACCGCTGCACACAAACTCTCAGCAAAGGGACGGTATGCACCACGGAGAAGGAAAACTGATGGCTATCCTGCTCCGCTTGCCGACACTGATGTTGCTGTTAGCTGCGGTGGGACTCGGCTGCAGTAGTCCACGAGAGTCAACGTCGGGGCTGCCGGTATATGAGAACCCCGCGGTTGCTAATGCTTCGGTTTGGCCGGCACCGGTTGCTAAGGCAACTCTCCAGACCGAACTTAAACCGCTGCCCTTGGAGGTTGGTGTTGTTGTTTTTGAAGAAGGCATACGCAACCCTGACGCACGGGATGCTCGCGATAAGTTGCGATCTGTCGAGACGCGTCTTGCGGCGACATATCTTCGTGATGTGCTGACAGAATCTGGGCAGTGGGGTGCGGTGAGGGTATTGCCCGCAGCTAGCCATTTTGCCGCGTTGACTTTGTCTGGTGCCATCGTTCACTCAGACGGCAGACATTTCGTGGTCGATATTAAAGCCATAGATGCCACCAATCGAGTGTGGCTTGATGCGCGCTTTCACAGTCAGGTCACGGCGAATGATTACCTTGATGTAACGACAGAGCCCTTCAGAGCTTTGTTTGTATCTATTGCCAATCGGCTGCGAGTTTCTGCTGACAACCTTGCGCCTACTGATATGGCGCGGCTTATGAACGTTGCAGACTTGAGGTATGCAAAAGAGCTCGCCCCAGATGCGTTCGCGTCATACCTTACCGAGGATAACGGTTATTTGAAGCCCAACCGATTACCTGCTGACTCTGATCCCATGATGGCGCGAATAGCGAGAATACGTAATCAAGAGGCGCTGTTTATTGACACTGTCGATGAGCAATATGTCGATTTGGGGAGTGAGCTAGGGCCGACCTATCGTTTGTGGCGGCGATCAAGTTTGGAACAGGCCGATTACCTTGAGGAATACACCGAACGCGCTTCAGGTCGTGAGTTGATGGCTAGGCAGGGTAGCTTTGCGGCGATGCAGCAAGTCTATTCTGCCTACCGCTCTGTACGCATACAGGAGCAGGACTTATTTGAACTCGCTACCGGTTTCGATAACGAAACGGCACCGACGGTTCTGCAGATGGGCGAGAATGTGGTGCGTCTTGGCGGCACACTCGACGAGCAGTACGCGCAATGGCGGCGTATTCTGGGTCAACTTATTGCGATAGAGCAGGGCAGTCTGTGACCCAGTATCGTTTTCTTGCAACAAGCCCCAAGGGTTTAGGTAGTCTCCTGGTTCCTGAGATGAGCGATTTGGGAGCCGTGGATGTTCGAGAGAGCGTCGCCGGAGTGACTTTCAGTGGGGGGTTAGGCGTTGGTTACCGGGCTTGTCTGCATAGCCGCTTGGCTAATCGAATTATCTTGCAGCTCAGCGAATTTGCTGCGAGCAGTGCTGATGATTTGTACGACGGAATTGCCAATTTACCTTGGTGTGACCATCTAGCACCCAGCAGTACTTTGGCTATCGATTTTTCGGGGCGCTCAGAAGATATACGCAACACTCAGTTTGGTGCCCAGCGTTGCAAGGACGCGATTGTTGACGTCTTTCGCAGTCGCGGGCTGACTCGACCTAATGTCGATACCCGATTTCCAGATTTGCGTGTTCACGTGCGACTGCATCGAGGTCGCGTCAGTGTGGGTATTGATCTCTCCGGCACCAGCTTGCACCAACGTGGGTATCGCACGGACCCAGGCAAAGCGCCGTTGAAGGAAAACCTTGCGGCTGCTGTACTGATCAGGAGCGGCTGGCCGGCTTGCCTGGAGGCAGGTCAGCCGTTGATCGATCCCATGTGTGGCTCGGGAACATTTTTAATCGAAGCCGCGATGATGGCGATGGCAAGACCGGCAGGTCTCGATCGTGAGCGCTGGGGTTTTCACGGATGGCTAGGTCATAGCCCCGACCAATGGCGAACCATTGAAGCTGACGGAAGAAGTCGTATTAGGCCAGCACCTGAAGGGGTGGAGTTGCGTGGATATGATGGCGACATACGCGCGATCAGGCGTGCCGAGGCGAGCGTTGCGGCTCTGGGCCTTGATCCATTAATTCGGGTGCGCCCGAAGGCGCTCAATACACTGACTAGGCCATCCCATCGGGCAATGCCCAAAGGGTTGATTGTTTGTAACCCGCCTTGGGGAGAGCGGTTGGGGCAGCTGTCGGCGATGCGCTTACTCTATCGCGAACTGGGGCAAGTCATTCATCGTGAGTTCCAAGGTTGGAACGCGGGTATCTTAACCGCTCACAATGAACTTGGCAGAGCCGTGGGTCTTCGCAGTCACAAGCAATACGCGCTCAATAATGGTTCCATAGATATCCAACTTTTGCTTTTCGATCTCAGTTCTAGCAATCGACTGGCATCAAACCCAGCTGATGAGAAGCCGCAGAACACGACCCCTATTTCAACTCAGGTAGCGCCCGAACCTTTGAGCGATGGGGCAACCATGTTGGCGAATCGCTTGGTCAAGAATAGGCGGCGTCTTAAGTCCTGGCTGAAATCCAGTCAAACGTCTTGTTATCGGTTGTACGATGCGGATATGCCTGAGTACGCGGTGGCAATCGACGTCTATGAGGGCATCCCTCACGTGGCAGAGTATGCGCCGCCTAAAACTGTCGATGAAAATGCCGCTGAAAGTCGTTTTCAAGAAGCACTCGCTGCGGTGCGATCGGTTCTTGAATGGCCTTCGGATCAGCCGATTGCTGCCAAGCGGCGCCAGCGCCAGCGCGGCGCTGAGCAATACAACAAGATGGATCACAAAGGGGAGCGAATCACGGTTCGTGAAGGTCGGGCTCGGTTACTGGTTAACTTAAACGATTACCTAGACACAGGTTTGTTCCTTGACCACCGGCCTTTGCGTTTAATGCTGGGGGATGAGGCCGCAGGAAAGCATTTCCTGAATCTTTTTTGCTACACCGGCGCGGCAACCATTCACGCCGCGTTGGGTGGCGCCGCGACGTCCACAAGCGTGGATCTATCAAATACTTATTTGAAGTGGTTTGAAGATAATTTAGCGTTGAATGGTCTGTCTGAGCGCCAGCACCGGGTGCTGCGAGCAGACTGTCTAACCTGGTTAGAAGGGTGTGATCGAAAATTTGATCTCGTCCTCCTTGATCCTCCGTCGTTTTCAAACTCTAAATCGACTGAAGGCACCCTAGATATTATGCGAGACCAAGTTGCCTTAGTGAATGCCTCTATGTCTGTGCTAAGCCCTGGCGGCACGCTCTATTTCTCAAATAACTACCGTCGTTTCGAGCTTGCACAAGAGTTAACGCAACGTTACGAAGTGGAAGATATCACCCGTAAAACGATCCCCGAGGATTTCAGCCGGCGACAGGATATTCATCGCTGTTGGCGCTTCCAACACCGTCCCAATGAATCTGTTTCGCCCCCCAAATAGAGCTCGGGGCAGACTAAAGTTTGTAAAAGATTGGTTGCCTGAAGTGCGCGTTCACGAAGGCTTTTAACAACTGAAATCAGCCGCACAGCTAGTCACATTGTCGGCGGCAGGGGTAACGGTTGCGTAGCGGTAATCTGAGCTGGGCTTTGTATGAATATTCGGCGCTTGCTGGGCACTTTTAAGTCCTAAGTTCAGCCCCTTGGTGTTATACTTCCCGCGCCATTTTTTACCGTTTGCCTGGCTCGTGGTCTCAGTCCTGTCATAGTTATTGAATCAGGAGCACCAGACCCTTGGGCAACTTCGGCACACCTCTTTAAATTATGCCTTCACGAGGCGAAGGCGCGTCACACATTTTACTGCTCCTGGAGATGACTTATGGGCAAAACCTTATATGACAAATTGTGGGAAAGTCATTTGGTCGAGGCCCGTGATGACGGCACAGCCTTGATTTATATAGACCGGCAATTGCTGCATGAGGTCACTTCACCCCAAGCGTTTGAGGGGCTGCGCCTTGCCGGACGCCAACCTTGGCGCATTAGCGCCAACATCGCCGTACCCGACCACAACGTCTCGACGAAGGCCAGTGAGCGTGCTCAGGGGCTAGCGGGGGTCAAAGACCAAGTGTCTCGTATCCAGTTGCAGACGCTAGACGACAACTGTGCGGAATATCAGATTCCAGAGATTCCACTGAACGACGTGCGTCAGGGTATCGTGCATGTTATGGGTCCTGAGCAGGGCGCTACGCTGCCCGGCATGACCATTGTTTGCGGTGACTCACACACATCCACCCATGGCGCAATGGCTGCTTTGGCTCATGGCATCGGTACCTCTGAGGTGGAGCATGTATTGGCCACGGGGTGTCTGATACAGCGCAAAATGAAAAATTTCCGCGTACGGGTTGAGGGCGACTTGCCCACAGGCGTGACGGGTAAAGATATTGCTCTGGCCATTATTAGTGAGATTGGTACCGCCGGGGGGACAGGGTGTGCCATAGAGTTTGCTGGGTCTGCTATTCGTGAGTTGACCATGGAAGGGCGAATGACGCTGTGCAACATGGCCATTGAGGCGGGTGCCCGTGCGGGTCTGGTCGCTGTTGACAACTGTACTCTCGACTACGTAGCGGCAACCCCCTACGCGCCCAAAGGTGCCCAGTGGGATCAGGCGGCAACTTATTGGCGTACTTTGCATAGCGATACCGACGCACGGTTCGATCGAGAGATCGTTCTCGATGCGGCGCTGATTCAGCCCCAGGTTACGTGGGGAACGTCCCCTGAAATGGTCACTGCTGTTTCGGGAAGGGTGCCAAGACTCGAAGATATGGCGACAGATACTGCTCGTCAGGGTCTTGAGCGAGCGCTGTCTTACATGGGACTCGAGCCCGGGATTTCGATCACAGATATTAAACCGGATGTTATTTTTATTGGTTCCTGTACCAATTCGCGTATTGAAGATATGCGCGCGGCTGCTGCTGTGCTCAAAGGAAAAAAGATTGCGGCTAATATCACCCAGGCACTGGTCGTGCCGGGCTCGGGTTTGGTTAAACAGCAGGCCGAAGATGAGGGGCTAGATCAGGTCTTTAAAGACGCCGGCATGGAATGGCGTGAACCCGGGTGTTCGATGTGCCTTGCTATGAACGCAGACAAGCTGGAACCCGGGCAGCGATGTGCGAGCACATCAAATCGCAATTTTGAGGGGCGTCAGGGGTTTGGTGGTCGCACGCATCTTGTGAGTCCAGCTATGGCGGCAGCGGCTGCTGTAGCAGGTCACTTCACCGATGTCCGTGATCTGATGGAGGATAGACGATGAAAGCGTTTCAGCGGCTTGAGGGACTAGTGGCGCCAATGGATCGTGCCAACGTTGATACGGACCTCATAATTCCCAAGCAATTTCTCAAATCGATTCGCAGGACTGGATTTGGCCCCAATCTTTTTGACGAGTTGCGCTACCTCGATGAGGGGCAGCCTGATGCAGATTGCAGTGGGCGTCCATTGAACACAGAATTTCCGTTAAATTTTCCACGTTATCAAGGTGCAAGTATTCTCCTCGCGAGAGAAAATTTTGGCTGTGGCTCGAGTCGTGAACACGCGCCCTGGGCACTAGACGGCGCTGGTTTTCGTGTCGTCATTGCTCCAAGTTTCGCCGATATATTCCGCTCCAACTGTTTTAAGAATGGCCTGTTACCCATAGCTCTTGATAACGACCGGGTCGATCAACTGTTTGCCCAGATGTATGAAACGGAAGGCTTCAGTCTCATTGTGGACCTGGAAAAATTGGTAATCGAGCTGCCGAATGGTGAGGCGTTTCCTTTCGAAACTGATGATTTTGGTCGAAACTGCCTCCTCAATGGTTTGGACGACATAGGGGTCACGCTGCAAGATGAAGCGGTGATTCGCGATTTTGAGCGACAGCATCAAGCGCGCTTTCCTTGGGTATTTGAGACCTTGGAGGTCTGATGAGCCATTCCATATTGTTGCTGCCTGGAGACGGCATTGGCCCCGAGGTTGTTGTTCAGGCGCGTCGAGTGCTAGAGCGCGTAGCCGATTTGTATGGCCTCACGCTCGAAATCGATGAGGCAAACTTGGGTGGCATTGCCATCGATCGAGAGGGACAAGCCTACCCAGAAAGCACTCGAATGAAAGCCCAATCTGCATCGGCCCTTTTGATGGGTGCTGTTGGGGGGCCTAAGTGGGATAACTTGCCCGCAGAGCAGCGACCAGAGCGTGGTCTCCTGGCGATCCGAGCAGACCTCGACTTATTCGCTAATTTGCGCCCGGCGATCTTGTTCCCGCAGTTGGCCGATGCTTCTAGTTTGAAGCCGGAATTAGTGGCGGGTCTCGATATTTTAATTGTAAGAGAATTGACCGGGGGCATTTATTTTGGTGAGCCTCGAGGTATTCGCACCCGGGATGATGGTGAGCGAGAGGGTTACAACACCTATATTTACCGAGAGAGTGAAATTAAACGCATAGCGCGTCTGGCGTTTGAGCTGGCTGCAAAGCGCGACGGCAGGGTAACCTCAGTGGACAAAGCGAATGTTCTCGAAGTGACTCAGCTCTGGCGCGAGGTTGTTACGCGGATCGGCGAAGACTTCACAGACGTGCAATTAGACCACCTGTACGTTGATAACGCTGCGATGCAACTGGTGCGTCAGCCCAAACAGTTTGATGTTCTTGTTACCGGGAATATTTTCGGTGACATTCTCTCGGATACTGCTGCCATGCTTACCGGGTCAATTGGCATGCTGCCTTCGGCGTCACTCAATGCGCACTCAGCCGGTCTTTACGAGCCGGTACACGGCTCGGCACCCGATATTGCCGGGCAAGATATTGCCAACCCGCTGGCGACCATATTGTCAGTGGCCATGCTGTTGCGCTATTCCCTTGATGCCGGCGATGCCGCGGCTGCCGTGGAAGCTGCAGTATCGGCAGTGCTTGATGAGGGATGCAGGACCGCTGATATAGCGGCTAAAGGTGAGGTTGTGATGGGTACTGAGGCCATGGGCTCAGCAGTGCTCAGTGCGTTGAAAGGCCGTGAAGGAAATAGCCAATGAGTAAAACGATTGATATTGCGGTTGTGGGTGCGACTGGCGCGGTAGGCGAGGCCATGATCGAGATTCTTGAGCAGAGAGAATTTCCGGTAGGTAAGTTATACCTCTTAGCGTCGGCCCGCTCAGTCGGTAAGACGGTGCGCTTTCGAGGTAAATCGATCGCGGTATCTGATCTGGCAGAGTTTGATTTCTCAAAGACCGCCATAGCACTGTTCTCGGCAGGTGGCAGTGTGTCGAAAGAATATGCACCCCGTGCTGCAGCTAGTGGATGTGTCGTAATCGACAATACCTCACACTTTCGCCGGGAAGCGGACATCCCCCTCGTCGTGCCTGAGGTCAATCCAGCGGCGATCGCGGCTTACAAAACGACGGGCATCATTGCCAATCCTAATTGCTCCACGATTCAAATGCTGGTTGCCCTTAAGCCGATTTACGACGCCGTGGGCATCTCTAGAATCAACGTGGCGACATACCAAGCCGTCAGTGGTACTGGTAAGGCGGCCATTGAGGAACTTGCGGGGCAAACGGCTCGGTTATTAAATGGTCAGCCTACCGAGACCAAGGTCTACCCTCGGCAAATCGCTTTTAATGCACTGCCGCATATCGACACATTCGAAGAAAATGGCTATACCCGTGAAGAAATGAAGATGGTTTGGGAGACCCAAAAGATTTTGGAAGACCCCAATATCACGGTTAACCCGACCTGCGTTCGAGTGCCGGTGTTTTTTGGGCACTCGGAAGCGGTTCATATTGAAACTGACACCAAGTTAACGGCTGAGGCCGCCCGAAAATTATTGGAGGTAGCTCCGGGCGTCACCCTAGTCGATGGGTCTGAGGACGGGGCCTATCCGACGGCGGTAAGTGACGGCGCGGGCAATGATGCAGTCTTTGTCGGCAGAATCCGGGAAGACCTATCCCACCCAAAAGGCCTAAATCTTTGGGTGGTCGCAGACAATCTTCGTAAGGGCGCAGCCTTAAATAGTATCCAAATAGCTGAGCTACTCGTTAAAGAGTACCTTTGACGGCGTTATTAGGGAAAAGTTGCTAGGTTAGGCCATCAAATAAACAAAAATCTGGAAAAAACGGTTATTGTAACGAGCAGAGGGACCCGCAATGTCGGACCCGAAATGTAATGCTGAGAAACTGTATGGGTAAGTCCGGTAAAACAGGAGTACTGACATTGTGGCGATACGTCATCGTGCTGGTGGTTCTGTCGCCCGCAGCAGCTTGGGCGCTGGGTCTTGGGGATATTACCCTTAAGTCTTACCTCAATGAGCCTTTGTCCGCAGAGGTAACCCTGCTCGATGTTCAGGACCTTACAGCTGACGACATTAGAGTGCGTTTAGGCACGCAGAGCGCTTTTGATCGACTGGGTATCGACCGGGCATATTTTCTCACTAACATTAAATTTGAGGTGCTGGTCGATGACAGTGCGGCGCGGATTATTCTGACGTCGACGAAGCCACTACTCGAGCCCTACTTAGACTTTTTGGTAGAGACGCGTTGGCCTGACGGGCGCTTGTTGCGCGAATATACCGTACTGGTCGATTTGCCCATCGATTCAACAAGCAGTGCCCAAAGCCGCGGGTTTAGTGCCGCGGCGTCTACAGAAGAGCAGGACCGTGCTGCCTTGGATGCGACGATTTCCCAGTTGGCGGCCTCCGGTACATCTGAGGACATGACCGGCAGAGATTTTGCTAGAGACACCCAGGCAGGCCCCAGCGTAGGAGGCCGGTACTTGGTGCAGCACGCTGATACGTTATGGGAGATTGCTCTTGAGGCGGTGCCTCAGGGCGCCACGGTCGAGCAAACAATGCTTGCGACCGTGCAAATGAATTCAGATGCGTTTTTGGGAGGGAACATCAACGGGCTGAAGGCAGGCTATGTGTTGGAAATGCCCTCTGAAGGCGATATTTTGACGTCTCAGAATGAGGCCTTGTTGGCGGTTGATCAGGCCAATCAGGACTGGCGTGCTGGTATCCGTCGCACCCCAGCATTGAGGGTGGTGGCTGACGTTGCAACCGAAGACGAGTCAATAGCTGACGACCCCTTTGAGGCCGCCTTTGCGCCTAGGGAAGAAGATAGAGCGACGTCTAGTAAACTCGACGAAAGCATCAACCTTGCCGTGGGCTCAGATTCACAGCCCAATCCGGTCGCGGAAATACCAAAAGCCGTGGAAGCCTCGAATGCCGTAGGCCAGAGCAATCTGGATGGGGGTGAGACGGGTCCAAACGCGAGTGAACTGCTAGAAATTCAGGCGAGGTTAACAGCGCTATCGGAGCAGATGGGAAATCTGCGTAATTTGGTTGTCCTAAAAGATCAGCAGATTGCGGCACTAGAGGCGCAACTGGCAGCACAGCGTGAGTCTAGGGTCGCCAATGCCAATGCTGATGTCAAAGACACCACGAGCGTTCGCTCTTTTGCCCCTATTAACCGTGGCTTTCCTTGGTGGGCCTTTGCCCTTGGGGGGGTCGCCTTGTTGGGCGTTGGAGCCGTGGTGTATTCGCGACGCGTTCAACAGCCCGTCATGATTTTAAAGCGCAACCTTCCCACTGAGCGGGAACCCTCGGTCAGCAGACCAAAAGAGCTAGACCCCAGACCTGCGGCAGCTCCAGCACCAGCTCCAGCACCTTCTCAGGCTGCAGCCCCCGGGCAGGCGCAAGCCGGGGTAGAAAATACGGTTACCCAGTCAACTAGCGATGGTGAGCGTGGGTATGGGCAACGCCTGCACAACGACTACGTCGATGAAAGCGTGGTGACTGATGCAATAGCTGAAGCTGACATCTACATGGCTTATGGCCGTCATCAACAAGCGCTCAATCTACTGGAGTCAGCGGCACAGGCAAACCCCGAGGATTCGCGAGCACTGCTTAAGATGGTCGAAATTTATCTCAAAAACGACCGGCAAGAAGAGGCAAAAAGTACCGCCCAAAAACTGAAAGGTATGGGTAACGGGCATGCCTTTGGCGAGGCCTCAAGAATGCTCTCTGAAGTCATACCTGCATCGAGCAACCTCGATTTAGGTGAACTTGCTGAGCCCGTTTCGGATGCGCCGTTGACCTTGGATCTTGAGGAAGAGGTCCTCGATGAAATCATGCCGTATGCCGATCCAGTGCCAAGAGATTCCGACGACAGCACCGATTTCAAATCCTCAGACAGCGCCACGTCAGGTACAACAGAGACAGGGGCCGCGAGTGATACGCTGAGTTACCTTTCTGATGATCCTTTTGCCCAGAAAGACGCTGCGCTGCCCCCCGAGTTGGCTGAGGTCCTCGGCTCGGATGTGCCGCCGCCACTTGCTGAGGCCGACAAAGAGCCCGAAGGCTTGGTCTATGCTGCGGAAGTTGATCCCGTCGACACACAGCTGGATCTTGCAAGAGCTTACATAGATATGGGAGACGAGGATGGAGCCCGCCCGGTATTAAAAGAGGTGATTGCTGCAGGGGATTTACGGCAGCAGGCAGAGGCTCGCGAGCTCCTCATTAATATTGACTGAGCCGTTTTCCTCATTTAGCGCAGTGAGCTGGCCCGAGGGTACACGTGTTGCACTGTGCGTGAGCTACCATGGCGGCAGCTTTTGCGGATGGCAGGCGCAGCCTCATCTTCCTGTGGCAACGGTCCAAGCAACGCTGGAGCAAGCGCTGAGCAAAATCGCCACCTGTCCCGTTACCACGCATTGTGCGGGGAGAACCGATACGGCTGTTCATGGTGTTGCACAAATTGTGCACTTTGATGATCCCGTTGGTCGCTCCCAGAAAGCCTGGGTTATGGGCGTCAATCGTCATCTTCCCGCGACGGTCAGAGTGCACTGGTCAAAATCGGTGCCTGAGGAATTTCACGCGCGGTTCAGCGCGACGTCACGGCGTTACCGATACATAATCAGTAATACAGGTATTCAGTCGCCGCATCATGTGGGCCTGGTGAGTCACTGTCGTAAACCTTTGGACGCGCAAGCGATGCACGACGCCAGCCAAGCCCTCTGTGGTGAACACGACTTTAGTGCGTTTCGTGCTGCTCAGTGTCAAGCCAGGCATCCCATACGGGAAATTCTTGAGGTTAGTGTGAAGCGGGTTGGCGACTTTGTGGTGCTCGATATTGAAGCGAATGCATTTCTGTATCACATGGTTCGTAACTTAGTGGGCTCGCTTCAAATGGTAGGTTTAGGTTTGCGGCCATGCGAATGGATTGCGGAGCTGCTTGCAGGCAAAGATAGGAGCCTTGGTGGTGATACAGCGGGGGCGGAGGGGCTTTATTTGCAATCAATCACCTACCCTCGGCGCTTTGAGTTACCACAGAATTCCCCCCCCAGTTCATTATTCCCGGGGGGCAGTTAAGAACCTCGAGGTTTGCTACACTGCAGCGCTTCATTAAACGCTGAGGTTAGTGCGTGTCCGTTCAGGTAAAAATTTGCGGTGTTACGCGAGAGGAAGACGCCCTTGCTGCTGCAAATGCGGGGGCAGACGCGATTGGCTTGGTGTTTTGGGCCGGTAGCAAGCGCGCGGTCTCGTTGGAGAAAGCAGCGGATATTTGTGCCGTATTGCCGCCGTTGATTACCGTGACAGCGTTGATGGTCGATCCGACGGCAGAAGAGGTTGAAGGTCTGCTGAACGCGTTACCCATTAATGTTGTCCAGTGGCATGGCAATGAGAACCCTGAGTTCTGTGAGCAGTGGCAGGTGCCCTACATCAGGGCACTACCGGGAGGCGTCTGTGACCGGCTTGAATCGGTAATGGCAGACTACCCCCGTGCTCGCGGTTTTCTTCTTGATGCCGTGGTTAATGGGCAATTTGGGGGAACCGGTCATCGTTTCGATTGGGATGCTATTCCGCCGACTCGAACAAGGCCTATCATTTTGGCGGGAGGGCTAAATCCCGCTAATGTTGCAGAGGCTGTGATGAAGGTGCGTCCCAGTGCGGTTGACGTAAGTAGTGGTGTTGAATGCTCGCCGGGCATTAAACAGCCAGAAAAAATTCAGCAATTCATACAGGCCGCTAGAGAGGCGGTTGAGGCATAAGTTATGACTGAAATGATTAGTCCAGATTTGTTCGCTTCGGTGCCTGACCCCGATGGGCGCTTTGGTCCATACGGTGGCAAGTTTGTTGCGGAAACTCTGATGTCTGCGTTGGCAGATCTGGAGGTGGTTTATCGAGACCTCTCTTGCGATCCCGATTTTCAAAAGGAATTTGACGCTGACCTTGCACACTATGTAGGCAGACCATCTCCGCTGTACGAAGCAAGTCGTATGTCTGACGCCATTGGTGGGGCGCGTATTTTTCTCAAGCGCGAGGACTTGAATCACACGGGTGCTCACAAGGTTAATAACACGATAGGCCAGGCATTATTAGCTAAGCACATGGGCAAGAAGCGTATTATTGCTGAGACAGGGGCGGGACAGCATGGCGTGGCCAGTGCAACGGTTGCAGCCCGTCTTGGATTGGAGTGCCATGTTTTTATGGGCGCGGAAGACATTAAGCGGCAGGCGCTGAATGTGTACCGGATGAAGTTATTGGGCGCTGAAGTGATTCCCGTGACTTCAGGTTCAAAGACGCTCAAAGATGCGATGAACGAAGCCTTACGTGATTGGGTTACCTACGTTGATAACACGTTCTATATCATCGGCACTGTCGCAGGGCCGCACCCTTATCCCATGCTTGTGCGGGATTTCCAAAGCGTGATTGGTCGCGAAGCTCGACGGCAGTCGCTCGCAATGACCGGCAAGCTACCCGATGCGTTGGTGGCCTGTGTCGGCGGTGGCTCAAACGCAATTGGGCTCTTCCATCCGTTCCTGTCAGATGAAAAAGTGATGATGTACGGCGTCGAAGCCGGTGGCCACGGAGTGGAAACTGGACAGCATGCAGCGCCATTATCTGCAGGGGTGCCAGGGGTATTGCATGGCAACCGGACGTACCTCATGCAGGATCAAAACGGCCAGATCATGGAGACACACTCAGTATCTGCAGGCCTCGATTACCCGGGTGTAGGCCCAGAGCACAGTTGGTTAAAAGATATTGGCCGAGTCAACTACGTTGCGGCCAATGATGATGAGGCGCTCGCAGCATTTCATCACTGGACGAGAACAGAGGGAATCATGCCAGCGTTAGAAACCGCGCATGCTTTGGCTTACGCCGAGAAATTGGCCGCGGAAATGACGCCCGAGCAACACATTATTGTCAATCTGTCGGGGCGAGGCGATAAAGATATTTTAACCGTTGCGGCCATTGAAGGTATTGAAGTTTAAACCCCAAAAGTAGGATAGAACGTGAGCAGACTCACCCCATGTTTTGAAGCGCTGCGACACTCGCAGCGTAAAGCCGTTATTCCATACATTGTCGCAGGGGACCCTGACGTCGCTACAACGGTGCCCATGCTGCATAGTCTCGTCGCCGCCGGTGCCGACATCCTTGAATTGGGAGTGCCGTTTTCTGACCCTATGTCAGAAGGGCCCGTAATACAACGGGGCCATGAACGTGCACTGGCTAATGATGTGTCCCTAACGCAGGTGTTAGGAATGGTGGTCGAGTTTCGACAACGAGACCAGAAAACGCCGATTGTCATCATGGGGTATGCCAATCCAGTGGAGCGAATGGGTTACGCAAACTTTGCGTCTGAGTGTGCCGCCGCTGGTGTCGATGGTTTGATCACCGTAGATTTGCCCCCTGAAGAGGTAGGGCCTCTCAATGCCGAACTGCAACAGGTAGACATCGATAATATATTTTTGATTTCGCCCACGACACCTGCGCAAAGGATTGCCACGATCGCCGCTAATGCCTCGGGTTTTATTTATTACGTAGCGGTTAAAGGTGTTACGGGTGCGGGGAACCTAGACAGTTCTGATGTTGGCATGCACTTGGATGTGATTCGTGCAGCTACGACGCTGCCAATTTGCGTGGGCTTTGGTATCAAAGACGCCGAATCTGCGACGTCCGTGGGTGCCATGGCAGATGGAGTGGTTGTAGGCAGCGCTCTCATTGATACGATGATTGGCGTCGTGGAGGCCGGTGGTTCTCTAGATGGTGGCGTTGAGAAAGCGGTAGCGCTGTTGGGGTCGATTAGAGCCGGTATTGATAATATGTAAATGTGCCCACTACTGGTGGCTAGCGTAGGGTTATAATATTGGGTGTTAGCTGATCGGAGTCCGATATGAGTTGGATTGACAAAATTCTTCCTTCCGGTGTCCGCAAGGACGAGGCAGAACAAAAGCGCGTCAACGTGCCTGAAGGGCTCTGGAAAAAGTGCATCAAGTGCGATGCGGTGCTTTATTGGCCAGATCTCGATCGCAATTTGGAAGTGTGCCCTAAGTGTGACCATCATATGCGTGTGGGTGCGCGCAGAAGGCTCGATATATTCCTTGACGCAGACGACCGTCAAGAGCTCTTTGCCGACCTCGAGCCCATCGATAGGCTTAAATTCAAAGATAAACGCAAGTATCGTGACCGATTGACGGCGGCCCAGAAAAGCACCGGTGAACGTGACGCCTTGGTGGCAATGCAGGGTCGGTTGCATGGCTTGGAGCTCGTCACCGTTGCCTTCGAGTTTAATTTTCATGGTGGCTCAATGGGCTATGCGGTCGGTGAAAAATTTACGCGCTCTGCCACTCATGCTCTCAACAACGGATTACCCTTGGTGTGTTTTGCCGCATCGGGCGGGGCGAGAATGCAAGAGGCATTGATATCCCTAATGCAAATGGCGAAAACCTCGGCAGTACTTGAGCGTCTCAAACTCCATGGCTTGCCGTTTGTGTCAGTAATGACGGATCCAATCTATGGTGGCGTGTCGGCGTCCCTTGCACTTCTTGGTGATATCAATGTGGCTGAGCCTGATGCCAGGGCAGGATTTGCTGGCCCCAATATCATTGAACAAACCATTCGCCAGAAACTCCCCAAAGGATTTCAGCGCAGCGAATTTTTGCTGGAGCACGGCGCCATTGACATGATCGTGCCTCGCTCGGAAATGCGTGACACCCTGGGTCGTATTCTCTCCAAGTTGGCGGGTCAGGAGGGCAGTCAAGAGCATCTGGCGGCATCTGTGCCTGAGCCCGTCGAATAAATTGCATGGCACTGGCTGGCGCCGAAACACTGGATGCCTGGCTGACTCACCTTGAGACGCTGCATCCGCAGAAAATCGATCTTGAGTTAACCCGTGTACAAACCGTGGCTCATCGACTTGGGCTTTTGCCTGCAAGTTGTCAAACCGTGACGATAGCGGGTACCAACGGAAAGGGCAGTTGCGTGGGCGCCTTAGCGGCGCTATTGAGCCAACAGGGCGTCTCGGTAGGCTGTTATACCTCACCGCATTTGCTGAATTTTAATGAGCGAATCACCATCGATGGTATGCCAGCAAGTGATGTCGAAATTATGGGGGCCTTTGCCGCGATCGAAGAGCACAGGCAATCCATATCGCTGAGCTACTTTGAATTTGCGACTTTGGCAGCCCTCGTTTTATTTCGGCAGAAGAGCGTGGATGTGCAGATATTGGAGGTGGGTTTGGGAGGCCGACTCGACGCCGTCAATATGCTCGATGCTGATGTCTGTGTTATCACGAGTATCGGGATAGACCACACTGAATGGTTGGGTGACACGCGAGACTTAATTGCGATCGAAAAGGCAGGCGTCGCGCGCTATGGAAAGCCGGCGGTCGTCGCTGAGCGTGATCTGCCATCAACACTATTACCCCATTTGAAAGCTTTAGGAGCAGACGTAGCAGCGCTGGACCGTGATTGGCTGCTTTGCAATTCAGAGCTGACTTTGCCCGATGGCGTTCAGCGCGTGTTGCCAGAGGTGCCAGCTCTGCAGGCAAGTAACTTAGGTGCAGCGGTGATCGCGGCGGACAAATTAAATCGCACGCCCGATCAAGATTGCATAGATGAAGCGCTGCAAAATCTTACGGTGCCTGGCCGTCAACAGCAGCTTAGAGTACAGGATCGTGTTTGGTGGCTAGACGTTGCGCATAATCGTGAGTCAGTCGCACGTCTAGCGATCGCCTTGGGCCAAGAAACCGAAGGCCAAGAGACCGAAGGCCAAGAGACCCATGTGATATTTGGTGCCATGGCCGATAAACCGCTGCGTGATATGATCGAGACGCTGGCAGATGGCGTTTCTAGTTGGCACTTGCCTACTCACGAGGAAGTCGCGAGGGCGGCTGCGCCCGCAGATTTGGCCCAGCTTATTAAAACGATCTCACCGAAGGTAACAGTGCGGTGTTATCCTACGCCTAGGATGGCCTATGAGGGCATCGAGAGCGCTTCAAAACCCGGAGATCGCATTTTGGTATTCGGATCCTTTGTGACAGTTGGTGCACAGCTTGCCTGCCTACAGCAGGTCCATACAGGTCAGGAGACCTTTGACTGAATGAATCCCATTCTTCGTCAACGCTTGGTTGGTGCTCTGGTTTTGATAGCCCTGTGCGTGGTTTTCTGGCCCATAGTTTTTGTTGAGTCCGTTGATCAGCAACCGATTGAGTTGCGGCCAACACCCCAACGTCCCGATATTGATACGTCACCCCTAGCTCAGCCGCAGTCCCAAGAGGCGACCATTCGCGAGCGAGTAAAACCGCCAGAGATTGATCGTGAGTCTCAAATGCAAGCGGATGAAATGACTCGATTAGTGGACGGGGAGTCCGACAGCAATCTCTCCGAGTTAAACGCTGTAGATTCGGTGCAAAAACTTGAGCTTCGTGATGCGGCGCCTATTGTTCCGGTGCTTGATGCAGCGGGTTACCCCCAAGCCTGGGTGCTGCAGGTCGCGACAGTGAGTTCAGAGTCAAGAGCTAAGACCCTAGTCGAACAACTCGTCGACAAGGGCTATCCAGCCTTTCATGCCCGCTTTGCGAGGGATACAGTTGTTCAGTGGCGTATCCAGATTGGCCCAAAGTTTGAAAAAGAAAGTTTTGAATCGATAAAATCCGAAGTCGACCGCGTGCTGAAAGTGAAATCTATGGTAGTCAGGTATCAACAACCTCTATGAATGAAATTGAACAACAATTGAGTGGCGCTACATCCGGTTTCAACGGGTTTGATTGGTTTATCGTATTGGTTTTGGCGCTCTCGCTGTTAGTGGGTCTGTATCGAGGCCTAGGTCGGGAAATTCTCTCCTTATCCGGATGGCTAATAGCTTTTGTTGGCGCCAATTTGCTGGCGCAATCTTTGGCTGACTCCCTCACGGCTTTGGTTGAAAATGAGACGCTGCGCTTCCTGGTGGGGTGGGCTCTGATATTTGTTGGAGTCTTGGCTACTTTTAGTGTCCTCGGTCGCTTAATGGCGCGGCAGATGCGTCAGCCCGGGTTCAATTTGGGCAACCGTGTCTTTGGCGCTTTGTTCGGTTTATTAAGGGGCGTTGTGTTCGTGATCGTAGCGACCTTTGTGTTGCGTTCAGTTGTTCCTGACTCTGAGCAAAACTTGATCGATCGCTCGTCCCTTATGCCAACGATTGATGAGATTGCGACTCAACTAGGTGGCTATACAGCTGAGATTCTAAAAACTGAACCCGTTGAGCAGGTCGAGGAAACCCTCGAGTCTGCTGATATGATCTGACTCGGAGAGACATCCATGTGTGGATTGGTAGGTATCGTCGGCGGTACTGACGTGGCGACGGAAATCTATGATGCGCTGACGATGCTGCAGCATCGTGGTCAGGATGCCGCCGGTATCATGACCTGCTACCGCGGCAAATTTTTGCAGCGAAAGGGCGAGGGGCTGGTTAAAGATGTTTTCCGTACCCAGCATATGTCCCGTCTTCTGGGATCATTTGGCATTGGCCACGTTCGCTATCCGACTCAAGGAAGCTCGGGTACGGCGTTGGCTCAGCCTTTCTACGTGAACTCTCCCCACGGAATAGCGCTCGCTCACAATGGCAATCTCACTAATGCATCCCAGTTGAGCGCTGAGATTTTTGAAAGCGATCGTCGGCATCTAAACACGGACTCCGACTCAGAGGTGCTGCTCAACGTCTTTGCCCATGAAATCCAGCGATTGGGAAAGCTATTTCCCGATGCGGATGACATTTTTGCAGCAATTTCAGCGATGCACGAACGCTGTGAGGGCGGCTACGCCGCCGTGGCAATGATTGCAAACCTGGGCATCGTCGCTTTTCGAGACCCATTTGGTATTCGACCGTTAGTGATTGGTATTCGGGAGCACGAGGGTAGGGAGCCTGAATATATGGTTGCCTCAGAAAGTGTGGCTCTGGATGTTTTAGGGTTTCGTCTGTTGAGCGATGTTGCGCCTGGTGAGGGTATCTTTATTTCCGCTGCAGGCACCCTAATTCGCAGACAGTGCTCAGAAAAAACGAAGTTGATGCCCTGCATCTTTGAGCACGTCTATTTTGCGCGACCTGACTCACTTATTGATGGCGTTTCCGTGTATAAAACTCGCATGCGTCAAGGCGAGCGACTTGCGCGCAAAGTACTGAAACTGCGCCCTGATCATGACATCGATGTGGTGATTCCAATCCCTGATACGAGTCGAGTTGCTGGGCAGTCTCTCGCCCATGAATTGGGTGTTAAGTTCCGTGAGGGCTTTATGAAGAATCGCTACATCGGCCGGACTTTTATTATGCCGGGCCAAAGTCAGCGAAAAAAATCGGTACGACAGAAACTGAACCCTGTGCCACTGGAGTTTGACGGCAAGAATGTCATGTTGGTTGACGATTCCATCGTGCGTGGCACTACATGTCGTCAGATTATTCAAATGGCCCGAGATGCGGGTGCAAAAAACGTGTATTTCGCGTCAGCCGCACCAGCCATTCGATTTCCGAATGTTTATGGCATTGATATGCCCGCTGCCAATGAGCTTATTGCCCACGATCGAACGGAGGAAGAGATTGCCGATTTGATCGGCGCAGACTGGCTGGTATATCAAGATTTAGAGGATCTCCTGGCCTGTTCTCAAGAGGGTAATGAGGCTATTGAAGATTTTGAGTGCTCGGTCTTTGACGGCTGCTATAAGGCGGGTCAGATTGACGAGCAGTACCTTAATTCGATTGAGGCCGCCCGTTCTGAGGGCTCTGAGATACGGCTCGCGGCCGCGCAAGATGGCGCCGTTGTGGGATTACATAATGATGTGTAGAGCAGTCGCTTTGCCTACCACTGCGAACACCCCGGGAGCCTCGTGAGATCCGTCGATAAAGGGTCGTTGCCCGACTGGTTGCATAATGCCCATGAAGAAACGTTGGGTATTCGAGCGGGCATAGCCCGCAGCGGTGAGGGTGAACATGGCGAGCCCATATTCACGACATCTAGCTATGTTTTTGATAGCGCGGCAGACGCCGCTTCTCGCTTCAGTGGTGAGACTGGCGGCAACGTTTACTCGCGTTATACAAACCCTACCGTGCGGGTTTTCGAAGAGCGCTTGGCGGCTTTGGAAAATGCTGAGTCTGCAGTGGGAACGGCATCAGGTATGTCTGCTATTTTGGCAACGTGCATGGCCTTCCTCAGCAGTGGCGACCATGTTGTCTGCTCCCGCGATGTTTTTGGCAGCACGGTTGGTTTGTTCGATAAATACCTGCCCCGTATGGGGGTTTCCGTATCCTTTGTACCTCTGGGAGATGTTGCTGCGTGGCGCGCAGCAGCAAATGAAAAGACTCGATTGTTTTACTGTGAGACGCCCTCTAACCCTGTCTGTGAAGTTGCTGACATCGCAGCTTTAGCCGCGGTCGCCAAAGATTTTGAAGCGCGCCTCGTTGTTGATAATTGTTTTTGTACACCAGCGCTGCAGAAGCCCCTTGAGCACGGTGCAGATATCGTCATCCATTCTGCGACCAAGTATCTAGATGGCCAGGGGCGCATGTTAGGTGGTGCAGCTGTCGGATCGGCTGCAGATATGGCAGAGGTCACCAACTTCATCCGCACCTGTGGCCCCTCAATGAGTCCCTTTAACGCCTGGGTCTTTTTGAAAGGTCTAGAGACTCTCAGTCTTCGTATGCGTGCGCATTGCGAGAACGCTAATGGGCTTGCTCATTGGTTGCAGCAGCGCCCGGACGTAGCTCGTGTTCACTATGCTGGCCTTTCAGATCATCCGGGGCACCAGTTGGCAAGTCGTCAGCAAAGCGGCTTTGGCGGCGTGCTGTCTTTTGAGGTGCCTGGCGGGCAAGACGCGGCATGGCGTTTTATAGATGCAACATCGCTGATGTCTCTTACCGCAAACTTAGGAGACGTCAAGACGACAATTGTGCACCCCGCCACGACGACGCACGGGCGGCTATCACCAGCGCAACGTAGTGCGGCAGGCATCACGCCAGGGTTGATTCGGATTGCTGTCGGACTCGAGCACATCGACGACTTGAAGGCCGATTGCCAGCGCGGCTTTGACGCTCTCGGCGTTTAGGTCCATATCTGTGTCAGCATCCGATGTTCCAGCGCTTATCAATCATGCAGTCGCTAATATTGGTGAGGTCTTGTTAGGCAAAGAGCAAACAGTGCGGCAAGCGTTGTGCTGTTTGCTGACTTCAGGACATTTACTGCTCGAAGACCTGCCCGGCATGGGCAAGACCACTCTGGCTCACGCATTAGCGGATGTATTAGGGCTTAGTTACGCGAGAGTTCAATTCACCTCTGACCTTTTACCTTCAGATATTTTGGGGGTGTCAATTTTTAGTCGTGATACAGAGGCGTTTCAATTTCGCCCGGGCCCAATATTCAATCAACTGCTTTTGGCTGATGAGATAAACCGGGCAACACCGCGTACCCAGAGCGCGCTGCTCGAGGCGATGGCAGAACGACAGGTCAGCATCGACGGCGAGTCTAGGCCTTTGCCTGAACCATTTTTTGTTATCGCTACGCAAAATCCGGTTAATCAGTCGGGCACTTATTCGCTCCCTGAGTCTCAGCTTGATCGATTCCTTATGCGACTCTCGTTGGGCTACCCCAATTCAGAGGCGGAGCGGGAGTTGTTACAGCGGGGTAGTCTGCCGATTAAATCTATCGTTAAGCAATGCATTACATCCCAGCAACTTCTTCAAATGCGGGCCTTGATAGATAAGACCGCGCTCTCCGAGAGCTTGTTGGGATATATTCAACGTTTAATAGCGTTTACCCGAGAGGCGTCAGAATTCGCGGTAGGCTTGTCCCCCCGTGGTGCGCTTGCTCTTGTTGGCGCGGCCAAAACTTGGGCGCAAATGGAGGGTAGAGATTATGTGGCTCCTGATGATGTTCAGGCGGTGTTAGGCCCTGTTATCGGCCATCGATTGATTCCCAGTGCCGACTACGCGGGTGACGGGGAGGCGTTGGTAGCGCTGTTGCGTAGCCAAGTTGATGTTATTCCCGGCTAGCCATCAAGACCGAGTAAAGAGCTTCCTGCTTCAGCGTTATCGCCGTTGGCTGGATCGGCGCCTGCCAGCGGCTAGGACGATAATGCTGACTCAGCGCAGGCTTTTCATTTTTCCATCGCGGCAGGGCTTTTTATTTGGGTTCACCCTGCTGCTCATGCTTCTGACAGCAATTAATTACCAGAATAACCTCGCCTACGGTCTAACATTTTGGTTGGCCATGCTGTTTATTGTGGCGGTTCATTTTACCCACGCTAATTTACTCAACATGGTGATTACGGGTATTCGTGCAGAGTCTGTTTTTCCTGGGCAGCAAGCAGAGTTTGTATTCCGAATCAGTTGTAAGAGCTCGCGGCGGGGGCATCATTCAGTGAAACTGATATGGCCGGGTAGCGAGGTTTTGGTTGATGTTCCTGCAGGTGGTGAAGTAGAGGTAGCACTTCATCATCCGGTCAATGCGCGGGGGTGGTTTGCTTCGCCAAAACTAAAAATTGAGTCGAGGTACCCGCTAGGGCTTCTTCGCTGTTGGAGCTTTGCCAGCTTTGATGTCCGTGCGCTGGTTTGGCCGCAACCGATTGCAGTGGACAGCTGGGAGTCTCCCTACAGTGAGACCGCTAATCAGGGTTTTAGCGATCAGGAGGGCCTTGACGATTTAATGGGCTTTAGGGATTACCGTATAGGCGACGCGCCCCGATTGATTGATTGGCGTAGCCATGCTCGAGGGCTGCCGCTGCAAAGCAAACTCCACTCAATGCCCCAACATAAAAATCATTGGTTAGATTGGCGTGATTTTAGTCGTGGATCTGTAGAGCAAAAACTCTCCTGGCTGTGCTGGTTGGTCTTGCAACATCACGCGCGTGGAGAAAATTTTGGTCTTCGCTTGCCCAATCTAGAGCTACCCATCGCGGCAGGCGATCGACAGCGTGACTTAGCACTGCGCGCCTTGGCATTGCACGAGCTAGCTCAAGGAGGGGCGATGTGATTTCAGGTGAACAGTTGCCTCGACGATCACTGCTCTGGCTCATTAGTTGCCAGATTGCCGTCATGTTACCCCTTCTGGAACGAATCCCCCCTTGGGTTGTTGCTATTTATTTGGCGACAGCCCTGTGGCGTTTGCAGATGTTTCGTCAGCGTGCAGAAATGCCACAGACTTGGCTGCGTTTACTCCTTGGAGTCGCAGGTGCGATGCTGGTGTTTATAAGCTATGGCACATTCATAGGTCTGGAGCCCATGGTGGCTTTATTGCTCGTTGCAGCGGCGTTAAAAATCCTTGAGGCAATTCGCGACAGAGACGGTTATCTACTCGTTTGCTTGGGATTTTTTATTTGCGTGACGCAATTCATCTTCACCCAAACATTGCCCGCTACCCTGTACTCGGTGTTTTGTACGGGACTTTTGGTGACGGCACTGATTAGCTTGAATCAAAGTCCCGCATTAGTAGCGTCAAAGAATGAGCCGTTACTAGCGCTTAAAATGTTGACACTTGCAGTACCCATGATGGTTGTACTGTTTCTCCTATTCCCTCGAATTGGTCCTATCTGGAGCGTGCCCTCCAAATCTGGGCAGGGCCAGACGGGAATGAGCGATTTTCTGCGACCCGGCGCTGTGACCAAGTTAGGGCGCTCAGCGGATGTAGCTTTTCGGGTTCAATTCGATGACGTGATTCCTGAAAACCCGTCTTTGTATTGGCGGGGCTTGGTGCTCAGTGAATTCAAGGAAGGGGCTTGGCAAACGCTAGGGTGGCGAAAATTGCCGAGTTCAGAGCGAAAGCCAACACGGCCTGAAGTTCTTGGTGAGCCACTGCGGTACCGAGTTGTCTTGGAGCCAACACAGCAGCGCTGGCTTTACGGAATAGCGTATGCAGATTCATCAACGTCAGGGGTGTATGAGGCGAACGATTTTCGGCTAGCTGTCACTAGCCCGATTGAATTCCAGTTTGGTTACGACGTCACCTCATGGCCAGGTGTGGCACTGCAACCAAATCTAAGTACCTGGCGAAGGCGCCTGGAAACGGCTTTCCCAAAGGGGTTGAATCCGCTTACCGAAGTTTGGATAAAGAATTTGCGCGATCAGCACAGTGATGACCGAAATTTCGTGGTGGCATTGCTCAATTACTTTAGAGAACAGCCGTTTTACTACACGCTGGAACCTCCGGAAATTCAGTCACAAGATTTCGTTGATAAATTTATCTTTGATTCTCGACGAGGCTTTTGTGAACACTATGCCTACAGTTTTGTGGCAATGCTCAGGATGGCCGGAATACCGGCAAGAATTGTAGCGGGATACCAAGGGGGCGAAGTTAACCCTCTAAACAATACTTTAGTGGTCAGGCAGTTTGATGCTCATGCTTGGGCAGAGGTGTGGTTTGCGGGTGAGGGCTGGGTTCGCGTTGATCCCACCGCAGCGGTTGCGCCAAGTCGAATTGAACTTGGTATCGAGGCTGCTTTGGACGGGCAGCCCGGGTTTTTGTCTGATTCCCTGATATCGGCTTACCGTTTCCGGAGTATCAATGTATTGAATTGGGTTCGGCTCCGTTATGACGCCTTAACGTTTAGTTGGCAGAGCTTTGTGGTGGGCTTTGATAGCACACGTCAAATCGGCCTCTTGAAAGACTGGTTTGGTGAAATCAGGGTCTCGTGGTTTATCGTGCTGATGCTTGGTAGCTGGGGTTTGGTTCTTCTGCCCCTAATGCTCTGGTTGCACCGAGTGCGTCGAATTCAACTGTTGCTGCCTGCTGAGCGCCGCTTCAGCGCTATCTGCGTGCGTCTTGAGAAACGCGGGTTAGAGCGCCCCTTTGGCGAGCCGCCGTTGCGCACCCTCAGGCGCGCCCGTGAGCAGCTTCCAGTTGGAGACCCCCTGTGTCTTGCGCTAGAGGCAGCAATTGGGGAGCTTTACCAAGTAGCCCCTGAAGCTTCAGAGGCCCCGTAAGCGCCTTTTTGAGTCAATCTACGGATTAAAACGCGGGAATATCAGTTTGACTGCGCCCCAGAATCAGAGCGTGGATATCATGAGTGCCTTCGTAGGTATTCACAACCTCTAGATTCATCATGTGGCGCATCACGGGGTACTCGTCTGATATGCCATTGCCACCCAGCATATCTCTAGCTTTGCGCGCGATCTCAAGTGCCTTGCCGCAGGAGTTGCGCTTGATCAGGCTGATGAGATCTGGGGATATCGTGCCATCACTCAGCATTTGACCGGCGCGCAAACAGCCCTGCATCGCCAGTGAGATGTCGGTCTGCATGTCGGCTAATTTGAGTTGTATCAGCTGATTGGCTGCGAGCGGCCGGCCAAACTGCTGTCGATCAAGAGTGTACTGCCTTGCGGTATGCCAGCACGTCTCCGCCGCGCCCAAAGTTCCCCACGCAATCCCATAGCGAGCGTTGTTGAGGCATCCAAAGGGCCCTTTAAGTCCCCGTACATTGGGCAACAGGTTTTCTTCGGGAACAAACACCTCGTCCATTACAATTTCGCCGGTAACAGAGGCGCGCAACGCTAGTTTCCCTTCTATCTTAGGCGCGCTTAACCCGTCCATGTCCTTTTCAAGAATAAAGCCCCGGATGACGTCGTCATCGGTTTTTGCCCAGACCACAAAAACATCAGCAATAGGGGAGTTGGATATCCACATTTTTGCGCCAGAAACACGATACCCCCCATCGACACTGCGTGCGCGGGTCGTCATACCGCCTGGATCGGAGCCGTGATCAGGTTCGGTGAGGCCAAAGCAGCCAATCCACTCACCGGTGGCCAGTTTGGGTAAATATTTTTCCCGCTGAGCGTCATCGCCGTAAGCATAAATAGGGTACATCACGAGGGATGATTGAACGCTAAGCATTGAACGGTAACCAGAATCGACGCGCTCTACCTCACGCGCAACGAGGCCGTAGCAAACATAATCGACACCGGGACAGCCGTAGCCATCGATAGTGGAGCCCAGGAGCCCCATCTCGCCCATCTCTCTGAAAATGTTGGGGTCAGTGCTTTCATTCCTGAAGGCGTCTTTTACCCGAGGTAACAACTTGTCTTGGGCATATTGCCTAGCGCTGTCACGAACCATGCGTTGCTCGTCATTTAACTGGCTGTCCAACTCAAATGGATCTTCCCAGTTGAGTTGGGTCCAATTCGTTTTAGCTGTCATCGTTAACTCCGAAACTAGTGCAATATATTTTAAGTTTAAAATATCTATACCGGCTTACCAAGCTCTTGTTGTTCTGACTGGGCTTTTTTACAAATAAATAATCAGCGATCTTTGGGCGGCATCAGGATTGATCAAATTGACGCGCTTGCTCTTTATCTTAAAGCTACCATTTTTTGGCCTGAGCTCATGCTGTGCGGTAAAAGCATAAACCCGTTGCTCATTCTGGTACCACACCACGACATGCTGGGTAGATTCGACGATCAGTCCGCCTTCAGAGGACGGCCCTTTGATCTGGACGTTTCCGATGAGGTGTGAGCATCGCGTCTGGCTATCTTTGGAAGCAGCACGAGGATGAACAAAATTACGCCGTCGAATCTCCATCATGACGCGATCATCATAGATGTGGGACACGTGATTAATCGGATCGACCTGATTCTCAGTGGCAGGAATCCAATAATAGGCATCCTCAGTGTAAAGCTCGATCCAGCTATCAAGGTCAGGACGGTCCAAGTAGCTGGCCTCTCGATAGAGGAAACTCTCGATTGCAGCGAGCTCAGGCATAATCGACTCCTCGCTGATAGCTTTGTTCCATGTACGCTTTCCAAGCTCGATACTGGGTGCGCATATCTAAATCAGAAGTTCCGCCGCCCTCGATTCGATCGGGCAGTATTCGATCTTTGCCATACTGGCGATGAAATTCGACCCAATCGTTGACCGGGGAGTGGAGCCCCTTCTGCGTTCGACGATAGACTTCCAGATCGTCGGGGCCCACCATGCCCATCGCTGAATTAATGAGGCGGCTATAGAGCACCGTTCGCTGCAGCATAGTATCGGGAGCGCCTTTCAGCCGAAATGACCAGCTTTCGACGACGAAACGATCTACGCTAATGGGGCGGATAACGCGGATATTTTGCACCGCGCACTTTATGGTAAGTGATGGGTAGTACAGTACGTTGTGGGTATTAAAGGCGTAAATTTCACGCGTCCTAGTTTCACCGTAAGCAGCGACCATAGCTTCGTGGTAGTCCGGGTCGACCGAGTAGTCAGCATGAATACTGGTTTTACCGCCATCGTAGTGGTGTCCATAGTCGAAACCCGTAATGCCGGTGTTCTCAAAATTTTCATAGCTTGCCCCAAAGGGCGGAATGATTTCAGCTTCTCGTCGTTGCTTGGCAGCCTCTGGGGGAAGGGTGGCAATGTACGACTCTGCGGCTTTCACTACAGATTCGTGAACTACCATAGGGTGCATCGTGTCATTGAGGTTTTCGAGGATGAACTTCCAGTTACAGTCATGCTCGTAGCGTAATACGCCACCGGCAACTTCTACCTCGCCTTCTGGGGCACGATCACAGAGATTGTCAAAGCATGTGATAGCGCCTCCCATCCAAGTGACCAGATCCGGGATCTCGTCAGAGAGCGTGGCGAATACAAAGCCCCGATAACTCGATACCTGTGCCAGTGGTTGCATGCTGTAGCAGGGTTCAGAGGCATCGAACCCTGTGTCCTGATAACCGTGCTCATTGGGTATCTTAAGAAGTGACCCATCAAATCGATAACTCCAACCGTGGTAGGCACAGCGCAGAGCTCCTCTGACGGTGCCTGACTGTTTATCAACCACTTTGGCCCCTTTGTGGCCGCAACGATTGTGGAGGACACGGACCGAATCGTCCTTATCCCGAATCATGACCACGGGTACTGCATGATTGATGTTGGTGGTGAAGTAGTCACCAGCATTGGGAACCTGTGACTCATGACCGATGTAAATCCACGCCTGGCCCCAGATGCGACTCATTTCAAGTTCAAAGATATCGGGGTCCGTGTAGAGGCTGCGATGCAGCTTGGTGGGTTTGACCAGCGCATCAAAGTTACGATCGGGAATTTTCTGCATATCGACCTCCGTTACAGCGCCAACGAGCCAAGACTAGCTCCGCCGCACACCATAAGTGTTTGACCTGTGATAAAGCCTGATGCTTCGTCGGCGAGAAAATCGACAGCATGGGCGACATCAATCGATTGACCTAATCGTTTCACCGGAATGCTGGCAGCCATGTCTCCAAGTTTATTACTATCAGGTGGTACAACGGCTTCGAACATTTCCGTGTCTTGAATGGGGCCTGGTGCAACGGTATTCACCGTAATACCGTATTGGCCTAATTCCAAAGCCCATGTTCTTGCCATACCCATCATGCCTGACTTGGTCGCGCTGTAACTGGTGCGTGTTGCGAGACCGAGAGCCGCTCTGGATGTGATCAAAACGATGCGCCCAAAGGCCTGTGATTTCATGCCGGGTATGACTGCTTGTGCCAAAGTGATCGCAGCACCGATATGCACCTCACTGAGATAGTCATAGTCTTCCAAATTGACGTCCTCGATTAAGTTCGGACGTATTAGACCCGCATTGTGAATGAGGCCGGTTACGTTGTAACGCTGGGCAATCCCCTGTGCCACATCTTTCACGGCAGCCCTATCGCTTAGATCGAGAGTGATGTTTTCGAGTTGACCGCTGGGGTGTTCAAGGGGGCGTCGAGACAGATTGATGACGCGATGATTACGCTCCAGTAAGCGCGAGCAGATGGCAGCGCCAATCCCGGTGCTTCCTCCCGTTACGATAAAACTATCATGGGCCATGGTCGTATAGTCTCCCTGGTGCCTGAGAGTTCCCTCAGATACCTTGTTGGCGTTTTGCAGGTTGATCGAGCTGAATGGTGGCGATGATGGCTTGTCGCAATGCAGGCGTAGTGATATCTGCTGAGGCAGGTACAGCTATAAGCACGACCGAGCGTGACGCGTCTGAATGCGAAAACACCTGCACTCGATTTCCAGTTTTGAGATCCCCCGCAGCTAGGTGCACGATGGCGACTGGGCCAACATCGAGCTGCACTGAGGCTATTGTCCAAGGAGCCTCTTTAATACGTCGCTTAAAGTATTCCCAGAGACTGTGGTGTAGTTGTGATTGGGCGAGTAGGGTGCCCGTGCAGGGTGTGTCACGATAAATGAGCGTGCTGCCTAAACAAGCTCCGCATAACTCTGTCGGGGGGTACTGAACGTGGCCGCAGTCAGTGCAATTTTGGAGTTGCAAAATGCCGGGGAGATTCACAGCGGAAAATTGACTGCCGCAAACCGAGCGGTGCTTTGGCGGCCGTGCTCGTGCTCTCAGCGAAGGTCGACCAAGTTTGAGCCGTTTGCGCATCTTATCTTTGATGTTCACCGGGCGACTCCTTGCAACATGGCGGCTGCGGTGCAAATGCCCCGATCATAATTAACCATGCCATAGCCACTCACCAGACCTACGCGGGCATTGCTTACCTGATTTTTTTGCGCCTTCCCTGTGAGTTGTCGTAATGATTCAGTGACACCTAGAAATCCCGCAGCAGCACCTGCCTGACCGCATGATAGCTGGCCGCCCGAGGTATTATGGGGCAGCTTGTTGACCCCGGGACCCGATTGGTCAAAGCGCATATCGGTTTGCCCTACGAAGGCGGGTGCATTGCCTTTGCTGCAAAACCCCAGATCTTCCATTTGCAACATGCTGATTACCGGATAGTCATCGTAGGTTTGCAGGAAATCCACGTCTTGGGGGCCAGTTGCAGCTCGGTTGTACAAATCTTGAATGTATTCAGTCCAGCCACCTCGGTCTTGTATGGGGTCGTCGGCATGGGCGTTGTGGCATTCATCGGCGGCGAGAATGCGCACGGCGGGTAGGTTAAGTTGATTAGCGCGATCTTCTGACATCACCAGGAATCCTTCGCCACCCGCACAGGGCATGACACAATCAAAAAGATGCAGTGGCCCAGCAATCGGTCGAGCGTTCAGGTAGTCAGATAATGAAAGCTTTTTGTGTCCTAGAAGCGCTCCTGAAAAGTGATTAGCGTTATAGCGTTGATCAAGACAGATTCGAGCAAAATCTTCGCGCTGGGCTTGATAGCGTTCCATGTAATGGGCGGTGATAAGGCTGAAGGGGCCATTGGGGCCAGCGGCACCGTAAGGGAATGCGGCGTCGGTGCTCCAGTTGGAAAAGTGAGCGGCAGTAGTTTCAAAAGATCGATGTGCTGCGCCATCGCCCCCGATGCAGGCCACAATCTCAGCCTCGCCACACTGCACGGCGCGGGCAGCGCGTCGTAGAGCCAATATGCCCGATACTCCCCCCACATTGGCCTGCTCCAGCCAACGGACACAGAGTCCGAAGTGCTGGGTGAGGGCGACTGCAGAATCGACGCCCAAAGAAAAGCTGGAGACTGAAAAGCCATCGATGTCTTTTTTTGTAAGCCCGGCAGTGCTGATCATTTCCCGTAAAACTGAGCCCACGAACCAAGCAGCTCCGTGGGGGCTCTGGCGCGCATACCCAAGGCTGATGGGAGTCGTTAAGACAACACCGCTATAGTCTTTCATGCTAACTTCTTCCGCGTTTTATACGCACGAAGGTCAAAGGCATCCCCTTTGGTGACGCAAGTTTTGGCGTATTGCTTTATGTCGGCACGCTTAGGTTTATTGGCCGCCGTCACCGGTAGGGCCTCAGCAAACAGTATCCAACCCGGGGCTTTAAAGTACACCAGCTTTTCCAATGCGATGTCCTGTATGGCGCGTGCCGTATCGAGGCTGCCCTCAAATGTGGGCTTGAGGATAACGCACAGCGCAACTTCATCTCCGCGCATCTCGTCTGGCACGGCAGTCGCCACAGCGGATTTAATCGCCGGGTGGTCGCCTAGGGCAGCCTCAATTTCCAACGCGGAGATGTTTTCCCCCGAGCGTCTGATGATGTTTTTCCTGCGATCCACGAAGGCGAGATTGCCGTCTTCTAGCTCTACCACGACATCACCTGTATTTAGCCAGCCGTCTTCCCAAGCCTCTGCAGTGGCCTCAGGATTTTTTAAGTAGCCTGAGAAATAGCCTTTTTTGGGGTCAGAACCTCGGGCTCTGACGCGCAACTCGCCCGGCGCTCCTTTGTTAACAGGTTTCTTCTGTTCGTCGACAAGCTGCCATTCAACGGCGTCTATTGGCTGACCGAAGCAGCAGTGGCCAACATGGCGGGGCTCATTGCTAGCAATGATAGCGCCGCCAGCCCCGCACTCTGTCATAGCCCAGGCCTCTATCAAGGGAAACCCAAAGCGCTTTTCAAAGCGTTCATGGTGTGCTGGATTGACCCCTGCACCGAAACCAAAACGAATTTGCGTAGAAAAATCGTCCAAGGGCTCCTCTGGTAAGGCGAGCAAGATTGCTGGTAACACGCCTAAATAGTGGATGGCGGTAGCCCTCGACTCACGAAGGCTTTGCCACCATGTCCCGGGGTGGAATCGGTCGAGTTGAATGAGGCATCCGCCTGTCATAAACATGGCCATCGTTGAAACAGACATGGCGTTCATGTGGCTCAGGGGCAGGGGCGTGAGCAGCCGCTCGTCACCCTCGCGTAAAGCAATGTGGCCACCGAGATTCTGGTACCAAATTCCCTGCTGTAGGAAATAATCATTGTTGAGCAAGCAGCCCTTGGGTTTGCCGGTGCTTCCTGAGGTGTAGAGGAGGGCGCATTCGCAATTTAACCCACCTGTAGCGACAGGAGTCGCTGGCACACTACCGAAATCCAGCGTGCTAACTTGGTCTGGGCTAATGACAGGGATTGATAGTTTCAGTGCGTCGATAACGCCGATCAGGCGGGCACAGTGTGAATCGAGTGTCAGTACAGCTACCGCTTCACCGTGCTCTAAATAATAGGGTATCTCCGCATCAGGCATCTCGTGATTGATAGGAATGACCGAAATTCCAAGGGCGTTTAGCGCAAGCCATTGAATAAAAAATTCGGGACGATTTTCCAACATCAGTGCCACACGCCCGGTGACCCCTGTCTGCCGCCAAATCTCGGTAGCTTGAGCGATAGCACTTTCGAGTTCTCTGTAGGACAGGGTGATTTCTTGCGACGAGTAATGCTGGCAAGCGCTCAGTGGAATATGCAGGGCATCATGGTCGGGGAAGCGCATGGCGCTTAGGGCAAGCACCTCCCTTGGGCTTTCTGGCAAGGCGTTACTCACGGTGATAATCAGCGAGTTGTCCCCCATTGTCTACCAGTTCTGCCAGTAGTGGAGCGACCTGCCAATGCTCGGGGTTGAGCCGACCATGGAATTCATTAATCTGCGCCACGGCTATATCGAGACCCATCGATTCAATGGTGTGCATGGGGCCACCTTTGAATCGCGGAAAGCCGTAGCCGTAGCAATAAACAACATCAATATCACTGGCGCGCTGGGCAATGCCCTCCTGCAATAGCTTCGCGCCTTCATTGGCCAGGGCGAGCGTTAGTCGATTAACAATTTCGGCATCTTTAAGTTCTCGAGGCGTGATCCCCAGTTCTTGGCGTGCTGCTGTGACAATGGACATCACTGCTGAATCTTCCTGCCGTTCACGGGTTTCGGGATCGTATTGGTAATAACCTGCACCCGACTTTTGTCCAAGGCGGCCAGCTTCTACCAAGCGATCTGCAACCATGTAACTAGCGGGGTCTCCCTTTTGTTCTGCAGTAAGCTGTTCTCTGGCTTTGTAGCCGATATCGAGTCCGGCAAGATCACTTACTGCGAGTGGGCCCATAGCCATTCCCCAAGACTCCATGGCACTATCAATTTGAGCGGGCGTACTGCCCTCGATGAGGCAAAGGGCAGCTTCTCTACCGTAGTGCTTCAGCATGCGATTACCGATAAACCCGTAGCACATCCCAGACAGCACGGACACTTTGCCAATTTTTTTACCAACGGCCATCGCGGTTGCAATGACAGCATCGCTGCTAGCAGCACCCTTTACGACTTCGAGTAACTTCATGACATTGGCTGGGCTGAAAAAATGCATACCCAAAACTGACTCGGGGCGCATAGTAGCGGCCGCAATTTCATCGATACTTTGGTATGAAGTGTTGCTTGCGAGAACAGCGCCGGGTTTGCAAATTCCGTCCAACTTAGCGAAGACCTCCTTCTTGACCTCGAGGTTCTCAAAGACAGCTTCAATCACCATGTCGACATTAGCGAGGTCGTCAAAGTTTGATGAAGTTGTAATGTTTGCCATGGTTAAGTCTATATGAGCGCGTGTGAGTCGCCCCTTTTTTTCGCTGATGGCGTAGTTCTTGGCGATTTTTTCTAGGCCCAGTTTAACGGCCTCGTCAGTCATATCGACGAGAGTGACTGCGATGCCTGCCTGCGCGAAACACATGGCAATGCCACCTCCCATAGTGCCTGCGCCAATGATACCCACGCTGGTAATGGCTAAGGGTTGGGTGTCTTTCGGCAGTTTTTCGATCTTCGCAGCAGCACGTTCTGCAAAGAACATGTGCCTCAAGGCTGCAGATTGTGGGTCTGCGAGGCATTTCATAAACTCCTCGCGTTCCCGTTTTAGGCCCGACTCAAAGGGGCTCTCTGCTGCGGCGATTAGGCAGTCGAGAATGCGCTGTGGGGCGTGTTCGCCTCGGGTTTTTTTCAGAAGCTTAGCCTTCATGCTTTCGATAAGGTATTTGTCCTCTGCACTCAGGGAGAGCGCTAAAGCGCTTGCCTGTCTCTGAGGAGCACTTTGCTCCACGAGCTCGACGCCGTAAGCGATGGCTGAGTCTTCGAGACTATCTTCAACGACTTTATCCACTAATTGCAGTGTCATAGCACGCTGGGCGCTTATGGGATTACCTGATGTAATAAGGTCGACAGCGGCAGGGAGGCCGGCAAGCCGGGGAGTGCGCTGGGTGCCGCCTGCGCCGGGCAGCAGACCTAACTTAACTTCAGGCAACCCCACTTTTCCCGTGGCTAAAGCGATCCGGTAGTTGCAGGTTAGTGCAACCTCAAAGCCCCCTCCCAAAGCGGTGCCATGGATGGCGGCGATCGTAAGCTTGGGGTGATTGTCGAGTGTAAGTAACAGATCTGGTAAAGACGGTGCCTGCGGTGGTTTGCCGAACTCAGTGATATCTGCGCCAGCAATAAAGGTCCGGCCATCACAGGAAAGTACAACGGCCAAAGAATCGTCGGTAGAGGCCGTTGCCAGTGCCTCCATGATTCCATATCTGACTGCGTGGGACAGCGCATTAACGGGCGGATTGTTGATCCTAATAACACCAACCGATCCGTGCCGCTCATAAGTTACTACTGTTCCCATCATCAAACCTCTCGTCAGTGTGTTTGTTTGTGGAGTTGCGCAATTGCTGAGTGTATAAGCAGACGCCACCTCGTCTCTAGGAGTCTATCAAAAACCCCCAAATACTTTAAGCTTAAAATATTATTGTCGTATCAGGGGGCGGGAGAGGTTGTTACCGGCAAGCCCAGTAGGTGGTCAGCTTGGCGTTCAGCTAAGGCGCTCAAAGTAAATGTCGGGTTAACGGCGCCACTGCTGGGGAATAAACTGGGGCCTGAGACATATAAATTGTCAGTATCGTGGACGCGACCAAAGTTGTCGGTGACCGATTTAGCCTCATCACTGCCCATAACGGTGCCGCCCATAATGTGCATCGCAACTCGAGGTCCATGCCAAACTTCAGTGGCACCTGCCGCACGAAAGATTTCCTCGCCCTCGTCAATTCTTTGTTGCCAACGGCTGGCCACCTCGGGAGCAATATCATGATGGGTGTTGGCTATTGGCATCCCGGTATCATCGCGCGCATCACTCAGCGTTACGCGATTATCCGGACTGGAAATGTCCTCGACGACCAGAGTCATATTGGCGAGGTGTTTTGCTGCGCGTTGTAGCCAGGGGCGCAGTGCAGCACCGGTGACATCAGGCCTTGACGTGCCATAGCCCAACAAATCATGGGGTTTGATGGCATTGGCAATAAGCCATTGCGACGACCCAAAGCCTCCGCTTTGATCCTTGTTGCCGTAATCATCATGGCAAAGTAGTTGCCCGCCAGAGACGCCCAGATGGGGTGTCGTCTCATCATCGAATAACCCAAAGATTGTGCCGGCGGGGTGTGTCGTTAGGTATCGGCCCAGTTGGTCGTAACGATTGCCTGGAGCAGCTGTTGAGCTATCACCAGAATTCAAAAGTATACGACTGGTTTGCACGGTGAATGCCGCAATAATGAAACGTTTGGCATTGAGCTGGTGTCGTTCGTCGTGCTGGGCGTATTCAACGGCACGGATATTTTTCGCATTTCCTGAGTCCCGAAGCACTCTCAGTACCTGAGCGCCGTAGCGTATGTCCACTCCTGCGTCGAGAGCTTTTGGTAACGATGTGACGAGGGGGTTAGCAAGAGCGCCAATTGGACATCCTGCGTCGCACCAGCCATCGAATTGGCAGGGGGCTCTGCCATTTCTGGGAATACTGTTGATGGCTAGTGGTAGGGGGGAGGTGCGTCGCCCAGTTGCCTGAAAACCCCGTTCAAGAACGCGTCCTTGAGCGAAGACGGGTAGGGGCGGCATCGGGTAGGGAGTGCCCGGTGGACGCCAAATTTCCGCGGTGTGGTCACCACTGAGGCCCACGGAATCCTGAATGCGATCGTAGTAGGGTTGTAGGTCTTCATATGTCAGCGGCCAGTCAAGACTGCGCTTATGATTATTGCGTACCTTAAAATCTTCAGGGTGCAAACGCAGCCAAACGCCGTAATGATGCGCAGCTGAGCCGCCAGTGCCAGAACCTGCATTAAACGCATGTCCCACAGGGTGAGTACCCGTTTCTTCGACCGCAGTTCCTGACCATTTGAGTTTGCGGGCCCAAATTTGCGAACTCACCATATCTCGGACCTCGCGTTGAGGCCCGGCTTCCAATACCACTACTGACTCGCCGGCCTCAGCCAGTCTCGCAGCCAGTAGCAACCCTGCAGCACCTGCGCCGACAATCACGGTATCGGGTGAGCTTTGTTTCACCAAGTAGTCTCCGGTCGAATGTGAGCACTGTATGGGATACCAAGGTCAGCAAATCCAGCTTCTGATCCGTAGGTCACATCGAGAGCATCAGCGCGCAGTAAAAAAAACACATAGCTTGCGGGCGGACCCTGCCAATCGGAAACGGTATCTGTTGCCATCGCAGCGGCTACAGACTTCACCGGCTCTTTATCCAAAGCATTCATCACCGCATCAAGGGCGGATGAGTAAAAAGCCGTTTGTTGTTCAACAGGTACCCCGACATATTTAGCCATGAGGAGTGACTCGGGACCCGCGGCAAGCTGTGCATCGATGTAGGCGCCTATGCCGCTTTTTGCACTGCCAGGAACAAGGTGATCGGCAAGGGAGGTTAAGGCCTGGACTTGGGCGCTAGTTAAGATTTGAGGTGTGAAATCTTGAGCGACAGCCTCGCTCGGTGTCGCCCAAACCTGCCGCCCACCAATTAAAAATAAACCGAGGGCGGCAGCGCCCCCGGTAATTACATCACGCCGGTTGGGGCCGGCCGCCATTAAAACTCCTTGCGCAGGCTAAGAGCGTAATAACGTGGAGCTTTATAGGCTACCTCGTTACAGCCACACAGTGTAGCCAAATCAAAGCCCTGAATTCCGGGGCGCTCATCGGTCAGGTTTCTAGCCGCCAGTGTTGCTAACCAACCGTTGTTTGCGTAACTGATCTGAGCATTAAAGACGGTGTAGCTATCGAAGATGTCAGCATCGAAATTACGCAGGTTGTAGTAATACTCATCCGAATAGCTAACGTCCCCTTGGATGGCCATCTGACCTCCCATGGCGTCGAAGCTATAACGTGCTAAGCCGGTCACCTGGAACTCAGGAGCATAGGTTGGATCTACGTCGCTCGCGGGCAAGGGTGAACCGTTGCGCAGAGAAACGTCTTTGACCGTTGCGTCAAAGTAAGAGCCGCTGAGTATTAGGTCTAGGCCTTCAACCGGGTTGGTTTGAATTTCCAGTTCAACGCCGTAGTTATCAGCATCTTTATTGATAACGACACCACCTACGCCCACAAAAAGGAAGGCTTGGTAATCAGCGTAGTCATAATAAAACGCCGTACCGTTGATGCGAGTCTTCCCGCCACCTAACGTGGCCTTAAAGCCACCTTCATAGGATGTAAGTTCTTCGGAATCGTAGGGGAGGCCAGCGTCGCCCCCAGAGCCAAAGTAGGCACCCAGCAATGGCGCGTTGTAGCTGCCAGCTTTCACACCTCGGTTGACGCCACCGTAGAGCATGAGATCGTCATTGACCTGATAAGTCAGCTGTAGCTTTCCAGCCCAAAGGCTCTCAGAGCGGTCGTCGGTATAGCTGACCCCCGTACCCGGAAAGCACTGGTCTAGCTGCCCTGAAAAGCAAGGTGAGCTGTTGACGACAAAAGACGACTCGGAAGGCGCAACACCAAGGACCAAGCCAAAGTCTTTCTCTTCGCGCATCGCACGCAAGCCGGCTATGACTGTTAGGCGATCAGAGAGGTCGTACTCATATTGACCAAAAATACTGTATGAGTCTGTTTCCAATTGCGCCGTGGTGCCGACATCAATGGGAACCCCGCCAAATACATCGGCAAACGAGGCTTGCGGCCCCTTGAGACCGTTCTCCGACTGGGAATCAATATTTAAGTAGTAAAAACCCGCTACCCAACGACTTCGATCATTTTCTCCATTGAGGCGAAGTTCTTGTGTGAAGCTGTCGGCATCAACCGCGGCGTAGTTGGCCAGTTGGTTTACAGGTGCTGAGTCGACGTCAATGAACAAAAGCTTCTCGTAGTTTTTATAGTCGGTAATTGACGTAAACGTAATGCTGTCTGACAAGTCCCAGGACAATTTGAAATTGACGCCCGAATTCTCTGTGCTGCCTTGGTCGGCAAAGGCAAAATCTCCGGAGAACGTGAAGTCATCGCCATCGGGGTCAAGATAGCCAAAAAAATCAGCGCCGGGAGCGAGTCGCCCTGGTAGGCCGCCACCGCCGCCCGGTAAAAACGAGTCGCCATCTTCGATATCGGCACCGGCATCCAAACCCGTATCGTTGCCGCTAGCGTCGAACAGTGCCGTTAGGCGAGTTTCATTGCTAGGGGTGTTGATGACATTGATAAGCTCGGGTGGTGTGTCTGGATTATTGTCGTGGTCTTGGGCAATACCAAGGGTTGATTTGCTCTGATAGGGACCGGTGGAGACTTCGCTGTCGGAGTAATTGAAACTCAGGTCCATGCGAAGGCTGTCACTGGGCTGAAACGCAAACCGTAAACGCGCGGCCATGGTGTCATCGTCACCAAGATCGGCACCGGAACCGGGTCCAGGATCGCCTAAAAATGGCAGTTGGTCGGCGTTGCTGTAGAGGTTCTTCAAATAAGGGTCTTGCTTGCTATAGCGAAAGGCAGCGCGAGCGGCAACGGTATCACTAAGGGGGCCGCCAACAGCACCTTCAACGACGTATCGGTTGGCGTTGTTTGCGGTATCAAACTGACCCACTTCGACGTCTAGGTAGCCAGAGGTTTCATCAAAGCTGGGCGAGTTGGAAATGAAGTGGACTAAGCCGCCCGTGGCGTTACGCCCGAACAACGTTCCTTGAGGCCCCTTCAGAATTTCAACGCGGTCAATATCAAAAACAGCAAAAGTCTGCGCTTGAGCGACAGCGATATAGCCTTCATCGAGATAAACGGCGTTGGGTGCCTCGATAATGTCATTGAAATCGTTTTGGGTTACGCCGCGAATCGAGAACTGGGTGTTCTGGCCGGCGAGGTTGCCTGAAATGTGAACGCCGGGCGCGAAGGTGGCGATGTCAAAGCTCTCAGAGACGCCGAGGGCATCCATTTGTGCGCCGGTAAAAGCGGATATGGCGATTGGGACATCCTGAAGGTTTTGCTCGCGTTTTTGAGCAACGACTACGATCTCCTCTAAGACGCTCTGACTAATGGCAGGTACCGCGATTGTCACCGCGCTGATGGCAACGGCTAATTTGGATATCGAAATTTGTTGTTTCATCATGAGCTCCAGAGGGTGATTTATTGGTTTTATATTTGTTTAGTTTGTTATTAAAATTTTGCGACGTCCCATAAATACACTTTAAGAGTCTTGTTTGGGTAGCCGCAACCCTTTGCTTTCCAATCGAGGTAAAACTTCCTGTCGAAAATAGGGAAACTCTTTGGCGTAATCGACGAAGGATAGCGTAGTGCCGGCTACCCCGGTGTTGCTTAACTGCTCCAACAAGTCGGCGATTTTGTCTGGGGTTCCCACAAGAGGGAAACCGCCATGACCCGCCGCGAAGCGATCCCTGAACATTGCCAGCGCTTCGGGAGGGAATGACTGGGCATGTAGCCCCTGAAGCGTCATTAGATTGTCGACTGCTTCCCAGTCAGCGTTCTCGTTCGCGTACCAGTTGAGATAATCGTCAGCTTCTTTTTGGGTAGGGCGGCACACAACTGAGCAAAAAGTAAGTAGGTCGACCTCGCGCTGGACACTCGCGGCTCTTGCGGTGATGTCCTTGACCGTCTCAGCGGCCTGCTCAAAATCGAAAACGGGCGTAAACAGGAAGTCAGCGTTGCGCATGGCAAAATTACGGCCTTCATCAGAGGCCGCTGCGTTGATGACGGGCATTCTGTCCTGAATGGGATGAGGAAGGCTATACACGCCTTTGCCCTGGTAGAAGCTGCCGTCCCAATCGAAGGGTTTGTCTTCAGTCCAAAGTTTTTGCACGTAATCAAACCACTCTTGTGCCATGGCATAACGATCAGCGTGATCGCCGGGTAGATCCTTGCCGAAGGCGTCGTACTCGGGTTTGTTCCAGCCAGCGACGACATTAAGCCCTAGGCGTCCTCCTGACATTTGGTCAAGTGTCGCCAGTTGTTTTGCCGTGACTATGGGGTGATTGAAAGCTGTGTGGACCGTCGCGAACACCTGAATGTTTTTCGAGTGTGCTGCTAACCCGGCAGCCCAGGTCACAGTTTCAAGTACATTGCCGTGAAAATCCTTCTCACCGCCGTAGCCAATCCAGCGTGCTATGGGCAGCATGAACTCAATCCCAGCCGCGTCGCACTGCTTGACCAGGTCGATGTTATTTTCCCAGTTATTATTCCAGCGCTCATCGACCTTGGTCACTGCCATACCGCCGGAGCAATTGGCTGAAAAGGTACCGAGTTTGAGTTTATTTTTTGACTCTCGCATCAGTGACTTCATGGTCTTAAACTCCAGTGCGCGGCTGATTCATGAGTAGTCGGCGGCGCTGTAATATCGACCACTCTTGTCTGAGTGAAACACTTTAAGCTTAAAACATCAATGCGCTGCAGTTTCCGTCAAAAGTTTGCCGGCTCGCGCTGGCATTGAGGTTGCTGCTGTAGCAGCTGTGGTTGTAATTAATGTTGCTAAATCCACACTCAATGAGGAGACATTGACGTTCATGGCAGCTTGCGTCAGCAAGAAGTTTTTATGCTGTAGTGGCGTTCGCAGGTCACGCGCCGGCGATATGGCTCGCAGCGGTGACAAAAACGCTGACTAGGGGCGCAATGCTAACCCGCTACCACTGAACCGAGGCGGGCTGCACTCTATCGAACTGCAGTGACTTCCACCTCAACCAGGGCTTGATCCTCAATTAGGGCGGTAACTTCAACAACACTCATCGCAGGGTAATGCTTGCCCATGACTTCTCGATAAATTGCCCCCACCTCTCGCAGATTGCCTAAGTAGGCTTTTTTGTCGGTGATATACCAAGTCATTCGGGTCATATGTTCTGGGCCTGCCTCGGCTGCCCGTAACACGGCGAGAACATTTTGAAGCGCCTGACGTAGCTGCCCAGAAAATTCCTGGCTTTCAAAAACCTCATCTGAATTCCAGCCAATTTGCCCGCCGCAAAAAATGTGATGGTTGCCTTGGGCCATAATGCCATTGGCATAGCCTTTGGGTCGCGGCCAGCCATCGGGAAGTAGGGTGGTATGCATGAGCTAATCCATTTGCAATGAGTTGTGAAGAGTAATACTTTATATCTAAAGTATCACTGGGAGTGGCCAGGAGGCCAGCCCAAACTATGGCAGCACTACCGTTATTAAATTCAGTGTTCGCGCAGCGACGCGAGGGGGAGCAAAATGAATAATGCACTTATGGACGTTGCAGCAGGCTTGGTGTCGGGCACCATCAAAGTTGTTGATCTTAGTGTGACGCTCACGTCCGAGACGCCTATTTTACAGTTGCCTGAAGAGTTTGGATGGAAGAACGCTTGGCCATTTAGTAAGGAAGAAATATCACGCTACGACGAACGTGGACCGGCTTGGTACTGGAATAACATAAAGTGCGGGGAGCATACCGGCACGCATTTTGACGCGCCGATTCACTGGGTTACGGGCAAGGATCATGAAAACCATGCGACTGATACCCTGCCGCCAAGTACTTTTGTAGGCCCTGCTGTCGTTATTGATGCCACCGCTGAGAGTCAGGCCGACGAAGACTTTCTGCTCACCGTAGAGTTTCTCAAGAACTGGGAGGCAGAGCATGGTCAGATCCCCAAAGGGGCCTGGGTGCTCTACAGAACTGACTGGTCCAAGCGCACTGACCCAGAGGACTTTCTCAATAAGCGCGATGATGGTAATCACAGTCCCGGGTGGGATCCTGCTACTATTACGTTTCTTGCCGAGGAGCGAGATATTCTTGGCGTAGGTACTGAAACTGTAGGGACTGACGCTGGACAGGCCGCTGCACAAGACCCCATGTTTCCTTGTCACAATCTTATGCACGGCGCCAATAAATGTGGTTTGGCCAGCTTGTGCAATCTCGACGAGTTGCCAACTACGGGGGCTATATTAGTGGCGGCACCGCTCAAAATTCAAAACGGCTCTGGCAGCCCCTGCCGAGTTATTGCGTTAGTGCCTGCCTGAGCGCGGACGCCGTCTTTAGCGCTTGATAAGCAGGAAACGAAAGTATGGCTGAACGCTCTTTCTCGGAGGAGGTGAAGAAACTGCGAGCTGGTGCAGGGGATATCTTCGAAGGCGAAGGTATCTTGGCTATCACCAAGGCGCTGCTGCAATCTGGGGTGTCCTATGTTGGCGGGTATCAGGGCTCGCCCATCTCACACCTCATGGATGTCCTCAACGACGCTCAGGAGATTTTGAGTGAATTGGGCGTACATTTTGAGGCGAACGGTTCTGAAGCAACAGCGGCTGCAATGCTGTCGGCATCGATTAACTACCCCTTGAGAGGGGCGGTCACTTGGAAGTCTACCGTTGGCACCAATGTGGCCTCAGATGCACTGTCTAACCTTGCCTCGGCGGGTGTTACGGGTGGCGCGCTGGTGATCGTTGGCGAGGACTACGGCGAGGGCTCCAGCATCATGCAGGAGCGTAGCTATGCCTTCGCGATGAAGGCTCAAATGTGGCTAATGGACCCAAGACCCAATCTGACGAGCATTACCGACATGGTGGAGCGGGGCTTTGAGCTGTCAGAAGCCTCTAATACTCCGGTCTTTTACATGATGCGCATTCGCGGCTGTCATGTGACTGGTGAATTTATTGCCAAAGATAACGTGGCGCCAGTTTTTAATAGTCAGGCGCCTGTTACACCTCAGCGTGAACCTGAAAAAATCATATTACCGCCCTATGTGTACGAGCAAGAGCGGGAAAAAATTGCCCAGCGTCTGCCGGCGGCGATTAAATTTATTCGTGAGCAAGGGCTCAATGAGCAGTTTCCCGGGCGTTATGAGTCTCTGGGGATTATTACCTGTGGTGGCTCCTACAATACGGTCATTCGAGCGTTGCAACGGCAGGGTTTGGCCGACGTGTACGGCAAGGCCGAGGTGCCTATTTACTGTATGAACGTCGCGTACCCCTTGGTACCCGATGAGTTGGTCGAATTTTGCATCGGCAAAGAGCAAGTGCTGGTGCTTGAAGAGGGGCAGCCTGAGTACATAGAGCAGGGCATACAAACGATTTTGAGACGCCGTGACATTCAAACGCGAGTGTATGGCAAAGATATTATGCCCATGGCTGGAGAGTACACCGGCCAAGTCATGCTGGAAGGTGTGACTCGATTTTTGTTGGCTGCTAAAGACACGCAGATTCCTTTGGAATTGGACATGGCGTCGGTGCTGGCCTTGCAAACCCCTGTGAGTGACGATGATATTGCCGCACTCATGGAGAATTTGCCCCCCAGGCCTGCGGGGCTCTGTACCGGTTGTCCGGAACGGCCCCTGTTTTCTGCTATTAAGCAGCTGCAGGAGGAAATAGGTCCTTTCCACATATCATCAGACATTGGTTGTCACTCCTTTGCCACCGCAGCGCCATTTAACCTCGGCAACACGATTATGGGTTACGGGTTGTCGCTGGCGAGCTCTTCCGGAATGCGTCATGCATTACCTCACAAGGCCATCAGCATTATGGGCGATGGCGGTTTTTGGCATAACGGATTGACCAGTGGCGTGACCAGCGCGGTGTTCAATGGCCACGATGGGCTGCTCATTATTATTGATAACGGCTATTCGGCGGCAACGGGTGGGCAGGATATTCCCTCGTTAGTAGAGCCGAATTTGATTGCATCGACGATCGACGCCCAGCGTCCCCAACGTGAACAGTGGCAAAACATTGAGGATGCGTGTCGAGGGGCAGGTGTCGAGTGGCTGCAAACCGTGAGCACCTACAATATCGAGGCGATGAAGAACACCTTGCATGATGCGTTAACAACAGACGCGCCGGGCCTCAAAGTCGTGATCGCAGAGGGTGAATGTATGCTCAACCGTCAGCGGCGGATAAAACCCCTGCTGAAAAAAGCGATCGATACCGGGCAGCGTGTTGATAGAGCACGTTTTTACATCGACGCTGAGACTTGCACCGGTGACCACGGGTGTATCCGTCTATCAGGTTGTCCCTCGCTAACGATTAAAGATAACCCAGATCCTTTACGCGTCGATCCTGTTTCTTATGTAGACAATAGTTGCGTGGGGTGTGGGGTTTGTGGGACTAACGCACACAGCGCTGTATTGTGCCCGTCCTTTTCTCAGATTGATCTTGTTTACAACCCCACGCGCTTTGAACGACTTCGTCATGGGTTGCGTTTGCGTGTTCGCAACTGGTGGCGAGACCGCGATCTTCGCCGAGGGGAGCGGGCAAGGCTGTGAGTGCGCCGTTGAAGACGATAAATATGCTTGTCGCCGCCCTAGGAGGTGAGGGCGGTGGCGTTCTGACCAACTGGCTGATTGAGGTCGCAAAGCGTTCGGGTTGGTATTGTCAGAGCACATCGTTAGCTGGAGTGGCGCAGCGTACTGGCGCGACAATTTATTATTTGGAGTTTATACCCCGTTCAGCAGATCAACCTGAACCGGTCATGAGTTTGTTTCCCGCCCAGGGGGACATTGATATCGCAGTGACCTCTGAAATAGCCGAGGCGGGCAGAATGATCAGTCGCGGCTTTGTATCACCGGAGAGAACCACGCTAATTTCTTCAGACCATCGGGTATACGGCATCACTGAAAAAAGCGATACCACAGACGGCACCGCTGATACGGGTTTTATTCTCGATCTTTCGACACGCTACGCCAATCGCTTCGTGCATTTCGATTTGCTCGAGCTAGTGCAGCGTCATGGCACGGTTATTTCTGCAGGCTTGTTTGGAGCTATCGCCGGAACAGGAGTGTTGCCTTTCCAGCGCGATGTCTTTACTGAAGTCCTTGCAACCGGAAAGGGCGCGGCGGCAAACCGCGCTGCCTTTGACGAAAGTTTTGATCGAGCGCAATCGGGGGGTGTGGCACTTTATGACCCTGATCCCCCATTGGCGTTTGGTTTGCCTGACGCCACAACACCTTTGGGGGATAGGCTGTTACCACTGATTGCTGCCTTGCCGCAGGAAGTCCATGAGGTTGTTTATCAAGGGGTAGTCCGTCTGCTGGATTATCAAGATGAAGCTTATGCCCTAGACTTTCTTCAGCGAGTTACGCAAGTGGTGGGTATTGATGGTGGGCAAGACAGCTATGGCCTGACCGAGGAGACAGCTCGGTGGCTGGCGCTGTGGATGGCCTTTGAGGATATTCCAAGAGTAGCGCAGCTTAAGTGCCGGCCTGCTCGAGAGGCGGAAATTCGTGAGGAAGTTCGTGCAGCTGCAGGTCAGTACATTCAGGTCACCGAATTTTTCCATCCGCGGGTTGAAGAAGTTGCCGCGCTACTCCCTAAAACATGGGGGCAGCGATTGTTGAACTCCGATTTGCTGACAAAAGTCTTGGGCTCCGTGTTGGGCGCTAGAAAATTGCGAACAGACAAGGTGCTGACTCAGTGGGCATTGCGACGGCTCGCAGCACTTAAAGGTGGCCGCCGTAAAACTCTGGGTTTTAGTCAGGAATGGGAAATGATTGACCGCTGGTTTTCAGCTGTGTTGGCGGCACCCTCGACAGAGGTTGCAAAAGCTATTGCGGATTGCGGTGGTATGGTCAAGGGGTATGGCGCAACGCGACACCGAACGACCTCGCGGTTACTCGCCATTTTAGACGCGGTAAAAGCGCAGGATGTGGTGACAGCAGACTTTATTCGTCGAGCACAAAAGGCTGCGATGTTGGGGGAGGATTCGGCTGTTTTTGATGATTTAATTCAGAGTGAGTCATCCCCGATCACACAGGTTGCTCAGTGATCGACCGTCTAACCACCGCCTGGGCACAATACTTTCCCGGTGTCGCTGTAGCCACAGCGGTGGCGCTTGCGGCCTCGTTTATCGCCCAGCGCTACGGTGCCCCTGCCATGCTAATGGGCCTACTACTCGGCATGGCCTTTCATTTTTTAAACGAAACCCCTCGCGTGGGACCGGGCTTAGAGTTGGCAGCGGTGAAGGCCCTGCGGTTAGGTGTGGCATTGCTGGGGTTGCGTCTTACCGTGGCAGATGTAGCCTCGCTAGGGTGGACCCCCGTGTTACTTGTCATCTTTGCAGTGCTAGCAACCCTGCTGTTTGGTGTCGTGTTGAGCCGAATCTTGGGTTGTGACCGGCAGTTGGGTGTACTGACGGGGGGCAGCGTGGCGATTTGCGGCGCTTCGGCGGCGATGGCGATTAGCAGCGTGCTGCCAAAAGGGCCAGATACCCAGCGTCAAACGCTTTTTACCATTATTGGAGTAACTAGCTTGAGTACCATTGCCATGGTGCTCTACCCGATTATCGGGGACGTATTGCAGTTGAATGATCAGGAAATGGGAATTTTTATCGGCGCAACAATTCATGATGTTGCGCAAGTAGTCGGAGCTGGCTATAGCGTGTCACTCGCAACAGGCGATTTGGGGACTTTTATCAAGCTCCTTCGAGTGGCAATGTTGGTGCCGGTGGTGTTGATGATAGGGATTGTTTTTCGCACCAAAGTCAGTGCAGCCGTGGATCGGCAAAAAGCGCCTGCCGTTCCTCTGTTTCTCATTGGCTTCATTGTTTTATTCGCGGTGAACAGCTCTGGCTTCATACCTTCAGAGGTCATTCAGCCGGTGGCCAATCTTGCCCCTGTGCTGCTCTTGGTGGCAATTGCCGCTTTGGGAATACGGACCTCCATGCAGGAGGTCATGACCATTGGGATGAAGCCCGTTTTGTTAATTGTCGGTGAAACGTTTTTTATTGCGGCGGTTATTGTGGCTTATCTGCTTTGGATAGCTAAGTAGTCATTGGTCGCTTCGACCAGTCAGTGGTTTCGCTCCGCTAAAATATCAATTTCAAAGGTCATCACCAAATTACCGTATTGGTTAAACGCTTCATTGCGACTGCGAATAATGCCCCAGCGATCGCGAACCACCTTGTCCGACTTGCTGACTATTTCATAGGTGTAGGTCAGGGTATGGCCGGGCCGTACAGGCTCCAGCCAGTCGAGTTCAAGGATAGCAACGCCAGCGCCATTTCTGCGGCCGTCATTGACCCCTTGGGCATAGACCTCCATGTAATCAACCATTTTGCGCATCCACATGGCGCATAGGTGCCAAGGTGTCGCCACGAGACCGCCCCAGCGTAATTGGCGAGCAGCTTCGGGATCCATAAATTCGGGTGTTGGTGCGTAGCGCTTTGCAAACTCGATCATTTCAAGTTCGCTAAAGGTGTGGCTGCCGAACACGTGAAACTCACCCACGGGGATATCTTCGAACCCGCGATTTCGCAAATACAAGGCACTCATAGCGTTTCGTCCTTGGCTACTGCGACTCGGCAGGTCATCTCAGCCACTGCTTGATCTTTGGCATCTTTCAGGACCACAGCAACATCGAGGGAGTCACAGCCAGGCACAGGGCTGCTTGGCAAGGTATCGCCAAATGAGACTTGTGCAATTAATTGATCATCGACGAAGGTAGGGCGCAGCCAACGCATATGGTTGACCTTCGTGGTGGTGATGTACGCAACTCCCTCAGCAGCGAGCGCCTCACCGGTGAGCCGTGATGCCAGCGCACCCACTTGCCAGCCGCTGGCACAAAGCCCACCAAAAATTGAGGCGTCTGCGGCCGCACGGTCAAGGTGGTAGGGCTGAGGATCAAAAAGTCGCGCAAAATCGACAATGCTTTGCTCATCCAGCGTAATAGCGGGGCTTTCTGCAGCTCGAGCGTCCGGCATAATTCATGGGTCCTAATAAAAAGAGAGACAGGGCGCAGGGTCAGCACCGTTGCCAGTGCCGTAATTGTAACCCGAAGTAATCTGGCTTGAGATCCTGTTGAGATTATTCGGTGCAAAACGTGTCACTGACGCTCCCACGCTCCCACGCCCCCACGCCCCGAAGAATTAATGGGATTATCTGGCCTACACCTCAATTCCCCCGATGTTTGGCGTCGAATTGTTAGCGAGCCCCATCATGGCGAAATTCATTTTGTATTATCAAAATTCAATATTATTTTTATTGACGGCAATTAGGCGGGATGACCGGCGCTGCCGACGCCATTGTCGAAGCCGAGGAGCTTGATAATTTCTATTGTCAGTTTCACTCCCGCCTGTTACCTGTATAACCTGAAAAAAGGCGCAGCAGGGCACTCGATGTTGATGAGACCGTGCTTTGCTCGCGCTCATCTTCGTTTTGAGCGCTAAATACAACCTTGGGAGTGCGCTTCTATGAAAGCAGTTTTTTATCGTCAACATGGCTCTGCAGAGGTGCTCGAAGTGGGTGAGTTGGCCATACCTGAGCCCGGCCCAGAGCAAGTTCTTGTTCGTGTTGCAGCGGCAGGCGTGAATCCTATTGATCGCAGATTGCGCAGCGGTGAATTGCAGGAATATATTTCTCGCACTTTTCCGGTAGTGCCTGGTTGGGATTTTGCCGGCGAAATTGTCGCTCTGGGGACTGACGTGAACTCAGGTTGGCAGGCGGGTGATCTTGTCATGGGTTTAGCCTTTACCTGGTCTATTCAGCATGGAACTTATGCAGAATATGTTCCCGTCGACGCAGCTTCTATCGCGAAGGTTCCAGAGGGTTTCGATTTGTTTCAGGCCGCGGCATTGCCTTTGGTAAGTCTCACCGCATGGCAATCGATTCATGAATATGGCGGGCTGGCTCAGGGGCAGTCAGCGCTGATACAGGCCGGTGCGGGAGGGGTTGGTAGCGTGGCTATCCCCATGGCGAAGCATTTGGGAGCTCGTGTGTATGCGACTTGCAGCACTGCCAGCATGGGCTACGTCAGTGAGCGGGGTGCCGATGTTGTCATTGACTATACCCAGCAAGATTATGCTCAGGTCCTCCGCGATTTAGAGCCCGAAGGTTTGGATGTGATACTTGAAACACTCTTGGGTGATGGCGTTCCTGAAACGGCCATTGGCTTGGCTAAAGATGGCGGCACTGTCATATTTATGAATAACGAGCCACCGGCGCTACCTGAAATTGAGGCTAGAGGCATTCGCACTCAGTTTTTACATCACAGGCCGGATGGCGCGATGCTGGCTGAGTTAGCAGATCTCTACGGGCAAGGAATTTTGCCCGCGCCACCCGTTGAGGTGCTTCCCCTTGCGGCTGCGGTAGAGGCGCACCAGCGCTCTGAGCATGGGCACACTCGCGGTAAAATTGTGTTGGCGATCGGTGATTAGTGCCGCTGCATTGCAAGGCTTCTGGAAAAACTTTGGGTCGGTTTGACGAGTACAAAAAAACTATCTGAGAGGTTTGGCCGCGGGGCTGTTTCGGTGCATATGCGGCTGCGGTGATGGCACTTCTTATTTGCCACCTCCCAGATGTCCAGCTAAGGTTTGGTCGGTGGTTAACGGCTAGCTAAAGCTACACAAACATGGAGACACTCATGCTAACTCTTCACTTTGCCCCTAATTCCCGTGCGGTGCGTGTCGCTTGGCTTTTTGCTGAGCTGGATTTGCCCTACGAGCTAAATGCGATGCGCTTCCATCCTGAGGACTTGAAGTCGGATGCGCATCGACAGCGGCACCCTCTGGGGCGAATTCCAGTGCTTGAGGACAATGGACAGCAAATTTGGGAGAGCGGTGCGATTGTTGATTACATCCTTGAGTGCCACAAGAACGGGGGGCTCAAGCCGGCTTCTTCGCATCCCAGTTACGGTAAGTACCTGCAGTGGTTTCACTATTGCGAGGGCATGGTTATGCCGTCCATGAACACCATTGTTGTGCACACTCTGTTATTGCCGCCGGACAGACGGGATCCGGTCGTACTAGGACAAGCTCAGAAATTATTGTCCCGCGCACTCCTACCGCTGGAAGAGGTGTTGTCGGACAAGGAGTATTTAATCGGAGATTTTTCGGGTGCCGATATTATGCTGGGGCACGCTTGCATCATGAGTCGACGTCTTGGCTGCGTCAGCGATGAGCTTGTGGCGCTGAACGCCTACATCGATCGACTAGAAAGCCGGCCCGCGTGGCATGTTGCTGACGCCATCAAGTAATGTTGTTGCAGGCGGTGCGGGTCAAATCTGAATCTGAGGGCTCCTGTGGGTCCCTCAGGGCCCGCTAGACGAATCTAGCCCCCGCGCTTGCGCAAATTGCCTCGTCCCAGCTCATCGACGCGCTGTACGCCCATCAGGCGCATGTCGCGCTCTATCTCAGTTTTGAAGTTACCTAAAGCGCGTTCCACACCCGCCTGACCGGCTGCAGCCAGCGCGTAAAGATAGAGCCGGCCTCCCGAGACTGCCTTGGCACCAACCGATAGCGCTTTGAGAACATGGGTGCCACGTTGGATTCCACCTTCGCAAATCACATCAATCTTGTGGCCAACGGCATCGCAAATTTCTTCAAGCTGATCGAAGGGCGCCCTCGAGCCGTCGAGCTGACGACCACCGTGGTTGGATACCATAATTCCCGTGCATCCTATATCAACGGCACGCTGAGCATCCTCAACGCTCATGATGCCTTTTAACGCAAACTGTCCGTTCCATTGGGAGCAAAGTTTTTCTGCGTCGTCCCAACTCATCGTGGGATCTAGCATAGTGGAAAAATAGTCACCCACAGAGACGGCGACGTTAGTCCCCTCATTGATGTGCCCTGAGAGATGGGGCATGTCAAATTTGTCTCCAGTAAAAAAATTCCAGGCCCAAGCGGGGTGGGTGGCAAAGCTCCACATCGAGGACAAGTTCAGTTTGGGTGGTGAGGTAAACCCAGTGCGAAGGTCCCGTTCTCGGTTACCTCCTGTGATCGTATCTACCGTGAGTGCCATGACATTAAAATTGGCGGCTCTGGCCCGCTCAAGCAAGGCGTTGTTGAGGCCTCGATCCTTGTGAAAATAAAATTGGAAGAGTTTGGGGCCCGGAGCGAGTTCTGCGATTTCTTCTACTGTAACCGTGGCAAGAGACGAAACACCAAACATGGTTCCATATTTGGTTGCCGCCCGGGCGACCGCGCGCTCTCCCTCGTGGTGAAATAGCCGCTGTAAGGCAGTGGGTGCACAATACAGCGGCATGTCTAGCTTCTGCCCCATGACCTCGACAGACATATCAATATCGACAACACCTCGAAGCACATTGGGCACCAGGTCGACGTCTTCGTAAGCGGCGGTATTTCTGCGATACGTGAGCTCGTCATCGGCGGCACCGTCAATATAGTGAAAAATAGGTCCTGGTAAGCGCTTCTTGGCCAGCTGACGAAAATCCGAAAAATTATGGCAGTCGTTTAGGTTCATCGCGGCATTACTCAAAAGTCAGTTTAATTTTTAGCCCGTCAATTTTTAGCCCGTTAAAGAGGGGGCACAGGAAATACCTGCAGAGCTTCAGCCTGTATTGTCTGCGTTCAACCGGTACGTTGCTCGGGCTATGTAAGCATACCGCGAATCAGGGGCGAAGCAGATGCCGCGACGGGTTGCTTTTCTTCTTCTGCTTGATGGCCCGTCGATAAAGACCGACGGGAAAAGGTTTTTTCAGACTTGGCTAAGTTCGTGATTGTTAATGGTTTGACGGGCAATTATTGTCGTCTGAACTTCGCTAGCACCTTCGTAGATTCGCAGGGCACGAATATCGCGATACAGTGATTCAACGATGTAACCTTTTGTGACGCCCTTACCTCCGTGCAGTTGTACCGCGGCATCAATGACCTGCTGGGCAGTCTCTGTTGCGTGATATTTCGCCATGGCGGCTTCCCGAGTGACCCGGTCCGCCGCGCAGTCTTTAGTCCAGGCAGCGCGGTACACCAGCAGCGCGCTGGCATCGACTCCTAGGGCCATTTCACCAATTTTTGCCTGCACAAGCTGCAGATCCCCCAGTTTGCCGCCAAAAATGTCACGCTGGGCGGTGTAATCGAGAGTTTCATCAAGGGCACGACGGGCCATGCCCAGCGCGGCTGCGGCGACCGTTGATCGAAATACGTCAAGAGTAGCCATGGCAATTCCAAAGCCTCTACCTTCTTCCCCGACCAAATTTTGTGCCGGAATACGGCAGTCTGAAAATTGCAGTGTGCCTAGTGGGTGAGGAGCGACTAATTCAATACGCTCTGTGACCTCGAAGCCCGGTGTTCCTGCTTCGACGATAAAACAGCTAATACCTTTGGCGCCGCCGGCGTCACTGGAGCGTGCAAACACGGTGTAAAAATCTGCGATACCCGCATTGGAAATCCACGTTTTGGTGCCGTTTAGCACCCATTCATCACCCTCGCGCTGCGCGGAGCAGGTCATAGCTGCTACATCTGAGCCAGCATTGGGCTCGGACAGGGAAAAAGCACTGATCTTTTGGCCTTGAGCCACGGCGTTGAGGTAGTTTGACTGCTGTTGCTCGGAGCCGAACAGTGAGATGGGCCCACTTCCCAAGCCTTGCATCGCAAAGGCGAAATCGGCGAGGGCGCTGTGCCGCGCTAGAGTCTCGCGAATGATACAAAGCGTTCGAACATCGAGTTTTTCGTGGTTGCCACCGCCGCTGGCGGGCACCGCGTATCCGGCGAACCCTGCCTCGCCCAAAGCCCGCACCAGTGCAATGCAAGTGCCATCGAGATCTTCATGCTCGTTGGCGGTAAGTTCCGCCATATGTGCCTCAGCCCAGGTGTCCAACGTACTCGCCAGTGTTCTGTGATGCTTTTCAAAGAAAGGCCAACCCAGATAACTTGTCTCGCTCATAATCTTTTCCTCAAGCCGTTCGAATTGGCTTAGTCACCTGCGAAAACTGGCTTTTCCTTGCCAACAAACGCGCGGTAGGCGCGCTTAAAGTCTTCCGTTTGCATGCAAATGGCTTGGGCCTGAGCCTCACACTCAATCGACTGATCGACCGACATATTCCACTGCTGGTGTAACTGTGTTTTGGTAATGCCATTGGCAAAGGTTGGACCTGCCGCAATCCGATGTGCGGCTTTATGGGCGTCAGCATCAGGGGTATCGCTGAGGCCGTTAAAGAAGCCCCAGCGTTCACCTTCCTCGGCGCTCATCGCACGTCCAAAGTAAAGCAACTCGCTGGCACGACCCTGACCAATAATCCGCGGCAGAATTGAGCAAGCCCCCATATCGCATCCGGCTAAACCCACTCGATTGAAGAGAAAAGCGACCTTAGCGGAGGGGCCCGCGTAACGCAGGTCACTTGCCATCGCGATGATGGCACCAGCACCGGCGCAAATACCTTCGATGGCACTAATAATCGGTTGTCTGCAGGCTCGCATGGCCTTGACCAAATCCCCGGTCATTCGGGTGAACGCCATGAGGTCCTTCATATTCATTTCGGTTAGAGGGCCAATAATTTCGTGGACGTCACCGCCGGAACAAAAGTTACCACCTGCACCGCGAATCACAATGGCATCCACATCGGTGGCATACACCAGCGATCGAAAGAGGTCGCGTAATTCGGTATATGACTCAAAGGTCAGTGGGTTTTTTCGCTCTGGGCGGTTCAGCGTAATCGTGCCGACGCCGCCATCACACTCCCAAAGAAAGTGTTCGGCTTGATAGTGATTCATGGTGGTTGTTTGCATGCGCTTCCTGTCTCCTATGCGGTGCTGCCGCCGTCAATGGCAATCGCCTGTCCCGTAACGCTGGCGGCGCCCTCTGAACACAGCCAGCTCACTGAGGCCGCCACTTCATCTGCTTCGATGAGTCTCCCCTGAGGGTTGCTCTGAGTAAAGTGTTGTAGTGCTTCGGCTTCACTGCGGCCAGTTTTTGCCATAATTCCTTGAATGGACTCGCGCACAATATCAGTATCGACATAGCCAGGGCAGACCGCATTCACTGTAATGCCTTGCTGGGCGGTTTCAAGTGCCAGTGCGCGCGTTAAGCCAAGTGCCGCGTGCTTGGACGCGCAGTACCCGCTGACATAGGCAAAGCCTTTCAGGGAGGCCGTGCTGGCGATGGTGACAATGCGACCCCAGCCGGCAGTCTTCATGTTGCCCAAGGCAATTTGGGTGCAGTGAAAGACCCCGTTTAAATTGACGTCCAGAGTCTTTTGCCAGTCTGCGAACTCGATGCGATGAAAGGGGGCCGATGGCGCGACCCCGGCGCAGTTAACCAGTATTTCCACAGGGCCAAAGTTAGCGGTGGCTTCAGAAAAAGCCGCTTCAACACTCTGGCGATTAGTGACATCGCCAGTAATGGCCTTACAGGAGTCACCCAATGTTTCAGCAAGTGTTGCCAAAGGTTCAAGCCGCCGACCTATTAAGGAGAGGTTATGGCCTTCGCTGAACAACTGTTTTGCTATTGCCGCACCAATGCCGGTTCCGGCTCCTGTAATGAGCGCGTGGCGGCTCACGACGACGTCTCTCGTGCACGTTCAGCCAGTGTATGAGCCTGTCGATAACCCAAGAAGTATTGATGGGGTTCTGCCGCGCCTTTCCCTCGATAACCCATTTCTGCTGCTGCATGCAAAGTCCAGTTAGGGTCCGCTAGGTGCGGGCGGGCCAAGCAGACGAGATCGGCTCTGCCTGCCGCGATAATGCTATTCACATGGTCGATCTCGTAAATGTTACCCACTGCAATGGTCGGCACGCGGCCCTCGTTTCGAATGAGGTCTGACAGCGGTGTTTGGAACATACGCCCGGGTTGCGGTTTAGCTTGGTGGCTCGTTTGACCCGTTGACACGTTGACAATGTCGGCACCAGCCGCGATGAAGGCTTTTGCGATTGCCACGGAGTCTTGTTCGGTCACTCCCTCAGCGCCCAACCAGTCATGCGCTGATATGCGAACGGACATGGGTTTTTCGGCTGGCCACGCTTTTCGCATGGCTGCGCAAACTTCAAGCGGGTAGCGCATTCTGTTTTCTAAAGAGCCACCGTATTCATCGACACGCCGGTTTAGCGCAGGGGTAATAAAGGATGACAACAAATAACCGTGAGCTGCGTGCATTTCGATCATGTCAAAGCCAGCTTTTACGGCGCGAACCACCGCCTCTACATGGAGTTGGAGTACGTGGTCCATGTCTTCGCGAGTCATTGCTTTGGGCACCGGGCTGTAGTGGTCAAAGGGTTGATCGCTCGCCGATAGCAACGGCCACTGCTGATCGTTGGGCAACGGCTCATCAAGGATAGCGGGGTCCCACTTCCAAGGTTCCAGTGTGGCGCCCTTGGGACCGGCGTGACCGATTTGGATTGCCATTTTTGCCTGAGTATTTTCGTGCACGAAGCGGGTAATACGAGCCCATGCTTCAGTCTGTTCGTCGTTCCAGATCCCCGTACACCCCGGGGTGATTCGCGCATCAGCGCTAATGTTGGTCATTTCGGTATAGACCAGTGCCGCGCCGCCTTTAGCGAGGCTGCCGTAATGGACGAGATGCCAATCATCAGGGAGTCCGTCGGTGGCGCTATACATACACATGGGTGATACACAGACTCGGTTATTGAGCTTCATATCCTTCAGTTGAAAGGGGAGGAACATCGGTGGCGTTGGGCCTTTTGACCCGTCCACACCAAAAGTCGTGGTCAGGTGTTGCTCCATACTCTCGAGCCACTCGGCATCACGAAGTCGAAGGTTTTCATGACTCACTCGCTGGCTGCGGGTCAGCATTGAGTAGTTAAATTGTTTGAGGTCGAAAGCCTCGATATAGCGCGGGACATTTTCGAACCAGATCATGGCGTTTCTTGCGCTGTTTTGAAGCCTTAAAACATCGATTTTCCGTTCTTCTTGGTAGGCTTTCAGTGCGGTGGGAACTGTGGTGTCCACGTTGAGATGCTTGGCCAGTGAGATTGCGTCTTCGAGGCCTAATTTGGTGCCGGATCCAATTGAAAAGTGCGCGGTGTGAGCGGCGTCACCAATAAGTACCACGCGGTCGTCCTTAATCCAGTTATCGCAGTAAACGGCAGGAAAATTGATCCAGGCAGATCCGCGGACATGGCCGGAGTTAGTCATTAAGGTGTGGCCATCGAGATATTGCTCAAAGATTTTTCGGCAAGTCTCCGCACTTTCCTCATGGCTCATGTGCTCAAATCCCAGAGCGTCGTAAACGTCTGGTGTGGTTTCAACAATAAACGTTGAGGTGTTGTCATCGAATTGATAAGCGTGGGCCCAAATCCAGCCGTGGTCAGTCTTCTCGAAGATAAAAGTAAAAGCATCTCGGAAAGTTTGACGCGTTCCCAGCCACACAAATTTGTTAGGGCGTGTCTCTATAGTGCTTTCAAAAACGTCGAGGTTACTGTTGCGAATTTTTGAGTTGAGACCGTCACTGGCAACAATTAAATCAGCATCGCCAAACTTGCCGTCAATATCGTCAAGGCTAAATTCCTGCTCAAACTTGAGTGTTACGCCAAGTTCGCGTGCTCGTGCATGGAGGAGTTGGAGAAACCGTTTACGTCCGAGTCCAATAAACCCATGGCCGCCCGATCGCTCGACTTTGCCTTCGACATGACAGTCGATTAGATCCCAGTGGATGAATTCATCGACAATCGTTTTGGCGCTGACAGGGTCATTCGCCGTGATGTTGTCGACAGTTTGATCTGAAAATACAATCCCCCAGCCAAAGGTGTCATCAGGTTTGTTCCGCTCATAGATCTCAATGTCATGCTCGGGATTGCGAAGCTTCATGCTGATGCCGAAGTACAGCCCCGCGGGGCCTCCACCTACACATACCACCTTCATATCAACTCCTTCTCAGCTCTTTGAGCGCTGATACTTTAAATCTAAAATGTTAGACTAGTATAGACAAAACGTTTTATATTTAAAATGTTATTATCGTCGAGACAGAGCCAGCTATGTTTTGGCCCTGAACTAGGGCTCTTCAAGCAAGGTGAGGATAGGTTTTGAACCACAAAGCGACCGCTACAGAACTAAATCATGAGTCACGTGTACAAAGCGAAGATCACCAAAGCATTCGCCTGTGGCTGCGACTGCTGACTTGTACGAACATGATTGAGCAACGTCTGCGCGCGCGTTTGCGGGAAGAATTTGCCACCACGCTGCCACGTTTTGATTTCATGGCTCAGCTGGAGCGAGCGCCCGACGGATTAACGATGGGAGAGTTATCTCAGCGAATGATGGTGTCAGGCGGCAATGTTTCGGGCATTGCCAACCAACTCGAAGGAGAGGGCTTCATTGATCGAAGTCCCGTCCCCGATAATCGCCGAACTTTGTGCGTTACGCTGACCGAGAAAGGCCGCAGACGCTTTGCGGATATGGCTGCAGCTCACGAGGGTTGGGTGGTGGAAATGCTGGGCGATCTGTCTCAGTCGGAGCATCAGCAGATTATGAAGCATCTCGGCCAGCTCAAGCGTGGCGTATCCCTACTGGAGGATTAACTACAGTGTGGAAGCCCCCTCAGCGAATTAAATATCAAACAACTGTAGCGCGCTGGCCGACTCGTGATGAAGCTGCCTCATCGCAGTTGTTTTCTCCAATAAACCTCGGGTCGGTAAAGTTAGTGCAGCGCACTTGGATACCGGCAATGGTGCCATGGCGATCTAACGAAGCTGGAGAAGTGACTCAGGACGTCATTGACTGGTACGCCCGTTTCGCGCAGGGGAAGCCCGGCGCGATTGTTGTAGAGGCGACGGGTATTAGAGACATCCCCAGCGGCCCACTGCTACGTATTTCTGACGATCGCTACATCGACGGGTTGAAGAAACTCGCTGATGCTGTGAGGGAGGCGAGCGAGGGGCAAACGCGTCTTTTGATTCAGCTAATCGATTTCCTCAATATTCGAAAGCGCCCCGACCCAGAAAAGTATTTTGATCGGTTTCTCGTGATCACCCCTGAGCACCGCCAAGCGCTAGCTCTAAATGACGCACCAGAGGCTGATGTTAGGCAGGCGTTGGCGTCGCTATCTAGCGAAACCCTCGAAAGTATTTTGAGTGCTCGGGAGTGGGATGCGCTGCAGTTCGGTGCTCGCGATCGTGTCACCGACATGGAAAACCCCGCAGTCGCTGGTCTGCCTCAAACATTACCGCCGCTGTTTGCTGCAGCTGCACTACGGGCAAAGACCGCCGGTTTTGACGGTGTCGAATTGCACTACGCCCATGCCTATACCATGTCTTCATTTTTATCGGCTACGAATACTCGAGCAGACGGCTATGGCGGGGGCGCAGCGGAGCGCATGCGTTTACCGCTGGAGGTTTACAAAGCCGTTAGAGAAAGCGTGGGAGCGGACTACACGGTGGGATGCCGCTTCCTCAGCGATGAAATTATAAATCAAGGGAGTGGGCTTGATGACGCCTGCTTTTTTGCACAGGCTTTTGCAGCCGCAGGCATGGATTTTCTGAGTCTGTCCCGTGGTGGCAAGTTTGATGATGCAAAACAGCCGCGGGTTGGTGCGGCGGCATATCCGTACACGGGCCAAAGCGGTTACGAGTGCATGCCGGCGTATTTATCGGATGAGCAGGGGCCTTGGGGGCGGAACGTAGAGCCGGTAGCAAAAATTCGTGCCTTGATACGCGAAGCTGGCTATACAACGCCTGTGGTTACCGCAGGTGGAATTTATAGTTTTGATCAGGCTGAAGCGCTGCTCGCTGACGAAAAAGCCGACATTGTCGGCTTTGCTCGACAGGCACTTGCAGATCCAGATTGGTTTGAGAAGGTGCGGACGGGTTATGGACCTGACGTCATGTTGTGCCGTTACAGCAACTACTGTGAGGGCTTGGATCAAAAGCATAAACAGGTGACTTGTGAGCTATGGGATCGTGAAAAGCTCGACGACGACAGTGCGATTTTGGCAACAGACGGTAGACGAAGGCTAGTAGCGCCGCCATGGTCGATCGAGTCAGCGTAGTCGGTACCGTCATTCAGTAAACACCAATCTCTCAAGGCCTCGTTGCCAGCGCCTATTGCGGTATGTCGCCAAAGCAAGCCTGAGAAAACTTACTGTTCTGTCCTGTCACTTGGTTTAGAATCTGCCTTGGGTCTAAGGATGGGCGCTTTGCAGCAGCACTTATTATGAGAAGTTTATTTTTCGTTTTATTTTTGATTTCGATTGGTCAAGTCGCAGAGGCTGCTCCAGGCGATTTATTTAATGTGCTTGCCGAGCGAACCGAGGCGGCTCGAAGACCTGCTTTTGATGCTTGCGGCGAGGCGGGCAAAAAAGAGTTCGTATCCAGCGTCGCCGAGTCTTGGTACCTGTGGTACGAGGAACTCGCTCAGGTTGACCCTGAAGATTTTGACACTGCACAGGCGTACCTCGATGCTCTCACGGCACCGCTAGCGCCTGACGGCAGGGATCCGGGTTTTTCATATTTGACTGATCAGGCCGCTGATGACGCTCAGGGAAGTACCGGTGCTTACGTGGGTTTTGGCTTCAGCTACGGATTCGACTCTCAGAACAGATTTCTATTCTCTGACGTACTTCAGGGTGGACCTGCGGGTGACGCAAAACTCCAGCGTGGTAATGAGGTGCTAGCGATTGATATGGGCGCTGGTTATGAAACCATCGATGAGCTTTCCGAGCGTCAGGCAACGATTTCAGAAATATTCGGCGGTAATGAAGCTGGCTTGGAGCGCAGTTTTCGCATTCGACAAGATCAATCTGTTGTCGAAGTCACATTGGCTAAACGCGAGCTGGACACCCCCCCACTGGCAACAGAGCCATTATTGTTGGAGCGTCCCGGCAACTCTCCGGTGGGATACCTGAACCTCCGATCATTTATTTTAACGGCTAACGAGGCCCTTAGTGATGCCACGCGATTGTTTCGTGATGCGGGTGTTACCGACTTGGTCATAGATTTGCGCTACAACGGAGGCGGATTGGTTAGTGTCGCGGATCGCATGCTGGATTTGCTGGGAGGGTTAGTGGCTACCAATCAGGATAGCTGGAGTATCGTACACAACGCTAAGCACAGCGATGAGGATTTCGGCGCCTACTTCGCTGAATTTCCAGACAGTATGAAGCCACTGCGTATCGCTTTTATCACAACCGGCGGAACTGCGTCGGCCAGCGAGTTGGTCATTAATAGTTTGTCCCCCCATATTGAGGTGGTTTTGATTGGAGAGGATACGCTGGGTAAAGCTGTAGGGCAGTACGCGTTTGATCAAGATCGCTGGTCAGCCAAGTGGAGTACTTGTGATACCCGTTTGCGTCTCATCGCGTTCCAAATAGTTAATGGTGAGGGCAACGGCGAATACTACAACGGCCTGGTGAGCTCTGGTGGGTTCACCCTTTGTCCGGCCGTAGATGATTTGAGCCGTAATTTTGGAGACCCGGATGAGGCGTCGCTAAATGCGGCTTTGGGTTGGCTAAATAATGGATTTTGTAGCGCTAACACCACATCCAGTGCTTCTACTCGCGCGCGTAGAATGGACGAGAAGGCGTCTGCGAGGTCAGAGTGGCACTTAACCCAGCTTCCAGATGCTCCTTTTGGACTGTCGCCCTGGGTGCAGTGAATCTGCTAAGAACTTAAGTTCGCAGCGTGAAACGCTAAGTGCTCACCGATAAAACTCGCCACGAAAAAATAGCTGTGGTCATAACCCGCTTGCACCCTAAGTGTCACGGGGTATCCGGCGTTTGTGGCTGCCTTCAACAGTAATTCAGGCTTGAGCTGCTCAACTAGAAAGCCATCGTTACCACCTTGATCAATTAAAATAGGCAGCCGCTCTTCTGTCTGTTGGATCAGGTGACAGGCGTCATGCTCTAGCCAAGCTGCGGTGTCGGCACCGAGATAATTGCCTAGGGCCTTGTGGCCCCAAGGGCAATTTGCCGGTGAGCAAATGGGCGAAAAAGCTGAAACTGATCGAAAGCGTGAGGGATTCCGCAAGCCTATGGTGAGAGCTCCGTGGCCGCCCATAGAGTGGCCTGTGATACCTGCGCGTTGGCCATCGACTGGCAGCAACGTATTGACCAGTGCGGGCAATTCGTCCACGACGTAGTCATACATTCGGTAGTGCGTGTTCCATGGGGCCTGAGTGGCGTTGACATAAAAACCGGCACCTAAACCAAAGTCCCAGCTTCCCTCTGGGTCATCGGGAACATCGTCACCACGGGGGCTGGTGTCGGGGGCCACAACGGCAATGCCATGCTCTGCCGCATATTGCTGGGCTCCGGCCTTTGCGACGAAGTTTTCGTCGGTGCAGGTCAAACCAGAAAGGTAGTAGAGAACAGGAACAGGCCCGTCAGCGGCCTGTGGAGGCAGGAATACTGAAAACACCATATCGCAACCGAGGCTTTCAGCATGATGACGATAGCGACGCTGTTCGCCGCCAAAGCAGCGATGGCTGTCAATAACCTCAGCCATATCTAGTAAACCACCACAGAACGTATGCTTTCACCGCTGTGCATTAAATCGAAAGCTTTGTTGATATCCGAGAGGGGCATTTTGTGGGTGATTAAATCGTCAATATTAATCTTACCTTCCATGTACCAGTCAACAATTTTGGGTACATCGGTACGGCCTCTGGCACCGCCAAATGCCGTGCCTCGCCAGGAGCGTCCGGTGACAAGCTGAAAAGGCCGGGTAGCAATCTCTTGTCCGGCTCCGGCGACGCCAATGATGCAGCTTTGTCCCCAGCCTTTATGACAGCACTCTAGCGCTTGGCGCATGACGTTTACGTTGCCGATACATTCGAAACTGTAGTCAACACCACCACCGGTCATCTGAACCAAATGGTCGACCACATTATCGACTTCGTTGGGGTTGACGAAGTCGGTCATGCCAAATTTCTTTGCCATTTCGATTCTGTCGTTATTCAAGTCGACACCAATAATTCGAGTGGCACCTACGAGACGTGCGCCCTGGATTACGTTGAGGCCGATACCACCCAAACCAAAGACTGCAACCGTCGATCCGGCTTCAACATTCATCGTGAACGCAACCGCACCAATACCCGTGGTGACACCGCAGCCGATGTAGCAAATCTTGTCGAAGGGGGCATCCTCTCGCACTTTGGCAACTGCAATTTCGGGTAGGACCGTAAAGTTAGAGAACGTTGAGCAGCCCATGTAGTGGAGTAAGGGTTCGCCATCGAGGGAAAAGCGGCTGGTCTTGTCGGGCATGACCCCCTGACCTTGGGTTTCTCGAATAGCTTGGCAAAGATTTGTTTTTGGATGCAGGCAGAAGTTGCATTCGCGGCATTCAGGTGTGTAAAGCGGAATCACATGATCTCCGGGTTTTACGCTAGTCACACCAGCGCCCACCTCGACAACAACCCCAGCACCTTCATGCCCTAAGATCGCGGGGAAAGCACCTTCGGGATCGTCTCCTGATAGCGTGAACGCGTCGGTATGACAAACACCGGTTGCCATGATCTCTACCATGACTTCACCGGGTTGAGGACCCTGCAAGTCCACATCAACAATTTCCAGAGGCTTGCCGGCTCCAAAGGCCACAGCGGCGCGTGTTTTCATGATGTCTTCTCCCTAAAAGATGCCGCCAGTGTCGAACATTTCAGCTTAATTCTCCAGTCCCGATAAGGCCTAAAATTGAGTTTTTTAGTGTGGCTACTCTGCCTGCTTGAATCGGTGATTGTGAACCTACCGTCGAGGGAGTGTCGGGCCTTTAAAGCCCTTGACCACAGCTCTCAGCGAAGCGCTATGCCGACTCCCTTGGAGACTCTCACTTGGTTTTGACGGGAACAATTGAACGCGCCCTTTGCGCGATAAAAGGGCGGAAATTTGCTCGCATTCATCTGCGAATTAAGGCTACTTAAAGCCCCGCAGGGCTGCGTCGGCCTACCCGGCGGTATTTATGATTTAGCCCCTTTAGGTTCAATTACCTGTGGGCACCTCATTAAACGGAATGCCTTTATCTGCCCGTGGGTCTTGTGGCAGTCCCAGCACGCGCTCGGCAATGATATTGGTCATAATTTCATCGGTACCCCCGGCAATCCGGAGTCCGGGAGCGCCCATGTAAGACCGTTGTGCAGCGCCCGCCATGAAGTCGAGGTCATCCCCCCAAAGCGCACCATGTTCTTCGAGCAGATCCATACAAAACGAGGCGATATCCTGTAATTTTGGTGCCCCCACTAATTTGCCGATAGAGTTCTCTGGGCCGGGTAATTCGCCCCTAGAGAGTGCACTGAGGGCGCGATAGCCGTTGTACTTAAGCCCGGCTTCTTGCACATGAAAATTGGCAATTTTTGCACGCACAGCACTATCCTCAATTGCCGGGCGGTCATTAATAGAGACCGTCTGCGCAATTTTCATTGCCAGCGGTACGTCAGCGCCAGCACCGCCACCACCAATAGCAAGGCGCTCGTTCATGAGAGTGGTCAACGCAACTTGCCAACCTTGTCCCACCTCACCGAGGCGGTAGCTGTCGGGTATACGGACGTCGGTGAAGTAAACCTCGTTGAAATCTGCATCACCGGTGAGCTGTTTGATTGGCTTGGTTTCGACACCTGCAGCCTTCATGTCGACCAAGAACGCAGTGAGGCCTTTGTGCTTGGCCACGGTAGGGTCGGTTCGGGTGACAATCATGCCATAGTCGGAATAGTGCGCCCCTGAGGTCCATATTTTTTGGCCGTTTATGACCCACTCGTCGCCATCTTTTTCTGCCTTTGTTCGGAGCGCAGCCAGATCTGAGCCACTGGCGGGTTCAGAAAATAACTGGCACCAGATCTCTTCGCCACTCGCCAACTTAGGAAGAAATTGGTCGCAGTATTCTTGGGTGCTCCAGGCCATGATGGTGGGTGCGATCATGCCCTGACCAATCACAAAAAAACGGGAGGGCACATCATATTTGTTCTCTTCTTGATCCCAGATAACCCGCTCAATTGCGGATGCTCCACGCCCGCCGTATTTTTTATCCCAGCCGATACAAGCCCAACCACCGTCGTATTTGCGCTTTTGCCAAAGCTTTGCAACGTCGAGTCGACTTAACCCTTGCTTGTCTTCGGCGGTGAGCTGGTTCTCGGCCATCCATGCTGCAGCTTCGCTGCGGAAAATGGCTTCTTCTGGCGTATCTTTAAAATCCATAGGATTGATCTCCGTGACCTTAGGCGGCTGCAGGTTTTTGTTGTTCGAGGGCGGTGACGAGGCGGTCTTGCCAGTGCCGTTCAGAGCCGATCGCAAGACTCAATAACTTAGCCCGCCGATAATAAAACTGGCAGTCAAATTCCCAGGTAAAGCCCATGCCGCCATGGGTCTGAATGTTTTCTTGTGCTGCGTTTAATGATGCTTGTATGGAGGCCACCCGGGCAGTCGATGCTGCGAGGGGTAGGGTGTCGCTGTTGCTCGCTAAGGCCCACGCGCCGTGATACGCGTTGCTGCGTGCCAGGGCATTTTTAACGTACATGCCCGCGAGTTTGTGTTTGATCGCTTGAAACGAGCCGATGGCACGGCCAAAGGCATAGCGCTGTTGTGCATAGTCACAGGCCTGTTCTAGGGCTTTGTCAGCAAGCCCCAGCTGCTCCCAAGCCATGAGTACGGCAGCGCGATCAAGTAGCGCCTCAAAGGCCGACCATGCAATAGTGCCGTCGCCCAAGGCTTCTGCAGTGGCGTTATTGAAAGTCAGGGTAGCGTGGCCACGACTAAAGTCTAAGGTCTGAATGGGGCCGCGATCCACGTTGTCCTGATCAAGTTCAACAAGGCACAAGGTCACCGAGCCATCTCCAGCGGCTGCTGTGACTATGGCGATATTTGCACTTGTTCCGTCGGCGACGGGTTTTTTTCCACCGGTGAGGGTGCCATCCGACAGCGAAGTTGTGAGCGATTTTGCAGTGGTTTGCCCTGCGCCTTCTGCGTGTGCCAGCGTGGCTATACACTCACCCGACGCGAGGCCGGGCAACCAGCGTTCCTTTTGAGATTCATTTCCGAAGGCAATGAGGGCCTCGGTGGCTAGGTAAACTGACGATGAAAATGGGACTGGTGCAACCGCACGGCCCAATTCTTCAGCGATAATAGCCAGTTCGTAGTATCCCAGCCCCAAACCTCCGTAAGCTTCAGGTATAGCGGTAGCCGTCCAGCCCATTTCAGCGATGCTACTCCACAGCGTCGCGTCATAATCTTGCTCGCCATCAAAGACCTCGCGAACTCGGGTAGGAGGGCAGTGCTGCGACAAAAAGCCTCGGGCCTGCTCACGCAGCATTAGTTGTTCTTCTGAGAACTCAAAGTTCATGCGTACCTCGTTTGGTTAAAACACCAAAAGATGAAGGAAAGGACTGATCGTGTTTATAGCCGCTTATAGGGGGTGACAACAACGTATAGAGACAAAAAAATTAGAGCCGACTAGCAGCTCGCTGTCTCAGAGCCTCCCCCAAAAGTAGGGTATCAACGCCTATCCCGATGAAATCGGCGCCAGCTTCGGCACTTTGTTGTATTAACTCTTCGTGGGCCGTCAGGATGCCAGCAACCTTACCGGCGGCTTTGATGATTTTGATGGCTTCTATACAGCGGGCCATAAGCTCTGGATCGTTGCCTTGACCGATCTTCCCCAGAGAGGCTGCAAGGTCAGAAGGGCCAATGAAGACCCCGTGTACATTTTCCACCGCTAAAATTGCATCTAGGTTCTCCAGCGCGGTGACGGTTTCAGCCTGCACGATGAGACAAATTTCGCCATTGGCGTTGTGCAGGTAATCGGGCACTTGGTTCCAATGCGAGGCGCGCGCTAGAGCGGTCCCTACACCTCGGTGTCCCGTTGGTGGATAGTAGACGGCATCGACACAAGCTTGTGCCTGCTCCGGCGTGTCAATCATAGGAACGATGAAAGTTTGCGCACCCATCTCCAGAAATTTTTTGAGGAGAGCGGGGTCACCATTAACGGGGCGGACTATCGGTGCTACGGGGTAGGGTGCCATTGCGCGCAGGTGCGCCATGACATCACTGAGCTCAAAGGGAGCATGTTCGTGGTCTATGAGTAACCAATCAAAACCTGCATTGGCAGCAATTTCAGCCACATTGGGGTCGGGTAAACCCAGCCAACAGCCCCATAGAGTTCGGCCTTTTTTGAGTCGCTCCAAAAACAAGTTGCGTGGCAGGTTCATGATCTCATTCCTAGGTAAAGGTTACGTCAATAGTCCCTAGCGGCCCGTAATCACAGGTCATTTTGTCGCCAGCTTTTGCCACTACCGGTCGCGTGAATGATCCGCTGAGTACTAATTGCCCCGGTTCTAATCCCACGCCGTGAGCGGCAAAACGCTTACAAACCCAGCAAATGCCCTTTGCCGGGTGGTCCTGCACTCCGGCAGCGAGCCCGGTTTCTTCAACTTCGCCGTTTACATAGAGAATGGCTCCGGACCAGCGGAGGTCAATGTCTTCAGGCGCAAATCGCTTGTCTCCAACAATATACCCGGCGTTGGCTGCGTTGTCGGCAATGGTATCGAACACCTTTCGGGTGTATCCCGATTCAGGGTCGGTGCGAAAACTACGTGCGGCGATCAGCTCGAGAGAGGGCACGACATAGTCGGTAGCATCAAGCACTTGTTCAATGGTGACGTCATTGCCAAATAGCGATTTTTTCATGACGAAGGCGAGTTCGACTTCGATTCTTGGATCACAGAAGTTTGCAGCAACCACTGTACTGTTGTTAGCAAAATACATGCTCTCCAGTAGCACCCCAAAGTCAGGTGTCGTGATGTTCATGGCGTTTTGCATGGCTCGCGATGTTAAGCCAATTTTGTAACCCGTTACTCGATCGCCAGCTGCGACTTTGCGATCCACCCAAGCCCGCTGTACTGCGTAGGCATCATCCATGGTCATATCAGGGTAGGCGAGTGTCAGAGGTTTGATTTGTTGTCCTGTTTGCTCGGCTTCAAAAAGTGCAGCGGCTGCGTTTTCTATAGCGATAGAATCTAGCATGGGTGTCCTCAGGTGTTTTTGAAGTTGAACTTCACGGAGTTGATTTCCCGCATTTCAAAGGACAGCGCTATTTTTTGTGTCTGTAACAGCGGCGCCATGTGAGTCTTCAGCGCTTCAAAAATCCGCTCTCCCGCTTTTGCGCGGTCCTGCTCGCTACGGCCTTGACCAACATTCATCGTAACGTGCACAAAGCCATTGGCGGCGTCACCTGCCCCAACATGCTGGTAATCGGCGCGGTAAGCTCTTGCTCGGATGCCCGCTTCTGGGAAAAGGCCAGTATTCACTGCGGTTGTTGTCAGGGTTTCTAGTAACGTGGGTATATCAAGAGCGTTTTCGGGTAGGTTGTTTGAAAACTCAACGATGAAGTGTGGCATGTTAGCGGCGCTCGATTTGGATTTACTGGATTGGGAACACGGCATTGATTTGCCCTGTTCCTGAACTGCCGAAGTAGGGCGTCAGCACTTCGACTTCGCCCTCGTAATTATCCCAGCCCAGTGCGCCAAGTAACATGGCGGTGTCGTGCATAAATCCTTCACCATGGCATTTGTCGGCGTACTCTGGGAGCATGGCGACAAACTCCTGCCAGTTACCCTGCTCCCACATTCGAACCACCGTTCGATCCATTTGTTCCATCATTGGTGACCATACCCGGTGAAGGAAGTGCTCAGAGACACCGTTTTGCGCAAAGCGATGGGACAGTGAGCCAGATGCTAGTAAGGCGACCTTGCCGTTGTAGTGCTGCTCCACGCTGGCTCTAACTGCAGCACCGAGCCGTCCACTTTCCTCTAGGTCATGGACCTGACACATGGCCGAAATAGAAACAACTTTGAAGTGGCGGTCCTCGTTCATGTAGCGCATAGGCACGAGGGTGCCATATTCTAAAGCTAATGTTGTATCGCTATGGGCTCGGGTGTTGACCCCAGCTTGGCTACAGCCTTCGGCGATGATTTCTCCTAAAGCCGTGTTTCCCTCGTAGTCGTAGGGCATATTTTTAATAAAGTGAGGGAGTTCATTGCTGGTATACACGCCCTGAAAGTGCGGGGCATTGTTGATGTGGTAGCCCGAATTAACCAGCCAGTGCGTGTCGAATATGACAAGGGTATCCACATCCAATTCACGGCAGCGTCTCGAGATTTCATGATGGCCTGCAATGGCAGCGTCACGACAACCTTTGTGGGGACCATCCATTTCTGACAGGTACATGGACGGAACATGGGTTATTTTTGCGGCGAATACGATGCTTCCCATAGACCTGATTCCTTAAGTTCGCTGTCCCAATACGGGAATGCTGTGGGTGTCGTGAGCAATACAAACATTTTTGGTTTCCATATAGAAATCAAAACTATAGTCGCCGCCATCGCGCCCCATCCCGCTCATCTTCATCCCGCCAAAAGGCGAGGGGAGGTTCCGATTATTTTCTGAGTTGACCCAGAGCATCCCAGCTTCAATGCGCTGTGCCAAACGCATCGCTCGCCCCGTGTCCTTGGTCCAGATATAACCTGCAAGTCCAAAGTCTGTATCGTTAGCAAGGGCGATCACCTCTTCTTCAGTATCAAAGCCGATGGCGGTGAGCACAGGTCCAAAAATCTCCTCTCTTGCAACGCGCATTTTATTATCGGCGTCAATGAATAGGGTGGGGGACACATAGTTGCCCGCTCCCAAGTCATCGCGTCGATTTCCGCCCGCTGCAACGGTAGCGCCGTCTTCAACTGCTGCGCTCAGGTAGTGCATGACTTTTTTGAGATGCCCTTCATGAATGAGAGGCCCTACCTCGGTTGCAGGGTCTAAGGGTGGACCGACGACCAAAGCTTCAACGCGCTTTCGTACATCTTGCAAAAATCGCTCACGAATACCGTTGTGAATGTACAGTCTAGAGCTTGAGGTGCAGCGCTGGCCATTGAGACTGTAGATCATAAAAATGACAGCATCCAACGCCCTGTCGTAATCGGCATCGTCAAAAACAATGACAGGGTTTTTCCCCCCAAGTTCAAGGTGCACCCGTTTGATCGTGTCGGCGCCTTGGCGCAAAATTTGGCTGCCTGTTCGGGTTTCACCAACGAGTGCTATCGCTTTAATAGCGGGATGCTCACAAAGCCTGCGCCCTACCGTTTCTCCGTATCCCTGCACTGTATTCCACACTCCGGCAGGAATACCGGCCTCCGCACTAATCTCCGCCAGTAAATGTGCTGACAGTGGGCTCAATTCCGCGGGTTTATGCACAACGGTACACCCTGCGGCGAGTGCCGGTGCAATTTTCCAAGTAGCCAGCATGAACGGGGTATTCCATGGCGTTATGATGCCCACTGGGCCTATCGGGCTGCGTAGTGTGAAGTTGGTGTGATCAGCCTGAAGCAGTGATTGTCCGTTTCTCGCTTCGGTGGCTTTATCGGCAAAAAAGCGAAAGTTCGCGGCCCCCCGAATGGCGGCCTGTTTCATAAATCGAATCGCTTGGCCACAATCGGAAGATTCAACAAGAGCAATTTCATCGGCCCTGCTTTCGATTAAATCCGCAAAATGATGCAGGATTTTCTTTCTGCTGGCTCCTGGCATGGCGGACCAGTCTTGGAAGGCGTTCGCCGCAGCTTCGCAGGCGCGATCCATGTCAGATTCTGTGCCAGCGACAATTTCTCCTAAGGATTTATTGGTGGCTGGGTCTAAATTGGTAAAGGTCTGTTGGCCTTGTGTTGCTACCCACTCGCCGTCAATAAAGTGGCCCGTCACGCTTTTTTTAAAGCGTGATAAGTAGCGGGTTGCTCGGGCTTCGTTGTCGACAAAAACGGTGGTAGGTGGCATCGTGATCTCCCAGCACTGGCACAAAGTGCGCCATATTGGGTAACATGTTACCCTTTATGCGGCGGGCCAACAATATAGACGAGCATATTGGTTGCTCACAGTCCGGTTCTTTTTTCATGGCCTCAAGCTTTATGAGCATTGAGGCGAGCTAGTTGGTTGTTGAATAGCACCATAGGGGAGGGGCGAATGCGCGAAGCTGAAGAATGGTTTTTATACAACTGCTGGTATGCGGCAGCCTGGACGAGTGAAATCGAGGATGGCAAACCCTTTTCCCGAACATTGCTGGAGAAACCCATTGTCATCTACAAGAACGCATCAAGTGTCTATGTGGCCTTGGATAACCGCTGCTGTCACCGATCTGCGCCGCTATCGATGGGCCGTATCGAGGGCGATTGTTTGCGGTGTATGTATCACGGGATGAAATACGACCCTTCGGGTCAGTGTGTTGAAATCCCCGGGCAGGCAAAAATCAGCAGTAACCACCGAGTACACAGTTACCCGTTGGTTGATCGAGGGGGAATGCTTTGGATCTGGATGGGAGAACCCGATAAGGCCAATTCGGAGGATATTCCACACTTTGAGCCTTTGGAGGATCCCGAGTGGTGCGGGCTTCCCAATCGTTGCTATCTGCACTACGACGCGAATTGGATGCTCATCGTTGATAACCTTGCCGACTTTTCGCATTTGGCTTTCGTGCACACCTCGACCCTTGGGGGATCGGAAGACTACGCCACAGAGTCGGCTCAGCACGTGGACAAACTCGATAACGGTTTTGAATTTGAGCGCTGGCACCGGGGCAGTGAGCAGCCGCCATATTTGCAGAAGATTACGCCTTGGCCTGCTGATATGGTTGTGGACCGCAGAAACTTTGTCCGTATGTACACCCCCGGTATTTTTCTCATGGACACTCAATTTGGACCCGAGGGTTGGGATCAAGAGGCGCAACAGCCCAAGTTATTGGAGTTCCGCAACTGCCAATATATGACCCCGGAGACAAGAAGCTCCTCGCATTTTTTCTGGGAGTACCTACGGAACTTTCGTAAGGGTGACAACGAGGCGGGGGAAACGCTTAAAGCGGCAATGTTCGATGGCTTTTATGAGGACAAAGTTATTATTGAGGCTCAGCAGCAGCTCCTCGAAGCTCATGGTGATTTTCAGCCCCGTGGTTTAGCGAGCGACAATGCGTTGGCGCATTTTAGGCGAGTTTGGTTTGAGCGCATCGCAGAGGAAAGGAAGACCTTTCCGGTACCTGCGGTAACGATTAAAAATTCGGTGATATAAAAATGACGATTCGAGCGGTAAGTTTTCGAGTGGGAGAAAAAATTTCGTGGGGTGTGACGACTGACGGCGTCGGCATTGTCGATTTAGGGGCGCGTCATGGTGGGTCAGTTTTAGAACGACTGACGCGTGGCCAATGTATGGCGTCCCTCGCGGATTTGGTTGAAAAGCATTCGCCGGATGTAGCGGTGTCCGATGTGGTGTTGCTGCCACCTGTAGTGTGTGGGCCTAAAATCATTTGTATTGGGGTTAACTACGCTAATCGGAATGCCGAGTACAAAGATAAGACGCCTGATCCCGAGTGGCCTAGCCTATTTATGAGAGGGCAAGAGTCCTTTACGGGGAGTGGGCAAAACCTGTGGCGTCCCCCCGAGAGCCCCCAGCTCGATTACGAGGGTGAGATCGTGATGGTGATCGGTAAATCCGGGCATCGCATACCCCAAGAAAAGGCCATGGAGCATGTGGCGGGTTACACCCTGATGAATGAAGGTACGATTCGTGACTGGGTGCGTCATGCCAAGTTCAATGTGACTCAAGGCAAAAACTTTCCCTGCTCCGGGGCGATTGGGCCTTGGTTGGTAGACGCTAATGATGTGGGAAATCACGCTGAGCTTTTCCTAGAAACTCGGGTCAACGGAGAGTTAAGACAGCAGGACACAACGGCTAATCTTATGTTTCCTTTTGATTATCTCATTAGCTACCTATCAATTTTTTACACGCTGCAGCCGGGAGATATGATCTCAACAGGCACACCAAATGGTGCGGGTGCTCGCTTTGATCCCCCCAAGTATCTGGCGCCGGGTGATGTCGTAGAAGTTACCTGCCCATCGATTGGAACACTCTCCAATACAGTGTTAGACGATCCGACGGCTGAGGGGGATATGACGTTACAGCTGCGCAGTAATCGGCAGGATTAAACGGCCTTAACCCTAGGAAAGGAAAATCACTGGAGCCTAACAACCCCCACTGGTCGTAGCCGTCAAAAAAACAGTCTCAGTGGCTAGGACACTTTAGCGATGCCGCCAAAGCGCTCATAAAAATAATGCTCTGATTCTGGTAACCGACCTTGTCGATTCACCAAATCGGTTTGGATGTAGTGGGTAGAGGGCGCTGCGAGATCTCGATACAAGGCCTGTGCAAGCTGTCGCGCGACGGTGCCCTGCCAGCGGTTTGGGAGAAGGTCATTGGGAAGCGGCGTATCTCTGAGGAGAATGCGGCGGTATTCGTGTATGAGTAGCAGTCGGGCCTGAAAGGCTTCAACAGGTGTTGCTAACTTGCCTTTATCGAGGGCTTTTTTTAAGGGTCTGAACAATCCAATCAGTTGCCGATAGTCTTCCTCAAGATGATTCAGTTGCCAATGCTCGCTGACGATGGCACGCCACTCTTTGGCCGTGGTTAGCGCCGTTGTTTTTGCCGCCATGACCACTACGCCGCTGTTTAGGTCAAACTCGTCCAGTAGGTCGCGTATGGATTCCTCATCCCCGCCCGGGCGCGCGAAGGTACCATTACTGATGGGGCGAAAGCCAAGCCAAGTTAGGCTGCGCCTAAAATCGTCGCGCAGGTGTTCGGGTAAATGGGTGGGTATGAGCAGTTGCCAACCGCCACGCCAACTGTCCCCGCCAGCACTGTAAATACGCTGTGCCGCGCGTTGATACTCTTTGCCGCCACTTCGGGTAAATCCATAGAAACTCTTGCGACCTTCGCGCTCCACTTCCAGCCAACCTTCTTTGACGAGTCTGAAAACTGAAGTTCGAACCAGGCGATCATTAACCCCTAAAGCCTCTACCGACTCCGCGATGCTGCCCAGCCAGATCTCTCCACCATGCTGAGATATGACGTCACCAAACAGCGTAATGATGAGAGATTTTGCCCGCATTGGCTGTCTGTCTCGAAAGGCATTGATAATGGGTTGTAATTGTCTGGCGATACTCAAGTTATTACCTCACTAGGAGCTGTGCTGAACTGAATGCGATACAAAAATGTTGCAATACCGTTCGTGTTTGTATTACTTTAAGCTTAAAGTATAACAATCGATTAGGGCAAAACTGGCAGTGTTGAAACCTCTTACCTCCTTGAACGATGTGAAGCAGCTCTCCAAAGACAATTTGGAGGCACTGCAGGTTGCCCGCTTGAAAGAAACACTACACCACGTGTTTAATCATTCCCTACCTTATCGGGAAAAGTTTGAAGAAGCAGGTGTTCATCCTGATGATTTAAACAATCTGCAGGACCTAAAAAAATTTCCATTCACTACCAAGCAAGATTTGCGCGCGCACTATCCTTTTGGCTTGTTCAGTGTGCCCATGGACCAAGTGACAAGAATTCATGCGTCGAGTGGCACTACAGGAAAGCCCACCGTCGTTGGATATACCAAGGATGATATTGATCATTGGGCGACCTGTGTTGCGCGCTCTATTGAGGCGGCGGGTGGGCGCGCCGGTGATCGGGTTCAGGTGGCTTACGGCTATGGGCTTTTCACTGGGGGCTTAGGGGCTCATTACGGCGCAGAGAAGTTGGGTTGCACGGTCATTCCCATGTCAGGTGGTCAAACAGAAAAGCAGGTGCAGCTGCTGCGGGATTTTCAATCTGACATCATCATGGTGACGCCGTCATACATGCTTAACATCGCTGATGAGCTAGACCGCCAAGGGGTCGATCCTCGAGAGCTGAAATTGCGCCTTGGGATCTTTGGTGCCGAGCCCTGGACCAACGCTATGCGACAGGCGATCGAAACGCGTTGCGGCATCGATGCGACCGATATTTACGGCCTCTCCGAGGTGATGGGGCCAGGCGTCGCCCAGGAGTTCGTAGACAGTAAAGATGGTCCCACAATATGGGAGGATCATTTCTTGCCCGAAATTATTGATCCTGACACCGGTGAGGTTCTTGAGGATGGCCAGGAAGGGGAGCTGGTCTTTACCAGCCTTACCAAGGAGGCGTTTCCAGTCATCCGTTATCGAACCCGAGACCTGACACGGCTACTGCCCGGTAGCGAATGTGTGATGCGTCGCATGATGAAAATAACGGGGCGCTCCGACGATATGATGATTGTTCGTGGGGTCAATGTGTTTCCGTCTCAGATTGAAGAGCTAATACTCAGATTCCCCGCTCTCGCGCCACATTATCAAATTGAGTTGTCAAAAGCGGGAAATATGGATGCGGTGATGCTTCGTATCGAGCTTGCCGCTGGGGCTAACAAAGAGACTGCGACGGCTCAGGCCGGGGAATTAGAGGCGCAGATAAAGGCACTTATTGGTATTAGCTGTGGAACCCTTTTGTGTGACGAGGGAGGAATTCCTCGATCTGAGGGTAAGGCAAAACGCGTGGTGGACCGTCGTTGAGAGAAGGATCAGCGCGGAGAAATGCGGGGGTAACGCGCCTACCGCTACGAGATAAAGCACGCTGTAAATACAACCGTAGCGCCATAGCAGCGTGTTGTCATAATTCGGTGATGAGGACCAGACGAAGAGCTAGATGCACAGACAGTAAGAACTCGGTACTAACGGACAAATCAAGCTGTAGGGATATAAGACTAAAAAAATAAAACTTTGAGGAGAAACGCAATGAGACTTCGACAAACGCCAATGAATCTAGCTTGTCGCGCGGCACTGTTTGCCGGCGGCGCCGCAACCACGGCCTTCACCTTGGGCAGTGCTCCAGTATATGCACAGGGAGGGCAACTTGAGGAGGTCATTGTTACCTCCACGTATCGTGAGGAGAATCTGCAAGATATTGGTGTTGCCGTAACGGCCATCAGTGGTGACGAGCTCAACGACGCGCAAATATTTGGCCCCACGGAATTAGCCTTCAGGGTGCCAGGCATGGCTTACGCAGAGTTTGCTCCGGGGCAGGCCATTATCTCTATGCGCGGTGTGAGTTCGGCGGATGACGGCCCCAGCATGGACAACTCTGTCGTGATGTTCCTCGATGGCATGTACGTGGGTTCTATTGCGTCGATCAGTCAAGAAATGTTCGATGTGGAGCGCATCGAAGTTCTGCGCGGACCACAGGGCACTTTGTTTGGTCGAAACGCTGTGGGTGGCGTCATTAACGTAACCACCCTCAAGCCATCTCAGGAAACTAATATCCGTGCTGAGGTGTCGGCGGGGAACGAGGGCACACTGCGTTATCAGGGCCTTGTTTCAGGTGGTCTCACTGAGAACCTGTCGGCCAAGCTCGTATACAACCACCGTGAGCACGACGGCTATGTTGACAATATAGTCATGGGCATTGATCAGCAGGACGAAGACGTAACGTCCTATCGTGGCCAGTTGCGTTGGGAAACGGACAACATGGATTGGCTCTTGTCGGCGGATTACATGGAGGATGAACGCGAGGACATGGGTCGCTTCCCGGTTTTCGGCAACGGCGGGCCCACGGTTGATACCTGGAAGGCCTGGGGAGGCGGCTTTCGCAAGGTTGCAGCGCCAGCGGGAACTAAGGCAGAGGGCGGCGGCTCTGAGCGTGAGGCGTCTGGCGTCAGTCTTCAGGGCGATATTGAATTCGGCAGCGGCACTTTGACCTCTATTACGGGGTTCAGGAATGCCGAGACTGATTGGGGAATGGCCTCGGTCGGGGTAGGTATTCCCGTAGAAATCATTGATGACATCACCCAAGACATCGATACCTTCACCCAGGAGTTCCGCTGGACCTCGAATCTTGATGGCAAATTTAACTACGTTGCCGGCTTGTATTACCTCGATGAGGACTCCGAGCGAACAGAGCAATACAGACTCTTAATTCCCGGGGCTGTTGGTGGAGGCGTGTTTGTAGATCCTGCAACACAGCAGTGGGCCGGCGCCTCCGATATCGGTAATGAAGTGTCTCGGCAGGTTAATACGACCACATCCTATGCCGCCTATTTTCAGGGCGACTATGATCTAACCGACGCCATGACGCTGACCTTTGGACTGCGCTATACCTACGACGAAAAGGACACAACGACTACAGGTGTTAACTGCGGAAACGCTGCCGGCCAAGCTAATTTCCCCCAGTACTGTGCCGGCGTTGGCGGCAGCCTATCTGTGATACCTGAAACATTTACAGTCAGTGCCAAAGACGATTGGAGCGACGTCTCGCCCAAGTTCACACTGACCTACAATGTTAACGACGACCTCATGGTCTATGGCACAGCGTCTTGGGGATTTAAAAGCGGTGGCTTTGGCGGCGGTGCGGGAACCCCCGAGCAGGCGTCCCGTTCTATTGATCCGGAGAATGTCATTAACTACGAGGTTGGACTCAAGGGTGACTTTCTCGATCGGACCCTGCGCGTAAACGCAGCGGCTTTCTACATGGATTATACCGACCTGCAGATCGTGCGATTTGGTCCTACGGCAGACAACCCCGATTTTGGTCAGTTCAGCACCGAGAACGTGGGTGAGGCTGAAATCGCTGGAGTGGAGGCCGAAATTACCTGGGCGCCCTCCGAGAACTTTCGGCTCTTCGCTACCTACGCCTACTTGGACACTGCGGTTGATGATTTCACGATTAACGGCATCGACCCAACGGCTATTCCCGGCAACTCTGACGACCTGCGTCAGGCACCTGAGAATAAGTACTCTCTTGGTGGGGTGGTCGATTTTCCACTAGCCGGCGGTAGTATGATTAGTCTGCGTGCCGACTACTACCACACCGATGAGCAAATCAACGATTACATCAACCAGAAGACGGTGATCGACGCCTTCGACCTGCTTGATGCTCGGGTCTCATGGACATCCGCCAGTGGTAACTGGCAGGTGGCGCTTTGGGGTAAGAACCTCACCGATGAGGAATGGGTATCCCACAGCTATACCATTGGACCCGGTGTTATTGGTGTGTGGGGAGCGCCTGCCTTATACGGTGTGTCGGTCTCCTATGAGCTCTAGTTGATTTTGAGCATATTTGAGGGCTGGTAAAACAGCCCTTTTTTTTGCAAAAATTCCTGTCCTAGGAGTCAGTGACACTGTGATGATGCATCGAAACTGGTTGTGTAGCTTATTGGCTGTCGTTTGTTTACTGGCCTGTGAACCTGAGGGGCCAGCATCGGCGCTTGACGCTGTACCCCAGGAGGATCAGGGGGTATCGCCGTTAAATGCGATGCCGGGGGAGGCGGTCACCATTTACCGTGATAGCTACGGTACGCCTCAGGTTTTCGCCGAGACTAATTATGGTGTCTTTTACGGCTATGGTTATGCCGTTGCCGCTGATCGCTTGTTTCAAATGGAAATGCTCAAGCGCACGGCGGAGGGTCGTGTCGCGGAGGTGCTGGGTTCCAAATTTTTGGATTTGGACGTCAAGTTACGCACGGAATATAACCACCCTATTGTGCGGGCTCAGGTAGCTGCATTGGACGATCGGGATAGGGAAATTCTCGAAGGCTATGCGGCTGGCTTCAACGCCCGGCTCGACGAATTGCGAGCCAAGCCCGGAAAGCCGTTACCCAAGCCGTTTTACGACTATGGTTTTAAACCATCTCGCTGGACGGCTTATGACGTTGCAGCTATTTTTGTCGGGTCAATAGCCCATCGCTATGCAGATTTTAATAGTGAGCGGGATAATCTGGAATTTCTCCAAGCCATGGAGAAACGGCATGGGACCGTTAAGGCTTGGGGTTTATTCAATTCGATAAAATGGCTGCGTGATCATGGGTCGCCTACGACGGTGCCTCGGAGTAAGCCCGACGAGCTGCCACTAGCCCCTAGGCCTGAATATCTCGACGAACAGGTTGAGCCAGCCGTTGTTAATCGAATCGTTTACGACGATGTTGGCAAGTTTGCCGGGCTCAGTCGAACGACTGAGGGGCTGGCTCGCCATCGTCAACAGATCGCATCATCGGGCTATGGCAGTCATGCTGATTTTTCGCCGGCCAGTAACTACTGGGCTATGTCGGGTTTGTCAGATGCTCCCGGAGCGTTGCTCAATGGGCCCCAGTTTGGTTTTGCATTGCCAAGCTATGTTTATGGCATAGGGCTTCATGGCGGCGACTTTGACGTGGTTGGGAATACTCTACTGGCATTACCTGCGCTACTTTTTGCGCACAATAACGCCATTGCCTGGGGCAGTACCGCGGGTATATCGGATCAGACCGATGAATTCTGGCTGGTTTTGAACCCTGATAATGCCGAGCAATACCGGCACAATGGTGCTTGGAGAACCTTCGAATCATGGCCTGAGGTGATAAAGGTTGCGGGTGCAGAGACTGTCACCGTTACCGCACGGCGTTCGGTTCATGGCATGGTGCTGGCTCATAATCCAGAAGAGGGGCTTGCCTGGGCACGGGCGCGGGCATGGGAAGGTCGTGGGGTAGGCGATCTAATGACTTGGGTCTGGTTGGCTACCGATCAGACCTTGGAGGATGCTGATAAGCGTATTGAAGGAAAAACGACGAATATCAATATGTATACCCTCGATAAATCGGGGCGTCTCGGTTACGTTCACAGCGGCAAATATCCGAGGCGCGCAGCCGGGCATGATCCCAGGCTCCCAGCACCGGGGGATGGAAGCATGGACTGGCAGGGGATGCGGCCCTACGCAGAAAACCCGAGGATTCTAGATCCTAAGCAAGGCTATATCGTCAACTGGAACAACCGGCCCTCGGCAGATTGGATCAGTTCAGACCTCTGGTCGTACACATGGTCTCCGGCAGATCGTGTGCATATTTTGATCGATGAACTTGAGGCATTAAATGGCGGAAGTGTTGCCGATTTAGTGGCCATTAATACTCGCAGTGCCTTTGAAGACGTGAACCATCGCTACCTGCTACCCAGATTACGCCAAGCGTTGGCTCAGCAGAGGTTGAGCCCGGTAGAGCAAGATGCAGTGAGGATGTTGTTCGACTGGGATAAGAGCTGGCGTGTTGATAACAGCGGTCTTTATGGAGCGGCCAACGCTCTCATGGAGGCTTTTGTTCGTTTGCTTCAGGCGCAGGTCTTTCTTGATGATGTTGGGGAGAATGAGTACTTTCGGTTTGCGGCGACTAATTATCCCAACAATCCTTTAGGGGCTTCTCTAGGGACATCAGTAGCGATTCGTGCGCTGGTGCACTGGCTTGAGATTGGAGAGAGTGGCGAGGTGCCACCCTACGATCTGCTTAATGGCGCTCCTCTGGAAAACATCTTGGTTCTAAGTTTTAGAGAGGCTATTGCCGAGCTACTCAATGATCAAGGTGCTAATCCAAACAAGTGGCGCCTAAAAGCGGCGCCGATGATATGGCGACCCGTCAATTTCCGCGGAGTGCCGCAAGCTGACCCCGCCAACGTAGTCTCCCTTTCAGGCTATCAGAACAGAGGCAGTGAAAATAACGTTTTTGTGGCTACGGGCACGGGCATAGAAGGCCGGGATGTCATTCCTCCAGGGCAGGGTGGACATTGGATGGCATCAGGTGAGCCCGGTCCCCATCGAAGCGATCAGCTCAAGTTGTATTCCGACTTCGCGTATAAGCCGTTACCTTTTCAGCGTAAGGCGGTGGAAGCTGCAGCCAAAACGGTGCGCGAGCTTCGGGTGATGCACCCACATTAGCGGATCTATTTCGGGTTTTGTACTGGCTAAACAGAGAGAGGTGGAACCTGTTTTTAAAGGGCGAGGCAATCGAGACGTCTTTGAGGGTAAGCCTCATGCAAAAAAAAGCGCCCCTAGGGGCGCCTATTACTAGCTTTAGTGACCATTTAGAAACGATAGCGCGCTTCGAGACCTATCGTGCGTGGTCTATTAGTGACTATGCGTGGCCGCCCGGGCATCTCGGCGGCAATTGAGCGGTTGTCCGCAAGGTTAGCCCGCTCGTCGGTAACATTGTCAGCAAACAGGGTGACATCCCAGTTTTCATTCAGTACGCCTGCGCGCAGGTTCAGAGCAGACCAACTGTCTCGGTCGACAATCGAGCCGTTGTTAAAGCTGGTGCTCTCGCCGTAATAGTTCGCGTCGGCCCGCAGTCGTGCATCCCAGGCGCTGAAGGCGGGGAATATGTACTGGGCGGAGCCAGTGCCGGTCCAGTCAGGAACGCCGTGCAGTGCCTGACCTTCGGCATAACCTGGAAAGCCATCACCTGAGGCGCTCGCGACTTCGGTATCGGTATAGCCAATCCCCATATCAAGTGTCAGACCCTCTATAGGTGCCGCAGAGAGCTCAACTTCAAAGCCTTTGCTCTCGACATCACCCACGTTGGCGTCGACCTGGAAACCACAAGCTAGCCGTTGTACTTGCAAAGAGTCACTCCAATCAATAAAAAATGCTGCGGCATTGAGTGAGACACGGTTATCGGCAAGTCGCGATTTAATACCCACCTCATAGCTCCAAAGGCTATCTGAGTCGTAGGTTCTCAGGGCATCTGGGTCGAGACCTACTCGGTCAAGTTCATCGCCGCACAGTGTTGGAGAAATTTGCCCGTTCACGCCACCAATTCTGAACCCCTTTGATGCTGTGGCATAAAAATTCACATCATCAGTCGCATCAAAAGACGCCATGACTTTTGGATTGAAGCCGCTTTCGCTTTGCTTGCCCGAGAAGGAACTGGGGCCTCCATTGGCGAACCCATCGGAGGCTGCCTCAAAGGTAACTTCAGTGTCATACCAGCGACCCCCTGCCGTGAGCGCAATGCGATCTGTTAGATCGAAAGTCACCTCACCAAATAGGGCAAGTTCATCAACTTGCTCGGGTTGACTGGTAATGAAGATAAGGTCTCCGGGGACAATTCCTGCTGATCCGGGCGCTGGTATACCGAGGGCATTGTCAAGGGCAGCATTGGCGCCTAGCTGTAAGGCTGGCGGGTAGCCTCGAATACCTTCGCTATCGCCGTAGAAAAAGCCCACGGTATAGTTTAAGCGGCCATCCAAATTACTGCTGTAGCGCGTTTCATGCGTGAAATTTTCATATTCTGAGGTGGTTTCAAGTACTGACTCTAATGGAGTGATGGGAATACCCACGGCGGCACCATATATGAAATCGAGGAAGGTGTGCTCTTCTTCAAACTCGGAGGTGTCACGCTCATAAAAAGCAGTTGTAGATGTCACATCTCCAGCCCTGAGTGACCAATTAACGACAACGCTTGCTATCCACCACTCGTCTTCACCCGGCTCGTCAGCGTCAAAGAAACGTCTTGTTTCCATATTCTCTGAATTGACATCGGCAAAGGGGAGGCCGTCAGCTTTGATTTTTTGATACATGAACTTTGGGGTGATGGACAGGTTGTCGGTGGGCATCCATTTCATGGCAATTTGAGCGCCATAATAATCTTCGTCGTCTACGTCCTCATTGGTGTCGAACGCAGGGGTGGTACCTTGAGTAATCTCTCCTGTCTGGTAGTTCAGCCAATTGGGCTCGTAGACTCGATCGTAGATACCAGAAACCGAGCCGTAGTAACCCGCAATGCGCAGTCCAAGCTTATCTTTAACGAGGGGTATGTTGATATTGCCGTCAAAAGCATAATTCTCACCGCCATCAGCAACAGAAGATACCGAGGTGTGGATTGATCCTGAGCTCTCATCTAGGCTGGGCTGTTGTGTTATCAGGCGAATGGTGCCGCCCATAGAGCGAGCACCATAAAGAGAACCTTGCGGGCCTCGAAGAACCTCGATGCGTTCTAGATCAATGACTCGTGGCTGAAGAGCAGCGGTAACGGGAACATCGTCAATATAGATGCCGGTGGTAGCTGAGGATGATTTGTCACCGCTGCCAAATACGCCGCGTAGTGAAGGAGAGTTGGAATCAAAGCGGCCGTCAGACTGAAAGGCTGTGCCTAGGTTTGGAATGCGGACTGCAAAATCGAGGTAGCTGTCTATGCCCATTTCTTCAATTGATTGCTCGGACAGCACCGTAATCGACATCCCGACTTCTTGTAATGATTGTGTTCGCTTTGTAGCCGTAACAATGACTTCTTCTAGTTGCCCAGATTCTTGAGCATAGGGCGCGTTTGAAAAGCACGCCGCAGCGCAAGCTAGTGCGAGCGGAGTTTTTGAGAACAGTTTGGGGAATGTTATTTTCATGAGTCGCTCCAGTGAGTAACAGGATTGGGGGTTCGGAACATTGCTCGTCCTGATTTTGTTCTGTATTTGGGCAGTTACCGACCAGATAATGCCTTCTGTGGCTAGCTGAGGAAAGTAAATTTTTGTCATTGCGGTCAATGTGCGTGACAAAAATCTAAAAAATAAAATATTTCCCGTATCACTTTATTCCCTTTGTTTTAGAGGTCTCGGCGTGGTTCGCTACTTCGTCAGTGGCTTAGGTTCCCAGAGGCCGGGTTTCTTGTGGGGCGGGTATTTGTTGGTTTTGCGCCGTCAGGGCTGGTTGCGCTGCTCAGAGAAGATTTCTTCGATGGTATTGGCGATAGCTAAAAGTTCTCGATCGCTGCCGGCGGGTCCGTCGAGTTCTAGGCCGACAGGCGGGCCGGGAGGATTGATCAATGCCGGTAAACTCACGCCGGGTACTCCGGCATTTGAGCCCGGGTCGGTATTGCGGATGTAGGTTGGGAAGGTTGGCGTTGCCACGCCATTTATCTCTACCATTTCCAGGTTTTTTTCGATGGGCAATGCTTCAACGGGTGTGGTTGGAAAGACCATCGCATCGATATCGTGTTGTTCAAAGTAGTTTTGGTAGGCAGCTTGCAGCGCTTCTCGGTGTTCAGTTACGGCTGCTTGATAAGTCACGCCATCAATGACTCCGGCCAAAGCATCGCTAACAACAGCCTTTACATCTGAACTGGCGATGCTGGCGAGAAATGCTTCGACACTAAGATCGGGGCGATATGCCCGAAGGTATGAGCGCAGTAGCTCGTTGGTTTCAAAAAGCACCACGGGAAAGCCTACCGCAGCGTTTAACGCCTCAATGTCTGGGATATTTACATCAACCAAATGTACGCCAGCAGACTTAAGCGCCCCTAGGGATATTTCCATGGCTGCACTTACGTGGGGGCTCAAACCCTCATAGAAAAAGGCTGTGGGTACGCCGAGGCGAATTGCACTGGGTGGTCGCTCCGGCAGAACTGCCGCAGGTTCGCCAGCGAGAATCAGGTCAAGAGTCGCTGCGTCAGTGACTGTTTTGGTGATTGGGCCAGCGGTATCGCGGGTTGTTGATATCAGTGTCATCCCTGAGTTGGGGTAGCGCCCTGTTGTGGGGCGAAAACCGACCACGCCATTGAGTGCGGCTGGGATGCGTACCGAGCCTCCAGTATCGGTTCCTATGCCCGCATCAACTAACCCGAGTGCCACGGCAACTGCAGTGCCCCCGCTGCTTCCGCCGGCAATAAGGTTTGGGTCGGTCGCATTCTGCACAATTCCATAGGCGGCGTTGGCGCTAGTGATGCCGTAAGCCAGCTCATGTAAGTTGTTTTTTCCGGCGATTACTGCGCCAGATTTTCTGAGTCGAAGTACGATTTCCGCATCTTCAGTGGGGATCAGATCGTCAAACGCGGGTGTTCCTGCCGTATTTGGTAGCCCAGCGACGTGTATATTGTCTTTGATACTCAGCCGCATACCCTGCAGCGGGCCCTCAGCGAGGGGAGGTAACTCGGCTTCGGTAATGAAAGCCCGATTGGGGCTGGTGTTTTCGGAGCCGTCGGGGGGTTGATGAAAGGTGACCTGCGCGTTCTTCCCGTTTTCGTTCGACACTATGCCTGACGGTGCATCTTGCGCCTCGTTGCACCCGCTGAGGGTTGTCACGAGTGTGAGGCTGAGACTCGCTATTAGCGGGTAGGATCTGCTCGGATGCTGTGACCGCGCTAAAAAATTTATGCCCATACTCCCGATCTCCTTCAATGTACGCAAATTTCTAATGCTGACCTCTAGCTTACCTCCTCAACATACCAGATAAAATATTACACAACCTGCACAAAATGTTATTTTTATGTATCATATGGTTTCGCTAACGGAGAAAGATGAGTCAGCGTTATGAAGCTTCAAAGTTACGTCATGGGCGCCTGGGTGTCAGGTGTTGGAAAAGGCCGGCCGGTTGTCGACGCGGTCCGGGGAGAGCCGGTTTGTTCGGTTGACGCCACTGGCATCGACATGGTGCAAGTGGCTGACTATGGGCGAAGGATAGGTGGCGCGGCTTTGCGTGCGATGACCTTCCACGAGCGTGCCGCTGCGCTCAAAGAAACTGCCAAGCGGCTCATGGCAATGAAAGAGCAGTTTTATGAGCTCTCCTTCAAAACGGGTACTACCCGGGCGGATGCTTGGCCCGATATTGAGGGTGGTTTTGGTACCGTTTTAAGCTACGCGAGCCTGGTCACCCGGGAATTTCCCAACGATTCAGTGCTGATCGAAGGGGATATGGAGGCGCTGTCAAAAAACGGATCATTCGTGGGTCGGCACATTCTGACCTCCAAGCCGGGAGTTGCCGTTCACATCAATGCCTACAACTTTCCCGTGTGGGGCATGCTGGAGAAAATAGCGCCCAGTCTCCTTGCGGGTATGCCTGTCATTGTAAAACCAGCAACACCTACAGCGTATGTGACCAAGGCGGTGGTCGAAGAAATTATAAACATAGGTTTGCTCCCTGAGGGCGCTATACAGATCGTATGCGGCAGCGTGGGTGATTTGCTCGACCACCTGAACGAGCAAGACGTAGTGACCCTTACGGGTTCGGCAAGTACGGGCCAGGCACTTAAAAATCATCCAAACCTTCTGGTCAATAGCGTGCCGTTTACTATGGAGGCCGATTCCCTAAACTGCGCAATTCTCGGTGAGTCGGTTAAGGCAGAAGATCCCGAATTCCAGCTGTTTGTGAAGGAAGTTGTTCGCGAGATGACTTCTAAGGCAGGGCAAAAGTGTACGGCGATTCGCCGTGTCATTGTTCCTCATGCCCTAATTGAACAAGTAGCCGAAGCGCTGAAAGCGCGACTCGCTAAGACCGTTGCTGGAGATCCCGCACTGGAAGAAGTGCGCCTGGGCGCGTTAGTCAGTGCCGAGCAGGCGCAGGATGTCAGGGCAAAAGTCGAGGCGCTTTGTGGCGAAGCCACTGTAGTGGCCGGGGGCGAGGAGGACATGCCATTGGCGGGGCTATCCCATAACGCCGGTGCGTTTTATCCCGCGACACTGCTACGGTGCGATGAGCCGCTTAGCGCAAACGTCGTGCACAGCGTGGAGGCCTTTGGCCCCGTTGCAACGTTAATGCCTTACCACTCCCTCGATGATGCCGTTGAACTTGCGAGGATGGGTAAGGGGTCGCTAGTAGGGTCGCTATTCACCGCAGACGATCAGGAGGCTCGCGCCGTAATTTTAGGTACCGCGGCCTGGCATGGGCGCATGCTTATTATCAATAGCGATTGCGCTGGAGAGTCGACAGGGCACGGTGCACCGCTTGCCAACTTAATTCATGGTGGGCCGGGCCGGGCGGGTGGAGGCGAAGAACTCGGTGGCGCGAGAGCCATTAAGCATTACATGCAGCGCACCGCGATTCAGGGTTCACCGACCACGTTGATGGCGATTACGCGGGAATACCATCGCGGCGCTAAAGAAATTCATGATGCTGTGCACCCCTTTAAAAAGTACTTTGAAGAGTTGGAAATTGGCGAGACCTTAGTGACGCACCGGAGAACGGTGACGGAAGCCGACATTGTTAATTTCGGATGCGTCAGTGGCGACCACTTCTATGCGCATTTCGACGAAATTGCGGCGAAAGATTCTTTCTTTGGCCAACGTGTAGCCCACGGATATTTCGTGATTTCAGCGGCTGCAGGCATGTTTGTCCACCCGGCGCCGGGCCCGGTTATCGCCAACTACGGACTGGAGAATTTGCGTTTTGTAGAGCCGGTGCCTGCAGGAACCACAATCCAGTGCAAGCTGACCGTTAAGCGAAAAATTAAGAAAGCGCAGCGGGGCGATGAGAAGCCTAATGGCGTTGTCGTGTGGGCGGTTGAGGTTACCAACCAGAATGGGGGGCCGGTGGCCGTCTACGACATTCTGACGTTGGTTGAGCGGCAGGAGACTTGAAAAATGCCTTATGAGCACATCGAATACGCCGTCGCGGACGGCGTTGCCTGCCTCACGTTGAATAGGCCTGACAGTCTGAACAGCTTTACGGCAGCCATGCATGGTGAGGTTGCGGAAGTGCTGGAGGCAGCGGCAGAGGACCGGGCAATACGTGCTGTGGTGATTACTGGTGCTGGCCGTGGGTTTTGCGCTGGGCAGGACTTGAATGACCGTAACGTGGCTCCCGGTGAGCGCGTTGACCTGGGGGCGTCGGTAGAGAAATTCTACAACCCCCTAATCCGTCGCATTACCCGTATGGAAAAGCCCGTTATCTGCGCGGTAAACGGTGTGGCTGCTGGTGCTGGCGCTAATCTGGCCCTGGCCTGCGATTTGGTGTTTGCGGCTGAGTCTGCCAAGTTCGTGGAGTCTTTTGCCATGCTCGGGCTCATACCCGACTCGGGCGGTAGCTGGCACCTGCCGCGGATGGTGGGTATGGCCCGTGCCAAGGGAATGGCCATGCTCATGCCTAAAGTCTCTGCGCACCAGGCCAAGGAGTGGGGTCTCATCTGGGAGGTCGTGGAAGATAGCAAGCTAATGGACACCGTTATGGCGTTGGCAGAGCACCTAGCTACCCAGCCGACTCTGGGTTTTGCCTATACTAAACAAGCGTTTGCCGCCTCAACGACCAATACCCTAGATCAGCAGTTGGAGCTTGAAAAGACTTTAATGCGCACTGCGGGGTTTACTGATGACTACGCTGAAGGGGTAGCGGCGTTTTTGGAAAAAAGGCAGCCGGAGTACAAAGGTCAGTGAGCAAATTTTCAGCCTCAGCCTCAGCCGAAGTTGCAGCCGCCGCTGCCGCAATGTGGGAGAGTGACCGTGCTTGCCAGGCTTTGGGCATGGAGCTCATCAGCGTTGATCTAGGTAGTGCGCAAATGGCAATGACGGTGCAAGCGCAAATGGTCAACGGGCATGGAATCTGTCACGGCGGCTATCTTTTTACGCTGGCCGACAGTGCCTTTGCCTATGCCTGTAATAGCCGCAATCTCGTCACCGTTGCATCGGGTGCTCGCATCGATTTTTTACGGCCGGCCAAATTGAGTGAGCGACTGCTCGCGACAGCATCGGTCGTTCATCAGGCTAAACGGACGGGCATCTACGATGTCACAGTGACTAACGAAACGGGTGAGTGCGTAGCGCAGTTCCGTGGTAACTCGACCACAATAGGCGATGCCATTGTTCCGCCAAATTCAGTAGAGGTTCCAAATGATTGAGGCGTTTATTTGCGATGCAGTTCGAACACCCATTGGGCGATATGGGGGAGGCTTATCTGCTGTACGCACCGATGACTTGGGAGCCATACCGATGGCTGCATTGATGGCTCGTCATCCGAGCACAGACTGGTTGGCTGTTGATGACATTTGGATGGGTTGCGCGAATCAGGCGGGAGAGGACAACAGAAATGTTGGGCGAATGAGCGCCCTGCTAGCGGGCATGCCAGAGCAAGTACCTGCGGTCACACTCAATCGTTTGTGTGGCTCCGGCCTTGATGCCGTCGGGTCCGCGGCCCGCGCTATAAAGAGCGGTGAGATCAACCTTGCTATTGCCGGTGGCGTTGAGTCTATGAGTCGCGCGCCCTTCGTGACAGGCAAGGCCAATTCGGCATTTGACAGAAACCTGCAGACCTACGATACGACCATTGGTTGGCGTTTTGTGAACCCTGCCTTCAAGAAGCGCTGGGGCACCGATTCAATGCCTGAAACTGCAGAGAACCTCGCGACACAATTTGATATATCGAGAGCTGATCAAGATGCCTTTGCTTTGCGCTCGCAGCAAAGGGCCATCGCGGCTCAAAATGAGGGGCGGCTTCAGGAAGAAATCACAGAGGTAGTGATTCCTAGGCGCAAAGGCGAAGCGCTTAAAGTAACCGCAGATGAGGGCCCCAGGAAGGACACGTCACTAGAGCGGCTAGCCAGTCTGCCTACCCCTTTTCGAGAGGACGGCACTGTTACGGCGGGCAATGCATCGACCGTTAATGACGGCGCTTGCGCCCTGCTGCTGGCGTCTGAGGCGGCAGCTTCGGCACAAGGGTTGGAACCTTTGGCGCGGGTATTGGCACTGGCAACTTCTGGCCTCGAACCCAGAATTATGGGTCATGGTCCTTATGAGGCCACGCTGAAAGTGCTAGCGCTAGCGGGTCTCTCCCTAGGCGAGATGGATGTGATTGAGCTCAATGAGGCTTTTGCGGCACAGGCCCTCGCGGTGACGCGATCTTTGGGCCTTGCTGACGATGCTCGTCACGTAAACCCAAATGGTGGCGCGATCGCCTTGGGTCATCCACTAGGAATGAGCGGCGCCAGACTAGTAACAACGGCTGCCTATGAGCTACGGCGCAATCATGGACGGTATGCCTTGTGCACGATGTGCATTGGCGTTGGCCAGGGAATAGCGCTAATTATTGAACGTGTTTAAAACGACTGAATGTGGGTGTAGAGCATGAGAGACAGTATAGCTATGGTTTCCAACGAGCAGAATTTTCAATCTCGCATAGACGCGGAGGAGAAGGTCGAGCCCAAAGACTGGATGCCAGAAAAATATCGGCAGAATTTGATTCGTCAAATATCCCAACATGCTCACTCCGAGGTAATCGGGGAACAGCCTGAGGGGAAGTGGATTACCCGTGCCCCGACGCTAGAGCGGAAAGCTATTTTAATGGCCAAAGTGCAAGACGAGGCCGGGCATGGTTTGTATTTGTACGCCTCGGCAGAGACCTTGGGAGTGACCCGCGACGAGTTGATTGATCGATTGCACACCGGTGCAAGCAAATACGCTTCCATCTTCAATTATCCCTCGTTGACCTGGGCTGATATTGGTGCCATCGGCTGGCTTGTCGATAGTGCAGCGATTGTTAATCAGGTGTCTCTGCAAAACACTTCTTACGGGCCTTATGCCCGCGCCATGGTCAGAATCTGTAAAGAGGAGAGCTTCCATCAGCGTCAGGGGTACAACATCATGATGACGCTCATGCAGGGTGCAGAACTGCAGCAGGATATGGCACAGGATGCACTCAACCGTTGGTGGTGGCCCTCCCTCATGATGTTTGGTCCCCATGATGCAGAGTCAGCACATTCGGCTCAGTCTATGAAATGGAAAATAAAGCGGCGTAGCAATGACGAGTTGCGACAGCAATTTGTTGATCAGGCTGTGCAACAGGCGGAGGCCATTGGTCTCACTGTTCCTGATCCCGATCTTCATTGGAATGAAGCACGAGGGCACTACGACTTCGGTGAAATCGATTGGCGGGAATTTCAGCGCGTTGTATCCGGTAATGGCCCCTGCAATCGCCAGCGATTGGCACATCATGTAGACGCACACAAAGAGGGGGCCTGGGTTCGTGAAGCCATGGCAGCCTTCGACGCCAAGCAACGAACTCCCCCTGCGGAAGTGGCCTGAGGAGGTAGCTGTGTCTGACCAACTCCAGCTTTATGAGGTTTTTATTCGCTCCAGTCGGGGACTAGACCACAAGCATGTTGGCAGTTTGCACGCCGACGACCCCCAGCAGGCTTTGGAATACGCCCGAGATGTTTACACCCGTCGCGGGGAGGGCATCAGTATTTGGGTGGTTGCTTCACGTGATGTGACAGCGTCTCAAGAAAGCGACTGTGAGAGTTTTTATGACCCTCTGGACGATAAACCCTATCGTCATGCTGCAATGTATGAGTTGCCAGAAGGAGTCGACAGTTTATGAAGCTCAAAGATCCGCTGACACGTTACGTCGTCCAATTGGGGGACGATGCGTTAATCATGGGTCATCGCTTGTCCGAGTGGATGAGCCGAGCCCCTTTTCTTGAGGAAGATATCGCACTCTCCAACGTGGCACTCGATTTTGTAGGAAGGGCCCGTTTGTTTTATCAGTATGGCGCTGAGCTCATGGGGGGCGAGGTGACTGAAAATACTTTTGCCTATCAGCGCGATGTCAGAGATTTTACCAACCTGCTCTTGTGTGAGCTGCCTCGTGGTGACTTTGCGTTTACTTTGAGTCGTCAGTTTCTCTACGACGCTTTTTCGCTACCTTTCACTCAAGCGCTGTGCAAAAGCACCGATAGCCGGCTCGCGGCGATTGCGGCTAAGGCGGAGAAAGAAAGCCGGTATCACCTGCGCCGAAGCCGGGATTGGATGCTGCGCTTGGGCGACGGTACTGCCGAGAGCCATGAGCGCTGCCAAAATGCCTTGGAGCAGCTTTGGATTTACACCGATGAGATGTTTGAGCGAGATGCGTTACTGGACGGTCTCATTGCGTCGGGTATTGCGGTTGACCCCGCAAGTTTGCGGTTGACATGGCTTGAGACGGTGACGGAAACATTGCACGCAGCCACTCTGACTCTGCCGCAGCCACAAGGAGGAGTTACTGGCGGCAGGGAAGGCATACACACCGACGATCTGGGATTCCTTTTGGCTGAAATGCAATTTATGCAGCGTGCTTACCCGGGCTTGCAGTGGTGATCCTCTAGTGACCGTCCCAAAAGCCAGCTGTATTCCACTGTTGCCCGTCGAAGAGCTGGCGCGGCGCAGGCGCCGACAGGATTCGCCAGTGCCTGATCTTTGGGATTTGCTCGATAGCGTCATGGATCCGGAGATCCCCGTCATTTCGTTGTACGAGTTAGGGGTGTTGCAGGACATTAGTCGAAATGGCGAGACGGTAGAGCTCGTTCTGACGCCAACCTATATTGGCTGTCCTGCTTTAGGAATTATGGAAGAGGACGCCCGGGCTGCTCTCACCGCAGCGGGATACGATCAAGTGACGGTAGAAACGCGTTTAGCGCCGGCATGGACTACCGCGTGGTTGACTCCTGAAGCGCGGCGGAAAATGTCAGCCTATGGCGTTGCTTCGCCGGAGGCAGGGAGTATTGCCTGCCCACAGTGTGGCAGTACAGATTCCAAGATCATTAGTGAGTTCGGATCAACAGCTTGTAAGGCGCTTTTTAGGTGTGTTGCTTGCCACGAGCCCTTTGACGTATTTAAGGCCCTTTAATATGAGCAATGCGACCTTCCACTCACTTAAAGTTGCCAGCGTTGTCCCTGAAACGGCTGACGCGGTGTGCGTCAGCTTTGAAGTGCCTTCAAACCTTGAGGATGTTTTTGCGTATCAGGCGGGGCAGTATCTGACGCTTCGAGCTGTCATTGATGATGCTCCGGTCACACGTGCTTACTCTATTTGTGCTCCGCCGTCGTCTGGGCGCCTGACGGTGGCTATTAAGCGGGTCGATGATGGCGTATTTAGCAACTTTGCCAACACGCATGTGCACAGCGGTATGACCCTAGATGTGATGGCTCCACAGGGCAATTTTGCGCTGCCGGTCATGGAGGCTAGCGACACCAATTTTTTATTTATCGCCGCTGGCTCGGGTATCACCCCCATCATATCTATGCTTACCGCGGCGCTGGAAGCGGATCCTAGTACGTCGGCGACACTTCTGTACGGTAACCAACGGTCCGCCAGCATTATGTTTCGCCAGCAATTATCTTTTCTCAAAAACCAGTACCTGCAGCGTTTTAACTGGATCAACATACTGAGTCGGGAGACGCAGGATGCGCCGCTGCTCAATGGTCGTATCGATAACCAAAAAGGGGCTGAGTTGAGTCGCAAAGTGCTCGATCTAAAGGGGTTTGATGGTTTTTTTCTGTGTGGTCCGGAGTCCATGATTTCGGAAGTGTCCAGAGGCCTGCGTGGTAGCGGAATTCCTGAAGATAAAATTAAGTATGAGCTTTTTGGAAGTTCAGCCGAGGATGCAGCAGAGCGCGTTGCCAAACACCATGCTCGTGCAGAAGCTTTTTCGGGAAAAATGTGCGACGTCACCTTGGTCAACGATGGTCGTGCAAGCCAAGTGCGTATCGCTGCAGACGGCGAAAATTTGCTGGACGCAGGTTTGAATTTAGGACTGGATTTACCTTTCGCCTGCAAAGGGGGCGTGTGCTCAACCTGCAAAGCGTTGTTGGTTGAAGGTGAGGTTGAAATGGATATTCAGCGAGGTTTAACAGCGGATGAAATCGCGCGAGGTATGATACTGACCTGTCAGGCACACCCCATCACTGAACGCGTTCATATCGATTTTGACAAGCGTTGGTCTGGAGGTTGACGGGGGGCAACCACTTGTCGACCACGACGTTTGATGCATCATAAAAATAAGAGGTAATAAATGACGGACGCCAATATTGAAGCGGTGCACCGCAAGACGCGACAGCGACTGTTGTTTACCGGGATCCACCTGGTACTTTATTTTTCCTTTACGCTCAACTGGACCAGTTGGGGTGAGCGCCTAGGAGGATATTTGGGTGAGACTCGATTGACCGGCTCGCTCATGATGTTTGTTGTTCTCGTCGCGACGTTTATTTTTCTCGAGACTGTTTTTCTGCTGCTGTCTCGCCGGGAGGCTCGATAATGCGGCTTTCGGTGAGTAGGTTAGCCACAGCGAGTGCTCTGTTCCTGTGCTCTGATTTACTATTGGCTGCAGGCGCGATCGAGGGCGCGCCAGTACGTCAAGAGGTCAATCCGATTGCCATTGGCATGTTCTTGTTGTTCGTTGCCTTTACCCTGTATGTGACGTGGTGGGCCTCAAAAGCAACGAAAACCAGTTCAACTTTTTATAATGCTGGCGGCCAAATAACCGGCGCTCAAAATGGTCTCGCGATTGCGGGTGACTTTATGTCTGCTGCGTCTTTCCTCGGTATTACAGGGTTGATGTATGTGGGGGGCTTTGATGGCTTGATTCTCTCCTTAGGAGCCTTTGGTGCCTGGCCGGTATTTATGTTTCTGTTCGCCAAGCGTGTACGAAATTTGGGAAGCTTTACCTTTATTGATGTGATCTCCCAGAGGTTAGATCGTGATCCCATAAGGCTAGTCACAGCGTTCAGTACTATCTTGATCGTTATTATGTATCTGATCGCACAAATGGTGGGGGCGGGTACGCTCATTCAATTACTGTTCGGACTGCCCTACGAGTGGGCCCTCTTGCTCGTTAGCGGTCTCGTTCTAGCTTATGTTGCCTTTGGTGGCATGTTGGCTACGACATGGGTGCAGATCATCAAGGCAGGGTTGTTGCTACTAGGTGTAACGCTTATAGCCGCGTTACTACTGGCAAATTCTGAATTCAGTTTTTCAAACTTGCTAGATAAAGCAACAGCGAATCACCCCAACGGTGAAGGGATATTGCGGGCTGGATCGATCTTCGACGACCCAGTACAGATATTGACGATTCAGGTTTCAATGTTGTTTGGGACAGTGGGATTACCCCATATTTTGATGCGCTTGTTTACCGTTCCAGATATGCGCCAAGCCAAACTGTCTGCCTATTACGCGTCGTTGTTCATCGGCTATTTTTACATTGCGCTCCTAGTCATGGGCTTTGGCTCGATTGCGTACGTGGTTGGCAACCCAGAATTCTTCAATGAGCAGGGCAAACTCATTGGCGGCAGCAATATGGCTGCGATTCACGTGGCGACGGCCATGGGCGGTGACATTTTGACGGGCTTCATGTCCGCGGTTTGTTTTGCCACCATTTTGGCGGTGGTCGCAGGGCTTACCCTCTCGGGAGCAGCGGCCATCTCTCACGATGTCTATGCAGAGGTCCTGAAAAGAGGCAAGCCGAATCCAAAAACAGAGCTGCGGTTAACTCGAATCAGTGTTTTGCTCATTGGGTTTGCAGCTGTCGCACTGGGTATCGCGTTTCAGCATGAAAACATTGCGTTTATTGCGACGATTCCTATGGTGGTCTCTGCCTCCGTGACCTTTCCAATCTTGTTCCTATCGCTATTCTGGCAGGGCTTCACGACCCGAGGTGCCCTGTATGGCGCTGGGGTGGGGCTGGTCTCGTCCATTGTTCTCATCGTGCTTGGGCCGCAAGTTTGGGTGTCTGTGATGGGCAATACTGAGGCGCTGTTTCCCTATGACTACCCAGCCTTGTTTACGATGCCGGCCTCGGTCTTGGTCATGGTCATAATCTCTCGGCGCGACCGCAGTGAAAGAGGGGGCATAGACCGGGAAAATTACTTTCGTTTGCTAGTGCGGTCGGAGTTTGGTCCATCAGCAACAGAAACGGCAGATGCATGACTGTATTCGTTGCGTCACGGCACATTTTCGTGTCAGGGAGCATGGCTTTAGGGTGGCTTGGTGAGAGGGCGGTGCAGCGTTATACTCAAAAAAAGATAACGCGTTACCTATCGATAGGATAGGCTTCGGCACACCACCACCTTTACAGTAGGGAAGTGTGGGACGCGCAAAGCGCCTAGATGAAAAAGCGAAAGCGCGGCTTTGAATAGAACAATTTTGGGGGATTTATGACTGATTATTCAATGCTTATAAACGGTAAGTCAGTAGGGGCTAAAACCTCAATTGAGGTACTTAATCCGGCCACAGAGGCAGTAATCGCAACGGTTCCCGAAGCAAGTCCTGCCCAGTTAGACGAGGCGGTTGCTGCGGCTAGGCAGGCCTTGCCCGGCTGGAGTGGGCAGTCTTTGGAAGAGCGCCGAGCCCTGATTTTGAAAATTGCTGACAGGCTTGAGGAAAATATTGGAGAGTTGGCCCAGCTTCTTAGTGAGGAGCAGGGGAAGCCCATCGACGGTTTTGCAGGCCTAGGCGCCATGTTTGAGTTGGGGGGTAGTCTGGCATGGATACGTTACACCGCGAGCCTAGACCTACCTGTGGAAGTTATTCAGGATAATGACGAGGCTCGCATTGAAGTACATCGTAAGCCCGTGGGTGTGGTGGGCTCAATCACCCCTTGGAATTATCCGCTGCTCATCACCTGTTGGCATATTATTCCGGGCCTTTTAGCCGGCTGCACGGTAGTGGCGAAGCCCTCGGAATACACGCCTTTAACGGTACTCAAAGCGATGCACCTCATCAGCGATTTGCTGCCTCCCGGTGTTCTGAATATTGTCACTGGAAAGGGCGGTCTAGGCGCGGCGATATCGTCTCATCCTGATATCGATAAAATTGTTTTTACCGGCTCTACCCGCACCGGCAAGCGAATTATGGAAGCGGCCGCTGATAACTTAAAGCGTTTGACCCTAGAGCTGGGTGGCAACGATGCCGCCATAGTCTTGCCCGATACCAATGTAGCAGAGGCAGCAGGCAAAATTTTTGCAACGGCTATGATCAACAATGGACAGACCTGCGCGGCCCTGAAGCGGCTTTATGTCCATGAGGATATCTATGATGAAATGTGCGAGGCGCTGGCCGGTATTGCTGGGAGCGTAAAGACTGGTCCGGCTTCAGAGAGCCCCGATTTTGGTCCTATCCAAAATAAAATGCAGTACGACCGCGTTTGTGAATTAGCTGAATCAGCCAAAGCCGACGGTGCTACTTTCCTTACCGGCGGTGAGCCTATGCCGGGGCCTGGGTATTTCTTTCCAGTGACAATCGTCAAAGACATACCCGAGAGTAGCCGGCTGGTTCAGGAGGAGCCTTTTGGACCAATCTTACCGGTCGTCAGCTTCTCAGATGTCGAAGACGCGCTGAAAAAGGCCAATGCGGTCTCTGTAGGTCTGGGTGGTTCGGTTTGGTCGAGCGACGTTGCTGCGGCTCAGAAACTCGCGTCTCGTCTTGAGTGTGGCACGGCTTGGGTAAATAACCACGCTATGATTCAACCCGATGCGCCTTTCGGCGGTGTCAAACAGTCAGGTGTTGGCGTGGAGTTTGGACGTTACGGGCTCGTCGAGTACACCAATATTCAAACCCTACAAATTTCCAAAAGTTAATAACAGTGCGAGGGATAATCATGGTTAAGCAAAGCTTGTTTGTCGCACTGCTGGCTGCCGTCAGTGTGTGGGTTAGTGCAGAGGAAATACGGCCACCACTAGCGGTAGAGCCCACCGGGATCATCGAAACCCTACCCGAGCGCTATCCGGCGGATTGGTTCTTAGTTCACGACGCGGCCTTCTTTCACATGTCTGACGGTAAGGTTGTGGTGCTAGACACCACCAAGGACTCTGTTGGAGAGCAGGTGCAAGGGATGTTTCCTGTGAGTCTTATGGGGACTTTTATCGAAGCGCAATCAAGGGGCGAGATTTTTTCCGTTGAGACCTTCCATACCCGAGGAACACGTGGCGACCGAATTGATGTACTGACCATTTGGGATACGGCAAACCTCTCGGCGGTTGCCGAGGTCATACTGCCTGCTGGCAAGCGTTTCATGGGGATGCCAGAACGCGTGGCGCTACAACTTCTGAAGGATGATCGGTGGCTGGCCATATTCAATCTCAGTCCGTCGACGTCGGTGACATTGGTCGATCTAGAGACGCGCACAGTCATGGGTGAGATCCCAATTCCAGGATGCAGCTTTATTTATGCAAATGGCGACATGGGACTCAGTGCATTGTGCGCTGACGGCCGTATGCTGACGGTGGTTTTAAATGATGACGGCTCGGAAAAATCGAGAGTCACGAGTGAGGTGTTTTTTGATTCTGACGATTCGCCGATCTTTGAGCGACCCGCTGTCGTGGATAATATTGCGTATTTTCCAGCCTTTGACGGGCGAGTGCAGCCTGTAGCTATGACGGGAAGCGCCGCTTTGCCAATGGCGTCTTGGCCTCTTTATGGTAAGGGAGAGGAGGCCTGGGCGCCCTCGGGTATTGGTATTGACGGTGAGGATGATCTCGGTCGTATTTATTTTTTAATGAACGCCGAGGCCAATGGCGTGGACGGAATGCATAACGCTGGGGGCAGTGAAGTTTGGGTTTTTGATCCGGAGGCTAGGCGGCGTGTTCTTCGGATTCCACTGGAAGCATGGGGACTGTCCCTGGCGGTGAGTCGAGGCGAGGAGCCTAAAGTGCTGGTGACTAACCCTACCGATATGAGCGTTGAACTCTATGACGGCTTGACCGGGAGCTTCATTAAAAAAATCACGGGCTTTGGCCAGGAAACGCCACTTTTGCTGCGGGGTGCTCAGTAAATGCTGCTGGCAGTGGTTACGGGGGCTATCGCGTTGTTTGCGGGCCTGATTTTTCTCCATGCGGGGTACTCTAAATTTCGCCACTCCGCCGACTACATCGACATTATGGCGGCCTACCTAGGGCGCCCGGTAAAGCGCTGGACGGTAACTACTGTGGGCACTACCGAAATGGTGTTGGCGCTGGCGCTTCTCGTTCCCGCTACCCGCTCAATTGCTGCTCTGGGCTGCAGTTTTCTACTTGTCATGTATGCGGGATTTATGTGGCGCCAAATTCAGGCGGGCCGTAAAGATCTGCGTTGTGGGTGCGGTGGCCCTGCCGCTGAAACTCGCATTGGTCCCGAGTTAGTCCTGCGCAATTTGTTGGTGGCCGCACCATTGTTGGGGGTGGCTGCGCAGTCCCCATCGTTGAACTCCATGGCAATCATCTCACTGGGTACAGCCTTAGGTCTTTTTTTGGTGCTGATCTATTTGTCGACTGACCAGATCATTGCCAATCGACAGCGTTTGGTAGGGTGGTCGCAATGAGTTTTCTGGTGGTATCAAATATTATTTTGTGGGCAGCGGTCATTGGCCTGGGCATTGTTAACTATGCGTTGTTGCGACAGGTTGGTGTACTGTACGAACGTGTGGCACCGGCAGGCGCTTTAATGGTGAACCGCACTTTAGAGGTTGGAGCGCAAGCTCCGGCACTCGAGGCGTTAACCCTCACTGAGGATCGGGTCAGTATCGGTGGTGCTGGCAGTAAATCTCAGCTGCTATTTTTTATGTCGCCAGATTGCCCGGTGTGTAATGAACTCATGCCGGCTTTGCTATCGAGCGCACGTGCCGAAGCAGATTGGGTGGATGTGGTGTTAGTAAGCGATGGCGATCAGCAGGATCACGCGGGCTATGTTGCACGAAAAGAAATTCCGCTGCCGTATGTCGTCAGCGAACTTATCGGCAAAAGTTATGGCGTATCAAAGCTGCCTTACGCCGTTTTGGTTGACGAGCAGCAACGCGTGGCTTCTCTGGGAATCGTTAATTCTCGCGAGCACATCGACAGTCTTTTTGAAGCGAAGGAACGCGGTGTGGCTTCGATTCAAGATTTTATGAATAAACGCACAGATGCGTCTTATGTGGAGGTCAAATCATGATGTCTTTCATTGATCGGCTGCTCGAGCAGCGAGCCAGAAGTGCAGCCCAGCAAGCCCCTCGTCGCGGCATGTTGAAAGCTCTGGGAGGCGTGCTTGTTGGCGCCAGCACACTGCCACTCCTGCCCGTGGCACGTGCTGCGGGGCCCGAGCCCACGAGCCGGCCACAGGAGAGCGGGAGTGAGACGGATTGTGATTACTGGCGGTATTGCGCCATCGACGGCTTTCTATGCAGCTGTTGCGGGGGCAGCGCCAACAGTTGTCCCCCAGGCACGGAAATGTCACCGGTGACTTGGATTGGTACCTGTCACAATCCGGCCGATGGTCGTAACTACGTGATTTCATACAATGACTGCTGCGGTAAGCCTGGTTGCGGCGCCTGTTTGTGTCAGCGTGATGAGGGCGATAGACCGCCTTATCGTCCAGACAAGACGAACGACATTAACTGGTGCCTCGGTACCTCGAGTGCGGCTTACCATTGTTCGGCTGCGGTGGTTGTCGGGGTGGCATTCGAGGAGTAGCGGCGTGGCGAGGGCGATGATCAAGGGGTTGATGCTTGCCGTGATGGTGGCAATTTGTCCGGGCTTGGCTGCGGATGATGCGATGAACCCCGAGCGCGCGAAATACCACTATCAAATGTTTTGTCAGGGGTGTCACACCCCCGACGGCGCTGGTGCTAATGCTATTCCACCCCTAAAGGATTTTATGGGGTATTTTCTGCGCAGCCAGCGCGGGCGGGAATTTATGGTGCGTGTCCCGGGTTCGGCATTGTCCACACTTGATGATGCTGAGCTCGCAGAGGTCTTAAACTGGAGTATCGATAATTTTGCAGGAGTAAGTCTGCCGGCGGCAGGTTACGTCCCCTACACATCACAAGAAGTGGCCGTTCTCAGAGCCCAGCCACTCCAAGAAATCGAAAATCATAGAGCATCGGTGTTGGCAGAAATTGCTGCACTGGAGGCACAAGGAGCAGAGTCATGAAAAGTCTAACGAGGTTTGCTGCTTGTTTGGCAGCGCTAGCGGTTATTTTAGGGGCTCCTTCGCTGGCGGCGGAACCCAAGGCACTAGCTACTTGCGTGGCTTGCCACGGTAAAGAAGGTGTGGGTATCAATGCCGACTACGCCAACCTTGGGGGGCAAAATGCACCCTATCTCGTCCTACAGCTAAAGGCTTTTCGCAGTGGGGAGCGAAAAAACGCCCTGATGAACGGCATGGCGGCGGGGCTCAGTGATGCCGACATCGATGAGCTAGCAACTTGGTATGCGGGGCAGCCCTGGGTGGTCGCCGATAACGGTAACGCTAACTTAGTGGAGGAGGGTTTAAACCGGGCCGGTTATTGCCATGCTTGCCACGGTATGAAAGGTTACCCTGTTACGAAGGATTGGCCTATTCTGGCGGGTCAGAGCGCGCTTTACTTAGACAAACAGTTGCAGGCCTTCAAGAGTGGTACCCGTTATCATCCGCTTATGGTGAATGTGGTGAAAGACCTTGAGCCTGCTGCGATGACAGCCCTTGCCTCGTACTACACGCAATTGAACGAGGCCGACTGAACCCTTTCGCGATGACCTCTTCAGGGGGATATACCCCGAGTCTGTCTCCCCGATTCGCAGCTTATGTACGAGATTATTTGATGGACCGGGAGGTCGATCCCGGGCCGGTGTTTGAAGCCAGTGGCTTGGACTACACCAACAACGAAGAGTATGACCTGCCACTTCCCCTCGAAAGCGTTGCCGCACTTTTTGAGCACGCGGCGCAAGTGACTAATAACCAGACCATGGGGCTATCCATGGGTCGGGATTTTCATTTCGAATCAAGTAGCTTGCTAATCGTAGCAATGTTGGCAGCGCCTTCCGTAGGCAGCGGTTTAACCTTTCTAAATCAGTACGATCACTACATCGACTCGGGAATCACTACGCACTATCAGTCCAAAGGTGACACCGTAGTGTTCTCAGCTGATCTTATTGATATGGGCAGTTCTGATATGGGCCAGCTCAATGAGTATCTCAATGGTTTCCTAGTGCAAACGTTGCTTACGGCGACTCGAACAACAGTTCCCCTGATACGGGTAACGTTCCGCCACAAGCAGCCTGCCACAACCCAAGCACTGCATGATTTCTTTAACTGCAAGCTAGAGTTTGATGCCCAGCACAATAGCATTTATTTGCCTGCGTCTTTTCTAAACCAGCCTTTTCTTACCAGTAATAAACTGATGTTTAGAATTTTGGCTAATGCCATGGAAACCTATTTTTCAATGGGGAATAAAACCAGTGGCTTTGTGGGTAAGGTTTGTCGTCAGATAATGCTTGAGGACCCAATAGGCAACCTCGACTCAAAAAGTATTGCAAGGCTCATGGGTTTATCGACACGAACGCTTCGACGCCGCCTGTCAGAGGAGGGCTTTACTTTTAACGAGGCAAAAAATCTCGCAAGAGAGCGAAGAGCGAAGTACTTATTGGTTAATTCACGTGCCTCGCTGACAGAAATCGCTTTTGATTTGGGCTATTCCGAGCTGAGTGCCTTTAGCCGTGCCTTTCGTTCTTGGGTGGGTGAATCACCACAAGCCTATCGAGAAAATCTCCGCGCACTCCTCGATTAATCGCTGTTCTAGCGAAGCTGAAAATTGACAAAAACGCTGCCGAGCCAGCCAATTTGGTGGTCAAGCCTGTGGCCACTTATGTCAATCTTATGGAAACTTCTGCGGGTATAGTCAAAGCGAAAGGCTTGGGTCGTGGCGCGAGCGCTGCGGTCAAAAAATAAGAAATAGCTACTCAGGGGAGTTCACAATGAACAATCGTCGACAAAACTACTGTGGTCCTATTGCAACGTTAGCTGCTGCCGTTGCTGTGGCGTCTGTTACTTTGCCAGCCATGGCGCTCCAGCTAGAGGAAGTTGTAGTCACGGCCCAGAAGCGCGAGCAAGGTGCCAACGATGTGGGTATAGCAATCACCACCTTCACCGGTGAGCAGATTCGCGAACTCGGGATTTTGAGCGCCGAAGATATCGCTATGTACACCCCTGGCGTTACAGTCAATGAGACGGCAGCCACAGGGGTGCCGCTATACACAATTCGTGGGGTCGGCTTTCAAGATTACTCGACGGCAGCTTCATCGACCGTCGGCATTTACTTTGACGGGGTCGCCATGCCCTACACAGTAATGACCCGTGGCCTGCTTTTTGACACCGATCGTGTAGAGATACTCAAAGGCCCTCAGGGAGACCTCTATGGCCGCAACACCACGGCTGGCCAAATAAACTTTATTGGCAAGGAACCTACCGAGGAGTTCGCTGCGGGAGTAACAGCGAGTTATGGCCGGTACGAAGCCCTAGATCTTGAAGGCTACGTGAGTGGCAGCTTATCTGATTCAACCCGTGGTCGTGTTGCTGTGCGAATTGCGCAGTCTGGAGAAGGTTGGCAAGAAAATACCGTAGGCGATGACAAGCTCGGTGAGGATGACGTCATGGCAATTCGTGGCACCTTGGTCAGTGACTTTAGTGATAGCTTTAGCGCGAAACTAATGGTGAGCTACGTCGATGATCAATCTGACAATACGGCAAATACAGCCTATCCGGGCAGCCTCATCGGAATCGGAGACTTCACAGCGCCCTATGTGCCCCTCGACCAATATGTCATTCCGGGCAACGCTACCTTTGGGCAAACGCCCCCTTGGTACTCAGTCGACGATAATACTAAGGCGGGTTGGACCAACAGCTACACTAGTGCACTGACGGGCAAGACCTTCGATTTGCGTCCGCAAAGGGACAACCAATCTACCAATATAATGCTCCGCTTAGATTGGGCTATTGGTGACGCGACCTTAACTTCAATTAGCGGATATAGCGATTTCCAGCGCGAGGAAAGCAATGACTGGGATGGCGGTTTTTATAATGACTCTAGCAACATCAACACCACCGATTTGCAGGTCTTCAGCCAGGAACTAAGGCTCGCTGGGGAAAGTGACCGATTAAATTGGGTGGTTGGGCTGTATTACTCTCAGGATGATATGGATGAGTACTATCACTATTTCATGTCTGATTCGGTTTATGGGTATGGCAGCATTCCCTTTGGCGTAGGTTTGTTTGCGCCCAATCCCATTCTGGAGCTCGACACCAAGTACGAACAAGAAACAACTTCGACTGCAGTCTTTGGCCACGTTGAGTACGAGCTGACCGACGCGCTAAAGCTAATCGCAGGCGCTCGCTACACCAATGAGAAGCGTGATTGGACGGGATGTACTTATGTCGCTGATGATGGCTCGCTGGGTTTATTTCTCAATAATGTGTTTGGACTTGCGGGCTCACCTTTTGAGGTGGGTCCGGGTGACTGCGGCACCATCAACGATATTGGGGGCTTTGATCCGTCGTTCAATCCCTACTCAGATGAGATCGATACGGGTCGCGCGACAGGAAAGGTAGGGTTAGATTGGACACCATCAGACGACCTCCTTGTTTATGGCTCCATTTCCAACGGCTTTAAGTCGGGTGGTTTCAATGGTGCAAACTCGAATACAACGACACAGCTCATACCCTATGAAGAAGAGGTGCTGACGGCGTATGAGCTAGGCACGAAGGCGACGCTCGCTGGAGGCACCATGCAGTTTAACGGTGCTGTCTTTTACTACGATTACAAAGATAAGCAGGAGCAAGATGCAGCGGTCACATTGGTGGGTAATATTTCAGGCCTTACCAACGTGGATGAATCCGAAATTTATGGCGCTGAGATCGAATTTACGTGGCAGCCCACCGAGGGCCTTACCTTGGCAGCGAATGGGGCTTGGTTGGAATCCGAGGTTAAAAAGTGGCAGGCCGTTGATCGTGCCACCAGCTCTTACCCCAACAATATAAATTACTACGATGCATCGGGTCAGGAGTTAGCAATGACACCTGATTTTTCATACACCCTTTATGCGCGTTACGAAATGCCAATCACTAACAGCCTCATGCTGGATTTATCGGCTGATTACAATCAGACCGGGAAAACAACGGGTGGTCCACGGCCCGAAGATGCGACTGAAGAATACGGTGTGGCAAATGCCAGAGTGGGTCTTGGATCTAGCAGTGGTAACTGGCGTGTGATGGCTTGGGTCAGAAATCTTACGGACGAGGATTACTACCCATCTGCCTATACCGGCGGTAACGGGCCTTACGTGCGAACCTATGGCATGCCAAGGACCTATGGTGTGACCTTTAGCTATTTCACAGGTCAGTAAAGCACGCTGTGAATCGTGAGTAAGGGGCCATTTCCGGCCCCTTTTTTATCGGATTTAAGATAAGTGTCGTGGGGCTGTGCATGAAACGAACAACGCTGTGGTGGGTACTTGGCTGTTTTCTAGTGTTGGCTGGCTGCAAGGAGGTACCTCCTAGTAGCCCTTCAGTTGGCATGGCTGAGGGACCTCGGGCAGATACCGTAGTAATTAATGCGAAAGTCTATACCGATGGATCCTCTGCAAATGTGAGTGAGGCGCTGGCAATTCAGGGCGGTCGGTTTTTGGCTGTAGGCACTACTGAAGCCATGCTGGCACTGACTGACGATGCCACTGAAACTATCGATGCGTCAGGTGCTGCTGTCTTCCCCGGATTAATCGATGCTCATGCGCACCCGTCTATGGGCGGTCAAAAAGTGCTGTACATGTGCAATTTTGCGTTCAATACCACCCCCGATGAATTGGCAGCAACGATTGAGCGTTGTGCTCAGGCACCGGATGCGCCGGAGTGGATTGTAGGGGGGCAGTGGAATAGTAACTTTTTTGTTGATCATGACATTGCATCACCGCGAGAATTTTTGGATGCGGTCTCAGGCGGTCATCCTGTGTTTCTAGACGACGACTCAGCGCATCATGGTTGGGCCAATACTCTGGCGATGGAGTTGGCGGGCATTGAGCTGAGCGCTGATACCGTAGATCCAATTGGCGGTGTCTATGTTCGTGACGAAGCAGGTGTCCCCAATGGCGTGCTGCTTGAGTCGGCAGCGGGGGTGGTATCTGCTGTTATACCTCCGTATACGCTGTCACAAGTTACCGCCGGTATTGAAGCCGTCTCGGGCATAGCCAATAGTTATGGCGTGACCGCATTCGGTGATGCTCGTGTTCCTGAAATGGCTATGCGCGCCTACAAAGCGGCAGATGATGCGGGCAAGTTTACTGTTCATGCTGTTCTTTATCAGCAGAGCTACGGTCACGGTGGTGAGCCAGAGCCTTTAGAGCCGGTCACTGCCTACGAAGAGCGTGCAGCGTTATACGGCTCAGAAAACCTCAAAACCAAAGCAATCAAGTTCTTCCTCGATGGTGTGCCCACGGCTTCACGCTCGGCTCTGATGGTGGCCCCTTACACTACCGATGCGCAGCACCCTGAAGCAACCCTGGGTATGCAGATGATAGCCACAGAGGAGCTTGAGAGGGCGGTTACTCGTTTTGATGCCGCTGGCTACCTTATTAAAATTCATACCGCAGGTGATGGTGCCGTACGCGTGGCGCTAGACGCGATTGAAAATGCCAGAATAGCCAATGGTTCTCCCGGGCAACCGATTTCTCTCGCCCATGCGGGCTACATTGATCCCCTTGATCTGCCACGCTTTAGCGCGTTCAACGCGGTGGCCGATTTTTCCCCCTACCTTTGGTACCCCAGACCCATCATTGATTCCGTGGTGCAGGCCGTCGGACTGCCTCGGGGGGAGCGGTATTGGCCTACCCGGGATTTACTCGATTCAGGGGCTTTAGTAAACGGGGGTTCAGATTGGCCAGCTGCCGCTGCTGATATGAACCCTTGGCCTGCTATTGAGTCTTTAGTCTCACGGCGTCACCCCACCAGCGGTACAGAGGCAGAGTTCTGGCCTGAACAGAGCGTTTCCCTGAATGAAGCAATTGTGTTGTGGACAACCCAACCCGCGCTGATTTTAGGTATTGAAAATGTGACGGGCTCAATAGCTGTCGGCAAGTCCGCCGATTTTTTAATCCTTAATCAGGATATCCATGAAATTTCACTAGACGCTATTTCCGAGACGACGCCGCTTGAAACCTGGTTTCGAGGCCAGAAGGTGTTTGCCGTCGAAAAATGAGTATCTGCGATCGACGACAGTTTCTCGGTTTGGCCTTCGCCTCAGCGGTGAGTCGTACTGCTATGGGTCAGGGCAGTGCTTTAGCCGATGATAAGGCCAGTTATGATAGCGCTGACGCGACAACCCTCGCCCATTGGGTAGCCCGTGGTGCTGTGAGTCCCTCTGAGCTGATGGGGGAGGCTACTAAGCGACTGCGCAGGGTCAATCCCCAGCTGAATTTGCTGAGCCAGGATCATATTGACCTTGCACAGATTGCTGTTCAAAAAGGTCTCCCTCAGGGCCCCTTTACGGGCGTGCCTTTTTTGCTAAAAGATTTAGGCATTCAGATGAAGGGCACAGTTACCAGCTCAGGGTCGGCGCTTCATGCTCATTCGATTGCGGGGACAGATTCAGAAATTACTCGGCGTTTTAAAAATGCGGGTCTCGTTATCTTTGGCAAGACCAATACTCCCGAGTTTGGATTGGCGCTCACGACTGAGGGCAAGTTTTTAGGGGATTGTCTCAATCCCTGGAATTTGAATCACAGTACCGGGGGCTCCAGTGGGGGTTCAGCTGCGGCCGTCGCAGCGGGAGTCATTCCAATGGCCCATGCCACTGACGGCGGTGGCTCTATTCGGGTGCCGGCGACTTTTTGTGGCCTTTTGGGTTTGAAGCCCACTCGAGGTCTCACTCCGGGCGGTCGCGGATCGGGAATGTCGGTCGCTCACGTTGTAACGCGTTCAGTACGTGACAGTGCGCTTATGCTTGAGGCTTTAGCTGGCTACCAATCTGGTGCGCCCTATGGGCTTGGGTTACCAAGCACTGGCTTCTTTAACGCAACAACCCGAGATCCGCCGCGCCTAAAAATTGCGATCAACCTGAATGAGCCGCAAGTTAATGTTGATCCGGAGGTCCGCAAAGCTGTTTTAAGTTCAGCAAAACTTCTCGAAGCTTTGGGTCACTCGGTGGAGGAAGCGGCTCCGGGAATTAACTACCTTCACCTCAATGAGGTTCAAAATACGCTAATAGCGAGCAGCACAGCGAGTTGGCTAAATCAGGTGGCGCGTGCTCGCGGATATGAAATTACGCCGGAAGAATTAGAACCTATGACTCATATGATTCGCCGGGAAGGGGCTCAATATTCGGGAGCTAACGTTGCAGAGGCTTTATTGAGTATGCAACAGTTTGGCCTGCAAATGGCGCAGTTTCATCGCCGATTTGACATGGTTTTGCAACCTGTTGCAGCGACGCCAGCACCACCCCTTGGCGCCATTACCTTTCGAGAGGGTGACGATTTGCAAAGTTATACAAGCCGTTTTAAGGCGGTTTCTGCCTATACACATCTTTACAATATGACGGGGCAGCCATCCATCGCTGTTCCCTTTACAACCAGTCAATCGGGTCTGCCCATTGGTATTATGTTGTCAGCCGCGATGGGTGGGGATGCAGGGTTACTGGGATTGGCGGCACAGTTAGAGCGTGACAACCCGTGGCACCAGCGCAGGCCATTGATTTGGTCAGGAATTTAAACCAGCAACAGGGTACACACATGGCTTCTGCACGGAGAACTGGATTAGTCGCACATGAACTTTATATGTGGCATGACACGGGTAATTATGCGGGACCAATGCCCTACGGCAATCCCGTGCAGCCGGGTACCCATGCGGAAAATCCAGAGACGAAACGCCGGTTTCGTAATCTTCTTGAAGTCGCAGGTATGAATGAGGTCCTTACCCACATTAAACCGCGCTCTGCGACGGAGGCAGAGATTCTTCGTTTCCATACAGCTGAGCATTTGGCCAATGTCCAACGGATCAGCGCCGATACAGGCGGAGATGCGGGCTTTTTTACACCGGCAGGTCGGGGAAGTTACGAAATCGCCATGCTGTCTGCAGGTGGGGTGCTCAGTGCATTGGAGGCGCTAATAGCGGGCGAGATCGATAACGCCTACGCCCTAGTCAGGCCGCCAGGTCATCATGCGATTGCGGGTGAAGGTATGGGTTTCTGCATTTTTGGCAATGCAGCCATCGCTGGGTTTCATGCCTTAGAAACCTTGAGTCTGAGCCGCATAGCCTACGTGGACTGGGATGTTCATCATGGTAACGGTACTCAAAGCGCGTTTTATGATGATCCCCGGGCGCTGACAATATCGGTCCATCAAGATAATTGTTTTCCGCCCGATTCAGGGCATGTTCACGAAGTGGGAGAGGGCCCGGGCGAGGGTTACAACATCAACATCCCTTTACCCCCAGGTTCAGGTGTCGGCGCTTATGAAGCCGTCTTTGATCAGATTATCATTCCCGCCCTTGATGCTTTTGCACCTGAGTTGATCATTGTGCCTAGCGGCTTCGATGCTGGCGCCTATGACCCTTTGGGCCGTATGCAAATGCACAGTGATGGCTACCGGAGCCTCACTGAAAAACTTCTGGCTGCTGCTGACCGTAACTGTCAGGGCCGAATATTGATGACCCATGAAGGCGGCTATAACAGTTGGACGGTCCCCTTTTTCGGGCTCGCCGTTTTGGAAGCATTGTCCGGTCACAAAACCGCAACAGAAGATCCTTTTCTGCCGCTGCATGCTGGCTTGGGAGGGCAGGACCTACAACCGCATCAGCAGTTGGCTATTGACGCGGTAAAGCCACTGGTGATGGGTCTCTCTTAGGTAGCGTTGCTATTGGCTGGGTTGTTGTTTCTGCACGTCGTTGGGTTTAACGGGCGTATCTGACAGACAAGGCGTCCTTCTCGGTCGCTCAATGTCCGGTAAGCAAAAGCTATTCACCGGTGTTTTTGGGGCGATCTTTTTGTGGGCAGCTTTAGATGCTCTGTGGGGCCGTTTTAATATTTAACTTTGTAGGTTGCCGATCAGGAGGCCCGTTATTAAGGGCAAGCTGGTAGCAGCACACAGTACCAAGGCCAAGCCGAATATGTGTTTCAGGCGCAACCCGGTGAGAGCAAGCAAGGGTATCGCAACGAAGGGCTGGATAAGGTTTGTCCACTGGTCTCCGTAAGCGACTGACATGGCAATCAGCCCAAGATCAACCTCCAGTAGCTTAGCGGCTTCAATAAATGCGGGCCCTTGCAGCGCCCATTGCGCGCCCCCTGATGGAATAAAAATATTGATCAGTCCCGCAGAGAGAAAAGCAATAACTGGTAGCGTTGTGTGCGTGGCAACGCCAATCAGTCCCTGAGTAAATTGCTGGGCTAGGCCACTTTGGATGGCCATACCCATGATGCCGGCATACAAGGGATATTGCAGTAATGTGGGTGCTGCGACCTGGGCGCCGTCGGCAAACAAAACACTGTAATGGGATAGCGATCGCACAAGAAGAAGCCCTAGGGCCATAAAAGTCCAATTGACTATATTTAATTCCAGTGCCAGTCCTTGCTGAGCAAACCATCCCACCACATAAGCTGCGAGTAACAGCCCCGTTAGCAGTGACCAATGCCTGCGCCCTTGTGGCGGTTTTAAATCAGGTGCTACCTCGGGGAGCCTTTCTAGGGGTGTTACAAGATCTTCGGGTATGTAGGGTTTTTTAAGGTCAAATTGTCGGTGCAGGGCTAGGACAGTCGCGATAATGACGGCGAGGGTGGTGGCTATCGACAAGAGGTTCCAATGCGTTAACAACGTTTCCTGAATGGGAATCAGTCGACCAATAATGTTGTGCGTGGGGTTCCCCTCAGTGGCCACAGCGAGGGCAATAGACGACGAATAACCCATTTCCCACACGGCATAACCACTCAAGGCGCCGACTGCCATGAGAGGAAAATGTACCGGATTGTTTCGCGCGACCGCGTCTTTCGCAATTTCTCTTGCCACCAACGCCCCGCTAATGGGCCCGAGAGGCCAGGAGATCAGATAAAACGTAGCGGCGGTAAGAATGACGAGCACATAAGCCTGCGTGGGGGTTCTTGCCAAGGCTGCTAGGCGCCGCAGTCCACTTTGCATGAGCGGCGTTTGTGAGAGCACATAAGCCAAGATAATAGTCAGGCCAATTTGCATGGTGAAAGTGAGCAGAGAGCTCAATGAATCACCCCATAGCATGAGCAGTTCCGGAGGCTCGGTAGGGGTTAAGGTCAACGCGAGAAAGGCCATTAGGGCCGTTAAGGTCAAAGCAAATGTTAAGGGATCAGGCAGCTTGGCCTCGATGAATTCTTGAAAGCGTTCAAACCCTTTCATGAGCGCGTTCCTCAAAGGTAGGCGGTGCTTTCTGCCAGTGACCGGTGTGCTCCTGAAAGGCGTAGGCGAGTCGCATGACGCCCCAATCGTCTCCAGGCTTGCCGACAATTTGTAAGCCTACGGGGAGGCCTTCAGCATCGAAGCCGGCAGGTATCGATAGGCAGGGAACATCAAAAGGGCTCAATATGCAGCAACTCGACATCCAATCAATATAGCTTGTCATCGCCTCGTTATTAACCGATGTAGGAAACTCGACCTCAATAGGAAAAGGCATGACCTGTGTTACGGGTAATAGCAGATAATCAAAGCGATCAAATACTGACATCAGCGCCTTGTGGAGATTAAGCCGTTGTTTTTCCGCGCTGTTAAGAACATCGCTGGTCAGATCCAAGCCTAGTTTAATATTGTCGATAACGGTTTTTTTCATTTTATCCCGGTCAGATTGGTAGACATCTGCCAGTCCCTCAGCAAAGGCAGCAGCCCTCAACACGGTAAATACGGCCATAGCGTCTTGCAACTCAAAGAGGTCTATTTCTTCAATGGCGGGATAGAGATGTTGCATGTCCGACAGGGCGGCACTGAGAACAGAGGATACCGGGGCCTCAACAGGAAGGCCGGCTGGTTTTGGTGCCCAGCCTAAGCGCAGGGTCTTTGGCTGCTCGCTCAAAGCGGGAGTTGGGTTTAGTTTGGCGATATCTAATGAGCGAGGATCACGCGGATCGGCGCCCGCCATAGCTTGAAGCATCAGTGCGCAATCTTCGACAGTTCTTGCCATTGGGCCTTCCACTGCCATCCGGCTGAAGGTCTCTTTTGCTTTCGGAAGGGTGGGTACCCGCCCCATGCTGGGCCGTAGACCTACAACGTTACAAAACGCCGCTGGATTACGCAGTGAGCCGCCCATATCAGAGCCATCGGCAAGAGCCACCATACCTGTGGCAAGGGCTGCAGCTGCGCCCCCAGAACTGCCGCCGGCAGTTTTCAGCGGGTCATAAGGGTTTCGGGTGACGCCGAACAGCGGATTAAAGGTGTGTGATCCAGCGCCAAATTCCGGCGTGTTGGTTTTGCCAATCACGATAGCTCCAGATTCTCGGAGCCTTGATACGAATAAACTGTCAGTTTTGGGTATGTGCTCCGAGTGAATGGGAGATCCTTGAGTGGTTAGGAGGTCTTTGGTGTCCGCAAGGTCTTTGATCGCCAGTGGGAGTCCGGCGAGCTTTGGTAGTATCTGTCCCTGCTGCCTCGCCTTATCAACGCGCTGCGCTGCCTCTAGGCTTTGCTCGATAGGAACCAATGTACATATGGCATTGATGTCTCGGTTCTCCTGCGCGATCCGCTCATAAGTACTCTGCATGAGCGACACTGCAGAGAGTTCGCCGGAGGCCAACGCAGCGATAAGGTCAATCGCTCTGGAGTGCGATTTCGCTGAGCGACCGTTTTGTGGATTATCCTTCGACATAAATGTTGCTCTCAATAAACCCTTTTGAGCCTAGAAGATTGGGCCCAGATTTAATTGCCATTATCGGCCATAAGGTTGACAGTTTGTGGTGCCAAGGCTGAAGTCGATGAAAAGGCTGGTTGCGGCCCATCGCATAGTGAGCAAAACCACAAAGGCCAAATTTAACGCATCAAACTTGATATGATTATTCAACTTTAAACGGCGAACAGGCTCATGACCCAGAGACAGAGACCAAGGTCGGTCGCACCAGCGGCTGCAAAGACAGTCGCAGCCAACAATATGCGGCGCTTCGACCAGTCGTTACCTATGACCCTGTTAAAAGCGCACGAGGCTGTGCTCAGAACCTTTATTCCACATTTGCGTGCCCACGACCTATCGACTCAGCAGTGGCGGGTCATGCGCGCCCTCGCTGAAAGTGAGTCCCTCGATGTGAGTGAACTGGCGTCAGCTTGCTCGTTATTGCGCCCCAGTGTGAGTCGCATTGTTCAAAATCTGGAGGGGCGAAAGATCCTGCAGCGCCAACCTTGCGATCGGGATAGCCGCCGTTCCCTAGTCTCAATTACGTCATTGGGGCGCGAGTTGATTGCAGAAATCGCGCCTGAATCGGAAGCGCGTTATCAATATATCGAGTCACAATATGGCGCTGAGAACCTGAGTGGGCTTTATGACCTGCTCAATGAACTCATAGAGGCGCTTGACCGTGCCGCGCCGCCGTTTGGGACGCTCGGTGCTGAGGGGGAGCCCCCCCCAGACTGTCCATAGCCTCTACCAGTTCACCTATCAGGAATGCGGATTAGGCAACCTCATCGATTTGTACTGCAGCGATACGTCCGCCTTCTTCTGCACGTTGCTGAAATTCCACAACACGGTCGAAATTCATGTAGCGATAAATTTCATCCGCCATAGAGTCGATTTTGGTCGCGAACTCTAGGTACTCAGCCGGGCTGGGCAACCTTCCCAACAACGCCCCAACGGCGGCTAATTCTGCAGAGGTCAGGTAAACGTTGGAACCATCGCCCAATCGGTTGGGAAAGTTCCGAGTCGATGTCGAAAGCACGGTGCTGCCCGGTTCAACTCGCGCTTGGTTACCCATGCAAAGTGAGCAACCCGGCATTTCTGTCCTGGCGCCGGCTTTGCCAAAGATCGAGAAGTAGCCTTCTTCCATGAGCAGCTGTTCGTCCATGCGTGTTGGTGGGCATATCCACATGCGGGTGTTTACGGGTTTGCCATGGGCCTCAAGGAGTTTGCCCGCCGCCCGAAAATGGCCGATGTTTGTCATGCAGCTACCAATAAAGACCTCGTTGACTTCATCGCCAGCGACCTCAGACAGCTTTCGAGCATCATCAGGGTCATTGGGGGCACAGACGATAGGTTCGTTAACCTCAGCGAGGTCGATTTCGATGATTTCGAGATACTCAGCATCACTATCAGCAGACAGAAGTTCGGGCTGTGCCAGCCACTCTTCCATTTTTCGTGCTCGCCGCTCTAGAGTTCTTGCGTCGCCATAACCTTCGGCAATCATTGAGCGTAGAAGCACAATGTTCGAGCGCAAATACTCGGCGATGGTGTCTTCGCCCAACTTAATAGTGCAGCCGGCGGCAGAGCGCTCGGCAGAGGCGTCAGACAGCTCAAAGGCCTGTTCTACAGTGAGGTCCTCGAGGCCCTCGATCTCAAGTATTTGGCCAGAAAAAATGTTCTTTTTGCCCTTTTTCTCGACAGTCAAAAGCCCCTTTTGGATGGCGTAGTAGGGAATGGCATGCACCAAGTCTCGCAACGTAATTCCTGGTTGCATCTTGCCTTTGAAGCGAACCAGTATGGACTCTGGCATATCGAGAGGCATGACGCCGGTTGCGGCTGCGAACGCGACGAGGCCGGAACCTGCAGGGAATGAAATGCCCATTGGGAAGCGGGTGTGAGAGTCACCTCCAGTTCCCACGGTATCGGGTAGTAGCATGCGATTAAGCCAGCTGTGAATAATGCCGTCTCCGGGTCGCAATGACACGCCGCCCCGGGTTTTGATGAAGTCGGGGAGGGTATGTTGCGTTGAAATATCGACGGGCTTTGGATAGGCGGCCGTATGGCAGAACGACTGCATAGTAAGGTCAGCCGAGAAGCCCAGACACGCTAGATCTTTGAGCTCATCGCGGGTCATAGGACCCGTAGTGTCCTGCGACCCTACGGTCGTCATTCGAGGTTCGCAGTAGGTGCCAGGCCTTACGCCCGTCATACCGCAAGCCCGTCCCACCATTTTCTGCGCAAGCGTGAAGCCTTTGCCAGTGTCTGTCGGTTGCTCGGGGGTTCGAAAAAGATTGCTCTCGGGCAGTCCTAGGGCTTCACGTGCGCGAGTTGTTAGCCCGCGACCTATGATTAGATTGATGCGGCCTCCCGCACGAACCTCATCTAGCAAAACCTCAGACTTTAGTGCGAATTCGGACAGTAAGTCACCGGATTCATTGAGTATTTTACCATCATATGGGCGTACTTCAATGACATCCCCCATGCGCAGGTCGTCCACTGGGGCCTCAAAGACTAGGGCTCCTGCATCTTCCATCGTGTTGTAAAAAATGGGGGCCACTTTACCGCCGATGCAAACACCGCCGCCTCGTTTGTTCGGAACTCCTGGCATATCGTCGCCAAAAAACCAAAGCACTGAATTGGTGGCTGATTTTCTAGATGAGCCAGTTCCCACAACGTCCCCAACGAAGGCGACGGGGAGTGCTTTAGCTTTGATGGCCTTAATTTGCTCTAGAGGTCCGGTGATTCCGTGTTCGTCCGGTTCTAGACCGTCTCGAGTCATTTTGTACATGGCGTTGGCGTGCAGCGGAATATCTGGGCGCGACCACGCATCGGGGGCAGGGGACAGGTCGTCAGTATTGGTCTCTCCGGTAACCTTAAACACGACCATTTTTGTGGATTCTGGAACGGGGTCGCGATCGGTAAACCATTCACCGTCAGCCCAGCTTTGCATCACAGCCGCCGCATGGGTATTGCCCTTAGTGGCCAGTGCCTCGACGTCGTGAAAAGCTTCAAACATGAGTAGCGTGTGCTTAAGCTGCTCTGCCGCGGCCACGGCTAATTGGGAATCCTCTAGCAACCCAACGAGTGTTTCTATGTTGTAGCCGCCGTGCATATTGCCCAAAAGTTCGACCGCCTGTGCGGGATCAATAAGAGAGCAGGGGGTCTCGCCTTTGGCGACCGCAGATAAAAAGCCTGCTTTTACGTAGGCCGCTTCGTCAACACCGGGTGGAACTCGAGTCGCTAGAAGCTCTAATAAGAAGTCGGCTTCTCCCGCAGGTGGATTCTTAAGCAGCTCAATTAGATCGGCAACTTGGCTTGCGCTGAGCGGTTTTGCGGGGATATTTTGTTGGGCGCGCTCTTCAACATGGGCGCGATAGGCTTCCAGCACGGTTGTACTCCTTTGGGCGTGAGATGATTTTCGGGACGTAGTATAGCTTGTGACCGGAAATCATGACATTCGTAAGTGATGATCCTGTGCATTCATGCAATCCATACCCTAGACTTCAGGTATGACGCGTTCTTCAAACCCAAAATCTTCAATTTCTGGCACCCCAAGAGTGAGAACACCTTGTATTGGGGTATGTTCCACTGGCATCGGCGACGCAGTTTGCCGAGGCTGTAAACGATTCAGCCATGAGGTCATTGATTGGAACGCTTATACCGAGGTGGAAAAAGCGATCGTCGACGAGCGACTGGCGAATTTTTTGAGTCTCTGCATGCAAAACAAGTTTGTGGTCACTGATCCGGGTCTACTGCGCTGGCAATTGCAAACCCAGCAGATTCGCTTCAACCCTGCCCACGACCAGTACTGTGGTTTATTTGCTTTACTGAAGGCTGGCGCGAGCCAAATTCAAGAGCCTGAAACCTTCGGGTTCTCGGTGCATCTGGCTTGGCGCGACAGTACGTTGACTGCGCTGAGGGAGTTGGTCGATCAGGAGTTTTGGTCCTTGTCTGATGCCCATCACCAGCGTTACCTTGCCACACCGGATTTATTTGAAAGTGGATGAACCCTTGACCGCATCACCAGATTTAGCACCTTTACTTGCGTTTCTGCCGTGTTCCACTCCAGAAGGCTGGATTAACGCTGCCTTAAAAGAGCAGTCGCTGCTATTAATCGATCACGCTAATTGTGAAAAAAAAGCGGCCGCAACGGCGATGAGCTTACTGCATCGACACACGGATCAGCCTGAGCTCATGAATAAAATGTCGCGCTTAGCGAGGGAGGAATTGCGCCATTTTGAGCAAGTTCTTGGGCTTATGAGGAAGCGTCACATAGCCTACAGTTTTGTGAGCGCTTCACGCTACGCCGGAAGCCTGCACGCACTTGTGAGAAAGCGAGACCCGGGTCGACTGCTTGATACGTTACTTTTGGGTGCGCTTATCGAAGCTAGATCTTGTGAGCGGTTTGCTGCCTTGGCACCTCATCTCGATGCCGAGTTGTCGAAATTTTATTTTTCATTGCTAAAAAGCGAGTCACGACACTTTTTAGACTATCTCACTTTGGCAAAGTCAATCGCCAGCAGTGATGAAGTTGAAGAGCGTTTAGGTGTGTTTCGCAGCTGCGAAAAAGAGCTGATTGAAGGCGAAGATCAAGAGCTCCGCTTTCATAGCGGTGTACCTATTGCGGCTTAGCTGGGGGCGCGAGATCGTCAAGGTGGTTGGGTCAGTAGCTGTAGTGCTCCAGGTGACAATCATTACCATCAGCCCGGATAATCCAGCTTTCGCTGCTGGACCAGTCGCCCAGCACTAGGCGATCTCCAGCGTTGGTCCTGTGGCGCTTAGGCCGATGGGTGTGGCCGTGAATCATCAGTCCTACGTCGTGCTCCATGAACGCTGCCTCAATGGCATGATCGTTAGCATCGATAATGTTGTCAGGGTCGTTTTCAGCTTTTGCTTTGCTGGCTGCGCGCAACCCTTGAGCAAACTCACGTCGCTGGGCCAAGGGGCGCTGTAACATCTCGGCCTGCCACGCGGGGTCGTGCAGGATTGTACGCATTTTTTGATACTCAACGTCATCGGTACACAGCGTGTCGCCATGGAGAATCAGCGTGGGTTTGCCGTTGACGTCAATTACGGTGGTGTCCCCCAGCAATTCCCCGCCGATTTGTTCTGCAAACAGATTGCCCAAGGCGAGGTCACGATTGCCCCTAACAACGAACACGGCGGATCCCGAATCGCTCACGGCCCTTAATCTGGCGATGACCCTTTGGTGGAGTGGGGTGTCGTCGTCATCACCAATCCAGTATTCAAAGAAGTCACCGAGAATAAAGAGGCGTTCCATTCCCTGCTCTCGGTCGAGCAGTGCGTATAGCCCCGCCTCAATTTCCGGCGTCTCGTCGCTGAGGTGAAGGTCGCTGATAAACAGCGTGGTAGCCATGGCTCAGGCGGCGGTGACCGTAACGGATTCGATCACAATGCTGTCCTTGGGAACGTCCTGATGGCCCGACTTGTTACCAGTTTCTACTGTCCGGATTTTATCCAGCACATCATCGCCAGCGGTGACTTTGCCAAACACAGTGTAACCCCAGCCCTGCATGTTTTTACCGCTGTGATTCAGGAAGTCGTTATCTTTTACGTTTAAGAAAAACTGTGCTGTGGCTGAATGGGGATCCATTGTGCGCGCCATGGCGATGGTGCCACGATCATTTTTGAGACCATTGTCGGCTTCGTTTTCGACGGGTTCCGCAGTTTCTTTTTGCTGCATGTCGGCATCAAATCCGCCGCCCTGAATCATGAAGTTATCAATCACCCGGTGGAAAATTGTGCCATCGTAGAACCCTTCGGTCGCATAGCGAACAAAGTTTTCAACCGTTTTTGGCGCTTTCTCGGCATCAAGTTCTAGAGTGATGACGCCAAAAGTGGTTTTCATTTCAATGACTGTGTCTGACATGGTGACTCCGGGCCGGTATATCGAAGGCGCGCATGCTACACGGTTTAGATCACAGGTGCGACACGTTAGCGCTTGCTAATTTACGGCCTGTGACAGACTGGCCACAGAAAATAGCCTTGAAATTTCACGTTACTGCGCCCAAAGCCGCTAAATCTTCTGCGATATGCGCCGGGCCTTGGTATCATGCGCCGTCCATTTAGAGGCCACCCATGAGTACCGACGCCCGAAGTAACTTTCTAAAGACCCAGATTCAGTCCGATCTCGACGCAGGAGGGACTCGTCAGCTGGTAACCCGCTTTCCCCCTGAGCCCAATGGCTTCCTTCACTTGGGCCATGCGAAGTCGATCACCGTCAACTTTGAGCTTGCAAAACAGTTTGGGGGTCAATGCCACTTGCGTTTTGATGACACAAACCCCGAAAAGGAAAGTCAGATTTTTATCGACGCAATCCAAGAAGATGTGCGTTGGTTGGGTTATCAATGGAGCGGTGAGGTCCGCTACGCCTCGGCGTATTTTCAGCAACTGTATGACTGGGCGTTGTACCTTATTGACGAAGGCTTGGCTTATGTCTGTGATTTATCAGCTGATGAGGCCCGTGAGCATCGCGGTAGTTTGACTGAGGCTGGTCGAGACAGCCCTCATAGAACGCGCGATAAAGAGGTCAATCGTGACTTATTTGAGCGGATGCGAGCGGGAGAGTATCCCGATGGCAGCCGTGTCCTGCGCGCGAAAATCGATATGGCCTCGCCGAATATTAATTTAAGAGACCCCATTTTGTACCGAATTCGCAAGGCCCACCATCATCAAACCGGAGAGGCTTGGCCAATTTACCCAACCTACGATTTCGCACATGGACAAGAAGACGCCATTGAAGGGGTGACGCACTCAATCTGCACGCTGGAATTTGAAGATCACCGGCCGCTTTACGATTGGTTCATCGAGCATTTGCCCGTTCCCACACGCCCCCGACAGTTTGAGTTTGCCCGACTCAACACTAGCTACACAATGACCAGCAAGCGAAAGCTCAAGCAACTGGTCGACTCCGAGGCGGTTGCGGGCTGGGACGACCCAAGAATGCCAACGCTCGCGGGTTTACGGCGGCGGGGTTATCCCCCTGCCGCAATCCGGCATTTTTGTGAGGAAGTGGGAACCTCACGCTCTGACAGTGTTGTTGATGTGGCTATGCTGGAAAGTGCGGTAAGAAACCAGTTAAACGTAGAAGCTCCCAGAGCTATGGCCGTGCTCAATCCGCTTCCCTTGACCATTACCAATCGAACGGAACCTGAAGTTTTGATGGTGGCGAATCATCCGGGAGATGAGTCGATGGGCGCTAGATCTGTGCCGTTCACTTCCGAGTTATACATTGACGCCGAAGATTTCCGTGAGGAGGCCAATAAAAAATATAAGCGACTTGTGATAGGTAAACGCGTCAGGCTGCGGGGTGGTTATGTCATCGAAGCCGACCGTTGTGACCACGATAGCGCTGGGGAGGTTTCTCACGTATACGCCCGAGTTGTGGAGGGAACTTTGGGGGAAGATCCTCCTGATGGCATTAAAGCCAAAGGCGTTATTCACTGGGTGTCGGCGACAGAGGGCCTCAACGTTGAAATTCGCTGTTACGATCGCTTGTTCACCGACCCAAATCCCGGCAAAGCTGAGGACATGATGGCGGTGCTTAATCCCAAGTCTTTGGTTCGACTTGAACGTGCTGTGGTTGAGCCTTCACTGGCAACGGCTGCTCAGGAAGCTGTCTATCAGTTTGAGCGGGAGGGTTATTTTGTGGCTGATAGGTACGATCACACCCCAGAAAAACCGGTATTCAATATGACGATAGGTCTGAGAGATACTTGGAGTAATTCTCATGGCTGAGTTGTATCTGACGAATACCTTCACAGGGCAAAAAGAGGTTTTCGAGCCCCGTGATGCCGAGCGGGTGACGCTCTATGTGTGTGGGCCTACGGTTTACAACCTCGCGCATATCGGCAACGCCCGTCCCGTAGTGGCTTTTGACATGCTCTACCGTGTGCTGCGGGCTATGTATCCAAAGGTGATATACGCGCGGAACATCACCGACATTGACGACAAAATTATTGCTGCCGCCCGGGAACGTGACGAGGGTATTGAGGTGGTGACCCAAGAATTCACCGATAAGTATCGGGAAGACATGGCTCAGCTCAACACCCTTCCTCCGGATCTGGAGCCTCGTGCTACAGAAAATATTGTCCCCATGCTGGACTTAATAACGCAGCTTGTTGAGCGCGGGCACGCCTATGCGGCTGACGGTCACGTTCTATTTGACGTGACCTCCATGCCCAGTTACGGAGCGCTGAGTGGTCGCAACCTTGACGATATGCTTGCCGGGGCGAGAGTGGAGGTCGCAGACTATAAGCGTAGTCCCGGTGATTTTGTGCTTTGGAAACCCTCGTCACAGGGGGAGCCAGGCTGGGAGAGTCCTTGGGGTTGGGGGCGTCCGGGTTGGCACCTAGAATGCTCTGCCATGATTCGTGCGCACCTTGGTGATGCAATCGATATTCATGGGGGAGGGCGTGACCTTATTTTTCCACATCATGAAAATGAGCGAGCGCAAAGCTGTTGCGGTTATGGAAGCGACTTTGTGCGGTATTGGCTGCACAACGCCTATGTGGATATGGACGGTGAAAAAATGTCCAAATCACTGGGTAATGTCCGCACGGTTCGTGAATTACTGACCCTTTACCCGGGTGAGGTGCTGCGCTTTGCTTTGCTCTCCACGCATTACAGGTCACCGCTTAATTTCTCAGGAGAGCTCTTAGATAACGCCAAAATTGCGCTAAACAGCTTTTATCAAGCGCTGAGGAATACGGCTGACATTGAAGCGGAGGATATCCGGCCCGAGGATACGGCTGTATTCACCGCGCTGCTAGATGACCTGAATACCCCGAAAGCAATTGCTGCGCTGCACTCAACCTGTAAGGCCTTGAACAAGGCAGACGCAGAGGTGGCAGCGACTCGTAAAGGCGAACTGTTAGCGATGGGACGTATCATGGGGTTGCTAGATAATGACCCTGAGCAATGGTTCACTGAGTCTGCCTCCAATACCGGTCTGACATCGGATGAAATTGAGCAGCGCATCGCGGCTAGGATCGAAGCTAGGCTTCGAAAAGATTTTGCCGCGGCAGACGCGGTTCGTGACGAGTTGCAAGCGGCGGGAATTGAGCTTGAGGACGGCGCTGGGGGAACGACATGGCGCCGCACCTGACCAGGCCATAGTGGCACGACGTCTTGCTCTGAGCCTGCAAGCTGCATTCATCACAACGTTGGGCGGCTGCGTTGTTAATCAAATAGCTTTTTGCCGCTGGAAAATGCGAGGTAAAAAATTAGCCCAAACAGCGTGACGCCTCCCGCTAGGGAGAAAACGATAACCCAAGATCCTGTGACCTCTAGAATCAATCCTGTGACGAACACGCCGATAATACCCGGGACGGCGCCCGCAGTATTGGTAATGCCCATTAGGGTGCCGGCATGCCGCGGCGCGACATCCATATGATTAACGGCAAATCCGCCAGTCACAAAGGCACCTAAGGCTGAGCCCACTGTCATCGTCGCGATTGCCATCCAAACGGTATCGAGGTGCCCCACAATCAGTAAGGCGCCTGTCAGCCCACCAAAACCAATAGTCTGCATAAGCTTGCGGACCTTTCCGACAGCCATTCCATTTTTGATCAACCGATCGGCTAAATTGCCCGCGATATTGAGAAAAAAAACGGAGCCGATTGAGGGAATAATCGCGAGGAGCCCTACAGAGGCATAATCAACACCCAGACCCTTGTTGATATAGGTGGGCATCCAAGACAAGAGCACAAAAAGTGACCAGTTATTGCAAAAATGCGCCACCACAATGGCCCAGACTGGCATCGATTTTAAGAAGTGATGCCAGGGGACAGCGGGCTTTTCGCTGTCTGTCGCTGCTGCGCTTCTGTCCGCAATTAAGGCCAGTTCTTCTTCTGTGACCCCGGCATGCTGTTGCGGTGTGGAGGTGACCATCCGTTGCCAAAAAAAGAACCACACGATGCCAGTTGCGCCGAAGGAATAAAACGCCCACTGCCATCCCCAAATTTGAACAACGATAGGCGTCGTTACCAACGCGAATATGGTGCCCAAAGGTATTGCACTGTTAATGAACCCTACGGCTCGCGAGCGTTCTGCCAGTGGAACCCATTTTGAAAAGGTACTGTAGATAGCCGGAAAGGTAACCGCCTCACCCATGCCCATGGCAATGCGGGTGAGGATGAGTACCGTGAAGCCCAGAGCGGCAGCTGGGGGCGTCAGAATGGTGAATAGCGACCACAGGATGACTCCCATGCCGAGCACAGCTTTACCGCCGTAGCGATCTGCTAAACGGCCTCCTACCACCTGAAGTAAAACGTAACCCACAAAGAAAGACGACAACACCAAACCCTGCTGTTGCATCCCCCAGCCAAGATCCGCTGCCATTGGAATAATCGCAACGGAGATGTTGACGCGATCTATGTAGCAGATAAATACGGCTAAGAAAGACAGCCCTACGATATGAGTGCGCTTGGGCCAATGTCTGGGGTTGAGCATGGGGGTTACTCTCACTCTTTTAACTACCTTAGGCCAATCGAGGCCATGCTGCTAGCAAGAGTTGGTCAAGGCTTCGCTATTTAAGGGACAAGATACGGCCATTCTCCAGGAGAGGGGGTGAGGTTTGGTGCTGGTGCAGCGGTCGTGGCAGCGTCTAGGGATCCAGCGTGCCTCGCTGTCGGTATTGGAAGCTCCCCGGCAGCTGCCTGTCCAAGGCGGCAGCGCGAGGAGGTTTCAGTGGTGTGCAAATAACAGGTTCAGCCCAGTGCTTTCTCACCTGAAAGAACGGTCTGTTGGATGAGTGTATTAATGGTCATGGGCCCTACGCCGCCGGGCACCGGGGTGTAGGCGGCGACACGGTCCAAAAGGGGTGTTAATTCAATATCGCCAACCCCCCCTGGGTGGTAACCGGCATCGACGACCACAGCGCCGTCTTTTACCCAGTCTGCTCGAATAAATTCGGGCCTACCTACCGCCCCGACGATGATGTCGGCCTGGCGGACATGATCAGCGAGATTTTGGGTGCGCGAGTGGCAAATTGTGACTGTGGCATTGGCCTGCAAAAGCATCATGGCCATGGGCTTGCCTAAAATGGGGCTGCGACCGATAACCACTGCGTGTTTCCCTTCGAGTGGTATTTCGTAATGGCCCAGCAAACGCATGATGCCTTGAGGCGTCGCGCATCCATAGGCATCCTCGCCCATAGCCATTCGGCCGAAGCCGAGGCAGGTCACACCATCAACGTCTTTTGACAGATCAATCATATCGAAGGCGGCGCGTTCATCGATTTGGCTGGGAACCGGGTGTTGCAGGAGGATGCCGTGAACATCCGGGTTGTTATTGAGGGTCTCAAGCTCGTGCAGTAAGTCATTAGTTTTTAGGGTCGAGGGCAGCTCAATGGCCATAGACTCCATGCCAATGCGACGGCAGGCGTTGCCCTTCATCTTTACGTAGGTCGCAGAAGCAGGATCATCGCCCACTAAGACGGTAGCCAGCACGGGGATCCGCCCCCCTGATCGCTCTTTGAGTCCTTCCACACGAATTCGCAGAGCTTCTTCGGTTAATTTCGCAACATGCTTGCCATCGAGTACGAGTGCAGTCATTTTTTTCCCCATTGACGAGATTTGAAAACGAGGGCAAGTCTCCCAGAAATAGCCCGGTAATAACAAGGATGTAAGTCGCTAATTGACCGCCTTCGGTCAAATCAGTATCCTTCGCGCCGTCGGTCACTCATCGAGACACTTCCAGCCAGTCGGCGGTAGTGTATTATTGGTGAATCACACGACTTCGGAGTGTAGCGCAGCCTGGTAGCGCGCCTGCTTTGGGAGCAGGATGTCGGGGGTTCGAATCCCTCCTCTCCGACCATTTCTATGGTGGCTGTAGCTCAGTTGGTAGAGCGCCGGACTGTGACTCCGGTTGTCGCGGGTTCGATCCCCGTCAGCCACCCCACGTTTTCCCCTCCTTGAATCTACATAGCGATTCAGTTTTCAGGTGTCATTGAATCCACGGACGGTTGTTCGGTGAGCTAATTCCAGCGCCAAATCGTACAAATGACTCGATTGAGGGTTTATTTTGTGCTGACGACTGCTGCCGTATTACTGACTGCCATAGTGTTCGGAGGGATGGTCCTCTACTCTTTTGGTTTTGCCGCCTTTCTTTTTAAGACCCTTCCTGCAGAAGACGCGGGCTCTATTCTTAGAGAAGCTTTCCCGGTTTTTTATGTTTGGTGTATCGCTGTCGCGCTTATCGCCGCGGTGCCTTTATGGTTTGTAGACCCTTTGTCGGCCTGGCTCACGATAACGGTTGCGCTGACCACCGTGCCTCTGCGTCAGTTGCTGATGCCCGCCATTAATTCCGCCAGCGATAACAAAAATCGACGTCGCTTTAATCTATTGCATGGTTTGTCAGTTCTAGCGGCATTAGCGCAAATGGCCGTGCTGGGCTATGTGCTTGCCCGCATCGCGACCTAGGCCGTTCCTTCCATGGCGCTTATGTTGACGCTTGGATCACGATATAGACTAGCTGCGCGTTAGGCCCTGTGTTTCAGGACACACAGGCAGGTCCGCCGTCTAGTGACTAAGGATTGCCTGCCCATTGATACACTCGTTCGTTTTGAGTGCATGCATTGAGTTTTTCCTCGGCGACCGCAACTGCTATTTGCTGTGCGCCGAGCTTCATGCCCTGAGCGCGCTCAAGAATGTCAGCAACATTCTGCCCGATACGTTGAATCGCCAAAGCTCGAGTTTCTTGACTGGCGTTCTGCTGCTGCTGATAAATATCAACGATGCCCCCAGCATTAATAGCAAAGTCGGGGCAATAAATAATATTGCGAGCTTTTAGTCGATCATCGTCTGCGTCGGTAGCAAGCTGATTATTGGCAGCGCCCGCGATTACTTGAGTTCGTAGTTTCGCAATGCTGTCTTCGTTGAGTATTGCACCCATAGCGCAAGGCGCCAAAATGTCGCAGGTATGGTGCAAGATTTTCTCGGGAGCTACCGGCTCAATGCCAAAGTCCTTCTCTGCTCGAAGTAAATTTTCAGCATTGATATCACTGGCAAAGACCTTGGCACCAGCGGCTGATAGGTATCCTGCTAGGTGGTACCCCACGTGTCCCAAGCCTTGAATAGCGACGGTCCGGCCCGTGAGCGTGTCATGACCAAAGGCTTGCTTGACGCCAGCCTTAAGCCCTAAAAAAACGCCAAGAGCGGTGGCAGGGGAGGGGTCCTCTCGGCACGTTTTTTCGATGCCAGTGACGTGAGGTGTCGTTTCGGCAATCACTCGCATATCAGCCGGCGAAGTGCCGGAGTCCTCGGCAATGCAATAGTGCCCGGCTAGGGAATTTACAAATTCACCCATTGCCCGAAGCAGGGCCGGTGTCTTGTCACGACGCGGATCGCCGATAATTACCGATTTTCCTCCGCCAAAAGGTAGTCCAGCCAGTGCTGATTTATAGGTCATTCCCCGAGAAAGCCTCAGGGCGTCTTCCAGTGCATCGTCGTCCTGTGCGTAAGGAAACATGCGACAGCCGCCAACAGCCGGCCCCAGCTGAGTGTTGTGGATGGCAATAATGGCGGTCAGACCGCTATCAGCGTCCGTTGTCATGACGACCTTTTCATGTTCGTTATTTTTATTGCCGACCAAATGGAGCATTATTTTTCCCTCGTAAAATAGTGTTTTCTAAAAGTATGCGAGTTGTCAGAGGCCTACGCCGCGGCTACTGCATCAATTGATGCGTTTTGCGCTGTTCCTAAAAATTTGGCGAGCAAGCGGTCTTGCTCTGCGACAAGTTGCTGTCGATTCCTTGTGCGCACATAACCAAAGCCCCGAAGACCTTTTGCCAGTTTTGCGAGGGCGATGGCGTCCTCGTAGTTGGAGGTGTTGAGCTCGGTCATAATGATGGACAGAAGATCGAGGTAGCGGCTTAGGTCATTTCTCTCAGCACTTCTTTCGACGCTATAACCGAAAGGGTCAAATTTTGTGCCCCGCAGAAATTTGAACTGAGCAAGCAGGGAAAAAATGGGCAGCACCCAGCCACCAAATTCACGCTTGGTAATTTTTCCGGTGCTTGGATCTGGTTTGCAAAGAAGGGGTGGGGCCAGATGAAATCGCAGCTTATAGTTCCCGGAAAACTCCGCAGACAGCTGTCGGTGAAATTCGGGATCGGAGTGCAGGCGCGCCACCTCATACTCATCTTTAATCGCCATTAGGCGATACAGCTGCTCTGCTACCGTCCATGTCAACGAGTCAGTCAGCTCGGATTTTGGGTCCCGGGCGCGAAGGGAGGCGATGTGGTCTCGGTATTGCTGCGCGTAAGCTGTGTTCTGATAATCAGTCAAGCGTGCGACACGGTCCTCAACCAGACTGTCGAGTGTGAATTTTTCTGACTCTAGCTCCGCGGTCGAGTTGGGCAAAAACCGCCGCATGACTGACGCGGGGGAGTGGGCATAGTGGCGCCCTAGCTCAAAGGCCTCCTTGTTGAAGTTCGGGGCGACGTTATTGATTTCAATAGCTTGAATCAACGCTGCTCGTGAGACGGGAATCCAGCCTTTCTGCCAAGCGCAGCCCATCAGAAAAAGGTTGGCTCCAATAGTGTCGCCCAGCAGTTCTAATGCAACCTGAGTGGCATTTACGAAGGCAAGCTCTGGGCCAACCTCTCGAGATATTTTGTTTTTCATTCCTTGCGTTGGGAATGAGGCATCGGGATCAAGAAGAAAAGCAGCAGTTGCCTGTTCAGCAACATTAACCAGAGCATGGGTACGACCGTCGGCAGCCTTAGCCAAGCACTCATAACTTGCGGTAACCACTAAATCGCAACCAATGAGTAAATCTGCTTCACCTGCCGGGATTCTCACAGCTTTTATCTGCTCTTGCTCGCGCGCGATTCGCACGTGGCTGGTGACGGCGCCAAATTTTTGTGCCAACCCGGTTTGATTCATGGTGGCGCAACCTTTCCCTTCAATGTGTGCCGCCATCGCTAGAAGCGAAGATATGGTGAGTACTCCGGTGCCACCAACTCCGGCCACCACGATGTTCCAAGGCGCCGTCAGGTCTGGGAGGTCGGGCTCGGGCAGAGAGGGGAGCAGGGTCACAGCTTGCTCGTCGGTGATAGGGCGCTGAAGCTCGCCGCCGACAACCGATACGAAGCTGGGGCAGAAGCCCTTCAGGCAGGAGAGATCGGAATTGCACGCATTCTGATCAATCTGTCGCTTTCTACCCAGTAAAGTGTCTTTTGGTGTAACTGATAGACAGTTCGATTCGGCGCCGCAGTCACCGCAGCCTTCACAAACAGCATCGTTGATAACAACGCGACGAGGGGCACTGGTTAGCTTTCCTTTTTTGCGTCGCCGCCGTTTCTCAGTGGCGCAGAGCTGCTGGTAAACAATGACAGAGGTGCCTGTATAGTCTCGCAGCTCGAGTTGAAGCGCTTCGAAGTTTTCTCGGGGGTGCAGGCTAAACCCGGGTATTTCTGAAAATTGGCCTTGGAACGCTTCGGGTTGATCAGAAACTAGCGCGATTCTCCGCACCCCTTCGCCGCGTAATTGGTGTATCAAGTCGCTAACACTCAACGTCCCGTCGAGGGGCTGGCCGCCGGTCATTGCCACGGCCTCGTTGTATAAGATTTTATAGGTGATGTTTACCCCCGCTGCGACCGCAGCACGGATAGCTAGGACTCCAGAATGGAAGTAGGTGCCATCGCCTAGGTTTTGGAACACGTGCTCGGTGTCGGTAAAAGGGGCTTGGCCTATCCATGTTGCGCCTTCGCCACCCATTTGAGTAAAGGTGTGGGTTTCACGGTCAGGCATCCAGGTGGCCATGTAATGACACCCAATACCCCCTAAAGCACGACTTCCCTCGGGGACTTGGGTTGACGTGTTGTGGGGGCAGCCAGAGCAGAAGTGCGGTGTGCGTTCAATCGTGTCGGCGGCTACGGCTAACGATTTTTCTTTCTCTTCAATCCACCGGATGCGCTCTTCAAGCGTGGGGCTGCTAAAAAATCGGCGTAGCCGTCCGGCAATTGCCTGCGCAACCATCGCGGGGGTGAGTTCTCCCAGATTCGGCAGCAGATCAATCCCGTGCTCGTCGAACTCCCCAACGACTCTGGGGCGTGAACCCACGGGATAGTTGTAAAGCTGCGACGTTAGCTGGTCCTCAATAATTGAGCGCTTTTCTTCGACGACGAGAATTTCTTCCAGCCCCTCTGCAAAGCGATGCGTCTGCTGTGGTTCGAGAGGCCAGGGCATGCCGACTTTATAGACGCGAATGCCAATTTCTGCTGCTGCGCTGTCGTCAATACCCATATCCTCTAGGGCCTGGAGCACATCAAGATAAGCCTTCCCTGAGGTAATAATTCCTAGCCGTGGCTTTGGGCTATCTATCACGATGGGATTGAGGTTGTTTACCCGGGCAAATTCTCGAGCGGCATAAATTTTGTATTTGTTGAGACGTCGCTCTTGGTCAAGAGGTTTGTCCGGCCAGCGTGCGCTAACGCCCCCCTCGGGTAATTCAAAGCCTTCTGGAATTTGGATGGAAATTCGATTCGCGTCTATGTCGGCAGAGATCGCCGAGTCCATGTTTTCAGTAATGGCTTTTAACGCCACCCAGCATCCGGAGAAGCGCGAGAGTTCCCAGCCAAATAGCCCGAGGTCGAGAACCTCCTGAACATTAGCTGGGGCTAATACGGGAACCGAGGCGCCGATGAACATATGCTCAGATTGGTTGGGTAAGGTGGAGGACTTGCAGGCGTGATCATCTCCAGCAACAGCGAGCACGCCACCTTTTGGGGCAGTGCCAAATGCATTTGCGTGTTTAATGACGTCCATTGAGCGGTCGACGCCGGGACCCTTGGCATACCAAAGTCCGAAAACGCCATCAAATTTTGAGCCCTTGAATAATTGGTTTTGTTGGCTACCCCACACAGCTGTTGCTGCGAGCTCTTCATTGATGCCGGGCTGAAAGTGAATATTCTGATTTTTTAATAAGTCTTGGGCTTGCCATAGGGCTTGATCAATACCCCCCAATGGCGAGCCCCGGTAGCCCGATATGAAGCCTGCGGTATTCAGTCCTCGCAGGCGGTCACGCTGCTGCTGCAGCATGGGTAGGCGTACTAGCGCTTCGATACCCGTCATATAGGCTCGGCCTTTCTGAACGGTATATTTGTCGTCCAGCCGGACCTGCCGTTTTGGCAGTGCATTTGAAGAGCTCATGGTGTGGGCCTAATGACAATATCGACCGGCAAATTCTCTCAAAAGTTACCGAATTCTTTATCTTAAAATCAGGGTATATCGACTAATATTGAATAAAAAATACTCAATAATGAAAAAATAGGGAAAAATTATGCATAAACTAACGAAGGTTGACCGCCAAATTTTAGGGGTGCTTCAATCTGACGCCACCATTAGTACCGCCGATCTTGCGGAGCAGGTTCATATGTCCCAGTCGCCATGTTGGCGCAGGGTAAACCGTCTACAGGATTCTGGGGTTATTCGGGGGCAGGTGGCGCTTTTGGACCGACAGCTTCTCGGGATGGAGGTGGTGGTATTTGCAACAGTTAACCTCACTCAAGCGGGGCGACAAAATTTGCTCGCTTTTGAAGCGGATATCATTCATCACTCGGAGGTTCTAGAGTGTTACACCATGACGGGAATTTGGGATTACGTGTTGAAAATAGTGACCAGGGACGTAAGGCACTACGAGGATTTTGTGCGTAACACGCTAAATACAATGGAAATGATCAGGGAGTTGCATTCGCACATTGCGGTCACTGAGATCAAGAATACAACCGCGCTTCCCCTCTCCACACAATTCAAAGACGGCGCGGGGGCTTAAAGTCTGGGGCCATTTGCGAGTTTGCTGGATAAAATGGTGGGGCGATCCGTGCCCCGGTGACTTCTTTGTGAGTGGAACTTCAGTTCCGGTTGCTGGTCATCCATGACCTAGTGTCGCAAAGAAGCAGGTCTTCCTGACTTGTAGTGCAAGGTATGCGATAAAAATTGCAAAGTCAAATTTATTCTATTTTTTCATCGCAATATGCATTTCCAGCCGCTAATTTTGCGGTTACGCCCCCCTTAATGTGACAAGAGTCACGCAATTTGTGGTCGTTGCGGGCGGCTGTGTGCCGGATTTGCCCTTTGCTTCGTGGTGTGGAGGCTAGGTGGTCAGCAAGAAGGGGGTGTCCTGACCAGCGCCAAACTTAAGGCCATAAGTCGTTTGCGGCGGGGTACACATTTTTTGCTGGCGACGTTGGTCTCGTGCAAGGAGGCGTAGTAACATTCCGGTTGAAAGGTGATTATGTCGATTACGGCCTGGCAACTTGGGCCCAGTGAAGAGAGATTTAGTGATAATGAACCCAGTATTAGTATTGCGTTGGTTGGTGATTGCCCTGGTTTTTTGTTCTCCCGTAGCATTTACTCAAGACCTTGGGTGCTCGGCAGAAGTAGAGCTCGACGGCGGGATTGTAAAAGTGCAATCTACTGCCGACGGCGACGACACAGACAACATTCAATGTGCTCTGGATGCGGCGGTATCTGGAGGTTACAAAGACGTCTATTTGACTTCTGATGCTTATTCCATCGCTGGCGTAACGGCAAATGACTACGAGGGACGCCTGCGCGGCAGATCTTTCGACCTGACGACGATTAACGTCATCGATGGTTCGCTCGATTGTACAACAGGGGCCGCACTGCGCTTTATCGTTGGCGATGCCGTGGTCACTCGGATGAAATTGACGATCAACGAACCCTGTAGCACTCCCGGCGGCTCGGCCTCTGTGATTGGGTTTTATTCAAACCCGGAGAACTGTTCAGGAGATCGAGTGGTTTTTGGTGTCGTCGACCGCATCATTATCGAGGGTGGCGGCAGTTCTGCGCTGGACTTCACGACGGGCATCACGATGGACGCTGCGCCGGCATGTTTTCCCGAGACCGGAGAGGCGCTGCCCGAGGCGAACAAGGCTTTGGGTTCCCTTATTATAAATCGAAACCAAATTCGGGACCTCGATATCGGCATTTTGAGTTCTATTTCGGCCAACGGACAAGTTGATATCACCTTCAACAACCCAATGGAGCGTTTGGGAATTCCTATCTCGATCGTGGATGCCAGCCAAGCTACCAACATCTATCGAAATCAAATCTACTACAACGACGTCCAGTACCCCGGTGATTTGGCCGGCTTATTTGGCACCACAGGTGTTTTAGTCGGTAACAGTAGCGCCTCGCCGGCAATCAACAAAACGTCGTTCAGTAAAAATAAGTTTATTGATGGCGGCGTGCACAGCGAAGGATACGGGCTTCTATCGGCCCAGCAGGGTAAAAGCATTATCCACGAGATGATCATCACCTCGAACACATTTACTGGGAGCGACGCCAACAGTGCCGGTTCAGGACTGGCGGTTTTGGATACATCAAATGGGGTTATCAGTGCTAATACATTCTCGGGTTCGGCTGCTACCTGGGTATCGTTGGACAGTGGTGATATTGCCGATGGCGGCTTGGGTAGTACGGTGAGCGGCTGGGCGATTCTTGCCAACTCCTTCGCTGCGTCGACGGCCACAACTGACATCACGTTGGGCGCTAGCACCGAGGATAACGTAGTCGGCAAAAGTCAAGGTCAGCCCGTGGTCGATGACGCGGGCAGCAACGATGTACTCGAGAGTGCGGCCTCTTCCAGCAGCTATCTGCAAAACTCACCGATCAGAGTAGGCTCGGAGTCTCTCTACCAGCGACAGTTAGAAACTATTCTAGGGCGCAGCGCTCCACTGCGTAAGCTCGGGCGATAAGCGAATAGCCGAGTGGAGCCCACGTGCTTTGGGCCCTTGTGGTGGAATGCTACAGGCCTTCCAGAAGCATATCTTAAGCTGCGATTAGGTAGGGCTGGCAGGGTGGCTTACAGGAAAAGCTGTGAGGTCGTGTCGTTCCTTTCTTGGGAGCACTGTACTCACCAAGTCACGATAGAAGTTCATTGCTGAAGTCGTAAAGGTCTAAATCCTGCGCGTTGGCGTTGTTTAACCATGACCAGTTGTCCTCACTGAGCTCCCCTTCTGCGTGCAGGAGGCGGTCTTTTACGGATCGATGGGCCTTCGGATTACTCACGTTGGCTGCGGGCAAATCTTGATAGTTGAACTCGATTCCATATCGAGCGAGGATTTCTGGGAAGCGTTTTACATCCTGTTCAAACGTCTCTGTCCGTGCCAGCAAAGGGACGGCGAGTAAGTTGCGTTTTGCTTGGTCAAGGTCGCTGAGCCGAACTGCCTTGGGACCTCCAGCAGAAAAAGTTTTCGCGATTCCTACGCTGCCATAGACACCACAAAACATATGGGTTTGGCTGTTACTCAATAGCCCAGCGTTGAGATTACTTGCCGTGTGGCCGCGCAAGTAAGTCACCCATTCATCGAAGGTCGGTTGTTTGTCGGTTTTGGCCGTATCTTCTTGGGCTATTTTTTTTCTCATAAAGAGTTTGCTCTTTACTGCGGTCTGCAGCTTGGCTTTCATTCCTTCGGAGCGCATTTCAAAGCCGTATACCGATCGGATCCGTAAAATTGGATGCCTTATAAAAAGTGCAGCGACGGCATTGACGTCTAAGTCGGTTGGCACTGGTAGTCTAATGCTGTGCGATGAGAAGGCAATCTTCGTAGGGTTCCTACGTATCACTTTCAACAGCTCTTGCTGATTGAACATCGTGTAGGGGAAAGGACCATCAAAGCACAGGTGGTCCTCCTTGTAATTTGCCGTAAGCAGTTCGTCAAAGGAAGTGCCGCTGTTTTTGAACGTGTGGTAATGAACAATAACCGAGCGCTTAGAATTCATTGGATTGAGCCTTGTTGACTTTGAGTTCAGCAAATACTTGTGGAGGATAGTGGCCCGCCCGGCAGGATTCGAACCTGCAACCTACGGCTTAGAAGGCCGTTGCACTATCCGGTTGTGCTACGAGCGGATGGGGCGGCAGTATGCCACTGCTTAACGCTCTGCCCAAGTGGGAAATAAGGACATTTTGTAGTGCTTCAGGTCGGGCCAAGAGTTTTAACGTGCTCAGCTGTGCCCCGCTACTCTTAGCAACACTCTTAGAAGATCAACCTTATGTGGCTCATCTGGCAGTGCAAGACCTGCAGAGTTTATGTGCTGCGTGTGGCGTCAATTCCGGCAAGAAGAGCGGAGGCGGCTTCCGCAAGTATTACTTCGGCCTGCGCTGACTCATCGAAAAGATCGAGTAGCTGATTGCTCTCAAGTGTTGCAACACCATGCGCGAGTGCCCAGAGCTGCGTGGCCACAGTTAACGCGGTTTTTCGATCAGACGCCGTTAGGCTTTTGTGACGCCCTGCAACAAGGTAATTTTCAACTGAGGCTAGCAGTAAAGAAAACCCTACACTCTTGTGCTCAAGATTTTGTCGCTCGGGCTGCATTTGTCCATGGTCCTCCCACATTAGTGAGAAAAAGGCACGTTTGTCGCGCGCGTAGTTCAGGTATGTCAGGCCCATAGCGGTCACTGCGGCGACGGGGTTGGCCGTGTCCTTAAACTGCCTTTGCGTTTCTTCAAGGGCTTCATGCAGGCCGATGAACGCGAGATCCCTAACGTTATCAAGCAGGTCGTTCTTGTCGTGAAAATGCCGATAGGGTGCGGCGCTGCTTACCCCAGCTCTCTTTGCAGCGTCAGTAATGCTAAACGACAGGGAGCCTTGCTCTTCAATGAGAGCCGCCGTGGCAAGGATCATTGCGTCTCTAAGATGTCCATGATGGTAGCCGCTGCTAGGGTGTTTCATCTCAGTGCTGCCGCAGCTGTGTTGGCGTTTTGTTGTGTGGCATGACCGCGAACAGTGAGATAGAACAAAGGGGGTACCAAAAAGAAGGAAATGATCGTGGAAAGCAGCACGCCACCCGCAATAGCCATGGCAAAGGGAGGCCAGAATCGACTGCCCTCAAGAATGAGCGGCAGAAAGCCGCCAAAGGTCGTAATGGTTGTCGACACAATATGCCGGCTGGAGTCGCGCACGACACGAACAACGGCGTCTGCGCTTCCGCTTGCCGCTTCAGAATCTTGCTGCAAGGCTGTGAGAATAATGATCGCAGCATTTATGGAAACCCCAATGGAGCCAATGACGCCGATGAGTGGCGTTATACCAAGGGGATAGCGGAAAAGCGCTAGCGCAAATAAGCTGAGTCCAAATGAGCAAACGCAGACCAGTACGGCGATGGCAGACAACCTCCATGAGTTGAAGGTTAGTAAGATCGTTGCCACCAAAGCGGCCATGATAATGCCAAGTGGCGCCATGAGATCCTCGATGACGCCGGCGCGCTCGTCTGAGTCGCCGCCAAAGCTGTAGCTGTAGCCGGGGGGTAACTCAATGGGCTCTACAGCGAGCTGAGCTCGAAGCACCTTCAGTGCTTCCTCAGGCAGCACGCCTCTCACTAAAAAGGCCTGTACTCGGTTAAGTCGCTGCCCGTTTTCCCGGGTGATCGGGCTGTCATCTGGCTCGAGGTGCGCAGCCCCAAGAGCGCTTAACGGTACGGATTGAGCGCCCGAGACAGATCTAGCAATAGGAATTCGCAGATTTTGCAGCACGTTGCTGTCCGACCAGTCTCTGCGAGTCAGTCTTGTGCGAACCGGCAAGCGCTCGGTGTCCTCCAGAAGTTCGCCGCCCAAACGACCTCGCAAAGCTGCATCAAGGGAGGTTGCCACTTGCACTCGACTTAGGCCCACTTGTTTTAGCTTGTCTTCTTCCAACGCAAAAACGAGTTTTGGCGGCCCAGCCTCCATGGAGACTTTGGTATGGGTAACGTCGGGAAGGGCATCCATGCGTTGTCGAAACTGTTCACCCAGCGCCTGCAGCGTGGCGACATTGGGCCCTGAAACTGTGATCTCCAGAGGCGCATCAACTGGGGGGCCCTGATCAATACCCCTGACAATAATTTGAGCCGCCGGGTAGTCGCGATCTAGTTGACGCTGCAGGCGCCGAATGAGCGCGTCAGTGGCGTTTTCATCCGTTGTGAGAATGAGGGCTTCCATCCAACTGGGGCGCCCTTTTTTATTGGAGCGCATGTTGTAATAAAAAGCGGGGGCACTTTCACCAACCGTCCAGTCTACGCGTCGTATTAGAGGTTCATCGCTAAGATCACGGTCGATTTGTTTAGCCAGACTCAAAGCGTCATCGATAGATGCACTTTCAACCAGCGTGACTTGCAGGTAGAGCTGGTCTCGGTCGGTCCCGGGGAAAAATTGGTTGGTGAGGGAGCTGACACATAAAAACCCCGTCACGGGTAGGCACAAAGCCAGCGCAATGGCACCAGCCGGGTTTCGAAGAGACTGTGCCAAAAGGTTGGCAAAAATGGGGCTCAATCTTGGTAGCTCGATGCCGGCCTGCCACCATTGTTGCCTCTCGTGCAATCCACCGGGTAGCAAGCGAGCCGCCAGCACTGGGGTGACCGTGAGCGCAAGCAGCATAGACGCCAGCAGCATAACGATGACCGACAACGCTATTGAGCCCAAGAAATCGCCAGCCGGTCCCTCCAGAATTGCCATCGGCAAAAAGGCCAAAACTGTGGTCGCGGTTGATGCAATGAGCGGAATTCGCAAGCGGCTAACGGAGGCGCCTAGTGCTTCAATCGGCGCCATTCCAAGGATCAATCGTTTGCGCACCTCATCCGTCATAACGATAGAGCCGTCTACCAGCAATCCCAATGCGACGACGAGCCCCGTGAGTGACATTTGGTGGATGGGCACTTTGAAGTATAGAAGACCAAGCATCGATAAAAGGGTGCACATAGGGAGAATAACGGCAACCACTAATGCTGCGCGCCACCCCAATGTCACCAAAAGCACCGCGAGTACGATACAAACACCCGCTAGTAGGTTACTCGCGACGCTGGCGAGGCGAGCTTTCGTGTATTGGCTTTGATCGTAGGCAATTTCGATGCTGAGGCCATCTGGAGCTTGTGCTCTGTAGTCATCTAAGAACTTGTCAAAACGTGTGCCATAGGTGTCTGCTTGATAGCCTAGGGTCATTTCGGTGCCCAGCAGCACAGACCTTCGACCGTTGGATAGTGCATAACTGAACGCAGGTGTTTGCTCGGTTCGCGATAGTGTCGCTATATCTTGTAGCCTTACAACGCGACCGTTTGGGAGTGCGCGAATCTGTAGTTCTCTTAAAATCTCGAGGCTCGTAAATTCCCCGGCGAGTTCAACCGCGATATCAGAGCCACTCCCCGTGAGGCTTCCTGCGGGGGTTCTGGCATCGGCCTTGCGCAAAGCTTCACTGACCTCACTGACACTGATTCCCAGAACAGCAAGCTGTGTCTCGTCAAGTTCTACGAGCACCTCTTCTTTGGGCGCTCCGTATAAGGTAACCCGTTTTGTCTTGGGCACACTGCGAATGGCATCTGCAAGAATTTCGGCTTCTCGGCGTAAAACTGAGGCAGGCATGTCTCTGCCGGGTTTGGCTGAGACGGCAATAATCTTAACGTAGGCGGTAATGATGTCGTCTTCAAATAAGGGAGGCTCGACCCCCACCGGGAAATTAGCCGCCTCGGCTGCCACGATATCGCGTAGTTCAGACCAAACGCGTTCAATGCCCGCCAAAGATAATCGATAGTCTGTTTCAATAGAGATTACCGAAATCCCCGCAGCGGATGTGGACTGTATTTCTGTCACCTCGGGGACCTCTCGCAAAGCATCCTCAAGGGGTTTCGTTACCAGTGATTCAACCCGAGCAGGGCTGGCACCGGGGAAAAAGGTTTCTAATTTTGCGATGAACGGAGTGATCGTTGGGTCTTCTTGACGCCCGAGGCTGGAGTAGGAAGTGGTCCCAATCGCTGCAATGATGAGTAAGATGAGCGTTAGGTAACGGGGATTTTGGAATAGTATTCGGGCAATCACGATTCAATTTCTCAGCGGTGCAATAGAGGCACCGGGACTCAATCGGTGCAATCCGCTGGCAATGATTACTGCATCGTCTGCCAGCGTTCCTGCGACGTACACCTGATCATTCTTGCTGTAAATAATCTCCACAGCCTCTCGAACAGCGACGTACCCCTCGGGCACGTCTTTTACGACAAAAACATCCCATAGGCCGCGATTGCCGGCCGTTAATGATGATAGGGGTACCCAGCCACCGGATTCATAAACAGGATCGGCCAAGTCGAGGGTAATTGTTTCGCCCGTTCTCACCCTGGAGTCCCCGGGGAGCGTGAAAATCGCGCCAACTGTCAGTGTCGAGGCGTCGACGTCGGCACGAATATTTTGCAGCGTTGCCTCTAAGCGTTGTCCGCCAGCGCTGAGGGCGTACTGGTTCCCAAGTATTAGCGCGTTGCCAACGTTGATGGGCACGCCTACATGGGCTTCGAAACTTGATTGGGCAAGTAGCCTCAGGATGGGGGTTCCCGGCGTAACGACCGTACCTTCATCGACATAGCGTTGTGCTACTACGCCAGAGAAAGGGGCTTTTAGGGTACTTTTCTCGATGTTGAGACGAGCGCTGTCCAGTCTTGCGCTAATGGCTCGCTGGTTTTGTTGGAGCGCTTGAGCCCCAAGCTGTGCGTCGTCAAATGTTTGCTTCGAGGTTAAGCCTCGTTCGAGTAGGTCCGCCAGTCGTTCTCGCTTTAGCGTGGCCAATTCAAGATTGGTTGTGGTTTTTGCCAATTCCGCCTCTGCAGCACGCAATTTTGCTCGGCGCTGGTCGGTATTTAAAGTTGCGAGAATCTGCCCTTTGGTCATGGGCATGCCTTCTCTTGCGGGAAGTGTTTCAAGGGTTCCCGATACCTCAAAAGCTAGGGCACTGTCTCTGCGGGCCCGCACAGTCCCGATATAGCTAGACTGGCGGATGTAATGATCAATTCGTTTGAAGGGCAAAACTGCGACCGGCAGCGGCTCTCTCACCTGTTTTGCGGGGGCACTTACGTTCCCGTTGATAAGGTGAGTGATGCCAAATGACAACAGTCCCGCCGCAAAGATCGCCAATAAAGAGCCCTTGCTGATAATTTTAAGGCGTGTTTTGGGCATTACTTGGGACTCCATCGCTGTTGCTGTCAGCTGTGATCACGATAATTCCGCAATGTAAATGGGATTCACATTCATGTAAATGGCATTTACATCGAATAGTTGGACTTACGGTGCTCTTAAAGTTGCGGATCAGGCTTGTTTTCGCGACACTACGCGGCCCGCAAACCGCGGGCGTTATGGTGACTCGGGTGGTCCCCTCGCAGCGATAGGTAATGAACTCCGCCAGGCCCGGAAGGGAGCAACGGTAGTTACTGATTCGGGTGCCGGGGTGTGGCTGCTCGGGTCACCTCCATTTATTCGGGTGACAATCGGCAATGGGTCTATGAGTTACCAGGTGTTAGCGCGAAAATGGCGGCCCCGCACGTTTCATGAAATGGTGGGCCAGCAGCATGTGTTGCGTGCTCTAGTCAATGCGCTCGATTACGACCGGCTGCATCATGCCTACCTTTTTACCGGTACCCGAGGTGTTGGTAAAACAACCGTTGCAAGAATATTGGCTAAGTGCCTCAATTGTGAGGTTGGCGTCAGCTCAGAGCCTTGTGGTGAGTGTGGATCCTGCTGTGAGATCGCGGAAGGGCGCTCTGTGGATCTTATTGAAGTTGATGCGGCTTCCCGTACCAAAGTGGAGGACACTCGCGAATTGCTGGATAACGTACAGTATGCGCCCAGTCGAGCACGGTTTAAAATATACCTGATCGACGAAGTGCACATGTTGTCTAACCACAGCTTCAATGCTTTATTGAAAACCCTCGAAGAGCCGCCGCCTCACGCCAAGTTTTTGTTGGCGACGACTGACCCTCAGAAGTTGCCGGCGACTATTTTGTCTCGCTGCTTACAATTCAACCTGAAAAACATGTTGCCAGAGCAGGTCGTAGAGCACCTTGAAAAAATTCTGGGTGACGAGTCTGTCGAGTTCGAGCCCCCGGCGCTGACTCTACTCGGTAGAGCTGCGGCCGGCTCAATGCGTGATGCCCTAAGCCTAACCGATCAGGCAATTGCTTATGGTTCGGGTCGGCTGCAAGAAAATGATGTCAGGGATATGTTGGGCACTGTGGATCGGGGACGTGTGCTGGAGCTGATAGCGAAGGTGGTGCAGGGGGATGCTGCCGAGATACTGTCCTGCGTTGAGGGTATCGCTGAGCACGCTCCAGACTACGGCTCTACTTTAGAAGAAGTTATTTCCTTGCTGCACCAGTTGACGTTGGCGCAAATGGTCCCTGCAAGTTTGTCGGGGGATACGGCGGAAGAAAATACACTGAGAGAGTTGGCGGCGTCTCTCTCACTTGATGAAACGCAATTGTTTTATCAATTTGCGATTGCAGGTCGCAGGGATTTACCCGTAGCTCCAGATCCTCGTATTGCTCTGGAGATGACATTGCTGCGCATGATTGCTTTCCGGCCCGCAGAGGCTCCCACTCCGAAAAATTCCAGTGATGGCAGCCCGTCAGGAGATCTGTCCCCCAGAAAAAAGCCTGATCCACCGGCGCCGCCGGTGGTGAAGTCAGCGGCAGAGCAGAAGGCAGTATCACAGCAGAAGGCAGTACCAGAACAGAAGGCAGCGGGAGAGCAAGAGGCAGCAGCGCTTGAGCAGGCCCCCGCAGGGACCGAAGAGGCATCAGCTGCAGGAAACCACCCGTCACCGCCCAGCGTTGTGCAAGTACCCGCAGACGTCATGGTTGATTTGCCAACCACAGGTTCATGGCCTTCTTTCTTTGATCAGCTTGGTCTCGTGGGTATTACGCAGAGTGTCGCTTTGCATTGCGAGTTGGTTGCAGTGCGAGAGCGTCGGCTTGAATTCGTGCTAGACAGTAACAATGCCTCACTGTTCCAGGAGCGGCAGGTGGCTGCATTGGAAATGGCCTTCAACCAGCTGCTGACACTGCCCGTTGAGGTTTCTGTTACGGTGGGGCAGGTGGGCGATGCAACGCCCTTTCAGCTGCGGCAGTTACAAGCCGCTGAGCGCCAGCGCGAGGCAGAGCTAGCGCTAGAACAAGATCCTCAGCTCACAGCTTTGCTGGTCGAGTTTGATGGCACAGTCGTAGATGGCAGTATCAGACCCAGGCAATAAAGAGTAGATAGCATGAAAATTGGTAACTTGATGAAGCAGGCCCAACAGATGCAAGAGGGGTTGGCGAAGGCGCAAGAGAACGTCAAGGCGGTTGAGGTCACAGGTGAGTCTGGAGCCGGTCTGGTAAAGGTGCGCATGAGGGGTGATATGGCGGTGGCCGGCGTCGAAATTGACCCTTCTTTGATGCAGGAACCCCAAGAGATCTTAGAGGATTTGCTGGCTGCAGCGGTTAATGATGCAGTTCGTCGAGCGCAGTCAGCCGCTCAGGAGTGTATGGCGTCTGTGACGGCAGGTATGAGCCTTCCAGATGGCTTTAAGATGCCTATATAAGTTATTGATAAATGAAGCTTTCTCCGTCAATTAATGACCTCATAGAGGCCCTGCGGTGTTTGCCTGGGGTTGGCCCAAAGTCGGCACAGCGTATGACGTTGCACCTTCTCGAACGCGATAGGGAGGGCGGAGAAACGCTAGCCGAGGCACTGTCTGTTGCACTGGAGCGTGTTGGCCGCTGCGGTTCTTGTAGAAATTTCACAGAACTTGAGCTTTGCGAGTTGTGCTCTGATCCTCGACGAGATCAGGGTCTATTGTGCGTCGTTGAAGCGCCAGGAGATGTCATGGCGCTGGAGCAAACTGCAAGTTTCAGAGGGTTATATTTTGTTCTGATGGGGCATCTGTCTCCCATTGACGGTATTGGTCCAGAGGATATAGGTCTCGATCGGCTAGAGGAAAGGTTTCAGTTGCAGGGGATCCGTGAGGTGATCCTAGCCACCAACCCAACGGTCGAGGGGGAGGCGACGGCGTTTTATATTGCGCAGCGAGCCCAGCAGGAGGGAATTACTGTGTCGAGGATCGCTCACGGAGTTCCGCTGGGTGGAGAGCTCGAATATCTAGACGCGTCAACCCTTGCGCATGCGCTGAGCGGACGCACTCCGCTGCCGGGAGAGGGCTCTTGACGGTTCAGCCCGGTGATATGCCCTGCCAATGGGTGAGGGATACGACGGCGCTTGCTCAGATGGCACAGTTGATCGCAAAAGAAGACTTCGTTGCCGTGGACACAGAATTTAGGCGGCGGGACACCTTTTATCCCGAGGTCGCACTGTTACAGCTTTCTGCTGCTGGCCAGTGTTGGCTGATTGACCCCCTTACCCTTACGGATACGCAGCCGCTGCAGGCGCTGTTCCAACAAACCGACCTCGTCAAGGTTTTGCACAGCGCCAGTGAAGACCTCGAGGTTTTTGAGCGTTGGCTGGGTGTTCTACCTAGACCCATGATTGATACTCAAAAGGCAGCAGCAATGCTGGGTCTTGGCTTTGGTCTGAGTTATCGAGACCTTGTGCAGAACCTGCTAAGCGTTGATGTTGCCAAAGACGAGACTCAGTCTGACTGGCTGGTTCGTCCGCTCACCGATGCGCAGTGTCACTACGCGATGCAGGATGTTATTTTTTTGGCGCAATGCTGGCCAATACTCGCGACTCGAGCTGAAGGCAGTGGTTGCTTACCTTGGGTCTTTGAGGAAAGCGCCGGGATGGTAACAGGCGGTCGGGGGCCCTTAGCGAAGTTTAAATCGGCTTGGAAGCTTAACTCGCAACAACTCGCGGTCTTGCTTGATTTGATCGATTGGCGCGAGAATCAGGCGCGACATAGAGATCGGCCTCGAAATTGGATCTTGCACGACAAGGTGATTCTGGACATCGCAAAAAAGATACCGACCTCGATGCCGCAGCTGGCCGATGCTGACGCTATACCCGCGGGGGTTGTGCGCAAAGAGGGCAAACGGTTGTTAGCCCTTGTCGAGGCCGCCAGCGAGCGTGGACTCACTGATCCGCCGGCACCGTTACCAACGCCTGCAAACAGCCGAGTGCGAAAACTTGCTAAGTCGCTTGTCCCTGCCATGGGATTGATAGCGGAGGAACTCGGTATGAATGTTGAAATATTGATGCCCTCGAGGGAGCTAGAATTACTGGCGAGTTTCGCTTCGGGCACTAGCTCTCTGCCGCGCCCCCCCCATTGGCAGGGCTGGCGTAAATTGGCAGTTATCGAGCCCCTCGAGCTCGAAGCGCAGCGGTTGCTGGGGGGGCATATGCATGCTGGTTGAAGTATTTCGTAGTACCCGCAAGAAGGACACCTACCTTTACTTGCCTAGAGGGGCGAAGTTTGATGAGTTACCGGAAGTACTTCGTCAAACCTTTGGCTCTCCCGAGCTGGCACTGTCGCTAAATTTGACTGCGGGGCGTAAATTGGCCCGCTATGAGGCGGAGGAAGTGCTCGCTGCCCTCAGTCAGCAAGGTTTTTTCCTGCAGCTTCCGCCGGGCCCAAAAGCTGAGACCATGGAGTCGTCAGATGCTCACTAGCGAATCCTATCTGATCGCGATGCTCTGTTATTGCGGTGCAGGTTTAGTATCGCTCTTCTTGATCCATCGGTTCTGGCTGGTTCGATTGCCGGGGGCCTACAGGCGTATATTGATGGGCCTGCTGTTCGCATTATTGCTTACGCCAGTGGCGCCTAATCCCGAGGCGAATTCATTAGCGCCAGCGCTTATCGTTGCGCTGTTCAATGCCGCTTTTCTCGACGGCTGGTCTTCGGCGCGTTATGCGGTTTGGGTGCTGTTTGCCAGTAGCGCAGTCGGTGTCGCTTTGGCCGCCTTATCGCTATGGTTTGTTCCAACAAAAAACGCTGGGTCTCAGCGCGAGCATGCATCCAACCTTCCATCTTCCGGCGTACAACCGGAGAATTTCCAATCAACTCAACACCGAGATATCTCATGAAATTTACTGGTACTGAACGTTACGTCGCCACTGATGATCTTCGTATGGCAGTTAACGCTGCCGTTAATCTCGAGCGTCCCTTGCTCATCAAAGGTGAACCCGGCACAGGTAAGACCATGCTAGCCGAGGAAGTCGCCGCCGGGCTGGGCATGCGCCTCATACAATGGCACATCAAGTCGACGACTAAAGCGCAGCAGGGCCTTTACGAATACGATGCTGTTTCCCGTTTGAGGGATTCCCAGTTGGGTGATGGCAAAGTTCAGGATATTGCCAACTACATCAAAAAAGGCAAATTGTGGGAGGCATTCGACGCGGACGAGCAGGTGGTCTTGCTTATCGATGAGGTGGATAAGGCCGACATTGAATTTCCTAATGACTTACTGGTAGAACTCGACCGTATGGAGTTCTTTGTGTACGAAACTGGGGAGACCATCAAAGCTAAGCAGCGTCCGATCATTATCATTACGTCAAACAATGAGAAAGAGCTGCCCGATGCATTCCTACGCCGATGCTTCTTTCACTTCATCAATTTTCCTGACCGAGATACGATGCGTGAGATTATCGACGTGCATCATCCGAGCATTACCCAAGACCTCGTTGCTGAAGCCCTTGAAGTATTTTTTGAGCTGCGCTCGATTCCTGGCCTCAAGAAAAAACCTTCCACCTCAGAACTCATTGATTGGTTGAAGCTGTTAATGGCCGATGAAATTCCGGACGAGGTCCTCAAGAATCGAGATGCCAGTAAGGCGATCCCGCCGTTGTACGGCGCTTTGCTGAAAAACGAGCAGGACGTGCAGCTGCTTGAGCGGCTGGCCTTCATGCATCGGCGAGAAACGCGCTAAGGGGCTGGTGTCATGTTGGTAAATTTTTTCCATGGTTTGAAGGATGCCGGTATCCCCGTGACTCCCCGGGAGCTTCTGGACCTGCTTTTGGCTATGAGACGCAATCTCGCCTTCGCTGACATTGATGCCTTCTACAACCTGTCTCGTGCGGTCATGGTTAAAGACGAAAAATATTACGACCGATTTGACCGCGCTTTTGGACTGCACTTTCGTGAATTGGAGGGGCTCGATGATGTCATTGAGGCTCTAATCCCCGATGACTGGCTTCGATCCGAATTTATTAAGCAGCTCTCTGACGAAGAGAAGGAAAAAATTGAATCCTTAGGGGGCCTAGAGAAGCTGATTGAGACGTTTAAGGAGCGACTTGAGGAGCAGAAAAAAAAGCACAAAGGCGGCAATAAGTGGATAGGTACTGAGGGCACATCGCCCTTTGGTAACGATGGCTACAATCCCGAGGGTATCCGTATTGGCGGTGACAGCAAGAGCAAGCGTGCAGTAAAGGTTTGGGATCGTCGTGATTTCAAAAACTATGATGACGGCGTTGAGCTAGGCACGCGTAACATTAAGGTCGCGCTGCGGCGTTTACGCAAATTCGCTCGCACCGGCGCTGCGGATGAGCTCGACCTTGACGACACGATCAGTTCCACCGCGCGCAACGCTGGAATGTTGGACATCAAGATGGTTCCTGAGCGCCACAATGCGGTCAAAGTGCTGCTGTTTCTTGATGTAGGCGGGTCTATGGACCCTCACATTAAGGTGTGTGAGGAGCTGTTCTCGGCAGCGCACACCGAGTTTAAACACCTCGAGTATTTTTATTTTCATAACTTCGTCTATGAGAGTGTTTGGAAGAACAACATTCGCCGCCATAACCAGCGCACCGCAACACTTGATCTCATGCATAAATATGGCCACGACTATAAAGTGGTCATTGTGGGTGATGCGTCGATGTCGCCCTACGAGATCGTTCAGCCGGGCGGCTCAGTGGAGCACTGGAATGAAGAGGCCGGCGAGTCGTGGTTGCGGCGGCTCAGAGACACCTACAGCAAATGTGTATGGCTCAATCCGGTGCCCAAGGATGAATGGCAATATACGCAGTCAATTGGGATCACCAACCAGCTGATGGAAGGGAATATGTTTCCCCTTACGTTGGGCGGCCTAGAAGACGCGATGGGTTCCCTCGCCAAGTGACAGCTTGATACATCTGGCAATTGATGCCCACCGCGCTGTAAAGAGTATTCGCAGCGTGGAATGCGAGGTGGCTTTGGTTGCTGGAAGACTAGGGCGTGCCTTCAGAGCCAGTTACGTAGCCACTGTAAGCAACGAGGGATGCCGCAACGGCAACGTTTAGCGATTCTACTCCGGCACCCATAGGTATGTGCAGTTTTACGTCCGCGAGGTAGGACACCTGGGACGAGACCCCGTCAGTTTCACCCCCGAGCACGTAAACAACACTTTTCGAGGGGTGGTAGTCGAAGAGTGACGTGGTGCTGTCACCCTCTAGGGAAGCAATGGCGGCGCCAGCGCCTTGCAACTGCTCTAAGGCGGGCGCTAGTGTTTCGCAGGAGATGATGGGTGCTTTGAAAACGATACCCGCTGACGCTTTGATAACCAGTGGCCCTAGAGTCGCCACTCCTTTCCTCGGGTAAAGTATTGCATCAATCCCCCCAGCGACGGCGGATCGGATCATCATGCCCACGTTTTGCGGGTTGGTAATTCCATCCAGCGCTAAAATGCGCAACTTAGAGTGAGAGACCTGATCCTGAAGCTGCTCCAGGCTGCCAAACTTGTCGCAAGTAATATCCAAGGCGACGCCTTGATCCTGCTTGCCGTTGCGAGAAATGCGTGAGAGTGTTTTGCGCGTGTGTTCTCTGACTGGAATTCCCCGCGCTTCTGATGCTTGTAGGATTCGGTTTGTCGCTGAAGATTTTTGGTTGCTGGTGGCCCAATGCAACCTCAGACATGAGATAGTCGAATCAGAGAGTGCCTCAAACACAGCATTGCGTCCGTAGATAGTCAAAATCTGATGGCGGTTTTCTAAGGTGGGATGATCGGACATAAAGTCAACGTTAACCAAGGAGTGGGGTAGGTGGCTGAGCCATTATCATTTTACACGACCGCGGGCTGTCATTTATGTGAGCATGCGGAAACGATATTACTAGACGCTGGAATTCGCTTCTCTGCTATCGATATTGAAGAGGAGCTAGCGCTGATCGAGCGTTACGGTATAAGAATACCTGTGGTTGCGGATGCCTCGGGGCGAGAGCTGGGTTGGCCATTTGATGGGCAAGCTCTCGCGCACTGGCTCAGTGAAAGTCCTTAAGATTCCTCGTTAGGCGGGTCAACATGAACAGCCAATACATCACACCCCGCATGGTGGAGGACTCCATCTGTTGTTGAGCCTAGCAGTAGCGCGAGCCCGTAACGCTCGTGCCGTCCCAGGGCGATGACTTCGGCGTTAAGTTGCTTCGCAGCGTTAGCGATCTCAGCCTCGGGATGGCCCATTGCCAAATGCCTGTGGGATTCCGGAATGCCATAAGATTCACCGTACTGCGTCAGCTGCTCGGAGGCTTGGTCGTAGATCTCATCTTGAATGGTGGAGAGATCCATGGGAATGTCAGCGCCATAGCTGATGTTGATGGGTTCTACGACATGTAGAACGTGAACCTCGGAATCTGAGTCTGCCATGAGCCCTCTAGCGGCGGTCAGAAGTCTCTCTGTTGTCGCTCCAAGATCAACCGCGACAAGGATGTTGTGATACGCCATGACCAAATTCTCCACAAATCGCGCGCTCGGGCGCCTTTGGTTTATCCTGCCAACCTAGCACAGGGGTGGTTCTAACTTGGTTTATATTATTATTTTTATCACAATCGCGGTGGCCTTGGGACCGTTATTGAGCATGTTGCCTAGCAAGCATCAGCGAGCAATCGCTGATTTTCGGGAACGCGCACGCAAGGTTGGGATCCTCGTTCAGCTTCGAGAACCCAAAAATATCCCCGCGCGGCTGCAACGCCGGTCTGATGCCGCGCTGGTCTGTTATAGCCGCAGGTTGAATGTTGAGGTTCGAGGGGCAGAACCTGAGCTTTGGGTTCGCTGCAGATCCGAGTGGGAGTCACGAAGCGGCAGCCCGGTCCCTACTGAGGTGAAGGCAGTGACAGAAAATATTGATGTGATATTGCTCACCGAAGAGGACATACAGGTATTTTGGGATGAAAGAGGCGGAGAGACGGCCTATGGCTGGGTTGAAAGGCTGGTTCAGCTCGGTATCGAGGGGCAACTAAAAAGTCGTTGAAACAGCTTTTAGTCGGCTTTTTGATTGACCAAATCGCAACAACTCGAGTTTCTTCCTTGACCTTAGGGTAATTCGCACCGTATATATGCGCTCCTTCAGCTGTGGATTCATAGTCGAAGTCCGCGCTTAAGGATGCGAAGCCGATAGCTATGCCAAAATCTCTCGTCATTGTCGAATCGCCCGCTAAGGCGAAAACGATTAACAAATATCTGGGCAACGACTTTGTCGTGAAGTCCAGTGTCGGTCACATCCGTGATTTACCGACATCGGGTAGCAGTACGTCCTCGGACCCAAAGGAGCGCGCTGCTCAAGCCGCACTTACTCGGAAAATGGCCCCCGACGCTAAAAAGCATTATCAGGAAAAAAAGAAGCGCGAGCAGCTAGTGCGCCGTATGGGCATTGACCCGGATCATGATTGGGATGCACGTTACGAAGTGCTGCCAGGCAAGGAAAAGGTCGTTTCGGAGTTGCGTCGGCTGGCAGAGAAATCTGATGCTATTTATCTCGCAACCGACTTGGATAGAGAGGGGGAGGCCATTGCCTGGCACCTTCGGGAAGCTATCGGCGGAGACGAAAGTCGTTATCAACGAGTCGTTTTTAATGAAATCACTAAGAAAGCCATTCAGGAGGCTTTCCAAAAGCCCACGGAGCTCGACACAAACCGCGTTAATGCTCAACAAGCGAGGCGATTTTTAGACCGTGTTGTTGGTTTTGAGGTGTCGCCACTGCTGTGGGCCAAGGTAGCTAGGGGCCTCTCCGCTGGAAGAGTGCAATCGGTAGCAGTGCGTCTTGTCGTTGAACGTGAGCGAGAAATTCGAGCGTTCGTTCCCGATGAGTATTGGGAAGTGCACGCGAGTTTACTGCCCAAAGGCTTCGAGGCGATTCGGTTTGAAGTTAAATATCGTGAAGGCGAGAAGTTTGCTCCCAAAACTGAAAGCGAGGCAATGGCGGCAGTAGCCGCACTTGAACCTGCAACTTATGAGGTGAGTAATCTCGAGGCGCGCAAGACAAGCAGTAAGCCTGGCGCGCCGTTTATTACCTCAACGCTGCAACAATCGGCGAGCACACGACTGGGGTTTAGCGTTAAAAAGACGATGACCTTGGCGCAAAGGCTGTACGAAGCCGGGTACATTACCTACATGCGGACAGATTCTACGAATCTCAGCAATGATGCTGTTGCCGCTTGTCGGCAGTACATTGATAAGCACTATTCGGGTGACTATCTCCCCGAATCGCCCCTGCGTTACTCATCTAAAGAAGGCGCGCAGGAAGCCCACGAGGCAATTCGTCCTTCCGATGTCAGAGTCACCCAAAGTGATCTACAAGGAATGGAGCGGGATGCTGAGCGGCTTTATGAGCTAATTTGGCGTCAATTCGTGGCCTGCCAGATGACGCCTGCACGGTACCGTTCGACAACTGTGACAGTCGCCGCCGCCGGTTATGGATTGACCGCTAGAGGACGTGTCGTCGAATTTGATGGTTTCACCCGTGCACAACCACCCATGTCGCGAAAAGGTGACGATGCCGAGTTGCCGGACTTGACCGTTGGACAGGCCCTCAGCCTTGAGCAGCTTGATCCCAAACAACATTTCACCAAACCTCCAGCAAGGTACGGGGAAGCTAGCTTGGTTCGCGAGATGGAGAAACGGAGCATCGGTAGGCCTTCTACTTATGCCGCGATTATTTCCACAATTCAAGATCGAGGTTATGTGCGCTTGGAAAATCGGCGTTTTTACGCTGAAAAAATGGGGGATATTGTCACCCAACGGCTACAAGCGTCGTTTGCTGACCTACTGGATTATGGCTTTACCGCTTCCATGGAAGCGCATCTTGATGATGTTGCTGATGGTCGCTTAGATTGGAAGGACTTGCTAAACGATTTTTATCACGATTTTCGTGGCAAGCTGGATCAAGCGGGGTCTCCGGATCCGGACGGCATGCAGCTGAATGATCCAACTCCCACCGGCATTCCCTGCGGTACCTGCGATCGACCCATGCAAATTAGGACGGCCAGTACCGGGGTGTTTTTGGGATGCTCTGGCTACAGTTTGCCGCCCAAAGAGCGCTGTAAAAGCACGCTTAATTTAACTTCCGGTGACGAAGCTATTAGCGCTGATGCCGATGATGAAGCGGAATCGCGGTTGTTGCTTCAAAAACGGCGTTGCGGCCTATGTAATGCTGCGATGGACAGCTACCTCATTGACGAGCAGCGTAAATTGCATGTTTGCGGTAACAATCCTGATTGTGCCGGTTACGAAGTTGAAGAAGGTAAGTTTCGCATCAAGGGTTATGACGGCCCGACTATCGAGTGCGATAAGTGCGGCTCAGATATGCAGCTGAAGACCGGCAGATTTGGAAAATATTTTGGCTGTACTAACAGCGAATGTAAGAACACACGGAAACTATTACGCAGCGGCGAAGCGGCACCTCCTAAGATGGATCCCGTACCAATGCCTGAGTTGGCTTGTCGAAAGGTTGAGGACCACTACATTCTTAGAGACGGTGCGTCAGGCCTGTTCCTCGCTGCTAGCAAGTTTCCCAAAAATCGTGAGACGCGGCCCCCATTTGTCGACGAATTGATCCCACACCAGGGAGAGATAGACCCCAAGTACCACTTCCTGTTTGACGCCCCGCTCACCGATGACGTGGGTAACCGCAGTCAAATTCGATACAGCCGAAAAACAAAAGAGCAGTACGTCATGACGGATGTTGACGGTAAAGCTACTGGCTGGAAGGCATTTTTTGACAATGGTGCCTGGCAGGAATCGGGGACGGCTAAAGTGATCAAGAAGAAAGCAGCACCCAAAAAGAAGGCCAAAGCCAAGAAAAAGACGGCGGCAAAAAAAGCCCCGGCTGCTAAAAGCTCAGCGGCGCCTGACGGGGACTGAGTCATTTGAGCAGTGCTTCCGGTTTAGCCAATCATTCGCTCTACATGGCGCGACTGCTGCTAGACGCATGGAGCGACCAGCTGAGTCGCAACCGTCTCGAGAAGAATGTTCTTGAGGCAGCCTTTGCCCCGGCGGTTCGCCTGCACCTGCTCAATGCCTATGGTTGGTTTTTACTCGCGGTTGTAAGGTTCACTCCCCTCCCGCAACAACCGCCTCACAGCACAGTAGAATTACCGGGCCCGAGTTTGGGTATTGCTGAACCCAATGAGATTGCGGAATATCGAGAGTTGGAGCGGCATGGCTGGCTGGCTCGCCTGCAAACGCTGCCGGAGCAGGGTATTGAAAGACCCTTGCCCCCGGGCCGCTTGGCGTCGACGGTGGCAAGGCTTCAAGTTGAAGATTATCAAGGCATTTGCGGGAATCTTGAAGCGTTGATCAACCGGATGAGCAGTAGCTTGGACGAATGTTGATCAGGACTGCGAAATCCACCATTGGTGGGTGGTATGCCGGTAGCTGGGCTGCTAACATTTAGCTTTCGCCAATGATAAAGGACTCCACATGACTACCGCTCTGTTGGAAATTGTCGATCTGGGTGACGGCGAAATTGTGTTGCAGCGAGCTGAGGAGGAGGGCGTTGAGCCACTTGTCAGCATCCAGTTCTCTGCCGAGGCATCTGCTTATCTCATGGAAAACAACCTTGAAGTCGCCAAAGCTATGATTCAAGCAGGCATTCAGGCTGCAGCACGCCTAGCGGAAATGAGCAGCGTTGAAGTCGACGCAGATAACGCTGAAAGCACCAAGGTCGCTGGAGGGCGGACGGTTCATTGAATGGTTCGTGACTCAGGCAGCTGCTATTTAACTTATAAACAGTAACTGCCGTGAAGAATTCGGGCTAGCGCCGTAAGACCCCGACGCTGACACCCTCTATGGCAAATGCCTGTGTTGCCAAATCAACCTCAATTGGCGCGTAGTCTTCGTTTTCGGCCAACAGCATCACATGCTGACTATTGGGCCGATGCAGCCTCTTTACCGTGACCTCATCATCAATTCGCGCCACTACGATTTGCTGCTCAGCAGCGATCGGCGTGCTGTGTACGGCGAGCAGGTCGCCATCGAGAATGCCGGCATTGATCATGCTGTCGCCAGAAACCCGTAGTAAGTAATCAGCTCTTGGGCTAAAGAAGTGGGCGGGAATACTGCAGCGTTCTTCTATGTGCTCTTGAGCCAGTATTGGAGAGCCCGCCGCGACTCGACCTACCACAGCAAGGCCTGAAGGCTCTGTCTCCGCCAAGCGGATACCCCTAGAAGCGCCAGCGATCATTTCAATCGCCCCTTTTCGAGCTAAAGCCTTGAGGTGCTCCTCTGCAGCATTGGCGCTCTTGAAGTGAAGCTCCCGCGCGATTTCTGCCCGCGTGGGGGGATAGCCAGTGTCATCTATGCAGCGTTTGATAACGTCAAGGACCTGTTCTTGGCGTGCGGTTAGCTTGAGCATAAAAGCTCTCCTGAGCTGGTTACTTATACAGGCTGTTATTATATACAGTATATCTTGCGGTGTCACCTTGGCCAAGCGGGTGTATTTTTAGCGTAGCGTTGGCTCTCTTGGGTGAGTTAGCATCTATCCTCCTTAGGTCATGCCCACCTCACGTTATGGACGTTTCTATTCAGGTTTTTGTCAAGGAATTAGCCCCGCTGGCCGACTACCTCAATGTGCCTGTCGTGGCTTTGGTTGTTGCGGCTTTGCTGGCTTTGGGCTTGTTCGGTCACGTATTAATCGAACGGTTGGTTACACAGTTACAGCGCTCTGCGCAGCGTTCTGATCTGCGCTGGGATAACGTGCTTGCTGATGCATTGATTCGCCCAAGTAAATGGGCCATCTGGTTACTCGTAGTCTACCTTTCTCTGGGATTATTTGAGGGAACTGACCAATTCAGAACGCTGGCCAGGCAGGTCGCCGATACAGCACTTATCTTGATCTTAGCTTGGATAGCGCAACGAGCGCTCAAGGGCGCTGAGGCTGAATTACTGAGTGAGCATCGCGGTAAGCGCCAGTCCGATGACCGAGCAACCATACGCGCGACCCTACGATTGGTTCGGATAAGTCTGGGTATTGTCGTTGCCTTGATGGTTCTTCAGTCGCTGGGTGTGTCGGTGTCAGGACTGCTCGCCTTTGGCGGCATTGGCGGTATCGCCGTGGGTTTTGCCGCCAGAGATTTGTTGGCAAACTTTTTAGGCGGCCTCAGTATTTATCTCGATCGGCCGTTCACAGTGGGCGATTGGATTCGCTCTCCTGACAGAGAGATTGAGGGCACGGTGGAAGATATTGGATGGCGGATGACTCGAATTCGAACCTTTGACCAGCGCCCGCTTTACATTCCCAACTCGGTCTTTTCCAGCGTGGCGGTAGAAAATCCATCGCGCATGAACAATCGCCGAATTTATGAAACTGTTGGCATTCGTTATGAAGATGTTGCTGCCATGGGGAAGGTCGTTGCGGCCGTTAAAGCTATGCTTGAGTCCCATGAAGCGATTGATTTGAACAGAACATTGATGGTCAATTTTGTAACTTGCGGGCCGTCCTCCCTCGACTTTTTCATCTATGCGTTTACCAAAACCACAGACTGGGCGACGTTTCACAACATCAAACAGGATGTGTTGTTTCGGGTTTTAGCGATTATCGCTGATCACGGCGCGGAGGTTGCCTTTCCTACTCGTACGTTACTGTTACAAAGTGAAGCCGAGCTTCAAGCACAAAGCGCTGGCGTGTCGCTGACTTAGCGCAGCGATTGTTGGTCGGGGGGCAGCTGGCCCACGGGAGGAGCTGTTGGATCAGCAACGGCGTCTTGCGCGTCTTGTATGGCCTTTTCAATATCCTCGCGCTCGCGATCTGCAGCGCCGATTTGATAGACCTCCCCCCAAGTTAATTCTTGCCACGTTGTGACGACTTTTAGAACTGGATGATCAAAGTAACGAACATAACCCTCGGAGACAGTCCGGGTATCTGCGACATGAATAAAATGTCGCCAAGGCCAGGTTGCCGGCGGAGAAAAACTGTTTGTGTCATCGGTTTCTGGAACCAGTTCTCGAAAAAATCCGGTTGTAGGGTCCACGAATTCAACGAGAGGTAAGCCCGCACCTATATGTGCCTCGATAGCTTTGAAGGTCGCTAGCCGCTTGGCAACCGTCGGCCCGTCTAGGGGCAATAACGACAGCTCATCCCGCCAGAATCGTTGTACTGGCGCCATGGGCGGTGAGGTCATATAAAACCCCTCTGGCAGGTAGCTGGCATCGGTATTCCACCAAAAATTCACGCCGATCTTTAACGTATCTCCTGTTCGAATTTGCACGAAACCTTGAAGTTTTGGCCAGTCTGGGTCATCCCCTGAGTTATCTAGGATAATAGGAAGGTTGGCAACTTCTGGGGCTTGTAACCAAGAGGTGCTCATCTGCAGCCGGTCAGGATTACTGCGGGTTAGCTGACGAAGTCCTTCTGACAACGATTCTATCGGTCGCGCCTTAAAACTCTCAGGTAGTGCAGGCGGTGGCGTTTGTTCCTCCGCAAGATCATCAATCACTGCCCCCGAGATATTTGTGGAGGACGACACCGAATCGGCACTGGCATCCAAGGGAGGACTTTCGGTAAAAGGAGACAGCCATTCCGCCCCAGCACTGCCCGTTTTATCGGGCGCATCGATCATTTCTAGTGCAATCGGTTTGGAATTCTCGGTGCTATCGGTTGCGCCAGCTGTATCATCCAGATCCGCCAGTGTATTGCCGTCAGTGCTCTTAGGCAGGTCGATGTGACCCGCGGATGTTTCTCTTGCTTGCAGCAGCGCCTCACGCTGTTGTGCGAGGGCGTCTGCTTTGGCTTTTGCCACCAGTTGCTGCGGGTCAGGAAGCAGTAATGTGATATTACCATCGGGTTCTGCAAGAATTTGAGCTTGGGGGTATTGCGCCGACAGCTGTTGCAGCAGCTGGTCGTCTTGTAAACGGCGGTGGCTATTTGGATATTGGGTGCTTGGGTAGGGGGGCCAAGCCTCCGAGGTAACCACTTCAGCGCGGTCATCTATTAATACGGCGACCTCAATTCGAAGCCACCCCGAGTCTGCATTGGGATCGATAGAGTCAGGCACATTAACAGCAATTGGCACCGGCTCCTGTGCAGCAGCGGCGCTGGCTAGCAATAATAAGATGAATAGCCATCTAGGGCTTCGCTGACCTTTCATGATGACTCCCGGTCAAGTTTTCCAAGTAATGCATCAACAAAGTTCTGACGCTCAGGCAGGCCAACCAACTCACAAGTAAAGCGCAGTTTGTTTGATCCTGCGAGTCCGTAGGTTTTGGGGTCGCCTTGAACAAGCTTAACCAGCGTCATGGGCTCTACCTGGGTTTGATCGGTGAAGGAGATGCTACCACCCTCGTCACCCGCTTCAATTTCCGCAATGCCAAGCCGTTGTGCCCGGACCCTAATGGCTGCTTGAGTGAATAGATTCTTGGTGGCGTCTGGAAGCAAGCCAAAGCGGTCGATCATCTCTACTTGGATCTCACGCAATGCTTCCTGTGTCACTGACGCAGCAATGCGTTTATACAGAACGAGTCGCGAGGTGATGTCAGGTAAATACTCGTCGGGTATGAGTGCAGGGACATGGAGTTTCACTTCGGTACCACTGTCTAGGGGCCCATCAATGTCGGGAATTTCCCCGCGTTTCAAGGCGCGCACCGCGTTGTTGAGCATATCAAGATAAAGTCCAAAACCGACGCTGTGTATTTGCCCCGATTGCTCGTCCCCCAGTAATTCACCTGCACCACGTATCTCTAGATCGTGGGTAGCCAGTAAATACCCAGCACCGAGTGCACCAGCGGCCTCAATCGCCTCAAGTCGCTTTTCGGCATCTGAGGTCATCGTTGAGCGCGGTGGACACAAAAGGTAGGCATAGGCCTGATGATGGGAGCGTCCAACCCGGCCTCTAAGTTGATGCAGTTGCGCTAGCCCAAATTTGTCAGCACGGTCGATGATGATTGTATTGGCATTGGGTATATCAATCCCTGTCTCGATAATGGTGCTGCAGACTAAAATGTGATGCCGCAAGTGATAAAAATCTGACATGACACCTTCAAGTGCCGCCTCGCGTAATTGGCCATGCCCTACGCCAACGGAGAGGTTGGGTAACATCTCTCTGAGCCGGCTCGCGGTTTCTTCGATAGTTTTGACTTCGTTGTGCAGGTAATACACCTGACCACCCCTAAGGGTCTCTCGCAGAATGGCTTCCTTGACCAAAGAGATAGAGTGTTCCCGGACAAACGTCTTAATTGATAAACGTCGCGCGGGAGGGGTCGCGATAATAGACAGGTCCCGCAGACCCCCTAAAGCCATGTTGAGGGTTCTGGGAATAGGCGTTGCCGTCATGGTTAAAATGTCGACTTGGGCCCGTAGCGCTTTGATGGCATCTTTCTGTTTCACCCCGAAGCGGTGTTCCTCATCGATGACCAATAATCCCAGATCCTCAAAGGCGAAGGTGCTTTGCAGCAGTTTGTGAGTGCCAATCAGCAAGTCGACTTCTCCTGATGCCACTCGCTTTTGAACGCTTGCAATATCGCTATTAGACTGGAATCGAGAGACGACCTCCACGGTCACTGGCCAGTCAGCGAAGCGGTCACGAAAACTGTTGTAATGCTGCTGAGCGAGCAGGGTAGTGGGCACCAATATGGCCACTTGTTTTCCGTTTTGTACAGCGATGAAAGCGGCTCGCATTGCCACTTCGGTCTTGCCGAATCCCACATCGCCACAGACTAATCGGTCCATAACTTTGGTGGCGCACATGTCAGCACGAACGGCCTCAATGGCCGCGCTTTGATCGGGGGTTTCTTCAAACGGAAACTCTTCTGAAAAACGTTGCCACGCAGTTTCATCGAGCTCGAACTGAAATCCCTGTCGGGCTTCGCGTCGGGCATAGACTTCAAGGAGCTGCGCTGCGACATCGTTGGCTTTTTCACGGGCTCTTCGCCGCGCCTTCTCCCATTGCTCGCTACCAAGCCTGTGCAGTGGTGCTGTATCGGGGTCGGCGCCGGTGTATCTGGCAATTAAATGCAGGGACCCTACAGGTACATAGAGTTTGTCGGCATCGGCGTATTGCAGCAGCAGGAACTCTGCTGGCGCACCGTCAATCTCTAGGGATTGCAGCCCCATATATCGGCCGACACCGTGTTGTAAGTGGACAACCGGCACCCCCGGGCGCAATTCAGTGAGGTCTCTGACGATCGCATCAGCATTGGTTTCTTCGACGGATTGGCGCCGCCTTCGCTGCGCGACTCGGGCGCCAAAAATTTGATTCTCAACGATTAGGGTGGGTTTTTTGGGACCCTGATAAAAACCACGATCAACCGGCGCAACGGTAATACCAAGGGGAATAGCTTGGGCAATAAAATCAGGCCATTCGCTAGCCGGCGCTGGGTGCAGTCCTAGTTCGTTCAATCCCTCAAGCAGTACTTCTCGTCGCCCGGGAGATTCCGCGCAAAGAAGGACGGGACCGTCATGTGCCTCGATAAATGTGGCAAGTCGCTCTAGCGCTGTTGCGCCTTGGGACAATTCGTGGAGATCGGGTGGGCTTAGCAACCCGGTTTTTTGGTGCACCGGCGCATCGTGTTCAGTACGCAGCTCCAACACGGCGTGTCGACCTAGGTCCTCGTAAAGGCTTTCCGTTGGGATAAAAACTTCAGAGGGGGGCAGTAGTGGTCGTCTGACATCAACACCGTATTCGGAATGCCTAGAGGTAATTTCTGACCAAAATTGACTCGCGGCTTGATAATGGTCACCGATCGTTATAAAGGCAGCATGGTCGGGAAGGTAATCAAAGACCGTCCCACAGCTATCAAAAAAGAGCGGCAGAAAATACTCGGCGCCTCCCGGAACGCGTCCCGCACAAATTTCATTAAACAGTGGGCAGGCTTCCGGGTCGCCATCGAACTTTCGATACCAGTTTAATTTGAAACGACGAATACCTTCCTCAGTGAGGGGGAATTCTCTGGCAGGCAGTAGCCGTATTGAATCAACTTTAGTGATAGTGCGTTGAGTCTCGGGATCGAAGGTTCGCAAACTCTCAATTTCAGCGTCGAACAGGTCGATGCGGTAAGGCACCTGGCTACCCATGGGAAAAATGTCTAGCAGCGAGCCGCGCACGGCGTACTCACCGTGCTCATAAACAGTATCCACGGCGCGGTAACCGTTGAGGGTGAGGTTGTGAACGAGTGTTTTGCTGTCGAGAGCCTGGCCGACATCAAGCACTAGGCTGCTACCGGCAACGTAGTGGACCGGGGGCGTTCGCTGCATGAGCGTGGTAATGGGGACGATTAAGACGCCCTCTGCGATGTCTTGAAGCAGGTGAAAGGTACTGAGACGCTCTGAAACGATATCCTGATGGGGCGAAAAGTTGTCGTAGGGCAGTGTTTCCCAATCAGGAAGCGTCAGGATATTTAGCGCGGCAGCACTAAATAGTGGCAGCTCGCGCTCGAGTGCGGCTGCGCTGGCAGAGCTGGGTACAACAACAACCAAAAGTTTTTGCTGAGTCGCGAGTTCTGCGACGGCCATAGCGGTCGCCGTACCGGGGCAGGGCCCCAAGGCTGAGCGAGACCCCAATTTTTCTGGCCACGGGGTAGGAGCTACGAGTGTGGAAAACATGCATTGTCCGTAGAGAGGGGTGATCGACGTAAAAATCGTGCCTATTTGACGTTATTCCTCAGGCCTGCAGGCCGCATTTTACTTGCGGGCCGGCCTAGGTTGATCGGATAATAACCCATTACCTCCCCTCAATATCGAATTTCAGGAGTTTCCCGTGACTGACCAGCGCAAACGCGAGCGCCCCGATAATTATTTTTCCGACTGGAAGGAGCGGGAGGCATTGGCTGAGGCTATGATTCCGCAGGTAGGAGCGCTGGCCCGAGAGCAGAACGTCAAGTGCTACATCTATGGCCGCTCACTGGTGAACCAATCGGTGCTGGATATTATGAAGAGCCACCGCTACGTCCGCCAAGTTGAGCACAACGAACTGTCTGAGTTTGAAACAGCGCCGGTGCTGGAGGCCATGGGCACGATGCAACTGGGGCCTAGTCATATCGACGTTGGACGGCTTGCGGTCGAGTTTTATGACAAAGCGCAAGGCGAGGGCATGACCCTTGAGGAATATATTGCGCAACAGCTGGGTTTTTTGGTTCAGTCCACGCAGCGCCCCGTCGATAAGCCCGTAGATGTTGTGCTTTATGGCTTTGGCCGAATTGGCCGCCTGATGGCAAGGATTTTGATCAATAAGACAGACGGCGGGGACAGCTTGCGCCTGCGTGCCGTCGTTGTGCGTCGTGGCGGTGCCGAAAATGATTTGGTGAAGCGGGCGAGTTTGTTGCGTAGGGATTCGGTTCACGGTGCTTTTCAGGGCACGATAAGAGTAGACGAAGACCGCCAATCCTTTGTCGCCAACGGTAATGAAATCAAAGTGATCTATGCCGATCGCCCCGAGGATGTCGATTACACCGCCCATGGTATTAACGACTGCATCGTTATCGACAACACTGGCGTGTGGCGGGACGATGAGGCGTTGTCTCGACACTTAGAGGGTAAAGGGGTCTCGAAGGTCATTTTGACTGCTCCGGGTAAGGGGCAGCTGAAAAATATTGTGGCGGGTATTAACGATGGCGAGATCTCTTCTACTGATCGCCTCATTTCTGCCGCTTCATGCACAACAAATGCGATAGCGCCTCCGTTGAAAGCGCTTGATGACGAATTCGGCATCGTCAGCGGTCACGTTGAGACGGTTCACGCTTACACCAATGATCAAAACCTGATTGACAATTACCACAAGGCTGACCGCCGAGGTCGCTCTGCACCGTTGAATATGGTGATTACAGAGACCGGTGCAGCCAAGGCCGTTGCCAAAGTCTTGCCGCAAATGCAGGGCAAGCTCACCGGCAACGCTATCCGCGTGCCAACGCCCAACGTTTCAATGGCCATTCTTAACTTAACTCTGAAAAAAGAGACGACCGTTGAGGAGTTGAACGAATTTATGCGCAACATTGCGCTGCACTCAACCATGCGCAAGCAAATCAATTTTTCAGCGTCGCCCGAAGTTGTGTCCTCAGATTTTGTGGGTTCAAGGGCGGCCTGTGTATTTGATGCTCAGGCGACTATTGTTAACGGTGCACACGTCGTCTGTTACCTCTGGTACGACAACGAATACGGCTACAGCTGTCAGGTGTACCGGATTCTTGAAAAAATGGCGGGTATCAGCTACCTCACCTATCCAAAGGGTGATTCAGGCACGCTCTGAGTTGTCTTGGAGTTTGCGAGGGGGTCCGGTACAATTGCGACGCCGAGCAAAAGCGCCATGGCATTTAATAGGCGGGCGAGGTTGTAAAGACGTTCGGGCGTGCAAAGCGCCCGACACGGGAAGTTGACTCGGGGGAGGCTCAACGACTCGGTCCGCGCCGCTAGGCGCTATGTGACGACTCCTCCAGAGCGTGCCCCGAGTCCCGGGTGCAGACGAGTAGACACAAGCGGAAGCGCACATGATCAAAATTCGACGCGGCATAGATATACCACTCGCTGGCGCAGCAGATTCCAACATTGATTCTTCCTCAAACGTAAGAAACGTAGCGCTTGTCGGTGCAGATTACGAGGGTATGAAACCCACGATGTCCGTGTCCGAGGGGGATACGGTGCGCAAGGGCCAGATCCTCTTCAGCGATAAAAAGACGCTGGGCATAAATTTTACAGCTCCGGCTTCCGGACAGGTTGTGGCACTGAATCGAGGGGCACGTCGGGTTTTTCAGTCGCTGGTTATTGAAATCGATGACACTTTAGAGCCTTTAGGCTTTGGCGCGCACAGTCCCGAAGAAGCCAGAGCGCTTACCGGCGAAGCTATCCGCAGCCAACTCATTTCCAGCGGGCAGTGGACCGCGCTGCGCGCACGACCCTACGGGAAAGTGGCAGATCCAGAAAGCGCCCCTGCTGGCCTTTTTATAACAGCGATCGATACTCACCCACTGGCGCCCGATCCTGCTTTGATCATCGCCGAGCATGCTGAGGCGTTTGTCCTGGGACAGGATCTTCTCGCTGAGATGGCTGGCTGCCCAACTCACCTGTGTACGGCACCGGATAGTGGTATTGCTAAGGGCAACCACGCCGGAATAGAACATACAGAGTTTTCGGGGCCGCACCCAGCTGGCTTAGCTGGCACGCATATCCATTTTTTGATGGGTGCTTCTCTTGGGAAAATAGCCTGGACAGTTGGGTACCAAGACGTCATAGCGGTGGGTTACCTGTTTTTGCAGGGCGAGCTTTACACCGACAGGGTAGTGGCACTAGCCGGCCCTGAGGTTGAGCGCCCTCGTCTCATACGAACCCGGCTAGGTGCAGATTTACAGGCACTAACGGCAGGGGAGTTGGCAACCGGTGAAGTGCGGGTTGTCTCAGGTTCGGTGCTGGGCGGTCGCACTGTCCAGTCCGATAGCGCTTACCTAGGTCGTTATCATAACCAGGTGACGGCCCTTTCAGAGGGTCGTGATCGGGACTTCATGGGGTGGCTATCTCCAGGGTCCGAAAGGCACTCTGTCATGGGTATTTATTTGTCGAGTTGGTTTGGTATGAAACCCAGTGCTATGACGACCAACACCAACGGGTCTGAGCGCGCGATGGTGCCGGTGGGCAATTATGAGCGCGTTATGCCCCTCGATATTTTACCGACCCAGCTACTCAGAGCTTTGTTGGTTGGTGATACCGAAACCGCGCAGGCATTGGGTTGTCTTGAGCTCGACGAAGAAGATCTGGCGCTGTGCACCTATGTGTGCCCCGGCAAATACGAGTATGGACCGATATTGCGCGATAACCTGACGCGCATAGAGAAGGAGGGATAACCTATGGGATTGCGCAGCACTCTTGACAATCTCGAGCCCCAGTTTAAGCCGGGGGGACGCTACGAAAAATGGTATGCCCTCTATGAAGCGGTAGACACGATTTTCTATTCGCCCAACCATGTAACGCGCTCCACAGCCCACGTGCGCGATGGTGTTGACCTCAAGCGCATCATGATTACGGTTTGGTTTGCGACTTTCCCCGCGATGTTCTTTGGTATGTGGAATTTGGGCTACCAGGCGACGGGTGCGATGTCTGGGGTTGGTATCGAGGCTCTAGAAGGCTGGCGGGGTTCGGTGATCGGCGTTCTGGGTGGCTATGATTCAACAAATCTCTGGGATTGTTTTCTGTTCGGTGCACTGCATTTCCTACCACTTTATCTCGTGACGTTTGTCGTGGGTGGATTTTGGGAAGTGCTGTTTGCTATGAAGCGCGGGCATGAGGTCAACGAGGGCTTTTTCGTGACCTCTGTGCTCTTCGCACTGACACTTCCTCCTGATCTGCCCTTGTGGCAAGCCGCTTTAGGTATCAGTTTTGGCGTTGTCATTGGAAAAGAAGTATTTGGTGGAACCGGCAAGAATTTCTTAAACCCGGCGTTGACTGGTCGAGCGTTTTTATACTTTGCATACCCCGCACAATTGTCTGGCGATGCGGTGTGGACTGCTGTCGACGGCTACAGCGGTGCGACCCCACTGGGCGTTGTCGCGGCTGAAGGAATGCCAGGTTTAACCGATTCGATCACTTGGATGGATGCTTTCTTAGGATCGATTCCTGGCTCCATCGGTGAGACGTCCACGCTGATGATCATGATAGGCGGTGCAGTGCTGCTGCTGACACGCATTGCGTCGTGGCGTGTTGTTGCAGGGTGCTTCGCGGGCATGATTGCATTCTCTACCTTACTTAACCTGGTGGGCTCTGAATCCAATCCCGCATTCGCGATGCCTTGGTACTGGCATATGGTAGTGGGCAGCTTTGCTTTCGGTGCTTTTTTTATGGCGACCGATCCCGTATCGGCTGCGATGACCAACCGTGGCCGATGGGCCTACGGTGCGCTCATCGGTGTTATGTGTGTACTGATCCGAGTCATCAATCCTGCATTTCCCGAGGGGATGATGCTGGCGATTTTGTTTGCCAACTTGTTTGCGCCGTTGTTTGATCATTTTGCGGTGCAGGCCAACATCAAAAGGAGGCTCGCTCGTGTCCAGTAACAAGGAAAGCTTGGGGCGCATCATTACGGTAGCACTCGCCCTGTGCATTGTGTGCTCAGTTGTTGTCTCCACGGCGGCGGTTGTGTTCAAACCCGCTCAGGAGGTCAACAAAACACGCGACCTCAAACGCAATATTCTAATGGCTGCGGGTCTTTACGACCCTGAACTAACGGTTGAGGAGCAGTTCCAACGGGTCGACTCGAGGGTTATAGACATTGAGTCCGGGGATTACGTCAGCGGCATCGACGCGACGACTTTCGACCAGAGAGCTGCTGCTAAAGATCCCGCAACCTCTATACCGTTAGAGACGTCTGCAGACATCGCTAATATTGTCCGTCAATCGAAGTACGCCCTGGTGTATTTGGTCAACGATGACAAAGGGGGGCTTGATAAAATTATCCTTCCCATACACGGCTACGGATTATGGTCCACGCTGTACGGCTTTATTGCGCTGGAATCAGACGGCAATACCGTTGCTGGCTTAGGTTTTTACGAGCACGGTGAAACGCCGGGACTCGGTGGTGAGGTAGACAATCCTCGTTGGAAAAACCTCTGGAAAGGCAAGCAGGTTTACCGTCAGGGCGCCGTTGCTATATCGGTGAAAAAAGGCACGGTAGATCCGCAGGCCGCCGATGCAGATTGGGAAGTCGATGGACTTTCAGGTGCCACACTTACAAGTCGTGGGGTCAGTAATTTAGTGCAGTACTGGCTGGGTGATAGAGGCTTTGAGTCGTATCTCCAGAATTTACGTGAGGGAGATGCCTAATGGACGTTAAAGACACACTGTTTCGACCGGTTTTTCGCGATAACCCGATTGCGTTGCAAATTTTAGGCATCTGTTCAGCATTAGCGGTCACCTCATCAATGCAGGTCAGCTTGGTCATGGCCGTTGCCTTGACCCTAGTGACGGCTTTCTCCAGCTTTTTTATCTCTGCGATCCGGCACTACATTCCATCGAGCATTCGCATCATTGTTCAAATGACGGTGATTGCCTCCCTGGTAATTGTGGTAGACCAAATACTCAAGGCATATGCCTACGACACGTCTAAGCAACTGTCGGTGTTCGTTGGTTTGATCATCACCAATTGCATTGTGATGGGGCGTGCCGAAGCCTTTGCCATGAAAAACCCGCCGGTACCGAGTTTTCTCGATGGCTTTGGTAACGGGCTGGGTTACTCGTTCATCTTGATGGCCGTTGCCTTCGTGCGAGAGCTTTTAGGGTCTGGCAAGTTGTTTGGTATGGAGGTTTTGCCCCTGGTGACCGAGGGCGGCTGGTACGCGCCGAACGGGCTTTTATTATTGCCGCCCAGTGCATTCTTTCTGATTGGGCTGTTGATCTGGGCGATTCGTAGTCTGCAAAAAGACCAGGTTGAAGAGCCTGAGTTCCGCATCGCGAAGCACACACCCGCCATTGAGGAGGGCGCGTAATGGAACATTATTTGAGCTTGTTTGTACGTGCTGTATTCATTGAAAATATGGCGCTGTCATTCTTTTTGGGAATGTGCACATTCCTTGCGGTATCCAAAAAAATTCAGGCCGCCTTTGGTCTGGGGGTTGCGGTTGTCGTTGTTCTCACGATTACCGTTCCGGTAAATAATCTCATTTATCAATATTTGCTCGCAGATGGGGCGTTGGCTTGGGCTGGACTGCCTGATGTAGACCTAAGCTTTTTAGGGCTCCTGAGTTACATCGGGGTCATCGCTGCACTTGTGCAGATATTGGAAATGTTCCTGGACCGCTATGTGCCTGCGCTTTATGCCGCTCTGGGCGTCTTCTTGCCGCTGATTACGGTTAACTGCGCTATTTTGGGTGCCTCTCTACTGATGGTGGAGCGTGATTACACCTTCGGCGAGAGTGCCGTATTTGGTGCGGGCGCGGGGGTAGGTTGGGCTTTGGCGATTGTCGCTCTCGCGGGTATTCGGGAAAAGCTAAAGTACAGTGACGTTCCTGACGGGTTGCAGGGACTGGGAATAACCTTTATCACAGTGGGATTGATGTCTTTGGGCTTTATGTCCTTTGGTGGCATCGACATCTGATGATGCTGACAAAGGCGAGGAACTAAACAGTAATGGATATAACGATTGTATATGGCGTCGGGATGTTTACAGCCATCGTGCTGGCATTGGTTATGGTCATCTTGGCCGCGCGTTCAAGGTTGGTAAGCTCCGGGAATGTCAGCATTGAAATCAATGGTGAAAGGACCATTGAAGTGCCTGCTGGTGGCAAACTTCTGCAAACTTTGGCAGATGCCAATTTATTCCTCGCCAGCGCCTGTGGTGGCGGTGGCACATGTGCGCAGTGCAAGTGTCAGGTAAGCGATGGCGGCGGCTCCATGCTGCCCACGGAAGAGTCTCATTTTACCCGTCGCCAAGCTCACGATGGCTGGAGGTTGTCCTGTCAGACCCCCGTTAAGCAGGACATGCGCATCCAAATTCCCGAAGAGGTATTTGGGGTTAAGCAGTGGGAGTGTACCGTCGAGTCAAACGATAACGTCGCGACTTTCATTAAAGAGTTGGTCCTCCGCCTACCTGAGGGGGAGAGCGTTGACTTTAGAGCGGGTGGCTACGTGCAGTTAGAGTGTCCGCCTCACAGCGTCAATTTTGATAATTTCGACATTGGCGAGGAGTACCGTGGGGATTGGGAGCGCTTCGGATTCTTCAAGTACGGTTCTGCGAGCGACGACACAACAATCCGCGCTTACTCGATGGCCAATTACCCGGAAGAAAAGGGGATTGTGAAGTTCAACATCAGGATCGCGACGCCGCCTCCGGGCAGTGAGGGCATTGCCCCCGGCATCATGTCGAGCTGGGTGTTTGACCTGAAACCCGGGGATAAAATCACCGTTTATGGGCCCTTTGGTGAGTTCTTTGCCAAAGAAACCGATGCTGAGATGGTGTTCATAGGTGGCGGCGCCGGCATGGCTCCGATGCGTTCGCACTTGTTTGACCAGTTGAAGCGACTGAACTCGAAGCGAAAAATTTCCTTTTGGTATGGTGCTCGTTCGCTGAAAGAAATGTTTTACGTCGAGGACTACGATGGATTGCAGGCTGAGAACGAAAACTTCACCTGGCACACTGCGTTGTCTGATCCTCAGCCCGAGGATAATTGGGAAGGTTTGACGGGCTTTATACACAACGTGCTTTTTGAGCAGTACCTTAAAGACCACCCGGCACCTGAGGACTGTGAATACTACATGTGCGGGCCGCCAATGATGAATGCTGCGGTCATCAAAATGTTGGTCGATTTAGGCGTGGAGCGGGATAATATTTTCCTTGACGACTTTGGTGGCTAAAGCCCCTAGACCGGTAGTTCTGCGACCAGCCATTGTGCTGGTCGTTTTGCTTTTGGGGCTCATGGGCTGTGGTGAAACTTCCAAAGTTGTTGAGTTGCAGGGAAGCATCTATGGGACAGGCTGGTCCCTCGTTTATTTGCCCGATGAGTCTGCGCCTGCTTCACAGGTGGTGGAAGCTGAGGTGCTGGCAGCTTTTGATGTGGTCGACATCAGCATGAACACCTATGACCCGCTTTCCCTTATTAGTGAATTTAATGCGCTGCCCCCAGAGGAGGCCATGGAGGTCGATTGGGATTTTACCTACGTGTTATCTGAGGCCGAAAAAATCACCCGGCTTACAGAGGGCGCCTATGATGTAACAGTGGCTCCTCTAGTGGAGCTTTGGGGCTTTGGTCCCGGGGGGCCTACCAACATCCCCACGGAGGCTGCGATTGCAATCACTCGTGAGGCGGTCGGGCTGAATCGGCTTGATTGGCGCCCCAATATTCGGAGTTTGAGTAAACGGGTGAAAGGTGTGTCCTTGGAGTTTTCGTCGATAGCCAAAGGTTATGGAGTCGACCTGGCGGCCGATGCGCTCGATGAGTTGGGCATCAAAAACTTTATGCTCGAGGTTGGGGGAGAGCTGCAGCTTAGAGGGCACAGCCCTCGGGGTGATGCTTGGCGAATTGCCGTTGAGCGTCCAGAGCAAGGGCGGGGTAACTTTCAAACAGCCGTCAATGTTTCGAACGTGGGCGTTGCCACATCAGGGGACTATCGGAATTATTTTGAACACGAAGGTCAGCGCTATTCCCATATTATTGATCCTCGCACCGGCTACCCGGTACAACATGATTTGGTGTCCGTGACGGTCATTCACCCGTCTACCGCTCTCGCTGATGCGTGGGCCACGGCGCTTTGTGTGCTGGGTACTGAAAAAGCATTGGAGCTCTCCGAGCGTTTGGGGCTTGCGGTATATCTTGTCCATCGTGAAGTAGACAGCCTTAAAGCTGTTTGGAGCACTAAGTTCGCACCCTTTCTGGCGTCTAACGCCGCATCGGGATAGAGTGTTGTCTTAAAGACAGAGGGGTACGTTTGTGACTTTTGTGGTTACCTTTTTAGCCTTCGCAGCAATCATGACTGCGATGGCGGTAGGTGTCATTGCTGGAAGAGCTCCCATTAGTGGGACTTGTGGTGGCATAGGGCGTTTAGGGATCGACAGCAAATGCGATCTTTGCGGCGGGGACCCACAGGTGTGTGAAACAGAGACACGCCAAACCAGCAGCAGTGCTGGAGTGCAAACTCATGACCCTCGAGACTAACCTCGACAGCTAGGCTGAGGTGTCTTTCACCCGCGACATGATGATCCGCTATACCTTCACGGCTAAGCGGCAGAGCTTTGCCAGGCTGGTATCGCGGGCATCTATGCTGGGAATGGTTCTGGGCGTTGCCAGTCTTATTACCGTTCTATCAGTCATGAATGGCTTTGCGGCGGAATTACGAGATCGAGTTCTGTCACTGGTGCCTCATGCAGTTATCGTGTCCTCCGAGGGTGCTCTGACTCAGTGGCAGTCTCTAGCCATCGAATTACAAAGCGTCCCCCTTGTTAAGCACGTTGCCCCTTTCATCGATGATGTCGCACTGATTCAGTCCTCGTCCCGACGGCTCGGTAGTCAGGTCAGAGGTATCGATGTGCAGGCACAGAGGGGCGTCAATAACCTCCACGAACGGATTGTTTCGGGGAATTTAAAGGAGTTGCAAAGCAGACCCTTCACGATTGCTCTAGGCCGGAGTTTGGCAGGTCAGCTGGGGGTGATGACGGGTGACGTCGTCGAAGTGGTGTTGCCCACACTGTCGGTCACGCCGTTAGGCGTATTTCCTCGGGTTCGCAAACTGCTTGTCGTGGCTGAATTTGAGGTGGGGTCTAGTATCGATGCCCTTCAGTCTTATGTCAGTTTGGAAACTGCCAAGCGCCTTTTTTCTAGGGGCGGTATAGACGGCTTGCAGCTCGATCTGGGCAGCCCCGATAGGGTAGCTGAAGCAATACCCGTGCTGCGGGAAAAATTGCGGGACATGCCGGGACAAGGCACAGCGCCTCATTTGACCATTGCAGATTGGCGAGAGTCACAAGGCAGTTTGTTTGCTGCCGTGAAGATGGAAAAAATTATGGTCGGCGTTCTCCTGTTGGCGGTCATCGCTGTGGCGGCCTTCAATATTATCTCGACTCTCACAATGTCCGTTACCGAGAAAGCTCGCGACATCGCAGTACTCCGTGTTATGGGATTTACCTCTTCGGGAGTCATGGCTTTATTTCTTGGGCACGGGTTACTGATCGGGGCGGTCGGTATTGCAGTAGGGGCCGGTTTGGGGGTGTTCCTAGCCTTGTGGATTTCTGAAATTGCCACCCTGCTCGAGCAGTTGATGGGCGTCCAGCTCTTTGACCCCTCGGTTTACTATATCGGACGATTACCGTCGGAATTGCAGTGGGGCGACGTTGCGATTACGACTTGCCTAGCACTGATTCTCAGTGTGTTGGCAACGGTTTATCCTGCCTGGCGTGCTTCACGAATTTCACCGGTCGAGGTGCTCAACAATGGCTGATACCGTACTTAGCTGCTCTGGTTTAGACAAAACCTATCAAGACGGTTCCCGCTCGGTAAAAGTGTTGCAGGGCGTTGAGTTGGCCCTTGCTCAGGGTGAGCGCGTTGCTATTGTCGGCCGGTCTGGCTCTGGGAAATCAACCCTGCTGAACCTGCTGGGCGGATTGGATGTTCCGACGGCGGGTGAGGTGCGGATATCCAATAAGTCTATGAGCCGCATGGGAGAGCGGGATCGCAGTCAATGGCGCAATGCCCAACTAGGTTTTGTTTTTCAATTTCACCATTTATTACCTGAGTTCACCGCTTTGGAGGGTGTTGCCATGCCAATGCGCATAGGCGGCAAGGCGAAGGACGTTGCCCAAGAGCGTGCGGCGATGCTGCTCGATACGGTTGGTTTAAGCGACCGAATGAACCATAAACCTGCTGCCCTTAGTGGTGGTGAGCGACAGCGTGTCGCAATCGCGCGAGCGCTCGCGAATAAGCCGAGCTGTGTATTAATGGACGAACCAACGGGTAATCTAGATCCGGAGTCTGCAGAGCTTGTTCTGAATCTGATCGAGTCTATCGATTGGGGGGGGACAGCATTTATTGTGGTGACCCACGATCCAAAGATCGCGGCAAAAATGGACCGTCAGCTTCTTTTAGAAACGGGTCAGTTGGCGGAATTGCCGCGTGCCCTGGTCTGAGCGACTTAATTTTGCCCTGCGTCAGGTCCTTGATCGAGGCAGGGGACTCTCAGGATTCCTCTCGAGGCTTTCAGTTGTCGGTTTGACCCTTGCCGTTGCCATATTACTGGCGGTTCTGGCCGTGATGAATGGTTTTGAGCGGGAGATGCGCGAACGTATATTAGGAGTCGTTCCCCACGTCAGTATCCATGGGTTTGCCGATTTAGAAACATGGATTGAACTTCAGGCCGATGCCGAGCGAGCAGCAGCGGTGAGGGAGGTGGGCCTCTTTTATGAGCGTGATGTACTTGCCGTGCGAGGTGTTAGGGTCACTGCAGCAAAAATGTTGGGGGTGACGCCCTCGGTTTGGCGGCGCTGGGAAGTATGGTCCAAACCGTCTGGGGTAAGCATCGAGCCTGGAGAAGTGGTTTTGGGCGCCGGTCTGGCCCTACGATTACAGGTTAAGGTGGGCGATAAGCTGAGCGTTATAGTCCCCGGCGACACCATGAAGCCAGGGGCTCTGCCGGTGACTAGCGTGTTGCGGGTAGCGGCACTTGTAGAGTCTGGAACAGAACTCGATGAGGCCTTGATGCTGGCCGACTTTGAATACACCGCAACAATGTTGGGAGACAGTGTCACAGCAACGGGGTTGGCCCTGCAGTTGCGGCAACTTTTTGACGCGCCCAGGGTGCGCTGGGACTTTGCCACAGCGTTGTCACCCACGTTTTACGTGACTGATTGGACGCTACGGCACGGTAATTTGTACGCTGCGATAAGGTTGTCCCGAGATCTAGTGACGTTATTACTGCTTTCGATCATTGCGGTCGCGGCTTTTAATGTGGTCTCGTCTCTTGTATTGGTGGTCACAGACCGCCGTGGGTTTATTGCTATGCTTCAGGCCATGGGGGCTAGCCGGCAAGATATATTGTGGATTTTTTTATTCCAGGGGCTCTGGATAGGTGTTTTGGGTGCTTCTGTAGGTTTGCTGTTGGGTGTAGGTTTGGCGCAGCTCATTCCTCTAGCCGCCTCAGGCTTAGAGTGGTTGCTAGGCGGCAGGTTATTGAACACTGACGTCTATCCACTGAACTTTTTACCCATTGATTTGAGAATGGGCGATGCCATTTGGTTGTGGTCTACCTCGGTGCTGCTCTGCCTTGTCGCGGCAGTGATTCCTGCTAGGCGTGCAATGGCAATACCTATCGCTCAGGCACTCGCAAACCAATGAACCGGTACTTTTAGGAGGCGTGTGTGCTTCGCCCAGAGGCACGTTGGCGCCACGCGTGCCCAACACGCCACCGCCATAAGACATTGATCATGACGTAGCTGGACAATGCCGCAATCGAGCCAATCACAGAGCAGCCCAGTAAAAAAGGCTGCCAAATGCCCCCTAAACGCTCGGTTAGCCAGCGCCAAGTAATTTCAAACTCAATAATTTTGACGGGAGTGTCCAACAAGAAGGCGCCAAGTTCATAGGCGGCGTAGTAAATAACGGGCATCGTCAGGGGATTGGTGACGAAGATGAGACTGATGCTCAGTGGTAGATTCGCCCCAAGCCTCACTGCGGCATAAGCGGCAGCAAAGATTTGCCCTGGTACGGGCATCATGGCGCAGAACAGTCCTATGGCGAATGCCCTCGCGGTGGAGCTGCGATTGATGTGCCAAAGGTTAGGTTCGTAAATCCAGTCTCCCAGCAGATGTAACCCAGGCATATCCCTGAGTTGCTGCTGAGAAGGTACAAACCGCTGAAAAAGCTTTCGTGCCATGGATACAAAACTTTAAGAGATATAGGAATCTGCTGACCCGGCTAATTTTCATCCCAGACCATCACCGCTGTGGGGTCAAGTGTTGGCAAATGTTTCACTGCTTTATGCCATCAGACCCGCATTAAGTATGACGACTTTTTTCGTGAGTCACCACACCGGTACTTTGGGGATATGCCGCAATTATGCGCTCCCCATGTTGGTTGTATTGATTTCGTCATTGTTACTGCCCATTTATTGGGCTGCGCTATGTTTTCCATTTTTGGGGTATGTAGGTTTCATTGCGGGACATCGCAAGGCGGGGGTTTACATCGCGATCGCAGGGGGCATCGCGTGTTACTGGGGCTGGTACTGGAATGACAACTTAATCGATCCCAGCTGTTACCGAAGGGAAGTTGGCGCTACTGGGACGGTGAGTTCGCTGCCACTCAAATATAAGTCGGTGTCTGGTGAGGTCGTTCAAAGTTTTAGGTTGTCGAGCACATTAAACACCGCTGAGGGCTGTGGTTCCCCGAGTAGCCTCATGGTTTATGGTGTCAATGGCGAACAGTTCATTCCGCTGGGCGCTGAGCTCACGGTTAGGGGGCGATTAACGCCCAACAGTTCTCAATGGAATCTTGGCTCCGTTCCCGATCAGGCACGTTCATTAGCGCAGGGGCTTCACGGGCGCTTGACCGCCTCTCAGGTAATAGTAGCGAGAACATCCAGCGGATACCTGAGTCATGCCCGTCAACAAATAGCCAATGCTTTCGAAAGTCTTGAAGGACCACCCAGAGTCATTGGAGTGCTAGAGGCGCTGGTCTTGGGGACTGGACGCGGCATCGCGGATTCAGATTGGGAGCGTTTCCGTTTTCTTGGCATTACCCACGCATTTGTGGTCAGTGGCTTGCATCTCAGTCTTGTGTTTATGGTGGTCTGGTCTCTCAGCCGTCGACTGTTGTTTGTCACCGCGCCTCATAAGCTGGTGAGGCGAGATTGGGCCATTGTTCCTGCTTTGGCTGTGGCGTGCTTTTATGCGGGTCTAGCGGGTTTTAGTTTGCCCACTCAGCGTGCGCTAATCATGCTGTTTTTGGTTGGCATACTTAGGCTTACAGCAAGAAGAACTTCGATGCGGCACATTTTTGTGGCGGCTGCTTTAATTATTTTAATGACGAATTACTTCTCTATTTTAGGCCGCAGTTTTTGGTTGAGCATGGTGGCTACAGGCATTTTGATGTGGCTTGTTACCCAGCAAAACTTCAAGGCAACTAATAATTTTGGTGGATGGTTCTATAGGGTTTTTCTCACGCAGACAGTGCTGGTGCTTCTAATGGCGCCGGTAACACTTTTCTGGTTTGGCCAAATGACTTTGGCGGCTGTTGCTGCAAATGTGATTCTAGTTCCTGTTATCGCAACATTACTGGTTCCTTTGGCACTTCTGGGCACTGCTTGCGTTCTATTGTGGGGAAGCGTTGATAACCTACCGTGGCGGCTGGCAGTTGAAGTGGGAGCCGCGTCGTTGGGTGGTTCACGAGTACTTGAGCACGTCATTCCCGATACCGCAATGTTCAATCCAATTTCCGGTGTGAGTTTATTTGCAGCCAAGGAGCACACGGTAAAACTGGCGGTGCTTGATGTGGGGCAGGGTTTATCGGTTGTTTTAAGTGCTGCGGGTAAGACATTAATTTACGACACCGGTGATGCGCCGCCTATAGGGGTAAGTCAGGCGCAAAAGGCGCTCATTCCTTATTTGAACCGCATGGGAGTCAAGGATGTCGCTATGCGGGTGATCAGCCACTCAGACCGAGACCATGCCGGGGGGCTAGGGGAGCTTGCGGAACAATTTGATGCTCAACGGGCAATAGGGCACGCGGGCATACCGTGTCGTGTGGGTGAGGTGCTCTATCAAATGTCGGATATTACGGTGACGGTTCTCAACGGCCCGGGTGACAATAACGACGGATCTTGTGTTTTGCGGGTTATGACTGATCAAGTGACAGTCTTACTTGCCGGCGATATCAGTGCTGCCCGTGAACGGGAGCTGATTCGCTATTGGCGAACCACACTACGGGCCGATATCTTGGTTCTTGCACATCACGGCAGTCATACTTCGACTGCGGCATCTTTTCTAAAATGGGTCGACCCTAATGTGGCTGTTGTGAGTGCTGGCCGCGCCAATCGATTTTCCCACCCTCGTGCCAGCGTGCTGCAGCGTTTGGAGGCACGGGGTGTGAGGATTTTGAATACGGCGATAGATGGGGGCGTTATGGTGACATCCACGCCGCATTCACTGACCGTTGGTGGCTTGCGAGATGGCAATATTCCCTATTGGCTAAACCTCCGCTGAGTGGCGCTAAGCGGCCTTGCCACAGGTATACTGCAGGAAGACCGGAGGGCGTTATAGTGTTTGAGTTACTTGCCGCAGGTGGCTGGGTTATGCCTGTCATCGTTTTATGTTCAGTTATTGCCTTGGGCATTTGTATCGAGCGCTCTGTGGCACTGAACCCTGATCGGATAGCGCCTCCCCATTTATTAGCAAACGTATGGAAGCAACTCAAAGCCGGAGAACTTGATGCGCAACGGCTTAAGGCATTGCGACAGGGGTCACCACTGGGCGCAATTTTGGCTGCAGGGCTCGTTAACCGCAGCCAGGGCCGCGACGTCATGAAGGAAAGCATTCAAGAGGCGGCGGGACATGTGGTCCATGACCTTGAGCGTTATTTGAATACATTGGGCACTGTGGCGGCCGTAGCGCCACTGCTTGGCTTGTTGGGCACCGTGGTCGGCATGATACGCGTTTTCACCGAGATAACCGTTCAGGGGACAGGTAATGCCAACGCTTTGGCGGGAGGTATTTCAGAGGCTTTAATCACTACAGCTGCGGGGTTAGTTGTGGCAATTCCGGCGCTGGTAATGCACCGTTTTTTTACCGGAAAAATCGACACCATTGTGGTGGGTCTGGAACAAGTTTCAATCAAGCTCGTCGATGCGTTGCACACGGGTAAGAAAACGGAATACGACCTTTGAAATTTCGTCGCAAACGCACAGATGAGTTGTCAATTAATTTGACGCCTCTGATCGACGTCGTTTTTTTGCTGCTAATTTTCTTTATGGTATCGACTAGCTTCACCAAGGCGACGCAGCTGGCTATTAATTTACCTGAAGCTGAGGGTGAGCCCGCGCCTAAGCGCGCCACTAAACTGGAACTTATGATTGCTGCTGATGGGTCATTTACTTTGAATGGAACACCGGTGTCTAACCAGCCCATTGACCTACGTCGTGCGTTGCGTGATGAGGCGGGGGAAGATCGTGACATTCCGATCACTATTGCGGCGGATGGTGAGGCGGCACATCGCTTTGTTGTTACTGCTCTTGACGCAGCGAATGCACTGGGTTTTCGGCAATTAACTATTGCAGCGCAAACGCCAAGTGGTAGCAATGGCTGATCCGACAAAATATCAGGGAAGCGACTGGGGGCTTTATCGGCGCCTGTTGTCTTATGTCGTCCCATATTCAGCGGCGTTTGCTTTTAGTGTGGCTGGATTTTTAGTGTACTCGCTGGGTAGTGTCCTACTGGCAGATCTCACCCAGTTTCTGTTGGACTCATTAGGACAGAGCAGCCAAGTTGAGTTGGGCTTGGTTTCAGCCGCTGCACATTGGTTTTGGCCGCCCGGGGATAAAGATCCACTAGATTACGCGCGGGTGGCAGTGCCTGTCGCCGCGGTTGTACTGTCACTGGGCAGAGCGCTGGGATTCTTTGTCGGCAACTACTACATGAACGTGGTGGCTCGTAGTGTTGTCCATACGCTTCGGGTTGAGTTATTTGAGGTGATGATGGCGGCGCCGAGGCGCTATTACGACGCCAACACCAGCGGTAATTTGCTCAGCAAGATTACCTTCAACGTCGAACAGGTCTCGGGAGCCGCAAGTGATGCGTTGAAAGCGATTTTACGCGAGGGCCTTACAGTTATGGCCCTTGTCACCTACATGCTTTATCTCAACTGGCGTTTGACCCTTATATTTTTCGTGGTCGCCCCTGCAATTGGCCTCGTTGTGGTGGTCGTAGGGCGTCATTTTCGACGGTACAGCCGCCGTATTCAGGATTCGATGGGTGCTGTCACGCAGGTGAGTAGCGAATCACTGGGGGCTTTCGAGGCTCTTCGTGTCTTCGCCGCGACGCGACAGCAAGTGGCCAAATTTACGAACGCGAGCCTATTTAATCGAAACCAAAGTTTGAAATTGGCCTTTGTTCAGGCGGTTTCGACCCCAGTCATACAAACGTTGTTAGCGTTGGCTTTGGGCGCATTGTTTTGGTTTGCATTAGATCCAACGATTCTTGCGGGATTTTCTGCGGGCTCCCTGGTGGCATTTATCACCGCAGCCGCTCAAATGGGGAAACCGATACGAACCCTCAGTGGGGTGCAGAGCATTATTCAGCGAGGGCTTGCCGCAGCGGAAGATGTGTTCGCTCAAATTGATATCTCGCCTGAGCCTGATCGTGGCACAACACCGTTGGCTCGCGCAAAAGGTGAAATTGTGATGGAGCGGGTGAGTTTCCGTTATCCAGAGGCCAACGAATATGCTTTGGAAAATATTTCACTGCAGCTGAAACCGGGTGAGACGGTCGCGCTTGTCGGACGTTCTGGCAGCGGGAAGTCCACGCTAGTTCAACTCTTACTCCGTTTTTACGCACCCGATCACGGTGAAATCCGCCTTGACGACCTCGTGATTGAGGAATACGCGTTGGCCGACTACCGAAGCCAATTTGGCGTTGTCTCTCAAAATATCAGCTTGTTCAGCGATACCATTGCTAACAACATCGCCTTTGGTCAAATGGCAGACGCGTCCTATGAATCTGTTCTAGCGGCGGCTCAGCAGGCCCATGCCATTGAGTTTATTGAAGCCCTACCACAAGGCCTCGATACCACGTTAGGTGATGGCGGTTCAGGGTTGTCTGGAGGGCAAAAGCAACGATTGGCTATCGCTAGAGCGCTACTCAAGGACGCACCAATTTTAGTGCTTGATGAAGCGACCTCGGCGCTGGACACTGAGTCTGAGACCTATATTCAGGATGCTTTGGCAGAGTTTTGCAAAGACCGGGCAACGCTGGTGATTGCCCACCGTTTGTCGACAATTGAAAACGCCGACAGAGTCATAGTGCTGGACCAAGGCTGCATTGTCGCAACTGGTCCACATCAGCAGCTGCTTAATGACAGTCCCCTGTACGCGCGTCTTCATAAGCAAGAAATTTCTCAGTCGTGACTGCTTTGCGCCAGCGCATTGAGTCCGTAGTTACACGCGCATGGTACGAGGGCGCTCTTTGGCTTTGGCTTTTGTGGCCCCTTAGCTTGATAACCGGCTGGGTGGTCCGCTGGCGCCGCTATAGGATCACGCCCGCCCCCTTACCGGTTCCCGTAGTAGTGGTGGGGGGCATTACTGTTGGGGGCACAGGGAAGACGCCGGTTTTGCTTGCACTTGCCAAGGCCTTTGAGCACCAAGGGCACCGAGTGGGTATCGTCAGTCGTGGTTATGGTGGGATTGTCGGTAAAGGCCCCTGCGAGGTGCAGCCGACATCATCTGCAGCTGTAGTGGGTGACGAGCCTTTGTTGCTGGCACAACGCGGTAATATTCCGGTGGTGGTTGGACAGGATCGATATGCCGCTGCACAACGATTACTTGAGACGCATGCGCCCACCCTGATTCTTTCTGACGATGGCCTGCAACACCTTAAGTTGCCCAGAGACTTCGAAATTGTAGTGCTCGACGAGTCGCGAGGCCTAGGTAATGGGCGTTTGCTCCCTATGGGGCCCTTGCGGGAGCCCTCAGAGCGGCTAGATAGTGTGGATTGGATCCTCATGCGCAATGGTCGAAGCAAGGATACGGGCTTCCATTACCGTCTAGAGCATTTTAAACATTTGTGTTCAGCGGCGCCGTTAGCAATAGAGGGAATCGCAGAGCAATGGCAAGGTCAGCGTGTGGCTGCTGTGACCGGCCTCGGTCAACCCGATCAATTTTTTTCTGTGCTGAATTCTCTGAACCTGACTGTGCGTCCTCATACGCTTCCTGACCACTATGCCCTGACTGAACAAGATCTTGCAGCGATTCAGGCAGATATTATTGTTGTGACTGAAAAAGATGCCGTTAAACTCACAGGCACAACCGACGATCGTATTTGGGTGCTGGTGATTTCTGCAGAGCTTCCTGAAGCGTTGTTGCATCGTCTTGGCACACAGTTTAAGCAAGCGGAGATGGCCCCCTGTTCAACATCGTAATTCCAGCGCGTTTTGGCTCCACGCGATTGCCAGGCAAACCCCTATTAGAGATTGGGGGAAAGCCTATGGTGTGGTGGGTTTGGCGACAAGCCTGTGCAGCAGGCGCTCAGGCTGTTGTTGTTGCGACCGACGATGCTCGTATTGCTGATGTGATGTCGGCTTCAGGCGCTGATGTTGCCATGACAGCCAGCGAGCACCTCTCCGGTACAGACCGGCTTGCAGAGGTTGTGCAGCAGCGCGGGTGGGATGAGGGCAGTGTTGTTGTGAACGTTCAGGGCGATGAGCCACTCATGCCGGTTGCAAACATTCAGCAGGTGGCTAAAGAGCTGATTCAACACCCTGAGGCGAGCATCGCAACCTTGTCTGAGCCGCTGACGAGCGCGGAACAAATCGGTGACCCCTCTGTCGTCAAAGTCGTTGCCTCTGCATCTGGCAACGCGCTGTATTTTTCACGCGCAGCGATTCCCTTTCAGCGCGATCCTAGTGACGAGTCATTACAGGCTTTCATGGCAACAGCGCGGCGGCATATTGGGTTGTACGCGTATCGTTGTGGATTTTTGCGGGCTTTCACCACGTGGCCACCATCGGCAACTGAGGTTCTAGAGTCGCTTGAGCAACTGCGGGCTTTGGACCGGGGGCACCGCATTAGAATTGTTGATGCGGTTGAGTCAGTCCCTGCCGGTGTCGATACCCCGGCAGATCTTGAGCGTGCTCGAAGGCTCCTGGTAGGTTGAGCCATGGCAGTTGAGGCTTCGTTTTCTTTAAAGCGCTGCAATGCTTTACGCTTATCTGCAACTGCACAGTGGTTCGCGCGAGCCGAGTCCTTGGAATCTTTGCAAGCATTATTGCCATGGGCGAGGGAGCGCAATTTGCCGGTGTCGCCTCTAGGGGAAGGCAGTAATGTTGTCCTCCAACCCCGGGTTGAGGGCTTGGTGTTGCAGATGGCCCTCAAGGGGACCTTGCTCCAGCGGGATGACGGGGAGCAAGTTCGACTCCGTGTGGCCGCCGGTGAGAATTGGCATGACCTCGTAGCGTGGTGCTGCGAAAAAGGGATTTATGGTCTTGAGAATCTTGCACTGATACCCGGTTCGGTAGGAGCTGCTCCGGTACAAAATATTGGGGCGTACGGTGTCGAGGTAGCGCAACGGATCGTCGGTGTCCAAGCCATTGATATTCAGACCGATGCACTTGTTTATTTAACCGCCGAAGACTGTCAGTTCAGCTATCGTTCGAGTGTATTTAAGCAGCCGAAAGGAAAGTCTTTAATTATTACAGCGGTCGATTTTCAGCTGCACAGGAACATGGCAGTCGTAGCTTCATACCCGACGTTGCAGGCTGCCCTGCACGGAGCAGAGCCCAGCCATGAGGATGTCTTTGATGCTGTCGTGAAAGTGCGCAGTCAGCGTTTGCCCGATCCAAAAAAAATTCCAAACGTGGGCAGCTTTTTTAAAAACCCGTTGGTGCCGACCGATGTGGCGAAACGTCTTGGTGCACGCTTCCCCGATTTGCCGCAGTACGACACAGATTCTGCATTAATCAAATTGTCAGCGGCGTGGATGATTGACGATTTAGGTTGGCGAGGGAAAGAAGTCGATGGCGTGGCAGTGTCGGAGGCTCACAGTTTAGTTCTGGTGAATCGAACAGCGACTTCATCTGCAGCTGTACTGGGTTTGGCAGAGGCTATTCAGCAGTCGGTCGAGGAGAGATTTGGCGTTGAGCTGGTACTTGAGCCCCAGGTTTTAGGCGTCTCCGACGATAAATTGCAATGACCGATTTTGATGCTGAGAGCTACTTAAAAAACCTGACAACCCGACCTGGTGTTTACCAGATGTACGGGAAAGAGGGTGATCTGCTGTACGTGGGCAAGGCTAAAAACCTTAAAAATCGCGTCACCAGTTATTTTCGTGCGAGTGGACTAACTGCAAAAACGATGGCACTCGTAAATCGCATCAGGGACATTCAAGTCACGGTGACCAGCACCGAGGTCGATGCTTTACTGCTCGAGCACAACCTGATCAAAGAGCATAGACCTCCATATAACATTAGCCTCAAAGACGATAAGTCTTATCCTTATATCTACCTTAGTACCCACGACCGATGGCCAAGATTGGCGCTGCACAGGGGCCCAAAGCGGCGCAAGGGCGAATATTTTGGTCCTTACCCCAGTGCCGGTGCGGTTCGTTCGACGCTGCATTTGCTGCAGAAGGTTCTCAAGGTCAGGCAGTGCCAGGACAGCTATTTTCGCAACCGCTCACGGCCCTGCCTGCAGTACCAGATTGGTCGCTGCAGTGGACCTTGCGTTGGGTTGGTCAGTGACGAGGACTACGCCGAGCAAGTTGAAAAGACTGACCTTTTTTTGACCGGAAAATCTCAGGAGCTCATGGGCAGACTTGCGGATGAGATGGAAAGCGCCTCAACAGATTTGCGCTTTGAGGAGGCAGCGGAGCGGCGTGACCAACTGATGCAACTGCAAAAAGTGCAGACTGTGCAGGGTATTGAAGGCGTACGCGGGAACCTCGATGTTTTAGCGGTGTCAGTCGCCAATGGTTCAGCATGCGTGCAGGTTCTATTTATTCGTGAGGCACGAGTGTTGGGGAGTCGCACTTATTATCCGCCAACCCGCCTCGATGAGGACGCGAATGCCGTTTTGGAGGCGTTCATGCCGTTGTTTTATCTATCAGGCAAACAGGTTATTCCACACGAAATTATTGTGACAGACCTTCCCGAGGGTGCAGGGCCATTAGCGGAGGCTCTCAGCATTCGTGCGGGGCGCAAGGTAGAGATTCGTTCAAAGGTTCGTGAGGCGAGGGCGCGTTGGCTTGAAATGGCTCAGCAAACTTCTGATACGAATTTAACTGCGCACCTTAGCGGCAAACAAACCATGGCGGGTAGGCTTGAGAGCTTGAGGCGAGAGTTAGATCTTGATGCGCCACCGACGCGAATGGAATGTTTTGATATTAGCCATAGCTCTGGTGAAGCAACGGTGGCGAGCTGTGTTGTGTTTGATAACACAGGCCCCCGAAAAGCGGATTATCGAAAGTTTAACGTCGAAGGCATTCAGCCCGGTGATGACTATGCGGCTATGCAACAAGCATTGGAGCGACGCTACAAGCGACTCGCTGCTGGTGAGGGAAGTTTGCCGGATGTATTGTTTATCGATGGTGGTAAGGGGCAGGTCTCGCAGGCTATGAGTGTGCTTGGGCATTACGGTATTGAGAATGTTCGGGTTTTGGGGGTCGCTAAAGGAACCACTCGTAAAGCCGGTTTTGAAACCCTTGTCGATGGTGAAACGGGTAAAGAGTCGGTACTTCGTGGTGACAACCCTGCGCTTCACCTGATACAACAAATTCGCGATGAAGCGCACCGTTTTGCAATTACGGGGCATAGGGCACGACGTGCAAAGGCTCGTAAAACGTCGACTTTGGAGGGTATTCCGGGGGTAGGCGCCAAGCGGCGTCGCGAATTGCTGCGACATTTTGGCAGTGCATCGGGGGTGTCAGGAGCTCGTGTAGAAGAGTTGTGCAAAGTCGAGGGCATTAATTCCAGTCTTGCGCAAACAATTTATGACCACCTACATAGCATTAACGATTGAAGCCTTTTTGATCGAGGCCGGGTGTGCCACACTCGTACGGGCTCAAGCTTAAAAGCTTGTGACATCATCATTTTGAGGATTAGCCTTTGCCGCTAAATTTGCCCAACATACTGACGCTGCTGCGTATCGCAGCCATCCCCGTCTTGGTGCTTTTTGCGCACTTAGGGTCACCCTGGGGTAACTGGGGGGCAGCGGCTTTATTTGGTGCCGCCGCGCTCACGGATTTACTCGACGGCTGGTTAGCGAGGCGCTCTGGGCAGACCACGATTTTTGGAGCTTTTTTAGATCCTGTGGCCGACAAACTCATTGTTGCTACGGCACTGGTTTTGCTGACGGCAAGGTTTGATGACGTTTTAATTACCCTTTGTGCGTGCGTGGTAATAGGACGCGAAGTCGTGGTTAGCGCCTTGCGGGAATGGATGGCTAGACTGGGTAAAGAAGCCTCGGTGGCGGTAAATCAGATTGCAAAAGTGAAGACGACCTTACAAATGATTGCAATCTCATTCCTATTGCTGCTGTTACCAGAATATGCGACCACCGGCTGGTTTATCTTGGGAAAGACGGTTCTGATCGTCGCGGTGTTGCTGACGTTGTGGTCTATGATGGTGTACCTCCGTTCATTTTTTGCAGTGATTCAAGAGAGTGAATCGCAGTAATCGTCACTGCAGCGGTAGGAAGCTCGGTCGGCATTTAGACGCTAATTAAATAGCAGCATGTCTCGCGCATCGCGCTGTAGGTGCGCATGGACTTGCCACCATATACGCCCATCCATCGAGACATTTCAGACTAAACCGTTGCCGCTGCGTCACGGCATGCGTATACTTCGCGCCTGCTGCAGCGAGGCTGTAGCAATCTCTTAGAAAGTTTCTCCAAGGCTCGGTGGCAGAGTGGTAATGCAGCGGATTGCAAATCCGTCAACGCCGGTTCGATTCCGACCCGAGCCTCCAATTTATCTCCCAAGTTGCAAGCAGCTGTAAGAACAACAGTTGCTTTGTTTGTGGTGTAATCTGAAGTCGCTGTATGGCTTTTCCCGCATTAACTAGCGCAGGGGGTTCCATGTCGACCGATCATCAGAAAATAGAAAACGTTATTCAGGTGTACTTTGCCTGCATGTACGAATCTAGCAGCGATAAAGCCCATGCTGCTTTTCACCCCGATGCATGGATATCCGGCTACCTCCCAAATGGCTACCAACACATGACGGTATCGGAATTCGGCGATTTTGTGGCGGCTCAGCAACCGTCGCCTAAATCAAAAGGGGAGCCGGCTAGATTAGAAGTAATTTCTTTGGAAGTCGCAGGACAAACGGCGGTGGCTCGCGTGCGTGACGGCTACCTTGGGCTGGTATTCCTCGACACGTTGTCCTTCATTAAGCTTGAAGGGCAATGGCTAATCCTAAATAAGTTGTTCCATGTTGAGACTTAACGGGTTGTGATTTCGACGGGGACAGTACTTGTCGTTGGTTTGTTCCAATCCTATGTTCTCTATTTGTACCTACTAGAGCGCCACAACCTTCCTTGACTCCGAGCTAGCGGAGTTCGTTGTAATCCTCGCCGGATAGTTTATGTCACGATGACCACGCGGCTTGTTAGATTTGTCTAAAAGCTAAAAGCTAAAAGCTAAAGCCCAAAGCCCAAAGCCCAAAGCCCAAAGCCCAAAGCAAAAGGCAAAAGGCAAAAGGCAAAAGGCAAAAGGCAAAAGGTCATTGGTTGTGCCGCGATTATTCAACCTTGTAGGTCCTTTTCAGGTAAAACTCTGGGCCACATCAAAAGGATGTTAATACCCTGTTGCTGGATTTAGTTAGTGCCAAGGATCTGGTGCGAATATGACGGCTTTTTTTCGGGATGTCTTTGTCTACTATTCTCTTGCCAATCCTTTCAATGCCCCTCTTGCCGACTCCTAGCGGCCAACGATCACTTCATGACAAAGTGAAAACATTGCTTAGTGTCAAAAAATAAAGGTTTCCTATGGACATATTAAAAAATGGAGTGTAATTTCACGCCATAACAAAATTAAAGAGAAGTAAATGTCAGGAGCCTCAACAATAAGCGGTCGCTTGGCCTCTGCCTTAATGAGGAACAGGGGGGTGGCCTCGCTTTTGCTGCTAATGACCACGTTGTTCTTCGCGTGGGGCCTGCAAGACGTCGAATTAAAAACCATATTTTCAGATTTACTGCCCAAAGATCATCCTTTCGTACAAACCTACAAAGACCACCCAAACTTTGGCAACCCGCTGACCGTAACCATCATGGTCAAAGCGCGTGAGGGCGATATATACAACGCCACTACGCTGCAAAAAGTTTGGGACATTACGCGAGATATCGACCTTGCTCCGGGTGTGGATCACGATCAGATCTTGTCTGTGGCGACGGAGAAGGCCCGTTACTCCAAAGCAACGCCCTTTGGTATCGATAGCCAGCCTTTGATGGGGGATCGTGCACCGACAAATCCCGATGAGGTTTTGGAGTTCCAGTCACGCTTAGCCAAGGCGCCTAACGCCAAGGCCTTTCTCGTGGCTGGAGACGACACTGCCGCGCTAATTACCGCAACGTTTATCGAGCGCAGGCTCGATTACGCCGATGTGTTCGAGTACGTGCAGCAGCTCGCGGCGGACAACAGTGATGCAAAGCACGACGTCTACGTGGCAGGACAACCCATACTGACGGGCTGGGTTTACAGCCATCAGCAAGAGATGTTGGCAATTTTCGGAGTGACGATCGCGGCGCTGGTTTTTTCCTTAGCGGTGTATATGTCGAATATTGCTGGAGTTGTGACGCCGTTGGTAACAAGTTTTGTCGCCGCAATATGGGGCTTTGGGTTTGTCGGTTGGTTGGGTACACCTATTGAGCCGCTGATCATGGTTGTACCTTTGCTATTGGTCGCAAGGTCGTTTAGCCACTGTGTGCAGTTCGTAGAGCGTTATTACGAGATTTATCAGATCTGCCCAGATAAACGCTCCGCTGCTGAGCGGGCGCTGAAGGTAATGATGGCGCCTGGCTTTCTTGGTATTTTAACTGACGCTGCAGGTCTTTTTCTCATCATGGTTGCACCCATTCCGGCCATGGAGAGGTTCGCCTTATTTTGCGGATTTTGGGCGTTAATTTTATTTCCAACGAATGTCCTCCTTTCACCCATCATTCTTTCATTGCTTCCTGAGCCTAAAAATGTGCAGCGTATTCTGGGACATGAGGCGGGTAGTGGGGGAAGTCATCGGCTGATTTATGGAGCTCTGGGCTTTATTGGTAAGTTAAGCCATGGCAGGCGTGCTCGCTTTACGGCGTCGGCTTTGCTGGTGGTGGTTGTCTTTAGTATAGGTCAGGTGCTGCAAATAAAAGTCGGCAATCCCGTGGAAGGCTCAAACCTACTTTGGGAGGATTCAGACTACAACCAGGCTGTCTCGCAAATTAATAGTCACTTTGCCGGGCTAAATACCCTCGAAATTGTGTTTGAAGCTAAGGACCCTACGAATCCAAGGCGTGTATCCCGACAAGCGGATACTGTCTTTTCGATGCTGGCTCTTCAAAATACCCTCGAGCAGGGTGAATCGCCGCCGGTAGCGACACTTTCCTTCGCAGACTATTTGCCCGAGGCCAACCGCTTGTTTAGTGGTGGACACCCTAAATGGTCTCCCCTGGATCGTGAGCAAGGTGCCATTACTGCTGCAGCAAATGCCGTGATGGTTGGCACGGGTCCTAAAGCTTTTCTTCACGTAACAGACTTTGTTCAGCAAAACTCTACAGTATCACTCTGGTACAAAGACAATAAACAGGAAACCGTTGACGTTGCGCTGCAGCAGGCTGCGGCTGCGGTGGAGTCAATTGGTGTCGATCACGAGGCCTTCACGGTGCGCTTGGGCAGTGGAACAATCGCTCTGCAGCAGTCGATCAATGACACTGTTGATGACTACCAGTGGGTGATCCTTGGGTTGCTCAATTTAGTCATTCTTGCAACCTGCAGTTATGCCTACCGCTCTGTGCTTGCAGGTATCTTACTGCTCATACCCGTGAATATATCAAACCTATTGTTAGGCGCTGTGATGGTTCAGCTAGGGATTGGACTCGATGTAAACACGCTTCCAATTACGGCCATCGGCGTTGGGGTAGGTATCGACTACGGCATTTATCTACTAAGCCGAATTTGTGAGGAGTTCTCTGAGCGTGAGGACTATGCAAAGGCAATCGATAGGGCGGTAGCGACGACGGGTAAGGCCATTCTTTTTACCGCGACGATTGTTCTGATTGCGATTTTGCCCTGGTATTTCCTGTCTGACTTGAAATTTCTTGCGGATATGGGGCTGCTTTTAGTCATGGTGATGCTTATCAACATGGTAATCGCACTAGTTGTGATTCCTTTAGAGGTTTGGTTTGTGCGGCCAAAATTTCTTGCCTCAGAGGATTTGATGGTTCTTGAACGCGAAGTAGGGCAGTTAGAGGGCGCGGTTTCCTCTGTTTCAACTTGATTAAGGCGTGATGGGCAAACAGTAGGCCCCGCACAAAAATTTTAGAAAAAAAATAACCAGGTGGAAAAACATGCATATCAAAAAATACGATCACAACTTTAGCCGACGGCATTTTCTTGAAACTGTCAGTAAAGGAGCTTTGGGTGCTGGTGTACTTGCGCCTCTTTGGCCATTGATATCAAACGCCCAAGATATTACCAAGGCGTACCCTGACGAGCTGCTCTCAATAGAGGGTTACACGAAGGGTAAAGTGAGCACGGGTGACATGATTACGGCGGACAACGTCGAGTATGTAAAGGATCTGTTGGATCCAATCGCCTATATCGAAGTAAAAGATATGGGCAGGCAGATCAAGATCGTTAAATCCACTACGGACGTTACCAAGCTTTTTCCACATGAATATCTCGAGGCTACACTCCGCAACCAGGGTAAGGCGCAACTCGATGAGAACGGTAACGTCATCACTGCAGACGGGTCACCTTGGATTGGCGGCAACCCATTTCCCGATGCAAAAACAGGATTAGAGGCGTACGCCAACCTCACGCTAAGCTGGGGCCGTCATGATCAGGCTCTCTACGGGATTAGAGATTGGGACATCGGACCTGACGGCAGTGAACAGTATCAGTATGATTTTTGCTGGAGTGAGCAGAACACCATTGGACTGGTTAATAGTACTGAGCCTTATTGGCCTGGCAAGGAAGACATACTCCGCTACAACTCGATCTGGTTTACCTACCCAAATGATTCGAGGGGAACCTCATTTGTAAGCACTTGGTACAACGACCAACGACGCTTCCCAGATCTTTACGGTTATATACCTGCGTTTAAGCGCGTGAGGCGCTTCCCCTCGAGTCAGCGATTTGAGCCCTTGGTTCCAGGAATCACCCTGTTTTTGTCTGATGGTTGGTGTGCAGGTGATCCCATGCTGACCTGGGGCAATTATAAGGTTGTCGAGCGCAAGCCGATGTTGGGTGGTGTCTCTCAAAACTGGCACGGCAGCAATCCAAACTCAGAGCCTTCTGTGCACGGTGGCCCGAAGGGTCAAACGTTCTTTGAAACGGCTATGGAACTGGTGCCCGAATGCATCGTTGTTGATATGGAGCCAACCGGCTATCCCAGAGCACCTGTAGGGAAAAAGCGTGTCTGGCTTGATACACGAAATATGATGTTTACCAGCTGCGTTACCTACGATCGTCGCGGTGAATTGTGGAAGTCTGTTGAGGCGACAACGAGTCAGTACGTCGATGGCGACACCACTAAGATGGATGGTGCACACCCCGGGTGGTCGTGGACAAAGTGTCATGTGCACGATATCCAGACCAATCGCATGAGCCGATTCTATCAGGCTGATCAGATTAGAGGTGGATACAAGTCTGGTTGGAATCAGGGCGATCTGTATGAAAAGTACATGACCATTCCTGCAATTCGACGATTGGGTGCGTGATGCAAAGGCGGCTTTTTCGCTTTAGTTTTTTCTGGATGTTTCCATTGGTCAGCGGCTTTGCGCTGGCCAGCCCTCTCAGCCTAGAAAAAACGAATGTTCAAAGTGTTCACGCTGGATTCAAGCATGAGGCGATTTACGGGCTGTGTGTCGATGAATCGAAAGCAATTGCCGTGGGTGAGGCAGGTTTGATTTTATCATCTGCAGATGGCGGTGATACGTGGATTAAGTCGGAACGATTTTCCGAGGTTGCTTTGCTAGACGTCGAGTGTGGCCGTGGAGTCGAACTATATGTCGGTCAAAGTGGTGAGATATATCGGCTTACGGACGGCACTGTAGAGGCGGTATCAACAGATTCTGATGCGCGTCTGATGAGTGTGGCCCATTCACATGCGGCTGGGTTAACGGTGGCCGTTGGGGCGTTCGGCACTATTTTGGTGTCGGCAGATGGGGGAGGAAGCTGGTCCTCATCAATCGTTGATTGGTTTGCAGTCCTTGACGATTACGTTGATCCCCATCTGTACGACGTTGATATTTCTGAGCAGGGCGTTGTCACAATTGTGGGTGAATTTTCTCTTGTTCTTCAGTCGGTTGATCAGGGGCAATCCTGGATAACTCGTCAGCGCGGTGAGCCTTCATTGTTTGGTCTAAATATTAATAGCTCCGGCATTGGATATGCGGTGGGGCAGGAGGGAACGCTTCTGTCGACATCTGATGCGGGCACTTCATGGACCCCGATTAAAACACCGACGACCGACATTCTACTTAACGTAACCAGCCTGAACGATGGCCTCATTGTAGCTACGGGTATGCGACAACTGATTTTCAGCGTCGACGGTGGTGCCCACTGGAGCCTCAGTAGAAGCCCTGCTTTTGCAGAAGGCTGGTACCAGGGCTTGGAAGTGTCACCTAAAAGCGAGATTGGCGCGTCAATAATTTTTGTTGCCGGTCACCGGGCGAATATTTTGAAACTTGAATTGCAATAAAAACAGTCAAACAGAGGAAACATAATGAAAATAAATAAAAGTGGGGTTAAGAGAACCCTCACAAAAGCAAGCCTCATGTTATTGGCAGGGCTTTCTCAATCAGCGCTCGCGATCGACTGGTACGTCTCTGGGTTTGTTCGGCAGGAGGGTGCCTACAGCATTGACAGTAGTAACGAAAACCCATGGAACCAGTCTGGTAATGTTTACAACGGCGTTGCGGCTCCCAATGTGGTCGACCAGCTGTTGGGGATTCCCCCTGGAACCGTAACTCGACCCGCATCATTTACCGAAAGCAACGACTGGAATGTCATGTTGACGCGGGCTGAGATCGATATCGACGCCACTATAAATGACAATTGGAAGTTCGTTGCAAAAGTGCGCGGGCTTTATGCGTGGGATACGTACGATAGTGGTCCGGGTGAGACAAACTATTTTGAGTCGCCTTTCCGCGGTGAATGTGCCACGCGCTTAGAGGTATGCGGCTCTGACTACATGGTTGATCTGCCTTCGTTCTACGTTGATTACAACTCTGGGCCTTTATGGTTACGCATAGGTAATCAGCAGATCGCTTGGGGCGAATCTATTTTCTTCAGGGTTTTGGATAACCCTAATGGCTTAGACCTGCGTCGACACTCGGCGTTCGATTGGGCGTCAGAGGAGTTCGCTGACAAGCGTGTTCCCGCACTAGGCATCCGGGGTAGTTATCGCTTCCAAAACGACTGGGAGCTAGAGGGCTGGATACAGGAGTTTCAACCCACAGTACTATCCAACGCCAATACGCCATACAACCCTATTACCTCTACTTTTACAGTACATCAAGAGGAGGGCTTTGATGCAGTCGATGACGAGTTCAATTTTGGTGCTCGGTTACGGGGGCAGATCGGCGAGCTAGGCTTGCAGTTTACTTATACGGACAGGATGAATCCTGATGGCGCCTTCCGCTGGACGGAATCTGGGGTTAACGTTTTTGATCGCGCCGGAATCGCCGATCCTGGCATTGGCGGCCTTTTGGCTCAGACGCCCTTTGAGCCGATTTCAGGTGGATTAGGCATTTATTCCGCGATCCAGTGGATGACAGAGGCCGCAGGGTCCCGTCTGGACGGTAGCAATCTTCAGGCATTGCTTGATGATTTCCCGGCTGCACAAGCGCTGGTAAGTGGCGCGTTAGGTAATTTTGGATTGCCACCAGATACACCTGTAGATAATTACGCTCTTTCAACAACGGTACTAGATGCGTTTTTCTCACCAAATCTTGGGCTGGGGGAATTTAAAGGCCATATTGAGCGTACCTTCCATCGAGAGGAGATATATGGGTTCGGTGCTAACTATATGTTTTTTGGCGAACCAGATTCGTTTATCGATCAACTAATTGTCCGCTTCGAGGCAACCTACACACCAGATCGCGTCTTTACCGACCCATCGTTATTGGGGGCCGACTTCCTCGTTGAAGATGAGTACATCACCTCGCTAGTTGTCGAGAAGTACCACAGGTTTTCGCAAAGCTTCCCTGCGACCTATATGGTGTTTCAGTGGCTGCATAAATCCGAGAGCGATATTTTTGGTCGCCACTTAGACGGTTATGGTGCCAATCCCTTTGGACCTCCCACAGGTCGCAGTAGCTTCAACGCTGTCTCGTTTGCATTCCAGCAGCCTTCGCCAACGCTTAAGTGGCGCACAGATTTTGCTTTCTTGTACGACACAGAGGGCGGCTACCTTGTGCAGCCCGGAATTCGCTACAAGCCTAGCAAGTCGATCAGTGCGGAGGTATTCGCCAATTTCGTCGGCGGCGGTGACGACAACATGGATGCCATGTCGACTTTTGATTTTGTAGAAGAAGTGGCTTTCAGACTGACATATCAGTTCTAACCTCGCGTAAGGAGGCAGCGCCTTCAGCAGATGGGATGCCAATCTGAAAGCCTGAACGGCGCTAACGACCGATGAGCGAACGAAAAAATAGGTAAATGGTGGTGATTTATGGGTGAAGTGAAAGACTACAAAGCTGCGTTTCAATTGCATGGCAAGGTTGCCTTGGTTACTGGTGCCGGAGGCAATTTAGGCGCAGAAATTTGCAGAGCGCTGATGTCTGCCGGCGCTTCAGTACTGGCAACTGATGTGAACGACGAAGGTGCAAAGGCGGTATCAGACGCATTGAATGCTTCAGGTGGGCAAGCGGCCTGGATGAAGCATGACGTCACCAATGAGGAGGAGTGGCAGTCTGCAGTGGCTTTAGCTGTCTCAACCTTCGGTGGCCTCGACATCATGGTAAACAATGCAGGGATCGTTCCAATGAACTTTCTTGCTGACCTCGATATTGATGAGTTCCGGCGGGTTCAGGATGTCAATGTTGCTGGACCAACCTTGGGTTGTAAGTATGCTCTGAGGGCCATGCGACCCGATGGAATCAGCGGTCGGGGCGGCTCGATTATTAATATGTCTTCTGTCATGGGGCTTTCTGGAACCATTGCTCTGGCTTCTTACAACGCTTCGAAAGGTGCGGTTCGTTTGTTGTCGAAATCGGTCGCGGCGGAATGTGCGTTGTTAAAAACAAATATTCGTTGCAACTCAATACACCCTGGAATCATAGACAGTGATATGGGTTCCTTATTTCATGAACAGCTTGTTGCCCTTGGCGTTGCTCCCAGCATGGAAGCGTCAGAAGCGGGGTTTTTAGCCGCAGTCCCGATGGGGGAGGCCGGTCAACCCTCCGATATTGCGGCCGGCGTCGTTTACCTAGCATCAGATGCGAGCCGTTATGTCACGGGCTCAGAACTGGTTATTGACGGCGGTTTTTACGCTACCTGAACAAAATTAAAGAGGACGTTTAAATGTCAGATGATTTAGTGATAGCAGGAGACGAGTTTCACGCTCGTGATTTAGAACAAGCTGCGGTGATTCGTAACCCTTTCCCTTACTACGATATGTTGCGTGATAAGCCGCTGCAGTTTGGTGTGCGAGGCTTCCCACCGGGAACAGTGGAAGGTATGGATGAGCCCATACCCTCTTGGGCGGTTTTGAAATACAAAGACCTTGTTCATGTGGCGTCTAATCATCAAATTTTTTCTTCGCGTGATCGCATGCAAGAACAATCAGACGCTCCCACACTAATGTTGGTTAATCATGATCAGCCTGAGCATACCTGGCTACGTACCATCGCGAGAAAGGCCTTTTCTCCTAAACGTGTTGAAGCAGATGTTGCGCCTTGGCTGCACGATACCGTTGCCGACATGCTTAATGAAGAAGGCTCTGGGCATTTAGATGTAATGACGAACTTAGCTGCTGATTTGCCACCCAAGTTCATTGCAAGGCTTTTGGGTACCCCTGCTGAAGATTTTAAGAAGATCCGAGGCTGGGCTGACGCGTACATGGGTACCTCCACAATGACAATGGCTGAAAAGGCTCAATCAAACGTGGAGCTTCATGAGTATTACACCGACCAAGTGGGTCAGCGATACGACATGATCAAACGTGGAATGGCAAATGACGATTTGCTGACAGGCTTTATTGAGGCTAGCGGAGAAGATGGCCGCAAGTTGACGCCTGAAGAAGTTGTGCGTTTCTGTATCACGATGGTTGCTGGTGGTGCTGAATCCAGTGTGTTTCTGATTGGTAATCAGGTGGCGGCGATGCTGGAAATGCCTGAGCTTTATCAGCAAATGCGCGATGACCGATCGCTGGTCCGACCCTTCCTAGAGGAGAGCATTCGACGGGATGGCCCGATTCAGAGGCTATTCCGAGAGTGTTTAGAGGATACCGAAATCGGGGGAACGCCCATCAAGAAAGGTGAGTGGGTTTGCGTTTTTTTCGGCGCAGGGAACCACGACCCTGAAATGTTTGAACGTCCTCATGAGTTTATTTTAAACCGCCCAAATGTGGGGAAAAACTTAACCTTTAGCCACGGTATCCACCACTGCATCGCGTCCATTGTTGCCCGAAATGAGGCGGCAGCCATGATTAACGGCATCTTGGACCGTTATCAGCGGGTCGACCAAGGTAGTGGCCCTGTGACATATCAAGATCGAAACTTTATTAACTACGGACCCTCAAGCTGTCCGGTTAATTTTGTGCCTGCTTAAAAGACGGAGGGATCATTAATGTCTGATTCAGGAAAGTCACAAGTGCAAGTTGATATGGTGGTAGTAGGAGCTGGCTTCGCTGGACTCTACATGACCTTTAAAGCGCAGGAAGCGGGTCTGTCTGTGGCCTGCTTCGAAGCGGGCAATGGTGTGGGAGGTACTTGGTATTGGAATCGATATCCCGGTGCCAGAGTTGACATTGAGTGCGTCGAATATTCCTACTCTTTTTCTAAAGAGCTTGAGCAGGAATGGCAATGGTCTGAAAGGTATGCAGCCCAGCCCGAGATCGAACGGTACGCGAATCACGTTGCTGAAAGATTCAATTTGAATGAAAAAATTCAGTTTGGTACTCGCGTTGTTTCCGCCATTTTCGATGAGGCAACTCGTCGATGGCTGGTAACCACTGATCAGGGTGATGTTGTGTCCGCGCAATATTGCATTATGGCTACTGGCCTCATTTCAGCGCCGGTGGAACCGCGGTTTGACGGCTTGGAGACCTTTAGAGGCGAGCAGTTTATGACCAGCCGCTGGCCGCAAGAGGCGCCAGAATTTTCAGGAAAGCGAGTGGCTGTTATTGGCACGGGTTCTAGTGGCATTCAGGTGATTTCTGAAGTAGCCAAAGAAGCCGATCAGCTTTATGTGCTGCAACGCACGCCGTCCTATACGATTCCACTTCAAAATCGCCCTGTTAATGCAGAGCAAGTTGCCAATATAAAGACCAACTACGAGTCGCTGCGTCAGTTGCAGTACGATTCTTTTGCGGGCTTTACTCTTGTGCACTCAGAATTAGCGCCGCTGCCATCGCAGTCCGCACTCGAGGTCAGCCCTGAAGAGCGACGGGCGGAGTACGAAAACCGATGGGCCTCTGGCGGACTTTCGCCTTATTACGCTTATACCGATAGCCTGTTAGACGAAAAGTCGAATGAAACCTTGGCCGAGTTTGCTCGAGAAAAAATCCGCGAGAGAGTCGATGATCCCGACTTGGCAGAGAAACTCTGCCCAGACTATCAAATCTTAACGCGCCGACTATCACCTGAAACGAACTATCTCGAGGTTTTCAATCAGGCAAATGTAGATTTAGTGGATCTGAACGAGCAACCGATAGAGCGATTTACCGCCTCGGGAATTATCGTCGGAGGTGAAGAGCTCGAACTAGATGCCGTAGTTTTCGCTACGGGATTTGACGTCATGACCGGGGCTATGGATCGAATTGATGTCCGAGGGAGAAACGACCGTACTCTCAAGGATCGTTGGTCAGAGGGGCTGACAAGTTATTTAGGTATGATGACGCATGGGTTCCCAAACTTGTTTTGGGTCAACGGCCCACACAGTCCCTTCTATAATCCAATCTTGCTAGCGGAGTATCAAGGAGACTTTATTTGTCGCTTGTTTGATGAACTTCGAACCCATAATGCCGACACGATTGAGCCCGATGCCGATGCAGAGCTTCAATATGTTCAGTTCACTAATGACATTGGCAACATGACGTTATTTCCAAAGTCGGATAACTACTACATGGGCGATAACATTGAGGGTAAACCTCGAAACGTTGTGTTCTTTTTTGGGGGCTTTCCTTTGTACCGAGAGCAGTGTGAAGCAGGTGCCAGTGGGCTCGGTGGATTCTCGTTTTCATAAATAATCAGTTATTTTTGGAGTTTTAAATATGTCTGAATCTGGAATAGATAGCCGATTTCTGATGAGTATTGATATTAGCTTCGAGCCGCCTGTTGTAGCGACTCCTGGTCTGGTGGTGATTAACGTTACGGGCGGCACTTTTGAAGGACCGTTAATGCGTGGTGACATGATTGGCCCTAGCGGGGATTGGGCAAGGATTCAGGATAATGGTAACTGGAAAATTGATGCTCGCCTTGCCATGAGGACCGAGGAGGGTGACACCATTTACTGTTACTACGGGGGGGTAGTCAGAATGACCGAGGAGCTTGCCGCGCGTTCAGCAGCCGGTGAAGTGTTGACTGGAGAGGATCTTTATCTGCGCTCCGCCCCAAATTTTGAGACAAGCTCGGAAAAGTTTGCCTGGTTAAATGACATAATGGCCGTCGGTAAGATGACCAAGTTTGGCGGCGGTAAGCTGGGCTACGACGTTTACGAAATACTTTAATTTTTGCCGTTTCTGCGGCACCTGAACTGGAAGCATGTGGTATGAAACTATTGGTTACAGATAGAAAGGGCGAGGAGCACACGGTTGAGGCTGCGGTTGGCGAGTCACTGATGCTATCTTTGCGGACTCATGATCTTGTGGACGCAACCTGCAGCGGTTCTTGTTCTTGTGCAACATGTCATCTGTTTATTGGAGATGCGTGGGCCTCCGACCTTCCTCCTCCTAGTGATGACGAGGCTGAGGTCATTGAGTTTTTGCAATTCGCCCAGAAAGATAGCCGACTTTCCTGTCAGCTGATCGTGACTGAAGCCATGGAGGGTATGAAAGTTACTGTGGCGCCAGAGGAGGGTTTTTGAGCGCTGCAATGGTGCTGTGCGGTGACGTGTTTGAGTCATGTGGGAGTGGCTAACAACACAAACCCTCAAGCTGCAGAGCGGTTGTCTCCTAGTCCCATAAGCGCTCTAGGATTGGCGACTGTGGCCGTCGCGAGGACTTCACCGCGAGCTCAGCCGACGCGGAAAGGCCCGGGGTAGCCGTCAAATATAGCGTTTGTTCTTGCGAAAATATGGACGACCATATCCAGCTCGTCATCGCCCAGTTGGTCTACCAATGTCTGAAGGTAGCTAACGCCACTTTCGACCAGTTTAGAAATAAACTTTCTGCCCTTAGGGGTCAGTTGAACGATTTTTTCCCGACCAGATTCAGGGCTCTCATCAATCGTTAACAAGCCCACCTCGCGAGTGGTGAGTGAGCGGATCGCCTTGGAGACTGAACTACTCGTCAGCTCCAACCAGCTACTTAATGCAGCTTCAATTCGCTTGCGTGCCATTTTTGAGTGGTTTTCCCCCTCGCCAAACATCAATAGAAGAATGATGATTTGCTGTCGGCTTAAGCCAGTGCCGCTGCGCATCACCAGCTCGAGCTTATTGCCTGCTTTATAGTGGATGGGAAAAAAAATATTGAGCTGCATCAGCGGGACATACTCGCGTGGGACAGTCGGTATGTCTTCCCATGAATAGCTTTTGTCTGTGATGACATGGGTGAGGGGGTGATGGAGTACCGATTCTTGTGGCGCTGCATAGGCAACTGGCTCGCCAGCGTCGCGCCTCTCGGCATCAATCATTTTTCCAAACAGTGCAGAAATTTTTGTGTAAATGAAAAGGCAGACATCAACTTCTGATTCCCACTGGGACATGTTGTTCAGGTACCACTCGCACATTGCTGATCCGTTGCGAGTCATTTTTTGCATAAAAGAGACACCATCTGGTGTTAGCTCAATCAGTTTTTCTCTGCCCGAGTTGGGGCTCTCCGTAATATAAAGAAACCCAATGTCCTTGGAAGCGAGCCCGCGAATGGCTTTAGAAATAGCGCTACTGCTGATGTCGTACCAGCTCGTCAGTTGCTTTTCGACGTACTTTCTGGAAATGGATCTGCCGTCGGTACCCTCGGAACGAATAATCCAAAGTACTGCCGTTTGATGGCGATCTAGGCCATCACTTGTTCTAAGAGTGTCTTGCACCTTCATACCGACGACGTAGTGCACCCGGTATAGAAGTTCAAGCAGTAGGCGAGCGGCTTGGGCTCTGTCTACAGGTTTTACGTGTGCGTGGTGTGAAGCTTCTATTTTCGGCATAACTATAAAACCAACTGGATTGGTCAATGGTCGCATAGAGCAGCACTAAATTGAATGACACCATTGATTGAAATATGTCTTTTGTAGATAATATCATTATGACATTATGATGCCAAATCGCGGAGGAATTCTATGCGTAACGCTGATTCAGGAGGAGGCAAATGCCGGGTGTCTTAATTGTAGGGGCGGGCCAGGCCGGTGGTACTGCAGCGCTACAATTGCGCGCTTCGGGTTACGACGGCGAGATTAAGTTAGCAGGGTGCGAACCCCATGCTCCCTACGAACGTCCACCCCTATCGAAGGGCTACCTGTCAGGTGCGCTTGCCTACGACAGTTTGTTGGTCAGGCCTGAAACAACTTATGAGCAACAGCAGATTGAGCTTTTGAAGGCAACTACCATTGCTACGATTGATCCCGAGGCAGGCATCGCTCAGACAAATGAAGATTTTGAAATAAAGTTCGACCGGCTGCTGTTTACTACCGGTGCGCGACCACGCCAGCTCCTAATTCCGGGTGCTGGGCTGCCGGGGGTGTATTACCTTCGGACCATCGCCGATGTTGAAAATCTCAAGTGTGCTATGGCAACGGCTAAACGGGTCTGCCTCATCGGTGGCGGTTATGTCGGCCTTGAATTTGCCTCGGTGGCTATAAAAGCAGGATTAGACGTAACGGTGCTCGAGTCAGCGGACCGGCTTCTTAAACGTGTGACCACAGAGGGTATGAGTCACTACTTTGAAAATTTACACCGCTCTCAGGGCGTAGATGTACGGTGCAATGCTGAGATACTCAGCATAGAGGGTGATGGCCGCGCCGAGCGCATTGTGTGTCGCAATGGTGTGATCGAGGCTGACCTAATTCTCGTGGGAATTGGCGCAATTCCAAATACCGAGCTCGCTGAAGCCACGGGTGTTAAATGCAGTAATGGGATCTTAGTCGACGAACAGTGCAGAACGTCGGTAGCTAATATTTATGCAGCAGGGGATTGCACTAATCATCCTAATTTTTATTTAAATCGGCGTCTGCGGCTGGAGTCTGCGCCTAATGCGACGGATCAGGCTAAAGTTGCAGCCGTGAATATGCTGGGTGAAGAAAAGCGTTACCGCTCTGTTCCATGGTTTTGGAGCGATCAATTCTCAAGCAAGCTGCAAGCAGTTGGTTTTTCGGCTGATGGGAGCCACAGCGTTTGTCGGGGAAGCCACGAGGAGCATGAATTTGCAAACTTTTACTTACACGAAAATCGGCTTGTGGCAGTTGAGGCAATTAACTTTCCCAGAGCTTTTATGGTGGGAAAGCGCCTTTATGGCACTGAGGTCAACGCGGAAAAGTTAGCCGATTCTTCGGTCGATCTAAAATCATTGCTTGTGTGACTAAGCAGTGTGGCCCCGTGATGGGAAAATACTCTCGACTTTGATTTATTGCGATTGCCGATGACTGAGAGAAAAAAGATTGCACATCAAAAAATTTGATCATAATTTTTCTCGGCGCCATTTCTTGAAAGGAATGGCTTCAGGAACATTGACTGCCGGCGTCCTATGTCCTCTTTGGTCGGCATTAGCCGCTCGGGGCTCTACTGATGGAGTCTATCCTGACGAACTAAGTTCTCTAACAGGCTACACCAAGGGAAAAATTTCAGAAGGTGATGTCATCGACGCTAGTAATGTTCATCACGTTCAGGAATTGCTGGATCCTATCCAGTTTCTGCAAGTCTCCGAGATGGGAAGAAAGCTTGACGTGGTCCCTGCGACAACCGACTTATACCGTCTTAGCCCTTGGGAATATATCGAGGCGACGCTGAAAAATCAGGGTCGTGCACGATTCGCTAAAGACGGAAATGTCGTGACCGATGAGGGTAGACCTTGGATTGGCGGCAATCCATTTCCAGATCCGCAATCAGCAGCTGAAATCTTTGCAGGGGCTACGCTGAGTTGGGGGCGTCATGATGTCTCCTTGTACGCAGTGAAAGAGTACGACCTCGATCCAAACGGAAAGGTCGCCTATGAGTATCAGTCTTGCTGGGTTGAGATGAACGCCACTGGGCGCACCGTGTTAGATCCCAAACCGTATATGAAGGGCCATGAAGACAAGCTGAGATTTCAGTCGGTCTTCTTTTTAACGCCCAGCGACACGCGTGGCACCTCTTACCTCAACATATGGCCCTATGATCAAAATCGTTATCCCGAACTGTATGGTTATTTACCTGCCTTTAAGCGGGTAAGGCGATTTCCTACAAACCAGCGATTTGAACCGATGATTCCGGGTTCCACCATTTATATGTCAGATGCCTGGGCAGCAGGAGATCCTTTTTTGACGTGGGGAAATTTTCGACTAGTGAACCGAGGCCCGATGCTTGCCGCTATCAATAGTGGTTGGCAATCTGACGCTGCTAATTGGGAGGGCCATGTCCATGGCGGACAACACGGCGAGACTTTCTGGAATACTTCCGTAGAGCTTATTCCAGAGGTGTTGGTTGTAGAGGCAGAGCCGACTGGTTATCCCAGAGCGCCCGTTGGGAAAAAGCGTGTCGCTTTCGATGCCCGTACGATGCTGCCCATAAGCATGGTGAGCTTCGATCGACAGGGGAAAATCTATCGCTCTTTCGACGGCGCATTTTCCCTTTATGATGACGGTAAATCTCGGGTGATGGATGGTGCCCACCCTTACTGGTCATGGACGCGAGTTCATGCTCACGATGTGCAAACTAATCGCGTGACCCGACTCGAGCAGGTCAAGGAAGTGGTTGGCGGCTACCGCTCAGAGGCCAATATCCCAGATGCCTACGATCGATTTTTGACCAAGGGCGCTTTGCGACGTCTTGGTAGCTAAGGCTTTTGCTGGAGTCGCTTGCTGAGGCAGTGAGTTAAATCACCGAACATTTTTTCTGCTTTAGTCTAAAGGTTCTTTCTCGTAAGGGGCTTGCTGTGGCCCATCCTAGTTGATCGATCCTCTCGCTCATGAACCTGTTTCCCTCGCACCGTTGGGCGCTGTAATGCGGATTAACAAGGCGCATACCCGACATTGAAGGTGTTAACGGTTTACGTCGCGTTCTATGCGCCTGTTAATTACCCAGTGCTCACAGGTGGCCCCTGATAACTTTTTTCTCAACTCGTGTCGGTCAGTATATGTCTGTGTGATAATATATCTAAAAAAAAATATGCACAGATGACATTATATTGTTCCGTGCTTTCCAAGGCCGGATACCAGTTGCTGTGGCGACATTAATTAGGAATCGATATGAACCGAAATAGTGAAAGCTCTGTGGGAATGGGGCACATGGTGATGCGCAGGGCCCAAATGACTCCCATGGATCCAGCCCTCACGTTTGAAGGAGCCACACAAACATTCGAACAATTGGCGCAAAACATTCGAAAAGTTGCGCGCTTCCTCAAATCACTGAATATAGAGCCGGGCGATCGAGTGGGGTATCTGGGGCAAAATCATCCCCGTTTTCTCGAGGTGCTGTACGCCAGTAGTTTGCTAGGTGCGATCTTCGTGCCACTGAACTACCGGCTGTCCTCCCAAGAGGTACATTACATTGCTAATGACGCGGGCTTAACGGTTTTAGTTTCAGATGAGTTTTCAGCACCCCTAATCGATGAATACACTGATGAACTGCCGTGTAGGCATTTCATCAGTGTGGGTTTTAAATCTGATAACTGGATAGCTCTAGACAGCGCTCTGGCCAACGAGGCAGTTGAGGTCGGTACAGGAAGCCTAGAGCTAGCGCATGTGGCAGAGACCGATACTGCGCTGATCATGTATACATCAGGAACTACTGGCCGCCCCAAGGGCGCGTTGTTAAGCCACGGGAATATCTTTTGGAATTTACTCAACGCAAAATTCACGGAGGAGATCATGCGTGGCACAACGCTGACCTGTGCGCCTTTGTTTCATATCGGGGGGTTGAATGTAACGACGCACCCATCGCTGGTAAGTGGTGTGCATGTGATTCTGCATCAGGCATTCGACGCTAAACAGGTTTTGACTGACATTGAAAAATACCAGGTGTCCACAATGTTTGGTGCGCCCACTATGTTCGACATGATGACGTATGAAAGCGCATTTAAAGCAACAGACTTCAGTTCAATCGTAGCTTTCAACTGTGGGGCGGCACCAGTTCCTTTGGTTCTGATCGAGACCTATTTAGAAAAAGGAGTTCAGTTTTGTCAGGGCTATGGGTTGACGGAAACCGCGCCCTACGTCAGCGTCCTCAGCAGCAAGGATTCCATAAAGAAAAAAGGCTCCGCGGGAAAAGCCTTGATGTTTACTGATGTTTGTATTGTTGATACCAGCGGAACAGTAGTGCCCGCTATGGAGCGCGGTGAAATTTGCGTATCAGGCCCCAATGTTACTGCCGGTTATTGGGGCCTTGAAGCGGCAACACGTGAAGCATTTGATAGTAACGGTCGGTTCCTGACGGGTGACATTGGTTATCTCGATGATGAGGGATATCTTTTTATTTGTGATCGAAAGAAAGACATGATTATTTCGGGTGGCGAGAACGTTTATCCGGCTGAGGTCGAGGGCGAGTTAGTGCGTCTTCCCGGCGTCAAAGAGGTCGCTGTGGTTGGTCTCCCCGATGAAAAGTGGGGTGAGAAAGTTGTCGCTGTAGCGGTTGTTGATAAGTCCACAGGTATTTCTATCGCGTCTGTGACTGACTTTCTTTCAGGGAAGTTGGCACGTTACAAACAACCCAGAGAGCTTCATGTCGTTGATGCGCTACCCAGAAACCCGGCGGGGAAAGTGCAAAAATTTTTGCTTAAAGAATTATTGATCGCCAAGGCTTAGCTGAGCTTCAGCCGCTTTCACTGATTGCAATGAATTCCCTTGGCAAACGTGTTCTGTTGGCTGTGGCTATGCACTTGGAATAATAACGCGGGTATCTAAGTATCGGCGATGGGATAAGCGAGGCCCTGCAGACAAAAGGTGGTGTATCTAACATAGAAAAATCAGGTTTTTCTGAATATAACGGCGAATCCCTGGTCTGCTCCGTGGTCATCGTCGGCATTCGCGTAATACTTAACTCGCACAAATTTAATAGGTGTGATGAGCTTGTCTGCTTGCAAGGCTGCGAGGTGAGAGCCGAAGTGGTACTGATCGAAAGCCGTGCCGTTAATTCCTATGACGAAGAGTGCAGCTGAGCAACACAGAGGCAAGAGTTTTGTCAGCGCCTCAGGCCCAACATGACCATGGGTAAAAGTGCCTGCACTCACGACAGCACGGTAATGGTTTTTAGGTAGATCAATCGACTGGGTTAAATCTGCCTCAAATAGCTGGCGATACAGGTGCTTTTGTTTGCTGACTGCTAACATTTCGGGCGAGATGTCGACCCCGTCAATGGCGAGCTGCGAGTCGATGTTGGGGTGTTTCCGCATAGTTGATGCGACTAATCCTGTTCCTGAACCTACATCCAACACAGGGGTGTCATCAGCGTTCGAATGAAGGCTGTAAATGTCCGCTATCTGTTGGGGATATTCGTAACCACGATCTCTTGCGAATTCAGTGTCGTAGGTCCCGGCCCACTTGCGGTATAGCGCAACATTGTCCGCAGGCGTTTTCAGGGAATAAGCGTCATCAAGTTTAACTTTTTTATTGTTATGCATTAGCTACTCAAATTATGCGATGACCTCAGGAAACATCCGACAGATTATAGTCACAAGACTACCTGTGGCTGCGGCTGATAAGACGCTGCTCCCTGATCGTAACAGGCATAAAAAAACCCCACACAACGGTGGGGCTTTTTGCGCTGTCTGCTATGCGCCAGCTGTGAAGATAATCCTCGTATCAAAGCTTGCTGGATCGGTACAGCTTGCGTCCACCTGCTCTTGACTCGAATGCTCAGAGGCACCGTAGGCCGAGTAAATGGCTTCGCGCTCATTGTCAGAGGCGAAGAAATTAGCCCACATGTAGTCAAAGTTATTTTCTGCTGCCGGTTCAAATAGTGGATTCATGATCGCCCACCAGTAACTGCCTGCACCCATTTCGGCCTCATAGGCATCTACGAAATCGCTGTGCATGCTTTCAAAAGCCATGCGTTGGGCTTCGCCCTGACCCTCTCGGTAAGAGCAGAAAATGTATTCCACAATACCCGTCCCACTGGTGTTCATTGTCGTGGCTGGACGTCCGGAGGTTGGGGCAAAGCCGTAAGCATTATCATCCGAGTAAGTGAAGGTTTCACTGGTAAGCTCGAGCCAGGCGGCTTCATGATTTTCGGCCCAATCAGTCCACGCGTTGTCACGGGCTTCGACAGTTGGCCAAACCATGACCCAAAGAAAATCAAAGTTTTCATTGGCGACACGGGGCGTGTGGACCGCTGCTAATCGGAGATCCCAACCGGCTTCAGCCGCAACGTTGGCCCAGTATTCAGTATGTGACCACAGTGCGTCATCACTGAATCCCTCGGCTTTACTGTGCCACACAAATTCGACCATAGCTGGAACTGACGAGGTCTCCTGAACAACTTCGACAACAACTTCTTCAACGGCTTCGACGGCCGTCGCTTCAGGCTCCGACGGCTTTCCTCCGCATGCGGTCATAATTAACGCAATCACTAATACAGTTATTTTTTTCATGATTCCCCCTAGGAAATAAAATGGCCATCAACAGGCACCTCCCCAAGATACGCAATTTTGGTCAGTACTCAACTTTTTCTAGGGACCACAGTCTATTTATGCGCCGACTGTGAGCTACTTCTCCAGATTAGCGCCCTTGTGCTTAAGCAATGAGGACAGTTGGCTCTGGCCTGGCATTTCATTGGTTAGCTTACAGACGCGGTTGCATCGTCGATAAACGCCGCGGTTTCATAGGGGTAGCCGATCTGTTTAAGACCTTTTTTTAGGTAGAGCAGTGAAGTGATGGTTGTGACTGTAATAACGACTCGGGTATCTTGTCGCTCGAACATTTTTTAAGACGGGATGCCGCCACGTGTTTGTATCAAAGTTAGATTCGCGCCTTTTACTCGTTCTGCTCTCGTCAACGGTTATCGCTGTAAGTGCTGGGGTGCAGGCCGCCTCGAGTGGTAACCCGGAAGCCCATTTTTCCGCGTTAAATGATGTCATTCAACAACGTTCTAGCGTTAAGCGAGTAGATGCCGGCGCGGGAGATCTTTGCGGCGATTCCAATTGGATTTCTGGAGTTTATTCTCTCGAGCGGAATGGTTTGAGCCGTGATTTTCGAGTTTTTGTTCCGGAGGCTTATGATGCGACTGAAGCGGCGCCATTAATTGTCGCCTTTCATGGATGGGGTGGTGGGGACGGTGAGTTTCTCGACAAGGGAGTGGTCAGTGCTGAACTCGAAGCCCGAGGGTACGTCTTAGTTGCACCCGTTGGCCTGGGGCCAGAGGAAACCGGCCGCTCGCCTGCCTCGTGGAGCTTTTCTGGATCAACGACCGGTCTCGATGGTGATGGTTTAAATATGGCGGTAAGCGGTGATACTGACGCGATCTGTGATGACGCCCGAACGGCTAACTACGGTTATGGTTCTTGTGCTGATGTGGCTCAAAACGGCTGCTCTTGGACGCAATGCACCGATAACGATATTGACTATGCGGCAGCGCTTGTGGAGGCTGCGGCGGAAAATTTGTGCATCGATTCAGATCGAGTGTTTGCTGTGGGTGGCTCAAACGGCGGTATGTTTACCTGGGATCTTGGCCGAACGGCGTTGAGCGCTCAGAAGTTCAGAGCGATTGCGCCACTTATTGGTCTGCCCCATCGAGGGTACCTAGATCCACCGGTTAAATCGGGAGGTATGCCAGCCTTGCTGATTACTGGAAAGCAGGACCGTACAGTGCCGCCAGGGGAATGGTCAGATCTCGGATTTACGACCACGACTGACGGCGACGTTTTTTACTACACGGGAGCTTCAGCAATTACCAAGGTTTGGGCGGAAGCCAGCAATTGTGACGTCTCTAAGCCCCCGGGATTGATTGATGTTGGAGTTGCCAATGTTGAGTGCCGAGCCTGGAGCGGGTGCGCAGGTGGCAGTATGTGGCCCCCTGTCCTAGATTGTCGCAGCGACATGGGGCATGTTTATGGCTTGAACTGGTCGTGGCCCTTGATTATGGATTTTTTTGATCAATACAAATAACGATTTGGATACGATGTTTTTTGCAGCGTTGCTAAGTCTTTCTGTTTTTAACGAGGAAAATAATGACATTCCCTATCGAGCAAGTCCGAGCTAACTTCCCTTCGCTTTCGACGACCGATGATGGCCAGCGGCGAATTTATTTCGACAACGCAGCAGGCACCCAAGTGCCCCTGCATACCATCGATCGAATTACCGATTACTTCCAGCGCTATAACAGTAATACCGGCGTGTTCAATGCCACCTCTGTTGAAGTTGACGCAATGTTTGCTGAAACGACCGCAGCGCTGGCTGACTTTTTAGGAACTTCAGACCCCGGTGAGGTGATCATCGGAGCCAATATGACAACACTGACCTACCAGTTGTCGCGCAGCTTGGCACACCGATTTGTCCCCGGTGATGAAATTATCATTTCTCGCATGGAACACGAGGGCAACGTGACCCCTTGGTTGCAAATGGCAGAGGATAATGGCCTGACCGTTCGCTGGCTCGACTTTGATCGAGATACCTGGTGCGTTGAGCCCGAAGCGCTTATTCCTTTGCTTAACGAACGCACGAAACTTCTGGCGCTTAATTACGCGAGTAACATGACAGGAGGAGTCAACGACGTGAAGGCTCTGGCTCGTCTTGCCCATGAGTCTGGTGCACTGGTTTATGTTGATGCGGTGCAGTTCGCCTCTCACCGCCTTATTGATGTCAAAGATTTAGACGTCGATTTCTTAGCGTGCTCACCTTACAAGTATTTTGGGCCGCATTTAGGGGTCGTTTATGGTCGCCGTGACTTATTGGAGTCGCTTCATGCGTATAAATTGCGCTGTGCCAGTGAAGAGCTTCCCTATCGCTTTAGTGTTGGAACTCCCGCATTTGAGCTCATTGCGGGCTTGCTGGGGACGCTTGAATATTTTCAGTGGCTCGCTGGGCTCATGGGGGTGACGGGTAGTCGCCGGGAACTGTTTTCAGTGGCCTATAGTGCTATGGGTGAGTACGAGGATCACTTGTCCACACTGTTGCTGGAGGGTTTGCTGTCGATACCCGGCCTGCGGCTTCAAGGGTCAAAATCCGTGGCGCGTCGCGTCGCGACTTTTTCGTTTGTCCACGATCAACACGTCCCCAGCGACATTGCTAAAGCGCTATCTTCTCAAGGATTATATTGCCACTGGGGCGATAATTATGCAGTGGAGGTGGGCAAAGCCTTAGGGCTAGATCCGGTTGAGGGGGTTTTGCGCCTGGGCCTTGCGCATTACAACACCGAAGGCGAGGTATATGAGGCACTCGAAATCATAAGGCGTGTGCTTGCTTAGAGAAAATCCTAACGTTGCCTATATTGCTTCGAATATGTCATCGATGTAAGCCGCTCAAAGGGCGCCATGATTTCTGCTGCTACGGAAAATAGCCATGTCACAAAATTTACCCTCAAAGGCAAAAGTCGTGGTGGTCGGTGGCGGCGTTATCGGTTGTAGCGTTGCTTACCACCTTACTAAGCTGGGCTGGTCTGATGTACTGCTCCTCGAAAAGGCACAGCTGACTAGCGGTACAACGTGGCATGCGGCGGGTCTTATCGTGTCAGGACTTCTAAACGACGAAACCAGCGCCGATATTTTTACTTATAGCCGTAACCTCTACGCAACATTAGAGCAAGAGACCGGGCTCTCTACGGGCTTTAAATCGATAGGTTACCTGCAGGTTGCCTGTGACACCGAGCGGCTGGAAGAGATGCGCCGTAGTGCTGCGTTTATGCGTAATTTCGGCATTGACTGTAATGAGATCAGCCTAGAGGAGGCGCAGGGCCATTGGCCAAATGCGCGCTGGGATGACGTTATCGGCGCGTTTTACACGGCAGAAGACGGTCGTGCGAACCCAGTGGATGTGACCATGTCCTTGGCCAAGGGTTTTCGGCAGAGGGGCGGAAGCCTTATCGAAGGCGTTTGTGTGACCGACGTGCTGCAGACTGAAGGCAAGGTTACCGCTGTTGTCACTGATCACGGTACCGTAGAAACCCAGTATGTCGTGAACTGTGCCGGCATGTGGGCACGGCAGTTTGGTAAATTGGCAGGGGTGAGTCTGCCTGTGCAGGCGGCAGAGCATTATTACCTCATCACTGAGAATATGCCGGCCATGACGCCAAAGACTCCGGTGCTGGAGGACCCCGATCGCTACGCTTACTTTCGTGAGGAGGTGGGCGGCATGATGATTGGTTTGTTTGAACCGCAGGCAGCGCCATGGAATTTAGAGCGTATTCCTGATGAATTTTCTTTTGGGGAGATAGAGCCCGATTGGGAGCGCATGATTCCGTTTTTGGAGCGCGCTTATCAGCGTGTACCCGATGCTAAAGATTTGGGTATTCGCAAGTTTTTTTGCGGTCCTGAAAGTTTCACCCCAGACCTTGCACCTCTAGTTGGTGAGGCTCCAGAGTTGGCCAATTATTTTGTCGCCTGCGGGATGAATTCTCTGGGGATACTCTCGGGTGGTGGCGTTGGCCGCATTTTGGCCCACTGGATAGTGAATGGACAACCCGATGTCGACGTCACGGGAATCAACGTCAACCGCTTTCATCCTTGCCAGGCAAATCAACAGTATCTCGGTGACCGACTCGTTGAAGTGCTGGGTAAGATGTACGAACCCCATTATCCCAATTTGGGCATGACAACCGCGAGAGGCGTTAAGCGTTCCGTATTGCACGAGCGATTGCAGCAGGCTGGAGCGCATTTCATTGAGAGCTCTTCCTGGGAGATCGCGGATTGGTATGCCCCCAATGATCAAGCCGCAGAGGTTGAGCGCTATAGCTGGGGTCGCCAGAATTGGTTTTCTTATCATGAAGCTGAGCATCGCGCTTGCCGTGAAACTGTGGCTCTAATGGATATGTCCTTTATGGGCAAATTTCTCGTTCAGGGTCGCGATGCAGAGCGCGCTTTAAACCGGTTGTGCTGCAATGACATTGCCGTGCCTCCGGGGCGTATTGTGTATACCCAATGGACTAATAGGTCAGGGGGGATTGAGGCTGATCTCACGGTAACCCGCCTGACAGCTGATCGCTTTATGGTGATTTGCTCAGATACAGCTCACGGCCACGTTGGTATGTGGTTACAGCGAAACATTTCTGACGAACAGCACGTGTTTGTCACGGATGTGACCTCGTCGTATGCACAAATAAACATTCACGGTCCAAAGGCACGAGCCCTTCTTTCGGCAATGACGACAACCGATGTCAGTGACCAAGCTTTTCCGTATTTACACGCACATCAGATTGATATCGGGTACGCCCTTGTTTGGGCCATACGCGTCACTTATGTCGGTGAGCTGGGGTGGGAGCTTTACATACCGACTGAGCATGCGGTGCAGGTTTATGACCGAATTGTAGATGAGGGGCGTCATCACGGCCTGCGGCATGCGGGCTTGCAGGCGCTCAATAGCCTAAGGTTGGAAAAAGGCTATCGTGATTACGGTCATGATATCGATAACATGGACACTCCCTTGGAGGCCGGTTTGGGCTTTGCTGTAAAGCTTGATAAAGCCGACGGATTTATTGGGCGAGATGCCCTCGCAGCGCTGAAGTTGGCGGGCACGCCGACCCGGCGGCTGCTGCAATTTAAACTGAGAAATCCAGAGCCCTTACTGCATCATGCAGAAACGATCTATCGCAATGGTGAGGTGGCGGGTTATATGCGGGCCGGGGCTTATGGGTTTAGTCTTGGGGCCGCTGTCGGTCTGGGGTTTATTGAATCCGCCTCGCCTATAACACCCCAGCACGTTCTTGAGGACCGCTGGGAGATCGATATTGCGGGAACGTTGTATGCAGCAGATGCCTCTTTGCGTCCTCTGTTCGATCCCGGTATGACGCGTATTAAATGCTAGCGATGGCTGTGGGATAACAGCGGATCAAGCTGCTTGTAACCCCCTACGGCACTGCCGATGCTCCCTTGCGCCAGCAGTGCTAGGCAGAGGCGCCCGGTCTCGAGTCGGTCACAGGTGCCCAGGGCTTGAGAGATGACTCGAGCGCTACTTCGAGATGGCTTTTTGCCATAAGGATTGAACCCACTGCCTTATCAGCAAACCCTCAGACCATCGGTCAGACAGCTCGCGCTGGTGCTCGTTGGTAATGGCATAGGGTGGTGGGCCCAGCTCAACAAGAAATCGCATCGTGTCATTGGAGTCACTGCGTTCAGACCAAGCGCGGAAACCGTCTTCCCACCACTTTAAATATTGCGCGACCCAAGGGGCATGCTGCTCGAATTCGATCGCAATTTGAACTTGCTGGTTACTGGAGATTCTGCCCTGAAAAGAGTCTGAACGCTGGATAATGTCATCAAAATATTGCGCATCAACGGCGCTTAAAGGCAGTGATAACTCGCGGTCAACAACGAAATGCGATAGGTCAGCGCACAAACGCAACTGAGGGACTTTTTCGAGAACGTCCAGGGTATAGAACAAATCATTCAATGTGCTGTTCCGGTGAGTCTCCATGAGCACTGGAAACGGGTATTGCTTTGCTAAGTCCAGCCACCCCTCGACAATGGGCACGGCAGCTTCGGGAGAGCGCGGCATGACCTGAGCTATTATATTGACCTGTGTGGCCTTGAGGGTAGCGGCCATGTCGAGAAGGGGTTCTAGGCTGTCTTCACTGTGGGGGAAGGCGTTAACCATGCATTTGAGCCCAAGGTCTTCAAAATAGGGCGCTAGCGCCAAACTTTCGGGAATTTCGGCGACGTTAGGGTCGACACAGGCGCCGTGATAACCGGCATCTGCAATTGTCTTCAGGTGGGTGTTAGTTGGGAGCTCCGCTTGACCTGGAATCCGTTGCTCCATTGCCCAGAGTGATTGGTAAATTTCAAGCTGCTGAGGCACGGTTTAAAACGCCGTTAAAAAGGAGGCCGCATTGCCACCCGTTAGCTGCGCTGATTGGGCTGCTTTGAGGAAAGCGGGCCCGCTTACCGAACGAATGCCCGGCGCATCGTGAAAAATTCGGTAGGTGCGGTATCGGTGGTACATCACAAGCTGTGGCCAGAGCCGGATAACGGTTTGTGGATCCTCGCCAAACAACTCGCGATGGAGTGTGGGCAGCTCATACCAAGGTGCGGTGGGTTTAGCGTGGTGAGCGTTGTGATAGCCAAAGTTCAATATCAGCCAGTTCACAGATTCGTAGCGCCAGGACAAGATGGGGCTAAAGGTGTGCGCCTGCTCCCAAACGAGGTCACCCTTGTGCTCTGAAATGGGGCCGCCGAACAGGTTGGTGTTGTAGGGGTAGTCGTGTTCGAGTCCGTCTACAAACCGCAACACAATAATCATGATCATATAGGCAATCATGTAGCCTAAGAGCGCAAAGGGGTTGAGAGTGGCCACCGCGGCTAACAGCGCGCCACGGATAAAAATGACCGTGACATTGCGCGAAAGTTGGTTGCGCCGCTCTGGAATGATAAACGCGGTAAACACCATAATGCTGTGCATAAGAATGTCATGAGCAGGAATATAGAGCCACTCTAAAAAGGTGGTGAGCTTATAAACCCGAGGGTGTCGTCGAAAAAAATCTTCGTAATCGAACCACATCACATCGTCGTTTTCGACGTGGTGTCTTAGGTGCTTTGTTCGAATATCTTTGAAGGTGCCGTAACAGGACCCACAAATCCAACCTAAGATATTGGCCAGCTGTCCATTGTGTTTATTGGTGGTGAAAACCGTATTGTGCGCGCACTCATGAATGAAGTAAGCGGCGATAATCATGCCGTGGCCCAGCAGCAATACCCCGGGTAAAAACCCGATCCCGCCGCCCTCAAATAATAACCACCAGCCGGCGACATAAGCCGTTAACGCATAGAGTAGGGCGCCGGTATGCCAGCGCGCGCCCTTTGCAGATTTGAAGGTCCAAGTGTTCATAGTAATAACGGTGCCTACTTGTGCCATTACAGCTTTAAGGTCGGAGTATAAGAGCCCTTAATTATAAACAACATTATAATTTTGCGTGCCCTAGAGGAGCCTTTACGCAGGGTTCGTGGGACGGTCCATCGACCGGTGACCTGGATCAAACCTAGTGCCTTATGCCCATGGTCCTCCCACCAGGTTGTAGTATCGCCCTCAGCCCCGGTCTTTTGCCTCTGTTCGTACTTCGGTATTCGTGTGCGCGTGATGCCTGAGCGCCTTGAGACCTAAAATTTTAGTGCGGCTTAAGCGTTGGTCTCTGGGTAGATTTAACGCTCCAGAAAACCGCCACTAATCAGCGTGATAGTTTTCTACCTTTTCCCCCAAAACACGCAGGCTAATCGCAGTTACTCCCGCCGCAGCGAGCATTCCGACCCACCAGGGCACCCCAAAGCTGGTAGGTACGGTGCCCACGAGCAAAGCCGCTCCGCCCGCTAGCAGCGCATAGGGTAGTTGAGTGCGCACGTGCTCGATATGATCGCACCCCGCTGACAGCGAGGACATTACGGTTGTGTCCGAAATGGGTGAGCAGTGGTCCCCCCAAACGGCTCCTGCCAGAACGCCAGACACTGATGAGTAGAGTAGGTAGTAATGCTCCGGATCAGCTTGTCCATTGGCGCTCATGACAGCCCAGGCTAGGGGCATCACAAGCGGCAGTAAAATACCCATTGCGCCCCAGCTGCTGCCTGTCGAAAACGCTGTAAAGGCGGCCAGCACAAAAACCGTGGCAGGCAGCATTGTGACGGGCAAATTATCCCCAAGGCTGGCAATTAAAAAGTCGGCAGTATGAAGTTCGCTGCTGATTTCTGACATGGACCAAGCGAGGACTAAAATGATCATTGCGACGAAAGTAAATCGGGCGCCAGAAATCCAGGCGTCGACAATTTCTTCAAGGGACAGCAGCCGCTGCACGCTGCTCATAACCACTGCGGTAAAAGCCGATAACAATGATGCCCACATCAGGGCTCTGTAGGAATCTGCGGTTCCCACGATATCGCTTACGGTATCGCCTTCACCGGTTATGTAGAGACCAGCGAGAATGCTGCCTGCCATAACAGCCACTGGCAGTAGGGCGTTAATGGCCCTCGGTGGTAAACCCGGTTTCATAGCCAAGGCGGCTTCGTCGTCTGCCCCCACCGTTGATTTGACGGGCGGCGCAGTAACCCCAGTTGATCGAGCGCGACGCTCAGCTTTTAACATAGGGCCAAATTCCCGCCCGGTGGTTATGATAAGCACGACCAAAAACATAGCCATAAACGGATAAAAGCTATAGAGGATAGAGTTTAAGAAAAGGCTGTAGGCGCTCATGGTGAGACCGTCGATTTTTGCGATGGCGTCGCCGATAAGACTAACCTGATACCCAATCCACGTGGTGACCAAAGCGATCGTTGCAATAGGTGCTGCGGTTGAGTCCACGATATAGGCGAGTTTTTCCCGAGATATCCGAAGACGATCGGTGATAGAGCGACTCGAGTTGCCGACAACTAGGGTGTTGGAGTAATCATCGAAGAAAATAACCAGTCCCAGCGACCAGACTGCTAGTTGGCCTCTTTTGGCACTGCTTGCGCCTTTAATGATTAATTCGACAATTCCACGCATCCCGCCATTGCGAGACACGATGCCCACCATGCCAGCGATCATGAAGGTAAAAAGCATAATGGTAACGTGGTCACGATTGACGACGGCATTGGCAACGTAAACTTCAAAACTAGTGAAGAGTCCAAGGAACAAGCCTTTAAGTGACATGCCTTGCAACGCCCAGGCCCCCAACCAAAGTCCCAGCATGAGGGCGGGCAGTACGCTGCGAATCAGAAGCGCTATTACTATTGCTAATACCGGGGGCAGCACGGAGATCCAAGCAGCAATGACGGGTACCACCGCGCTGGTTATTTGCATGTCGCTATGCAGCGTAAGTTCTAAAACGTCGCCATCGCCAGACCGCACATTCCGGAAGGCCCAGCCGTCACCATCGGGCTGTGGGTAATAGGTATTGGCCTCAGTAGTGAGCACCGCAGTTTGAGCGTCGTCCCCTGTGACGGTGATGGTGTAGTCAATGCCTCGAAGAAATACCTGAGGAGCTTCAATTTCAGCGCCGCTGACATTGGCACCGAAGGTTAACCATAGACCTATTGCTAGACAAAGTTTGCGCATTATGGATTGCAGGGTGTTGCGCTGCATATTGAAACTCCAGTTAGGAGAGGAATAGATGGTGGACTCGCTGTCTCATTATGCCTTGTAGAGCGTCTGAATACTCAACTGGCGCGCCACTGTTTGAAAATTGCTTTCTCCAGCTGCTAGGGTTCTAGGAGTTGTGCACTGCGATAGTCTGATCCACAAAAAATCTCTGATGGCACGGTGCTGGCTTGGATGAGTTCTGTGTTTGCTACGACGCGGGCAGGCGTAACAACATGCGCCGTTGAACGATTTTGGCGCACTCGTCTAAAAGTTTTTATCGCCCAGATGCTGCAGTTCCGGACTTCGATGATAAAAGACGCCGGGAGATTTTTCGTGGCAGAGGGCTAGCAACGCTCGAGCAAGTTGCTCTGCTGAAATGCTGGCGTATCGATCCCAGGGCCCTCGGGTCAGTAGCGCTATTGCCGGCGCTAACCGCTGTAACAGATGCTCTACGGGTCGTCGAACTTCGCGTTCACCCAATAAGAGGCCGGGCTGTAAAATATCCAGTCGTGCGAACCCCAAGTTAGCCAGCTCGATTTCCACCGCACCTTTGATTCGTGCATAAAAAGCACTGGCGTCGGCATCGGCTCCGATTGCCGTGACGATCAGAAAATGCTCCACCCCTGCTTGCTTTGCTGCATTGGCAAAGGCCAGCACGGCATCGAAATCAATGGCCTTGAAAGCCGTCTTGGAACCCGCATCAGCGATGGTCGTGCCCAGTGTGCACACGGCGGTTTCTGCTGGAGGCAAAGCGGGTAGGGCAGCAAAATCAACAACCAACTCATTCGGCGCGCTACCGGTCACGCGGCGGCCCACCGTCGTTAGGCTAATGTTGTGCTCGTTGGCTTGTGTGATAAAGGCCCGACCTACAAGACCGGTACCCCCCGCTAAAAGTACATTCATGAAACAAACAATCCTTTTTCAAGGCAATAGCTAAGTGCTCTCGAGCACGCTAGTGGGGCAGTTGCCGTATTGTACTCTACAGTCGAGCATAACCGTCGCGGGTACGCCGTTTTACGCTGCATAAATGCGGGTGTGTTGCGCTTGAGTCGCTGTTTGTTGACGAGCTCGAGGAATCCATATTCAAAGCCCGGTTGCTTAAATTTCATTAAAGTTAGAGGCGGTTGAAACGGCTGCGCAGCGCATCAGTGTGGCGCAAAGCCCCCTTGCGCGTTTGCTGATTCGGTCACGCGCGCTTGGGGTCTAGCGATATCATGCTCGGTTAAGCTGCGCCCAATAGCGCAGCCAATTCGAGTGTTTTTACTCAGTCGAGATTGTCATCAATGCAATCGATCAGCTTGTCGCTATCTAAGTCGTCAATAAAGTCGTCCACGGCGTCATCCGAGGGCATGCCTTTATTTTTTTTGATCATAGCCTCAGCGGCTTTTATTACGCTGGCATCAGCTTTGCAGGTTTTTAAAGCGGCCATCAGTTCGCCGGCTGCATCAGCGGCAGAAGCTGTGGAAGCCTGCAAAAGCACAGCGAATGCGAATGCGGTGGCGCGAGCTACAGTGGTTGACTTCATGAATAAATCCTTTCGTTAGAGTTTATTAGGTGCTCAAACGTACGCCTAAAAAGTTCAGGTTGAAAGCCTTCAATTTAGAAAGAGTCGCGTTTTGATAGCCTGACGCAGACAACGTTTTTACTGTCTGAGCGCTGGCATCTAACTGCTAATCATGAGCTAGGGTTTCGCAGGCTGCGCTGTAAGACACTGAGGTTGAAGTCGACCAGTCTTGCGATGATTCTCTCGCTGGAGTCAACATATTAGACAACGGTAAATGCACTTTTATTGCGCATCCTACCGAGCATTCATAAGTGGTATGGTTTGGGCTCTCCCATCAAGAAATAAGGCATGGATTGCCATGACGACCGGCAGTAAATCGACACTCTTTATAGGGCCCAAAGGTGAGCAAGGCCAGGTTTTTTCATCGCTCTGGGATCACTTATTGTCGGTGACAATGCAACGCAGATCGCAACGGTTTGCCGCTGATTCCGAATGGCACCCGTTATCTACCACTACTCATCATGGCGATCAGGCGACGGTTTTATCCGCCTTAGAGGAGTTGTTGGATTTATTACGGGAGGAAATTCCGACGTTTAGCCCGCGATACTTAGGGCACATGGTGTCAGACGTATCAATCCCGGCTCTTTTGGGCCATATGGCGATGCTGTTTGAAAACGCGAATCTTGCGTCAAGAGAAGCCGCGGTCGTCGGTTCTGCCCTTGAGACTGAAGCCATAAACCTGCTGGCAAACATGGTGGGGCTCGATCCAAAACCGGCGAGAGGGCATTTTACTTCCGGGGGAACCCTAGCGAACTTTGAGGCCGTATGGCGCGCGCGCTACCGGCTAGATCACTGGTTAGCTTTAGGTGTTTGGCTAAAAGTTAATGGGCACAGCGATGCTCCGCTGTTTGATTGGGCGCATTGTGGTTGGTCTGTTTACCACGAGCAGATGAAATGTCATGGCCTCTCTGAGCCTGACCTCTTGCCTTTCAGCAGTGTCGTTATGGGCGCTCTTGCAATGTCTCGATTCGCGCGGGAACACTTTGAAGAAGAATGGCCAGAGCCGGTGTTGTTGGTGCCGGGCAACAAGCATTATTCCTGGCCCAAGGCGGCCAACATTTTTGGTTTAGGTCGTGAGGCTGTTTGGTCTTGTGATCTTGATGAAAAAGGCAGGCTCTCTCCCCTGGCGCTGAAGGCGCAGATTGATCGAGCAGAAAAAGCAGGGCGTCCAGTCATGATGGTAGTTTCGGTTGCAGGAACAACTGAGCTCGGCATGATTGATCCGGTGAATAAAGTGGCTGATCTGCTTGAGGATCTTTGTGAACATCGTGGCCTTCATATTTGGCATCACATTGACGCCGCTTATGGCGGATATTTTTGCAGCCTTTTAAAAGGAGAGGGGAGTTCACTATCGGCCGAGAGTGAGGCGGCCTTGCAGGCTTTTCCTAGGGCTAGTTCTTTGACCTTAGATCCCCATAAGCTGGGATTTGTGCCCTATGCCTGTGGCGCCTTTTTAGTCCCCGACCCCAATGCGTACCTTGTTTCCAATATTCACGCGCCCTACCTTGAAGAGATTGCTGACGCAAAGTTTCCCAGTTGGTCTACGACCTTAGAAGGCTCAAGAGCAGCCACAGGGCCCAGTGCGGTATGGCTGAGCGCAAAGATCATGCCGCTGAATAATCAGGGACATGGTCGGTTTTTGAATAAAAGTTTATCGATCACTCGCATGCTTTACGAAGCGATTTCCAAAGTTTCCTCTGACATTCGCATGCTGGACTCGAGCGACACAAACGTTATGTGTTTTGCGATTGCCGCAGCAGGGGACGCTGTTAGCGAGGCCAATCGGAAAACGGAAGCTGTGATTGCGCACTTTCGTGCAAGTACAGAATTATCGGCAACCCGCACCGGCTTGACCGTCGAAAACTACGGGCAGTTAGTCGCTGGTACCGTTGCCCGCTGGGGTGGATCACTCGATACCGATTACCTCACGGTGGTGCGAATGGTGGTGATGAATCCCTACTTAGAGGATGAGTCGATCGTTCAAAATATTCAGGCTCAACTCGAAGACTCTTTGCGGAGCGCTTTGGCATAAAAACCCCATTCCTATGAGAAGGGTTTGAGCGTTGGGTTTTCGCGTCGCTGCAGGGTGTTGTAATATTTCAAAGACGAGAATTACCCTTGGTATTGTTGTTGCTGCGATACGTGATTGCGTAGCATGACGTAGACAACTTGGAGATAGCGATGAACAACGTTGAATCTTTTTCTGATGAGGCAGAAGCCTTCGCGCAAATCGAAGCGAAAAACTGGCATGCGGTGACACTCGACATACCTGCAGAGTCTAATGATTTTCACTGGCACGATTTTGATGCCGTTGTTTATGTTACCAAGGGTGAGCTGATGCTGACCGTTGAAGGTATGGAAGGGCCTATTAGCTGTGTGCGTGGCACGAAAATTAATGCCACTGCAGGTGTCGTGCATCGTGAAGAGAGCTCGGGCTATTCGGCCATCATTGGGTTCGAACAAGCTCCAGAAGCATTGACCCAACCCATAAATAAAGCGCCGCCCGCAGCGGTGGGGCAGTAGCAGATGGACACCAAGAGCGTCCGTAGCGTACTGCAACGTGGGATAAACCCCATTGGTCTCCGTCACCTGTGGTTGCTGGTTGTCGTGTTGTGTAGTGCCGGGGCACATGCCAGCACAATGATTCATGCCGGGCGGCTAGTCGATGTTGCGAACGGCCGTGTCCTTACGGAGCAAACCATTCAAATTGAGGGCGATCGAATTGTCGCTGTGACACCAGGCTACTCGACTGACGAAAATGTTGAGGTTATCGACCTTAGAGATGCCACAGTGATGCCGGGTTTCATGGATATGCATGTGCATTTGGGGCAGGAATTAAATCCGCCTGGCAGCTATTCAGAGGGCTTCTACATGAACTCAGCGGATATTGCTTTGCGCTCGACAGTCTATGCCCGTCGAACCCTCGAGGCTGGATTCACGACAGTACGTGACCTGGGGGCCAATGATAAAGACGCACTTTTCGCTCTGAGAGACGCCATCAATGCGGGCATTGTAGTGGGGCCACGGATATTTGCCGCGGGAAAGTCTATTGCAACCACTGGTGGTCACGCCGACCCCACCAATGGCTTGCGTGAAGACTTGCGAGGGGACCCTGGGCCAAAGGAGGGCGTTATCAACGGCCCTTCTGATGCCTATAAAGCGGTGCGACAGCGTTATAAAGACGGCAGTGATGTCGTTAAGTTAACGGTTACCGGAGGGGTATTGTCACTCGCTAAAAGTGGCGACAACCCGCAGTTCACCAGCGAAGAGTTGGAAGCCGTTATTGCGGCGGCTAGTGATTACGACTTTGTTGTTGCGGTTCACGCTCATGGCGCTGAAGGCATGAAGCGTGCGATTAGGGCGGGGGTGCATTCGGTAGAACACGGGACGTATATGGATGCCGAAGCTATTGATCTGATGAAAGCCCATAAAACGTGGTACGTGCCCACCATATCTGCGGGTAAATGGGTGGCCGAGCTATCAGAGCAAGAGGGCAAGCTACCTGCAGTTGTCCGGCCTAAGGCTGCTGCAGTGGGCCCTCAGATTCAGAGTACATTTGCAGAAGCCTGGCGCCAAGGCGTACCGATTGCTTTTGGGACTGATGCAGGTGTGTCGCCTCACGGTAAGAATGGGCGTGAATTTGGCTTCATGGTCGAAGTAGGCATGCCTGTGATGGAAGCGTTACGTGCAGCAACAATCAATGCGGCAATGCTGCTACGGGTGGAAGATGAGCTAGGACAGATAGCGCCGAATTTTTTTGCTGACTTAGTAGCGGTACGTCAAGATCCCTTCTCTGATGTTAGCAGTCTCGAAACGCCAGATTTCGTGATGAAATCGGGGATTATCGTCGTCTCAAGTACCAGTAACTGAGCCGGCGTGATTTAGATCGTTTTGCTGAGGCACCACTGTACGGGCATCAGCGATGTTCATCGCCCCATGCCACGGGGGCGGTTCTCCTAGCGCCGTTGCGCCGGCGATAGTCAGCAGTCTCTTGGCTCTGGCAGCGGTCAGACAAGGGCGCTGCCGTCTTGAAAGAGTGGCCCCTGTGCCTCTGCATCCACAAGGTCTCACTGGTATGATGAGGATCAGTGCTAAAGCATCAGCAATTTCTATCGATGTTACCCTTGCCCTTACAGCACTGAAAAACTGAAGTTGAGGTGATATTGAGCCAGAGAATAAAAAACTACCTTACCGAGCACACGGCTGTCATTGCGGCATTATCAGCTGAGCTGGACACGATGACGGCCATGATTCAGCTCTGTACCCAGCGTTTGCGCGAGGGCAGTAAAATCCTGATCTGTGGGAACGGGGGGTCCGCCGCCGACGCCCAGCACATCGCTGCAGAGCTCATAGGACGTTTTGTGGACGATCGCCGTGCACTGCCAGCCGTAGCGTTGACTACAGATTCATCTGCCCTGACAGCGATCGCTAACGACTACGGCTATGACGCGGTGTTCTCGCGTCAAGTAGAGGGCTTGGGTCGTGCCGGTGATGTGCTGCTTAGTATTTCCACGTCCGGTAACTCAGCGAGTGTGAATGAGGCAACTCAAACCGCGACAACTCTCGGCATGCATACGCTGGCGTTGACGGGTAAATCTGGGGGTGTTTTGAAGTCACTAGCGGATCTTGCCTTGGTGGTGCCCTCAGAGGTCACCGCACATATCCAAGAGTGCCACATTGTTGTGGGTCACTTATTGTGCGACGGCATTGAGCAAGGCCTCGAGTTGGCTTAGCACGATGACTTCGGCGACAAACCAAAAAGCGGTTTTTCTCGACCGTGACGGTGTGATCAATAGTGACCGAGGCTATGTCTCACAATGGTCCGAATTCGAATTGCTTCCGGGCGTTGTCACGGCGTTAGCCGATATGCAGGCGCTGGGCTATCGGCTAATTATAGTGACTAACCAGTCTGGTATTGGTCGTGGCTTTTATACCGAGGGTGACTTTGCCGCTTTGAGTACGCAATTAATCGATTTCTTGGCAGGTCACGATATCCAGCTCACCGCGATTTATCATTGTCCCCATCATCCGACGGAGGCCCAAGGGGGCTTCAAAAAACACTGTGACTGTCGTAAACCCCAGCCGGGTATGGTGTTACGCGGTGTGGACGATTGGCAGCTAGAGGTCGAAGCCTGCGCTCTTGTAGGTGATAAATCCTCAGATATCGAAGCTGGGCGGCGTGCGGGTATCGGCCATTTGTTTCAAGTCGCTTCTGAAGGCGAGATAGAGGGTGACGGGGTAACTTCGGTCACTGATCTGCCCGAGGTGGTGAAATATTTAACAGCGCTCGCTGAGCAATAAAACGGTGCTGGCTATAAAGCGATTGATGAAGAATGGGCGGCGATACGCGAAATCGGCGCCCCGCCCGGGTTACAATCGCGGTTTGTTGGTTGGCCAGGGTTAGTCTCGCTATGTCACTTTGTCCTCTGTTCGATACGAGCTCAATCTTGGTAGTGGGCGATGTAATGCTCGACCGTTTTTGGAGCGGTGGCACCGATCGCGTAAGCCCGGAAGCGCCAGTGCCTGTGGTACGGGTAAACGATAATGCCTGTCGAGCGGGTGGGGCGGGCAATGTTGCCGTTAATATCGCCGCATTGGGTGGTCAAGCGACGCTGAGCGGCCTATGCGGTGACGATGAGGCAGCAGGCCTGCTCCGTAAAGTGATTGAGGCTGCAGGAGTAACGTGGGCGGTCTGCCCATCAGCCCCAGAAACCATCGTTAAGTTGCGTGTCATGAGTCGTAATCAACAGCTGTTGCGCATGGATTTTGAATCTACGATGGCGCCTTATGCCGATGACATTTTTAGTGGGTTTGTAAAGGCGCAGCTTGATGCGGTCGACACCGTGATTTTTAGTGATTACGCCAAGGGGACTTTGACGCAGGTTCAGGACTTAATTGAGCAAGCGAAATCACAGAACAAGCGGATCCTCATTGATCCGAAGGGCAAGGATCTCACCCGTTACCGCGGTGCAACGCTATTGACACCGAATTTGGCCGAGTTTGAGGCCGTTGTCGGGCGCTGTGACACTGAAACGGAAATCATTGATCGCGGTACAGAGCTTCTCGACGATTTAATGTTAGAGGCGCTGTTAATCACTCGTAGTGAGCGCGGCATGACCTTGTTACAGCGGGAGCATCCGCCGCTGCATTTGCCCGCCAAGGCTAGAGAGGTTTTTGACGTCACGGGGGCAGGCGATACGGTGATCGCTGTTCTCGCGGCGGCGCTGTCGGCGGGAGAAAGCCTGGAAAATAGTACGCGGCTGGCTAACGTGGCAGCGGGTTTGGTGGTTGCCAAGCTGGGTACTGCGACGGTTACCCGTGACGAGCTGACCGCGGTCTTATCGGCAAATGTGCCATCGCCCTTTATATCCAAGGACCGGGTGTTTACGGAGGAGGATTTGCTGTCCAAGGTCGCCGCCGCCAAAGCCTCAGGCGAAAAAATCATTATGACCAATGGCTGCTTCGACATACTTCACAAAGGTCATGTCGATTATTTAAGCCGTGCCCGGGCTCTGGGGCATCGACTGATTGTGGCGGTTAATGACGATGCTTCAGTTGCGGCTCTAAAAGGGCCCGCTCGCCCAATAAACCCTCTCGATGCACGGATGGAGATGCTGGCAGCACTAAGGTGTGTCGACTGGGTAGTTTCCTTTTCGAGTGACACCCCCGCCGACTTAATTGCTGCAATTGCCCCAGACGTTTTGGTTAAGGGCGGTGACTATCGCCCTGAAGAGATTGCCGGTGCCGATGCCGTGTTGGCCAATGGCGGACGCGTAGAGGTCTTGAGTTTCGTGGAGGGCTTTTCTACCACGGCGCTTATCGAGGCGTTGCAGCGGTAGGAACGATTCGCAGCCCTTGGGGCCGCGTCCTTAAGAACACGCCGCTAGCAGCTATGACACTTGAGGATCTGGTCGCAGGGTGCGGGGCCCAGCACGCCCCAATTTCAAGGCGTTGTGCTCTTTACCATTTGTTGCCCCCAAGACATGACATCCTCAAGGGTTGAAGTAGGCTCGAGGCATCGCGCTGTCAGTATCAAGGTAGCGGTCTCGCAGTAAGGTCTGCCGGCTCACCATTGTGTCGGGTATACCGCCAAGGATGACTTGCTGTGCTTGCGTAGTGACTTCGAGAGGGTCTCCGCTCCATATGACCAGATCTGCTCGAGCCCCTTCCGATGCACTTCGCGGCTCTGCCCCGAAAACCTCTGCAGGTGTAGAGCTGATCGCGGCGAGAGCCGCACTGTGGGGGAGTCCGTTAGCCGCAGCGTTACCCGCTAATTGACGTACCTTACGCGCGTTATGAGTCTCACCACTACTGAAGATAATCGGCACCCCAGCCTTGTGCAAAATGGCGGCGTTATCCAGTCGAGCGCCCAGAGACTCAAAACTTGCTGGTAGATTTTCGAGGGGGTTCAAAATAACCGGGACACCTGCGTCTGCGAGAGATTTCGCGACCATCCACGCTTCGCTCCCGCCATGTATGACAGGGGATAGCTTATGCTCGGCAGCAAATGCGAGCACTCGCATAATGTCGGCAGCGCGGTCGGCATGAAACAGAAAAAGCCCATCGTCGCTGGCGCTCTTCAGCAGGGCCGCGCCTTGGGGAGTGATGAGCGTCAGATCCTCGTCTGTCATGGCTTCAGCAAAAGTCTGGTTGAGCAACATCCAATGCGCGACTCTGGAGCCCCCCACAGAGGCTGCTGACCTGCCAGAGGTTTGAACGTAAACGACGGGCTTGCCCTCAAAACTGTCGTAACCGCCATCAAATCGAACAAGTCCGCCATGGCCGCTGAGGGTCTTGTCGCCGCCTCGAGCCGCCAATAAAGCAAAGCCGAAACCTTCAACCCGAGTGATCGGTATGACGCTTGAGTGCGGGTTATAGGCCATACGAACGTCAAACTCAGGGTGCATTAACTCGGTGTAAAGTTCGCGGTAGCTGCTGTCCACCGCTTCACTAACAGCCTCTACTTCACTGAGTCCGGATACGGTAACACCAGCGAACAGAGCGGGCGTGACGGGACGACCGTTGGCATTGATGACTTTGATCATTTTGTTGGTGGGAATTCTGGGTGCAATTTTTGCGATGCGACCATCTTTGATCAAAATGTCGGTGTTTTCGATGACCCCCGCATCACTTTGTGTGTGTAGGTTCGCGCCCATAATGAGCAAGTCCTGTGCGAGGGCGATCGAGCACGTAAAAGTCAGTAGTACTGTAATAAACCCAAGCTTCATTGTGCTGCCTCCAAAAGTTGGCCTAGTTCAAAGTCGGACACGGGCTGCAGGGCAGAGTTGTCTCGATCGAAAACCATGGCGCCGTCAATAAACACCTGTTGGGCTTTTGCATACACACTAAAGGGGTTTTGATTCCAGATTACGACATCGGCCATCTTCCCCGGGGTTAGGGTGCCCGTTTGTTCTGCGATGCCTAAAGATTTCGCCGCATTCGAGGTTATCCAGCGTATGGCCCTCTCGGGCGGAATGTCCAAGCCCGCAGCCTGTCCTTTGCTCATGGCTTTAGCGGCCTCCTGATTAAGTCGCTGTATGCCTTCATCAGAATCTGAGTGAACGATAGCGCAGCTATTCTCGGGTCTATCAACCATGGCGATATTCTCCTGAATACCGTCGTAGGCTTCCATTTTAAAGCCCCACCAATCTGCCCACAGTGCGCCGCAAACGTCGTTTTTGGCGAGCTCATCCGCAATTTTGTAAGCCTCGACACCATGGTGAAAAGTGCCCAACTGGTAGCCAAATTCGTCAGCCATATCGAGGATAGTCATCATTTCGTCGGCTCGGTAACAATGCATATGAACAAGAATTTCACCTTTCAATACGCCCGCAAGAGTTTCAAGTTCTAGGTCGCGCTTTGGGGGCTTGATGAGTGCTGCGGCGAGGGCGCTGTTGCTGTCGCTGCTGTCCTCAACATTGGCTGATTGTTTGGCCATCTTTTGCTCATATTGCTCCCAGTCTCGAATATAACGCTGGGCGCGAATCCATGAGGCACGGTAGGCCGCGACATTACCCATACGCGTAGATGGGGCTTGCTTTCTACCGCCATACACACGTTTGGGATTTTCACCGCAGGCCATTTTTAAGCCATAAGGGGCACCGGGAAACTTCATCGCTTGGTAGGTATTTTTGGGAATATTTTTTAGCGTCACGCTGCGGCCGCCAAATAGATTTGCAGACCCCGGTAATATTTGCAGCGTGGTAATGCCGCCCGCGATAGCTCTAGAAAACCCCGGGTCTTGTGGCCACACGCTGTGCTCTGCCCATACCTCAGCAGTGACGGGGGCGGTAGCCTCATTGCCGTCTGAATGGGCAGAAACCCCCGGGCTAGGGTAAACGCCCAAATGTGAATGCACATCAATAATGCCCGGGGTTAACCATTTGCCAGTTGCATCAATCGTATTAACGCCGTCGCTTGGTACCGTGCCTTCACCCACCCAAACAACTTTTCCATCCGAGATATACATATCGGCCTCGTCAAGTCGCCGACCATCCCCGGTCAAAATGGTCGCGTTGGTAATTAGCGTCGGGGACGAGGGTAAAGGCTGATAGGTCGAGGGGAAGGGCGTAGCAGAGACCGTCGCTGTAAAGACTGACAAAAGAACCGCAAGAATTGAGCGCATTGGTTGTCCCAGAAAGGCTTTTTTGGAGACGTGACTCTAAACGTTTGTGCGCCTTCTGCCAATCAGATGCAGCCACCGTTTGGTCAGGCTACTGTGCCCAGTGGTAACGCCTCGATGTTGTGGTGGGACATTTTTGTTCTGCTCTGTCCCAGGGGCGGCGACGTTGAAAAAAGCCCGAACAGCCCCGGCCTGAGCCATCGTATCGTCATAACCCAATTGCATGAGCCGCTGGCAGTATCCGGGCTCAAATAAAATATAGGACAGAGCCCCTCCTGAACCTGTGGTTTTTATTGATCCGGTTTTTTGTAGGAACCAGCGCATCGACCGTGGCAGCTCGTTGATGTATTCCCGCGCCAATTCACTGAGGGAGCGAGTGGGTGAGATCACCAGCGTGTCAATCACCCGCATATTACTCAACTCGGCTGCCTGGAGCTGTTTTGGATTCAAAGGCGCAACTAGCGCGTTAATTCTTTGCAGAGACTCGAGGTCTGTTTGTATTGAATCTAAAAAGACGGCATTTAGCATCTGTCCCAGAACTTGTGGAATGGTTGGAGCAATTTCAGGATGGGGGTCGCTCTCAAAATCGTCACCGCTTTCACTAACGCCGATGATAAAGAGCCGTTCGGCCCCTAGTCTTATAGCGGGGCTTAAAGGTCGCGATTGTCGAAGTGCACCATCACCGAAGAAGTGCTGGTCGAGTCGGACAGAGGGAAACAGGGTGGGTAGTGCCGAGGACGCCATGAGGTGATCAACATTTAACTTGCAGGGGGCACTTCGACGATGAGCGCGGGTCCAAGGCTGGACATGGTCTTGAGCTTGAAAAAAAGTGGTGGAGTGGCCATTGGTGTAGTTCATGGCGGTAATCCCCAGCCCCTCCAGTTCTCCCTTGGCTATGGCCGCGTCGACGCGCTCAAACTCAATAATATCATTCAGCAGCTTTCGTAAAGGGCTGTTGTCGAGTAGCGCTAGAGGCCGTTGCCCATCGTGGTTACCTCTCAGGAGAGCCCAAAGCATACGAAAGGCGTTGCCTATTACACCCCGAGCGTCGGTTCGATATACCGCATCGCTGTCTAAGGACGCCCAAACAGCCGCTAGCGCTCGCGTTCTACTGCGAAATGACCCAGAGCGCCCAGCAAGCCCGAGGGCATTTATCGCACCGGCTGATGTGCCCGTGATAATTGGAAAGGGTTGCTGAATGCTTGGCGGCAGCAACTCAGCGACGCCGCGCAACACACCGACCTGATAAGCGGCACGGGCACCACCGCCCGCCAAAATGAGACCTGTTTTAACAGACATGAATCTACTCGCCGAATTGCATAACAGCAGTTAACCTTGAACGAGCCAAACTATACGAGACTCAGTTATGCGACGCTTTATTGATCTTTCGATATATCTCGAAAACGATGTCATTAGTGACCCCCCTATGATGCAGCCCAAAATCGAGTATATCCGACACGATGCAGGTGCCGAGCAGGTAAAGCTATTTTTTGACGGTCTAGAAAGTGATGAGCTTCCGGACTCTGAGGGCTGGGCCGTGGAATTTGTTCAGCTTTGCACCCACAACGGGACTCACCTTGACGCCCCTTACCATTACCACAGTACGATGAATGGCAAAGACGGGCACCCAGAACGTGCAATCACCATTGATGAGGTGCCCTTAGAGTGGTGTTTTCAGTCGGGGGTAAAACTCGATTTTCGTGACAAAGCCGATGGTTATGTGGTGACCGCTGCCGATGTGGAAGCAGAGCTCGCGCGTATTAACCACACGCTTCAGCCTCTGGAAATTGTCTTAATCAACACGGCGGCTGGTAAAGCCTATGGACAGCCTGATTATGTCAATAAAGGCTGCGGTATGGGTTACGAAGCAACCCTATATTTATTGGATCAGGGTATCCGCGTGACGGGTACTGATGCTTGGAGCTGGGATGCTCCATTTAGTTACACTGCCGAGCGCTACGCAGCGGATAAGGATGCCAGTATTATTTGGGAGGGACATAAAGCGGGCCGCGATGTGGGCTACTGTCATCTTGAAAAGCTCCACAATTTAGAGGCGTTGCCGCATCATGGGTTCACCGTGAGCTGTTTCCCCCACAAGGTCAGGGGCGGGTCGGCAGGGTGGACCCGGGCGGTCGCCATCATTGATGACGACGCCGAAAAAAATGACTAGGCCACGCTAACGTTTTTCAGTGTCGCATAAGCCTCGAGCGCACTTTCCCTGGCGGTGCGATGATCAACAATGGGGTTTGGATAGGTTGTGCCCAGCTCCACCCCAGCGGCCCGTAACGTTAACTCGGGTGCCTCCCAGGGTTTGTATAGGTACTTATCGGGCATCTCCGCCAGCTCAGGAACCCAACGGCGTGTGTAGGCACCTGCTTTATCGAATTTCTCTCCCTGAGCTATTGGATTGAAAATTCGAAAATAGGGGGAGGCGTCGGCTCCCGAACCGCCAACCCACTGCCAGCTACAGGCATTAGAGGCGAGGTCGGCATCTAACAGGCAGTCCCAAAACCATTGCTCCCCCTCACGCCAGTGGGTCAGTAGGTGTTTAGTCAGAAAGGAAGCGACGACCATGCGCACACGATTGTGCATGAACCCTGTTTGCCAAAGTTCTCGCATCCCCGCATCAACAATGGGGTAGCCGGTATTGCCCTGTTGCCAAGCTACTAAATGGCTCGAGTGGGTCTGCCATGGAAAATACTCAAACTTGGGATTAAAAGCTCTGTCAGGCATTGCGGGAAACTGTGCCACAAGATGATTGCAGAACTCGCGCCAGCCAATTTCTGAGAGGAATTTATCGATCGAGCCGGCCTCGTCGGGACTGCTTTGTTTGGCATTCTGAGCTGTCCACCAAACTTGTCGCGGCGAGATTTCGCCGAATTTTAAGAAGGGAGACAAGCGTGAGGTGTTGGGCTGGGCCGGAAAGTCCCTGCCATCGCCATAGCTATCGACGTGGCTCTCTAAAAATGTGTTCAAAGCGTGACTGGCACCGGCCTCTCCGGGTTGCCAAAGCGCCTCCCAATTTTCTGCCCAATTGGGCTGTTTAGGGCACAACGGCCAAGAGGCAAGTTCGTCTGAACAGGGCCAGGTATCTGGGCTAAGCAGCGTGGGCGTGGGCTGAGGTTGGGCCGGAGCTGGCTGCTTTAGACAGGCGCGCCAAAACGGAGTGAATACTTTAAAAGGGGTCCCACCACCTGTTCTTACATTTTCCGGCTCAAATAGCAGCGTTCCAGGATATCGTTTGAATTGGCCACCTGAAGATTCGGTGACGTCTCGAACTTTCTGTTCAAGATCGGCTGCCCACGGCTGGTACTGGCGACTGGCAAAGATATCCTGCGCTCCAGTCTCTGCGAGCAGCTCAGCTAGGACTTGCACCGTTTCACCACGTCGCAAAATTAGCCGGCTTCCAGCCGCGCTTAAATCTGCGGCTAATGACTGGAGGCTGTAATGCAGCCACCACTGACTAGCGCCCCCCATTTTCCAATCACCCCCCAATGCCTCATCCCAAATAAATACAGGGATCACTTGGCCAGCCTTAGAGGCGGCGATTAAACCGGGTAGGTCTGCAAGACGCAGGTCGTGTCGAAACCAGTACAGTGAAGCATTAGCCATGGTTAATTCCTTGGTGATCTAAATGTTCGGTAAGTGGTAATAGGGACGTGGTGATGTCGCGAAAGCGTCCGAGTGCCCCAGCATTAATCTTCAGACTGGCGATGGCGTCAGCGCGGGTCTTGCCTTCGTTAAGTACCACGAGAGGCTTTCCTTGATCGATCGCCTGCCGGCAAAAGCGGAAGCCCGAAAACACTTGTAAGGAACTTCCGATAACTAACAGCCCATCAGCCTCGGTCAACGCATCCTGACAGCGTTTGACACGTTCTCGGGGCACGGTGCCTCCGAAAAAAACGACATCGGGTTTGAGCATGCCGCCACAGGCCTCGCAATCCCACACTGTGATGTTAGTAACCTGATCTGGCGATAGGTCAGCGTCACCATCTGGGCGAGCTGCCAATTCAAAACCACGATGCTGTGGATTGAGTTTTTCTAGCTCGCTTTGAACCCGTTGGCGGTCGTAGCCGGCCCCGCAGTCTAGGCAGACGACGCGATCTAGACGTCCGTGGAGATCGACAACATTCTGACTGCCAGCAGATTGATGTAATCGATCGACATTCTGGGTGACTACCAGGGTTGTTCTGCCAGAGCGTTCGAAATCGGCTACGGCCCGATGATTAGCATTAATTTGCGAGTCTCGAATGTTAGGCCATCCAACCATTGATCGCCCCCAGTAGCGTTGTCGGGCTTCAAAACTTTGAATGAATTCCTGATGCTGGATTGGGCGGTTGCGTAGCCAAGTACCTTTATTATCCCGATAGGTAGGTATGCCTGAATCAGCACTGATGCCGGCGCCAGTTAATACCAGCCAGCGAGGGTGCTGCGAAAAAAGTTGGGCGAGTTGTGACGTTATTTTATCCATGACACGTATACGGTCTTATATCCACGCTGGTTGAGTGTTTTGGCTGCCAGTGGTGAAGAAGCAAAGGTTTGGAGTTGAAGCTATGCACATGCTGGTAACGGGTGGTACGGGATTCATAGGCTCGGCTCTGGTTCCTGAGTTTTTGAAACGGGGTTTTTCAGTCACGGTATTGTCGCGTCACCAGCAACCGCAGCGAGCCGGTGTGACGTATGTGCAATCCTTAGCGTCGGTAGAAAAGGCCGTCGACATAGTGGTAAACCTCGCCGGTGCGTCTTTAGCTGGGCGTCGTTGGAGCGACGGTTACAAGGCTGAAATGGTAGCTAGTCGTGCCGGTTTTACAGAGCAGTTGGTCCAATGGATGCGCGCTCAATCGAATCCACCAAGCCTGCTCATCTCTGGCAGTGCGATAGGCTTTTACGGTTCTAGCCGCGATCAATTTTTTGACGAAACGTCTCCCGGAGGAAGTGGTTTTTCTGCCCAACTTTGTCAAGCCTGGGAGAGTGCTGCCAGTGTCTTGGAAGGTACTGACACTCGCGTCGTGACCCTGCGCTTGGGCGTCGTTTTTGACCGCAATGGGGGTGCCCTCCAAGAAATGATGCGGTCTTTCAAATTGGGTGTTGGTACGTGGATGGGCGATGGCGATCAGTGGCTCAGCTGGGTCCACCGGGCCGATGTGGTGCGCGCAATTCTTTTCCTGTGCGCCGATCCATCGGTTCAGGGTGCTTACAACGTGGTGGCACCCAGACCGATCACTCACCGAGAATTTGCCCGCGTACTGAGTGCGAGAAAGCCAACCATGTTCAGCTTTGGGCTTCCCGCCTCGATAGCGCGTTTGCTGTTGGGTGAAATGGCGGATGAACTCCTCTTGGAGGGGCAACGCGTTACCCCCAATAAATTGCTAGATGCCGGCTTCGACTTTCGGTTCGCTAGTTTGGACAGCGCACTGATTGACATTTTGGCTCGCAGTAAAAAGTAGGGCGCCCGCGGAAGGGGGCCCGCTAAACGACCCTGCTATGCTCAATAGTTGCTGGCTTCGCTGTAATCTGCGTAAGCAGCTTTTACAGTGTCCTTCGCTTTTAGTTTGCGCAATGCCGAGCGCTCTAGCTGTCGAACCCACTCTCGACTCACGCCCATACTGTCTGCCACCTCCGCCCGGCTCAGTGGCGGGCCGTCGTGCAGCCCCCATCGGGCGACAATGACTCGTTGCTCAGAAGGCTCTAAGGAGTCGACAGCCCCTCCCAAAAACTTATGCAGAGATGCTTGCTCCGCTGAGTCCTCGGTACCGCCGTAGGGATCTCCCGACAGGGTATCGAGCAGGGTGCCTTCGTCGTCATCGAATCGAGGGGCATCTAAAGAAACACCTAGATTGCGCATTTGAAGAAGTTGGCGCGTTTTTGCCACATCCATTCCAAGCTTTGCCGCTAGGGTCTCCTCATCGGGTTCTACACCGGTTCTCAGCTGCTCAATAGCCTTCTCTTTGTAGAGTCTACCCATCTGTTCCTGAACATGGGTCGGCAGTCGAATGAGTGTTCCCACATCGCCGACATAGCGACGCACCGCTTGCGTGATCCAGTTGAAGCAATAAGTGCTGAACCTGAAGCCCTTCTCGAACTCAAATTTCTCTGCGGCGCGAATGAGACCTAGTGTGCCTTCCTGAACCAAATCGAGATAAGACACGCCTCGGCCCTTGTACCGACCCGCGATTGAGTAAACCAAGCGAAGGTTGTGCATGACCAGTTTGTCTCTTGCTTCGGTGTACATGCGCAGCTCTCGGCGCAGAGACTTCATCACTTCTCGCTCTAAAACGTGGCCGCTGATCGGGGGCTGCCACTGCCGCTCCCAATTGGCGATTGCATCGGCGACGCTGTCGGGAAATTGTCCCCCGGCTCTACGCAACATTGCCACGGACATGCCCACCGTGAGGCTGGCAGGCAGCTTCAGCCTGGTGAGATGAGGTAAGCGCGCCTGTGTTGTCTTAAGCGTTCTCAGTTTTCTTGCGGCGACCGTCGCTAGCTCGTGGGATTTGCCATCGGCAAAATAATCCGTCAGTTCTCGCCGCAGTACAAAATGCTGATCCCTGTTTGAGAAGCGCCCAATTTCGGGCGGATTGGCGCCGCACTGCTGCAGAAATACGGCTGTGTACTGCGTTAGCTCGGGCACCTCAGCGAATAGTCCTTGCAATGCCCACACTGCCTGCCACTTGCGCCCATCAATTTCCCGTTCTTCGTCTGCGGTGAGCAGGGCGTACCGCCGTGCTTCTGCGAACATTAACTCGAGATCGCGGTCGTCAGCTTGGTCTGATCCTTTCATGCGCTCTGTACTCCCCCGTTAGATGCAAAACTATACGGGGTGTTGGACCTAGAAAGATCCCTCTAAACAGCGGTTTGTCCAGCCTGATATTAGACAAAACATATACAATCAGTGCTAGCCAAAGAGTTTTGTCCAGAAAAAGCAGATCTATTGGTGGGATTACAGCGTAACCTTGGACAAAACCAGACAAAATAATGGAGAGTTACGCGATGAATGCCCCCGTTACTGCAGTATCTCAGTTAGAACCCCGGCCACTTTATGGCATTGGAACCGTGGCCCGTTTGACCGGTTTAAAGCCTGACACTTTGAGGGTATGGGAGCGGCGATATGGGTTGGGCGCTAGCTATAAGTCGGCATCTGGGCGACGCCAGTACACTCAAGCCGATTTAGAGCATCTGCAGTTGATTGCCGCCTTGGTCAACGACGGGGCAAGAATTGGTGAGGTTGCCTCCTCAGAGCGAAAAACATTGGAGCTTTTGATCAAGGGCCGCGGTAAGCATCTTGAGCGTGCGGTGCCAGCAACTAAGCCTAGAGTCGTGTTTGTTGGAGCAGAGCTTTGCAGCTGGCTAGATGGGCACCAGGGGTGTATTTCGGGTGTCAGCGCGCTTCTGTCACGTCAACCCCTCGCAGAAATCGCTGGCACTCTCGATGTAGGTGATGAGGAAGTCGCCCTGTTGGTGCTCGATTGTCCCGCAGTTTCACTGACCCAAATTCAATTGGTGCAGCAACTTAAAACCCGCCTGGGTTCACCTAACGTAATCGTGACGTACCGAATGGCCAATGATCGGTGGATTTCTGAGCTTAATCGACAGGGAGCTGAGGCTATTGCATTTCCGATGGAGCCCGCGCGACTGGCCTACGAGATGGGTCGAATTTCAGTTGAAAATGATACCCGTCAAGGCGAGTTCGATCTTGGAGACCTCGTTAAGCCTAAAGCTCGCATGTATTCAGACAGTGAACTGGCTGCGGCGGCGCAGCTCAAACGACTGGTTAATTGCGAGTGTCCCAATCATATCGTCGAGTTAATCAATATGCTCAACCATTTTGAGCAATACACAACCGAGTGCGCTGTCGACAACTGGACAGACGCTGCGGTGCATTCCTGCATGTATGCCTATACGAATCAAGCGCGTTACCTCATGGAAAAAGCCTTAAAGGGTGTCTTAGATGAGCGAGGCATGGAGTACCACTCACTGCTACGTGAACTCTCTAGTTAAACGCAGGGGTCATCTCCGGCCGTATTAGTCACGCTCTCCTTGGAGACGCAGTGTGGTTTCTACGTAGGCTGGCTTAATAGGAGCCACGTCTGTCTCGTGCATAGCGCTTGAGGCGGCAGATTGTGTTCACAGAAACCCTCGCCGTAAGCTTGGCGTTGGGCTCAAAAAAGCGAGGGCTCTGGTAGTGACACAGCGCTTGCACCCTTGACGTGCTGCGGCCTCGATGAATTTGTGAAAAGGCAGGGTAGGTTTGCTTCCGTGATGGCAATATGAGTTGCGAAGCTGGGCTGGTATCGTAAAGAACAACACACGGACCTCTAATGCTCCCAAACAGGCAAACCGTTCTATGCAATACATAGCGATAATAATAAGCGCAGCGATGTTCGCGTTCAGTGGCTACATGTACAGCCAAACGGGAGATTGGGTGGCCCTTGTGTTTATGATTGGTAGTGGCGCCTACGGGCTCCTGTTTGCGAGTGGCAGGGTGGCAGCTGGGCTAGACCGCAACCGCTCAGACGAGTGAGCGATAGAAAATTATGGCAATGATGACGGGGCACACAAAGCGCACGTAAACAGGCCAAATGCGCCAAAAAAGGCCCTCGGCCACATGGGGATCATTTTTCTTAAGCTCTGCCAGTAGCGTATTACGTTGCCAGACCCACCCAACAAAAACGCACAGCAAGAGCCCTAGCAGCGGCTGCCCGTAGCGGGTGCTTAGGGCAATGACGGCGCCAAATAAATTTTCAAAATCGAGAATAATCGCGCCACTCATGCTCGCAATTAGACCTCCCGCGACCACTGCGGCTTTTTTGCGCGACCAATCAAAGCGCTCGACGATGAAGGCGACGGGGACTTCTAAGATAGAAATTGACGACGTTAACGCAGCGATAGTCATCAGAGAGAAAAACGCCGTAGCGAGGGCAACGCCGACTGTGCCCATGGTCGCAAATAACTCGGGAAGCACGGTCAATATGAGCGTGTCCTCGGAAAGGAGGGCACCGCTGGCACTAAAAATTTCCACGCCGCGTTCTGCGGCAACGTACATGACGGGTAAAATTAAAAAGCCCGCCAGCACCGCAATACCGACATCAATGAGGGCGACTTGTGCGCCTATAGACGGCAGATGCTCTTTATCAGAGATATAAGAGCCATAGACCAACATGGTTCCGACGCCCAGAGATAAAGAGAAAAAGGCAGAACCTAGAGCCGACAAAATGAGCTGAGAAGAGAAGATTTTGCTGAAGTCGGGAATCAAGTAAACCTGCAGTCCAGTCATGGCACCTTCAAGGGTAAGAACGTAGGCGGCGAGGGCGATCAGAGTAATGATTAGTGTGGGCATGAGTCGTGACGACCATCGCTCGATCCCCTCTTTAACCCCCCCCATAATAATGGCGATGGTCATGAGCATAAACACAGCCATCAGAATGAGGTTTCGGGGCATTGTAAAGCCCGTTAACCAATCAGCTGCACTGCTGGCACCCACAACGTCTAGTGGGTATGACAGCGTGTACCCAAGCATCCAGCCGGCGACGATGCCGTAGAAGCTCAGAATCATGCTGGCTACCAAAATACCCAGCAGACCTGTTCCTGTGCCGATAACTTTTGTAACGGGGCCCCTTGCAATGCCTGATAGTGCGGCCACTGAATTGCCGTGGGTATAACGCCCTAAAATGAGTTCTGCCATCAGTACGGGGTAAGCCAGCGCAAAGGCCAGTATGAGGTAGACCAGGAGAAAGGCGGCACCGCCGTTACTGGCGGCTTGAGTTGGAAAGCCCCAGATATTACCCAAGCCGACCGCAGAGCCTGCTGCGGCGAATATAAAGCCCAGACGGGAACCAAATTGACCACGATTTGCCGCCACGTATTGCCTCTCAGAAGGTTATTTTTATAGAAAGCGCGACTTTACCACTACGGAAGATGCATTGCAGATCCCCCAAGCGCAGATACCATGTTATCCTCGCGCCTCTTCACTGCCCGGGTGGTGAAATTGGTAGACACAGGAGACTTAAAATCTCCCGATCATTGCGATCGTGCCGGTTCAAGTCCGGCTCCGGGCACCATCACAAAAGCGCACAAAAATACGATAAGCACCAGATTGCAGCAACGGTGTTTTTTTCAAACTTCGCTTTTGGCAATGGGGGACAGAGACTTTTTTGCGATCCAATACTATGGCGTCTATGCGAACGCGCTCTGGCTTTTTACAGTGTTTTTTCTTCTATTGGTGGGTTGGTGCTAGCCTTTGCGGCGCTTAATAAGCCAACGTTAGCCTTTTGGCACAAATACGTCGCTGACGCTTTTTGCTAAAAATCTCATCGCATCTCCCGTATAGACTCGGCGGTTCTTAGAATCGGTAACATTTAATGAGAAACGCAGCGATTTTGGCATTGATCAGCCTGGCGCTGGTCGCTCCAGTTAAGGGTGCCGAACCAGAGCATCACTTGAACAGCGTGTCTGCCTTTCTCGGCGTAACGAGTGAGGGCCGTCGGCAGCGGGCAAGTACGCTGGGTTTGGAGTACGAACGTAGGCTCAGTGAGAGCTGGTTTATCACGCCCGCTGTAGAGCATGCGTTTGGCGATTTAGACTTTAGTATTGTCGCAGTGACCCTGGGGTACCGCTTTAATCGATGGGCTGTTTATGCCGGTCCTGGTGTTGAGTGGGCCCAACATGAACATGTGGATGGGACGGAAACCGGCAGCGAGTTTTTATTTCGCACGGGAGTTCTATATGAGCTCGAAGTTGGCCATTTAATCGTTTCTCCGCACGCGATGGTAGATTTCGTGGCTGATGAAAAGGTAGGCGTAATTGGGGTGACGGTTGGCATGAATTTTTGAGCTTGCCCTCAGGTGCACCACTAGGTTACAGAACTCTGCAAAATCCGACTTATGACTTACTGCCTCGATAAATGTGCCGTCATGTCGATGGATGCTCTCGACGACGGCCTAGTACGCCTAACTTTTGCTATTCCTCGAACACTTTGCCCGCTATGCTAAAGAAATGAATAAACAGACAACGCAGCCACAATACACGAACGCCGATGATCTCTATCAGGAGAGCCCATTTTTCAGTCTGGTTTATTGCAGTCAAGTGACCACTGGTGTGGGTGATGCCGACGTTGACGCTATTATTGCGGCTTCACGTCGCCGTAATGCGGTGCTTGGAATTACTGGAATTTTGGTTTTTGGTAGTGGGGTGTTTTTTCAGTGGATTGAGGGGCCCAAGACGGAGGTTTTGGAACTAATCAAGCTAATCGAATCGGATCGTCGGCATGAAATGATGGTGACATTGAGCACTGATGAAGAGGTTCGCGAGCGTATCTTCCCGAGTTGGGATATGGAGCTAGTGGACGCCGAGAACATTCAAGAGGTCCTTCAGGATGCTCTTGAAACAGCGCAAGACCAGAAGAGTGTTGAGGCCTTGAACCTCATGCTGAGCAAGGTGCAGGGGCACGCCTAGACAATATCTCCCGCATAGGTATTCTGAAAGCACGTTCTCAGAGGCCAATGCTATGTTAATCAGAGCCGTCACAGCCATTTTTTTAACGTTTGTTGCTTTGTCGGCTACCGCCGAACAATTACCTTATGGCGTTCGGGACGACGTCCGGCGGCAAACACAAAATATGGCAGAGATAGAGCGAGAACTGGGCCAGCTTTCGGCTCAAGTACAAGCCGGTCCCTCGGCGCAGCAGCAAGCTCTGTTGGCTCAATTTCAGTCAATGCTCAACGCAAATCCGCAGTTGAAGGCCCAGTTCGAGGCCGCCAGCCCAGAGGAGCAATCTGCGTTTATGGCCCAAATGGGCATCGCCACGGGCGCAGGCTCTAGTCAGATGAATGCCTATGGATGGTTGGAGCAACGCCTTGATTCGGTCCAGGAGGTTTTAAACCGTGCGCCACCCGATCACCCTGACATTGTGGCGCTTCAACAGAGGGTCACTGCTGCTCGAAATACTATAGCCTCCAGCGAAAGCGCGGAAGAGGCAAATACCCAAGCTGCATTAGCTGCAAACGATCTCAGTGAATATCCAAACTTTGAGACTGACCTTGCAACCGCTGAGGGCATGGCTACAGAAATTGCTTACGCATTGCCGCTGTTACAAAGAATGAGCAGTGCACAAAGTGATCAGCCAGACCTAGAAACTGTTTGGCTTTTAACAAATCAAATTAGTAGCACTGAGCTCAGACGAGTCCAGCAGACTATCGACAATGCCGATGGGTACTTGCGTCAAATTCAAAAGTGGGACCAGCAGTATCAACCTCTTCTTAATAAAAGCGCGGCGTTTAAAAATAAATGGTACGTAAATCTGCAATACATGCCGCAGTTGTTGGCAAAGCTCAATGCGGATGCACCTGCGGCGATGAGCGTTATGCTGCTATGTTTGCAGCATAATGAGCGGGTGGTAAACCAAATGGTCAATGATGCTACCGCTCGGCGCGCGGTCGCTTATTTTGATGGGGGAATTGCGCAGGCACAGCGCGAAGTGGCAACGCTTGAAGCACTCTACCCACTAAAAGTTGTAAACGCGGCTCCGATAAAGGCGCAGCTAACAACGATTCAAAATAATATTGCAAACAGTATTGCGGCGGGCCTGGTTGCGCTTGAAGATCTAATTGTTGCCGAGCGGCACATGCCTTCGGATGCTTATGACGGAGAGGATGCAAATACGCTAAAACAAAAGGCTCAAGCGTTGGTAGAGGAGCAATTTCCGGGTCAAGAAATTATGGAACTTGCTATATGTTGCGAGTGGGATACTGAGGATTACGAAGAGCTTGTCGAGCGCGTACCGGGGGAGTGGGTAAGGCAGCGCTTTCACTTTAGAGACATTCAGGTTGGAGTGCTAATGCCCCTGAATAGTGAGCGTTTAGTCATCCGAGTCGTCGGTGTTCGTCAAAACTTTGTAACTGACCGTGAAATTGTAGAGCTACTCCGAGAATTGCCCATGTTGCGGGAAAGTCTATGAAAGCTCGGCGAGACCTTTCCAGAGGCTAGTGATACCTCGTGACATATTAGCACCGTAAAATGAACAGCCATGGGAAAAGTGTAGGAACTTAATGTCGGGCGCTAGGAGATTTTACTGCCTCAGTAAAGCTCATCCCTATAAGCGTGCTCTACTAACTCATCCATGGCCGATGCGGCTTCCCCAGACTTTGATTGCTCGCCAATAATTTGCCCAAAGGAGGGTATGATCTTTTCTTTAGGCTGATAGTCGTCGGTCCACAATTTTGACCTAATGATAGCTTTACCGCAGTGGAAATAGCTTTTCGTCACGTTGATGAGCAACCCTACGTCGAGATGCCTGCCGTTAACCTTGCTGTAAGCCAGCGCCTCCTTATTTTTTATAATCGTCGTGTTTCCAGATACCCGCAAAGTTTCCTTGTACCCAGGTACGAAGAAGATCAAGCCCACTTTGGAATTTTCGATGAGGTTATGAAAGGTCTCGAGCTTGTTATTGCCCATGCGGTCAGGGATTAAAAGCGTGTTTTGATCGATGACTCTTACGAATCCAGGTGCATCGCCTTTTGGTGAAATGGTTGGCTGGCCCTGCTTATCGGTTGTCGCTATACACAAAAAAGGCGACGCGGTGATGAAGGCAGCCTGATACTCATCCAAGCTATCGAGCATGATGGCTTTGGCTACCTCTAGTGGGGCTTCATAATTGTCTTCGAGAGCGCTGGCAGTTTCTATGCGTTCTGACTGTGCTAAATGCGCTGTATCTGATGTCATGTTATGCGACCCCTGAGGATAACGACGACAACGACTATAGCAAACAAAGACTGTCGTTACGCTCGTCACTGATGTTATCGAGGTAGGGAGAGATGAAGAGAGCAATGGTTTTTAGGCACTGAGCTAAACTGCGGTGAAATTCGACCAGCTGTGGTACGTGCGATTGGACCTTATCCATGAGCTTTGGCGTCGCCAGAGTCTTAAAAGCGCCTTGGCTTTCTGAATCACTGCGGTCATGCAGAATACGGCGGTGGTACCAAAGTTGTCGGACTCAGACGCAAATGTTTGTAGGTCTTCAATGCTTATGGCACACCTTGCGTCGCCAGTCTGCTAACCTCGGCCAATGTGGATACGGGAGATTTATCCAGTGCGGTTAATCAACAGCTCAATGCACTATGGATGGAAAGGGACGCTTATATTTGTGTTTTTCTGGGCTCTGTTTGTTTACATGGATGAGCGCGGCCCCTACATGGGTGTTGATGAGGTCATAAAGATCTTTTGGCCGTTAGCCGTTTGGATTGGCGCGAGGCTGATTTTTTTGCCGTCAAAAACCCACAGCGACAGATCGCCAGAGGCGTGAGCACCGTTGTGGCCGTAGCTGGTTTGCCAGTGTGGCGGATTTGCTGCCTCGATTTTTCGATATGGCGCCCTGGGAATTGGAACGGTTGGCCCGTAGCGACCCCCGCGAGATCGTTTATCGACATTGCTTTTCTCGTGCAGTGCAACTGCAGGGTAGGGCCGCACTCATGGTGAGATTGCTGTTGCTGGCGATCATTTTAATGCAGCCCGTCAAGGGCGCAGCGGAACAGTTCAAGTGTTACTCAATATTTGACACTGCAACACTCAAGGTTCGCGCTGACACTCTCGGGTGGATCGAGTTAGAGGAAAAGCCGCGTCAGCAAGTTGAAACCTTGCTTGATTCGAATGGCGATCGAGTTTGGGTTTTTACACCAAAAACTGCGTTTACTATTCGCCCAGACGGCACAGGCAATCTGGTCACGGTTTTTGGCGATACGCAGGTCGAAAGGAGCCCTGACTATTATTGCCAATCGCGCAAATAATAAGCTTCGGCTTTATTAGAACATTCCCTCACACGCCGCACATGGACAAAGCGTGTTCATAAGCCTTTGGTTTGTCATTTCGTCCCTCTATCGGCCCTGTGGCTAGTTGCCCCGCAAAAGCGGGACTTAAGACGTTGTTTCCTGCCTACGCGATTACGTAAGCCAAGTGATCTGCCACTCCAAATCTGCTCGTCCAAGCTGCTGTTGTTGATAACTTCTAGTTTGCGGTAGGGTGAGGAACGAGCGAATGTTCAACCGGGCTCAAAAAGTAAGATAACGACCACATTCTAAGAATAAGAGGAAAGGCTTATGAAGTACTTCATTTTTGGGGTTTTGTTGTGTTTCACATCTTTGGTACTAGCTGATGGACACGGAGCGTTAGGCTTGGAAAAAAGGCAGCCTGACGCGGCGATGACGGTGACGTCGGTTGTGCTGGGACAAGAGGTGACTACGGTTAGCGCCGAGGGAAGCATGGAGGGTTATGGGCAAGTCTATGTAACCTATAACCTTACGTATAACGCTGCGCGCACTGGCGGTACTGTTGATGGTCAGGGTCGGGGTTTCACAAAAGAAGGGAGTGCGTCGGGAAGGTTTCAGGGATTTTGGGAGCTCCAAGATGGCGTGGTAATAATGCGCAACGTAGTCAATATTAATAATGGCACGATGAATCTTGATGTGATCAAGTTCAATCCGCTCACACGGGATCTTGTGGTTCAGGCCTTTATCTTAAAGTAGTACGGCGATGAGGCCCTATGGGTGTGAGCAGTTTCTGCAGGTTATTCCTGAAAATTGCGAGGCGCTCACAGGGCTGAAATTTTCGTGGCTGTTGTGCAAACTGAAAACAGGTTTGTTGTCTATTGCTTACGACAAGCCTGTGGGTGCTTTGAATCGAGTCACCTACATCTTCGCTCGATTCTGTCTGATTTTACATCGGGTTCTGATGTTAGCTGACACTATCCTTGCGGCCAATTTCGCGTTTTTTCTGGCCGCTATCGCACTTGCGGGCGGGCCACGTTAGAAGCCGTTTTGGGGCTTCAACAGTTTGCACTCAGACGCATGAAAAATGATGAGATTATCGCGAGGTAGATAATCTTGGTCCCACACAGCCCGAATCAGTTACATTGAGAACTCATTCAGAAAGGCGCAACTGGCTATGAGGTTTTTCGTCTCATTCTTATGTTTAGTTAGCTTGCTTGGTTGTTCAGAGCAATCACCACAAACTCTATCCATGGAAACTGCCACCTCAGCATCTGACCTAATGTCAGAATGGCAAGTTGCTGAACCAGCCTCCCTTGGCCTTTCAGGTAGCCAGCTACAAGACATTCATTCTGACATTGTGTCAGGGCGGTATGGCTGGATTGATTCTTTTTTAGTTATCCGGCACGACCACATTGCTTTCGAGCAGTACTATCAGCACGATTACGAAGACATTTATGGTGAGGCAGCTAGGACGCCCGGTCCCTTAGTCGTACAGAACTGGAGCGGCCCGTATAACTACTTCAACGTGTTTTGGCATCCTTACTTTAAAAGGAGTGAGCTTCACTCGATGCAGTCGGTTACCAAGTCGATTGTTTCTGCGGTAATTGGCATCGCGATAAGTCGCGGAGATTTTCCAGACTTAAATACGCCTGTATTGTCATTCTTTGATGAGAAAAAAATCTTACACGTGGACGAAGCGAAGCGTGCGATGACCCTGCGGGATCTACTGTCGATGTCTGCCGGATTGAGTTGGGACGAAGGAGTGCCGTACTCTGACCCTGCGAATACGTTCACCATTATGGCCCGTTCCCCTGACTGGGTTCGTTATACCCTCGATCAGCCGATGTCAGCTCAGCCAGGTACAGAGTTCAACTACAACAGTGGTGCGAGCTTGGTATTGGGTCAAATATTTCTGCAGGCAACAGGTGTCGATATCGAAACCTATACGGTTGAGCATTTATTTGGCCCTCTGGGAATAGAGCATTACGCGTGGAAACGTACACCTTTTGGATTGGCGGACACTCAAGAAGGGGTGTTTCTTTCAACGAGAGACATCGCAAAAGTCGCCTCGCTTTTCTTACACGATGGTCAATGGCAGAGCCAACGCATAATCCCTCAAGCGTGGGTCCACGATTCGCTGCGATCCGCCTTCATTGTTAGCGACATCGGCGGCATTGGCTATGGCTACAAATGGTGGTCACAGTCCTATCAGTATCAAGGCAAAGAATTCACGGCTTACCTAGGGAAGGGGTTTGGTGGGCAGCGTCCCATTTTCCTGCCAGACTTAGATTTAGTGATTGTTGTCACTGGCTGGAATATTCTCCCCAACCGGCCGTTCTTTACGGCGGCGGAGATAATTGCAAGAGTGACGTCAGCTATCGATGATTGAAGACTGCCGACTTGTGTATTTATGTTTGTGTTGGCAGCGGTGGCAGTGTTTTGGTCCGCAGTTGGCACATCATCGATTTTTCGCTTAGCCTGCATTGGAAATCGACTTGCGCGACGCAAACGTTGCATGAAGAGGGAGGGCGCGTGAACACAAGTGACAACCAACGTACACCGCCCATAGAGGGGCAGAATCAAACGAATGCGTTATCGCGGGGGATTGATTCCAATCGTCTTTTTTGGATCATGAACTCGACGGGATGGATCGGAATATCCCTACTAACCTACTTCAGCCTCAGCTTGCCATACAGTCAGTTTGAATTGAGTTATTTCGCCCATAACATTTCCCAGTCATTAGTAGGCCTCTTACTAACGTTACCGCTGCGGTGGTTTTTTAAAACTGTATGGGATTGGCCGGTCGCTCAGCGCTTTACAGCGGCATTAATCGCAACAATTTTCTTTTCTATGCTTTGGGCTGTGCTGAGATTGTTGTTGTTTATGCTAATGACTCAGGAGCAGGATTTATGGGCCGATTATGGCGGTTGGGTTTTTCCTTCGATATTTGTTTTCTTTACTTGGTCAGCGCTTTACCACGGCATTAAGTATTATCAGCTACTGCAACAACAACGTGAGGCTATGCTGGTGCTTGAATCCAAGCAGCGGCAAAGAGCGCTGCAGTTGGTGAAGGCGAGAGCAGAGGTCAAAGACGCGCAGCTACAACTGTTGCGCTACCAGTTAAATCCCCACTTTTTGTTTAACACATTAAATTCTGTTGCTTCACTTGTTAGCGCCGAAAGAACGGATGATGCAAAAACGATGCTGAGCCGCCTTGGGGATTTTTTACGCTTTTCACTAGATGCCGGTGACGATACGCTCATTCCCCTCGACAGAGAATTTTGGGCGCTTAGTCAGTATTTAATGATTGAACAGGTCCGGTTTTCGGATCGGATGACACTAGACCTTGATGTGCCCGCCGAACTTGAGTCGCTGCTTGTCCCTAACATGTTGCTGCAGCCCCTGGCAGAGAACGCCATTAAGTACGCTATTGCGTTGTCTGAATCAGGGGGAACTATTCGAGTATCTGCACATTTAAAAGATTCCAAGCTCATGCTTTCGGTTGAGGACAGTGGTTCCGAGCGCTTGAGCAAGCCTGTTGATCGCAAACAGGTCACAGAATCTAGCACTGGCATAGGCCTGCGTAACACTAGAGACCGACTTAAAAATATTTTTGGCAACGATTTTGATCTGCTGATAGATGAGTCTCCTCTTGGCGGGTTATGTTTTACAGTAGCGATTCCAGCTACTGAATCGATAAGGGAGGACTAACTGTGAAGGTTGCGATAGTTGATGACGAACCCCTCGCTAGAGAATTCCTAGTGCGCATCTTCGAGGATGCTGCGGAAGCTGAGGTGACTGCCTGCTACAAAAATGGTCGCGAGGCGATTGAAGGATTGCGGGTAAAGCCTGTCGATGTTGTTTTCTTAGATATACAAATGCCAGGTTTAGGGGGGTTTGAGGTGGTGCAGGCCCTTCAGTCAGACACCATGCCCCTCGTAGTGTTTGCAACGGCGCATAGTGAGTTTGCCGTTGAAGCCTTCGAGTTGCATGCGGTCGATTATATTTTAAAACCGTTCTCGGCTGATCGTGTTCACGAAACACTAACGCGTTGCACGGCGCGGCTGCTGGCTCTTACAACAGATCCCGAAGAGGGGAGTGCAGACGTTGCCGATCAGGCAGCCCGCCAAAAGGGCGCGGTTATTTCAGCTATGGGTGGGCAAACAAGCAGAGTTTTGGATGCAAATCATTCGGTCACTTCTATGGACGTGGGTAAGCTGGCGATAAAAGACGGCCAGCAAACGACGCTCCTTCAGATGGATGATATAGAGTGGATAGATGCCGCAGGGGACTATATGTGCGTTCATGCCGATGGCTGCACACACATTTTGCGCTCGACAATGAAAGAGTTGGTAGCACGCCTGCCCGAGAACTTTGTAAGAATACACAGATCTACTATTGTGAATTTGTCAAAGGTCGAAGTTGTTGAGGGCCTGCCCAAGGGTGAGGCACAACTTCAAATCGAGGGTGGCGGTGTTTTGAAAGTGAGCAGGAACTTTCGAAAAGAAATTCAAAATTTGCTGATTTGACGGAGCTGCGAGGTGGGCTTTCGGCTAAGAGCTTTTGTTAGCGCCCATGTAAACCTGTTTACTATCAACGCAAGCTGTTAAGGCGTTTCATCACCCCGCGGCATTGTTAGACCTGTTGATTTGGGTGAGGTTCCCAACTCTGTTTTTCTATGACCTAAGCCTTCCGCCCAATTTTGGCCACCGAATGTGCGATAGCAAGAACCTCCCCAGATTCGCTTTTGATATCGGCCTCTAAAAACGCGATGGTCTTGGTCATTCGGCGAACCCAACCTGTAACCGTCAACGGGCTCTCTCCGCGAGTAACGCTTTCATAACGCGTCGTGATTTCTAGGCTGGATAACCGCTCAACCGTGGTGTCACAGGCGAAAACTGCGTGGGACATCGCGGCATCGAGCATAGCCGAAACAAAACCGCCTTGGACCACATTGCCACTATGACAGAAATCGAGGGGCACACAGAAATTGAAGGTGCATGAGCGTGCATCCACATCGGCGGACACAACCTTTCCAGCTAGCAGCTTGATGAATGTTAGCTGGTGACTGTTGAGTCTTGTGACGATGTCATGTTGCTCAAGGGAGTGTGACATTAAACGGTGAACCTTCTATGCGTTGTTTTTTGGCGCAGTCGAGTGACCGATGCGGGGTGCAAAGGCTTTGTCTTTTGGTGAAAAATCGATATCCCATTTTCAATGGGATATCGGGCCACACGTTACCATGCTGCTACACGTATTTTCGAACCTTTTTCTGCGTCGTTTTTGGGCCTGACAAAGGTCTGACGGCTCAGTCGTTGAAGTTAATTTTTAATGAAATCTTCAGAAAGAGTGGCGAAGATCTCTGCTCTCTTGCCTCCGTTCCAGCAAAGTACCCCTACTACTGGGGTGCCATGGGGATCAATCAGACTGCTGCGGGTAAGCCTTGGACAGCCGGACCTCCACAAGCTTGGGTTTTAGGCCTGATGCGATGCAAAAGTAGGTATCATTGCGTGAGCTAAATTGTGACAATTCAGCAACGATAGGGACAACAACCTTTGGGGACAATGCACTATGCGCCAGGCGCTTGAGACAATGCTGTCTATGCAACATCGAATGAACACCCGGGTACACGAAGACTGGATCAACCAGCATTTTGAGTGGTACCGAGCGATCTGGATTGAATGTGGTGAATTGATGGATCACTACGGCTACAAGTGGTGGAAAAAACAGGATCCCGACATGGCTCAGGTGCGTCTCGAGGTGGTCGATATTTGGCACTTTGGCCTCAGTGCACTTTTTAGCTCTGATACCGACATCGCTGAGCTCGCTAAGCAAGTAGCTGCTGATCTAGATGTGCCAACTGAGGGGATACAGGATGTCCGAGAGGCCACTGAGGCCCTAGCCCTCGCTAGTTTACAGGCGCGAGGGTTTTCAGTGCCTCAATTTTCCGTGCTTATGCAAGCCTGCAATTTATCTTTCGAAGACTTGTATCGTCACTATGTTGGGAAAAACGTTCTTAATTTTTTTCGCCAGGATCATGGCTATAAAGAGGGTAGCTACCAAAAATTGTGGGAGGGTCGAGAGGATAATGAGCACCTTGCTGAATTAATGGAGCGTTTAGATACTGAATCGGATGACTTTCCATCAGATGTTTATAGCGCGCTCAAGGCTAAGTATCCCGGTTAGTTTTAGACGACCGGTAAACAGGATATCTCCATGAATAGCCCATATTTTCGTGATGTGTACTTTAAAACCGATGATGGGTTAACGCTTTACGCCCGTGACTACCCCGGTCCTACCGCAGAAGCAGCAGTGATTTTATGTTTGCACGGGTTGTCTCGAAACAGCCGTGATTTTGAGGATCTGGCCCCTCTGCTGCAAAAAAATTACCGAGTAATCGTGCCGGATCAAAGGGGGCGTGGTCGCTCTGAAGCAGACGCGCAGGTGGAACACTACACTCCCCAAACCTATATTTTAGATACCCTGCGCTTGCTTGATGATCTTGAAGTCAAAAACTTTTCGGTCGTCGGGACCTCTATGGGCGGCCTCATGGCGATGGGTATTGGTGCCTTGGCACCGGAGCGTCTGGGCAAGGTGGTTTTAAATGATATTGGCCCGGTTATCGCGCAGCGAGGCCTTGATCGGATTAAGCAATCTGTTGGCTCTAAAATGATTTTTCCTGGCTGGTCGGCTGCGGCAGATCACTTGGCGAGTGTGAATGAGACGGCATTTCCTCACTACGCAACTGCAGACTGGCTAAGATTTGCCGCGAGAGCTTGCTCTCAAACGCCTGACGGGGTCGCCCTCGACTATGACCCCAACATCACAGTGCCATTATCTGGTGCCACACCAGACGTGCGACCAGACGATCTTTGGCCCTTGTTTGAATCATTGGCGGATGTTCCTGTGCTACTGATTCGTGGGGCTTTGAGCGACTTGTTGGAGCCCCCATGCGTTGAGAAAATGCGGCAGCGCAACAAAGGGATGGAGGTTTTAGAAGTGCCTGGGGTGGGGCACGCGCCAATGCTCAATGAGAGTGGTGTGTCAGATGTGCTAATCAGTTTCCTGAGTTTCCCAGCAATCCGTTGATAGCTATTGCCAAATTTAAATCTTTTTCTGTCAGGCCGTCAGCATCATGGGTGACCAGTGCGATTTCGACCCGGTTGTAGACATTCAGCCACTCAGGATGGTGTTGCTGTTGTTCTGCCAAGAGAGCCACACGGGACATGAAGCCCCATGCCATGCTGAAATCTTGAAATTGAAGGCTAAGCGCTAGCTTGCCATCTTGTAGGCGCCAAGCCGAATGCGCACTGAGCCACGCGTTAATGTCACTTTCGCTAATAACAGTCATGATGCTTTCCTCGTTAACAAGACGCCGCTTTCAAGGTGATGGGTGTAGGGAAATTGGTCAAAAAATGCGAGCTGCGTTATCTCATGGGTGGTCTGAAGTGTTTTTAGGTTGTTAAGTAGTGTGTCAGGGTTGCAGGAGATATAGATAACGTTCTCAAAACCACTCGCGAGATCAAGCGTGGCTTTATCCAGTCCTGCTCGGGGAGGATCAACCAGTAAAGTGTTGAGCTTGTAATCGGTCAGGGGTGCGTGCAAGTGCGCTAACCGGCGAAAGGAGCGCTCCCCGGACATTGCTAATGTCATTTCTTCAGCAGAAAGGCGCGCAAATTCCACATTGTTGATGCCATTCTGATAGCAATTTTCAATGGCTGCTGCAGTGGCGACTTTTGAAACCTCTGTCGCGAGAACGCGGTCAAAGCGGTGTGCTAACGGCAAGCTGAAATTGCCAATGCCACAATAAAGCTCGAGTAGATCGGCGGACAAATTTTCACAGGCGCGGTCGGCCCACTCGATCATACGTTGGTTGACGCTGCCATTAGGCTGGGTGAATGCTTGGTCAGGTTGTTTGAAATGGTACTCACTGTCGTTAATGCGAAGCGTTTCTTGCACGCTGTCTGCGCCGATTACTTTTTTTTGCTTGCGGCTCCGGCCAATCACTTTTATGCCGAGTCGTTGGGCCAATAGATTGGCCTCCTGCTCCCAGCAGGCGTCTAGGGCCCTGTGATAAATCAAGGTTGTTAGCATGTCGCCGGTTAAAGTGCTGAGAAATTCGACTTGGAAGAGCTTCTGACGGAGGTGGGTGTTGTTGCGTAGTTCCCGCAGTAGCTTAGGCATCAGTTGTTGGATGGGTTTGCAGGCAATTGGGAGGCTCGTTATCGCTATGGGATCTTTCGGGGCTCCTGGCTTAAACATGGCGTAAAACAGGTCCTCGCCAGCGTGCCAGACCCTAAATTCTGCGCGCAGGCGAAAAGCTAGAGGTGACGACTCGAAGACTTGGGGTGTTGGTGCACCTAGCGCTGTGAAGGCTTCTACTCTTGGGGCGATCTTAAGCGCCAAAAGCTCTGCGTAATTACTGGGTTTAATGTTACTCAAAGGCATAGATGCGAGACCCTACAAACAATTTTTGGGCTTTGGGAGGCCCGCTATGCGACTCCCCACGCGCGCTGGGCTACCGGGGAATAAGCGCATAAGGTAAATAGAGTTTCCTTTATCTGGTCCCTCATGGCGTTTAACCCAATTAACTAGGGCACGATTTGCGGGTGACTCCTCGAACTCGGTATGGAAAGCCCTCAGCAAATAAAGTATCTCCCAGTGTGCGGGGGTAAGCTTTATGCCCTCCGCTTTGGCCAATGCCTCGGCAAGTTCTGTCACCCAAGCACTCGTGTCGATGAGGAAGCCTCGATCGTCGCACAGCAACTTCAATTCGGTGGCATCTATCGACATCAGACCCAATTAACCTGCTGAGGGTGTTTAATCGTAAGTGCAACCCAGTCAGCGAAGCTGATTGCTACAACGCTCTCCACAGGTAGCGTCAGCTCTCGCTGTTGGCACTCTTGGGTTAGGGCAAAAATGGCTGCGCACTGAGGCGTGCCAGCGCCTATCTGGATTTCGGTCCAGTTTAGAAGCGCTTGATCGAAAATGATGATCACGTCTTCCGCGTTTAAGGTGTCTAGAAGCGTGACATAGCGGTTTGGGTTATAAAATAGGTGCAGTGCCATCAGAAGCTCAGTACGTGACGGCTATTGGCGATCAAGTTGGCAAGCTCGCCACTGTTGACCGGTGTGATCTGTAATTCATCCAACGTTGTGTCTGGAATAGTGGTCAAGTCGTCACTCAATAAATAAACGCGATCTACATCATACAGTGGCAGCGAAGCGATCATTTTGTGGAGATTCCGCCCACCCACTGGCGCTGCGGGGGGAGGCTTTAGTAATTCAATAGCAGGCCCCTCTAAAACGAGCTTCACAGCTTGACCGAAGGCGCCGCAAGCGAGCGTGGCGTCCAAACCAAGCGCAGCTCTGGGGCTGATGTAGGGAGCCGTATGGATGCGTATTAGCCAGGTGCTCGCGTCAGTCAAAACTCACAATCCTGTCGCAGTCATGACCCGCTTCCATGAGGGCCCCGAGCCCCATGATAGTAAAGGCGTCAGGCGGTGAAAGTACGTTGTGGGTCTCCGCTGAGGCGCTGCAAAGGACCAGATCGCAGCCTTGCATGGCGGCTATTGCTGACCATGCGCTCATGCACTCAGAGTTGTTTGACGCAGCAGCTAGCACGCCCTCGCCGTAAAAAAAGACGCGTTGTAGAGCGACGCTGCCCGTCTCAAGAGCTTTTGCAAACCCTTGGGCACGGAAGTGGCACAGTCCGGAGTCTGGAGCGCCTAGAACGACGAGTGCAATTTTCATGGGCTTTTCTGTGCCGCCATGGCCAATAGGTTGGTAATGATACCCGCATAAAAAAACCCCGGCGATACCGGGGTTTTCAGCCTTGCGTTCAAATTAGTCGTCACCGCCACCGAAGGCGCCGATCAGATGCAACATGTGGATGAACAAGTTGTAAATGTTGAGGTACAGCGACACGGTAGCGCGAATGTAGTTGGTCTCGCCGCCATTAATAATCCGGCTGGTGTCGAACAAAATCAGGCCCGACATGATCATGATTATGGCCGCCGAAATCGTAAGGGATAGCGCAGGTATACCGAGGAAGATGTTGGCAATGCTCGCAACGATCGCCACGATGAGCCCCGTCATAAGAAAGCCTCCCATGTAGCTAAAATCTTTGCGGCTGTTTAGCGCGTAGGCAGACAAGCTGAAAAACACCAGAGCAGTTCCACCTAGGGCCTGCATAATCATGCTGGGGCCGCCAGGCAGAGCCACGTAATAGTTGAGCATGGGGCCGAGTGCGGCACCCATAACTCCGGTGAAAGCAAAGATGGCAGGCAGGCCTTTTGCGGTATCTGCCATGCGATTGACAACAAACAGCAGTCCAAAGCCAACAAGCATCATCACCAGCCCGGCCATGTGGGAGAGGCCAAGGGCCATGGAAGTGCCCGCGGTCACAGCACTGAATGCCAGTGTCATACCCAAAAGCATATAAGTATTTCTAAGGACTTTGTTGGTGCTGATCGCGCTGTCAGCGCCTAGCACGTCAACTTGCGATGAAAAAACTGGCTTATCGCTCATAATACTCTCCCGAGTTAATAGAGGGTCTTGTCATATACAGATAATAGGGATCAAGACACCATTTTCCAAGTGTAGCAGGGAACTTCGATACATTTAGGGTGAAATTGCGAAAGCAACGTTCACATTGGCCGTTACACGCAATTCTCCGGGCTGATAAGCGGCCTCTGGAGCGTCTGATTCCATCGCCATCCTCATCGGTTGCTCAGGCCGGTAGGTGGTCTCCAGCGTGCTCATGCGCACAACAGGACCCAATTTGACCTGTGCAGCATCTGCCAAAGCCGAGGCGCGCTGCGTTGCTTGCTCAACCGCCAGTGCCAGTGCTTTTTGATAGTTTTCCTCATACTTTGAACTCGACAGCTGCGGAGGACTGACACGGTTGATGCCGGCATTGCTGGCCTCACTCATGACTTGGCTCAGAAGTGCTAGATCGCGCAAAGTAACCCTGATATCACGGGAAACTTCATAGCCATCTGCGACCGACTGTTGCTGCGATTGGTTGTATCGGTAGCGGGGCGAAATTCTGATATTTGTTGCTGCGAGTTCCTTGTCATCAATATTCAATGCTCGCAATCTTGTGAGTATGCTGCCGACGGCTTTGTCCACGGCTGTCTGCAAGTTGCTGAGCTCATTGCCCCTGAGGTTAATACCTAGGGTAATTGACGCCGTATCGGGTACGAGTGTTACCGTTCCCGTGCCGTTTAATGCAATAACCTGGCTGTCTTCGGCGGCCTGAGCGCTCGCACTCAAGCAAGCGATTAGCACGCTGAGTGCAGCCAGAACGCCGGTTAGCCGGCAGAGGTAGGCCGTTTGAAAGGGTCGGTTTTTCCGCATAACAGTCTCCGGCAAGGGATAAATTGGTTGGGCGATTCGAAAAATACACGCGCCGCCTTCCGAGCTTGGAGCATTACGCCTGCTGAGAGTTCCCAATAACAAGTTGCGCAGTGAGTAAATAATGCCGGAATTTGGAGTCAAAGACTTGGGGCAATAGGGGGTAGCTCGTCTTGAGAGAGCTCCTTCTTGGTCGTTCCAAAGCGTAAGGGTACTGTTTCTCACCGAGTGTTTTGGCAAATGTTCTGTTGAATCGTTAAGCTGGCAGGACTTACAGAGGGGCTTAAATCTTACAACCATCAGGGATAGACCAACCATGTACGTATTGAAAACGCTTCCAGAGCGGGCACACAAAAGTCTCACAATCCACCGCTGGCTGACTTGGATCCCAACGGTTGTTGCCTGCCTCTGCCTGCCGGTGATGGGGTATGCAACGCCTGCGTTAGATGCAGGTTTGGATACTGATACGGTTAGTGAAGCCGTAGCCTTGCGAGATGCAGCGGTTCGAGGAACTCAGGCTTTTCATTGGGTTGAAAAGTTGACTACGGAAGTGGGACCAAGGTTGGCAGGCTCTGATGCAGAGGCAAGCGCCCGCGAGTGGGCAGTGAAGGAATTGACCGGTTTTGGATTCGATCGTGTTTGGGTCGAGTCTTTTCCGTTGCCCGGGTGGGAGCGGGGGCTTGAGACTGGCTATGTCATCTCGCCCTATCCTCAACCACTCACCCTAACTTCCCTGGGCGGTTCGGTGGCTACACCGGACGAGGGAGTGGAAGGCGATGTCGCGATCTTCACCAGCTTACAAGCCTTAGAATCAGCAGCCCCGGGTAGCCTCGAGGGAAAAATAGCGTACGTAGGACACGCTATGCGCAGTACTCAAGGCGGGTCTCACTATGGCTATTTTGGCCGTTTACGCCGAGAGGGCGCGAGTATTGCTGCCAGCAAAGGTGCAATAGCCCTTTTGATCCGTTCCATTGGTACGGACAGCCATCGCATGCCGCATACCGGTTCTATGCGTTACGACTCAGATCAACCTAAGATAGCTGCGGCTGCACTGTCTAATCCCGATGCGGATCAGTTAGAGCGCATCGCCGCTCGAGGAAAGATGCCCCGCGTAAGACTGTTGTTAACGCCGCGGTTTTTGGGCGAGGTCATGTCGGGAAATGTCATCGCTGATATTCGTGGTGCGGTGTCTCCGGAGGAGGTTGTGATCATAGGGGGGCACCTCGACTCTTGGGATCTTGGTACTGGCGCTATCGATGATGGTGCGGGAGTGGGAATAACTATGGAGGTGGCTCGCCAGCTGCTTACTTTGGAGAAGCGTCCTCGGCGCACTATTAGACTCATTTTATGGGGTGCCGAGGAGGTGGGGCTTTTGGGTGGAAAAGCCTATCTCAAGTCGCGAAGCAAGGAACTTCGGAAACACGTGATTGGTACAGAAAGCGATTTTGGCGCGGGTAGAATTTGGCAGGTGACTAGCCGAGTTAACGATCAGGCTCAGCCGATTGTTGATTTGATTAGTCATTTGGTGGAGCCCTTAGGGATAGCACCTGGGCCTGTGGGAGTGGCGAGTTCTGGCCCGGATTTAACGCCAATGGTGTCAGCTGGTATGCCAGCCTTCCGCTTTGTTCAGGATGGGCGTGATTATTTCGACCTGCACCACACCCCCGATGACACCTTAGACAAGATCTCTGCCAAGGACCTCGATCAGAGTGTTGCAGCCTATCTGGTGTTCACTTGGTTGGCAGCCAACACCAAAATCAATGACTGGGGTTGGTTGTCTAGTGACCGATTGCACTGAGCAATAGCTCGTGGGGCACTGGGGTCGATGACGATTCAAAGGGGGTAATTACCTTAGGTCCGATTGTATTACGTGTCGGCGCTCGGCCAAAATTTCCTGTTGCTTTATGTTCTCATAGCGGACGATTTGTTTTGCAATGGTCTTTCGCTGATTACTACGATAATTTTGAGTTGTGTGTGACGTTAGCTGAAATCAATAACGTTACTTAGACGGTTAAAACAGCAACGAGGAACGCCGCTCTAGCCTAATAGGGTCTTATCAACTGCTACCCATACTTGCCTTCGTAGAACGCTAGCTTGGGAAGACCGCGGCGGTGAGCCTGCACCGCCGTTGTCAGTGTTAAAGGTTACTTGCTCCAGGGTCGTCCCTGACAGGTGGCTCGATTTTTACAACTTTCCGTGCAGCCTCTGCAGGGCAAAGTTTCTGTCGGAGGGGTTGGATTCGCCATCATTTGTTCTCCTGAAAATGCATGCCTGCTGCGGTGGCAGTTGGTTAGCGTCCCGCCGTGCCACTGGCCATCAAGGGCGCTAAAATGGGTACGATAATTTCATTTCGGCGCATAAAGGGAAGCGTCCACGGTGGGTTGTATTGATTCAACGTAGGACGCCCATTGGTCTCTATTTTTTGGGAGTCTAAAAACGCCGTCAACAATGTCCAATGCTCGTCAACTCGACTATCTGTGGCCCGACCGCTGAACCGAATAACGGCGGCGTGATAGGCTGGCTCTTCTCTAAATTTAACCCGCGCGTCATCGGGCGCTGGTAGCTCATTCATTGCGTATTCGGCAGGTAGAACAAAGGCCATCTCGCGACTATCTGCTCCCGGCATTGTGCTTTGCACCGGCGCTGTCATGGCAATTTCCTGTTCAGCGGCGTTGCCTCCAAAAATGTATCCCGCGAGCACACGAAAACCTGAATTTTCGCCGCCAGCCATTTCGGTCATGGCGAGTATTCTGGGCTCGTAATGGCGGATCTCTACTGCGGGGTCTGGCCAAGACTCGACGAGGCGATAGGCGGGTTCTTCGATAGCGCTAGCGGCCAATGGCATGAAGCCTAGGCAGGTTAAAAGCATAACCGGTACGTATTTGATGAAGTTCATATAAAAGCCCAGCCTTTGTGTCTGTGGTGGTATTACGCGCACCCCGGAGGTTGGATCAGTAACGGTAATGGCATCGTTTTGTCCGCTGCTTTACCTTTACAATGCGCGCTGGCAATAAAATTGGATTCGAGCTACATGACAAGACATTTTCGAAAGGCAATGTTGCTGGCGACACTCGTTGGAGTTTTGACCACAGCTTGCGAATCTGATGATCGGATGAAAGAGGACACTATGCCGTCGTTACCCAAATCCACGCAGTTAGAGCCACCCGCCACAAAAATTGAAAACGTGGTGGACAATCACTGGGGGATTCAAGTTGAAGACCCTTATCGATGGCTTGAAGATCAAGACAGTCAGGAAGTGTTGCAATGGTTTACGCAGCAAGGTGCGTTCACCGAGCAGGTGCTGAGCGCTTTGCCTAGGCGAGAACAGCTATTGCAGCGACTTACTGAGCTCGATCAAGGAGCGCCCTATACGACCTACGGTGTTCGGCAACTGGCAAAAGGGGATGTCTTTTTCCTGCGACGCAACGCTGGGGAGAGCCTTGCTAAGCTTTACCAAAAGTCTGAAGGTGCGGTTGAGGCGCGGTTGCTGGTCGACCCCGATGCGCTGGCTGTAGATGACGAATCTCATGTTTCAATAGAGGGTTACATGCCGTCTTGGGATGGGCGGTTCTTAGTTTACGGCGTTGCTCAAGGCGGCTCTGAAGAAACAACTTACAGTGTGATTGATTTGACGTCGGGAACGACCTTGCCCGATACCCTGACTAATATCGAAACCGCATACAATCGTCCACAGTGGTCGCTTGATGGCAAAGGATTTTATTACTCTCGCCGCCGAGAGTTACCTGTTGATGCGCCTGACACCGAGATCTATAAACGCACAGAAGTGCGTTATCACGTTGTAGGGAGCGATGCAGGAGAAGACGTTGTCGTGGCCGCTTTTGAGGTTTCAGATCGGTTGCCGCTGTTGGAAACCGATTTCCCAAGCCTAGTCGTCACGCCGGGCTCGGATTTCGCTGTGCTCAAGGTGAAGCATGGTGACAATAATGAGATTTCAATTTTTAGCGCACCCGTTGAGACCTTGCTGACAGGGGCTGTGCCATGGGTGCAAATTACGCAGGAGTCTGATTTGGTCACAGACTTTGCCGTGGTTGAGGATAGTATTTATCTCATTACGGCTAAGGATGCACCACGTTTTAAGCTCGTGAGAACAACCCTATCTTCGCCTAACTTTGCTGATGCTAGAGAGGTAATTGCCGCCGGTGATTTGGTGATTGAAGGCATTGCTGCTGCAGCCGACGCTATTTACTTGAGTGCAAAACAGGATGGGGTGAATAAAGTGTTGCGCTTGTCCGATGAGGGCAGCGTTAAACCGCTGAAAACACCTCGTGATGGGGCGGCCTACATTTCGTCGGTGTCACCACTGGTGGCAGGCGTGCTGGTCTATGAGTCAACATGGATTCAAGGGGGCGTTCGCTACGCCTATGACCCCCTTGAGGATAACTTTAGCGACACGGGTATGGTCCCCAAGGGTAAGTTTGATGAACTTGATGGGTATATTGCCGAGGAGGTTTTGGTGACCTCCCATGATGGGGTCAAAGTACCGGTATCCATTTTACGTCGAGCAGACCTCGTTCTGGATGGCACTAATCCAACGATCGTCTATGGTTATGGCAGTTATGGCATAAGCCAGGATGTATCGTTTTCTCCCATTCGCTTGGGGTGGATTGAGCAAGGCGGAATTTTTGCAATTGCCCATGTTCGTGGTGGCGGAGAATATGGACAAGCTTGGCATTATGCGGGCCGCATGCAGAACAAACCCAACACCTGGAAAGACCTCATTGCCGCTGCTGAGTACCTGGTTGATAACGGCTATTCCGGAGTAAATCACATGGCCCCTATGGGTGGCAGTGCTGGCGGAATTTTGGCGGGTAGGTCTGTGACCGAACGCCCAGATCTTTTCGGTGCGGTTGTAATGCAGGTGGGTATGCTTGATGCGATACGAGCTGAAACCACAACCAACGGGGTGCCCAACATCAAAGAGTTTGGCAGCGTCACCGACGCCAAGGGCTTCGAGGGCTTACTGGCCATGAGTGCGTATCACCACGTGGAAGACGGGGTGCAATATCCAGCGGCGTTGCTAACCCATGGCTTTAATGACCCCAGAGTTAACCCCTGGATGTCTGGCAAAATGGCTGCGCGCCTGCAGGCCGTGGCCCAAAACAACACGCCGGCGTTGCTGCGAGTTGATTTCGATGCGGGACACGGTATTGGCTCTACCCGCGAGCAGGTGCTGGCCCAATACGCAGACATCTATAGTTTCTTGTTGTGGCAATTGGGGCGTCCCAATGCCGCGAGTGGGAGTTAATACCCGATACCTTGAGTGGGCGTTCGATTCCTTTGCCCCAGTCGAAAAGCATAGGGCCCGCTGGATTCAATGGCGGCACGGTCAGGGTAGGGCGCGCACCACTACGGCACAGACTGAGGGGCTCGGTGTAGAGCTTGAAGGTATGGTGTCGTAGTGAGGACCTGACTAAGTCCTGGCAACACCAACACTCAAGCAAGGTGTTCCGCGGCGCTAGACGCTTGCTGCATATACCTCTGAAAAAACGCGATCAAAGATATTTAGGTCTTCTAGTTTTCCCATGCTAATCCGAATATGGGTTGGATAACCGGGATAGCCGCCGCGAATTAATACATTACGACTCGCCATTCGCGCGACAAAGTCGGTCGATTCTATGCCTATATCGGCGAACACAAAATTGGTATGAGAGGGCACAGGCGTCACGCCAGCCCGTTGCAAGGTCGCATAAACCATGGCGCGTCCTTCGAGTATTTTTTGTCTCGAAAAGGCGATAAATTCTTCGTCCAGATAACTGTGGTACGCGGCTGTGAGACCAATGCCATTGGGCCATGCCATAAGGGTGCTGTTTACCCTAGTGATGGTTTCGGGTTGACCAAGCGCATAACCCACCCGCATGCCTGCCATGCCAAATATTTTTGAGAAGGTACGAGTGATCAGCACATTCTGCTCGTGTCGCACCAGATCCACCATGCTCTGATCAACGGGGCTGTCGGTAAGCTCATTATAGGCTTCGTCAACAATCACCAGCGCTCTATTGCCAACTTTCCGGCAAAAGCTTCGCAAGGCCGCTGAGTCAATTGGTATTCCCGTAGGGTTGTTTGGGTTTGCCAAATAAATCAGAGATGTTGTGTCGTCGACCTGCGCACTCATGGCGTCTAGGTCTACTTGCATGTCGTTCCTTAGTGGCACGGTGACAACTTCAAAGCCTAGCTGCCTCGCGTAACCTAGGTGGGCGTCGTAAGTAAGGGCGGGCACGAGGATTTTTCCTTTTTCGCCGTAGGCAAGAATAGCCGCTTGAAGTGCTTCATTTGAACCGGAAGACACCAGGAGATGCTCAGGCGTTAGATTGTGCCTTTGTGCGATGGCCTTTTTGAGGTTATCAAGTATCGGAAAGTCGGTGGGTGAGTCGGGATAATAAGCCGAGAGAGCCACCACTTCGTTGACGGCAGCTATCGCTTTCGGACTTGGGCCATAGGGGTTTTCATTGAACACCAAGCGGACTTGTCCTTTGGGCAGTACATATTGTCCGAGGCTTGGCCCGCTAAAAGAAGTCAGCAGTGCTACTCCTAAACCACCTAATACCTGCCGTCGTTTCATGGCGTGTTCCTCATAGCTTCAATGAGTCCCCGATCTCCGACACGAGCTTTGGCTCGGCCATAGCCAGCATCGGAAGAAGGACTGAGCAAGCTACATAGAGGTCGTAGGTCACGTCAAGTTGGGGGGTATGTATCTTGCGTTGCAAGAATTGGTGGGGGTTAGGACGACTTCGAACTTCAGGAATACCGCTTCTCACCGGTTTCAATAGTATTTCTAATGGCTGGAGCGGGTGCCCAACGCCCACAAGGCTCGAGAATTTTATGCGCGCGAATAGCTCAATCTGGCAACTTACTAAACGCCGGGGCGTCTCTCCGGCAATGCTGCAACAACATTAAGTCATTGGAGCTGGAGCAGCGTCATTTTGGTTTTAACCAATCAGGCTGGACATTGACTCCTGAAACGCGGCAAGCGTTCTTCGCCTCGGAGCAGGGTAAGTACATTTACGCCTCAAAAATGCCCCGCCTGTTGTGCGTGCGCTCAATGGGGTGTAATTTTTGAACTAGAAGGTAGGCTTTGCTCTACATATTTAGAGGTGGCAGACAACGCGCTCACTAGCTCGAAGCGAGGTTTGAGGATTGCACAGGTGTTAAATGCTAACTAAAAGAGTCGTCATAATAACAACGATATCAGTTCTGGTGAGTCTGGTATTGACCCAAGCATTCGTCACGTTCCTGCTGGATGGGGTAGGGGGGAGACTACCCCTAGTGCCCGGACTAATAATTCCGCTCATCATTGCACCAATAGCAACCATTTGGGTGCAAAAAATAAACGACCGAGCCGCGGCGCTAGAGCAAGAAAAATTGGAACACGCATCTAAGTTAGCCCTTTTGGGCGAAATGACGGCGAGTATTGTGCATGAGATTAACCAACCACTCTCAGCGGTTAAACTCGTGGCGCAAGGATTGCAACGCCGGTCCCCGGCGGATGCCGAGCGCACACTTGAGCAGCTACCTGCCAAGCTCGATAAGATTGTCAGGCAAATAGACCGTGTTACAGAAATCTGCGCGCTTATCAGGAAGTCATCACGCGTCGATAGCGAATCAAATCTGTCCGCCAGCGTAGAAACGGTTATTCACGATAGCTTCGAATTAATAGGGCCTCAATTGAAGGCAGCGAACATTGAATTCAGCGCTATGATTGAAGACGCGCTGCCGACTGCAGCGATCCACCCAGGAAAGCTCGAGCAGGTGATGCTCAATTTGACAACAAATGCTAGGGACGCGCTGTTAGGCTCTAGCCAGCCGTCATTATGGATAAAAGTTGAAGCTTACTATGATGGCTCGATCGTCATAAAATTTGAGGATAGTGCAGGAGGCATCCCGCCACAGGCTCTCGTAAAAATCTTTGATTCCTTCTTCACAACGAAACCAGCGGGTGAAGGAACAGGCATAGGTCTTTCACTTTCGAAAAACTTTATTGAGACTGCGGGAGGGACCATCGACGTGTGCAATACGAGCGCGGGTGCTCTATTTACGATTCGCATCCCTGCGAACGCACAGACTTAACAAGGAGCCCAGAATCTCTCGGAACGGTTATAGCGCGAGCTCTTAACCCCGGGCGTTTCTGGGCCTTGACGTTCATTAGCAGGTTCACACTTTGTGTTGCCTCGGTACGCTGCGCTTCTAAAAGGTGTGGTTAAGGCACACCCTAATGAGTTGGCTACATTACCAGCCTGCAGGGTATCGCCCCTCGAGGCTGCAGGTTTTACCTTAGCTTGTGCGCCGCGGGCTTTGCTCGTAAGTGGGCGCCTATGGTATTGGGAATAGCGCTTGCCGAATCGGAACAGTGTTCTTGTACATTGCGACTCGAGCTACATCTTTTCGGGGGCTATGATCTAATACATCGGTACTCTAGTATGGAAACCAAAAAGTGGGTGTACTGTGATGAAAACTCTAACTCACGCGTTGTGCCTGATCGCGATCTTGTTACAGGTGGGAATTGCGCAGGCCGAACTTGCCAACATTACGGGCGAGGAAGACGAGCCAATTGTTGAAACATGCTCTGAGCCCAAAGGCACGCTTGCTATTGCGGAACCACAAACGCGGGTGTTGATGGCACTAACCCAATACTCTTTGCCCGCCCCAACAGGATTGCTTCGACAGTTTGTTCAAGCATCAAATTGTTTTCAGGTGGTCGAGCGCGGTGTTGCGATGCAGAATATTCAGCAGGAGCGGGTCCTTGCGGAATCCGGCTTGCTGCAAAACAACTCGAACATGGGCGGTGGACAATTAGTTACTGCTGATTTCGTTGTGACACCTGATGTGTTGTTTAAAGATAGCAATGCTGGCGGAGCGGCTGTTGGGGCTGCCGTGGGCTCGCTGTTTGGTGGTCTTGGCTCTTTAGTTGGTGCTATGGCCGGCGGTGTGAAATTTCAGGAGGCGCAGACGACGCTTACCCTTGTCGACGTACGCTCTAGCTTGCAGGTGGCCTCGGGCACAGGCACTTACAAAAAAACTGACTGGGCGTTTGGTGGGCTTCTTGGCGCGGTAGGCGGTGGGGCCTATACAAGCACCGATGAGGGTAAGCTCGTTGCCGGTGCGCTTTTGGACAACTACAACACAATAGTGAAGAGCATCCGGGTTAACCCGTCACTGTTGGCTCCAACGTCGTCGATTGGGCAGGAAAATGCCAGCGCATCATTAAAAGCTACGGTTTTTAGTGCCGGTGATGTGCTGAGGCCCAAAATCAACAATTTGAAAGTCTATAAAGGGCCGGACAAAACCTCTGACAGTACCGAGACTATCAACAAAGTAGACGAAGTAGTTTACCTAGGAGAGTCGAGTAACGGCTTCCTATACGTGCAGGGTGCGGATATCGAGGGTTGGGTTCAAGGCATGATGCTCAGGTAATCTTGACAGAGATGCCAAAATCGCGGGGGTTGAGAAGGGCAAGTCGGTAAAAATGGCGGTGGACGTAGGATTCGAACCTACGGAGGGGATAAACCGTCAGCGCTTTTCAAGTCTGTATTGCCCATCGGTGGGACTAATTATTAGTCCTGGAAGTTTTTTTTTAGTTTGAGGCATGGGTAATCCGTTTCCTGGCCGCCTAGCCCCACGGTGGCCTGACGGGGCTATTCGATGGCCGCTTAACATATGCAAACCATTTCAGCCTTAATCCCAATCTACACACTTATGAGCCGAGCTCTGGCGAGGATAAAAATTCTTGCTGGCCCATACCTGTGGATTTTCAGCGACCAAGATTTTTGCCGCGTCTAGGAGGTGGATATTGCGCTTGAATCAGCGATCCATACCAAGCCAGTTAACGCTCCAGAGCTTGCTTCCACGCTGGCAGATAACATCTCCTAAGCGCGCGCCGTTTTCGTCGATTAGGGCCGTTTAGAGGCTTTGGCGCAAAAAGTATGTTGTTCTAAAAATGCCGCACCTAACAAATTGTTTTTCTCTTGGAAAAAAACTGCGACTCTCACTTTTACTCAAGCCCATACTGAATTTTGGTGTATTTCAGTGTGTCGGTGTAGTGCCATTGGGTAGGGGGCTCAACGTTGGAGAGCTAAGCATCCCTTGAGCGTACGAACTTAAATCCCACTTTGGCCAGTAATTGCTGGACTCTTCAGAGGGAAGGGTGTATCTGATAGGTACAGATTACTTAGACAAAACATGGACTGCCTTAATTTAGCAATAAATGGTGCATTCAATATTGAGGGCTCAGCATGAGCGATAAAAATAAAAAAGAAAGCAAAACAGAGAGTAGGCGCCAATTTGTAACGGGCGCAGCAGCGGGCACGTTAGCAGCAGCGGCGCTGATGAGTAGCAACGCAAGTGCACTTCAAGGTGTTAAGCGGGCTCCGTTTGGCACGAAAGTACATGAAATGTTGGACTCAGACAGCGCAAAAAAATTGACGGCTGATGCTAGAAAACTTTCCAAAGGACAGCTGCTAGAAATTCGCCAGTATCATAGGCACAGCGTTGGCTCCGCGCCGAAAGTGAGTATTAACGACATAAAGTCGATTGAAGACGCCTTTGATTCTCATGCGTTGCGCGACGCTGCTAGCCAAGGCTTCAAGGTTGCAGGAGTGACTGCAGGAATGGGTATCTCTGCTGCCGCTGCTGGCAACGTAACTGCTTGCTGCTGTTGCTGCCCATGCTGTTCTACCGCGGCTGCTGTTACGTCCCCAGACGCAACTAAATGACCAGATCTGCCCGCACTCTTGGCATCGCAAAGAGGGCGGGTTCTTAGCGTTGTACTGAAAAACTGACTGCTACTAACCGTGGCGAGGAGTGCATCATGAGTGGGAAGAAGGAGAGCGACGTTTCCGATCGACGAAAATTTATGACTGGAGCAGCGGCAGGAACTGTAGCTGCCGCCGCTTTAATGGCGGGTAAGGCAAATGCGCTAGAGGGGGTAAAGCGAGCACCCTTTGGTACCAAAGTACACGAAATGTTAGATGCTGAGAGTGCGAAGAAGTTAACCTCGGACGCGCGTGCTCTTTCAAAGGGGCAGCTTTTGGAGATTCGTCAGTACCATCGCCATAGTAAAGGCACTGCTCCGAAAGTAAGCATCAATGATATTAAGTCGATTGAAGACGCTTTCGATGCGCATGCATTACGGGATGCCGCAAATCAGGGCTTTAAGGTGGCTGGAGTCACTGCCGGCATGGGCATTACGGCCGCGACAGCGGGTAACGTAGAGGCTTGCTGCTGCTGCTGTCCTTGCTGCTCGACGGCAGCTGCTGTGACCCGTTCGGATAGAACTGTTTGATAGGGTCTGGCATAACTTAAAAAACGGAGTTTCTAATGTCGGACGCAATCAAAACTGTGTCTTATACGCGTGGAAGTATAGCATCCTTAACTGTATTTGGGGTGGGATTTGGACTGAAGTCGCTGGGAGTAGATGAGTTTTGGTGTTTGCTCGCAGCGATGAGTCTCCTCGGCGCTTGGGTGGTTGGGTTTGGTGCCGCGGCGTTCGTCGAAAACAAGCCCTGACCAAGTTAACTTAGTCTATTCACTACTCCTTACATACGGTCCCAGACCACACTCAAGGCTTTGAAAAGTTTTATGTTTGCGACGGCCGACAAAATGGCTGATAGTAAGCCTGTGGTTGTAGAGATAATCTTAGTGCTGTTCGCTTCGCTCACGAAGCACCAATCCTGGGAGGGTTTTCTTGCGAGTTTTGCTGGTCTATCCGAACTCTGATTCAGAGATTATCGGGTACGGAGACCTAGGCGCTATTGCAGAGCCTCTTGCTCTTGCTTATTTGGCTGCCGCAGCCGGCGAGGTGGGCTGCGAAACAAAGCTTTTAGATTTGAGGTTTGAGCCGCTTGCATTAAAAGAAGAGCTCGAGACCTTCAAGCCTAATCTAGTCGCTGTCACCGGTTACTCTATGCATGTCCACCGCATGCTAGAAATTTGTGCTGAGGTTAAATGTTTACTTCCAACATCCAGCACAGTGGTGGGCGGGCATCATGCAACCCTAATGCCCATAGACTTTCATGACGAAAACATAGATTTCATCGTAGAGGGGGAGGGTTGTGCCCCCTTTAAGGCGGTCATTGCCTCCGTTAAAAATCAGCGGGACGAGATTGTGACTGACGGCGGGCAGTTGCAAGGCGTATGGAGTAGAACTCGTTCAGGTCAGTTTGGTTTTGGCGGTAAGCAACCTGAAATCGAACTGGATACTTTGCCGTGTCCAAATCGAATGCTTAATACACACCAACGTGCCCGTTATTTTATTGATTGGATGAAGCCCATTGCGCTGGTGCGAACGACGGTGGGTTGTCCTTATCGCTGTACCTTTTGCTCTTTATGGAAAATCATGGATGGCAAGTATTATCGGCGTGACTTAGAGCAAACGGCGAAAGAAATCGCGGCCGTGGAAGAACCCTTTATTTTTCTTGTAGACGATGAGCCTTTTGTAAACCCAAGAAGGATGCGAGCACTCGCAGAGTTGCTTATTGCGAAAAATGTTGAGAAGGAGTATTTCGCTTACTGCCGTGTGGATACTTTGCTACGCAATCGTGAAATGCTTGAACTATGGGTAAAGGCAGGTTTACGCCGAGTATTTCTTGGTATCGAGGGTGTTACTGCGAAAGAGATGAAGACCTACGAGAAGCGGCTGAGCATTAGACAGGTTGAACAGGCATTAGCTGCAGCTAGAGAAATGGGGTTGAAAGTTTTTGCCAGTTTCATTGTAAATCCATCATACGAAGAAAAAGATTTTGAAACGTTGAAGCGGTTCATTGATCGCAATGAAGTGGATTACCCGTCATTTACTATTTGGACTCCTCTACCAGGCACCGATGACTTCGAAAGTTCGTACGAATCTATAACCAAGTGGCAAACAGAAGGGCCTCATAAAGGCCGACCTGACTGGCGATACTGGGATCTGCAACACCTGGTCGTAACATCCAAGCTTACGGAAAAGAAATTCATGGAAGAGTATCGCGGTCTGCGCAGCGTTTTCAGCGGCAGCTATTCGTTATACCAGCAGCGATCTAGGCTCGTTACAGGGATTGTTTAACATGACTTTGCATTTAAAAACTCAGTGTAAGCTGCGAATTACAAGGGCAATAAACAATGGTTGAGAAAATAGAGCTTTTGAGAGCATTGCCCTTCGACATTATTCCTGTGAGTGACGGTGTTTTGTTGTCACGAGGCAGTGTTAGGTTTCAGATTTCAGGGCCAGATGCTGAATTTATCGCAGGTGCGGTGGCTGATTTACTAACAGCGTCAACCGACAGGGAGGTTTTGCTCGAAGAATTTAGTGAGCCCGATCGCGCCAATGTTTCGACTGTTCTGGATCAGTTGGTAGCACGAGGCTTTGTTGTAGTGGATGATCATATGGAGGGTGCGATACCTGACGATGAATCGCCGGAAGATATTTTCTATTGGCACTTTCGGGAAACGAAGGACGGCGTTCTCGAGGGGCTGTCGGAGTGGACAGTATTTCTTATTGGCGTGAATTTCATGACCACTTACCTTATAGAAAGGCTCCAGAGACTGGGTGTTACTAACGTCGCTTTGCTAGACGACCCCAGTTTAAGGAACCACCGATTTTTCAATATGGAGGGGGCGGCAAAAATTGATCTAGGTGCTCCAATTATTCCGGCTTCGGACGAGGAGCAGTGGCTCGATCTAGTGGTCAACTCAGAAAAAGTCCTGCTTGTTGCTGGGAGTGATTATGGTGGCGCGAGGGCCTTCAGAGCTTGGAATGAACTAGCAGTCGAAAAGGAAATGATTTTTCTTCCAGTGACCATGCGCGGGTTCAGAGCAGAAATTGGGCCAGTGGTAAGACCAAATACTGGTGCTTGCTACGAGTGTTTCAGGGCTCGAGAAAATGCAAATTTGGAGTATCGAGAACTCGTTCGAGCTGGCGAGGCCATGGAAGAAGAGGGTCAGGCTCGTCTTGCAGGTTTTGTAGACCCTATGATGGCGCTGGTTTCGGGAGCTGCAGCGACTCAAATACTAAAGCTGCTGGCTGGTATCGCTCTTGTTGAACCCTCTACGGTTACTTACGTTTCAACAATGAAGCCAACGATGTCAGTTCATAATGTGCTGAGAGTTCCACGATGTCGGGTGTGCTCTCCCACTCAATGGCGTCCTGAGATCAACCTTAAGCGGGAGGAGTTTCGTGCCAAATTGGCTAGGGAGCAACAGTGACGAGCTTAAATAGATTACTAAACTGCCTGGATAGCATTGTTGATGCCCGAACTGGGATAATTACTAGCTGCTACGAACTGCCACCCGAAGCGGATGCTCCTCAATTTTTTCACTACTACGCGAGCTCCTCGGATACTAGCGCCTTTTCTGCTCAGGACAATTTTAAAAATAATGGTGGTGTCGCACAAAGCCGGCGCATGGCTATTGCAAAAGCAGTGGGCGAAGCTGTTGAGCGTTATTCTTCTGCGCTCTACGATCGCGATGAGATGCCCTTTGTATCCGCAGATGAAGCAGATTTCGCCTGTATAGATTTAAATCACTTTAAGTTTTATTCGCCTGACCAGTACGCAGACCCCAATTTCGTTTTTAACGAGCCATCGAACTCTTTGCCCATTCGTTGGACAGAAGCATTCAGCCTGACTGGGGGCAGTACCGTGCATGTGCCGGCTGCGTCAGTGTGGATGCCCTATTATTTCGTCCCGGAAAATGGCGAGCTGCCAATTATGCAGCCAATTTCAACCGGCCTCTCCTGTCATTGTTCCTACGCTGAGGCAACGCTTGGTGGTTTGTTAGAGGTTGTAGAGCGGGATTCATTCTCTTTGACATGGCAAGGAAGTTTAAGTTGGCCAATTATCCGTGCAGAATCTCTAGATAAGGACAATTACACGCTTTTAAGAGAGATAGAGAAAACGGGCTATCGAATCGAGCTGGTAAACGCAGCCACCGAGCTGGGTGTTCCAGTTATTCTTAGCATTGGTGTTGCATTGCAAAAACCCAACCCTCCCATTGTGGTTGGCGCTTCTGCTTCACTTGACCCCTCTGAGGCAATCAAAAAGTCGCTAGAGGAATTTGTGCATACCAGGCGCTACATGCGAGAGGTGCAAGATTGGGGTGAACCTTTCGAGGTGGAGCCTGACTTCACCAATATTCATCAACAAATTCATCATCTACGTTTGTGGGGAGAGTACAGCATGCTGCCCCATGCTAAGTTCCTCACGGCCTCAGAAGATGAAATTGATTTTGAGGACATCCCCAATCTGAGTAAAAACGATCCACTGAAAGATGTGGCAGAGCTGATAAATATATTGCAGCGACATGGTTTTGATCCATTGTCGATCGATTTAACTTCCCCCGACATTGCGGAGCTGGGTTTAGTGGTCACAAGATCTTTAGTGCCGGGGTTGCACCCCTTCTTCATCGGGCACGAGAACAGGGCGCGGCGCAGTCCAAGACTGTTCTCCATCCCCCAGAGATGTGGTCATTCCGCGATTGAGCCCGGCGCCGATAATCCGGTTCCCCACTTATTTCCCTGACACAGGTTTGTCCTAGGCGGGTCATTATGAAACGAAGAATCTACGAACTTAGTCAGTTTGAGTCAGGCAGCGAAGACAGTGAGCTTTGGGAATTGTTTCACGACAATTCGAAGGTTGAGCTGAATTCTCCCATTGTTCCGCCTGATGAGGTCTTATCTAGGATGGCGCAGACTTCAGATTCTCTCGAATATACCGCTAAACAACAAATTCCACTTCCAGCATTGGATGTTGATGAACCGGGTAGCGTGCTACAGCAACTCATTAATCAAAGAGTGAGTGAGCGCGAGTGGACGCTGACAGAAATCACGTTCGCAGAATTATCAAAAATACTGCAGGGATACTGTATTACGCGAAGTAACGAAGACACTGAATTTTTACAGCCGTTTCGGGCGGTTCCGTCTGGTGGAGGGTTATTCCCTTTGGAGCTCTATATCAATGTCCACAACTGTGTTGATCTCGACCCCGGCATTTATCATTTTTCCCCAAGATCAAATTCTTTGGTCAGGATGGTGAGGGGAGATCAGACTGCGAAGCTCGCTGATTGCTTTGTCCAGCAAGATGTTATTTACAACGCCGCTATTACTATATTGCTGACCGGGATGTTTTCGAGATCTACCTTCAAGTACGGCAATCGAGGCTACCGTTTTACGCTAATGGAAGCGGGCCACTTGGCGCAAAACTTTTGTCTCTACGCGACTGATATGGGGCTCAGTAATTTATGCATGGGGGGGTATTTTGATCGCAAGCTAGACAAACTTCTAAATTTAGATGGCGTCACTCAGTCGGTTGTCTATGCCTTTTCGGCGGGCAGAAAAATTTCAGAGGGTTCTGTTTGAATATGAAACGAGGAGAGCTGATCGAAGCCCCTCTGTTTACAGGTTTTGCGCAGGTTTCATTTGAAGGGCTACTTTCAGCGCTCTCTAAAGATACGCTTTTAGTGGCCGATTTGTCTGCTGTTAGTTCGGAAGGTTTTTCAGCGGCGCACCAGTTAGCAGGTCAGCTGCAGCTGGAGCTCTCATCGAATATTTTTGGCCGCTCGGTCAATCAGTCAAGTTCACCTTCAGAGCGCGTTGCAGCATGGGTGGATGCAGAGGGACGTGGAGACGCTTTGATTGCCAAAGCCCATGCCCTTGCTGTGTCGATTGCCGCTGCGGCCAGCGAGGTAAATGCGCAGTGTCTCATTATATTACCCGTCTCGGGTAAGCAGGTATGCGAAGAGGAAAATTGGTTTATTTACTTTCTTGCCTCTGCCCTGAGTGCTGAATCAGAAAAGTTATCGTTCCTGTGCGGCGAGGGGTTGGCCGTCGGTTACGCGTTTCAGGGATTGAAAATAAAATTGGCTTCAGCGGGAATTGAAGATGACGCGACTGACCTCAGCGGCGAAATATCACCGCTGTTTGCTATTTTTCCGGGAGTTCTAAACCAGCAACAGGTGGTGCAGTTGGCTTCCGAGGGGCTCCTCGATAATGTTGCACTTTTGCCGTTGCTGGGTGGGCACTATTTAATCGCGCCGGCACACCGACGTGTCATTACCGATCTAAGCGATGAAGAGCTGAGTCTTGCGTACGAGCACGCACTGCTATTGCCAGATAACGTAAGCATCTTGGCTGGATTGGATCTGTTTAAGCTTGAACGCGGGCTCAATATAGGCCTGCCATTGTCAGAATTAGTGGCCTCAGCATGGCGGTTATGCGGCGAGGGAGGACTAGACACCGCAGAATACTTTTTTGGAGTGATTGCGGCTTACCTCAAGCGTCATTCTTACGATGAGTACCTTGCTGTGGCGGTAGAAATGCAGAGCTTCCGCATCTCTGCTCAAAGATTCAACCTGGCGGCAACATTTGAAGAGCCAGATCAACAATTAGGGGACACCCGACTGTGCCAAGATGTCTTTTTCACCTTGGGCTGGGCTCGCGTTTTGAGTGGAGACCCAGCAGGGGCTGCTGATGCTTTTTCACGGGCTGGGCATAGAGAGATCAAAAGTGCCGCAAATGCTATTGATTTATATTTACTGAATATTTACGCGCTATCCCTGCTTCGCAATGGTGACTGGGACGCGGCAATGAGAATTGAGCTCGACATTAGCAAGCGGCTGGCAATTTTGCCCGAGCCGGACTGGCATCTAACCTACATCAACAACTTTAATCTCGCACGGCTATATCGGATACATGGTGAATACGACGACGCCCTCAGTCATATTAGATTGGTTTTGGCCACCACCGAAGGTTTGCAAACGGACAGCGACCACATTTACTTCAACCTAACCTTAGGAGATTTAGAAAGCCGGCGAGAACGCCATGCTGAGAGTCTGGTTTATCTATGGCGCGCAGCAATGCACTTCTTGTGCAACCCTGTTCCCGAAGCTATTGGTTGGCGAACCCTAATGTCCCTGATGGGACGGCGTGATACCGTAGATTCCAAAATGCCTCATTTCTTTGCTGCAGCGTTATGTGACAAGTTGGCTGGCGCGGCTGGTCAGGTAGGGGTCGCAATAACAGAGGGTGAGAGCGAGACCCCATTTTATTACTCAGAGCACGGGTTAGGATTGGGAAATGAGGCTTGCACCATCGTGCGGAGTTCTCACTTGGGAGCTTTGGTTGTGTCTCCTGAAGATTTTGGGAATTCCAGCTACGATTCACCGGCTTACAAACGTCTGCGCAGCCTTGCCATTCAAGTTTTTGAAGCCTTTTCGTTTCCCGGTTGGAGCCTGCCTGCCGGGTCTATTATGTTCTCTCCCGCAAGTGTGGTTGAGTTAGACCTGAAAGCACCAAGTGAATTTGCCTGTCTGGCTCTCAAGTATGGCATCAAAAATTCGGTATCGGCGGAATGTAGCGGCGAAGCGTTGGACCTTGACAAGTTATCCCGCAATATTTGGCTAAATCTTACTCCCGCTATTGCCAGCGTAGTGAAAACATCGGGTGACTCCGGAGCCTCGGTATCCTTTAAACGCTACAGAGAAACATTAGAATTGCGTGGCTGGGGACCTGGGTTAGTGCTGGCGCTGTCTCAAGGTGGTGCTATGACTATTGCGGATGCTATTGCAAAGCAGATATTAAAGCAGGACGAGACCGGTCTAAGAGGTCTTGGTCATCAGCTAGGTCGCTTGGAATCACAAGGCGTGATCACACTTAGGTTTGAATAACTTCTGGAGCCCCTTTTTTGCACTTGTCCCGCTGGTACTTGCTTACGCCAGTTACAGATTTACAGTCAGAGCCTTTGGAGGGGGGGGGCGTGAACCAAAGGTTGGTTTGATCTTGTCCTTACTAGTGACCTTGCTTTCAACAGCCACTCAACCCGGTTTCGCAATATTGTGGTTCTTTGGTGAGCAAAAGGGGGGTAGTACCCTCATTATCTCATTGAAAGCGCGGGTGGCCGCACTTCTTGTGACCTCGGCATCGTTGGTGCTGTTGTTATGTGGTCTGGCATTGGCACTGGCACAGCTGGCCTCGCAATTTTATCAGGGGGCCGTTACAGAGATCCTACAGGTATGCTATTCAGCTTGCTTTACCATGTTGGGGACCGCTGTCCTGCCGCTGCCGGGTAGCGCGCTGCTGTTATCTTTTGCTAGGTTCCTGCCCGTTATACTTTCTTCACCAGTGGTCGCAGTGGCTGCGTTTAGTTTGGGCATTTACGGGTTGACCGATTTGTCTGCGCGTTCACAGTTGCCGGAGTGGGTATTTAATGAAGCTGCTTGCTTTTTAAACACTATGATGTGTCTCAATTAAGGCGTGACGAGAGTTTTAGTCGTCGCTGTCATCGTCATCGTCATCGTCATCGCTGTCACTATTACTAGGTTTCGATGCCGCTGCAATCCCAATCGCGCCAACTTGCTTAACACTGTTTTCAAAAATCCGTGTTGCTTCTTTTTGAGAAAGACTGGAATTCTGGATGAACTCGCAAACCCGATATAGCAAGTCTGACGCAATGTAAGACGCGTCGCCTCTGGCACTCATGGAATCGGTTACCGCGTCAGAGGCCGAGGCACTGTCTCCCTTTGCACTCAAACCCAGTGAATCTGATGCTCCAATAAACCCATTGCTCGGGGGCGACTGACATATTTGATGAGAGGGTTTAGCGGTGTTAACAACGTGGTGTTGATAATCAAGTGGCGAGGAAATTAACGCGAAACTTCCCACGCGTCGTTCCTCTGAGCCTTCGAGCACTTCCGTAGAACTACAACCGAGAATGGGAAGCAGCACTACGGCGGTGAATATCATCAAGATAAGTTTCATATAACCCCCACGGCTATGATGACTACATGTGATCAAAACGGCGTCGGACAGTATTGATTGAGTCTGAAAGTAATCTAGCATATTGTACTCTTAGACATGTAACTTTAGAGCAAAGAGATATGGGTTGGAAAGTTCCCTGCTCCTCGGCGCGTTTGACCATGGGTTTGCTCCTAGGGTGTGTCTTAATATCCCCGTTTTCTAGCTCAGCCGCGCAATTCCCCGATTCCGGTGCTGGCGTGGCGTTGAAAGAAGTCGTAGTCGTAAAGCAGTCGATCACATTAAAAGAAAGGGAATTGGGGGACAGAAACTTCTACGCCCTCACTGACCTAGGGCGACTGATACCTTCGCTACAAACTTTCGTGGCAGGCGGAGGAGCCGGCGCCGGCTTGTATTTGCGGGGTGTGGGCGCCAGTCCTTTGAGTGCAGCTTTCGACGCGTCGGTTCCTATCATCATCGATGGGGTTTCGTTATTGCCTGCCGGTATATTGCAGGCGGGTCAAGCAGATATCAGCACCATAGAGGTGCTGTCCGGTCCCCAAGGCCTAACTTATGGCCGAGGGGCCACTGGGGGGGCTTTAATCGTCACTAGCAACGACCCCGGTGAAGAGTTTGAGGCCAAACTCAGCGCCAGTTATCTTCCCGAGCACCATGGGGCTATGCTCCAAGGAATGCTCTCTGTGCCAATAGGCTCAAAGTTTGGAGCGCGTTTAGCGGTATCTGCACGAGAAGATAATGAGCTTCGCCAGAATGTGGTGGGTGCCCCAAGTTCAACCGTTGATTTTCGTGGCAGGGAGTCTGTGGATGCCCGTTTGACGCTGCTGTGGAATCCTAATTCGGACTTCCGTGCCAAGCTTAAGGTTTCCGGGTCATGGAGTGAAAATGACGGTCCGAACTGGATGGCTCAAATGCGTTGTCCAGATGGAGAACTTCAAACTACCCGCGTGTCTTCGGAAGGGTCCTTTGGGACCCCGCCTCCAACGTGGTCATGTCGCGCTGATGGGACCATAGCATTCCCAGATAATCAGGTTTTACTACCCGATCCAGATTATTCCACCTGGCCACTTTGGAACAATGGCGTTCCCTATGAAGAGCAAGAAGCAGCGCTCGTATCTTTGCAGCTAGATTGGTTTTTGAATGATGAATTCTCAGTGCAAGCAATCTCAGCTTATGGGGCGCTAAAATCCGATTCGATGGACGTCTACGACTACGCTATGGGATTTGGGTCGGCGCAATACACCAATGAAACCACTGGATGGTCTCAGGAGTTACGGATAATGACTCATGCCACACAAGGTTTGAACATTATTGCCGGGGCTATTTATCAAGATACTCGTCAAGACTATTTGGCTGGCCAGAATCCAATGAGTTATGGGCTTAGCGCCGCTGACCTTTATACTGGCAACGCTTACGATTGGGATCGTTGGCAATTTAGCAAGAATCAGCACTGGTCGGTTTACGCTAGGCTGGGTTGGGATATGAGCAAAAACTTGCATCTCAATGCGGGTCTTCGTTATTCAGAAGATCAACGATCTTCTCGTATTACCATACCCTATATAAACGCATGGTTGCAGGCTGATGACTTCCCCTTGCAAGGGACGACCCTGCAAAAGGGCCTCGACTTCGCCGGAGACCAGTTAACTCCTGAGGTGGTACTAACTTGGACTCCGCAGATCGGGCTTAAGTTGTATGGAGCGTTTCGCAGCGGGTATAAGTCTGGTGGTATCGATACCAGCAAGATGCCTTATCCCGGTTTTGACCAGTTAAGTCCTGATGCGTTTATTTTCGATAATGAAACCGCCGAGGGATTTGAATTTGGAGCCCGTTGGCATAGTCGTTTGAATTTTCAATTGGCAGTAACAGCACATTTCCTTGAGTATGATGATATTCAGTTGCAACAGTTCAACTCGAATAATTTGCAGTACGTGACTCCCGAGGGTGTAGAGGCGACTTCAGAGGGCTTTGCAGTTGACCTGATGTGGCGAGATAGGAGCGGTAGCTTTGGATTACAAGCTAATCTTGCGTACGTCGATATAAAATTCTCAAGTGAGTTTACCAATGTAGAGGGTGATAGCCTGAAGGGCGATCGGGTATCTAGAGCGCCTCAGAACACGGCAGATTTGCAAGCAGACTACCAGTTTGACCTTCAGGGTGGCTGGCAGTTCAGAACAGGTGTTCATGCCCGATATCATGATAGCTACCCACTTGACGATATTCGAGGAGCGCCCCAGCAGCAGTCATTTATTCTCTATGATGCTTTTGTTGCATTTGCCTCTCCTGATGATAACTACGAGCTAAGCGTGTTGGGGCTAAACTTATCCGATGAACTTTACGGTATGAGTGGTATGGCAAGACCGTTTGCCTGCCCCGGGGAATGCTATGCTCCTACCTACCCGCTGTCACAGTTTGATCAGGTAATTACGTCAGCTCTGGGTAGGCAATATGTAGTCCGTTTAACAGTTAAATTTTGAACAACTTATCCAGGCTGTCCGCTTCCTGTTAACCACTACAAGGTGCCTGAGCTACAGGGAAGTCAGGAGGAGCTAAGACCTCTGAGCTAACCTTGTGACGCGCAGAAAGCCACCTAAAGAGCTTGAGGGGGGGGAGGGTGTCACGTGGCCAACTTGGGTAAGCTCCGGTAGCCTCTTAATGCAGAGGCCAGAAATTTGTTTGCTGTGCCCGAGTACATTGCCTACGCGAAAATCTTAACTACTCGCGCAGCTCGCGTGGAAATAAACAAAGAAAACAGCTATGTCTGTAGCGGGGGTGCTTTGATAGATAAATGGCGGTGGGCGTAGGATTCGAACCTACGGAGGATCACTCCTCAACGGTTTTCAAGACCGCCGCTTTCGACCACTCAGCCAGCCCACCAGATCTTTGAACTGAATGTCCAAAGGAGCGCGCATTATAGCGATCAGGACGTTGGCATCAAGCTGATGTGACGATTACTTGCATAAAAACGTAAATCTAGGGGTATTCCGTCGCGCCAAAGCGACGCTTCTAGGGCAACAAACCAGACTTTTCTCCGTTTAACTGCAAAACAACTCGCAGGTTTTCGAGGTGGATTTGCGACTTGCCTCACAATGCTTGGACGTTTTTGTAGTGCTTTTTCGCCGTTGGCTTCCAATCCCTACTGAATTTACAGAGACTCAGTAGTGAACTTTGAAATGCGCGCGGTGGCCTTGTTCATTGCTCGCTCAAACAAAAACGCATTCGCTGGGAGTAGACCATGAAACTTTGTTCATCCTTATTGCTGTTGCTGGGTCTTTTTATCGCGAGTTTTTCTTATGCCGATAACGCAATGACGCCGGTTGTGAGCGTCGTAAACGTCGAGACTTCGAATCCCGCTGCATATAGACAATATTTAAAAGATAACCCGGGAATTTTTGAGGCTCTCGGTGCTGAATCTGGTGGCACATGCACCACGGTCAGCGGACATCGTTACCCTGGGCAAGCTTTTGCCTTTAGTTTTTACAATGACGCGAGTTCGGCTTTTAAAGCTGCCACCAAGTTTTCACAAACCCCACGCAATGCCGAACTGGAGGCTATCTCGTCGGTGGTATCCGCAGAATTCTACGCGGTGCTCAAGCCTTTCACACTGCCATCGGGTTTTGAACGCCGTTATCAGATTGTTGTGAATGATGCGTCTGCGTACATCGCCGCCGCCACGAAACTTGAGAAGGCAATGCAAGACAATGGGCACAAGGTAGAGGTTGGGATTTTTCAACCCATGGGTAATGGCCACCAAAAAGCAAACTTGTTGGATGTGCGGATATTTGCCGTGGAGCCTGAAGTGGCAGGAATGATGGTTAATGACTTTTTGCAACGCAAGGCGTGGGCGCTTGAACCGTATGGTGAAATGTTAGCCACCATCGAATCCCTCGAATTAGATACTTTTGAGGACTGTGTGCAGGTTTACACGGCCAACTAACTTAACGACTGTGGGCCTGTCTGGCTGCCTGATTTTATTCATGATTAAGCAGTGCGCAGGCTTGCAACTTGGAGCACCCACTAATAGGAGTCATCACATGATGCAGAAACTAACTAAAGTGTTCGGGACGCTGTGCATTTCATTGGGGTTGTTGTTTGCGACGCTGGCAGCACAGGCTTTTGAGCCGACCGGCGAGTCTTTTCCTGCCAGCTTCAAAATGACAAGTTGGACCAGCAGCGCTTCAGGTAGCAGTCTCACAGCCGAGGGTGTTGTTGGTGAAGGCTATGGCAAGGTCTATTTAAGTTACGACTTTGTGAGTAACTCTGCTGATCGTAACAAGGGCAACTTCTCAGGAAACCTCCGATCCATAAATCAAGACGGCGTCATGATAGCTGCAACGCTTCAAGGCATCTGGAAACGCAACGGTAAGTCCGTAATGATGTACACCCTAGATGAATTCTCAAACGGAGACATGATTTACGCTGAGGGCGTCATCGATTTAATCGAGGGAACGTTAAATTTCACGGCGTTTCCTATCGATTGATGGCTGTCTCGTGGAGGCATGCAAGGGCTAGTTGAGGGCCTTGAATGCGGGCTTTGGTTGCCCGTTTACTCAGACTCTGAAAATTGTTGATAAAAAAAGGGGCCTGTAAGGCCCCTTTTTTTTAGTTGGCTTGAACATCTGGCAGTGCGTCATCTTCAGACGGTGCTTCGGGGGAATCCTTTGGCGCCGTGAACGACAGTCCAGCTTTTGGTCCTCGAGGATCATTGCTTGCCCTTGGAATATCTCGGCTGACAATACTTACGGGTGGGGCTTCTTGCTCGAGGAACAAGGCCTGCCGCAATGTCTCAACGTTGACGTCGCCGATGGGTCTGGGTTCAACTCGCGGATCGTTAACCGCTCGCCCTGCAGCCGTAACCCCAGAACGGTCGATTTCCTGCATCGACTGTGCAGCTTCTGATGCTACCTCTTCGGGTTTAACCTCTGCTGATGCGCCCGCGATTGTTGGAGGCTCGGATGCAGCCTCCACAGGTTGTGGAGTTGGCTCAGGGCTGACAGTCTCTGCGATTTCAGCGGTGCTCTGGGCATCTTCCGTTGGTGCCACCTCTGACGGTACCTCCGTCTCGCTGACGTTATTTGCAGCCTCGCCTAAGAGGTCGATTTGGTCTGTCACTGAACCCAATGCTTGGGAGGGAGACTCTGCCACAGCATTTGCAGCGGCCTCTGCTGGCGCTTCAGCCTCGACGGCTTCGTTTCTTACAGCGACAACATCTGCGCTTGCGGTATCTTCGGGCGTTGCAAGTTTAGGACCTCTCTGACGCCGACGTCGGCCTTCGCTACGTTTATCAGAAGGTCTGTGTCGTGCGCTTTCTGGGGTGTCTTCAGTGTTTGCAGCCTGTACCGATTGATCATTCGAGTCGGCGCTGTCCTCGTCTTCGTTAGCACTGGCATCTTCCTGAGTGGCAACTTCAGAGCCTTCAGATTGCAGACGCTTCTGACCGCCACGACGACCACGACGGCGGCGATTGCGCTTAGGTCGATCATCTGCATCGCCGTCAGAGTCCCCAGAGTCTGCCTGTTCTGGTTCTGCGGCAGATTGCTCTGCATCGCTGGCATCGTCGATAGAGCCGTCTGATTCTGGGCGTCGGCTGCGGGTGCGGTTTCTGCCTCCACGGCTTCGGCGCTGACGATTGGAGTTTTCTTTGGATTCAGGGTTTTCCTCGCTCGCCGTCGCTACAGCCTCACTTTCTTCTGCGGCGTTGGGTTCTTCAGTGGTTGCCGGCGCGAACAGTGCCCCCCACATGCGACTGAGCATGCCGGCTTTTTGTGGAGCCCTAGCAGCGGGCTTTGGCGCGGTAGTGACAGGCTCTGCGGGTTGAGTGGGCTCCTCAGGCTCGGCGGCAACCGGTGCCGGCCCCTGAGGGGTTACGCCACGAACCAAGGGCTGTGGAGCTGCAGGCACTGCGCTTACCTCATCTCGCACGGCGATAGGGTCTGGGGCCGCTACAGCCACCTCATAGCTAAGCGTCGTGGTTTCTTCCACTTCGTCGTCACGGAGTCTGATGACGTCGAAGTGGGGCGTCTCCATGTGTGGGTTGGGGATTATCAAGACCCTCACACCGCTAGAGTTTTCAATGTCGTTGACGGCGCTTCGTTTTTCATTCAAGAGAAATGCGGCTACTTCTACAGGCACTACCGCTCTGACTTCGCCGGTCCGGTCCTTGGCCGCTTCTTCTTGCAGTAGTCTCAGAATGGCCAGGGCGAGTGATTTTGTGTCTCGTATCGTGCCCTTACCAGTACAGCGAGGACAGACCATGGCGCTGATCTCACCCAAAGACGGCCTGAGCCGTTGACGAGACATTTCCAGCAACCCAAATCTAGAAATTCGACCCACTTGCACGCGAGCTCGATCGACTTCGAGGGCATCCCGAATTCTGTTTTCCACGGCGCGTTGGTTTTTATTGGCATTCATATCAATAAAGTCAATAACGACCAAGCCACCCATATCTCTCAAACGGAGTTGTCGAGCGACTTCGTCGGCTGCCTCTAAGTTGGTTTGCAGCGCTGTCTGCTCAATGTCAGAGCCCTTGGTGGCGCGAGCCGAGTTGATATCGATAGAGATCAGTGCCTCGGTGGGGTCGATGACGATTGAGCCGCCAGAGGGAAGTCGAACCTCACGTTGAAATGCGCTTTCTATTTGCCCCTCAACTTGGAAGCGGTTGAAGAGGGGAATGGAGTCTTCATAGAGCCGTATGCGTTGAGCATATTTCGGCATAACCATCGTGACGAAGTCGTGGGCCTGTTGCCACGCGGCTTTATCGTCGATAAGCACCTGATCAACGTCATCGCGCAGGTAATCGCGAATAGTACGAATAATGACATCGCTTTCCTGATACAACAGCACAGGGGCTTTATTTTCGTCTGATGCCGTTGAGATAGAGCTCCATAGCTGTAGGAGGTAGTCCAGATCCCACTGTAGCTCTTCTGGACTGCGCCCAACCCCGGCTGTTCGGATAATGACACCCATACCGTCAGGAATATTCAGTTGCGATAAGGCGTCCCTGAGTTCACTGCGGTCATCACCCTCGATACGGCGAGATATGCCGCCGGCCTTGGGGTTGTTAGGCATCAAAACCATGTATCGGCCAGCCAGACTGATATAAGTGGTGAGCGCGGCTCCCTTGGTGCCTCGCTCTTCCTTGTCCACTTGTACAATGACTTCGGTGCCTTCTTTGAGCACATCCTTGATGCGAGTTTTGCCGTCACCATCGGGGGCTGTGCTGCGGTAATACTGGTGGGCAATTTCCTTCAGCGGTAAAAACCCGTGGCGGTCGGCGCCGAAGTCTACGAAAGCGGCTTCTAGGCTGGGTTCAACCCGCGTGATTTTCGCTTTATATACATTAGCCTTTGTGGAACCTCGCGATCGATTTTCGATGTCGAGGTCGTTTAGGCGTTGTCCATCCACAAGAGCAACCCGAATCTCCTCGGGTTGTGTGGCGTTAATGAGCATTTTCTTCATGATTATTGTCCAATGGGCGAAGCCACCGAACAGGTGCGATACCCCGGGACAGGGTAAGAAAACAAGCAGGGTTTCGTGCGCTTGTGCGCCCAACCCAGATCTGTGGGTCCTCCACAGATTTAATGTTGCCGTCGGCACCGTCTTTGTGACGAAGCCAAAAAATCACACCGCGTTCGTTGTATTCGCGGGTTAACAAAAGCCCTCTGCGTACCCCGCTCTGACGGGGAGATGTCCTCAAATAGCCCGGAGTGGTCACGGTACAGGCAGGAGCGCGTTTAAATTTTCAGGGAGTATTCGGTCGCTGGCTGCAGCACCCTCGATACGTATTTTCTGGAGGGGAGCGGCGGATCAGGCTACTCTATCGGCCTGAGAGCGGGAGGCGCACCGGTCATTCACATTTATGCCGGGCCTTCCAAAACACCAGTGCGTTGGAATACAACCGAAATGGACATTAACACTAAATGCTAAGTGATTCAATTGTCTGAAAAAAAAGGCAGCGACACGCAAAGGGATACCAAGGTCGAGTGGCGCACAGTATTGCCGGAAGAAGCCGGCCAGCGTCTCGATAACTTTCTTCAGCGGGTCCGCGGTGGTGTGCCCAAGACCCGTATTTACCGAGCTATCCGAAAGGGCGAGGTTCGTATTAACAAGGGCAGGGTTAAGCCCGACACTCGGCTTGAGGCGGGCGTTTCAATTAGAATCCCGCCGCTGCGGGTCCCGGAAAAGGCAGAAGCAGCGGGCGCGGCAGGCTGGCGCGCTCGCCTACGTGATGCGGTAGTGAGAGAGGAATCTACGCTGTTGGTCATTAACAAGCCTCCGGGACTTGCTGTGCATGGGGGAAGTGGTATCAGTGTAGGGCTCATCGAAACTTTGAGAGCCATGTATGACACAGACCGCTATCTGGAGCTGGTCCATCGCCTGGATCGAGATACCTCTGGGCTGTTGTTAGTTGCGCGCCGCGCTTCGACCCTGCGCAGCCTCCACGGCTTACTCCGATCAAATGGTGTGGACAAGCGTTACCTTTGTCTGGTCAGCGGTCGCTGGCCCGCGCATTTAAAGCGTGTCGATGCTCCCCTCGAAAAATTTGCGCTGCCTTCTGGTGAGCGTCGGGTTAAGGTCGCCGCGGCGGGGCGGCAGTCTTTGACGACCTTCCGCGTGGTGACGCGTTGGTCCGGTGCAACCTTGGTCGAGGCGAAACCTGTTACCGGTCGGACGCATCAAATTCGTGTGCACTGCCAGCACGCGGGCTTTCCGATCCTAGGTGACGCCAAGTATTCAGATGAGGCGGCATTACGACTGGCTTCTAAAATAGGGCTCAAACGCTTATTTTTACATGCAGCTAGCCTCAACTTCCGACTCGAGGAGCAAAACTATTCCCTAGAGGCGCCGTTGCCCAAGGAACTCCAGCGCTTGGTAGAGACTCTGGTCTAGCCCCTCAATCTAGGGGATGCGGTAGTCCTGATCGCGGAGCATTTGGGCCAATTCGATGAGAGGCAAGCCCTGCAAGGCGGTTGGGTCAGTACTTTCGGTTGAGCGAAAAAGGCTAATGCCTAGCGCTTCCCATTTAAAACTGCCTGCGCAATCTAGGGGTTGATCTACTGCGATGTAGGACGTGATTTCGCAGTCGGATAAATTTCGCATGCGCACCCGGGTCTGAACCACTCGGCAGTCGAGCATTGCTCTAGCGGGGCGCCAAATGGCAACTCCTGTGAAAAACGAAACGGTTTTGTCGCTGATAAAGCGAAGCTGCTCTTGGGCTTTGGCCTCTGTGCCAGGTTTTCCCAATAGCCTATCGTCGCAGGTAGCAACTTGATCGCTGCCGATGCTGAGGTAGTCGCCTGAGAGGTGAGTAATGGCTTTCGCCTTTGTTACTGAAAGGCGCTGAGCGAGTGTTAAAGGGGCTTCCAGAGGCAGCGGTGATTCGTCAACAGCGACTCTTTGAATCTCAAATGGCAGCCCCAAGCGACCCAGCAATTCGGCTCGATAGCGAGAGGATGAGGCAAGAACAAGTGTTTGCGGTCGATAATCCACAGTAATATCCTAAAAAACCCTTTGTATTACCAGCATTTAACTTTTGACACCTTGCGGGGTCGTCCGTATTATGCGCCGCCATGACGCTCGGAGCACTCCCACAAACGGTCGAAGTGCGCACGCTGGCGGCGCGCGAGGTGACACTGGCCGGGGTTTTAGACCCGATTAAGCTTCTGCGCTTCAGCTCAGCCATTGTAGCGGTGAAGCAGCCTGTCGTGGTGAACGCCGATTTTTATCGCGACGAGGAGGGCAGGTACATAGTTTCTGTGCAGGTAACTGCAGAGGTACAAGTCACCTGTCAGCGGTGTCTGGGCGCATTGGAGAGGACGGTTGCTTCTTCTGCGCTGCTGGCTGTGGTTTGGACAGACGAGCAGGCGGCTCAGCTTCCGCCGAGGTATGAGCCTCTGGTGGCAGAGGCTGAAATAGATTTTTGGGAGGTTGTCGAAGACGAGCTCCTGCTGGCGTTGCCGAGCTTTAGCTATCACAGTAATACAAACTGTGGTGCTGAAACTGGTGTGCAGGCACCGGGCTCAGGGGACGCAGCAGTTTCAGGAAGCCCAGAAAAAGAGAATCCCTTTGATGTGCTCAAAGCACTTAAGGGCGACGTAGACAAGTAACGCGCGGGATGGCAGCAACGCCTTCTCGTTCGAATGGAGAAAGTTATGGCCGTACAGAAGAATCGCAAAACCCGCTCTCGTCGCGGTATGCGTCGCTCACACGACGCCCTCGAGGGTCCTACTCTGACCGTAGATGCAACTTCTGGTGAGGTTCGTCGCCGTCACCACATGAGTGCAGACGGATTTTACCGAGGTAAAAAGGTCATCAATACAGGCTCCGACGACTGACTGTCTCGGTAGGGCCATTTTAAGGGTCCTGCCATAACTTGAATTCAGTTCTGGGTCGGGGGGCGTAGGTGTGTCGCAGATAGAACTCAAGCAGCAGGCCGATTCGGTGGCGAATCACGGCCATCCTGGTTTTTTGTTTCCGGGCCAAGGCTCGCAGTACCTTGGCATGCTTTCGGACATCGCGTCGGAGGAGGCTGTCATCTCTGACACCTTTGCCGAAGCCTCCGATGCCGTGTCCCTCGATCTTTGGTCTTTGGCCCGAAATGGGCCCGCTGAATCCCAAGCGCTCACCGAAAATACACAACCACTCATATTGGCCGCCAGCGTTGCGCTTTATAGGTTGTGGCTGCAGCGCGGAGGGCAGGTGCCCAGCGTGTTGGCGGGCCACAGCTTGGGAGAATTCTCGGCATTGGTCGCGGCGGAATCTCTTGCCTTTTGCGACGCTGTGAAAATTGTGCGTTTGCGCGGGCAGGCCATGCAGGCGGCTGTGCCTGTTGGCACAGGTGCTATGGCCGCTGTGCTAGGGCTGCCAGATGAAACAATCAATACAATTTGTGCCGATGCAAGTGTTGACACCAACACACAGGTATTGGCCGTTAACTTCAATTCGCCGGGTCAGGTGGTTATTGCGGGCCACGCAGGGGCCGTCGGGCATGCTTCAGTCGCTTTAAAGGAGGCTGGCGCGAAACGTGTTTTGCCGCTGCCTGTCAGTGCACCATTTCATACGCCCTTAATGCAGCCTGCTGCTGCTGCCCTAAACGAGGCACTCGAGCATGTCGAGCTCGCTGACGCTCAGATCCCCGTTATCAGTAACGTCAATGCTAGGCCCCACACCGATAGCACAACAATTGCCGAGTTGTTGGTGCAGCAAGTTGTGGCTCCAGTGCAGTGGACGTCGTGTGTAGAGACAATGATTGAAATGGGCTGTGCGGACTTTGTGGAGTGTGGCCCGGGTAGGGTGTTATCCGGTTTGATGCGACGTATTGATCGCTCGAAATCTTGCTATGCCATTGAGTCGCCCACGGCCTTTTCAGAAGCTATAAACCAACTGTCTGAGGTGCCCACAGTATGAGTGAGAATCACCCCCCCGTCGCCCTAGTGACAGGCGCCAGCCGAGGCATTGGGCTCGCCATTGCTAACACACTCATGCAGGCCAACATGGCGGTTATCGGTACTGCGACAACAGAATCGGGGGCCGCGAGCATTGATTCAAGACTCGCGCCTCATGGTGGCGCAGGGCTCGTTTTGGATGTTGCAAATGAAGCCAGCATCGACGAACTCATGTCGAAGGTAAAAGAACGTTTTGGTGCCCCACTTATTTTGGTGAATAACGCAGGCATCACCCGAGACAACATTCTAATGCGTATGAAAAACGACGAGTGGGATAGCGTGATTGACACCAATCTGAGCTCTGTTTTTCGCTTAAGTAAGGCCTGCCTTAGAGGGATGACCAAGGCAAAGTGGGGGCGCATTGTCACAATTACTTCTGTGGTGGGCTCTATGGGAAATGCAGGGCAGGCCAATTACGCGGCGACAAAAGCAGGCGCTGAGGGCTTTACACGCGCCCTCGCAAGAGAGGTAGGGTCACGAGCGATCACCGTCAACGCAGTCGCTCCCGGATTTATAGATACAGATATGACCCGCGATTTATCTGAAGAAAATCGCAACGCTATGCTGAATCAGATACCTCTGTCTCGTTTGGGTCGTCCTGAGGAAATCGCTGAGACCGTTAAATTTTTAGTGAGCGATGCAGCGGCTTACATCACCGGAGAGACGATTCACGTAAATGGCGGAATGTATATGGCCTGACAGCAGGCCTCATATTTGGTTCTATCTGGGGCAGTTTACAGGTAGAATCCGCACACCGAAGAGGGCTTAGGCCCGCCAACAAGCTGGGAGAGTAATACAGACTATGAGCAGCATTGAAGATCGCGTAAAAAAAATCGTTGCCGAGCAGCTGGGCGTTAAAGAAGACGAAGTTCGCACAGAGGCTTCTTTCGTTGACGACCTGGGCGCAGACTCGCTAGACACCGTGGAGCTCGTAATGGCTCTCGAAGAGGAGTTTGAAACTGAAATTCCTGATGAGGAGGCTGAAAAAATCACTACGGTGCAGTTGGCTATCAACTACATCAATGAAAACCTTGCCTAAGGTTTTCTAACGAGACAAAAGTTATCAGGGCCGCTCTGCATTAATGATGAGCGGCTTTTTTTTGTGCGGGTTGATTTTTTCGAGATCCAATGAGGTCTCTGATGCAGAGCGGCTTTGTGCGCCCACAGGGGAGGAAAACTGTTAATGAATGGCAATCGGGTAGTAGTAACCGGACTAGGTGCAGTGACACCGGTGGGCTTGGATGTGGATTCGAGCTGGCAGGCTATCTGTAATGGGCAAAGCGGTGCCGCCAGTATCGAGAGTTTCAACACCGATGCCTTCAGCACGCAATTCAGTTGTTCAGTTAAAAATTTTTCCAGTGAAGGATACCTAGCGCCCAAAGACTCAAAACGGATGGATCCGTTTATTCAGTTTGGCATGGTGGCAGGTATTCAAGCGATTCGTGACAGTGGCCTTGAGGTCACTGAAGCCAATTGTGAGCGTATTGGCTGTGCGATTGGTTCCGGTATCGGTGGTATTGGCTCTATCGAGCGCAACAATGAGCTGATCTTAAACTCTGGGCCTCGCCGTATGTCACCGTTTTTTGTGCCCGGCGCTATTATCAACATGATCAGCGGTAACCTCTCGGTGATGTATAACCTTCAGGGACCGAATTTAGCCATTGTCACTGCCTGCACGAGTGGCACCCACAACATTGGAATGGGCGCTCGTTTAATTGCCACGGGGGAGGCCGATGCAATGCTGGTGGGCGGAGCTGAAATGGCAACCACCCCGGTCGGATTAGGAGGATTTGCGGCAGCAAGAGCGCTGTCGACTCGTAATGATTCTCCAGAGTTGGCCTCAAGGCCTTGGGATGCAGACCGTGACGGCTTTGTTTTAGGTGATGGTGCAGCAATGCTCATGCTCGAGTCCCTCGAAAGCGCAACGGCTCGCAAGGCCAAGATATATGCCGAGCTGACAGGTTTTGGTATGAGCGGAGACGCTTACCATATGACCTCACCACCAGAAGACGGTCGCGGTGCAGCGCGATCAATGGCCAATGCGCTGCGTGACTCAGGTCTAAACCCAGCGGAGGTGGGGTACATTAACGCTCATGGTACTTCGACAATTGTCGGCGACCGCGCTGAAACAATGGCGGTAAAATCTATTTTTGGTGATGCAGCCTCCGATGTCGCAGTGAGCTCTACGAAGTCAATGATTGGGCATCTGCTGGGTGCCGCAGGCGCGGTTGAAGCGGTATTCACGATTCTTGCGATACGTGACAATGTGGCACCACCGACCATCAACCTTGATAATCCTGGAGAGGGGTGTGATCTGAACTATGTGCCTCACAATGCACAGCAGCGAACCATTAATCACGCCATTAGCAATTCGTTCGGTTTTGGCGGGACGAACGGGTCTCTTGTCTTTAGTCAATTCCCCGAGTAGCTCCTAGCTTGGCTGCGGAGACCTTTTGGGTTGACGGCGTCGTCAATACCGAGGTGCCTCCAGATGATCGCGGGCTGTGTTTGGCCGATGGCGCCTTTGAGACACTTCGTGTTGAATCTGGTGTTATTTCATGCAAACGCCGTCATGCTAAGCGCTTGGGCAGGGGCCTCGAGGTATTAAATTTTCCGGAGCCGAATCCGACTGCGTTGAAGCGTGTCGATGAAGCCGAAGCAATTCTGAATAATACTATTCCTCAGGCAACCGGGACGCTGCGCCTCACCTTGACTCGTGGATCGGGCCCGAGGGGTTACAAAGTTCCTGAGCGTCAAAAGCCACGATGTATTCTTCGCTTTAGCCCGGGGCTCGCTAATTTCGACGCTTTGGCACCCTTGACGGTGAGTCGTGTGCGCTGGTCTAGTCAGCCATTTTTTAGGGGTTGTAAGTTGCTGGCAAGAACCGAGCAGGTCGTGGCATTAGAGGAGGCGCGGGGGCGCGGTTTTTCGGATGCCATAATGTGCGATGCATCGGGCTCCTGGGTATCGACGACTAGTGGCAATTTGTTTTTACGCGTTGGCGACCGGTTTATCACGCCGCCTGTCGATGAGGTGGGAATTGCGGGCACTAGAAGAGAGGCAATCTTGGACCACTGGGCGCAGATGCTGGGGTATCAGGTGAGCATTCGAAAAATCAGCTCGGACGACATTGCATCGGCTCAGGAGGCATGGTGTTGTAACTCAGTTGTAGGTATTCGCCGAATCGCTGCGGTAGATCAGTTCACCTTTACCGAAATGACTGCTAGCGATGCGCTGTCAGCTTGTATTCATCGCGAGAAAGCATTGTGAGACGGTTGTTTCTCGTTTTGCTGCTTAGTTTCGGCGGCTTAGGCCTCGGGCTCTTTTTAATCGCTCAGTCGTTGCATACGCCCATGAATTTACCTCAAAGCGGCGTCACAATTACTGTGGAGCCTGGAGAGAGCCTTAAGCAGACACTGAGGAAATTGAAGGCACTGGGGTTGCTAGAATCTGGTCGTGCTCTGGAAATTTGGGCGCGCTGGCAAGGCATTGATCGGCAAATCCATGCTGGCGAGTATCAATTACAAGCAGGAATCACCGGTGTTGGATTTTTGGATTTGCTCAAGCGGGGTGAAGTATTGAGCTATCAGGTCACGCTTCCGGAAGGTATTACCCTCCAGCAGGCATTGGATCGATTGCATGGTGACACTCGGCTGCTACAGAAACTTAAAAACGCGCACGACCCAATGCTGCTTGATCTAGTATTGCCGTCATCTTCCCCCGAGGGCTGGTTTTTGCCCGAGACTTATCGCTTTGTGGCGGGAGATTCAGACTTTGACATATTGCAACGTGCCCACAAGCTAATGGAGCGTGCGCTCATGCAGGCTTGGGATGAGCGCTCGATGGATACGCCGCTACTAGCACCCTACGATGCCCTGATTCTGGCGTCGATCGTTGAGCGTGAAACCTCTGTTGCTCGAGAGCGAGCTACCATTGCGGGAGTGTTTGCGCGAAGATTAAGGGCCGGTATGCGCCTACAAACTGACCCGACCGTTATTTACGGGCTCGGGGCCGAATTTGATGGTAACTTGACCCGGCGACATCTTAAAGATGTGGCTAACCCTTGGAACACTTATCGGATTAAAGGCTTACCTCCAACGCCAATTGCCTTGCCTGGGGTTGCAGCCTTGGAAGCTGCAGTTCAGCCGGCGCCTGGCGCGGCCCTGTATTTTGTCGCACGGGGTGACGGGTATCATGTGTTCTCTGAAACTCTCGAAGAGCACAATGCCAACGTTCAGCGCTATCAGCTATCCCCAAAGGCGGATTATCGTTCGACACCTCAAGGCGGTGATAAATGAAAGCTGTGACTAACACGCCTAGGTTTATTACCGTTGAAGGCGGCGAAGGCGTCGGAAAAACCACTCAGCTGCGCCTCATTGAAACGCGGTTGCAGGCACTTAACATTCCCTTGCTGGTTACGAGGGAGCCCGGTGGCACGCCTTTGGGTGAGCAGCTGCGGGCATTACTGCTCCAGAAAGAAGGGCTGGTACCCACAGCAATGGCCGAGCTGCTCATGGTTTTTGCCGCCCGGGCACAGCACGTCAGTACTGTTATTGCCCCTGCTTTGGAGCGTGGGGAATGGGTGTTATGTGATCGTTTTACGGACGCTAGTTTCGCCTATCAAGGCTTTGGCCGGGGCATATCACTTGAGGTCATAGCGCAATTAGCCGAGATTGTTCATCCGACGACTAAGCCTGATCTCACGATTTTACTCGATGTAGACCCTGAGATCGGTCTGCAGCGTGCTCGAGCAAGGGGCGAATTAGATCGATTTGAGCGCGAGGCTGCGCCGTTTTTTGAGGCTGTGCGGGCAGGTTATTTAAGTCAGGTTGAGCGTGAGCCTGATCGTTGGCGAGTTATTAATGCGGGAGCAGATTTAGAGAACGTGCAGCGACAATTAGATGCCTTATTGAATGAGTGGATTGCCGGTGCGACCTCCTGAGTTATTGACGCCTTGGCTGAATACGGAACTCCCCTGGCAGCAGGACATTTTTGAGCATTTGTCGTCCCTAGAGCGTCAGGAAAAGCTCCCTCACGCACTATTACTGACGGGCTCGAAAGGACTGGGGAAAGCCCGGTTGGCCGCATCATTTGCAGCGGGAGTGCTATGTAAAGCTTCAGATGCGGAGCCCTGTGGCAGCTGTGAAGCCTGCCAGCTGGTTGGTGGAGGGGCGCACGGCGATTTTCGTTGGGTTAGACCTGAAGAGGGAAAACGCGCCATCGGAGTTGATGCTATTCGCGCTTCGGTTTCATTTATGCAGCAAACGCCTGGTTATGGATCTCACAAGATATTGGTAGTGGAGCCGGCAGAGGCGATGACAACCGCCGCCGCAAATGCGCTCTTGAAAACCCTCGAGGAGCCGCCGGGGCAGGCGTTGTTGATTTTGGTCAGTCACCGCGCTGGCGAGTTACCGGCGACCATAAGGTCTCGGTGTCAGCGATTTAACTTGCCGCACCCGACAAAGCCTACCGCGCTGAAGTGGCTGGTTGACAATACATCATGCTCTGCACAGACAGCTGAGCAGGCTTATGCGCTTTCCCGAGCACAACCCTTAACTGCTGAGCGGCTTATTCAGGGCGACGATTTACCGTCGATAGAGGCACTAACTAACGCCCTGGGTGGGCTGCTCGATAAGACGATAGCTAACCAGGAGGTGTTAGTTGCATTGGGAGGTCATGATCTTGATGTGATTTTGGAGGCCGCGTTGCACAGCGTTGAGCAACGCCTGTATAGCGCTGCGGGCGCTGCGTACTCCCGAAGCAATTTTCACCGTCGCGATCAAATTTTAGACTGGCTTATTGCTAGTAGAAAGGGCGTGAACTTTGGCCGTGATGTGATGTTACCTGAGTTGGGCAGGCTGCTAACGACTGAGTGATGAGCCTGAATGAATGTTAGGTGCACAATGGGTAAACTGCACGAAGATTTTCGGGAGTGTGAGCCATGAGTGACAGTAACCGCCAAGGCATTTTGTCTCTGACCATAAAAGATAAGGCTGTTCTATACGCCGCCTATATGCCATTTCTCGACAATGGGGGCATCTTTGTTCCTACCAATAAGCGGTACAGCATTGGTGACGAAGTCTTCATGTTGCTTACCTTAATGGATGAGCCGGAGAAAATACCCATCGCGGGGCGGGTAGTTTGGATTACGCCTGTAGGCGCCCAAGGTAATCGGCAGGCGGGTGTAGGCGTTCAATTTTCCGAGCAGGATGCGACCGCGAATACCAAAATTGAGTTGCATTTGGGCGGGGCCCTCAACTCTGAGCGTCAAACTCATACCATGTGATGGTGTCTATGGTTTTAGTTTGTGCTCCAACTCGTCCGGTGGGAGCGTCAGATGGGTCCAGCTACGTTGCTTATTGGAATAAAAAAAGGCCCCTGAGGGCCCATCTACTGCATGTTTAGGAGTCTTATGACCTTGGCATCCTGCCAAGGCTCTATCAGTGACAAAGCGTGTGAGCTTTGTCTTATCGGCAGGCAGCGCTAAATACCCAACGACTGATTTAGTATGCCCCACCATGCAGGGGGGCTGTCTAGCATCAAACACGATGTTTTTAGATCGATATGCGATAAAAATATCTCTGATAATAATGCCCATCAATTCGCAACCCAAAATAATGTACTTTATTATAAGTGGTCTATAAGCAACTGATATTATATATTAAAGTGGTTTTTTATTCGGCTTTTTGACGGGTTTCCCGTGTTTTTGATCGTGGCTCACTTCGACACCGATATTGCAACGAATGAGTGCCTGTGCGAGTATCCGCGCCCTTGGAATCGCCGGCTTTTGGCGCTATTCCAACAAGTTTTCTGCGGGAGTGGCGAAATTGGTAGACGCGCTGGATTTAGGTTCCAGTGCCGCAAGGCGTGAGAGTTCGAGTCTCTCCTTCCGCACCATAAATAACGGCGTAGGTGCTGCACATAGTGTCGGTGCCGCGCTGGTTGCCATCAAGGCAAGCTAACATTACGAAATTCAGGAGTTTTCCATGCGGGTATCTATCGAAACTACCTCAGGCCTTGAGCGACGCCTGACCATCGGCGTCCCAGCCGAGCGGGTCGATGGCGCGGTTGAGCAGCGTCTTCGTGAGGCGTCTCGTAATGTCAGGTTGCCGGGGTTTCGGCCAGGCAAAGTGCCAATGAAGGTCATGCAGCAGCGTTTTGGTGGTGGCATCCGGCAAGAGGTCATTGGTGAGGTTATTAACCAGTCATTCCAGGAAGCGGTGGTCACTGAGAAGCTGAGGCCTGCAGGCCAGCCTCGAATTGAGCCACGCGCACTTGAGGCGGGTAGAGATGTCGAATACACAGCGACGTTCGAAATCTTTCCTACTCTGGAGATTAACGACATTACCGACCTTAAAATCGAGCGGCCGGTCGCCGAGGTCAACAGCGCCGACGTTGATGACATTATTGAAATTTTCCGAAAGCAGCGGGGCGAACTGAAAGATGTAGAACGGGCTGCGGAAACGGGCGACACGGTAGTCATCGATTTTGCAGGAACACGCGACGGAGAAGCCTTCGATGGTGGAACCGGAGAAGACCACTCTTTGGAATTGGGTAGTGGCAAGATGATTCCCGGATTCGAGGACGGCATCGTAGGTATGTCAGCGGGAGATCAAAAGTCCATCGATGTGACATTCCCAGAGGATTACTCGAGCGAGGAGTTGCAGGGCGTTGACGCGAGTTTCGCCATTACATGCAAGTCGGTCAAAGCCCTAGAGCTAGCACCGCTGGATGAAGAGTTGTTTGCAAGCTACGGTGTAGAAGAGGGTGGTGAGCCGGTATTTCGTGACGAAGTGCAAAAGAACATGGAGCGTGAGCTGCGTAATGCGGTTCAAACGCATATTAAAAATCAGGTCATGGACGGTGTTGTTGCGGCCCACGAGGATATTGAAATTCCTTCTAGCCTCGTTGCACAAGAAATCGATGGCATGCGGGGGCAAATGTTTCAGCAATTTGGTGGTCAAGCCGCACCTGAAATGGATCTAAAAAGCATCCTCCCGGACGAAATGTTTAAAGAGCAGGCGGAGCGGCGGGTAAAACTTGGACTGCTTTTAGGTGAAATGATCACGAAATTTGAGCTGCGCGCTGATCCGGCGAAGGTTAAAGAGGCTATAGAAGATATCGCTTCAACTTATCAGGAACCTGAGGAAGTGATTAATTGGTACTACAGCGAAAATGAACAGCTCGCACAGGTAGAGTCACGGGTGCTCGAAGATCAAGTGGTCGACAAGCTGCTCGAGGGCGCACAAATTGAAGATCAGGAAAGCACTTATCAAGACGCCCTAGCCGCCGCGCGTCCCGCTCAGGCCTGATATAAATTTTTCCGGAGTAAATTATGATTCACGACAGACCACCGCAGGACACGAGTAATTTGGGTTTAATCCCCATGGTCATCGAGCAAACGTCTCGCGGCGAGCGCTCCTTTGACATCTACTCTCGGCTGCTCAAAGAGCGCGTCATATTCGCGGTAGGACCGGTTGAAGACAACATGGCGAATCTGATCGTCGCCCAGCTGCTATTTTTGGAATCAGAAAATCCCGATAAAGACATCCACCTATACATCAATAGCCCGGGTGGCTCAGTAACGGCTGGTCTTTCCATCTACGACACTATGCAGTTTGTAAAACCTGACGTCAGTACGATGTGCTTGGGTCAAGCCGCATCCATGGGGGCATTCCTCCTCAGCGGTGGTGCACCTGAGAAACGTTTTATTTTGCCCAATGCTCGGACCATGATCCATCAGCCCTCGGGTGGCGCACAGGGGCAGGCGACCGATATTGATATTCAGGCGAAAGAAATTCTCATTATTCGTGAGCGACTTAACCGTTTGATGGCTGAGCACACAGGGCAACCCCTTGAGGTGATTGAGCGCGATACTGAACGCGACCGTTTTATGGACGCTGAACAAAGCCAGGCCTACGGCTTGGTGGATCACGTGGTAAACAATCGCGAAGTGGTCGCCGAGGGTTCCTAGAGCAAATGGGTATTGCAAACGAGCCCCAAACCGATCATCGTTTGCAGAAGGGGATAGTTTAGTCTCCGCTTGAGGAAGTGAGTAATGGCAAAAGACAGCGCTGACAGCGATAAGCTGCTTTACTGCTCGTTCTGTGGCAAGAGCCAAAACGAAGTAAGAAAGCTTATCGCCGGCCCATCCGTCTTCATCTGCGATGAATGCGTCGATTTGTGTAACGACATCATCCGCGAGGAAGTACAAGAGTCCGCGAGCGAATCGACCTCTGACAAGCTTCCGATTCCCTTTGAGATAAATGAAATTCTTGATCAATATGTGATTGGGCAGCAAAGAGCCAAGCGTGTGCTCGCCGTCGCTGTGTACAACCATTATAAGCGCCTTCGTTACACTCCTGATACGCGTACAGGGGACGACGTTGAACTCAGCAAGTCTAATATATTGCTTGTTGGCCCTACCGGCTCTGGTAAAACTTTGCTTGCGGAAACTCTCGCTCGATTACTTGACGTACCCTTTACGGTTGCTGACGCAACGACGCTCACAGAGGCGGGGTACGTTGGGGAGGACGTTGAGAATATTATTCAGAAGCTCCTGCAAAAGTGCGACTACGACGTGGAACGCGCGCAGATGGGCATCGTTTACATCGACGAGATTGATAAAATCTCACGGAAGTCAGATAACCCATCCATCACCCGTGATGTTTCAGGTGAAGGTGTGCAGCAGGCATTGCTTAAGTTGATCGAGGGCACAGTAGCTTCAGTGCCCCCTCAAGGTGGTCGCAAGCACCCGCAGCAAGAATTTTTGCAAGTCGACACCAGCAACATCCTCTTTATTTGTGGCGGTGCCTTTGCGGGTCTCGATAAAATTATCCGTAATCGGTCCGAAAAGGGTGGTATCGGCTTTACCGCCGAGGTTAAGAGCAAGGATGAGACTCGTCGATTTGGTGAGATGATCTCTGACCTCGAGCCGGAAGACCTGGTTCAATACGGTCTAATTCCTGAGTTTGTTGGCCGATTGCCTGTCATTGCGACCCTCGAGGAGCTAGACGTCGAAGCGCTGGTACGAATCCTTACTGAACCACGTAACGCGTTGACCAAACAGTACGCCAAGATGTTCGACATGGAAGGCGTGGAAATTGATTTTCGCGAAGATGGGCTTCGGGCGGTTGCTGAACGGGCGATGGAGCGAAAAACAGGTGCTCGAGGTTTGCGCTCCATTTTAGAAAACGTCCTTCTAGAGTCTATGTACAACGTTCCCTCACAGCAGAATGTCGCGAAGATCGTCGTCGATGAAAGTGTGATTCAGGGCGAATCTGAGCCCCTTCTTGTTTACGAGAACAATGAAGCAGCCCGAGCAGTGGCTGAGGACTGACGTCATTGGTGCCCCAACCGAGAAAGGCTTGGGCGGGGCGCTTTTAAAGTAAAGTCATCCACCCCTTGAGAATACACCGTACTATCCCCATGTAAGTGGTATAGATGCTGGAGTATTCCATGAACGACGTTGTTGCTGTTGAGTTACCTTTGCTACCCCTGCGCGATGTGGTGATTTATCCCCACATGGTGTTGCCGTTGTTTGTCGGGCGTGAGAAGTCCATTGAGGCTCTCGAACAGGCCATGGCGGATGACAAGCAAGTGTTGTTAGTCGCCCAGCGCAACGCCTCTGACGATAGCCCCGCGGTTGACGACCTTTATCAGGTTGGCACGGTATCTAATATTCTGCAGCTATTAAAGCTCCCCGATGGCACCATTAAGGTGTTGGTTGAGGGAGAGTATCGCGCTGCTATCGAGTCTATGAATGATGAAGGTGATTACACGATCGCCCACGTCAGACAAATCGAGAACAGCGGATTACCCGAAGACGAAGTCGATGAATGCCTCCGTACGGTCGTGGAGCAGTTTGAAAAATATGTCAGCTTGAGCAAGAAAGTCCCCTCAGAGGTTCTTGCGTCGCTGTCGGGTATCGAAGACCCGGGTCGCCTCACGGACACTATCGCAGCTCACATGAGCGTAGACCTCGAAGAAAAGCAGCGCATCCTAGAGATTTCGTCATTGCAAGATCGCGTAAATCATTTGCTAGGCTTGATGGACGCCGAGATGGATCTGTTTCAAGTAGAGAAGCGGATCCGGGGTCGAGTCAAAAAGCAAATGGAGAAAAGTCAGCGCGAGTATTACCTTAACGAACAGATGAAGGCTATTCAGAAAGAGCTGGGCGAGCTAGATGATGCGCCAAATGAGCTCGATGATTTAGAGGGTCGTATAGCCGACGCAAAGATGCCGGATGAAGCTCGCGATAAGGCTCTAGGCGAACTTAATAAGCTGAAAATGATGTCGCCTATGTCAGCAGAGGCCTCTGTGCTGCGGGGTTACATCGATTGGATGGTCAGTGTCCCTTGGACCAAGCGAAGCAAAGTCAAGCACGACCTGAAGCGTGCAGCCTCAATTCTTGATGCCGATCACTACGGCCTAGAAGAGGTCAAAGACCGGATTCTTGAGTATCTTGCCGTTCAAAAGCGCGTGCGAAAAATTAAAGGGCCGGTTCTGTGTCTCGTAGGCCCTCCCGGGGTTGGAAAAACCTCACTGGGCGAATCACTGGCAAGGGCGACAAACAGAAAGTTCGTGCGCATGGCGCTTGGTGGCGTCCGTGATGAAGCTGAAATCCGGGGGCACCGAAGAACTTATATCGGTTCTATGCCCGGTAAGTTACTGCAAAAGATGGCAAAAGCTGGCGTCCGGAATCCGCTCTTTTTGCTGGATGAAATTGATAAAATGGGCACCGACCATCGTGGAGACCCGGCATCAGCGATGCTGGAGGTTCTCGACCCCGAGCAAAATCATGCCTTCAATGATCACTATTTGGAGGTGGATTATGATTTGTCAGACGTCATGTTTGTCTGCACTTCAAATACGATGAACATTCCGGGACCTCTGTTGGATCGAATGGAAGTTATCCGTATCCCGGGTTATACCGAAGACGAAAAGTTGAACATATGCGAGCGCTATCTCGCCCCCAAGCAGATCAAACAAAATGGTTTAAAGAAGGATGAAATCAAACTGGGGTCTGAAGCCTTACTTGATGTAATCCGCTACTACACCAAAGAGGCTGGTGTACGAGGTTTAGAGCGAGAGGTGGCGAAGATTTGTCGAAAGATGGTGAAGAAGTTTGCCACTGGAGAGCTGCAAGGTGAGGTTGAGGTTACCCCGGCTATGCTGCCCGATCTGCTGGGTGTCCAGAAGTTCAATTTTGGCATTGCCGAAGAAGAGAGCAAAGTCGGACAGGTTACAGGCCTTGCTTGGACTTCGGTAGGTGGAGAGTTGTTGACCATTGAATCAGTGGCGGTAGCCGGAAAGGGGCGCCACGTTAAGACCGGCTCGCTAGGTGACGTGATGCAAGAATCTATTCAGGCAGCGACCACGGTTTTTCGGTCTCGCTCTCAAAGCCTGGGCGTGCCTGCGGCCTATCATGAGCGCAATGATACTCACATCCACGTGCCGGAAGGTGCCACGCCTAAAGACGGCCCTAGTGCTGGCATTGCCATGTGTACAGCGTTAGTGAGTGTTGCGACACAGATTCCCGTGCGCTCGGATGTCGCTATGACAGGCGAGATTACTCTGCGTGGTGAAGTGCTTCCTATTGGCGGACTCAAGGAAAAACTGCTGGCTGCACGGCGGGGTGGTATCAAGACGGTTGTCATACCCAAAGAGAATGAACGGGATCTGAAAGAGGTGCCCGACAACATTCTAGAGAACCTAGATATTAAACCTGTTAAGTGGATCGATGAGGTTCTCTCCATTGCTCTGGAGCGTATGCCAGACCCTATCAGTGATGAGGAATATCTTGTGGATACGGGCATGGCAACTAGCAATGATGATCAGGCTGAGCCGTCCAGACCTCCTGCACATTAGTTTTGTTGTGCTTTAGGTCTTTTTTTCAGCTTATAAGGGATAACTTTCATTGACCCTTTCCACTTCATCGTTATAACCTTGAGGTGTGCCATATGGGGCGTAACGCCCATTCCTGCATCAAACCTGCCGAGAGGAACTCACGTGAATAAAAATGAATTAATAGACGCAATCGCCGAAGAAGCTGATCTATCTAAGGCCTCCGCTGGCCGAGCTTTGGATGCTGCTATCAATGCCATTACTGGCGCTTTGACGAAGCAGGACACCGTTTCGCTGGTCGGTTTTGGAACCTTCTCAGTGAAGCATCGTGCAGCTCGTGAAGGTCGGAATCCTCGCAGCGGTGAGACTATCCAAATTAAAGCGTCGAACGCCCCCGGCTTTAAGGCGGGTAAAGCGCTCAAGGATGCTGTGAACAGTTAGACCCCGTCCTGCGTTAATTTCCGTCAGGTAAAGCGGTAGGTCCGCAACACTAGATTCACTCGATGAAAAGGCGCTTTATTGCGCCTTTTTTCGTATAATGGCTGCAACAGGCTTTTAGAGCAGCACTCCACGAGCTGATAGGTAAACAGCCAGCTCGTGGCCGTTTAGTTTTTGGCTTGTAGCCAACATGAGTCATGGAAATGTTGGGTTGGCACGTAAGTCCACCAATTGGAAGTCTTAACACAATGATGCAGTCAATTCGCGCCGGCACTCAAAATACCGGTTTCAAGCTCCTTATATTCATGATCATCCTATCCTTTGCGGGATTCGGCTTAGAGCAGGTGATATTCGGCAGCTCGGGCACGTCGGTTGCTGAGGTCAATGGCACTGAAATCACCCCTCAAGAGTTGCAGGTCGCCATTGAGGGCCAAAAGCGTCAACTGATGCAAATTTTTGGTGACAACATTGACCCCGAGATGCTGGACGATGATCGTATCCGGCCACGTGCTCTAGAAGAAATGATTGAGCGCACAGTTTTGCTTCAGGCTGCGACAGACAATGCCATGGTTGCTTCAAGTCGGGCTATTGGGGATATCGTGGGCTCCATAGAGGCGTTTAAAGTTGATGGGGCCTTTAACGCTGATCAATACAAAGTGGTGCTGGCTAACGCAGGGTATAGCCCTGAGCGCTTTCGACGTGAGCAGGCGCAGCAAATCATTCTCAGTCAACTGCAGCAGGGCGTACTGGCTTCCGATTTTGTGACCAACACGGAGCTCGCAGCGGCCGCTGTGGCAACCGCGGAAGAACGCGACGTGAGATATCTTATTGTCGCGAACGAGTTGTTGCGGGAATCCGCGGAAGTTAGTCAGGAATCCGTCAGGGAAGTTTACGATCGCGACCCCAGCAGATGGACCTCAGAGGCCTCGGTGGTTGCTGACTACATCGTGGTATCGAGGGACGATTTTCTGGCGCCAGTAGACTCAGACGCGCTAGAGGAGCAATTTCAGTCCGTGCAGGACGAGTACACCGTTGCCGAGCAAACATTGATCGCACATATTTTGCTGATCCAGGGTGACGACGAGACGGTTGAAACCTACACGCAGCGTATCGACGATGTTGCGAGCCGGGTCGCGGCAGGTGAGAATTTTGCTGAGCTTGCCGCCGAAGTCTCCGATGATATTGGTTCGGCAGCGCTGGGAGGGGAGCTAGGCTTCACCGATGGCACAGTCTTTCCGCAACCGATGGAAGAGGCCATCAGCACTTTAGGTGTGGGAGATGTGTCTGCGGGTGTTGAGACCGACGCGGGAACGCACTTCATTCGCATTCAAGAGCGAGTTGCAGGGGAAACTCCAGATTACGAGCAGTTAAAAGCTGATCTGGCGAAATCCATGCAAGAAGCTGAGGCCGAGCAAACCTTGTTGGTTACTGTGGATGAATTGCGGGAATTGAGCTTTAACGCTGCAGATTTACAGCAGCCCGCCGACGCCCTATCTTTGACAGTCGCGCAATCTGCGCCGGTTTCATTGAGCATAGGAGAGGGGGTTTTCGCTGAATCCGCTGTGCGCGAAACGTTATTTTCTGAGGAGGTCTATGAGGCTGGAAACAACAGTGCCATCTTAGAGCTCTCTGGAAATCGATTTGTGGTGGTTCGAGTTGCTGAAAAAAGGCCGGCGGAGATCCTACCGTTTTCCAAGGTGGCCAACAGCATACGCGGTGATTTAGAGACAAACGCAAGAGTGGCGGCTGAGTTGGCCCTTTTGGAGTCCTTAAGGTCGCGTCGCGCGGATGGAGAGCGCTTAGAAGAGATCGCTACGGCTGGAGACTATGAATGGCGCGTGGAACTAGGCGCGCGCAGAATTGGCAGCCTGCTGCCCGCTGAGGTGGTGACAGTGGCGTTTGCTATGCAAGAAGGTGCCGGGGCAACCCTTGAAAGCACTACGCTCGTCAATGGAGATTTAGCGATTGTCGAATTGGCAGGCGTAGAGCAGGGTCAGCTGGAGAACTTATCTTCAGGCGAGCAAACTGCGATGGCAGAACAACTCGCTCAGCTTCAGGGACGACTGTCTATGCTCGAGTATAGAACAGCGCTGCGCGACAATGCTGAAATCGTGACCCGGTGACTTCAGGTGCTGTGTGACAGTTAACAAAGGGAAGGGCTCAATGCCTAAGGGCAGGAGCGATGCCCTCGGGCAGTTGGTGGCCGCGGTTTCCAGTGTTGAGTCGAACGCGGATATCCGCAGCCCGCTCGCGGCACCCGATTGGGTCACTGGAAAGCCGCCGCCGCCACTGGATCGATGGCACCCCGAGCACTGTGGTGATATCGGTATGGAAATTAGGGCCGATGGCAGCTGGTGGCACGATGGCTCACAAATCCGGCGCAGCGAATTGGTGCAGCTTTTTGCAAGTATTTTGCGCCTAGAGGAGGACGGTGAATACTACCTAGTCACCCCGGTAGAAAAGGTCGTCGTCAAGGTGGCATTACACCCTCTTAGGGTCACTGATGCCGAACCACTCGCAGGCCATTCGCCAGAAGTGCTTATCCTGACATTAAACACCGGGGGGCAGATTCCTCTGGACAACCGTCATACCCTGACGCCAGAACCACGGGCTGCAGATGCGGCTTACATCACTTTAGATAACGGCTTGACCGCCTTGTTCACGAGGGCGGCTTGGTACCGCCTCGTGGAACAGGCCGATGAGTCGGGTGCCATTTTTAGCGACGGCCAACGTCGGCCATTGCTGCCCGAAAACTAAGCGATTCCTGCTTCCAGCTGTGCTTAGTCGGTCACTCACATGTTGGGATAGTTAGGCCCACCAAAGCCCTCTGGCGTGACCCAAGTAATATTTTGTGACGGGTCTTTAATGTCGCAGGTTTTGCAGTGCACACAGTTTTGGGCGTTGATTTGAAACCGCTGTCCCTGAGCATCTTCCACGATCTCGTAAACACCTGCAGGGCAGTAGCGCTGCGCGGGTTCATTGTATCGGGGCAAGTTTGTCGACAGGGGTACATCAGGATCGATGAGTGTTAGGTGGCAAGGTTGGTCTTCTTCGTGATTAGTATTTGATAGAAAAACAGATGACAAGCGGTCAAAGGTGACGACGTTGTCAGGTTTGGGGTATGAAATCTGTTTTGCCTTATCAGCGTCTTCTAGGCAGGCATAGTCTGGTTTTTGGTCCCGAAGTGTGAAAGGCAGCTTGCCGCGGAAAATGTTTTGGTCGATCCAAACCAATCCCGCTCCAACAAGATAGCCAAACTTGTGCATAAAGCCGGCGAAGTTCCGCGTGGTGTACAGCTCGTCCCCTAACCAGGAGTCTTTTATGCGTTCGGCAAAGGTGGTGAGATCCTGAGGCGCCGCTTCACCCTCTGCTAGGGCATCCATAAGCGTCTCTGCGGCAATCATGCCGCTCTTCATGGCTGTGTGGTTGCCTTTAATCTTCACGCTGTTCAGGGTTCCGGCATCACAGCCAATTAAGAGGCCGCCGGGGAAATGCATTTTGGGTAGCGAGTTGTGACCGCCCTTAGCCAGTGCACGGGCGCCATAAGCAATGCGACTGCCACCTTCTAGCACCGACTGTGTAGTGGGGTGAGTTTTCCACCGCTGAAATTCTTCAAACGGGCTGAGATGGGGGTTTGAGTAGTTCAGGTCGCAAATCAGTCCCAAATAAACCTGATTATTATCTGCATGATACAAAAATGCGCCCCCTGAAGAGTTGCTCTCCGAGAGAGGCCAACCAAGACCATGAACCACTTTGCCGGGCTCGTGCTTGCTGGGTTCAATTTCCCAGATCTCCTTGATACCAATGCCGTAGTGCTGGGGGTCGGCGTCTTTGTCGAGATTGAACTGCTGCATCAGCTGTTTTCCGAGGTGTCCTCGGCAACCTTCCGCAAATAGAGTGTATCGGGCATGTAGCTCCATGCTGGGCACGTAAGCGTCTTTTTGGGATCCGTCTAACCCCACACCCATTTCTCCCGTGGCGATGCCCTTTACAGCGCCAGACTCATCATAGAGAACTTCTGCTGCAGCAAACCCTGGGTAGATCTCTACGCCAAGCCCTTCAGCCTGCTCGGCCAGCCAACGGCAAACGTTTCCCATAGAGACAATGTAATTGCCTTCGTTGTGGGTTGGCTTCGGGATCATGAAATTGGGTAATTTTGTGGCGCCGCTGCCGCTGGTGTAGAAGTAAAAGGTATCTTCGGTCACCGGGGTCGTGAGTGGGGCACCAAGTTCCGCCCAGTTGGGGAGCAATTCGTTGAGCGCTCTGGGCTCCAGCACGGCGCCAGAGAGGATATGTGCGCCGACTTCGGAGCCTTTCTCTACCACACAGACCGTTGTTTCTCGCTCTTTTTCCTGCGCTAACTGCATGATGCGGATAGCAGCTGACAATCCTGCAGGTCCTGCGCCAACAATGACGACGTCGAACTCCATTGATTCGCGTTCCATAGCGATTTTCCCCCAAATTTGATGTTGCATTGTCTAGTTGTGTGGTGTGTTCCAGCTTGGTGCTGGTATAGTCGCGTCCGAGGCAGATGACTGCCGAGAATTGACTCTTACCCAGCCTTAAAACTGAACTTAGAGTCGCCTTTTTGAACTTCGGGTATGTTACACTAAACTTCCCGCAAAGCACTATTCTAGCAAAGCTACGGAGTCATAATGAAAGCACTGGTCGCTGTTAAGCGCGTGGTTGATTATAACGTCAAGGTACGTGCCAAAGCCGATGGCAGTGATGTTGAACTTAACAATGTCAAAATGGCCATTAATCCCTTTTGTGAAATCGCTGTCGAAGAAGCAGTTCGCCTGAAAGAGGCGGGAACTGTTTCTGAGGTTGTGGTGGTTTCTGTGGGCGAAAAGTCCAGCCAAGAGCAAATCCGCACCGCACTCGCACTCGGTGCTGACCGCGGTATTCATGTCGAAGTTGAAGGGCGTCCAGAGCCTCTCGAAATTGCGAAGCTTTTGAAAGGGGTTGTCGATAAAGAGCAGCCGCAGCTGGTCATTTTGGGTAAGCAGTCTATCGATGGTGATAACAACCAGACAGGACAGATGCTGGGTGCACTCGCCAATATGGGGCAGGGGACTTTCGCATCAGAAATTAAGGTTGATGGCGATAGCTTACAGGTCATCCGAGAGGTGGATGGTGGCCTTCAGACCCTCAAGTTGTCATTGCCTGCGATTGTGACCACAGACCTTCGGTTGAACGAACCAAGATACGCGTCACTGCCCAATATTATGAAGGCTAAGAAGAAGCCCTTAGACGTCACAAACCCCGGTGAGCTTGGCGTTGAGGTCAAATCACATGTCACGCAACTCGGTGTTGCTCCGCCTCCTGAGCGCGCAGCTGGGATAAAGGTTGAGGACGTGGCTCAACTGGTCGATAAACTCAAGAACGAAGCAAAGGTGATCTCATGAATACGTTGGTTATTGCCGAACACGACAACAGCACGCTCAAGCCGGCAACGCACAACGCGGTTGCTGCCGCGCAAGCCATTGGCGGGGACATTGACATCTTAGTGGCAGGGGCCGATTGCGGGCCTGCGGCTGATGCCGCAGCAGCTATACCTGGCGTGGGCAAGGTACTGTGTGCCGACAACGCCGTGTATGCAAATCAGTTAGCCGAGAACGTGGCGTTGCTCATTGCTGATGTCGCTGCATCCTACGACAACGTTGTGGCTCCGGCGACAACTGGGGGCAAGAATACAATGCCACGCGTGGCAGCGTTGTTAGACGTCGCGCAGATCTCTGACATTATTGCCGTAGATAGTCCTGACACATTTAAGCGCCCCATTTATGCGGGCAACGTGATTGCGACGGTACAGTCATCCGACGCTAAAAAGGTCATCACAGTCCGAACCACTGCTTTTGACGGCGTTCCTGAAGAGGGCGGCTCGGCAGCGGTTGAGGCATTAGCGGCGGCACATGATGCTGGGCTTTCGAGCTTTATCAGCGAAGAGGTTGCCGTGTCGGACAGGCCCGAACTGACAGCCGCTTCCGTGGTGATTTCAGGTGGCCGAGGCATGCAAAACGGTGATAATTTCCAACTGCTCGAAGGCATTGCCGACAAGCTCGGCGCTGCGATTGGCGCTTCTAGGGCAGCGGTAGACGCTGGGTTTGTGCCCAACGACTATCAGGTTGGACAAACCGGCAAGATTGTCGCGCCAGATCTTTACATCGCCGTGGGAATTTCGGGTGCCATCCAGCACTTGGCCGGAATGAAAGACAGCAAGGTTATTGTTGCCATCAATAAGGATGAGGATGCGCCTATCTTTCAAGTCGCAGACTATGGTTTGGTCGCAGATTTGTTTCAAGCCTTGCCAGAGTTAGAAGCGGCTATTTAGCAACATTGCCCCATCGCCTTAAGACCCAAGACTTAAGGCGATGGTCTCCGTGTTTATTTAGGTCTGTCCGGCTTGTTCCAAGTCGGGCCGGCCCAAATTTTAACCCCTGTAAAAGAATGTTTCTTCTTCGCCGACTGTGCCCGGCACAGATCCTGTGTGGTGAATCCTCGAGCGGCATAGGGGCGGTAGCCTCAATTACCAGTCTCGTAAAATTAGAGTAAGCGCTGAAGCGCCTCAGAAAACTGCAGTGGTAGCGCGCTTGATAGCCTCGCACCCGGCAGGTGGTAATTGCGGCTTCAGACGCTATCCCTCTAAGCCCCAGAATACACTAGTAACTCTGGTTTCCTTTGCTTCGTTTTGTGGGCCGACGGCCGTCCGGTTCGTTGTTAGTATTTTTTTTGGCGGGCATTGTCGCGGGTCGCGGTGGGTGCTTTTGTAAGGCAGCGATGAAGCCTTAGCCAAACGTTTAAGAACGCAACGAAGCCTTTTAGCGAGTGATTCCTGTGACTGAACCTTTAGGTAGGTCCTGTTTTAGGTCAGTTGCAGTTGCACCCCCAATTTTCTCGCGGCGTTGCTGACGAGGAAAAGCTCTTTCGTTGTCAGAGGGTGCCTTTCCTGCCATTCCCTAGGAAAGCACAGGTTTAGTGTTGCGGTCGATGCCGTGATCTTGGCGTCCCTGGCGTCTTCTGCCCATTTTAAAACGACTGCAATGCGCATGATAACCAGGAGTTTCGCAATGTTTTCGCCGTGCTTTTGCCGCATTGAGCCCAGCTCGCTTTGGCGTAACTTGCCGCGTTGACCGTTCACCAAAGCGGCAAGCATTTCTTGCTCTCCTTGAGAGAACCCCGCTAGATCCGAATTTTCCAGAAGATAGGCCGAATGACGATGGTAGTGTTTTTGAGAGATCGCGACACCGATAGCGTGGCATCTTGCGGCCCACACCAGTAGTTCGACATCGCGGTCCCGCAGCTGCCAGTGCTTTCTCACTGACATAGCTAACCTTGTGACCATGGTTGACACGCTTTCAGACGCAGTCTGGTCGGCTTGATAGCGTGCGAGAATCGCGGTGATTGAGCGCTCACGAACGTCCTCATGGCGTAGCCTGCCTACCAAGTCGTAAACGACGCCTTCCCGAAGTGCACCCTTTGACGTGCGCATTTTCTCAATATCCAAACCTGTGAAAATGGCTAGCGCTATGGCGACACCTGCCGCAATAACGGACCGTCGTTTATCATTCAGGCCTGCCCAGGGGATGTCATCAGCATGCTTGTATTTCATCAATGATTTTCGAAGCCGCTCAAGGGACCTCTTATCAATACCGTCATGACTCCAGCCATTGAGTTTTATGATCGTCTCTATAGCCTGCAGTGTGCCAGAGGAACCGACAGCCTCAGACCAGTGCTCGGCATTGAAGTGTCCGCGAATATGCGATGTTTCGATCAATGCCTGCTGAAAAGCATTATTAAACCGGCGCTTGCTAATTTTCCCCTTGCCAAAATAGGTGTGGGCATAGCTGACACAGCCCATTTGCAGGCTTTCCAAGCGAGTAGGTTCAAAACGTCGACCGATTATAAATTCTGTGCTGCCGCCACCAATATCCACAACAAGGCGGCTTCTGCTGTCATCAGCCAGAGCATGGGCGACACCCAAATACACAAGACGCGCTTCTTCTCGCCCGTAAACCACGTCCACTGGCACTCCGAGAATTTGCTCAGCGGGGATAGTAAATTCCCGACGGTTGCGTGCGCGCCGTAAAGCGTGGGTGCCGACTACTCTGATTCGGGAGGGCTCGATACTCTGCAGCAGTTGCGCAAACTGTTTTAAACACCCGAGGCCACGTTCAATGGCTGCTGATGAAAGTTTTCGGCCGCTAAGGCCAGCACCAAGCTGCACCTTTTCCGCTTGGCTATGTATAGGCTTGATCTCGCCATGTTCAAGTCGCCCGATCAAAAGATGAAAAGAGTTGCTGCCAAGGTCGAGTGCGGCGAGAAGGCTACCCTCGGGGAGTGGTTCTTCACTATTGGCGCCGGTGGTATCTGATTCGATAGGGTTACGCACGGAGATCGCCCCGAGCCCCTGATTTTCTGGAGTTGATTGGAAACCTTGTCGTCAAAAAGACCTTCATCGACATGCTAAGGAACAAAGCTCATCGGGGCTCTGCCCGTCATGCGCGTGAGAAGTTCATAGCCAATAGTGCCTGCATATTCGGCGACCTCATTAACGGCTAAATGTTTGCCCCACAGTTCGACCGGAGCCCCGATTTGGCAGTTCGGAAGATCAGTAACGTCGACGGTAATCATATCCATTGAAACTCTACCTGCTAGAGGTATCCGCCTACCTTGCAGCCATACCGGTGTCCCATCAATAGCGGTTCGTGGATAACCATCGCCATAACCTACCGGTATCGTTGCAATAAGACTGTCCCGTGCCGCTCGCCAGCGGCCGCCGTAACCTACAGATTCACCTGCTGTAATTTTGCGAAGGGCCATGACTTCTGAATTGAACGTCATTACGGGCTCAAAGGATACCGCGGCTTCAGCCGCTGTATGCGCTGCGCCGTACAGCATAATGCCCGGGCGGATCCAAGTTGCCGCAGTGTCCAAGCCGTTAATGACGCCTGCAGAGTTAGCCATGCTCGTCTGAGACGGCGTTGATTTTTTCAATGATCGCCAAACTTGCTGCTGTTTTTTAGTCAATGCTGAGTGGGGGTGTTCGCCATCGGCATAGTGGCTGATGAGAGTGATTGACTGCGCTCCCAGTTCCCGCAGGCGTTTTTCAATTTGAGGAGCCTCTGCTGGATTGAACCCCAGCCGATGCATGCCACTATCGATCTTAATCCACACCGGCGCGGTGAGGGGATGGCCGCTTTGTTCGAGGAGGTCGATTTGATGATGACAGTGTACCGTCATCATCACGCCATACTCATGTATTGCATCGACATCGCACCGATCAAATGGTCCCTCCAAGAGCAGAATTGGGAGATCGATTCCCGCTTCACGAAGCGCAACAGCTTCCTCACAAAATGCGACCGCGAAGCCGTCAACAAACTCGCACAACTTTTGGCCACATCGAATCATACCGTGACCGTAGGCGTTGGCTTTTATCGAGGCGAGTATCCGACTGTTACCCGCGAGGCTGCGAGTTGCGGCCGCGTTAAGCGAAAGAGCATCGAGATCAATGGATATTGTTGTTGGTCTTGGCACGTTTTCTCTCAGGCGTTGAAACGATGGTGTGCAAATAGCGATTGTGCCGCTGCCCACACTTCCCCAGGCTTCCCATCGTTGACGCTTCGTCCATCAATAGCAATAACTGGAGCCACTTCTTTTGTTGAGCTTGTTAGCCACACTTCGTCGGCTGCCATAACTTCAGTGCGAGTTACTGTGCGCTCTTCAACGTTCCAGCCCTCGCTGCGTAAAATGTCGATCAGCATGTTTCGCGTTACCCCGGGAAGTTTTTCAATATCCAATGGTGGGGTAGCGACCGTTTTATTTTGCACGATGAAAACGTTACAGGCAGCGGCCTCGGTGAGCTCTCCATCCTCGTTGAAGAGAATGGTTTCATCGGCGCCAGCGTCAACACCTTCCATCATGTGCAGCACGTTTCCCAGCAGGGCCACTGATTTGATATCGCAGCGTTTCCAACGACGGTCTGTGGCAGTTGCCACCCGGTAGCAAGTGACGCGCTCAGGATCACCATTAGAGGGCGCACTTACCGCAAAGGTATAGGCAAATACCGTGGGCGGGCAGTCCGCTGGGAAGCGATGATTTCGAACGGGAGCGGTGCCGCGGGTGACCTGTAAATAGACGCCTTGATGTTCTCCTTCACTCTTGCCGGTTAACTCAGTGAATAGCGTGTGCCATGCTTCAGTGGACATTGGGTTTTCAAGGCTAATCGCGGCCAAACCCTGGTCAAAACGTTGCATGTGTCGCTGAAAGCCCACGGGGCGCCCTTCATACCACGGAATGACCTCGTAAATGCCGTCGCCAAATAAAAACCCGCGATCCATTGGCGAAATACGCGCTTCCTCTAAAGGCATGAACGCGCCGTTAAGGTAGGCAATTGTCACGTTTTAATCCCTCCGCTGGTGATTAGCTTGATCTCTTCAATAAGGGCTTCACCCACGGCAGCGTCAAAGCCGTCCTCGGTGTTGGTAGGTTCGTGACTGACGCCATCGACTGCCCCCAAGTCAACGCAGCGCTGGAGCAGTGCATTGCTGTCCAGCCAATCCAACACAGGACGTTCACAAAGTGCTTCCGCCATAGCAATTAATCCATAGGCCCCCCAATTTGACACATCTGCAACAATCAGTTCGTCGCAACTGATGCGAGCGGGCCTTATATCCAAAGTCTCCAGTACCTCTCCAGCACGACCCATACCGGCTTCGTTGCCGCCATCACCAATGGCGATAACGGGACAATCAGCGAGTTCCAGCAAAGGCTCAACGGGACGGCACTGCTCAGTGATGTCTTTGCCAGCAATATTATAAAACCGGCCGTCGGCCGCGGCTCCAGGTCGCTCAATGACAATGATGAGTGAGGGCGCTAGATCAAGCAGAAGCCCTTGGGCTTCCGCATGGGCACCTTCGTAATCAAAGCTTGTAAGGGGCCATGTTCGTATCGATTCCCCTAGCGCACGGATGATCGCATCACCACTGAGTAGCCAGGGCTTGCGGCCAAGGCTCTCCAGAAAATGATAAAGCGCAAACGCCCCTGGGGGGCCGTCTGTCTCAAAGGTTCCAGCGACCGGAAAACCCGTGCAGACAACAATATTACCCTCGGCCGCAATGACTTGCTGTGCAGCACGTAAGAGGTAAGCGGGCTGCAGCGCATCTCGAACGATGCGCATGCCTCTTGGATTTCGGGCAACCAGAGCGCCTTCGAGCCGGTGACTAATGTCTGTTGCTGAGGTCAAGGGGCAGGGCATCCAAGGCCGTCGAGCGCCTTCAGGTGCGTTTCTTCATAATGCTCATGCAACCAGACTATTTGCTCCGCTTGGGCTGTGCTTAATGCTTCAAGTCGCACCTGCTGTCCCGCTCTGGCCTGGCTGAGTCGCACCCTGTCAGGGGGAATTATGACGCCAACCTGAGGGTAACCTCCCATTGTCTGGCGATCATTCATGAGCACCAAGGGCTGCCCGTCGGGTGGAATTTGAATTGAACCAAGGCAGGTAGCCTCTGACCAAAGTTTTGTCATGCCGGTATCGACCGGACTGCCGTTTAGAGGAATAGCCATGCGGTTAGCTGATCCAGAAATACTGAAGATTTGCCCGCAAAGATCCTCTCTGCAGTCTTGTGTAACGTCGTCATAATGGATCCCCGGCAGAAATCGAAGCTGTAGAGTATCAGCTTGCGTACTGGTTTTATTGGGCAACTGACGTGACTCATGCCGTTGCCAATGAGGGGTTTCCGGCGGCTGGTCGGATGAAGCTGCAGGTAAAAGGTCTCCTGCTTTAAGGGCTTCTCCAGCGATACCCCCGAGGCCCTCGCGGATAACAGTACTTCGGCTTCCCAAGACGAGGGGCGTGGACACGCCTCCCTTTACGGCCAAATAGCTGTAAGTGCCCTTTATGGCCCTTCCAAGAGTAACGGTTGATCCGGCGGTCACAACCACTAGCGTATTCATAAAGCACTGTTCGTCGTTGACATGCAGTGTCACGGGAGCGCCACACAACGCCAGCTGCAGATCGCAGGTAGCTATGAGCGTTATCCCATTCAATACGACTTCTATGCCGGCATGATTATCTGTGTTGCCAACGAGTCGATTGGCACAGCGGAGCGCAAATGCATCAACTGCGCCTCCAGTAGTGATGCCATAACCAAGGTAGCCGACACGACCAAGGTCTTGAATAGTGGCGTAAAGGCCCACCTTGATAACGCTCAACCCAGTCACATTAACGTACCACCCAGTTCGAAAAACTCACCTCGGGAAATGGGCTTGAAAGTGACTAGGTCACCCACAGCTATTAACCCGGGTGGTGACTGGTCTAAATTAAAGAGAGGAGTAGGGCAGAGGCCCAGAAGACGCCACCCACCAGGGGACGCCGAGGGATAAACCGCTGTTTGTCGATCTGCAATGGCAACACTGCCCGCAGGCACTATTCTTCGAGGCGATCTTAAGCGCGGTATTTCCAATACCTCTGGGATGTCCCCTAAGTAGCAGAATCCCGGGGCAAACCCCGTTGCATAGGCGTTGTAGCTGCTACTCGAATGTAAGTCGATGACCTCTTGAACGGACAGGCCGGTATGCTCGGCAACACGTAGCAAGTCATGACCTGACTCTTCTGCGTACCAGACGGGCAATTCAACCATCCGTCCTCTACACTGTGGTGCAGCAGTGACGCCGTCCAATTCGCGAATGGTCGCCAGTAACGTCTCTCTAGGGAGTTCTAGGCGATCAAAAAAAAGCATCAGGGTTCGGTAACCCAGTACGCAGTCGGTGAGGCCGCTGGGGTATTTGCTCGTTATGCGATCACGCAGCTCAAGAAGATCAGCGGTAAGGGCAGGGCTGGGTGCGCCGTCAAGGCTTATACGGATACCGTTGAGGCCAGCGTAGCTTATATGCATTAGCTAGTCTGCGGGTGTTTGTAACGCTAGGTGAATGGCTTTCAGCATCTCTAGCGCCTCAGGCGTATCACCGTGGACGCAGAGAGTGTCTGGAAGAATATTGAGTTTGTGGCCTTTGGTGCTGCGCACTGTGCCAGAGGCGATGGCCTTCGCCTGAGCAACCGCGGCGGTCACGCCTAAAACTGCGCCGGGCTTGGTACGCGGGACAAGATAACCCGAACGGGTATAACCCCTGTCTGCAAAAGCCTCAAAACGCAAACTCAGTCCATAGTCAAATGCAGTTTCAACTGACTTTTTATCTTTTGGCGTGGCGAGCATGACCAACTCAAGGGGGCGGTACCACGATGCAATAGCTTGCATCACTGTTCTTTCCAGTTCTGGGTCGGTGCTCATGTCATTGTAAAGCGCCCCATGGGGTTTTACGTAGGTAACGCGCGCACCATTCGTACGAGCTATGCCGTCGAGCGCGGATATTTGATACTGAATACAGTCAATAAGCTCTTGGCCTCGCAGGTCCATTGAGCGACGGCCAAAACCTTGTAAGTCTGGATAAGCGACGTGAGCGCCGATTTCGACTTTGTGGCGTTTGGCAAGAAGGACCGTCTTGCGCATTATAGACGGGTCGCCGCCATGGTAGCCGCAGGCAATGTTTGCGCAGTCAATAAGAGGCATAATTTCGTCGTCACGTCCCATGGTGTAGGCGCCGAATCCCTCGCCCAAGTCACAGTTGAGTTTTATGCTCAATTGACGGGATCTTCTTTTCCGGGTGCGACTGACCACCCTTTTGACAGCTTTCACAGTATTGCGAGTCCTGTGTTGGGTTTATCAGAAACTAGCATGTAGCCAGGGGCGTGAGTGAATGCTAGGGGGATTTCGGCATTTTCAAGTGCCACTTGAGGCGTGACGCCACACGCCCAAAACACCGGCACCTCATCGTCTTTAATGGTAACGCTGTCACCAAAATCTGGTTGCTGAAGGTTGGTGATGCCGATTTGGCTAGGGTCGCCAAAATGTATTGGAGCCCCATGAACGGCAGGAAATCGCGTGCAAATTTGAATGGCTCTTATGGCGTCCTTGGGTTTCATGGGACGCATGCTCACAACAAGATTGCCGGCGAACGGACCCGCGGATGTGCAGGGTTGATTCGTTCGGAACATTGGTACATTAACCCCCTCAGAAATGTTTCGAATTTCGAGGCCGTCGGCAAGCAGTGCTTCTTCGAAAGAAAACGAGCATCCCAGTGCAAAAGCCACATGGTCAGAGCGCCAGTGATCCAAAAGGTCGGTCGGCTCATTCATTAAAGCGCCATTCTCCCAGCGTCGATAGCGCGGTACATCGGTTCGCACGTCTATGTCTGAGCCAAGCTCCGGTAGGCTGAAGTCGCCCGGAGTAGGGCTTACGGCAAGCAGTGGACAAGGTCTCGGATTGCGTCGGCAAAAGTCGGCGAAGTCGCCGGCATAGTCCTGAGGAATAATGACCAAGTTGCACTGGACGAAGCCCGGAGCCAATCCACTTGTGGTTTCACTAAGCCTGCCCTGGCGCGCTGCTCGGCGCAGCTGGTTAGGTGCCATAGACTTGAACGGATTACCCACCGACAAAGTGATCTCCTTTGCTTTAACTCGCTGCGAGCTCTTGTATAGTACGCGAAACATACCATTGCGAGAGTCCTGATGCCCCACATATCAATTACAGCAGCCGAAACCCCCCATAAACCCGCTTTTATTATGGCTAATTCGGGAGAGATGGTCACCTACGGAGAGCTAGAGGCTAGAAGCAATCAGGTGGCGCATTTATTCCGGCTCTGCGGATTGCAGTCGGGTGATCACGTGGCGATTATGGTAGAAAATTGCCGCCAGTTCCTTGAGATTACAACGGGAGCGATGCGCTCTGGCATTATTTTTACGCCTATCAGCACCCACCTCAAAGAAGATGAGACGGCCTATATTTTAGAAAACTGTGGCGCGAAATTGTTCGTTGCTTCGCATTCGTTAACTGCCGTCGCAGTTCATATGGTTGGGAGTGCCGAGGCGCTAAGGCATTTTTACATGATCGGGGGTATCGAGGATGGCTTTTTATCCTGGGAGGAAACCGTCGATGCGCTGCCGGTGTCGCCTATTGAAGATCAATCCATGGGCACGACGATGTTGTATTCATCGGGTACTACGGGCAAGCCTAAGGGCGTTTATAACAAACCGTACACCGAAATTTTTGATGAGCCCCTGCCGTTGACCCTGTCACTTGGTGCCGCCTTTGGGTTTGGCCCGGAAACCACCTATTTGTCACCAGCGCCGCTGTACCATGCCGCACCGCTGCACTACAACATGGTGGTTCTGGATACCGGTGGCACTTCGATCATCATGGAGAAGTTCGACGCGTTACGCGCACTGGAACTCATACAAGAACACCGAGTAACCCACAGTCAATGGGTACCTATTATGTTTGTTCGAATGCTCAAGCTCCCCACAGCACAGCGGACTCAGTTTGACACCAGTTCAATGCAAGTGGCAATTCATGCCGCTGCGCCCTGTCCGATTGACGTTAAAGAGCAAATGATCGATTGGTGGGGACCTGTAATCCTTGAATACTATGCGTCGAGCGAGGGTGCGGGTTTCACATTGATTGACTCTAACGATTGGCTCAAGCACAAAGGCTCGGTGGGTCGCCCCTTGATTGGCGTTCCTCATATTTTGGACGAGGAGGGTAACGAATTGCCTGCAGGAGAGGTCGGAGGGATTTGGTTTTCCGACATTGCTAATAAGTTTGAATACTTTAACGAGCCGGGTAAAACGGCGGAGGCCTACAACAAAGACGGCTGGACCTCTGTGGGTGATATGGGTTACCTCGACGATGAAGGCTATTTGTATCTCACCGATCGGAAAAATTTCACCATCATTTCTGGTGGCGTGAATATTTATCCTGCGGAAATTGAAAACCTTTTAATCAACCACGAAAAAGTCGCTGACGTTGCGGTTTTTGGCGTGCCCTGTGATGAGTTTGGTGAAACCGTTCAGGCTGTGGTTCAGCCCGCCAACTGGGTCGATGCTACTGATGAGACAGCGTTGGAGCTTGTTGAATGGCTGAAAGAGCGTTTGTCCCACATTAAAATTCCTCGGAATTTAGATTTCATGGAGCAGTTGCCCCGGATGGACAACGGTAAGCTTTACAAGCGCCACCTGATGGATGCGTATCGAAACCGTAATGAGTGATATCGGGATCTGAAACCTGAGGTCTAGTGGCGATACACTGCTTTTAAGCCCATTCCTTTGGCCTAAGAATCGTCATGCAGATAGCAACATAGCTTGTTGATAAATATAAAGTAACCAGATCTTACGGGTAATGCGGATAGGATTTTTCACGCATTTCTTGATGCTGTGAGTATACCCGAGCGCCCAACAGTAATAAGCTGGCGGCTGTTCTCACAGTGGTACGAGGTAAGGGTGCGGAATAAACGGAAACTCAAGTCATTGGCGCGAGCCATGGCCAAGTCTGATAACTACGCGGATTGGTTGACAGCAGCTCGTGATCACGACGAGATCACAGGTATGACCGATTGGCGTCACGTTGAACACACCGATCTCTACGACTACGCGCAAATTCGCTTACGCCTGGATCGTTTGAAAAACCTACGCGCTCGCTCCGATCATCAAGGGCTGCTTTATGCTCTTAATGAAGGCATTCATGGCAACATGGGTGGCATGGGTAAAGGCGTCCTTTATCGTATGGCCAAGTCGGGTACGAAGCGTTTAATCGAGGATTACATTGACGAAATCGATGAGTCCCTGAAGCTGCTAGCCGAACTTGATGACAGCATTATCCCCGCGCAACAAAAGCTGGATTTCTTTTACCGGGCGAATATTTGCTTCGGCCGCTCTGCGTTAATGCTCAGTGGTGGTGGTGCCCTAGGTTTTCTTCACTTAGGCGTGGTCAATGTCTTACTTGAGCAGGGCCTGCTGCCTCGAGTTATTTCGGGTTCTAGCGCGGGCGCCCTAGTTGCCGGTGTTTTGGCCTGCCACACCGATGATGAAGTGGCCGATCTTGAAAAGCTCGCGATATTGCAAAGTGGCGCAAAAGCAAAAGAGGAGGCCGGATTCCTACGTAAGGTACTTACCGGTGGCCCCAACATTTCTTTGGATGACCTAGAACATCTGATAGAGGGCCTTATTCCTAATGCGACCTTCGAGGAGGCTTATGCAAAGACCGGGAGGCAGGTGAGCATTACCATTGCACCTGCGGAGCCGCACCAGCGTTCAAGGCTCCTCAACGCGGTGACGTCACCCAACGTATATATTCGGTCGGCAGTTATGGCGTCTTGCGCAGTTCCCGGGGTATTTCCGGCGGTTATGCTAATGGCTCGTAATGTGCATGGAGAGCCACAACCGTATTTGCCGGGTCGACGTTGGATCGACGGCTCCGTTGCCGATGACCTGCCGGCCAAACGCTTATCCCGTCTTTTTGGCACTAACCACCATATCGTGAGCATGGTGAATCCCATTGCAACAGCGTTTATCTCCAAAGACGAAGACCGCGGAGCTCTGTCTAAGGCTGCGGGTGCACTCGGGGTAGGCGTAGGGCGAGAATTTCTTAATTTTTACCGCGGCTTGGCACAAAAGCGCGGTGATAACTGGCCTAGGTTCAACATGATGCTCCACGGCTTGCACGCACTCATGGATCAAGAGTACACCGGGGACATCAACATTATGCCCAGCTTCCGGCTTGCGAATCCGTTACGTTTGCTTTCTCATCTCAATGAAGAGGAACTGCTTCGGCTGACCCATCATGGTGAGCATGCTTGCTACGAAAAGGTCGAGGCTATTCGGCGCTGCACTCAAATATCTCGGACCTTGGAAGATATTCTTTACCGCTTTGAATATGGTGATTTACGGCCAGATCCTGTGGCGGTAAGGCGGCCTCGGTCTTCTCGCCGAAGACCCGCCGCAACACGTGCTCAGCGTGCGAAGCTTGATAATGTGCCGAATGAAACTGTCGCAAAAATCAAGCCTAGGCGAGGCCGTAAGTCATCAGGCAAAGCCAGTGCAGCGGCAGCAGTGGCGCAAAAAAGCCTGAGAGTGACGCACTAACGTTCTGCCATTTAGTCTTTAATGTATGACATCCCCAGTTCAGCGAGGGGGAGCACAAGGTTGCCGCGGCTCTCTGCTTCGGCACTCGAAGCGGTGCCGTCAAGAGCGCGCTTTTTGACGCCTTGAACGATCGCTGCAAGGCGGAAAAAGCAAAACGCCAAATAAAAATTCCAATGCTGAATTTCATCACGCCCGGTGCGCTCGCAGTAGCGTCTGACGTAGCTGCTGTCCTCTGGAATACTTAGGGGTTTGCGATCTATGCCGCCCAACCCGGTGATGCCGGCATCACGGGGAAGCTGCCAAGCCATAACCTGATAGGCGAGGTCAGCGATGGGGTTGCCCAAAGTACTGAGCTCCCAATCGAGCACCGCGATGATTTTGGGTTCAGTAGGATGAAACATAACGTTATCCAACCGATAATCACCATGAACTAGCGCTACCCGGCCGTCGTCGGCAGGCATGTTTTCTGAAAGCCAGACCATCAATGTTTCCATTGCCGGGACAGTTTCAGTTTCTGACGCCCTATATTGCTTACTCCAACGTCCTACCTGCCGCTCAAAATAGTTGCCTGGTCGACCGTAATCGCTCAGCCCAACAGCATTGATATCAATGCTGTGCATCGCCGCGAGAACGCGATTCATATCGTCGTAGGCCGCGCTGCGCTCATCATTGGAGAGCTCGGGCAACACTGGGTCCCAAAAAACACGGCCATCCATAAACTCCATTAAGTAGAACATGGACCCGATAATGTCATCGTCCTCGCAGAGTGCTACTGCGCCTGGTACCGGGACATCGCTATTTTGCAGCGCGGAAATAACCCGATACTCTCGGTCGACCGCGTGGGCTGAGGCTAGCAGCTGACCCGGGGGCTTGCGCCTCAGCACAAATTCACGTTCGCCTGCGGTCACTTTAAAGGTTGGGTTTGACTGCCCGCCGGCAAACTTTTCGGCGGTTAGCGAGCCACTGAAGTCACACACGTTCGCTTTTAGCCAATCACTGAGTTTTGAAAGATCTAATGTTTGTGTGCTCAAGTGCAACCCCTCGACTTACAACCGCGAAAACGTCCCCGAAGCAGACGAATGTGAGTAAAAATTTGATCGGCAAGTATGCTGTGGTTATGCTTGCTCGCGCAACCCAACTGGGGCTGCTTAAAACCTAACTAAGAATCCCGATAAGGACAGACCATGAGTAGTATCGCAAGTTTTGAAGCGGCTAAAAAATTGGTTACTCAACCCGGATCTCTATTGGAGGTAGGGCAGGTCGATGTTGCGGGGCAGTCACTACTGGGTTACGTCAACGCCCCTAACAGCATGCGCGATCTGTGGATGTTGGCGACCGGACACGGTGAAGCTGAATATCTTGTGTACCTTGATGAACGCATGACCTACCGCGATGCGGCGGAGTGTGTGGCGGGCTTTGCCAATTGGTTGGTAGGTCAAGGTATTGTTCCGGGCGATCGGGTGGCCATAGCGATGCGCAACTATCCCGAATGGATGCTTGCCCATTGGGCGATCAACTCGATCGGCGCTGTAGTTGTAGGCTTAAATGCTTGGTGGGTCGCTGATGAAATGGCCTATGCACTGAATGATTCCCAGCCAAAAATGTTAATAGGCGACCAACAGCGGTTAGCCACTTTTGCCACGGTCAGCGAACAGTTTCCTGACATGGCGTTGGTCTCTGTAAGAACTGATGATTGTTCGTTAACAACGACACCCTGGCAGTCGGCTGTTGCCACCGGTGGCGATTTACCCGCGGCGGAAATCGACCCAGACAGCGAAGCTTGCATCTTTTACACCTCGGGCACTACCGGGCGACCCAAGGGAGCTCAACTAACCCACCGCGGATGCGTCGCCAATGTTTTGAACGTCGCAGCTATGGGAGGCATCTACGCGTCACATAGGGCCCTAGAGGCAGGCCAAGCGCTAGAGGCACCTGTATCAGCACCGCCTCCTGTCGCGTTAATCGCGACGCCGCTTTTTCACGTTACGGCCAACAATTGCATTATGCAGGCCGGTACCGTCGCTGGCGGCCGGTTTATCTTGATGTATAAGTGGGACCCGGTTGAAGCGATGCGCCTCATTGATGCTGAGAAGATCACCACGATGAGTGCAGTCCCCATGATGAGTCGTGAAATTCTAACCCACCCCGATCGTGACGAATTTGATCTGGGCAGCTTGAACGCTATGGGTGGTGGTGGAGCCGCAATGCAGCCCGACCTAGTGGGTAAAGTGGCTGCGGAAACGAAGCGTGCAAAGCCAGCGCAAGGCTACGGGATGACAGAGGTCTGTGGCATTATCAGCTACATCGCTGGAGACATTTTCCTGGAGCGTCCAAGTAGTGCCGGGCCTATGGTGCCTACCCTTGAAGGGAAATGCGTGGATGCAGACGGGAATAAACTGGCGCCCAACGAAGTAGGCGAGGTTTGCGTGCGCGGTACGCCCGTTATCAAAGGGTATATCAATCGTCCCGAGGCAACCGCCGAAACCATCATAGAGGGTTGGCTACAGACGGGCGATATTGGTTATTTTGACGAGGACGGCTTTTTGTATTTGGTTGATCGGGCCAAAGATATGATCCTCAGAGGAGGCGAGAACATCTACGGTGCTGAGGTGGAGAACGCAATTTTTGACCACCCTGCGGTCCTAGAATGTGTGGCCTTTGCGGTGCCTGATGATCGCCTCGGTGAAGAAGTTGGTGCAGCCATCCATCTTAAAGAAGCGGCAATGCTGGATGCACCTAGTTTGCGTGAGCATCTGGCTAGCCGGATCGCTGCCTTCAAAGTGCCGCGGTATGTCTGGTTTTTAGCTGAGCCATTGCCTCGCAACGCCAATGGCAAATTTTTAAAGCGCGAGCTGAAAGACGTGTTGGACCCTGAGAGTGCTGACTAATTGTCTTTTGGGCCTCTGAGCGATGTTCAGGCTCAGGAGATTCAAGCCCGAGTGCGTCACGATATCGAACGCGCTCAACGGTTACTTGAAATCCCTCTGGGCCCTATAGAAGCGCGCCTTGATCTTTCGGGTACTACCGCAGGCATGTATTGCTACAAGGGCCACTGCCAATGGCTGCGTTTCAATCCATGGGTATTTGCGACAGATATGGCGCTTCACCTCCGGGATACCGTACCTCATGAGGTTGCACATTATGCGATCCATCAGCAGTTCGGACGGCGCAAGGTTAAACCCCATGGACCAGAATGGCAGTCTCTGATGGTTGCGATGGGCGCTAATCCAAGTGCCACCTACACGGCTGACTTAAGTGCGGTGCCGGTACGAAGGCAGCGGCGACACGCTTATCACTGTCTCTGCAGAGATCACAGTGTCTCGAGTACGCGACACAATCGGATTCGCGCAGGTCGAGCCAGTTACAGGTGCTGTTATTGCGGCGAGGCTCTGGTGGCTTCTTCGAGTGATTCCGCTGTTTAGTGCCTTGTTCTGGAGACTTGCGCTGAAATTCGTGGGGATTGCCTAAGGCCACAGTATTCTTGAGCGCGAGCTCAACCAATGTCAGGATCTGCAAGCAATAATGGCTGGCGGTTGTTACCATCTGCAGGCAGTTTTTAAGCTTCAAAAACCGAGAGGGCACAATGTCAAAATTTGAAACGATCAACGTAACCCATCATGGCGCTGTCGCCCGCGTCGCCTTTAATCGTCCCGATAGTCTCAATGCAATGAATGGTCAAATGCGCCGTGAATTTTATGCCGCTGCTCGTGAGATCAATATGAACGACGCCATTCGTGTCGTCATTCTAACCGGAGAGGGCAGGGCTTTTGGTGCAGGTGCTGATCTCGCCGACGACACTGCAGGCGCTGATCTAATGATTGGCGCACAAACCCGGGACGATCTCATTCACGAGTTTAAGCCCGGGGTGCTGTCCATAGCCGAGGCGCCTAAGGTTTGGATCGCTGCGGTCAACGGGCCTTGTGCGGGAATCAGTTACAGTTATGCGATGGCCTGTGATCTTGTTGTTATGGCTGAAGACGCCTATCTCTATCAACCCTTCTCCGCGATTGGATTAATCCCGGATGGCGGTTCAACCTGGCTACTGCAAAAACTTGTTGGCAGTCGGCGGGCTTTCGAATTGATGGCTCTTGGGGAAAAGTTGGGAGCTCAAAAGGCATTGGATTGGGGAATGGCTAATAGGGTGTTCGATAAGGCTGATTTTGCGGTGGAGGCCATGGAGTTTGCCGAGAACCTCGCGGGACGCTCGCCACTGGCGCTTCGGTACACTAAAGAGGCGCTCCGTTTCGCGGCTACCTCTTCTTTGGGCGACACCATTACCAAAGAGGCTGACCTACAGGAGTTTTGTATTTCAAGTGAAGACTGCCCTAATGCGATCGCTGCCTTTTTTAATAAAGAAGCCTATACATGGAAGGGGCGGTAATACGCCTTAGCACCTCTAGCCTCAGCAATTCGTCGTGATATTTGGGGAACGAAAATGATTATAAAGAATTTTTACCCGGCTCTTTGGTTGCTCGCTGTGACCTTAGCCAGCTTCTCACAAGCTGAAGATAGACAGCTGCTTTGGGGTGATACCCACCTGCACACGACTTATTCATCGGATGCTTTTGCCAATAATAATCTAACCGCAACACCGGATATGGCTTATCGGTTTGCCAAGGGCGCGCCGGTTGTTCACGGCTGGGATGGGCGGCGAGTTCAGTTGGAAACACCGTTGGATTTTTTGGTTGTTTCAGACCATGCCGAACTGATGGGCGTGATTCGAAGTGTCTACTACGACGGCGTAACTCGGGATGATCTTTCCTTGATCGACTCTGCGAAGGCTTGGATCGCGACGGCAATTTTAAGAGATGCGGTCGACCAGCAAACCGCCCGTAATTTATTTCTTGGGGTGCTACCTGAGCCCACCGATGATTTTGCAGCCGCCGCGAGGGACTGGGACGCAGATGTGGGTTGGATTCCAGACTTGCCCGCCGTAGAAGCCGACGCATGGAAGGCCATTACCGACGCCGCTGATGCGCACAACGCCCCGGGGGAATTTACGGCGCTAATTGGATGGGAGTACAGCGCAATTCCCGGTGGAGCCAACCTCCACCGCGTGGTCATTGGTGACATCGATGCGCAAACAGCTCAAACCTTCGTGCCTTACGGACTAGACAACAGCTCTTTTCCCGAGGATCTCTGGGAATGGCTGGAGTCCACTGCGAAATCAACAGGGGGCACATTTTTAGCGATTCCCCACAATTCCAATATCTCGAAGGGCATTATGTTCGACCTGACGTCCCTGCGTGGAGATAAGATGGACACTCGGTACGCAGAACTTCGGCGCTATTGGGAGCCTGTTGTAGAAATCACTCAAATAAAAGGTGATTCCGAAACGCACTCTTCCCTTTCTCCCGAAGACGAGTTTGCCGACTTTGAAAACTACCCCTTCTACATCCAGAAGTGGTGGACAGAATATCAGCCTCAGCCAGGGGATTTTGTACGATCGGCCCTGCGTCGTGGCCTCACCCTAGAAGCTGACGTAGGCATCAACCCCTATCAATTTGGCGTGATTGGCTCCACTGATGGTCACACAGCGCTGCCGAGTGCTGAGGAGGCAAATTTTCAGGGTAAGTTTGTGACAGATTCCATTCCGAGTAAGAAGAGTTCGGGCTGGGGTGATGAGCCACAAAGGCCCTTTGGCTGGGCTATGTCGGCGTCAGGGCTTGCTGCAGTTTGGGCTGAGGACAATACGCGAGAAGGCATTGTCGCTGCCATGCGTCGGCGTGAGGTATACGCGACGACAGGCCCTCGTATTGGTGTCAGAGTTTATGGTGGCTGGAACTTGAGCGCAGAGTTACTCGAAGAAGCCGACTTCCCTGCAAACGTACTGGAGCAGGCCGTACCTATGGGAGGCGAACTCATGACAGCGGCAGAGGGTGCAACGCCAACCCTATTGATTGAGGCACTAGCAGACCCCGCTTCCGGTGCATTAGACCGAATACAAGTGATCAAGGGCTGGACGGAAAGTGATGGCGGCACACAGGAGCAGGTTTATGACGTCGCCTGGGCAGGGGAGGGTCGTCTGCAAACTGACGGCTCCTTGCTTCCCGTTGAAAATACCGTTGACCTGGCTACAGGGTTGCTCGATAACAGCGCCGGTGCGGGGCGTTTAACCGCAGCCTGGAGCGATCCGAATTTTGACCCTGATCAGTCCGCTTTTTACTACGTGCGTGTGCTGCAAATACCAACGGCGCGACATTCTTTACTCGATAAACTTGCGTTAGGCGGCGAGGTTGATACGCAGAGACCTGACACCCTACAAGAACGTGCTTACACGTCCTCTATTTGGTATCGCCCTTGAAGTGACGCTGCTGGCCCGTTGAGCGCTGCCCTGTGTCGTTTCACGGCTGCGTCTAGGGCTACTCAAGTAGCGACGACGACTCGCAAGGCTTGGCTCACTGCCTGAGTGTCGTTCACCGAAGCAAGGGTGGCCGCTATGCGTGCGTCTAGCTCGACGATCTCAGAATCTTTGACCCCGGGATTGACGCTGCTCAAATAAACTAGGCGACTTTGCTCTGCACCGAGCTGCTCATTGATCGTGTTTATGGCCGTGCGTTTTCTCGCCTCGAGCTCAGATTTTGCCAACTTATCTGCGGCTTTCAGCTGCTCCTCAAGTAGGGGTCTGATTCTGCGTAAAACATTGGCAGCTGTTGCAGTGGCGACTGGACCAATCATACGGTTTATAACTTGATGGCCCATGTTTTGACCTCGATCAATACACTTGGGATCAATGACAAAGCGCAGTGGTGTTTGATCGACATACCGGCCCATTTCTAAGTGGCTTGGAGCCATGCAGTCGAGGCTGTATATACACTCGAGCAGCACAGTGCCGCCCGGTATTTTGGGGTGCTTTACGGTGCCGAGAGCTGAGTTGCCTAGCTCACTGCTCAAGACAACCGACATCGCCTCTCGCAGTAAGGGGTGCTCGCGAGTAAGAAACAACACGTCGTCACGCGCCAGTGCCGTTTCACGGTCAAAGCTAACTACCGTGCCGTCTTCGTCAAGTCCCGGTAGCTCACCGGTAATCAGCATTTCAGTAGGTTTGAGCAAATGGGTGGTTTCAGAGTGATAATCCTGACTCACGCCAATACGGTCGAAGAGAAGTTCTGCAAAAGAAAGGACTTGCTCGGGAGTCTCTTCCGTTTGAATGGTTTCAATAATTTCTGACCCGCGCTCAGCGTTATGCGAGTTTAACTCCAGTAAGCGATCACGCCCCTCACGCATTTTGATCTCTAGGGATGTGCGCAGTGCCAGTGACTCACTTAACAGGTGTTCGGTGGGCGCATCGGGGTTCGCTAGGGCGTTATCTAGGGTTCCTTGGAACTGCTGGAGAACCGTGTAGCCAACGGCACAGCTACTGGTAAAGGCCGACAGGGCTTGGTCGTGCCAATTGAATAATACTTCCTGAGCAGTGTTGCGTATGAAGGGCACATGAATGACGACATCTGTGCCCTGTCCAATTCGGTCTAAACGGCCAATGCGTTGTTCGAGTAGGTCGGGATTCTTGGGTAAATCGAAACAAATTAAATGATGTGCAAACTGAAAGTTTCGCCCCTCGCTACCAATCTCAGAGCAAATCAGCGCCTGTGCCCCTCCGTGTTCATCGGCAAAATAGGCGGCTGCACGATCCCGCTCAAACAGGGTAAGGCCCTCGTGAAAGGCAGCACAGCGAATGCCTGCACGCAGGTGAAGTTGCTGCTCCAAAGCAAGGGCAGTGGTGGCGTTTGCAGCAATTACCAGTACTTTTTCCGGGCGTAACGCTCGAAGTTGAGCCTCCAGCCAACTCACTCGAGGGTCATGTTCTAACCACTGGGCCTCTGGAAAGGACATTTCCGGGAACAAAGCAGTGCGGTTGTCTTGATAGAGCTCCGGCGCCTCCAAGGGGTAGGCGTGCAGATTGCGCTTTGGGAATCCCGGTACGGAGGCTCGGGTATTGCGAAATAACACACGCCCCGTACCGTAGCGGTCAAGCAGCTGATTGATCTGCGATTTGCTGTCGGCTTGTTGATCGATACCAGCCGGCAGGCTAACCGTGGTCTCGCCTGCTTGGAGTTGTTCGATAACCTGATTCCACTGTGCGAATTGCTCCTGTTCGGCAAGGAAAGTTGGCAAATCGCTAAAGCGATCAGGATCGAGCAATCGAAGCCGATCAAAGTGGCTCTCTATCCCTGCTTGTTCGGGAGTGGCCGTCAACAACAGCAGGCCGCTGCAGCGGCCTGCGAGGGCTTCAACAAAGTCTGATAAGGTTTCTTCCTCAGGGCTTTGACGGCTCAGATGATGGGCTTCATCGACGATAACCATATCCCAGCTCGCCGAAAGTGCACTGTGTCTCGCGTCCTCATGCTGCCCCATCAGAGAAAACGGGCACAATATGAGTTGTTCTGACTCAAAAGCGGTTTCTATGTCTAAGTCACTTAAGCGGTCGTCATCAAACAGCGAAAATGCCAAACTAAACCGTCGCAGCATTTCCACCAGCCATTGATGTATCAGTGAGTCAGGGACAAGAACAAGGGCTCGGGTTGCCCGTCCTGAGGCTAATTGCTGGGACAAAATGAGGCCGGCTTCAATGGTTTTACCTAGGCCAACTTCATCGGCCAGCAGTACTCGGGGGGCAATGCGGGTACCGACTTCGCTCGCGATATAGACCTGGTGGGATAATAGGGAAGTTCGCGCGCCAAGCAGGCCTCTGACAGCGCTTTTTGAAAAATGTGCGCGCTGCTTCAATGTTTCGTAACGAAGTTGAAAATCCAGTAGCTTATCTAGCTGGTTGTTGAGCAGCCGGTCTCGGGGGGAGCGCAGTTGTATGTGGGGATCAATATCAAGTTCAGAAACCAGCTCTTGTTGGCCATCGGCATCCTCAATGAGATAAGCCAAGATGCCCTCAGACTCGTGGCGTTCAAGGACTGCGTATTCTTGACCATTGATGTGTTGGTAGCGATCACCGCTTTCCAGAATGAGCCGGGTTAGTGGCGCGCGATCTGTGGCGTAGGTGCGTTCCTCACCGACTGCAGGGAAGTGCAACGTGATGCGCCTCCCATCGAGTTCCACCACAATACCTAGTCCCAATTCTACGTCGGCGTGGCTCACCCAACGTTGGCCAATCGCAAATTCACTCATGGGTTAGCGAAGAACAACGCCATGCTGTTCCTTCTGGCGGCCTTCAACAATGCTTCAACCGGCATATTTTTAATCTCTGCAATTTGCTCAGCGATAAGGGGTAAAAAACGGGGCGAATTAACGCGTCCCCGGTAGGGGACGGGTGTTAGGTAGGGCGAGTCAGTTTCGAGCACAAGGCTGTCTATTGGCGTGGCGTCAATGACAGCTCGCACATTGTCCGCATTCTTAAAGGTGCAAATACCATTAAATCCGAGGTAAAACCCCTCGGATAAACAGTAGTCAGCTAGCGCTTGAGAGCTGGTAAAGCTGTGTATGACACCTTTTTTTCTCAAATAAGGGGCATGATTTTCTAGCACCGCGCGCGTGTCGGCATCCGCCTCGCGGGTGTGTATAACAACCGGTAGATCGCGCTCGGCAGCGAGTGCCAGTTGCGCCTCAAAAGCTTGGGTTTGTGCTTGCGGAGAAGCATGCTCGTAGTAGTAATCCAGTCCAATCTCCCCGATAGCTACGACCTTGGGGTGAGCTGCTCCCGTCGCAACTGACTGTGCTACAGACGGGCTCCACGAAGAAGCTTCGTGGGGGTGGATACCCTGAGTGCCCCAGATATTTTCATGTTGATCGCAAAGACTTAAGACAGTCGCTAAATTGTCTGCAGAGACGGCGATAGTAACGATGCGCTCAACACCGGCATCGGTAATAGCCTGTAATTCATCGCCCATCGTATCCTGTGCCAGATAATCGAGATGACAGTGCGTCTCAATGATAGGCGTTTGAAATGTTGGGACGGATTTTTTGTGTGCGCGTTTTGACATGAACAGTAGCAGGAGAAGACGATGGAATTATGCCACTTCTCGCTACCCATAGAAACAGCGAAGGGCCAAACAGTGTCGACATAACCCCTGTTTATTAACCGCGGTGCACAGTACGTAATCGCATGCCCCGGACAGTATCGACGATTTCATTCCACAACCACTGATGAGCAGGGGAGGCTTGAGTTCGTCGATGAGCTACCAGTGCATAGTCAACGTACTGCGCGTCTTCCGGCGGCAGCGGCAGCGCAACCACGTCCCGAGTTGCCCCCTGATTCCTTGCTAAATAAGCAGGGCAGACCAAAGTGAAGTCTGTCTCTCTCAGTATTTCCAGGGCCGTGAGAAGATGCGACGTCTCAAGCATGGCAACTGAACCCGCTGGCAGCTGAGCATGAGGCGATAGAGGTAGCTCAGTATCATTGCGATCAGACACGTATAGGCTGATGGCAGGGTATTGTGTGAGGAGCTCACGGGTTAATGGTTTGCTGGCTAAAGGGTGACCATCTCGCACAAACACCGCCAGTGGCGATCCGCCCAATGATTGGAAGCGAAATTCTTCAGGATAGTCAGAACGAGTGAGCTGGACCGCGAAGTCGAGCCCCCCTGCAGCAAGCTTATCGAGCTGACCTTCCACCCGCGTAATGGTTCGCAGGCTCAGCCCGGGTGCAATTTTTTGTAATCGCGCCGTTAGCGGAGGTAGTAGTGAAAGGCCCACGTATTCAGAGATTGCGATCGTGATCTCACCTTTATAGGTGTTCGGTGAAAAATCGCCAGCCTCGAGCAGCGCCTCGGTAGCTGCTAACAGCGCGGGCAGCTCTGCGGCGATGGATTGTGCTCTAGGCGTCGGTTGAATTCCGCGTTTTGAGCGTACAAATAATGGGTCATTAAATGTGTCTCTGAGGCGTCCCAGAGTTTTTGACATCGCTGGCTGAGTGATTGACATACGTCTAGCCGCTGCTGAAACGCTGCATTCCTCCAGAAGAATTTGTAGAGAAACCAATAGGTTAAGGTCGACTTTTGCTAGCTTTTTAATGTCCATGAGGACGATAATGCCACAAAAGAATATAAAAGATAAAACAAATACATTTGATTTATGTGCCAGCGAGGCCAGAATAGCGCCATTGATGTGACCCCGCCGATCGGTGAGCACTGTGCTCCGATCCTGGTTCACTCAGGTCCTTTTAAGTTTTTAACCCGCCTTCAGGCGGGTTTTTTTTTGCCGGAAGGGTTTACACTTAAAGCATGATTCTGGACACCCCATTGCGAAGCTCTCTACCACTGCCAACGGTGTTTTTTTTTGCACTGGCAAGCCTCTGGCACTCCCTAGGCTTCGCTGGCGAGCCTCAGCCTTGGGGCATCCATGTGTTGTGGCCTACTGAAGCAGTAATTGACAGGTCCCTCTCAACAGAAGCTTCTCCCTTAACCGTGCGACGCCGTCTCGATGCAACCGCCGAGCAGATTCAAAAGCTAGAGGCTGTTGTAGGACCCTATTCCCCAGAATTGACTGCGCCCTTGACCGCGGCAGCGCGTGAAGCGGAGGAATATGGGGCCAATGACGCTGCGCTAGAACTCTATCGATGGGCACTCCACAGTACGCGGGTAAACAGCGGATTGGGTAGTGCCGATCAGCTGCCCTTGCTCGAAGGCATCCTTGAACTACTTCGCGATCAGGGAGATCCCGCTGAAGTAGGGCGCCAGATTAACTACTTTTATCGGTTACTGGGCAGAGGCGCAGAGCCCTGGTCGGAACAGCGCTTGCGAGCCTCTATTCGATGGCTATCGGTTCAGAGTGAAATCCTCGCGAGCAGCCCTTGGCAAGGTAAAGAATCCGATGTTTTGTTTGTGGTTAATCACGGTAAAGAGATGACCGACGCTGTCTGTGAGAGTTCTCAGTGGCAGAAGCCTTGGTGCAAGTTGTTCAGTCTTGAAGTCCTCAAGCTTTACTACTTAATCGACTTTAATGTGGATCCTTTGGTGGTCGATAGTTTCGGCGTTTCTCGAGACCGCTATGCCAACCCTTATCAGCAAGGCGTTCAGCAGAACCGGGAGCAATCGCCCGGAGAATATCGGCTTCGCAATGTTGAAAGCACGCTGGGGTCAACGGCGAGAGGTTTAATCGATCGCGCACTGAAGCTGTTGCCCGAAGATGGATTGTTACTACATGCCAAGGCTGACTGGCTGCTGCTACGGGGACGTCACTCGCAAGCGATGCAGATTTACCAGCAGCTACAGCTGCAGGGGAGTGTCGACTTTTCGAAACCCGGACCTTTGCCTGAAGTTCCCAAACTGAGTCGCGATCATCGATTTAGCCGTGAATGGGCGATCCTCAATGTCAGTGCGGAGGTGAGCCAGCGGGGTAATCTCAGAAATGTTGTCGTGATTGCGCCTGAGCCATCCGAGGAGAAATTGACAGGGTTCGCCAGGCGGCAATTACGAAGTATGCGCTTTAGGCCCGCCTTGTCTGAGATGGGCGAGACGGTAGAGGCCCCTGTCGCCTGGCGGGTGGAAGTATTGCGGTAAATTTTTGGGCTACTGGTTATTGATTACTAGTAGCGCGCCAGTGGCTTTTAGCTTGCCCTTGAGTGACCAGTGAATGAGATCGCCTCCGTGGCGATTAATCGCCTTTTCAGCCATTTCATGAAAGGTGGGGCGTTCTGGATCTGCGATAACGATTTGACCGACTCCAGCATCAATCGCACGATCAATTAACTTACCTACAGGCTTGACTAGATCGTCCCAAAAACAAACATCCGCCGCCACTAAAAGGTCAAAATCGGCTAATTGAGGCTTCTTTAATGCCTCAAAACGTCGCACTAAAGGCGTAGTGGAGACTTTGTTGAGTTCTGCTACGGCTTTCAGATAGGGAAAGACTGCAGGGTCAGCGTCAAGTGAGACAACCGAAGCGCCCAATTTTTTTGCACACCAGATACCCGTAATGCCCCAGCCGCAGCCAGCATCTAAAACCGAGTTTGCACTTTCGGGTGGATGCTTGTGGAGGTAATCCATGATGAGAAAGCTCGATCGCCACAGTTTAGTGCCGTGTATCGAGGGCTCATGCCCCTCGCGTTTCACTCTTCTGATCACTTTATGGCCGGCCGTTGGCAGCGTCACACCGCGAAACTTTCGCTCCGTTACACGGATTTTTTGCCCTGCACTCAATGCCTCGGTCATACGGCCTTAACGCCTTCGGCTTGTGGACCTCGGTCACTAGCCCGCACTGAGTAAGCGACACGCTGACCTTGCTTAATACCGCGTTTGGTTAAGCCTTCTACATTTCGGTAGTGCACAAATACTTCAGCACCATCGTCGCCGACAATAAAGCCAAAGCCTTTCGTGGCATTAAACCATTTGATATTTCCCTCGTTAGTGCTCTCCTGAGCGCTCGCTTGCTTTTTAGGGGCGCGAGGGGCCGGCATGTTGAGGTCGCCGATGACAGCGCATGCAACCGCCAAGACGACCAACCCAGCAAGATGAATCCAATGGGTAGGGAAGAACTGCGCCGTGATCAGATAGATGACAAGGGCAATCAAATCGTTGATGACAAGCCTGCCAACAAGACTGAATTTTTGTGGGTGCGTAGACATGAGACTTCCGGTTTATAAAAAGGAGCCGAAGTCTATCAAATCCTGACCGCTTGTTGGTGCTACGGTTTAGTAACTTCTTCCGCCTGCAACCCTTTGTCGCCTTTTGCGAGGGTAAACTCAACAGCATCTCCCTCGTTCAGGGAGCGGTAGCCATCTCCTTGAATTGCTCGGAAATGCACAAAAATATCTTCATCACGATCAGACATCGTAATGAACCCAAAACCTTTTGCATTGTTGAACCACTTCACAACACCGGTTTGACGCTCAGACATACGCCTCTCCTTATTTTTATAAGACGTTATTACCAGTATCGCGTCATTAGTGCAATCCCTCCAGACGCTGCAGTTGCGTAGTGATGGCTTGAACTGCATCTTCAGCGGCCTGTTGTTTATGTCGCTCATTGGCAACCACGGCTTCGGGGGCGCGGTCGACAAAGCTGGCATTTGAGAGTTTTCCCTGAATTCTTGTCAACTCTCCCTGCTGCTTTTGCAGTTCTTTATTGAGGCGAGCCCGCTCTGCTTCAACGTCGATGACTCCAGCCATGGGCACCAATATTTCGAGGTTGCCGCAGAGGGCTGACAGTGACGGCGGCACTTCAGCGTCGGAGCTTAAAAAGGTTATTGACTCTAGACGGGCCAGCTTGCGCAGATAGGCCTTGTTGTTTGTAAAACGCCTTTGATCATCGTCTGTCGTGTTGCGGACCAGAATGTCGAGCGCTTTGCCCGGCCCCAGCTGTGCCTCTCCTCGAATGGTGCGAATCGCAACAATGACACCTTGTAGCCATGCCACTTCTGACTCGGCCTCAGCATCGGATTCTTGACCGTCAAAGTTAGGCCAAGGTTGGAGCATAATGGTGTCTCCTGACTTATCTGCTAGAGGCGCAATGCTTTGCCAAATTTCCTCTGTGATAAAAGGCATCATGGGGTGCAGAAGGCGGAGGATGTTCTCAAGCGTTGTAACCAGCGTATGACGCGTCACAGTCGCCTGATCGGGATTTGCCTCCGCATCCCAAAGGATGGGCTTTGAAAGTTCAAGATACCAGTCACAAAACTCGTTCCAGACAAAGTCGTACAAGGTTTGCGATGCCAGATCGAAGCGATAGTTTTCAATCGCCTGTTCGCAGTCTTTCGCAGCCGTGATTAGTCGGCTCATAATCCATCGGTCAGCCAAAGAGGGTTCGGTTGCAGACGGCGATGGTGTGAGATCCTCGCAATTTCCCAAAACATACCGAGCAGCATTCCAAAGTTTATTGCAGAAATTCCGGTATCCCTCCATGCGCTGCATATCGAACTTGATATCACGACCCGTGGAAGCGAGAGAATAAAAGGTAAAGCGCAAAGCATCGGTGCCATAGCCAGGGATGCCCTCAGGGAAGTGCTTGCGAGTTTGTTTGACGATGCGCGCTGCCATCTGTGGCTGCATCATTCCTGCCGTTCTTTTGGCCTCCAGGCTTTTGAGATCTATGCCATCAATAAGATCTATGGGATCAATGACATTTCCCTTGGACTTCGACATCTTTTGGCCTTCACCGTCTCTCACCAGACCGTGAACGTACACAGTGTGGAAGGGCACCTCGTCACAAAAATGTAACGACATCATGATCATGCGTGCAACCCAAAAAAATATAATATCGAACCCCGTCACAAGCACCGACGTAGGGTGAAACTTCGCCATTTCGGGCGTCTTATTCGGCCAGCCCAAGGTAGAGAACGTCCAGAGAGCTGAAGAAAACCAGGTATCTAAAACGTCGTTGTCCTGCGTGAGCTCGACGGTATCATCGAGTTCGTTGCTGGCTCGCACTGAGGCTTCGTCGGAACCCACATACACATTGCCTGCATTGTCATACCAAGCTGGGATTCGGTGCCCCCACCAGAGCTGTCTGCTGATGCACCAATCCTGAATGTCGCGCATCCATGCGAAGTACGTATTTTCCCATTGTTTGGGCACAAACTTAATTGTTTCATTTTCAACGGCAGCGATAGCAGGTCCCGCAAGTTTTTTAGCATCCACGTACCATTGCGGCGTTAACCACGGCTCTACAACCACACCAGAGCGATCGCCTCGTGGGACCTTCAGCAGGTGGTCTTCGGTTTTTTCGAGCAGCTGCAGAGCATCAAGATCTTTAATGATCTGTTCTCTGGCTGCGTAGCGATCGAGACCTTGGTAAGCCGCTGGAGCGGCGTCACTAATTGAGGCGTTTCGCGTTAGGATATTGCGCAAGGGCAGGTCGTGTCGCTGGCCCATCTCGTAGTCATTAAAGTCATGTGCAGGTGTGATTTTGACGCAACCAGTCCCGAACTCAGGATCTACATAGTCATCGGCGATAATAGGAATTTCTCGGTCGCAAAGCGGTAACGACACGGTTTTGCCAATGAGCGCCTGATAGCGGTCATCGTCTGGATGAACTGCGACTGCTGCGTCACCTAACAGGGTCTCCGGCCTTGTAGTGGCGACCACGAGGTGGCCAGAGCCATCACTCAGAGGATAGCGTAGGTGCCACAAGAAGCCTTGTTCCTCTTCCGACACCACTTCAAGGTCCGATATTGCTGTGTGCAATTTTGGGTCCCAGTTAACTAAACGTTGACCACGATAAATAAGACCTTCGCTGTAAAGTTTGATGAACACCTGCTGAACGGCATCGGACAAACCTTCATCCATAGTAAAACGTTCACGGCTCCAATCCGCTGAAGCCCCTAATCGTCTGAGCTGCTGAGTAATGGTCCCGCCTGATTGTTCTTTCCAAGCCCAAACCTTGTCGATAAAAGCGTCTCTGCCAATATCCTCTCGCTTGATGCCGTCGGCCTCTAGCTGTCGTTCGACGAGCATTTGAGTTGCAATTCCAGCGTGATCGGTGCCCACCTGCCAGAGCGTATCGGCCCCTTTCATTCGGTGATAACGGATGAGGGCATCCATGATGGCCTGTTGAAAGCCATGACCCATATGCAATGAACCCGTTACGTTCGGTGGCGGTATGGGTATCGAAAAAGAGGTCTCGCCGCCCTGAGGAGCAAAGTAACCACTTTGCTCCCAGGTGTCATACCATCGCTTTTCAATATCGCCGGGCGAAAAAACCTTTTCCATAATGCTGTTCCGATTTTGGTACTAAAAATGTAGGCGCTGTGAAGCCGTCAAAGATCGTGTTTTTGCAGAGGATAGCCACGATCCTTGTAAAATCGCCACGACTCTCGCATAGCTTTTAAAGCGGTTTCTTCTTGAGTCACTAGTTCGGCGACTCGTTGAAACCGAGAAAAAAAAGCGGGCGGGGTGAGGGCAAGATTTATTAGGACATCATCATGGCTGCTGGGCTCTTGTCCCCAACCAAGAACTACTGGCCCTTCAGACCCCTCTTTCAGTGAGTGGTGTGGGATAAAGCTTCCGGGGCGGAATGTCCACAAAAGCTCGTCCAACAACGCTGCTTCTGACTCACTGCCAGTGTTTATAAACAGGCTATGCCCTTGACGGTGGGCTTTTTCTGTAAGTCGAGCAGCAACCTGCAGACGAGCCTCAGGGCTAGCGTCTGCAACCACATAAAAGTCGACGCGAGTCATAGGTTATGCGCCAGCACGGGCTCGCAGATACTCGACAAGCATGGGAACTGGCCTTCCGGTAGCTCCTTTCGGCGCACTCAGAAATGAAGTTCCCGCAACATCTAAGTGCGCCCATTTGTACTTCTCCGTAAACCGTGCCAGAAAACACGCGGCAGTAACACTTCCCGCGGTACCAGCACCGATGTTTTGCATATCTGCGAATCTTGAATCAAGCTGCTTTTGGTATTCCTGCCAGATCGGCATTCTCCAGCCACGATCTTGACTGCGTTGCCCAGCCGCCAGCAGCGCATCAGCCAAGTCATCGTCGTTAGCGAAAATGCCGCTCGCCTCGTGCCCCAGCGACACAATAATAGCGCCCGTCAGGGTCGCGATATCCACGACCTCTTTCGGCTTGTAGCGTTCAACGTAGGTTAGTGCGTCACACAGCACCAAACGGCCTTCAGCATCGGTATTGAGGATCTCGATGGTTTGGCCACTCATGCTTGTGACAACGTCCCCAGGTTTAGTGGCGCGACCGCTGGGCATGTTTTCAGCCGCAGCAACTATGCCCACTAGATTGATGGGTAAGTCCAAGTTAACCGCAGCCTGAACTGTACCAAAGACTGAACTGGCACCACCCATATCAAACTTCATCTCGTCCATTTTCCCGCCTGGCTTGAGAGATATTCCGCCCGTGTCAAAGGTGATTCCCTTCCCCACGAGAGCATATGGCGCTTCCTTTGCTTTCCCGCCTTTGTATTCCATGACAATCAATTGCGAGGGCTCGTCACTGCCATGTCCCACGGACAGGAGTGAACCCATACCGAGCTCGCGCATCTTTTTTTCATCGAGAACCTTTACCGTCAATTTGGCGTGCTTTCGGCCTAATGCTCTTGCCTGCTTAGCGAGGTAGGTTGGCGTACAAATGTTAGCGGGTAGATTGCCCAGTTGGCGGGTAAAGTTGACGCCTTCACCGATGGCCACGCCTGAGTTGAGTGCCTTTTTTGCTTGCCCGATTGGTAAAGCGGATGGCGCTGAGACACTGGCTTTTGCCAAAGTTGGCATGTTCTTCGGTTGACTTAATGTTTCGCTGTAGACATAGCAGGCCCATAAAATTTCGGTCGCCAGTGTTTCCAGCAACTGAGCGCTGTCTTCGGCGGCCAGCGGTAGGCCATCTAGGGCTATGTGTGCCTCACGAGCCTTCGTGCTGGCTAAATTTTTGCCTGCGGCCTGGGCTAGCTTTTTACGAGCAGACTGATCAAAGTCTTCCTCGGCACCGCAACCTAGCAGGAGGATTCGCTGCACACGGTCATTACCCATAAGTGCCAAGGACGAGCCTGTTTCGCCGCTAAAGTCGCCAAGCTTTGAGGCGCGATTAATGGCACCTGCCAATTTAGCATCCAATTCTGCAAGATACCCCTCCAACTTCTGACCTTTAAACATGGGTAGCACAAGGCAGGGGGTAGAAAGCTTGGCAGGATTAGCGGCCTTGCGAGCCGTGAACGATGGTTGGGACATGAAAACTCCATTAGAGGACAAATAAATTGATGTAGAGGTGCATAGTGTATGGTGTCTGGCGCCGTAACAAAATATATTCAGCACAAACCATTGATCCTTATGACTAACTGATGCGCATTTTCGTATATTTGACCCGAGATGTGGCCACGCACACGCTGGCGGTGTCCTTTGTTCTTTTTCTCGTGGTTTTTAGCGGCCGCTTTATAAAGTATCTCGCGGAAGCGGCGATGGGCAGCCTATCTGCCGACGTTTTACTGCCAGTCATGCTGTTCAAACTGCCCAGTTTTTTTGAATTAATCCTACCGCTCGCGCTTTTTATCGGAATTCTGCTGTCGCTTGGACGAATGTACGCAGAGAGTGAAATGGTCGTGCTTAAAGCTTGCGGAACCAGTCCAGCTCGGCTGGCGGGTTACTTGCTGGTGCCTGGCGCCCTCATAATGTGCCTCGTTGCACTTTTGACCTTATATTTGGGGCCCGAGGGTTCAGCTCGGGCACAGCGACTTTTGGACAACCCCCGGAATGCCGAGGGTCTACAACTCATGGCCGCAGGGCGATTTAAGTCCCAGCGTGGGGGTGAATTAGTGACCTACACTGAGCGCATTGATAAAGCCGGCGTCATGCACAATGTTTTTGTCGTTGAGGAACAATCGGGTACTGATGCCACCCAAGTCACATTGGCCGAGGAAGCCGAAATAATAACCGACGCCACCACCAACAGGCGTTACCTCGAGTTGCGTGGTGGGACTCGTTACAGTGGAGTGCCGGGTGAACCTGCCTACGAGGCAGTCGCATTTAGCCGGTTTGGCGAACTCATTCCTGAGAAGCGCGATAGCTTGCGTGCTTCTACGCGCATCGACGCAACGCCTACCGCCGAACTGGTTACCAGTGATGATCCTAGGAAGCGGGCTACCCTTTGGTGGCGACTGTCGCTACCGTTTTTGGTGCCAGTGAGCGTTGTTATCGCCTTAGCGTTGAGTAAAACGGACTCCCGCAGAGGACGTTATGCGCGCCTCGGGCCTGCACTAGCATTGTTTTTGGTTTACTTTTTAGCGCTCACACAGGCTCGCTCCTTCATGGAGTCAGGCGGTGGCGGCGGCGCAATGCTGTTAACACACCTGTGTTTTGCGGCGTTTGCCGTTTGCCTGCTTTATTGGGAATCTCTTTCCCTTGGGATTTTTGGGAAGAAACATGGGTCAGTTTGATCGTTATCTAGCCGGGAGTGTTTTGGGCGCTACGTTGGGAGTGCTCGCGGTACTGGTTGGTCTGGACGCGTTGAGCTCGGTCATTGACGAGCTAGATGACGTGACTGCTGATTATGCTTTTTCGGATGCATTGATCTATGTGGTTTTTACACTCCCCAGACGCCTACATGAGTATGTGCCCTTTGCCGCCTTGATAGGGGCTCTGGTTGGGCTCGGCCGTCTTGCCGCAACCAGTGAGCTCACTGTGGTGCGAGCAGCGGGGCGCTCACTACCTCAGTTGGCGATTGCAACGCTAAGACCTGCATTAGTCGTCGCCGTCGTCGGATTTTTGATAGGTGAGTTTGTATCGCCTGTTTCGGAGCAATATGCTGTCAGTCATAAGGCCTTAGCTCAGGGATCTCAAAGCAGTTTTACTGGCCGCGGTGGTGTTTGGAATCGTGATGGCAACACTTTTATCCACGTCTCAGCGGTAGAGCGTGGCGGAATCATTCACGGCGTACAATTGCTTACCTTCGACGACGAACGTCGGTTGACGCGCAGCCTACGCGCAGAGCGAGGCACCTATCAGCGTGGGCAGTGGCTACTGGAAAAAATATCGCGTACAGAACTCACTCAGGACCGTGCAGTTACGGACACAGTGACCCAACAAGTCTGGAAAACTGAAGTGACGCCGCAACTCTTGGCATTGGAGGCGGTAGCCCTCGACAGTCTGCCGACCCGCGAATTGTGGCCGTACGCACAGTATTTACGCAAACAAGGCCTCATGTATAGGGATGTTGAACTCGCCTTCTGGCGCAAAGTTCTTCAGCCTTTTGCCGTGGCGGGATTGGTTCTCGTTGCCATGTCGTTTATTTTTGGTCCGCTCAGAGAGGGTAGCCTGGGTGCTCGTATTTTTACGGGTGTAATCGTCGGCGTGGTGTTTCGTATTTCTCAAGATTTTTTCGGCCCCGCAAGCCTCATTTTTGGATTGCCAGCTATCCTTGCGGCGGCGATGCCTATTTTAGTTTGCTGGATTGCAGGAGGGTGGTTGCTAACTCGAGACACCTAACGATCTCGACTATTGGGCCTTTGCTTCTTTTGCGAGCCGCTCCAAGTGGGTTTTTGAAATTAAGTCGTGCCAAGTGCGGTTCTGCGGATGGAAAAACATCCACCAATAGCCCGCGCCAAAGAGTAGAAAACTCAGGCACGCGGCGACACAGCGAAGGTAGGCTTGTTTGACGCTGGCAGGTTTTCCCAGATCGTTCACTAATTTTATGCGCCAAGCTTGCATCCCCAGTGTTTGGCCGCTCTTGTGCCAAAATATGACGAAGAACGTCATGATGATCAGAAGCGATGTGCTTTGCATGATCCAATCTGGAACCGTCGGTCTCGCGATAGAATCGGTAGGTCCAAATACTGATACCAGAACGAACGCGTTGGCCATGAGTAATGGCGCCACAAGAAAGGCATCGTAGACCATAGCGAGCAGCTGGCGCCAAGCCTGTGATTTGGCGAGATGGGGCACTCAGCTGTCCTTGCTTGGGGCCAAATGTAGGTGATCGGTATTTGGGTTGACGGGTTTCGAAACCCGCTTGATCGTAGGAATCAACTCTCCCGTCGGGGCGAGATCAAAAGCCTGATCAGAGGAAATGCGAGTCTTCATCGTCGATGGCGATAGCAAAAGTTCGCCAGCAGGGGCAACTTCCAGAGGAACCTTAACCTCGACTGTATAAGGTTTGTCGCTGGGTCGTGAGGACACCTTGTCTATGGGCTCATAATCTACAGGTATGTCGGCATCGACTTGAGATTGAACCTGAATGAGCTCGGAGGGAATCGTCGGCGCCTTCGCCTCAAATACCGCTTTTTCTTGCGAGGAACCGTCAAGGACTGCTGAACCGGTTACCGCGGGGGTGCTCTGAGACGTTGTATGGCGCTGTACTGCGACCTGAAGTCCAGCGTCAGCCAGGATCTTGCGAAAGTGGAGTGCTGAGGCTTTATTGCACTGTTTTTTCACCCGTCGACGTGTTCCATTTAAGAGCTGGTCAGCCATACTGACATCGAGTTTAAACAGGTCCGCCAATTTGGCCACTGCGTCTCCGCGCTTGCATCCAGGAAGAATTTCCCCAGTCAAGTAGATGTCGAAAGTGGATTCCATGGGTGGTATCGCCCAACACTCCGCTGATTAAATGAATTTAAATATTTCGCGACATTACAAATTCTGGCCTAACTTGCAGTAATATGCAATGAGATAGATTCTTAACAAGTCCGCTGGTTTCAAGGAAGGGAGTATAGCCCCATGGTCGTGCAAGACGAAATAGAAGCTCGACTCACTGACCGCTTGTCACCACTTGAACTTGAGGTCAGAAATGAAAGTTTTATGCATAACGTACCGGCGAACTCTGAGACACATTTTAAGGTCACCGCGGTTAGTCGTGAGTTTAACGGCCTCAGAAAGGTGAGGCGTCACCAGCTTGTCTACGGTTTTTTAAGTGACCTCATCGCTGGGCCAGTGCATGCGTTAGCACTCCATTTGTACACCCCCGACGAGTGGCAAGAGAGCCTTGGCGTACCAGATTCACCGAACTGTCACGGTGGTGAAAAATAAGCGCTCAATCGGGACAGTGGCACGTACCAAACGCCCCCCGTAGCGGCTCTGGCAGATATGATACCCACGAGCTTGGCTTGCCCGCCTTTCATGCTCATGACCGCGCCTCCTGATGCCCCCGTGTTGAGTTCGCAATCAGTTTCCACCCACGACGCGCTGTGTTGAGTTACCGTGCAAGTGGTCGCAATTTTTGACCAGATAGCGTCCGCTTTGAGGCCTGAGCGCTGATAACCTGACATGGTGACAGAGCGCCCAGGTGCGAGGTCGGTAAGGGCGAAAGGCATGGCAGACACATCAGCGACGCTGGGGTCTACCAGATAGGCAATAGCCCAGTCGTGGTTCATTCCTCCACCGTGGGCGCCCAGGCGTAATTCCTGCCACGCTCCGTTGAGCCAAACTTTTGGAGGTTGGGTGAGATCCATTTTGCCGTCAAAGCAGTGCCAAGCAGTCAATATCATGCCCTTGTTACGGTCAACGAGTGTGCCTGAACAGTCCTCCGTAACGTGGTAGGCGTTAGCGCCGTGAAAGCGTTGTAGCGGTATATTCAAGCGAACAATCGCTGCGTAGGGGTAGGGCGTGGCCCTCAAGATTTCTTGAGATAGATTCTTCGTGGGATTCGCTGTGGCCTGCTGGCAGGTAAAGACCAAAAAAAAGCAAGCGACTAATGCATGGCGTCGCATCACAACGGTTGCTGCACTTTCCGCATTGACTCGATTTTGGCCTGGTGATTCGCGCTGGCCTCTTCTATCTGAATGCTGATCACTTGGGTTCTTCATGCAAGCGGCAGATAGCGTGCGAGGCTTGTAGAGTGGTCGACGGGTAATGTATCCAGACTGAAAGCAGTGGTGCAGTCAAAAAACACCTTGAATGACTGCACCACCAAATCCACGGCGGGCTGTTACATTCCGGTTTGAGGAAGTTTTTGCATCGCAATCGCTAGCGCTTCGGTGTAAACAACAACGACGGTTTCACCCAGTGATACGCCTTCAAATTTTACCGCTGGAATGCCGCCGACGGTGTGCATTTTCCCACGGCTATCTTTTATCATGACGAATCCCGCCTCAGCATCGAAAGCTTCGATGGAGCAGACAGCGCGCACCTGGCGAGCGGCACCAACGGCTGGGTGGGCAGGGTTCTCATCAATAACGCCGTCTTCTAAGACGACCCAGGGATTGGCCAGCTCCTCTTCGGTTGGCTCACGAACTTCGCCATGCAATGAGGCTAAGTATTCCGCTGCAACTCGATCACCCACACTGAGGTCTGAGATCTTTACAATTTTTTCTTGAGCAACGACGGTAACGTGCTGCCCTTGAGGCCCGACTAACGTCACCTCTTTGGTTTCAAGATCAATTGCAGAAATTTCTGCTTCGATGGTGGCTACTACCGCGCGGGTTCCCTCGGCTTTGGGCTGGTGGTGTTCATGGCCGCCTTCGTGATGGGCAGCATAGAGTGCCGGAGCGACCAAGGTAAGCATTACAGCAATAGTGCGGGCTAAGAGTTTCATGTTGATTCCTTTATTTTCAATTTAACGTATTGGCTGTGCCTTGCGGCCGTGATGGCCGAAGCGAGGTGAGTCATGCCCCTCAATCGGTTTGTTTATGACTACAATATTAGCACTTACAACGGCCTTCAACGCGCAGTGTTTGGACTCCCATATTTAAAAGGTGTCTTTCCACTCACGTAGCCCCGCAAAAACCGCATCACCGTCAGTGCTAGAAGATCTAGACTCTGCGACTAATTTTTCGATGACACTGGCTGCGTCCCAGCGCATGAAAGGGTTTGTTGCAATTTCGTCAGCTAGCAGCGACGGTACTGTGGGAATGTTTCGTTCACGCAGCGACTTACAATCTGCTACGCGCGCTGCAAGTGCGGCATTGTGAGGATCAGCGCTCAGGGCAAAACGGAGGTTTGCCAAGGTATATTCGTGGGCACAGTAGATTTTCGTGTCAGGGTTTAGACCGCGAAGTTTAGCCAATGAATTTCTCATCATTGGGTGGGTCCCCTCAAAAACCCGGCCACAGCCTCCGGCGAACAGCGTATCGCCACAGAACAGTACCCCATCGCCTTGGTATGCAATATGATCCAGTGTGTGCCCCGGCACCTCTATGACCTGCAGCGTCTGCCCTAGAACCTGAAGCGTGTCGCCTTCACTCACTCGATAGGTCACCGGCGTGATTTTTGGATTTTCTGGCGCCCAAACCTCACACTTTGTCGCATCTACAAGTTCCGCGATACCACCAACATGGTCAAAATGATGGTGGGTGATCAAAACCCCTTTCAGCGTCAGACTGCGCTCAGACAAGGCCTCGAGGACTGGCGCGGCATCACCGGGATCAACGACCACCGCGTCGGTGTCGTCGTGCAGCAGCCAAATATAGTTGTCTGAAAAGGCCGGGATAGGTTCAATAGTCAGCATTGTCGTCATGTGCATACTCGCTACGGGTGGGGTACTACTAGTCGGGGGGTTGCCGCAACCACCCGGGTGCAGCTATCGTGCCACGATGCGTCGTTTCTTTACAATCCGCCCGCAAGCGTCCCCGCGTCCAGCCCTAGAGCATTGGTACGCTGACACGCCCCTTGGTCAGCGGCTAAAAGCGCAATTGGTCAAGGACATGACCGTGGTTCTCGATCAGTGGTTTGGGTATCACCTGTTAGTTATTGGTCCCGACGCGGATATCCCGATCAGCAACCTGACGCGGGTTCGCCGCGTAACGCAGGTGTTAGACCGTCAGCAAAATCCCCGTGAGGGCTGCACTGGGATCTATGCAAACGATGAGGAGCTTCCCATCGCCACTGAATCCATTGACGTGGTGGTTGTAATGAATGCCCTTGATCTCAGTGCTGATCAACACCAGTTGTTGCGGGAAGTTCATCGGGTACTGACGCCCCATGGCCATCTTCTTGTCGTTGGTGCCAATGGCTTGAGTCTCGCTGGTTTATGGCGGCGTGTTGCTGGCCTTTGGTCAGGTTTTCGATCAGCTGCTGGTCGTGAACCGGGTCCAAGACGGCTGGAAGATTGGCTAAAACTGTTGGACTTTGCTGTGGCACCAGTGCGCCACAAGCTCGTGATCCCTGCTGCGGGTAATAGCCGCTGGGCGCGTTGGCTAATTGGCATTGATGAGTGGATGGTCGACCACAACATACCTTTGGGCTCAACCTATCTGATGTTCGCTGACAAACTGGTTAGGGGTAATACCAAGATGCATTCTTTTGAGCGTACTCGAGCGCGACTCATGGGGCTATCGGTCCCCAATTCCGTGGTAGGTACGCGGGGCTCTGCGACACGCAGCCCGCTAAGGCCTGTTGAATGAAACACGTTGAAGCGTTCACAGACGGTGCTTGTAAGGGCAATCCCGGGCCAGGAGGTTGGGGCGTCTTACTGCGGCTTGAGGGTGAGTCCCGTGAATTGTTTGGAGGCGAGAGTGCTACGACCAACAATCGGATGGAGCTTACAGCCGCTATAGAAGCTCTCGCGGCACTATCAGAAACGTGCACGGTAGAACTCACAACCGACTCTACTTACGTTAAAGATGGTGTGACTCGCTGGATGGTCAACTGGGAGCGTAACGGCTGGCGAACAGCTGCCGGGAAGCCGGTAAAAAATCAAGATTTGTGGCAGGCGCTGAAGGCACAGGTAACCCGGCATCAAGTGAATTGGCACTGGGTAAAGGGCCACAGTGGGCACCCTGAAAACGAGCTGGCGGATACGCTCGCCAATCGCGGGATATCGGAGCTGAAAGGGTGAAGCGGCAGGTCGTACTAGATACTGAAACAACGGGTTTGGAAGTTAGTCAGGGGCATCGCATTATTGAAATAGGCTGTGTTGAGTTGATCAACCGTCGCTTAACAGGACGGCACTTTCACCAATATATACAACCTGAGCGGGATATTGATGCGGGTGCCTTGGCCGTACACGGCATAACGCCAGAATTTTTGGCCGGCAAACCCACATTTGATCGCATCGTTAAGGACTTCCTTGGCTTTATCGAAGATGCCGAACTCGTCATCCATAACGCCCCTTTCGACGTGGGCTTCATCGATGCTGAGTTCATGCGCCTCGATCGTAATCATCCCAATACCGCCTCGCTGTGCTCTGTTGTCGACACCCTGACATTGGCTCGATCCAAACATCCCGGCCAGAGAAATAGCCTAGATGCTCTGTGTCAGCGGTATCACGTAGATAACGCATCCCGAACCCTGCATGGGGCACTCTTGGATGCTGAAATCCTTGCTGACGTTTACCTGACTATGACAGGAGGGCAGACCACGCTTGGTCTTCATGATGAGCAGAGCGAGGAGGGTGGTGGTGCTGGGGGTACTGGGAGAATCAGACGGCTCAATGCAGACCGCGCGGCGTTACCTGTGTTGTGCGCAACACCTCAGGAAGTGGACCGCCACGAAAGTCGCCTCGACCAAATAGCAACCCACAGTGGCGGTACTGTGTTGTGGCGGGAACAGTGAACAGAAGTTCTTCAGCGCCTATCCCGCACACCACCAAAAGCAAAACTGCCCTGTGGTGTTTCTAAATAAACAAGTAAACCGCACCCAGGCCGACTGAGCCCAGAACGACGGTGTAGGGCAATGCCATCACCACCATTCGACCGTAGGACAAACGAATCAATGGTGCGACCGCAGACGTTAGCAAGAATAAGAACGCGGCCTGTCCGTTGGGCGTCGCAACACTGGGGAGATTCGTCCCTGTATTAATCGCCACCGCTAAACTGTCGAATTCAGCGCGGGTAATCTCTCCAGCATCCAGAGCCGCTTTGACCTCGTTGATGTATACCGTAGCAACGAAGACGTTGTCAGAAATCATCGACAGCACTCCGTTTGCGACAAAAAACATAGAAGGGCGGATACTGGCATCTAGGTTAAGCACCCAATCGATGACTGGTGTGAACAAATGCTGTTCGTGAATCACAGCGACAATGGCAAAAAAGACAACCAGCAGTGCGGTAAACGGAAGGGCCTCTTCGAAAGCATGGCCAATTTGGTGCTCCTCGGTGATTCCGTTAAACGCAGTGAGCAAGACAATTACCAGTAACCCGATGAGCCCTACCGCGGCTAGGTGCAATGCCAAGCCAATGACCAATATGACGGCGACGCAAGCCTGTATTACGAGTTTTGCATTGCTACGTGGGCTGGCTTTGGCCATTTCTCCTTGCTGGAACTCCTCTAAGACGGTTCGGACTCTGGCGGGGAGTTGCGCGCCATAGCCAAATGAACCCGTCATTTCTAGTAGTAGGCAGGTCACTAAACCCATGGCGAGAACTGGCATGGTTACCGGCGCCATGAGAATAAAAAATTCAATGAAGTCCCAGCCGGCGACAGTAGCGATCAATAAATTCTGTGGCTCTCCGACCAGGGTGCAGACCCCACCCAGCGCGGTACCCACGGCACCATGCATCATGAGACTTCGTAGGAAGGATCGGAAATTCTCCAGGTCTTCGCGATGATGGTCATGAACGCTGTTGTCATCCGCATGATCATGGTCATCCTCGCCGTGATGTTTGCCCGACGCGACCTTGTGGTAAACCGAATAAAAGCCCACGCTCACACTGATGAGAACGGCTGTGACCGTGAGGGCATCTAAGAATGCAGAAAGCACTGCGGCAACCAGCGAGAACAACAGCGACAATACTTTTTTGGATCGTACGTTTAGAAGAATTTTAGTAAATACGAAAAGCAGGAGATCCTTCATAAAGTAGATACCTGCCACCATGAACATTAGCAGAAGGATCACTTCAAAATTAGCCGCGGTTTCGTGGTAAACGGTGTGGGGATCAGCCATGCCGATCACGATGGCTTCGATAGCGAGCAACCCACCGGGCTGCAGCGGATAACAACGAAGCGCTAGCGCGAGAGTGAATATAAATTCTCCGATCAGTACCCAACCAGTAATAAATGGACCTGCCACGGCAAGGAGGATGGGGTTCAAAACTAAAAAGCCGATGATCGCCTGCTTGTACCAAGTGGGCGAAGACCCCAAAAAATTATGCCAAAACGCCTGGCGTGCTGATTCTTGCATGGTAGAGCCCTGTGTTGTTTTTAGTCGGGTTGGTTGGGGATATTACGCTGAAAAGGCGGAAAACGATGAGAATGAATGAGTTTATTGGAAAAAGACAGAATTGATATCATGGAAATGGACTTTTGCCGGGTTGTGTCCACCCTCTGGGGTTTCTACTATGCGGCGGCGCACAGGAGAAAGACATGCTTGAAATAAAAACCGTCGACGAGTCACCGGCTGCAGGGGACTATGTATTTATCTTTGCAAAAGACAATGCGGTCGTGTCATTGCAACGTCCACCCGACCAATTTTGGCTGCGCCACGAAGCTGAACAAGCATTTGGTGATGTCGGTGTCGGAGCGCCCTTGGGTTATTGGGCCGGTCGACCCAGCTATGTCGTGGAAGTGGAATCGCAGGGCTTAAACGCGATGGAGCATCTTTCGGGTAATTTATACTCACTTTTCGGGCGGGTGCCTGATGCCGTTTTTGCTGCCTATGGTCGAGCGTTGCAGATGCTTTCGTGGAAGCGAGATCACAGGTTTTGTGGGCGTTGTGGTGCTGAAACCCTGCTGACAGACGGCAATAAAGCGCTCGCTTGTAAAGCCTGTAACCACAGCTCTTACCCGCGTTTGAATCCCTGCGTCATTGTCGCCGTGGGTAAAGGCGAGCAGTTGTTGCTGGCAACAGCAGCGGGGCGTGCCACAGGTTTTCATAGTACTCTTGCCGGGTTCATTGAGCCGGGTGAATCTGCAGAGCAGGCTGTTATCCGAGAGGTACAGGAAGAAGTAGGCATCAGCGTGACCAATGTAAGATATTTCACCTCACAGCCCTGGCCTTTTCCCAGTCAGTTGATGTTGGGCTTTTTTGCGGACCATGCCGATGGTGACATCGTTATTGACCCTACCGAAATAGCGCATGCAGACTGGTATAGTCGCGACGCGCTGCCGGTGATTCCGCCCCCTCAGTCAATCGCAGGTCAACTGATACACCAATTTTTTGCAGCGCCTTAATCGTTCGCTGTTACTCACGTCTCGAAGGGAGTCGTAATGGAATTTTTTCAGGAAATCGGTCTTTTTCTAGCGGAGGCTGTCATTTTAGTGACCGCGATTATTGTCGTGGTTGTCGCAATAGCCGCGGTGAGTCAACGCCGACGAGACGGAGAGGAGGGCTACATCGAGGTCCGCCGACTTAACGACCGCTATACCGCATTTCACGACGCCGTCCGCTCATTTACTGAGCATGCAGAAAGTCGAAAAGTGCGTGAGAAGGCAGAAAAGAAAACGGCAAAGGCAGAGCAAAAGCAGGCCAAGAAAAAGGCGAAGGAGAAGGAGAGCGAGAACGTCGATGACAGTAGCAAAGAGACCGAGGGTGCTGCCCGACTTTTCGTTCTGCGATTCCAAGGCGACATTAGAGCCAGTGAAACAGAAAGCCTGAGGGAGGAAATCTCGGCGATCGCACCAGAACTTCGTCAGGGTGACGAGGTCCTGCTGTGCCTCGAGAGTCCCGGTGGCATGGTTCACAGCTACGGCTTGGCCGCAAGCCAATTGCAACGTATCCGAGCAACAGGCGCCTCATTGACCGTTGCTGTCGATAAGGTTGCCGCGAGTGGTGGTTACATGATGGCGTGTGTGGCGGACCGAATTATATCGGCCCCGTTCGCAGTGATAGGGTCCATCGGTGTGCTGGCTCAGCTTCCAAATTTCCACCGACTTCTGAAGAAAAATGATGTCGATTTTGAGCTGCTAACAGCGGGGAAATACAAGCGAACATTGACGATGTTTGGTGAAAATACTGATGACGGTCGAGCTAAGTTTGTTGAGGACTTAGAGGACACCTATGATCTCTTTAAAGACTTTGTGGCGATTAACCGTCCTATTGTCGATATTGAAGCTGTCGCCACCGGTGAAATTTGGTACGGGCAGCGTGCCCTAGATCAAAAGCTTGTGGATGAGCTGTCCACCTCGGATGCCTATCTACAAACTCGCCTTGTCGAGACCGAGGCATTTGAAGTTCGGTTTGTCCCTAAAAAAAGTTGGCAAGAAAAATTTGGCATGGCAGCCGAGGCGGGGATCGAACGGACATTTCTGCGCCTTTGGCAACAGGGGGCCAGCCGGTTTTTACCTTAGGGGGGAGGGGGGCGCTCTGCCCGGCTACAGTGAGTTCCCCGCAACAGTGCGTTATCGACCAGCGCTTCTTGATCTTCTCCAGGGGTTGCCAGCACCGCCGCTGAGAGGGTTTGTTCGCAGGCATTTTCTGTCGGTGTTTTCGTGGTTTCACTCAAAAAATACACGATCAGTACAACTGTGGTGGCCAAAACAGCGCTGCTGATAAATTTGCCGCGTTTATTCATGATTCCAGCGCCAATTCGAGAACCGCAGCATGGTGACTGAGATACACACTTCCTCCTAGCTGTCGTAAAAACGCACTGCGCTTGAGGGCGTCCATCACCGGACCTTTAACCTCGCTAAGGTGCAACTTTACGTTGCGTTCCAGTAGGCTCGTGTTGACTGACTGTAGTGCCTCCAATGCGCTCAGGTCTATCGTATTCACTGCAGGACACATCAGTATGACGTGCTCTACACCTTCGCGCTGCTCGAGTTCGGTGTCAACCAGCTCTTCTAGAAACGCGGCGTTGGCAAAATATAAACTTTCATCGATCCTAATGGACAGGATATTGGCGTGAGTCTGCACCTCATGACGGTCGATATTTCGATAATGCTCGGTGCCCGGCACGGTCCCAACGATGGCGAAATGAGGACGCATGGTTCTGTACAAATGAAGTGCAATACTGGCAGTAACGCCAGAAATAACACCAATCTCAACGCCCAGCAGCAGAGTCAGTAATATCGTGATCGCAATGGCCAAGAAGTCTGCGTGATCGTAATGCCAGGCGTCCCTAACGATTCTCCAGTCAATGAGACTGCTGACAGCTATTACGATAGTGGCGGCTAGGGTCGCTTTGGGCAGGTAGTAAAGCGCTGGTGTCAGTAATAAAGCTGCGATTGCAATGCCCAGAGCCGTAAATGCAGAGGCCGCTTGGGTTTTAGCACCGGCATCAAAGTTGACAACTGACCGGGAGAAACCCCCGGTAACGGGAAACCCACCAGAGAATGCAGAGGCGACGTTTGCGGCACCTAAGCCAATAAGTTCTTGATTGGCGTCAATACGTTCACGGCGCTTAGCCCCCAGGGTACGCCCTACCGACACCGACTCGATGAACCCTATGAGAGCAATGAGAAATGCCGGAAGTATCAAGTCGTTAAACACTTCCCAATTAATATGTGGTTGTGCAAAAGCCGGCAGCCCCTGCGGGATGGTCCCCACTACAGCTACACCTTTACTATCGAGGTCTGCCGCGTACGCAATGAGAATGCTCATAATGATGGCTGCAACGGGGGCGGTTTTGGCGAGCGTCTCCGATAGCAATTGACTCAGCCCAAGTTGCGTTAATAGCGCGGCTAAATACCGACGACTCAAGTATAAAAAGAGCAGGCAGAATGATCCGACAGCCAAGGTGTGTAAGTTAGTCATGCTAAGTTTGATCGCAAGGGCGTGCAGCAGCTCAGGTAATGTCTCACCGGGAGCATCGATACCAAGAATATGACTGAGCTGGCTGAGGGCAATGATAATTCCCGACGCTGTAATAAATCCGGATACAACGGGATGAGATAAAAAATTAGTGACAAAACCAAAGCGGAGAAAGCCCAGAAGCAACAGGACGAGCCCGCTGAGTAGCGCTAAGGCGATCGCAGCCGTCGCGTAGTCAACGGTGCCCTGGTGGGCCACTTTGCCCACCGCAGTCGCTGTCATCAAAGAAACAACGGCAACTGGTCCTACAGAAAGAGTGCGGCTGGTGCCAAAAATCGCATAGGCAACGAGGGGCAGGATGCTGGCGTACAGCCCCATTTCTGGTGGCAAACCCGCCAACAGTGCGTAGGCGAGGGACTGCGGAATCAGCATAATAGTAACGATTAAAGCCGCCACCAAATCACTACACATCGTTTGTCGATTGTAGTGACGCAACCAGTCTTGGCAGGGCAGTCTAATCACGCCGATCGCCGCAGTTCATTTTCTGCCCAGTATCACTGCGGATATCAGGAGTTATGCTCTGGCTTCACCAGCCATTCCCGTCCTTTTAACATGGCATTCCAGTAAAGCCATGGCAAAGCTTGGGCCTTGAGTAGCCAGGCCAGCACTGATGGATACTGTCCATCAATGAGCCATTTGGGAAAGCTAGGAAGCAGCTTGCCGCCGTATCCGAACTCCGCGAGGACGATCTTGCCTCGCTCTACCGTTAAAGGGCATGAACCATAGCCGTTGTAATGGTTTACCCGGTAACTGGATCCCGCATGAGCGAGCAGGTTGGTGGCCACAACGGGGGCCTGGGCTCTAGCTGCTGCTGCAGTTTTTGCATTGGGGGCACTAATGACGTCGCCCAGAGACCAAACATTTTCGAAATGTTTACTCTGTAGCGTTTCTTGATCTACATCTACCCAGCCGTCTGAATTCGCCAGGGGAGATTGGCGTATGAAATCAGGAGCGCATTGAGGAGGGCAAACGTGGAGCATGTCGTACTCAGACTCTACAAGCTCGCCCTCCTGATTTCTGAAAGTGGCGATCTTCGCAGCGCTATCGATCTTTGTGAGGGTGTGCTGCAGATGTAATGCAGCGTCGTACTTTTCGATGTATTTCATCAATGCCGGCACATAATGCGCAACACCGAACAGGCCGGGGGTAGAGGTAAAGAAGTTAATATCAATATCGCGAATTACCCCCTGCCGAAACCAGTGGTCAGCGGACAGATACAGCGCCTTTTGCGGCGCTCCCGCACATTTTATAGGCATGGGTGGCTGCGTAAAAAGCGCCTTTCCTGACTTTAGGTTTTGCACAAGCTCCCACGTATAAGGTGCTGTTTTATAGCTATAATTTGAGGTCACACCATTGTGCCCTAGAGCGGCTTCAAGTCCCTCCACTCCAGACCAGTTGAGCTTCAACCCCGGGCATACCACTAAGCGTCCGTAGGTGATGTTGGTGCCGTTACTCAGCTCCAAGGCGTTATTACTAGGGTCAAGAATGTTAACCGCAGCCTTGATCCAATTGGCTGCCTTAGGCATGACTGATGCCATGGTTCTTGAGGTTGAGTGGCTCGAGAACACACCGGCTCCTACCATCGTCCAACCCGGTTGATAGTAATGTGTGTCAGCCGGCTCTACGATGGCCACCGACAGGTGAGAAGCTCTGCGTAGAATGCTCGAAGCGGTAGCGATACCCGCGGCACCACCACCCACAATTACAACATCGTATTGCTTGGCTACAGTCATCTCGGATCTCCTGTTAAAAGGTCTTGCTCAGCGATTGATGGCGCCGGCGACGCTTCTTTGGGTAGTTCAGTCATATTTATACCCCCAAAACCATTCAGGGGTACTTTAAGAAAAAACCGGTCATCTTTATCAGCTGCAGGAATGAGTCCCGCCCGCATGTTGATCTGTAAGGACGGCAGTATCAGCGAGGGCATGCCTAACTGCACATCTCGGGCCTCTCGCATGCGCACGAAGTCCTCCGCCTGAATATCGCCGCCCACATGAATGTTCTTTTCTCGCTGCTCGGCAACGGTGGTCTCGTAAGCGAGTTCCCGGTTCTCAGGCTGATAGTCATGACAAACAAAAACCCGCGTTTCCCCGGGTAAAGCCAGTAGTCGCTGAATAGATTGGAATAGGGCGGTCGCGTCACCACCGGGAAAGTCACATCGCGCAGTGCCGGCATCGGGCATAAACAGGGTGTCTCCAACGAACAAGGCATCTTCTAATAAATACGCCATGCAGGCAGGTGTGTGGCCTGGCACGTGCATAGCAACGCCCTTCAAGTGTCCCACCTCAAAACTATCGCCGTCAGCAAACACGCGGTCGAATTGGCTACCGTCTTGAGCGAAATCTGATCCTTCGTTGAAAACCTGTGCAAAGGTGTTCTGTACCTGGGTGATCTTCGCACCAATTGCGATTTGGCCTCCCAGGGCCTGTCGGATATAGGGTGCCGCGGTGAGATGGTCTGCGTGAACGTGAGTCTCTAAGATCAGGTCAACGGATAGTCCCGCGTCGCGCACGTAACCAATCAGGCCATCTGCAGTCTCCGTGCTTATGGTTCCTGAAGCGTAGTCAAAGTCCAAAACCGGATCGATAATGACGCAGTGCCCTGTGGTTGGACAGGCGACAACATAGGAAAGCGTGGAAGAATCTGGGTCGAAAAAGTGTTTAATTAGCATCGGGTTTCCAGAGTAATGTAGATGACCTCAATTTGATTATAACCTAATAGCGTTTAGTTATGTTGGCGGATCTGCCTAATCGAATCTACGTGTTTGAATTACTGATGAAATAAACCTGAGAATCGGATGTTAAATGCACCGCAGTTAAAAGGTTAAACCCAGTCCGGGGAGTGGAATACATGGCAGCGACTCTTAAGGGCCTGTCCCTATGAGCATCATTATGAATACGCATAATGTATATTATGTTAAATTATGGAGAAGCACAGGTGCGCGTAATCCTAAAGCCAATCCAACGAAAGTCCTCTGATTGCCTGCGCGAACCTGTCCCTTACGAGTTTATTAAGAACCTATGGGGCTTCTACTATATGGCTACACACTCTCTGGGGCCTGGCGTAATCAGTTCGTGATAACTTGCAGGCTGTGCTGTTGCCCGTGGCAGCCCCTCATCATTGACTGAAGGTATTGCTATGGACACATATCGAAGACAATTTCTTGTGGGCGGCGGCGCTGCGGCCCTTGGTCTGAGCTTGGGTGGCTGCGATTCTGTCCCGGCAGGCCGATACACGGAAGCTGATATCGCGTTACTCGCGAAACAAAGAGACCTTGAGGCCAAAACCAAAGGCCAAGGCCCTTACGGGCGGCAACTTTATGCCGGGTATAGAGGTCTAGCTGAGCTGCCATGGTTCGATCTTGATAACCACGGGAATCTGCAGTGCACCGACGAAGATGTTCCCTACTCTATAGACGTTCACTGCCACTTAGGGATGTCCGTGTTGTTTCGCCCGAACCTTGATTTACTCGCAGAAACACCCCGTGTGAAACATTTGCTCGATTGTGACGCTACAAACCCCGGTTGCCCCCTCGACCTCGACATTTACATTAACGGCAATTTTTCTGACCAAGCTCTCGACGATCTCACGATGAGTACCGTCGCTCAGGGTGTTTGGGGCAGCCAGTTCGCAAAAACCCAGACCATTCCTAATTTGCTGCGTGAAATGGATTCGATGCGAGTACAGCACGCCATGTTGCTACCCATCAAGCTGGGGATCCCTTTTGGCGACCAGCTTGAGCAAGATTGGTGCAACGCGGTCAGCGCAGGGGCAGCGGACCCGCAGTTACATGTTGGGCTTTCCGTTTATCCCGGTGATCCAGATGCCATTTCTGATATGCGCCAGGCCGCGGCCCGTGGCGGCCGTATCATTAAATTACACCCTACCGTGCAGCGCTTTTATCCCGATGAGCCGGCATTAATGGAGCTGTACGCTGAAGCTCAGGCTCTGGGGCTTGTGGTCTTTTTCCATGGTGGCAGAGCCGGAATTGAACCTGAGTCGTCACATCGTTTTGCCATGCCCAGGCACTACGAAGCCGCTCTCGCTGAATACCCTGATCTACAATTTATACTGGGCCACGCAGGTGCTAGGGATAGCGAGGCCATGATTGCTCTGGCTAGACGGTACGACAATGCATGGCTGGGCATTCACGGCCAAAGCCTCACCATGCTTGAAACCATGATTCAAAGCACAGATAGCGATCGATTGTTATTCGGCACCGATTGGCCCTTTTATCACCTCGGCGCTTCTCTGGCGAAAGTGCTACTGACCACTGAGTTATCAAGCCGAAGAACGCTGCGACAGAAAATACTGCGAGACAATGCTCTGAGGCTGTTTCCCGGGTTGTGGCAGGTCTGATTTTCACCTGCCTATCGCACTTGAGCCCTTTTAAATCGACTCTCGATTGCAAACCGCCCTCCCCTTGACTGATATCTGGGCATCAAAATACGAGCGGCTTCTGTCTAATTTTGGCAGTGCAGCGCGGGTCAAAAAATTAGGTGGCGCCACCCGAGGGAATGCTCAGGAACGTCCTGGGCTGCGGTGCCAGCCTGCGCTGTTCACAGCACAGCGACGACTACCGACGATGCGTTAGTGCAAACGGCTTGGGGCTTTTTCGGTGGTTATTCCTCGGCAGTTAAAACCTTTTCAACCACGTCTACACCGCGCTGTGCCATTCGTGAAAAGGTATCCTCCCCGGCTAAAACCGGCGTATGGTCTGGGAACGCTTTGCGCGTTCTATGAATCCAATAGGCCTCTGAAAAGCGACGTTGAAACGTGCGTTCAATGCCATCCTTGCCCAGAATGAATCCCAGCAAGCCGCCCCATGTGGCGGCGGGGTTATCGCTATCCCAGCCGGCTAGGGATGCTATTTGCACGGTTCGGCGAAAGTCACCCTCCCCGTAAAACAAACTGATCAGACTGGCCGCGAAGTTAATGCCCGCATCAAATGGTCTGCTGTATTGATATCCTCCTTCGCCATTGATTTGATAACGCTGGTAAATCGCATTGCGTGTTTGCTCCCAGTCGTTTTTATCGGGATTCGTTGTGTAAGCTTCTAATACAAATTCATACATGTCTCGTGCGTAGCCCGATACGGGTAACTGCTCTGCTGCCAAAGCTGCGATCGCTTGCAGTTGCGTTGCCAAATTCTCTTTGTCGTTGAGATTTGCTGCTGCGGCATGCATTACCACATAAAAACGTGCAATCGCCGCGGCCTCGCCACTGGCGGTAACAGCAATGGGTAACGCCGCTAAATTCAGCGCGGTCTGTGGTCGACCGGGTGCCATGAGCCCAAAAGATTCTGTTGTGAGCTGCGCATCTATCATTGCGAAGTCTGGGTTGTTTGAAGGGGCGCTTGTCGCCGGCGGCAGCAGCCCTTTATCTCGCATCAAGTAAAATGCCCGCTCGTTAGAGACCCAAAGGTAATTCTCTCGCCTGAACTCAGTGGGCGATATAGGGGCATTTTCGTTGCTGTATATGTGCCTCAGCCAACCTTCGCGTATTTGCTCTGCGGTTAGTTTAGGACTGCCCGAGGCCTCGGCCAGTTGCCAATACATATATTCGATATCGGTATCGTCATCAGACCCCCAGACACGATCCAACTCAGGCAGATAAAAATTAATACGACTGCTGTGATTGACAAAAGCCCCCCAAATGTTCGGCTGATCAGTGCTTCCCCAGTCCTCATCGCTGTAGAAAGGGGGTTCCACACGGTCCATTTCAGTGATCAGGCCAGTCCAATTGGCAATTGACTGACCCAGCCAAAACCCATGTAATTTTCGTGCGTAATCTGCGCGGTCAATAGCCTCTGATGTCTGAGTTGCTTGTGCCGTAGCAAAGCCTGCCTGCAGTAACAGGTACAAGGCTAAAACACGGTAAATTTGTTGCATGGCATCCTCTCAAAGTCATCATTGGTGGCGCTGCGTAACGCAAGTCATCCTAGCGTACATTGCCCAAGAGCGCCGTTTGCAGTGCGAGGGTTACAGTGCCAATGGCGGAAAATTTGGTGCTCATGGATATCTGAAGTCACACGAATGGGCCTGGATCCATTCACACAAAGCGGCACAATATGCTGCCAGAGCTAGACTAGCCACCGCTGAACAATAGCGTACATACCTATGCCGACTCGACACGTCAGCAGAAATCGCGCCCCAGTAAGTTTTATCGCTAAGAACGATGGCTTAAACCGCGAATAAGTTCGCCTTGACGATGGTGCTGAAGTGCAGCCGCGTTAAACCACGCTCTAACTACCCGTTCCCCTTTATTTTCTATTCGTACCGCTGTTGATCAAAAAGCGACGATCGCTGTGTTTTTTTGTCCGAACAGCCTCACCCCTACCCTCTTCTGCGTAAAATGCTGTCACCCCACTACGGCCAAAGAGGCTAAGCACTGTGCGTAAAATCCTTTCATGTTGTACCAATCCCGGTCTCTTCTTCAGCCTTTTGGTGTGGCTTGTCGTAACCGCTGTGGCATCAGCCGCTGCAGAAGAATCGGTTGCCGGTGATGGGGAAGCTCTGGAACCACCCACCAATGATTCAGCACCACCTCAACGCGATAGCCCTTGGCTGCTGACACCAACCTTCAGTGTGGACCCGAAATTAGGAAGAAATCTTGGCGCTATCGCCGCCTACCTGCATCGCTTCGACGAGGCATCACCGATATCCCTGTCAGGCGCAACGCTGTCCTATTCAAATACTGATTCTTTGGTCAGTGCAATGTTTGCTGACCTGTACTGGGGTGCCGATCATCACCGGCTAACTGCTGGTGCGGCATACGGTGATATCAACAACGAGTACGACGATTTTTTGGGCAGTGGTCAAACCGTTGAAACTAACGATGACTTGAAATCACTATTTATGCGCTACCGTTACAGGGTTGTAGGCGATTGGTTTTTCGGTGGCCAGCTTGTACGCACAAACTATGTGATTGGTATTCCAGCGCCCGAGGAGGTCGTCAACAATCAAGTCGGTTTAATGGGGTTCAATGCGACAGGGCTAGGCTTTGTCGTAGAAAGGGATGGGCGCAACCATGTGCGTAACCCCACCTCGGGTAGCCACCTGGTTGTCGACGGCACACGGTATAGCAGCAGTGACGATCAGCCAGACCTCGACAATGGTGACCTGCTTGAGGAACTTCTGCCAGAAGATTCACTCATAGACAGTAATGGCGATTTTGATGTGCTGCGCGGAAATTTCAATCACTACAGTTCTCTTGGGCATTGGTTTACTGGAGACCAGGCCCCGGAAACGGTGCTGGCTGTGCAAGCCTACACACGACTCACCCACGACGCGCCCGTCTCGGGTTACTCATCGGTGATTGTGCCGGGCTACACCCGGGGAAATTATTTAGGGGAGAATTCTGTTGGAGGCCAATTTGATTTACGGATGCCTATCTCTCAACGCTGGGGTGTTGTCGTGTTCGGCGGCATAGGCTGCTTATTTGGTGACGGTATAGGGTCAAACGCCACCTCCCAAAGCTGTAGCGATGAGCTTTATCCAGGCATTGGTGCAGGAGTCAGTTGGCTAGTAAAGCCTGAGTCTGGAGTCGTCATGCGCATGGAAGCTGCAAAAGGATCCGGTGACAACTCGGCGGTCTACCTGAGGTTTGGCCATCCATTCTGATATAACGGGTGGTATGGGCCGAAAATGACGTCATCGGGTCACCCCGTTTGGCACGTATAGCTTATTAACTCACTTTATTGACGTCGGATTAAATACGCCATGTTCCTAACAATACCTACTCGCCTTCGCTGGCTGGTTCTCGCTGGACTTTTCTGTGCTTACCGAACTTGGGCACTAGCTCCTGAGGCTATTCAGGGAGAAACATTGGGGGAGATGATCAGCGCTCTGCAAAACCGACACTATGAAGGCAAGAATTACGATGACGCGCTGTCAGCAGCGCATCTGGACGCCTACATAGATACCCTAGATCCACAGAAAATGTTTTTTACGCTTGACGACGTCAACAGCTTTCAGATCTACCGAACAACGCTTGACGATGCGGGGCGAGAGGGAAACCTTGTCCCGGCCTTTACCATCTTTACCCAATATCAAACTCATCTGAAAGCGCGCCTTGAGGCCATATTAGTAGAGCTCCCTGCCACCGTGCCGGAGTTCGACTACAGCGTTTCAGAATACCTGCCGATAGATGGCGATGACGTCGCGTGGGCTGCATCTTCTACTGAGCTTGACGATCGCTGGCGCAAGCGATTAAAAAATCAGGCCCTGAGCCTAAAGCTTGCAGACAAATCTGTAGATGAAATAGCCCCTACACTGACAAAACGTTACCGCAATCAGCTTAACCGACTTGAGCAGTACAACGAGCGTGATGTGTTTGCGATCTACGCTAACGCACTAACTGAGCTGTACGACCCTCACACCTCGTATTTTTCCCCGAGACGCGCCGAAAATTTTGATATCAACATGAGTTTGTCTTTTGATGGAATTGGCGCAGTTCTGCAGGTCGATGATGAATACACCAAAGTCGTTCGATTAGTTCCCGCAGGGCCGGCCGATAAACAAGGTGACCTGTCGCCCTCAGATCTCATCATTGGCGTTGGACAAGGCGTTGAGGGCCCTATTGAAGACGTGGTGGGTTGGCGCTTAGACGAGGTGGTGGATCTGATTCGGGGCCCCCGAGAGACAACGGTTAGACTTGAGGTAATCCCCGGCAAAGGCAAAACAGACCAGCGCCAAGTGGTAGCGATTGAGCGAAATAAAGTGAAATTAGAAGAGCAAGCGGCTCAGAGTGAGCTGTTAGAACTTGATGACGCTGATGGCCTCACCCGGAAAGTCGGTGTTATCGAAATCCCCGCCTTTTATATTGATTTTGCAGCCCTTAGACGAGGTGATGAGGATTACAAGTCGACGACTCGGGACGTTAAAAAACTGATTGAGGAGCTGCAAGCTCAAGGCGCTGAAGCATTGGTCATTGATTTACGAAATAACGGTGGAGGGTCATTGCAAGAGGCCAATGACCTAACCGGGCTGTTTATCGAGTACGGGCCCACCGTTCAAATCCGCAGTGCCGAACGAAAAGTATGGCGGGATGGCAAGCGGCGGCGCTCCGCCTACTATCAGGGTCCGGTAGCGGTATTGATCAATCGGTTAAGCGCTTCTGCGTCAGAAATTTTCGCGGGAGCAATACAAGATTATGGGCGAGGTATTGTTCTGGGCGATCGCTCCTTCGGCAAAGGCACTGTGCAAACATTGCTGGGCATGCCTGAAGGACAGCTCAAGGTCACCGAGAGCAAGTTTTATCGCATTTCCGGCGATTCAACCCAGCATAGAGGCGTTGTACCGGACATTGACTTTCCCTCACTTTTCGATCCCAGCGAGATTGGTGAGAGCGCGCTTGATAATGCCCTCGATTGGGATCAAATTTCCCCGGTCAGGCATCGCGAATACAGTTATTTTTCGTCACTGTTGCCCACACTCAGCGAGCGGCATAAAAGTAGAATCGAGAAAGATCCCGACTACATTTACCTGATAGACCAAGTGTTAATGGCTACAGAAACTCGCGGTCTGAAATCCTTGCCCCTCAACGAAGAAGAGCGTGTGGCGCTTCGAGACTCTCAAGAGCAAAGGGCCCTTGAAATTGAAAATAAACGTCGACAGGCGCAGGGGCTCGAGCCGCTAGAAAGTCTTCGTGAAGACGAGGGCGACGAAGCGACCGAAGACTCGGAGGATGGCATTGTGGGCGTAGATGAGGGTAACGTGACCAATGCACCTGGTGCCGTTATAGAAGATTCGACGGTAACAGAGGACGCCGAGGAAGAACTCTCTGACGTGCTGCTCATCGAGGCGGGCCGCATTCTTGCCGACACTCTGGCTCTTACAGGGCCGTCAAAGGTGACGCCGCCTGTTACTGCCCAGCGCTAATTCGCTCTAGACCTTGCATGTAGGGACGCAAGACCTCGGGAATGACGACATCTCCCCCAGCCTCTTGATAATTCTCGAGAATGGCTACCAGCGTGCGCCCTACCGCTAAGCCTGAACCATTGATTGTATGCAAAGGCTCGGGCTTTCCAGTGGCGGGGTTGCGCCATCGGGCCTGCATTCGCCGCGCTTGATAAGCCCCGTAATTTGAGCAACTAGAGATTTCTCGATAGGCATCCTGCCCAGGGAGCCATACCTCCAGATCGTAGGTAAGCTGTGCACCAAAACCGAGGTCACCGCCGCAAAGAATGACTTTGCGGTAAGGCAGCATGAGCAACTGCAAAATATGTTCCGCATGTGCAGTTAAGGATTCAAGAGCCTCGTCGGATTGGGTCGGGCGAACAAGTTGCACCAGCTCAACCTTTTCAAATTGGTGTTGCCGTATCAGCCCCCGTGTGTCGCGGCCATAGCTGCCTGCCTCACTTCTAAAACAAGGCGTGTGAGCAACATACCTTATTCCAAGCTCACCAAACTCTTGATCTTCGAAAATACGATCCCGGGCAATGTTGGTCACAGGAACCTCTGCCGTCGGAATCAGGTAGTAGTCCTGATCGCCCTGAATTCGGAATAAGTCCTCTTCGAATTTTGGCAGCTGTCCGGTGCCGACCAGTGACTCGCGATTCACCATATAAGGCACGTAAACTTCGGTATAACCATTGACTGCGGTGTGCTCGTTCAGCATGAACTGCACTAATGCGCGATGCAGACGGGCTATCGCGCCGCTCATAACTGTAAAGCGTGATCCCGTGATTTTGCCTGCCGTTGCGGCATCGAGTTGCCCCGATAACTCACCAATATCGACGTGATCTAAAGGCTTAAAATCAAAGGTCTTCGGCTCGCCCCAAGTGAGCACCTCATGATTATCTTCCTCTGTCGCTCCCGCAGGGACCCGGGCATCGGGTACGTTTGGCGTGGCCAGTAACATGGCCTGCAAAGCTTCCTGCGCTTGCCTAGCCTCCTCCGTAGCCGCGGTTATATCGCCACTGATTTTTTCTAGAAGCCCGGCCACCTCCGCCTTTGCCTCATCAACACTGCGCCCCTGCCCAACCAGTTCACCAATTTTCTTTGAGGCGGATTTTCTATCGGCCAGTAAATTTTGGGCACGAATGTCTGCCTGCTTACGACGCGCATCGAGCTCAAGAAAATCCTCGACGGGAAACTCATAACCCTTGAGTTTGAGTGCCGCAGCAATAGCCGTCGGATCTTCGCGAACGACTTTAATGTCAAGCATTGTGGTGACTCCTCGGAGACGGTAGCGGGTAATTTTGCGGCGGCATCATACCCTGTTCATCAATTTTTTGCCGGGTTTCACCCGAAACTCCGGGCCAACTGCGCGCCAAGATAGACGCCTGCAAAACAGCTAACAAGGCTAACGAATGCATAGCCCATTGCGAGCGCCCAATCACCGCGCTCCATCATAAGCAGTAGCTCCAGTGAGAACGTTGAAAAGGTGGTGAAACCGCCAAGAAAACCCACCAACAGCACCAATCGAGCGGCATCATGGACATGGTGGCGTTCTAAAAGAATAAAAATAATACCGATACCCAGTGAGCCCAGGACGTTGACGGTCAGGGTCGCTACGGGCCAACTGATATACGGTAACGTGGACCGTATTAGCTGGCCGGCCCCATACCGTGCTACCGCACCCAAACTCCCGCCAAGTGCGACCCAAAATAAAGCGCTCATTAGGGGTCGACCTTTTCTTTTGCCAGCTGATCTAATGCGCGCAGATGCTGCAACTTTTCACGGATACGCCCTTCTAGACCGCGATCGGTAGGCTGATAGAACTGGACCGGCTGCATTTCTTCCGGAAAGTAATTTTCATTGGCCGCGTAGCCTTCCGGCTCGCTGTGAGCGTAACGATACGCCTTCCCGAAGCCTTGCTCACGCATCAAGGCTGAAGGCGCATTCCGCAGATGTATCGGGACTTCCAAACTGCCCTGTGTCTCAACCAGACGTTTGGCCTCATTGAAAGCCGAATAGACGGCGTTACTCTTTGCGGCACAGGCGAGGTAGATGATAGCTTGGGCTAACGTTAATTCACCCTCGGGACTGCCTAGACGCTCCTGAATCTGCCAGGCGTTTAGCGCAATTTCTAACGCTCTGGGATCAGCATTACCGATATCCTCACTGGCCATACGTACCACTCTTCTTGCGATGTAGAGGGGGTCGCAGCCACCGTCAAGCATGCGCACAAACCAGTAGAGGCTGGCATCAGGATCTGAGCCACGCACGCTCTTATGCAGTGCACTGATCTGATCGTAAAACGCATCACCCCCTTTATCAAAGCGTCGCGGGCTGCCCTGCCCTAGCTCCTCCAACACCTTTTGATTAATGATTTTTCGCCCTTGCTCGATACCGGCCAAATCGGCAGCAACCTCGAGCTGCCCTAACGCACGTCTGGCGTCACCGTCAGCTTGTGCGGCAAGGCTCTCCAATATTTCAGTCTCAGCCTGAACTTCGGTGAGCTCAGATGCCAAAGCTCGCTGTAGAATCGTCACGATATGGTGCTGTTCCAGTGGCCTTAACCGGTATACCCGTACCCTTGAAAGTAGTGCTGCATTCACCTCAAAAGAAGGGTTTTCAGTCGTCGCACCAATGAACGTGATAGTGCCATCCTCTACGTGAGGCAGAAACGCATCCTGTTGCGCCTTATTGAAGCGGTGAACCTCATCGACAAACAGCACGGTCTGTAACCCTTGTGACAATCCAACTCGAGCAGAGTCAATGACTGCTCTGATGTCTTTGACGCCAGCTAACACGGCTGATATCGGATAAAACTGCGCTTTTGTGGCTCCCGCACAAAGTCGAGCCAGAGTCGTCTTTCCCACCCCAGGGGGGCCCCACAATAAAAATGAGTGCAGATTTCCCGCGCTCATTGCCATCCCAAGCGGCGCCTCTGGGCCCAAGATGTGGTCCTGACCGACAAAACCACTCAGGCTGCTAGGGCGCAACCTTGAGGCAAGGGGAGCTTGGTTGACCTCCGGCTCGCCGAACAAAGTGTTTTGTGTTGTCGACAATGCCTACCCCTCCGCTAGGGCTCTACGATAGTGACAGCAATCTCAGCCGGTGGCGTGAACAAAAAATCTTCGGCGGTTAACCTATTGGTACCGTCAGAGACTAGGGTGAAATCAATGCGTTGGTCTAATTTATCCGTCACGCTCACCGCAGTAGGCGTGCCCTCCTCCAACGTCACACTCATCGAGGTAAATACTGGATTCGGTTCAAGGGGCTCTAGCCTCAACTCCTGTGGCCTGCGTGTCAGTGTGTAGTGTTGTTCAAGCACCGATTCTTCAGCGAGTAGTACCGCTAACGGCGAGTTAAGCTGGGCTTCTAACGGTCGTCTGATCACCGTCTCGAGATCCTCGTCGTATTGCCAGAAGAACTCCCCATCGCTGATTAACAGCTGTCTGCCGGGGGCAGTGATTTGCCATAAAAAAAAGTGTGGGCGCAGGAGAGCAAAAAAACCGCTGCTTTGCGCAGTCACTAAGCCATTTTTGTCAAAGATTTCCTGACGGAAACTTCCTTCTAATGATTCGATGCCACCGAGCAATCCCTCTGCTTTGACGTCTTTAACCAGCCCAATCAAAAGCCAGAGGCACAACAATGCAATAACCCACCACCGCCACTTAGCGCCCACTAAAGGTGTCATGTTCAGTCCTCTACCGGAGGTGGCGCGAGAACCTCCCGCTGTCCGTTGGTGCCCATGGTCGATACCACACCGGTCTGCTCCATACTCTCGATAAGGCGGGCAGCACGGTTATAGCCAATTCGGAGTTTACGCTGCACGCTGGAAATCGAGGCCCGCCTGCTCTTAGTGACATAATGCACCGCCTCGTCATAGAGGGCGTCGGCTTCGGGATTGTCATCGTCAGAGGCAGCAGACTGCAGTTCTCCTGCGGTCACCGGGGTCTGTCCCCCCTCATCCAGCAGCCCTTCGATAAACTGCGGTTCCCCACGCCTTTTCCAGTCGGCAACAACTCGGTGCACTTCGTCATCAGAACAAAATGCACCGTGGACGCGAACGGGTACGCTTGAGCCCGCGGGAAGATAAAGCATGTCGCCGTTACCCAGTAGCTGCTCAGCGCCACCTTGGTCGAGGATTGTTCGAGAATCGACCTTCGAGCTTACGGCAAAGCCGATGCGAGTGGGGATATTAGCCTTAATAAGACCTGTTATGACATCAACCGATGGGCGTTGAGTTGCGAGGATAAGATGGATGCCTGCTGCGCGGGCCTTTTGCGCAATGCGTGCAATCAGCTCTTCGACCTTTTTACCCACAATCATCATCATGTCTGCAAATTCGTCGATGACCACAACAATACTGGGCAAAGGCTCCAGGGTCGGCTGAACCTGTTCCTCCACCGGTATCATGGATAACTGATCTGGAACCCATACGGGATCTTCAAGAGGGGATCCCGCGGCGATGGCATCGCTGACTTTACGATTGTATCCCGCTAGATTACGCACTCCCAAAAGCGACATAAGCTTGTAGCGTCGCTCCATCTCTGCCACACACCAGCGCAGCCCATTGGCGGCATCTTTCATGTCGGTAATTACCGGCGTCAGGAGATGGGGAATGCCATCATAGACTGACAGTTCCAGCATTTTTGGGTCGATTAGAATCATCCGAACCTGCTCAGGACTACTTTTGAAAAGCAGGCTAACAAGCATACAGTTCACACCCACAGACTTTCCGGAACCGGTTGTCCCTGCAACTAACAGGTGCGGCATTTTCCCGAGATCAGCGACGACTGGCGCGCCGGCAATATCGTGGCCCAGGGCCAGAGTTAAATTTGACTTCGATTCGTCAAAGGTTTGTGAGGCCAGCACCTCCTTGAAATTCACCGTTTGCCGGTCAGCATTCGGGATTTCTATACCTACGACACTCTTCCCAGGAATAACCTCTACCACCCGCACGGAAATGACGGCGAGGGAGCGTGCCAAGTCTTTCGCCAAATTAGAAATTCGAGAAACCTTCACCCCGGCAGCGGGTTGGATCTCAAACCGCGTAACAACTGGGCCAGGATATACCGCCGTCACCTCGGCACTGACACCAAAGTCCAAAAGCTTGAGTTCCAGCAACTTCGACAGAGATTCCAGCTCCTCTTTGGAATAGCCGCGGTGGCCCATTTCCGGAGCGACGTCGAGGAGGTCGAGAGGCGGCACTTCTCCGGTAACCGGGGTATCAAACAAAGGCTTTTGGCGCTCTTTTTCAATGCGCTGACTGGGGGCCGGCCGAGGTTCTGGGGGCTTTATTTTTGGTGGATTTTTTTTCTTTTGTGCCACGTAGTCTTCAATGACAGCCTTACGCTCAACCTGCTGCTTTTCGCGCTCACGCCGCTCTAAGAGCCTGTCCCTAGTTTGCAATAGCCAATTACAACCGGTTTCACAGCCCTCAATGAGTCTGCGCCCCAGTTCGTCAATCACCTTCAGCCAGCTAATGTCAGCGAAAATAGTGATTCCAAGAAAAAACATTGCTAGCAGTAGCAGCCGAGCACCTACTGAACTAAAGGCTGTATCGAAGCCAGCACCTATGCTCGCCCCTAATATGCCTCCAGCGCCTTGTGGCAGGTCCGCAGTGCCACTGTCGTTCAGCGCGGCCAGGGACGTTGCAGCTAAGACCACCAAAATGAGTCCAAGAGCGCGCAAACCAAAAACCGTCCAGTCAGTGGGACTGCGCGCTTCCCTGACGAGCAAAAAGCGAACGGCTTGATAGCCCAATAAGCCAGGAATTAAAAAAGCACCGTAACCCAGTAGAGAAAAGAGAACATCGCTGAGAAATGCGCCGGTAATGCCAGCCAGATTCTGGACATCACCACCGCCGCTAGATGACCACCCGGGATCGTTACTACTGTGACTCACCAACGCCAGCAGAACCAGCAGACAGGCGGCTCCAATGGCAATAAAGAGCGCGTCTTTTGGCCCTCGGGATGCGGGAGTGAGATCCTGTACGGATTTTGAAGATTTTCGTGTGGCTGACAACGAATCAGCATCCTTTTATCGAAAATGAGATGTTAACATGGAGCGGAGTCACTTTACCGTGATGATCCATCTTCGATCCATACAGCTAAGTGTTAATTTTATGAGCCAGCCACAACACCATCGCCTCATCATTTTGGGTTCTGGGCCTGCGGGCTATACCGCAGCCGTTTACGCCGCCAGGGCCAACCTCAATCCCGTTGTCATCACTGGAATTCAACAAGGTGGTCAACTTACGACGACAACCGAAGTTGAGAATTGGCCGGGCGGCGCTTCTGACCTCCAAGGGCCCCAATTGATGGCCGAGATGCAGGCGCACGTCGAACGTCTAGATGCCTCAATTATTTTCGATCATATCGAAAAGGTAGACCTGAGCAGCCGCCCTTTCCGTCTCGGCGGTAGCCAAGATTACAGCTGCGATGCACTGATCATTGCCACGGGAGCGTCTGCACAATACCTTGGGCTACCCAGCGAAGAGGCTTTTATGGGGCGTGGCGTCAGTGCCTGCGCCACCTGTGATGGATTCTTCTATCGTGGTAAAGAAGTCGCGGTCGTCGGGGGAGGCAACACGGCTGTTGAAGAGGCGCTCTACCTCAGCAATTTGTGCAGCCGAGTCCATCTTGTGCACCGACGTGACTCTCTACGTTCAGAAAAAATTCTGCAAGATCGTTTGTTCGCCCGAGCAGAAGAAGGAAAGGTTGTGATCCACTGGCATCAAACTTTGGACGAAGTGTTGGGTGACAACTCTGGCGTTACCGGCTTGCGGCTTCGCTCTACCCTAGACGATAGCGAGCAACAGTTGGCACTTGCGGGTGTGTTCATTGCGATTGGCCACAAACCTAATACGGACATTTTCCAGCAGCAGTTAACGATGGAAGGAGGTTATATTCAGGTGAACTCAGGTATCAACGGTGAGGCAACACACACGAATGTGCCCGGAGTTTTTGCTGCAGGAGACGTTGCTGATCATGTCTACCGCCAGGCAATTACATCTGCGGGGTTCGGCTGCATGGCCGCACTCGATGCAGAAAAATATTTAGACGCCTTGAATCGCTGAGCTTAAACGCTTGTCCGAGTTTGATTTTCCGGCAAGTTATGAGGCCCTAGAAGAGCCGAACGGCCTTCTCGCTATGGGAGGTGATTTATCTCCAGAACGGCTGCTGCGGGCCTATAGCCGCGGCATTTTTCCTTGGTTTAGCAGCAATGAGCCGATTCTTTGGTGGGCACCAGATCCAAGAGCCATACTCTTACCCGACGAATTCAAAGTTTCCAAGTCCTTCGGCAAGACCCTAAAAAAGCGCGGATACCGGGTTTCGTTAAATGCTGCATTTCCATTAGTGATAAGAGCCTGCGCTGCACCACGCGCTTCGCAAGAGGGAACCTGGATTCTCCCGGCGATGATTGATGCCTACACAACGCTACACCGCCTTGGCTATGCGCATTCGGTCGAAATATGGTCTGATGAATCCCTCGTTGGCGGATTGTATGGCGTGAGCATAGGCAAAGCTTTTTTTGGTGAGTCGATGTTTTCTAGTGCCACTGACGCTTCAAAAACCGCCTTAGCGACCTTAGCGTATATGGGAAGAATGGGTTATTTTAAGTTCATTGATTGCCAGGTGGAGAGCAGCCACTTAACTTCACTCGGTGCTCGGCTCATAAGGCGAGAGGCCTTTGAAGAACAGCTTGAAAACGCTATAAATGATGACATGGAGCAAGTGAGGAATATTATCAGAGGGGTTCTGCCGGAATCTTTAAACCGAGTGCCGTGGAGTGACGTGCTACCTGAGTCAACCACGCAGCTGTACTTGGGGCTCACGCAATGACGGCTTCGTTACGTGATATCCGTGTCTACACTACCTTCCCCCATGCCTGCAGTTATTTGATGGAGCAGGAAGCGACGACGCTGTTTATTGACCCTCGTCAAACCCTTTCCCAAGCGCTCTATTCCCAGCTTTCTCTCATGGGGTTTCGCCGTAGTGGTGACCACCTCTACCGGCCGCATTGCAGCCAGTGCAACGCCTGCATTCCTTCCCGCGTTGCAGTTTCTGATTTTAAGCGCTCTAAGAGCCAAAAGCGCGTATGGCGTCGAAACAAGGATCTTGAGATTCGCGAGGCTACATCCATCGATGACGAAGAGGCCTATTCGCTCTATGAGCGTTATATCCGAGGCCGGCACGCCGATGGCGATATGTTTCCACCAGAGCGGGACCAATACCGTTCGTTTCTTAACAACGGACTCGGCTGTACTCGCTACTTCCGCTTTTACGAGCAGGAGCAGCTGATTGCCGTTATTGTTGCGGATCAAATGCTCGATGGCCTGTCGGCAATCTATACGTTTTATGATCCCGAGCATGAGGCTAGGAGTCTCGGCACTTACGCTGTGCTGTTCCAAATTGATCTTATGCAGAAGGCCCAGCTTGATTACGTTTATCTGGGGTATCTCATAAAAAACTGCGACAAAATGAGCTACAAATCAAGATTTCAGCCCTTAGAGCTATTTCGAGGCGGAAATTGGCAGGTTTCTTTCGATACAGCACCTGAGGACGACATAAGCCGAGGCGTCCCCCTGCGCTTTGTTGATAATCCGACCTAGCAACACTTTTGAAGAGCGTGACTTTCGGGTACAGTGCCGGCCATATTAATTGGGATGGCAATGTTTATGGCCAAAGAAGATCAGATTGAAATGGAGGGGGAAATCATCGACACCCTCCCTAACACCACATTTCGTGTGCGCCTTGAAAATGGCCACGTGGTCACCGCCCACATCTCCGGAAAGATGCGTAAAAACTACATCCGCATTTTAACTGGGGATAAAGTCCGGGTTGAAGTCACGCCCTACGACCTGACTAAGGGTCGCATCACCTACCGCGAGCGTTAATCGACCAAGCTACAGGTAGGACAAAAGACCATCGGAGAGCCCAGTAAGCACGACTTTAGCGCTCATTGGGCAGGTGCCGGTAAACAAACTGCCCTACGCCCAAACACCCGTAAAACCAATGGGCGTGTCAGTGCTTTGAAGTTACCGCACCTAATTACACGCCTAGGCTTCTACCGGATTCTCTGATTCGCTCTCTACACTGACCTCGAGTTCGCTGCGGTCATCTTTCAGAGTCACCACAGCCGTTCCGCCTTTGTTGAGTGCGCCAAACAACACCATGTCCGCAAGCGGCTTCTTGATGTGCTCCTGAATCACTCGCGCCATAGGCCTCGCCCCCATCGTACGGTCATACCCCTTCTCAACGAGCCACAGGCGAGCCTCCTCGTCGACCTCCAGCTGCACGCGTTTCTCGTCGAGCTGTCCCTGTAGTTCGGTCAAGAATTTGTCGACAACAGTAAGAATGACGTCTTCGCCGAGTGGCTCGAAGGGAACAATCGCGTCAAGGCGGTTTCTAAATTCAGGCGTAAACATACGGTTGATAGCCTCGAGGGCATCCGTAGTGTGATCCTGCTGGGTAAATCCGATAGAGCGTCGGCTCACATTTTCCGCACCAGCGTTAGTTGTCATGACTAAAATAACGTTGCGGAAGTCAGCTTTGCGTCCATTATTGTCGGTCAGCGTGCCGTGGTCCATGACCTGCAGCAGTAGGTTAAACACCTCTGGATGCGCCTTCTCCACCTCGTCAAGCAACACGACTGAATGTGGGTGCTTGGTAACGGCATCGGTGAGCAGGCCGCCCTGATCGAAACCGACATAGCCCGGAGGCGCTCCTATGAGCCTCGATACGGTGTGCCGCTCCATGTACTCGGACATGTCAAAGCGAGTGAGCTCTAACCCCAGCTGCAGCGCTAACTGCTTTGTTACCTCAGTTTTACCGACCCCAGTAGGACCCGCTAATAAAAAGGAGCCTATGGGCTTATCGCCAGAGCGCAGTCCTGCTCGAGCCAACTTGATCGAAGCAACAAGCTGGGTCACCGCTTTACCCTGTCCAAACACAACCATTTGTAGGTTAGATTCGAGTTTCTCGAGTAAGTCCCGGTCATCGGAGGTCACAGTCTTCGGTGGAATTCGCGCTATTTTTGCGACCACCGACTCGATGTCTCCGGCACCAATCACCTTCTTGCGTTTACTCGCAGGTAAAAGCTGTTGGTAGGCTCCCGCCTCGTCAATGACATCGATTGCTTTATCAGGTAAAAACCGGTCGGTTATGTAGCGTGCCGCCATTTCAGTGGCAACGCGCAGCGCACGATCGCTGTAGCGCAGGCCGTGATGGTCTTCGAACCGGCTTTTGAGGCCCTTCAAAATTTTGTAAGCGTCATCCACGGAGGGTTCAAGGACATCAATCTTTTGAAAACGCCGACTCAGCGCCTTGTCCTTGTCAAAGATACCGCGGTACTCCGCAAAGGTTGTTGACCCGATACAGCGCATTTTCCCAGAGCTCAACAATGGCTTGAGCAGGTTTGAGGCATCCATCACGCCACCCGACGCAGCTCCCGCACCGATAATCGTATGGATCTCATCGATAAATAAAATGGCGTTATCACGCTCCTTGAGATTGGCCAGGAGTCCTTTAAACCGCTTCTCAAAGTCTCCACGGTACTTAGTGCCGGCCAACAGTGCGCCCAAATCAAGTGAATAGACAACGGCACCTTGCAAGGTCTCCGGAACATTGCCGTCCACTATCATTTTGGCGAGTCCCTCAGCGATCGCAGTTTTCCCAACTCCAGATTCACCGACGAGCAGAGGGTTGTTTTTACGCCGTCTTGCCAAGATCTGTGCGACCCGCTCCACTTCCGCAAGACGTCCAATCAGTGGATCTATTTGCCCCGATTTCGCCTCTTCGTTGAGGTCTGTGGCATAGGTGTCCAACGGGGCTTCCGAAGTCTCAGCTTGCTCCTCTTCGCCGATCTCACCCTCCCCTTGGGGTCCGCCCTCAGACTCCTCGTCTTTGGCAATCCCGTGGGTAATAAAATTCACGACATCGAGCCGGGATACGTTTTGGCTTTTGAGAAAATAAACCGCCTGAGACTCCTGCTCTGAGAAAATAGCTACCAGGATGTTGGCACCTGTGACTTCGCTTTTTCCTGAGCTTTGAACGTGAAACACCGCGCGCTGTAATACTCGCTGGAAGCCAAGTGTTGGCTGGGTGTCTCGGCCATCGTCTTCGTCACCTAGTAGCGGTGTTGTTGAGTCTATGAACTCAACGAGGTCGCCACGCAACGCATCAATGTCGACGCTGCAAGCCGTCATGACGGTTAAAGAAGCTGCGTCCTCGAGTAGTGAAAGTAACAGATGCTCTACTGTGATGAACTCGTGCCGGCGCGAACGAGCCGTTCGAAAAGCATCATTTAGAACCGTTTCAAGCTCTTTGCTCAACATACCCTTTTACCTCGCTTCACTCGTCATCAGTAGGTTCCACTTCACACAGTAACGGATGTCCGCTGTCTCTGGCATAAGTATTCACCTGTGTCGCCTTCGTTTCGGCGATGTCACGGGGGTAAACACCGCAAACGCCTTTGCCCTTGGTATGCACCATTAGCATGATTTGAGTGGCCTGCTCCCGCCCCAAGTTAAAGTAGGACTCGAGGATTTCCACAACAAACTCCATAGGAGTGTAATCATCGTTAAGCAACACCACTTGGAACAAAGATGGGCGCTTAAGTTTGGGTTTAGCGGGCGCTACTGCGAGACCGCCTTCATCGTCTCGATCAGGATTATCCGGCGGGCCCATTAACCAGTGATTCATTTCCGTCATCATTCCTAGAGTATATGTCAGGACAGTTGAAAATTAGCCACATCAACCGTGTGGACAACCTAAAATTTGTCGCCAAAGGCAAGACAAATTCGATTCGAGGCAACAGCCAGCGCCACACCAACCAAGTCAAGCGTGCCCGCTGTTTCAGTCCTATCGTATTTGAAATCTCGAGCACTAATCATCACCCGAGCCACTCCTCTCATAGTCTTTCCCGTCGCTGTGTCTGTGCGCTGCTCTGTCTTGCGCTACGCGCCCATCATAGCCTTTGGGTACTGCTACGTTGAGTGGCCGCTAGGCATGATCTAAGCGCCCTGAGGCCGACAAATATTCCTTGTATTCCTTACGACCTTTGACGCTTTACGGTTTACACGGCAGCAAGCCTAATTTGGGCGGCTGTCGCGGCAGCTTTGTTGAGCGCCACGTCCATTGTTTTCACACACAGCTCTATTCTTGTTCGTCGATGCTCAAACGGAATTGAATCAATAGCCGTAAGACCCGCCCCGCGCCTAGATTTACCTCGGTTAGCTATCGCAGTCACCACACGGGTTTTGCCCGGCCACCTCAGGCACTATTTGCCGGGGTATTGCGTAGACTCGGTATTACGCAACCCACAAAAAACGCTCAAAAAAAAGCCCGCCATAGCGGACTTTTAGCCAGCAAAATCAGTTGCTTACATTGACTTTATAATGGCTTTTCCGAAGTCGGAACATGAGACCAGCGTAGCGCCGTCCATCAACCGTTCGAAATCATAGGTCACAGTTTTGTTTTGAATAGCTCCGTTCATGCCATCAACGATCAGATCTGCGGCCTCATTCCAACCAAGGTGTCGCATCATCATTTCTGCTGACAAGATTAAGGATCCAGGGTTCACCTTGTCTTGACCAGCATACTTCGGTGCGGTGCCGTGGGTGGCTTCAAACAGTGCCACTGTGTCGGATAGGTTCGCACCAGGAGCAATGCCAATTCCACCGACCTGAGCCGCTAACGCATCTGAAAGATAGTCGCCATTAAGGTTCAGTGTGGCGACCACGCTATACTCCTTTGGTCGGGTTAAGACTTGCTGAAGCATGGCATCAGCGATGACATCTTTGATAATAATCGGGTCGCCGCTGTTGGGATTTTTGATTTCGACCCAGGGTCCACCGTCCACTAACTGACCGCCAAACTCTTCCTGAGCGAGTTCATAACCCCAATCTCTGAAGGCACCTTCGGTAAATTTCATGATGTTGCCTTTGTGGACCAGCGTCACTGAAGGCAGGTTTTGATCGATGGCGTACTGGATGGCCTTGCGAACTAGGCGTTTGGTGCCAGCAGACGATACGGGCTTAATACCGATACCCACGTCCTCAGGGAAACGAATTTTTGTTGCCCCCATTTCATTGATGATGAAATCGACAACTTTCTGAGCTTCAGCAGTCCCGGCTTGGTATTCAATACCCGCATAAATATCTTCGGAATTCTCACGAAAAATCACCATGTTGCAGTCTTCGGGTCGCCGTACTGGCGATGGCACTCCTTCAAACCAGCGTACAGGACGAAGACAGGTGTACAGGTCAAGCTCTTGGCGTAACGCAACATTAAGGGAGCGGAAACCGCCACCCACTGGTGTTGTTAATGGACCCTTAATCGCCACTGCATAGGTTTTAATCGCTTCCAGCGTCTCTTCAGGGAACCAATCGCCCTCGTACAGCTCGGCGGCCTTTTCTCCCGTGTAAATTTCCATCCACGATATGGCCTTTTGCCCTCCATAGGCCTTTTCCACTGCGGCGTTGACGACATCAATCATGACCGGCGTAATATCGACGCCAATGCCATCACCTTCGATGTAAGGGATGATAGGCTTATCGGGTACTGACAGGCTGTTGTCCTCGTTGACTGTGATGACGTCGCCGGTTTCCGGAACCTTGATGTGCTTGTATGACATATTGCGAGAATCCTATTTTTCAGTTTATTTCAGGTGCTTTGATGGATTCCGTTCCAATGCCATGCGACAAGATGCGTCAGAGCCCCCTCATCAGGGGCAACAAGCATAATGTGGCGTCATTGGAACGCTATTGGATAACGGCGCGAGGCCGTCTCCCCCAGTGTCGAAGTCTACCATTAATCAAGAGGATCTGGGATTGCCCGACATTATCCTGCTGAATAAACCTTTCCGGGTCTTGAGCCAATTCACAGATCGGGATGGCGATCCACCAAGGCAGACACTTGCTAATATTCTATCTGCCCCGGGCTTTCGTGTGGCTGGACGACTTGATTACGATTCAGAGGGATTGGCCCTGCTCACTAACGATGGCAGGCTTCAGCAACAAATTGCCAATCCAAAATTCAAATACTGGAAAACCTACTGGGTGCAAGTAGAGGGCACCCCCACAACCGAGGCCCTAGGGCAATTGGCAGCAGGCCTAAATCTAAAGGATGGACGGACAAAGCCCGCAAGAGTAAAAAGCATTGCACCCCCGAGGCTTTGGGACAGGGCACCCCCTGTCCGCTTTCGAGCGCACATTCCTGACGCCTGGTTAGAGATCTCCATTCAGGAGGGCCGCAATCGGCAAGTCCGAAGAATGACTGCAGCGGTCGGCTTGCCCACCTTGCGGCTAGTGCGCATCAGTATTGGAGACTGGCGGCTCGGTGATTTGGAGCCCGGACAATACTTAACCCAATCTACAGGTCGTAAGCTGTGAACGAGCGATGGCGCCCTAACGTAACCGTTGCCGCCGTTGTGGTGAAGGACGGCGAATATCTAATGGTTGAAGAACAGCCTGCGGACGCGCAAAGCCCTGTGCTGAATCAACCCGCGGGACATTTAGAGCCGGGGGAATCGCTACTGGAAGCGGTGCGCCGCGAGGTGCTCGAAGAGACTCGGTGGGAGGTCGAAGTCACCGGATTTCTTGGCGTGGCGCTATTGAGAGCCAAGAACGGCACTACCTATTTGCGGCACACTTTTCTTTGTCGTGCGGTGTTTGAGCATAGCGATCGGGACCTTGATAACGGTATCATTGCTGCTCACTGGATGGGCTTTGATAAAATTCAGAGCCTTGTCTCAATCCACAGAAGTCACCTTGTGCTTGAAGTGCTGCATCAACACCGAGACGGTCAATGTGCACCACTTTCACTCATTACAGAACCCTGATGTTATGAACAATACCAGCGCAAACACCGTCATTGTTGGCATGTCCGGCGGGGTAGACTCTTCAGTGGCAGCCTTGTTACTCCGTGATCAGGGGTATCACGTTGAGGGGCTGTTCATGAAAAACTGGGAGGAAGATGACGGCACCGAGTATTGCACGGCAAAAGAAGATCTCGCTGACGCTGAAGCGGTCGCGGCATCGTTGGGGATTAAATTACACAGCGCGAACTTTGCTGCAGAATACTGGGATGGCGTCTTTGAGCATTTTCTAACGGAATACCAAAACGGGCGGACACCTAATCCCGACATCCTCTGTAATCGAGAGATAAAATTCCGTGCCTTCCTCGATTACGCCACGGAGCTGGGAGCCGACTTTATTGCGACCGGACATTACGTGCAACGTGATGACACTAAGGAGCGAACCGCATTGCTCAAGGGGTTAGATAATGACAAAGATCAAAGCTACTTTTTGCATCAAGTAGGACACAGAGAATTGTCGCGCAGCTTGTTTCCTGTTGGAGGACTTGCCAAACCTGAAGTTCGAAAAATTGCCGAGCAGGCGGGGCTCACTACGGCTCGTAAAAAAGATTCAACGGGCATCTGCTTTATCGGTGAAAGGCGCTTTAAAGACTTTCTACAACAGTATTTACCTGCGCAGCCTGGCGTGATCGAGGATGTGGATGGGCTTGTGCTCGGTGAACATCAAGGCTTGATGTACCACACTATTGGACAACGGCAAGGCTTGGGTATTGGTGGTCTGGCCGATCGCAATCATTCACCCTGGTACGTTGTTGGCAAAAACCTCGATCGCAATGTTTTAGTCATTGCTCAAGGAAACGACCACCCCAAATTATTTAAGCGTACTCTGCATACAGAGAACCTTTTCTGGATTTCCGGTGAAGCGCCTGTTTTCCCGCTGCATTGCTCTGCTAAGGTTCGATATAGGCAACCCGATCAGGACTGCGTCGTTACCAAAGACGACGGCGGTTTCCTTGTGGAGTTTGATCGACCGCAACGCGCCATCACCCCAGGGCAATCGGTCGTTTTCTATGATGGAGACGCGTGTCTCGGTGGCGGTATTATCGAGAACGCGCTATGACTGCAGCCCATCAATTTAGAGAGCAGACCCTTGCACTTGCAGGTGTTGCCCAAGCCGCCAGAATTGTAGACCAGCTATCACGTACAGGAACCTATCCCGTCGAATATTTAGAGGCGTCGTTACATTCGCTTTTTAGCTTTGATGTCGATGAGGTTGAAGGCGTTTTTGGGAATATTCAGGGCGTCAAATTGGGGTTGCAAAATTTGGCGGCCGGACTTGCTCCCGACAATGACGAAACCGTAAGCACCATGATGCGGTACTTTTTGTCGATCCTGCATCTAGAGGCGAAGTTTTCCTCCCGCCCTGACTTGCAGGAGGTTGTTCACAACCGTCTACAACACTCGAGCTATAAGGCCGCGCACTTCAGCTCTCAAGCCAAAGAAATCTGTCACAGTGTTGCAGCCGTCTACTCTGATACCTTAAGCACTCTGTCATTTCGAATAAAGATCTCAGGCAGTGCACAACACCTGCAAAACGAGGGCAATGCAGAAGTGATTCGCGCCCTACTCCTCGCCGGAGTAAGGTCTGCCTTTCTATGGCGTCAATTGGGCGGGCGCCGATGGAAATTAACGTTTCAACGCGGGCGTGTGCGAGCAATGGCGCTGGAGTTGTGCCGAGAGGCGGGTATCCGCTAGAGACCACAAACATTAAGACTGATGAATAGGTAGCGATATAATGGAACTGGATGCACTTACAGCGATTTCGCCCATTGATGGGCGATACGGCAATAAGTTGATGCCTCTGCGTAGCATCTTTAGTGAATATGGGCTTATTGCTAGGCGCGTACACGTTGAAGTGCGTTGGTTACAGTGTTTAGCCGCTAACGAAGCTATCCCCGAGGTGCCACCTCTGAGCGCAACCGCCTCACAATTTCTCGATAACCTTTTGAACAGCTTTGGTCCTGACGAAGCGGCATTGATCAAAGAAATCGAGGCCACAACCAACCATGACGTCAAAGCCGTCGAATACTTTCTGAAGGACGCTGTAGCAGGCGAGCCTGAGTTGGCCGCGATTAGCGAGTTTATTCATTTTGCCTGCACCTCAGAAGACATCAATAACTTGGCCCACGGCCTGATGCTTCGGGATGGCCTGGCGGTTCTGCTCACCCCTATGCGAGAAATTATTAGTGCACTCTCCGATCTTGCCGAGCAACAGGCTGAACAACCTATGTTGTCGCGCACCCACGGTCAGACCGCTAGCCCGACAACGTTGGGAAAGGAGCTGGCCAATGTTGTTGCACGGCTACAGCGGCAACTTCAGCAATTAGAGGAAGTGACTCCTTTGGGCAAGATCAATGGTGCAGTGGGTAACTACAACGCCCACATAGCCACCTATCCCGACATCGACTGGCCGAGCGTTGCTCAGCACTTTGTTGAAGCACTGGGTTTGCTTTGGAATCCTTACACCACTCAGATCGAGCCTCACGATTACATGGCTGAGATTTTCGACACCATGATGCGTTTCAACACCATATTGATCGATTTCAACCGAGATATCTGGAGTTACATTGCCCTAGGTTATTTTAAACAGCGCACTGTCGCTGGTGAAGTCGGGTCATCCACCATGCCCCATAAGGTAAACCCAATCGATTTTGAAAATTCTGAGGGCAATCTAGGGCTCGCTAATGCCTTGCTTTCTCATCTATCTCAAAAGCTCCCTATAAGTCGCTGGCAACGAGACCTTACGGACAGCACGGTGCTACGTAATATGGGCGTCGGATGCGCTTATGAGCTCCTAGCCTATCAAAGCTGTTTAAAGGGTATTGGTAAGCTTCAAGTGAATACCGCACGAATTGAAGAAGACCTGAATGACAGCTGGGAGGTTCTCGCTGAGCCGATTCAAACGGTCATGCGCCGCTACGGTATTGCAGAGCCCTATGAAAAGCTAAAGGCCCTTACCCGGGGACAAGCGATAACCCCTGCCGTCTTGGCAACTTTTATCGACTCCCTCGATTTGCCCTCTGAGGCTAAGGCATCTTTGCGGGCCATGACACCTGCTAGCTACACGGGTAACGCAGCGTGGCAGGCGCAAAATATTCGAAATCCTTGACGGAGTGAATTGAGCGTGTCTGAGCCACTACTGACCTTTCAATTCGATGAAAAAGCGTTTCTAGAATACTACTGGCAACGCAGGCCTTTACTCATGAAAGCGGCACTTCCCAGCTGGCAGTCGCCGCTCACTCCAGAGGAGCTGGCTGGCTTAGCTTTAGAAGACGACGCCGATAGCCGCATGATCGGCAAATCAAAATCTGGCTGGGCGTTAAAGCGAGGCCCGTTGAACACCACTGATTTTCAACGCTCCGATGATTGGACGCTACTCGTCAATGGTGTGGATCAGTGGGTGCCCGAGGTTGCGGCACTGAAAGAATGTTTGCGTTTCTTACCCCAGTGGCGTTTTGACGATGTCATGGTCAGTTACGCTGTTTCCAATGGCGGCGTTGGACCGCATTTTGATCGGTACGATGTTTTTTTAGTTCAGGGTACTGGACGCAGGAAATGGCGGCTTGGGGATTGGTGTGATGAAACCACCCCTCGAATCAATCATGAAGACCTCAATTTGTTGCAGAACTTTGATACGTCTGAAGAGTATGTTCTTGAGGCCGGGGATGTGCTCTATGTTCCTCCAGGTCTGGCGCATTGGGGAATCGCTGAAACACCCTGCATGACCTATTCTCTCGGGTTTCGGGCTCCAGCCATTGCGACACTGCTTGCCCGTTGGACCGACAAAGCCCTAGAACGAATAGACCCCGACCTGCTGTTAGAGGATCGCGCTTCAGTGGTCGAGACACCTGCGCCAGGAGAAATCACTCACGCACACTGGAACAACGCTAGGGAAGCGATAGAAAACACCCTGAGCGCCTTAGATGACGGCTCATGGCTGGGTGAGATTGTCACCGAGCACGGCGAATGCGCCCCTCCCCCGCGCAAGGACGCAAAAGCATTGTGCCTACACACAGGCGCACGGGTTGCCTGGCATGCTATCGAGGGGCAGTGTTGCGTTTATGCGAATGGAGAGATGCTGTCTGTCCCTAGCTCTGCACAGCCCATTCTTGAGCGAATTTGTAGTGGAGACCGAATAACCCCAGCTGAAATCCAGTCAGTAGACTCAGAATTTTTGAGTTTTTTAGCCATGAGTGGCGTGCTTGTGGAAGCTAGTTGAAGGTTTAAAAATTCGCGAGGCTAATGTGGCAAACCCAATACACCAGAAAGGTTCTGCACGGAGCGCGCAAGATAAGGCCATCACGCAGGAGTTGCCGAACGTGTTAGCTGAAAGCTCTGAGAACCTATCAAGCATAATGACGTCGGCATGCCGATCAATCGATATCGCTAGCCCTGCTCTCGAGCCCGCGCTGTTCGACAAGGACGAGGTCGTTTCGGCCATAGTGGAGCTGGCTCGCAAAGGCAGGAATCCGCGGATTAGACTGCTTATTGCCAACGACAATCCCAGTAACCTTGAGCGACATCGGCTTGTAGCATTGACGCGGCGCCTAACCTCTGCGGTTTCACTGCGTGTTTTATCGAGCCATCCTGAGTGGCACCATCAAACCATCGTAATCAGAGATCAGCGACAGGTGTTGCTTCTTTTGCAAGGACAGCGAGAGCAAAAAGTACTCGATAATCCCCATAGCGTTACTCGCTGGGTTGATGTGTTTGATCGTCTTTGGCATGCGAGCGAACAGAGTTCGGAGTTGAAAAACCATTACTAGGGTTTACGCGGGGGCGCACACAGCCCATTAGAAATCCTTGGCAAGCCGAAGCCCTTAAACCGCTTCTCTTTAGACGATGATTCCGACTAAATTGCCCTGAAAGACCGGTTCATAAACCTTCAAACGATCGCACCCACCGCCCAAATGAGCGCCGGTTCCAAGATCGAATGCCATGTTGTGCCAGGGGCAAGTGATAACCCCTTCCTTTACAGACCCTTTTTCCAGCGGGAATTCGCGGTGGGGACAGCGGCTTTGCACCACAAAAACTTCACCGCGTTCTTGAACCATCAGCACCTCAAGGTGATCAACTCTCAGTGTCTTGCGGTATCCGTCATGCAGATTGATGAGCCGGTCTAAACGTAAAAATGCCATTGGCGAAGGGTACGCCGGATGTTCGTTCTAGGGTAGAGGCAATTGGGTTCAAAAAACGCAATGATTAAAGCTCGAACCCGCCCGGATCTAGGGCAGTGCAGCCGCATCAACAAGCGCCGCAAGGATACAGTGCCAGCGAGGGAGTTTTTATCGGACCGAGTCGATTTTTCTAGGGGAAGACTGAACCTAAGCGCCGCTTAAAATCCGCGACCTGAGTGCTGTTGCTGAAATTACCGAGGATAAAACGAGTCCTGATCCGCTCTGTGCTTTACCATGATCAAGAAAACGAAAGCAGCACCGACCATAGTGGTGTTCCATCTTAGTGAGCAAACCTCTAGTGAGGTGCGACGGGCAAACTGCATGAAAGAGTCAATAAAACTAAAACTCCCCACCCTGCTCAACGACTCTCCTATCGTCATTCAATGCCACGATACGCCAGATGCCGATGCGATAGCTTCTGGTTTTGCGCTGTACGACTATTTTTTATCAAAGGGGAAGTCAGTCACCTTGGTTTATAGCGGTCCCAATACGATTGATAAGCCGAATTTGCTCTTAATGATAAATGCACTAGATATTCCCCTCCAACAGGTTGCTCACGAGCATAACGAGGGGTTGCTGATTACAGTGGACTGTCAGTTTGGTGCTGGCAATGTCAGTCCCCTGCGGGGCACACCGGACAACGTGGTTATCATTGACCATCACCGCCAAGAGATATTTGATATCCCTCGCTCTGAAATCCACCCGAAGCTGGGATGTTGCGCGACCCTGGTGTGGACGCTTTTAAGCGAGGATAAAAGTTATGCGATTCCCGCAAATGTCGAGACCGCCTTGTATTATGGCTTGCTCACAGACACCAACAACCTGTCTGAAATTGGGCATCCTTCTGATAAGGACATGCTTGATTCACTAGCGCCAGATCTCTCACTCATTAATCGAATGAAGAGCGCTAACATTACGTTAGCGGATATGGAGACCGCAGGGCTCGCGCTGTTACGCACAAGCCACAATGCCGCATTTAACTATTCAGTGACCGCCGTCAAACCTTGTGACCCGAACATTCTGGGTTTTATTAGTGACCTGGCGATTCAAGTTGACGCCGTATCAAGTTGCGTCGTCTTTAATACAATTAACCAAGGCATTAAATTCTCGGTACGCAGCTGTATTCAGGATGTCATGGCCAATGAAATGGCGGCCTTTATCGCTGCTGATGTTGGGTCAGGTGGGGGCCATGTCAGTAAGGCTGGAGGATTTATAGCGGAATCAGCCCTGCGCCTTAAAGAGCCCACCCTTAGTGCTGAGGCCTTTTTGCTTAAGCGCGTGCATCAGTATTTTACGGGTTTCGATATTATCAACAGCCGCAGCCACAATCTGGATACTGAGGCTATGTCCAGATATCAGAAGAGACCTGTCACGCTAGGTTATGTGCCAACGCTAGCCCTTGCAGAATCGGGTAGTGAGATTCGAGTGCGCACTCTCGAGGGCGATGTGAATATCCTCGCCTCAGACGACGTGTACATCATGATCGGAATTCAGGGTGAGGTTTACCCTATTGAACGGGCTGTATTCGACGCTAGCTATGACACCACAGACGCCCCTATAACCCTTATCGCAGAATACATACCTCGGGTTTATTTAAACGCGTCCGAGCAAAATTTTGAGATTCTTGAGCGGGCCATGGGCTGCATTGCCAACTCACGTGTCTGTGTTCTGGCAACGCCTACAGAGAAGCCCACAAAAGTGTTCACCAAATGGCACGACGCCGGTTACTTCGCAGGCCAACCCGGTGACTATTTAGTTATGAAGGAGAGCGACCCCAACGATGTCTACCTTGTCAAAGGCGACATTTTTGACCGACTTTACGAAGCCTGCTGATCAGTAGGGGACGCCAGCACATCGGGCCTTTCGTTCATTCGTCCAACTGCTGGGTAAGATATTGACCAACGGCGGCAGTCGGAAACGGTCCAAAATGCCCAGGATGCCAATGCCGAATTCCCTCCAGCGCCATAATCTCGGCAATTCTGCGTTGATTTTCTTCGAGGTCACACATAAAAAAGTGCGTGGCCGGCACCTCAGGTCGCAAAACACCTCCCCGAATTAAATCACCCACAAAGGCATGGGAACCGATGGTGATAACCATTGACCCGGGCGTATGGCCTGAGTGCGGTATGACTGTTCCAGTCATACCAAATTCGGCAAGATCAACGGTGCCCCCGGTTGCACTAATCTCTCGATCCAATTGAAAGGCCGGATACTGCTTGCCCTTGAGCGTCATGTGCAGCAGCTTGGCAGTTATTGAGGTGGGGCATAGGTCAACATCCCCCGCAGCTTCGATCATGGGTGTATCACCGCCTCCACCAATGATTTGAATTCCATAGCGCTCTTGGAAAAAAGCTGCTGTGCCTGCATGGTCAATGTGTCCGTGGGTCAAGATCGCAAAGTCAATGGTTGCGGGATCGATACCCGATTCCCGCATGAGGGCCTCATAGCGCATTTCATCCCCGGGATTCCCAGCGTCGATCATGAGGCGGTGACCATTCTCTTCCACGACGTAGACGTTTGCGGAGGCCACGTCGAACCGTACAATTCGGCGGTCTTTCGAGTCCTCGACGACTACGGCTTTGTCCTCTGAACACCCGAGGCAGAGTCCGGCGAGCATCACCAGAGGTAAAAGTTTTAAACCGTTAAGCAGTCTCAATTTTTGACATCCTTATGCAAGCAGTTTGACCTGCGGCTAAACAGAGCAGGCTGATAGGCGGCATTCCCATGATTACTCCCGGGGGCCAATCCCCCACGGGGTAATGTTGCGGCTGCCGTTCGCACAGCGCGCTGAACGCTCATGAGAGCTGACTGATGCGCATGACCTCCATGGCCGCAGCCAGGGGTGTAATCACAGAATTCTGCACCTGTTGCTCAAGGTCCGGCAGCGCTGCCCGTACACCAGAATGACGGCTTAACCCCATCCTTAGCAGTTCATCGACCAGTTGCTGCATCCATGCCAAGTTTTGATGTGAGCGTTTTTTCTCGATGCCTTGATACGGCTCAGCCTGCGTACGAAACTCGTTAATGAGCGTCCAAATGTCATCTACACCTTCATTGTTGAGGGCGGAGCAGCTCAAAACTTTTGGTTGCCAGCTGGTGGGGTGTTTGAGTAATGACATGGCGCTCGCATAATGCTGGCGCGTCATTCGCGCAGTCGCAGCACTATCGCCGTCGGCTTTGTTAATGACGATCGTATCTGCGAGTTCGAGGATGCCTTTTTTGATGCCCTGTAATTCATCACCACCACCCGGAAGCATCAACAATAGAAAAAAATCGACCATACCAGCTACTTGGTGCTCCGACTGGCCGACACCAACGGTCTCCACAATGATGACGTCATAACCAGCGGCCTCGCAAAGCAACATCGACTCTCGTGTTTTTAGTGCTACTCCCCCTAAAGCGCTGCCGGCAGGCGAGGGCCTGATGTAGGCATTGTCCTCGCGGGACAAGGCTTCCATCCGAGTTTTATCCCCCAGTATTGATCCGCCGGCGAGAGGTGAACTTGGGTCGACGGCTAACACCGCAACACGATGTCCCTGACGCACCAGGTGAAGGCCAAAGGCTTCGATGAAGGTTGATTTACCCACCCCCGGCACTCCGGTGATACCGATTCGAATGCTATTGCCAGTTTGAGGTAGCAGTGAATTCAGTAAGCGTTGGCTCGATTCGCGATCGTCCTCGCGCTGACTTTCAACCAGCGTTATGGCCTTTGCTAAAGCTCGGCGCTGTCCCGCAAGGATCCCAGCGACATCAATGCCTCTTGGCTTTGATGTCATCTGGGTTTTTGCGCGTTAACAGCGTCCAAAACAGCTCTGGCGGCCTCTGGTATTGGCGTACCAGGGCCAAAAATGAGCTCAACCCCCTGTTCCCTGAGAAAAGCGTAATCTTGCTGGGGTATGACACCGCCCGCAATGACAACAATGTCTTCCGCTCCTTGTGCGCGCAAGGCTTCGATCAGCTGAGGCACCAGTGTTTTATGACCTGCAGCAAGACTTGATGCCCCCACTGCATGCACATCATTTTCTATGGCTTGTCGAGCAACTTCTTCCGGAGTTGCAAACATAGGAGACAAATCGACGTCAAAACCGACATCCGCAAACGCCGTGGCTATGACTTTAGCGCCGCGATCATGACCGTCTTGTCCCATTTTTGCGACTAACATTCTAGGTCGGCGTCCGTGCTGCTCAATGAAGCTGTCGATGTCTGAGATAATGGCTCTCCAGTCGCTGTCATCAGCGTACGCTGCCCCATAAACACCTGAAACTGTTTGCGCTTGCGCCACGAAACGCCCGTATACCGTTTCTAGTGCATCTGAAATTTCACCCACCGTGGCACGCCTTCGTTTTGCCTCGATTGTAAGCTCTAGCAGGTTACCTTCCCCCGACTTGGCCGCCTCGGTCAAGGCCTCGAGGGATGCCATTACCGCCGCGTCATCTCGAGACGCTTTTATCGCGGCAAGACGACTCAGCTGAGCATCACGTACCTGCCCATCATCAATTTCTAGGACATCAATTTCGTCCTTGGCGTCATTTTGATACTTGTTCACGCCAACAATGACGTCCTCACCACGATCAATCCGGGCCTGCTTGCTTGCCGCGGCCTCTTCAATGCGCAGCTTGGGCACGCCGCTTTCTATGGCTTTCGCCATGCCGCCTAAGTCGTCGATTTCTGCGATCAGCTCTCGACCCTTGTCCGCCATCTCTGCAGTGAGCGCTTCCATCATGTAGGAGCCTCCCCAGGGGTCGACAACCTGCCCTATTCCGGTCTCCTCCTGCAGTATAAGCTGCGTGTTGCGCGCAATGCGGGCTGCAAACTCAGAAGGCAGCGCAATAGCCTCGTCGAGCGCGTTGGTGTGCAGTGACTGGGTGCCCCCAAAAACCGCCGCCATGGCCTCAACGGTCGTTCTAACAATGTTGTTATAAGGGTCTTGCTCAGTCAGCGACCAGCCCGACGTCTGGCTGTGGGTTCGCAACATTGAGCTCTTGGGATTTTGGGGTTCAAACTCCGCGACAATCTCGGCCCACAACAGACGAGCAGCCCGCATCTTGGCGATCTCCATATAGAAGTCCATGCCTACGCCCCAGAAAAACGACAGGCGCGGAGCAAAGTCGTCAATGTTGAGCCCGGCAGCTAGCGCGGTTCGAATATATTCTTTGCCATCTGCCAAGGTGTAGGCCATCTCAAGTGCTGCATTCGCCCCTGCTTCCTGCATGTGATAGCCGGAAATGGAAATGGTGTTGAATCGGGGCATGCTCCTTGAACAGTGAGCAATGATGTCGCCAATGATTCGCATGCTCGGCGCGGGGGGATAGATGTAGGTATTTCGAACCATAAACTCTTTGAGTATGTCATTTTGGATAGTTCCCGAGAGCTGGTCTTGAGGAACTCCCTGCTCTTCGGCAGCCACTATGTACCCTGCCAGTACCGGCAACACAGCGCCGTTCATGGTCATAGATACCGAGACCTGATCCAAAGGTATGCCATCAAAAAGGATCTTCATGTCCTCGACAGAATCGACGGCCACACCCGCCTTACCCACATCCCCCGTTACACGTGGATGGTCAGAGTCATAGCCACGGTGAGTTGCCAAATCAAAAGCGACTGACACACCTTGGCCACCACCCGCTAGGGCGCGACGGTAAAACGCATTGGATTCCTCTGCCGTAGAAAAACCCGCGTATTGCCTGATCGTCCATCGGCGTCCTGCATACATGGTTGCCATCGGACCACGAATATAAGGGGAGATGCCCGGCAAGGTGTCGGTAAGCGGCAGGTCTTTTAGGTCTGCTGCGGTATACAGGGTTTTTAGTGGAATTCCCTCGGGGGTTTGCCAGGTAAAGTCGTCTGGACCCAGCCCCTTGCTCTGTTTCGCAACAAGCTGCGACCAAGTCTCGAGATTCGCCTTTTCGGGATCGTAAATTTTACTCATGCTTCGTCCCCTGCTGGATCACTACCAGGCTGGCTGAGTTCAATAAGAACACCGTCACAGCTCTTTGGGTGAATAAAGATAACCCTTGCACCGTGTGCTCCCGGAGATGGTTCATCGCTAAGAAACTGGTACCCCTTGTCTTTGAGGCGCGCTACGTCGGCGTCAATATCATCGGATCTAAAGCAAAGGTGGTGTATACCGCCACCGCGTTTTTCTAGGTACTTAGCTATCGGCCCCGCGCCATCTAATGGGTGTACCAGCTCAATATGAGTAGGCGGTAAGCTAAAAAACGCCGTCTTAGTTTGTGCCGCTAAAACGTCATCAGTACCGTCAAAGCTGAGGCCGAAATCCCCCATAAAGCGCTCGATCGCGGCATTGAGGTCGGGAACAGCAATAGCGATATGGTCAAGACTGGTAATCAAAGCGGCACTCCAATTTAAAGAAACATTTTCATGAGCTCGCGGGTGTGTTTCTTGCGACGCTCTGCTACAACATGTTCAGGCTCGATCTCAACTTTCTCATCAGGTGTTACCTTAAACAAAGGCTGACCTTTGCTAATAATGACGCCGTCGCCCTCGATCAGAACCTCATCAACAACCCCTGCAAAGGGCGCGTAAACTTTGTTGAACATTTTCATGACTTCGACAATGTAGACAGGCTCGCCGGCTTCAAAATGATCCCCAGCTTGCACATAAAGCGGCGCATCAGGAGCTTCGCGGCCGTAAAACATGCCGCCACTGACCGCAACAATTTCATTGGATTTTGCGACTGGCGGGGGCGCGAGCACCTTCGCCATTTTGGCTTGATGTGTTTCATCCAACAGGCGATCCGGAATGGCGATGCTAAGGTCTGTATTTACACCCAGCTCATAAAACCCGGTAAACCGCGCCATAGCGGGGAGCAGCTCCAATATTTCCATACCCGCCTGGAAACCACGATGCGCAGCGACAATCGCTGACCATTCGTCGGTACTCTTTCCTTCACATTCCGAGGCGTTGAGCAGCGAGGTTAAATCGTGCCAATTCTCTACCCCCAGCTGTTGACCCAAATCGCGATAAAAATCCTCAGCTTCAGACAAGGTTTTATGGTCATGATCCCAAATGACATGGGCCGCGGCGGCCCCCACCGACCAGTCCATTTTTAAAAAATGATAGGTATCCGATAGGAGATCGATTGGATTTTCCGCCCAGCTAATATGATCACCGTCGCGCTGAAAAGCGCCCCCGTTGACGCTGAGCCAGCCGGACAACAAGTGCGGCGAATCTAAAAGCAGCTTGATTGGGCGCAACAATAGCGACTGTTTGCTTTGCAAGACGTCTTGCAAAGCCGCCTGATGCTCTTGTGAGGCTTCGCCGATTCGTTGCCTGCATAACAACGTCCATGCTGCTTCGATATCAACGCGCTGCGCTTCCTTTGCCAATTCCCCAACCGCCGTAAGGTAAGGCACGATAAATTTCGTGGTGGGACGAGCGTTAATTTCATTCCCCAGAAACCAGTTGACCAAACCATAATGAAAACTAAGGTTGGTGTTGAGATCAGGCCCTCGCATCGTTGTCTGGCGTAGGACCTCAGCCATATTTTGGTAGCAAGAGTTTCGGTTCTCCCCAACCGTTAACAGCAGAGCAATGTTGGAGTCGTACGCCCCTGCTAGGGTGTAATCCATGAACACGTCAGTGTCGGGGTTGTGCAGGCTGATTCCCTGATCATCACGAATCTCACCATCAATAGCGTCTGACCAATGTTGAATTTGACCGCCTGCACTGGGTTGGAGTGCATCGTTTGTTGCGTTAAGTCGTGCTTCTACGCTGTCAGCATATCGGGCGACCCGGCTTGGTTTAGGTAGTCGAGGGCCGTGAGCAGCAAGTAAGACCATGGCCTCAACCAGCGAATTGACCACGAAGGCATCGTTGGGATCCTCTGGATTCTCAAATCGCATGGCATAGCAGAGTTCACTGACCCGGTGTTCAACTTGAATGCGGGTATTCATCTCCATGAAAAAATGCCGATCCCGATCCACGATACACTCAAACGTTGAAACCGAGTCTAGACCAACCGCTGAGCCAAAGAGCGCCGCCTCAGCCTCCATCGTATCGAGGGTTTCAAGATCTTGTCTCAAGACTGCTGTCGCCTCCGTTTGGTGAGCACGCTCAGCGGCCTCCGCAGCTTGAATTAGGCTCTCACGGGTGACTGACACCTCCAACAATTTTTGCTCGTGCATTTGTAGTGAACAGTCTCTGCCGCCCAAAGTGATGCACCAATCGCCATTTCCGATGACCTGAATTTCCTGATGTCGTGTGGTCTCAATATTGAGCTCTACCAAAACGTTTTTATTGTCACCGACCCCGGTAGTTTTCACTTCGGCGAGAATTTCCCGAACCAGCTCTGGGGTTCGTTCTGCCTCACCTAGGGCAACGATTCTTTGACCTTTGCCACCACCTCCGCCTATCGCCTTGAGACGCACTCGATTCTTGGGGTATTGCGCATTGATTTTACGCACCGCATCAGTGAGTGTTTCTGAGAGCTCTTCAACGGTATAAAGGTCAACGCCCTTTTTATAGCCCGCGGTAAGAATGATATCGGCGAGCGTCTCTAGTGCCTCAGTATCAAAGGCTGACGCAGGAACGTTCAGGCCCTCAGCCTCCGCTAACGCTTGCAGAGCTCCTTTGTCGGGATACTTTTTCAACAGCGTGAGCGCCGTGCCATTGTCAATGCCGGGCGTTACTGAGACACCAGCCTTCAGCGCCGTTCTTTTGGCCTCGTCTTTTAAGCCGGCGTCATGAACGGTTCTCGAACAGGGGCCGATAAAGTTGAGCCCAGCATCTTCCATTGCCGCGACCATTGTTTCGTCTTCTGCCATGAAGCCGTAGCCCGCGAACACGGCGTTGTAGTCACCGCTCTTTGCAATTGCAATAATATCAGCGATGCGCTGAAGACGTTCCTCTTTGCTGGCGCCGGTGTAATCCGGGACACGGTGAATACGACTGGAGTCCGTGAGCACTCTGAGCTCAGGAGCAAGGGCTCTCGGATACACAATCGAATCTTTTTCTGACAGCAATATTCCGAAATGGTGAATGCCCATTTCAGAAAAAACGTCAATGGCCTCCTTCCGAATTGGACCTCGGCAAATAATCAGCGGACGCATCCCGCTGCAATCGAAACGCTGAATCCACGCGGAATCACTGTTCCCCAATTGCCGATCTTGGTGAACCAATGGGTTGCTGAGATAGTGTTCGTTAGACACGCTTAGGCTTCCTGTGACCGTTATCAATGGAATTCGCGTTGCACATCTTGCAGCGCCGAGGGTTCGTAATGCCGTAGGCAAAAAGACAAATGATCTGTAAGTACCTGCCTTAGATCTGCGGGCATAACGATCTGCGACACGGAGCCCAGGCTTAATGCCTCTTCAGGGTTCATGATTTCGCGCTCGTAGCGTGACGCTAGCTCAGCTTCTTCGGCACGGACCCAGGAATCGACCAAATCTTGGGCAGCCGCCTGAGCTTCGTCATCGCTGAGCCCCTGTTGGCTTTGTGCTGTTTTCTCAGCCTCAATACGAGCGGCGGCCTCACCACGAATTTTCCGCAGCTCATCTTTATAAACATACTCCACACCCGCAGGTCCCATAACGGCAACGCGAGTCGTCGGTAAGGCCACGACAAAATCCGCCCCGGTCGGATAGTTGTTGTAGGACGCGTAAGCCCCACCAAAGGCATTACGAACCAGAACCAGAAATCGTGGCGTTCGCAAATCAACAATCGCGTCGAGCATTGCTCGCCCAGCTTGGACAATACCCCGATGCTCCTGTTCACGACCGGGAAGAAAGCCCGTGGTGTCCTCTAAAAACATCACGGGAATGTTGTAGAGGTTGCAAAATCGAATGAATCGCGCGTTTTTGTAGGCGGCGTCAATATCAATTTGCCCCGAGGCGACCGCCGAGTTATTGGCCACAAAGCCGACCACGTTTCCTGCCATCCGTCCAAATGCGGTAATCGTATTTCGGGCGCGTTCAGCCTGCACCTCAAGGAAGTCACCGTGATCACAAAGCTGTTGGATCAAAATTGTAATGTCGACCGGTGTATTGAAGCCGGTTGGTGAGTTAAATGCCTTGCGCAAAAGAATATCGATATCAACGGTAGAACGCGCCGCTGGATCAGTTGTGGGTTTGAATTGAGGCGCTGCAGCACTTGAGTCAGGAATGTATTTTAAAATCTCCCGTACCTTTTGCAGTGCCGACACCTCATCGTCTACAACAAAATCGGTGACACCCGTTTGACTGTGAACATTTGGCCCGCCTAACTCTTCGGGGGTGATGTCCTCACCAAGCACAGATTTAACCACCCCAGGTCCGGTCAACCCAAAAAACGTATCCTTAGGTTGAATAAGAAAACTGCCCTGGCGCGGAAGATAGCTGCCTCCCCCGGCGTTGAAACCAAACATACACATAATGCTGGGGACGACCCCACTAACCTTTCTCAAAGCCGTAAACGCATCGGCATAACCATCGAGACCCCCAACCCCAGCAGGAATGTATGCGCCTGCAGAGTCGTTGAGGCCAATTAAGGGGATACCGCGTTTGGCAGCCAACTCAAAAAGTCGGGCCAATTTTTTGCCATTCGTCGCATCCATCGAACCCGCGCGCACGGTGAAATCGTGCCCGTAAATGGCAACATCACGACCATCGATCTGGATGATCGCTGTAACTAGGGAGGCCCCGTCGAGATTTGGTCCCCAATTCTGATAGAGAACTTGTGGCGCAGAGTCTGCCAAATACTGGACCCGCTCCCACACGGTCATTCGATTCTTCAGATGCTGACGCTGAATGCTGCGTTGACCAGCCGCCTCGTAGGGCCGCCTTTGCAGCTCTTTGCCCCGCTCAAGAGTTTGCTCGTAGCGTTCAATGCTGGCGGCTTTAATGGCCTCATTGCGCCGAAGTGGATTGATTAGCGTCGCGTGGGGTATCTCTATGATCCCAACGTCTGTAGGGTTCTCCCGCTTGCCTTTATCGGTCATGGAAATTCTATATCCTGATGGTTTGTTGGCGCGGCTAAGCTACAGTGGGATCCCGCAGGGCACCCGATGTGTGGCGCTCCGAAAGCGCGCGCTCGTAACTTACGTTTAAGAGCAGTATTGTGTCAATTTGTTGGGAAAGGGTCATCAAAATCCTTGAAAATTCGTAGTACACATTGCCATCCAATACCCTATTCGGATGATGTAACCGTCTGGAGTCGTCGTTTTGCCGACTTAGATGGCTTCGCGATGCTCGACAGTCGTAAACGCGACACCGACAGCGGTCGCTACGACATCGTCACTGCACTGCCAGATCGATACTTTGACGTTGCTGATTTCGGCGGCAATGCCGCCGATTGGATGGGCGCTATCGAAGCAGACCTCGACGCAAGCCCTCCTGGTACCTCACGTATCGCCATTGGCTTTATTGATTTCGAAACAGCCTCCACAGGGGCGCTTGGGGTATTCGGGGAGCCCTTAAAACCAGCTTCTGTCGCAATATACTCTTGGTATGTGCTGCAGGATCATTTCGAGCAGCGCGCCTGGCTTGTCAAGGATCCAAGCCTCACGGCAGAAATTGACGCGGTTCTAACAAAAAGGCTTCAAAGCGACGCTCAAGATGTAAACCTTAAATATGTTATAGAACATAGGTTTACCCCAGATATCTCGCGCGAAAAATACGAAGAGATGGTGGGCTCAGTAAGGTCCCTAATTGCCGCAGGTGATTGCTATCAGGCCAACATCGCGCAGCGTTTTCAGTGTCGCTATCGCGGATCAGAATATGGCATTTACGAAAAATTAAGGGATGTCGCCCCCGGCGATTACGCTGCCTTTCTCAAGCTGGGAACAAATCACGCGGTGATCTCACAGTCCCCCGAGCGATTTTTAAGCGTCGATGCCGGCTACATCCGCTCCCAGCCAATCAAAGGCACCCGCCCCCGCTTCTCGGATCCTGTCCAAGATAAGGCCTCCGCAAACGCCCTGTTGAGCTCCGTTAAAGATCGTGCGGAAAACATAATGATCGTAGATTTGCTCCGTAATGATCTAGGTAAAATCTGCCAAACGGGCACCGTTGAGGTCACGGAACTTTGCGAGCTATACAGCTACGACAATGTCCACCATCTAGTAAGTCGAATCGAGGGCAGACTTAAAACGGAAGTTCGGCCGGGGGCAGCATTAATCGCCGCCTCTCCAGGAGGCTCTATTACTGGTGCGCCCAAGAAGCGTTCGGTAGAGATTATAAAATCTCTCGAAGACAAGCCTAGGGGTGTTTATTGCGGGAGTGTTTTTGCCATGACCGCTGATGGGTGGCTGGAATCCAGTATCGCAATTAGAACCCTAGAGGCTATTGATGGTGTGCTGTATTGCTGGGGCGGTGGTGGAATCACGTGGGACTCAGTACCCGAAGACGAGTACGCGGAGACCTTGGACAAGGTCTCTAGCTTTATGCGCGCTCTGGACTCTTAATAGGTTGGCAGTTCAATGTGACTGTATAACGCTTCTCGTTCGACAGGGTTTGACCTAGAGAGGGCTTCCACCACGATATCCCGTGTTAAGTGCGGAGCTAGGGCTAAGATAAAGTCGTACATGTAGCCGCGCAAAAATGATCCCTTGCGGAAAGCAAGGCTGGTCACACTACTGGCAAAAAGATGGTCGACGTTGAGTTTAACCAGGTCATTATCGAGAGTTTCATCATGGGCAAGACCCGCAATGATACCGATCCCCAAACCAAGTCTTACGTAGGTCTTGATAACATCTGAGTCAACTGCCGTAAAAACAACCCGCGGTACTAGGCCTCGACTTTTAAATGCATCATCAAGCTTTGATCGGCCTGTAAACCCAAAGGTGTAGGTAACTATCGGGTTCTCTGCCACTGCCTCGAGGGTTAAGTGTTCCACCTGTGTCAGCGGATGCCCTTTCGGCACCACAATACAACGATTCCAGCGATAACAAGGCAGGAGCACTAGACTACTAAATTGCTGCAGTGCCTCGGTCGCAATCGCAAAATCCACGCTGCCTTCAGCGGCCATCTCTGCGATCTGGGGTGGAGTGCCCTGCTGCATCTGTAGCGACACATTAGGGTAGCCCGTCATGAAATCTTTGATGATGGGCGGCAATACATAACGCGCCTGCGTGTGCGTGGTTGCTATCGACAGAGTGCCACTTGTTTCGTCTGAGAATTCCTGCGCTACGCGTTTGATGGCATCTGATTTCCTCAGCATTTCTCCCGCCAGTTCGAGGATGACCTCTCCGGCCGGCGTGATGTGCGTCAGATGTTTGCCACTGCGCGCGAAAATTTCGACGCCGAGTTCATCTTCCAGCAAGCGTATTTGTTTGCTGATGCCCGGCTGAGAAGTAAACAGGCTCTGTGCGGTCGCAGAAACATTGAGGTCGTGATGAGCGACCTCCCAGATATAGCGCAATTGTTGCAGTTTCAAATTATCACCCCGAACTCGGACACGCTTGAAAAGTACCGCCAGTTGGGGCTCGGGGCCAGCGTTTTAGACATAAAATTGGAGTTTTTTATGCATTTTATGCAAAAATTCGCTACCGGGGGTTCGCAACGCCGTGTGGAACGTGGCCTGTGGTGATATGGCCCGCTGCTCGGTCGCAATGCGTTTGCTGATCGTCAAAAAATACGTCCGCTTGGTAGGCCTTCAAAAACTCTGTCTTATCAAGCCCCCCCAGAAAGATTGATTCATCGATACGGATATCCCAAGCTCGAAGCGTGCGAATGACGCGTTCATGGGCAGGCGCTGAGCGCGCGGTCACCAAGGCTGTACGAATGGGCGCTTCATCGACGGGAAAAGCCTGCTGCAATTGTTGCAGCGCGGCCAGAAATTGTTTGAAGGGGCCACCCTGCAAGGGCTCATGGCGCGCGGCCCGCTCGCTAGCAGTAAAAGCCTCCAGACCATCGCGTTTGTAGACCTGCTCAGCCTCATCAGAGAACAAGACAGCGTCCCCATCGAAGGCAAACCGCAACTGCCGGTTTTCATTATCTGAAGCCTGACCTGAAATCAGCGTGGCAGCTGCGACTTGATTTTCAAGCGCTTTCCGCACGTCATCGGGTTCGGCCGACAAAAAGAGCTGGCAACCAAACGGCACGATATAGCGCCAAGGCGCCTCGCCTCCGCTGAAAACCGCTCGCGTAATAGGCAATTGGTAATGCTCTATCGAGTTAAATACACGCAACCCCGTGTCGGCACTGTTGCGGGACAACAATACGACCTCCACTCTCATAGCGTCGCTAAGATTATCGTTGAGCGCTAATAGTTTACGCACGACACCAAACGCAGTGCCCGGGTTGAGTGGGACTTGCTCGTTGTCGATTTGGTATTGGGAATAAGCCGCTAGCCCCCGCTCCTCAAAAACCTGATGCGCGGTGTCCAGATCGAACAGTGCTCGCGATGAAATCGCGATGACCAAGTTTGCAGGAACGGCCGGAGACGCCAAATTAACCTCCGCTAGCTGATGCCGGGGTTCTTCTTTCCCCGGAAAAATACGCTCGTGACAGCCGAAACACTACGGGTGACAAGAGCAGAAGTCCAACGAGATTCGGAATAGCCATGAACGCATTTAAAGTATCCGCAATGAGCCAGACTATCCCAAGGTTTAAGCCGGCACCGACTGGAATTGCGGCGACCCAGAGAATACGAAAAGGCAAGATGCCTCGGGTGCCCACTAAATAAACAACGCAGCGCTCACCATAAAATGACCATCCGATCATTGTTGTCGTGGCGAACAAAATGACGCCCAACGTCACAACCCACTCACCTCCGGGGAAGCTCTCTGCGAACGCCATTGCCGTGAGAGAAGCCCCTGACTCGCCGGTTTCAAATACCCCGGTAAGCACAATCACCAACCCTGTCATGGTACAGACGATCAAGGTATCGATGAAAGTTCCCAGCATCGCAATCATGCCCTGCTCCACCGGTTCATTGGTCTTTGCTGCAGCGTGGGCAATGGGCGCGCTACCCAACCCCGCCTCATTGGAAAACACACCCCGGGCAACACCAAAGCGAATCGCCGCCCAAACGGTTGCACCTGCGAATCCACCTGCTGCTGATGCGCCATTAAACGCCGAGTTAAAAATCGTTTCAAAAGCTGCAGGCACTTGTTCGATATGCATCGCTATCACAATGATACTCATTAAGACGTACGCGATAGCCATGCTTGGAACAACCGCCCCGGCGATCAGCGCAATGCGTTGTATGCCCCCCAAAATCACGCTGCCCACAACCACCATTAAAACGATACCGGTCGCCTGCCAGGGTATTCCCAAGTTATCTCCCAAGACTTGTGCTACTGAGTTAGATTGCACCGTGTTGGCCAGCCCAAAACCCGCCATAGCGCCAAACAGCGCAAAAGCCGTCGCCAGAAATTTATAACGCGGCCCCAGACCGTTTCTAATGTAATACATGGGACCACCGCTGTACCCACCCAAGGCATCACGCTCCCGGTACTCGACGGCTAAAACGCCCTCAGCAAATTTGGTGGCCAAGCCAAAAAGCGCGGTTATCCACATCCAAAACAGGGCCCCCGGACCGCCCAGCGCGATCGCTGTGGCCACACCGGCAATGTTACCGGTGCCTATCGTTGCAGAGAGGGACGTCATTAGCGCGCGAAAAGGTGCGATGTCACCGCTGCCTTGCCCCGCTCCCCCACCAAATAGCAAACGGAATGCGGTAGGAATGCGGCGTAGCGTCATAAAGCCCAGTCCCAAGGTGAGAAAAACCCCGGTCCCCAGTAACAAAATCAGCATGCCGGGGCCCCAGGCCACCGCATTGATTTGAGTAATGATCGATTCCAAAGCAGATGCCTCTCGTTATTTGAGCGTCGAAGTGTTGTGATTGACCGCCGCAGCTAATTGCTCACCGTGGGGGAATATGCCGTATATACCTCCGGTGTGCACAAATATTATGTCTTTCGCACTCGCAAACGCCCCGCGAGCAAGCTCTTCACACAGACCATGAAAAGCTTTGCCGGTGTACACAGGATCGAGAACGATACCTTCCAGGCTCGCGAGGGCTGCTATGCGCTCGTAAACAGGTTCAGTTGCTCGACCGTACCCCGGTCCAATATGAGCATCATTGGTATTAATCTGGGGGTTATCACAAGCTAGCGCGGGCCATATCTCCTGCGCCTCCGCGATGTCTTGATTGACCTTCGTGGTGAAATACTGAGCATCATCACAAACCGCGAAACCCCAAACGGGACACTCGGGCTTAAACAGTGCCATACCTAACGTCAGGCCTGCTTGCGTACCCCCCGACCCTGTCGCGGTGACAACAGTCGCCTCGTCGATGTTTGCCGCGTCCATATTGGCAACCAGCTCTTCCGCCCCGGCGACATATCCCCAAATTCCCAAGCCGTTGCTGCCCCCGGTTGGGATGATCAGTGGTCGTCTTCCCTGACTACGATGATATTCCGCACAGCGTTGCAGGATGCCCTCTAGATCTTCGGTATATTGGCGGGGGTCCACCGCGGTGACCTCTGCGCCAAACAGCTGATCGAGTAAGGTATTGCCCTCGCTGACGGGGTGACGACCTCGTAAAACGAGCTCGCAGTGCCAACCCAACTTCGCACACACATTGGCAGTCGCGCGAGCATGGTTACTCTGCAGGCCACCACAGGTAATAAGCGTGTCCAAATTTTGGGCCTGCGCGAACCCCGCAATAAATTCCAGTTTGCGGACCTTGTTACCCGTTAGCGTCGAACCTGAGAGATCGTCACGTTTTATCCAGAGGCGCTTGCCACAACCCCAAGCAGCACTTGCTCGGGGCAAAAATTCTAGCGGTGTAGGCAGCTGCGCTAGCGCCAACCTCTCAGGGTAATGTAGCGATGCGATGAGAGTTTACTCGGTGCCTACAGACTTGAGCGTGCCTTTCGGCAAAATCGCATTGACATGCAGTCGCTGAAATTTTAGCTCTAAACCACCAGACACCCCGAGAGTCAGATAGTTTTCGTCAAGTGCCGTAACCTTACCCAGCATGCCCGAAGACATCGCCACCTCGTCGCCCTTTTTAAGGGCAGAGATCATCTCTGTGTGTTCTTTTTGTCGCTTACGTTGTGGCCGAATGGCCAAAAAATAAAACAACGCAAATAAAACGACCAAAAACCCTATCTGCATAATCTCACCACCGGCCGGTGCCGGCCCGCCAGATTGGGCGTAGGCGCTTGATATGAACATGTTTATCTCCTAATGACGATGTCGTTGAATGAAAGAGTGCTGGATGCTGTCGTCATGCTTCAACGTCAGTATCGAAATCTATAATAAGCGGGGCGTGATCGGAAAATCGCTCATCCCTATAAATACTCGCCGACGCTGCCGTGGCCGCCACGCCGGGTGTACACAGCATGTAATCGAGGCGCCAGCCTACGTTCTTAGCCCAAGCCTGGCCGCGATTAGACCACCAGGTGTACTGATCTGGATCCGGGTTAATACGGCGAAACACATCGACCCAGCCGACCTCGTCAAAAACCTGATCCAACCATGCGCGCTCGTGAGGTAAAAATCCTGAATTCTTTCTGTTAGCGCGCCAGTTTTTCAGGTCAATCGCGCGATGACAAATATTCCAGTCGCCGCAGATAACAAATTCTCGCCGCTTGCGCTTTAACGCTTGGAGATGTGGCAAAAACTTTTCCATGAAAATTTCTTTACGGTTCTGAGCCTCATCTCCGTTGGAGCCCGAAGGCACATAAAGCGAGATAACACTTAAGCCCTTGAAATCTACCTGCAAGTAGCGACCTTGAGAGTCCATGGGCTCCCAACCCAATTCTGTCACCAATTTTTTAGGCTTTACCCGACTAAAAACAGCCGTGCCGCTGTACCCAGGACGCTGCGCGTCATTGTAGGTACAGTGATAGCCCTCTGGCGAGAATACTGCGGGATCGAGTTGGTGGATCTGGGCCTTCGTTTCCTGAATGCATACAACATCGGCATTCTGCTGGGACAACCAGGTAAAAAAACCTTTGCGTTGCGCTGCACGTATGCCGTTTGTATTACAGGTAATGATTCGCATGAGTGCCGCTACTAACTACTCGCTTGGGGACGCTAGAATATCAAAGTCAACATGGAAACGGGGGATTACTCATCCCCAATTAGTGGTTGATTAGTCTAGGGATAAGCCGTCCAGAGCCGCCAACAGGTCCTCGTGATGGCTCTTCGTCTTGAACTTATCAAGCACAGCTTTCAAACGACCATCCTTGCCAACAATAAAGGTGGTTCGGAGTATTCCGTCAAACTCCCTTCCCATAAATTTTTTGGGTCCCCAGGCTCCGTACTTATCAGCAACCCCATGGTCCTCATCCGCAAGAAGTGTGAAGTTGAGACTGTCCCGCTCAGAAAATTTCGCCAACCGAGTGCTCGAATCCGGACTGATACCAAGAACAACAGTGTTTCGCTTTGACAGCGCGGCGGCACTGTCGCGCAATCCGGCAGCTTGAATCGTACACCCCGGCGTCATAGCCTTAGGATAGAAATATACCACCACGTTCTTTTGATCGCGGAAATCTTTCAGCTTAACCTGAACGCCCTCTTGATCCGGCAGAGTAAAGGTTGGAGCTAAATTGCCAACTTTGGGGAATGTCATCGTAGAAGCCCTTCTATGGTTAAAAAAATGCGTGACGCTGCCTATGGATATTCACGAACGCTGCTCAACCACGACCGAGACTGATAACACTGTGGCGCACGGGAAAATCGCCACTGTGGCTATCCTCAATAAATTCCCTGAGCAACTCCCTAACGACAGGAAATGCTAATTCATCCCACCGAATATTGGCAGGTGACACCAGCTCAGTTTCCAAACTCTCTGGACCCACACCGTAACGCCCACCTTCGACACCACATCGGTAAAACATGTAAACCTGATTAATGTGGGGCACATCAAAAATACGATAAAGCGTGGGCTGCGTTGCGACAGCTGCCGCCTCTTCCCATGTCTCTCGGGCGGCACCTTCAGCAGTGGTCTCTCCGTTTTCCATAAACCCAGCGGGCAGAGTCCACAGGCCATAACGCGGCTCAATGGCTCTCTTGCACATAAGAATTTGCCCTTCGTGTTCGGGAATACAACCTACAATAACTTTGGGGTTGTGATAATGAATGGTGTTGCAACCGGAGCAAATGTCTCGCTCTCTGTCATCGTCTTCGGGAATCCGACGTTCCGTGGGCGCACCACAATCTGGGCAGAATTTCACTGGGAGTCCTTAATCGGTTCGGGTGGCCAACTGGCCGTAGGAGCCGCGACTGAATAACAGCGGAGCCTCGTCTTCAGCGTCGAAAGCTACAACTTCACCAATCACAATATGATGATCGCCCGCCTCTATGAGTTGAAAACGCTTGCAGCTGAATCGAGCAACAGCACGCTCTAGCAACGGTACGTTGTATTCGTCGAAAACAAAGTCCTCTTGCACAATGCTGTGATTGTCTTTGCGGGCGTAGCGGCCAGACAGCGCTTGCTGGTCTGCGCACAAAATCGAAATACCAAAATACGGGCAATCGGTGTACTCCCTGAAGCAATCAGAGTCGTTTTGTATATTCCACAACACCAGTGGCGGGTCGAGTGAGAGTGAGCTGAAAGAGTTGGCTGTGAGGGCTAGCGCCCCAGATTGGGCGTCATTTACTGTAATGAGGCACACACCAGTGGTAAATGCTCCTAGGGCATTGCGAAAGTCAGTGCTACTCATGGCCACTCTCCTGCCAAGACTTCTCCCGCTCGCTGTCTTCCGATTTGGCTCGCACCCAAATTACACGCCCATCGCACATATATTCTCTTTTCCAAAATGGTGCCTTAGTTTTTAACGTGTCCATTATAAACTGACAGCCCGCAAAGGCCTCAGAGCGATGGTCCGCAAGCACCCCGACCCAAACGATAGGGTCTTGCTGCTGAATTCGTCCATAGCGATGCACAATGCGCCACCCCCGCAGACCAAACCGGTGGGCAGCGGCCGCCCCCAACTCCTCGAGAACGCGTTCGGTCATGCCGGGGTAATGTTCGAGCTCTAAAGCTTCAATGGCACCCTGTTCGCTAAAATCCCGCAAATACCCTGTGAATGTGACCAAGCCAGCACCAAAGGTGTCGGCAAACAAAATTTCCTGCTGTACCTCTGTCGAAAATGGCGTCGCTTGCACCAGAACGCTCATATCAACCGCCGGTCATGGGTGGAAAAAAAGCCACCTCGTCACCGTCTGCCAACACATGGTCCGTATTGACCACTCGTTGATTGAGTGCATGCACCACATTGGGTTGGTACAACGTTTCCCGCCATAACTCACCACCCGTACTGGCTAAGCTCCCCTTGAGGTCCTCAAGGGTTTGTAATTCGGCGTGATGCGCCACTTCTAGTTCTTCGCAATCGAGCGCTTCACGGATCAAAGAAAAAAATCGCACCGTCAGCATGTATCACCTCTTTGCCACGTTCCGCTGGCGCCCCCCGCTTTGCTTTCTACCTGAATGTCCTCGATGGTCATCCCACGGTCCACGGCCTTGCACATGTCATAAAGCGTGAGTGCTGCAACAGATACCGCGGTCAGCGCCTCCATCTCAACGCCAGTTTTACCGTTGACTCGGCAGGTCGCTGAAATTTGAACGCCCGGTAGCTCTGGGTCTGGCTCCAAAGCCACTTGGACACTGTTTAGCAACAATAAATGGCACAGGGGAATCAGGTTAGAGCACTGTTTGGCCGCCTGAATGCCAGCGATGCGCGCAACCGCAAAAACATCGCCCTTGGGCAAAGTTCCCTCCAAGATCGAATCAAGTGTGGATGCCTCCATACGGACCTTGCCGGTTGCTGTAGCGCAGCGCTCAGTGTCGGGTTTCATGCCCACATTTACCATGCTGGCATGGCCCGCTTCATCAAGGTGGGTGAGTTTCGAATTTGACATGGGTAAAGGATACCACGAGCCGGTTTTGCCACGCAGCCACGACTGGCCCCATATTATTTTGAACTTGGTCAACAAGGGTGACTGTGAAATGATGTTCGGGTGATGGTGAATTCCACTGCACCGCCGTCACGCACACATAGTTAACTCCCTATTTTGGCTAACCCTCCGCCAACCTTCTGTCACGAGACCAAATGATGACTGATTCGTTAAAAACCGACCAAGATGTAAAGGAACATCGATATCGATGGCTGGTTCTCGTGGTGCTCACGATTGTCTACACCTTTAACTTTATCGACCGACAAATTCTTGTCATTTTGCAAGAGCCCATTAAGGCTGAATTGAGTTTATCCGACGCCCAACTGGGACTGCTTACAGGCTTCAGTTTTGCCCTTATCTATGTGTGTGCAGGAATACCCATTGCTTGGCTTGCAGACCGCTCTAATCGCAGAAACATTATTGCGGGCTCCCTAGCCTTGTGGAGTGGCATGACCGCACTGTCAGGAATGGTCGGCAGCTATAGTCAGCTCGTTCTTGCAAGGCTAGGCGTAGGACTGGGAGAGGCCGGAGGGTCGCCACCCGCTCACTCAATGATTAGCGATTATTTCCCCCCCGAAAAGCGTGGGACCGCCCTGTCGTTTTACACCGCAGGAATTTATTTAGGCATTCTTTTTGGTTTTGCAGGGGGAGGCTACATTGCGGAGACGTTTGGCTGGCGTAATGCTTTTTTCATCGTGGGCATTCCTGGTCTTTTCTTCGCGCTCATCGTTCTCATTTTAGTTCGCGAGCCGCTGAGGGGTCGCTGGGACCTTGGGCAAACTGTCAAAAAGTCCAGTCTCAAAACGACCATGAGCACGCTAAAACAACGGCGGTCCTTTTGGTGGATTGCTTTCGGCTGCTCTATGACCTCGTTCGTAGCCTATGGCAACGGCAACTTCTACCCTTCATATTTAATGAGGAGTCACGGGTTTTCTGTCGCTGAGGTAGGTTTTGCCCTTGGGTTAGTGTCAGGCGTAGCCGGTGCTATTGGCACCTTTATGGGGGGCTTTTTGGCGGATCGATGGGGTCGAAATGACAAGCGCTGGTATGTTTGGATTCCAATTATCGGAAATTGTCTTGCGGTGATTCCGATGGCCTACGCCATCCTCAGCGATGATGCCACGCTTCTTTTGTTGGTTCTATTTCCAGCCAATATTCTTAATTCATTGTATTTAGGGCCAAGCATTGCCATGTGCCAGTCATTGGTCTCCCCCGCGATGCGGGCCATGGCCTCAGCGGTTCTCTTTTTCATCTTGAATATGATTGGACTGGGCTTAGGCCCTGTTATCGTCGGGCTTCTTAGTGACAGTTTTGTTGGCATATTCGGAGACAACAACCTGCGCTACGCCATGATGTGCGCGCTGTTGATGGGCCTCAGTGGCACTGCGTGTTTTGTTATGGCCGCGCGCCACCTACTGCCCGATCTTCAAAAACAGTCGGGCTGAGTCTTGCCGGTAGCCGCCGACCAACCGCTGCAGGGTTTGGCGCGCGGCACTAAATGCTGAGCAAAGCGTTCAAGCTTCAGACCGATCGTTGGGACTGATCGAACACCCCCCAGCCCTGCGCAAGCTGTTAATGCCTAGCCAACGCCATAAGTAACAGCGCGCCGTGAGGCCGTTGAGAACCAGAAAAAACCCCACAAGCAGCAGTGCGCTATCTGCCAAGTTCGTATGCCCGAGCACGAGCACAGCTGCACAAATTCCTAATCCGAGACAGAGCCTGAGCACCCGCTCAAGTCCGCTTATGTTCCTTTGCATTTTGCTTCCCCTCCCGTACTGGTTATGAAGTACGGCGAGGTTGTTACGTACATTGCCGCTGTCTAGATCTTGTAGCTATTAATTGCCTTGTCGGTTGACTATGACCGACTTACTTCAACCGAAGATTGACCCAGAGACTGTTGTGGTCTGATTTACCAGACGCAAGAACGTGAGAATGCGTCGCTGTTAACTGGCGAACAAGTACGTGATCTAAGGGCGACCCGAAAAAAGTGGTTCGCCGATCGGGCGTAAAGGAAACACTGTTAAGCTTGTGCCGCGCTTTGACGCCCTCCAATAGCTCTAAGCGCCTTGGACTCCATGTATTGAAATCGCCAGCAACGATCAAAGGACCCTCGTGCCTTTGCAGTACCTGCTCAATCTGTGCCCATTGATCACTAAACCCCGTCACACCCCACTCAAAGTTCACCATGTGTGCGTTAACCACGAGCAAAGTTTGCTCGCTTTTAGCAAAACCGTACCGAGTCACCGAAGTCGCTTTCGGCGTCGACAACCAAGGTTCATAGGCCGTCAGGGCACAATGAAGTTGAGGTGTTGCGCTGGAAACCGACAACACTCCCGTCTGCAGATGCCCCGCTCTGTAGCCTTTTGCGAAACTCTCGTGGAGCACAGTCCCCATCAAGTGCTCAAAGGGGCTGGGGGTATATGCCTCTTGGAGCAACATGAGCTCAGGTGGCGATTGATAAACTGTTAAGTCCTCCAGCCATCGAGGGTCGTTGCCCTTTTCTATATTCCAGGTCACCAATTGAAAGGCGCTGGGCAATGATGACGGCTGGTTTACCGGGCGTGCCATGGCGATCTGACACGATGCCATACCGTAAGAGACGCTAGGAGCTTTGACTTTTACAGAACCGGACACCGCGGCGTTGGACCCAAGCGTAGCCAAAGGCAACCCGGCAAATAGAAAAAAATAAAAAAAGCGACGGCCTAAAAACACGGTGATTCCAAAACAAAAAACTCCAGACTGATTATCCAATGTTCATCAAGCAAACGCACCCATACAAAATACTCAACTGTAGATTATGTCTAGAACGTGTCATCGCCCAACTGGTGACCCGCAGGCCCGATGCCGACAGCAACTGATATACGCACCCACATTGGGGGCGATCGAAACCGCGACGCATAGTGTAATCTGTTGCCCGATCGAAAGCCCTTTGACCCAATCGCCAACAAACCTGAGGTCCCATGAGTTATGGAAACTAACCCCACAGGCGCCGGATTCTCAAAAAACAAGCTGGATCGGCTGCGAATCCACTTACAGGAACACTACATCACACCGCAAAAAATACCCGGATGCCGTTTATTGGTGGCTCGAAGAGGCTGTGTTGCGAGCTCTTTAACCCTGGGACTCATGGATCTTGAGCGCAAGTTACCAATGCGCGACGACACAATCTTTCGCATTTACTCGATGACCAAACCTATCACCTCCATTGCCCTAATGATGCTTTTTGAAGAAGGCCGATTTCAGCTAAGCGACCCTGTTGCCAAATTTATACCCTCGTGGTCAGCGCAGCGCGTATGGGTAGAAGGCAGCGGTGAAGCCATGACTACACGCCCGCCGAAAACTGCAATGACCATTCAACATTTGTTATCGCACACAGCGGGGCTCACCTACGGTGGGCTGCTGCCGGGTATGGAACTACCGGTCGATGCAGCCTATCAACGGGCGGGGGTCACCAGAACAGGCTCTGACACATTAGAAAGTTTGGCAGAAAAATTGGGGTCGGTGCCCTTGCTGTATGAACCAGGCACTCGATGGAGTTACTCTTTAGCAACTGACATTTGTGGCTATCTGGTGGAACAAATATCAGGACAACCTTTCGATGAGTTTCTCAAAAAACACCTTTTTGAGCCCCTTGAGATGCACGACACTGATTTCTGTGTTCCTGACTCCGCGCTATCTCGATTTGCCGCGTGCTATGTACGAGGAGCAGACAAGCGTTTGCAACTTCAAGATGATCCTCTTGAAAGCCCTTACCGATATCGACCGACAGGACCCTCCGGCGCGGGCGGTCTAGTGAGCACCATGGAAGACTACGCTAAATTTTGCACCATGCTTGTAGGCAACGGAAACTATAATGGTCTGCAACTCATCGGTCGCAATACCCTAAAACTCATGACGCAAAACCATCTAGGCACCAAGAGTCTCGCTCAGATGGCAGTAGGCGGTTTCTCTGAGACTAGTAACGAGGGCGTGGGTTTCGGTTTGGGTTTTGCGTCGACAATAGACGCGGTGGCGTCTGGTACCGTTGGCGAGGGCGATTTTTATTGGGGGGGCTATGCATCGACGCACTTCTGGGTCGACCCCGCAGAAGAGCTTTTCGTCATTTTTATGACTCAGCTCATACCGTCCTCAACGTTCAACTTCCGAGGTCAGATCCGAAATATTGTCTATGGCGCTATCGATGAAAGCGCATGAGCTTTGCGTGGACTGGTTGAAGCCAATTAGAGCGACTGTCAATTTGGGATAACGTCAAACACCAGCGCTCTTTTGCACCAAGAATTACGCAGACCCAACTGGAGGATAGGTAACGATTACTTCGGTCAGATGTAGACCCCAGCACAAAGGAAATGCCTCCTAGGGAACCTACGCCACTTGGCCACGGCTACCGGACAGAAACCAGTGCAACACTGGAGCTAACAAAAAGGGGTACGAAAGAGAGATTGATTTAAACAGCCTTAGGCCTATTTTCACCCCTGCGGGACGGTATCTCGAAAGATACCGTCTAAAACGCTCCTTCCGTCACGCTTTATCGAACCAAGGATTCTCGTCTAGCTCATTTTCATTCATCCAAAAAAATACCTCCACAAGGGAGGCATATTTTTGAATGGCGGAGAAGGAGGGATTCGAACCCTCGATACGTTGCCGTATACACACTTTCCAGGCGTGCGCCTTCGACCACTCGGCCACTTCTCCGAAGGCGCGGAGAGTATCACAGTCATCCGCCCTGCTTCAAAACTACAGTTTAAAAGACGGTGCTAACACCCAAGCTGAACTGGTACTTTTCTGCGGATTGGGGCCCGTTCAAGTCTAGCCATAGGGGCTGGCCGTACTCAACGCGCAGGTTCCAGCGGGGTGCGACCTTAACATCTACGTAGACCGCAAGATCAAGCTGCTGGCCACCAAAAGCTGTCGGGTCTACGACAGGAGCCGGGTATGGGTACGTCGGGTTTGGCACACGTAAGCTAAGATCCTCACCAGATATTTCCCCCTGCCATCGGTAACTAAAGCGTACGCCGGGCTCAAGCAGCTCTCCTCCGGTGAAGCTCACCCAGCCCCCCCATGTAAACTTGTGTCCCAAGTGGTAGTCGCGATCGTTATCTCCAGTTCGGATGACCGCTAACATGTCGGAGCCACCGCTGAAGTGCTGTCCATATTTTTTGTAGGTGATCCCAAGAGGCAAGTCCCAAGTGCCCGAACCGATCTGCATTGTGTAGGGCAGCTGCTGGTCACCCGGTGCTCTTGGGGTATCGCCCTCTTCATCTATGGAACCCGTCGGAATACTCAAGCCAAACACCCCATGCCAAGCGCTGTTTACTGAGCGGGACAACTCGTAGTCAACCACCGCGAGGACATCGCCGAAACCGTCAGAACTGATATTGAACTCGTCATAGCCTGGGACAATGGACACATGGTCGGTGCTTTGTTTTATAAAAGGAATTGACACCCGCGCAGATAGCGACTGGGAGTACTGATAGCCCAGCAATACGCTGTGCACTTCCTGCTGAATTTTAGTGGGCACAACAGGATAGTTACTTCCTAGACGCTGTTCTGCTGAGCCAGACCACAAAACATCCTCGTAGCTCAACTTACGCGTACCCGAGCGATATTCATCAAACTCCGCGCGACCATACCGATACGCCAGATACCATTTCCTCTGGTCACTGGCTCTGGCATTTTCCGTAACTACGTTAGCCGCGAACAGGTCCTCTATTGAGACATCGACCAAGTCCGAGGGCACTGTTTGGCTCCATGCACCGTAACTCGCACACACCAGTGGCAGTATCAAAGCCCGGATAAAAGTTACCCGTAGGCAGCCTTCATGTACCCGATGTGCCTTCTTCATAGCTAGCGCCATAGGTGTATGTCTCCCCGAAGCTCCTTTGCCAGCGCACTCAAACAGCTCTCCAGATTTTTTCTGTCAATTGGTTTCGTCAAATAGTCGGCCATGCCTGAAGCGAGATATTTCTCTCGATCACCACTCATCGCATGAGCTGACACGCCAACAATAATGCAGTCTGGATTCAAGCTTTGTTCTGCCTGTAGCTGTTGAATCGCGGCGGTAGCAACCACGCCATCCATCACCGGCATTTGAATGTCCATGAGAATAACATCCAGAGGGGTTCGGTTGAATGCGGCTACCGCTTCCTCACCATTGCAAGCAACAGCTGCTTTAATACCTAAAGTTGCCAGTAATTCACAAAGAATAAACCGATTAACCTCCGAATCATCAACAACCAATACCCTTAGAAAGGTCAAGGACGAAGGTGACTGGTGATCAACTTTCCTTGAGGTGGTCGGAGCAGTTTCACCCGCCCCTCCTGAAAGAGCTGCCCTAAATGGGTTCCGGTCGTTTGTTGATTCAACGGGCGTTGGCTGGGCAAAAGGGTTTAGCTGGTCTGCGGGTAACGGCAACTCAAGGCAAAAACAAGAACCCTTACCCTTACTGCTCTGAAAGGAAATAGCACCTTCCATCAGCTGCGCGAGCTCTCGACATATCGCCAAACCCAAACCTGTACCGCCATAAGCGCGTGTTGAGGTCAGATCAACTTGATAGAACTCGTTAAAAATCCCTGACTGCTCATCCTCTGAAATTCCAATGCCAGTGTCGATCACCTCGAACCGCATTAAGGACGCGCCATCTTTTGCAATAGGTGTAACGACCAACTTCACTGACCCCTCGTCGGTGAACTTTATAGCATTCCCGATCAAGTTCATCAGCAACTGCCGCAATCGTGCGGGATCGCCTATCACGCGATTTGGAAGTCCGTCGGCCGTATCTAATTGAAATTCAAGCCCTTTGCTATTCGCTTGAATTTCAAAAATAGTGCTGAGGGTACTCAGCAAATCGTCCAAAGCGAAGGGCACTCGCCTTATTTTGAGATGCCCCGACTCGAGCTTTGTGAAGTCGAGAATGTCGTCTATAACAACCAGCAAACCTGCTGCAGATTTTTCTATGGTGTCAAAATATACGCGCTGGCGTTCTGATAGCTGGGTCTCCTTAATGAGCGAAACCATTCCCACAACCCCGTTCATAGGTGTCCGTATTTCATGGGACATATTTGCAAGGAATGAGGTTTTGGTGTCTGCGTTATGCTGCGCCTCATCCCTCGCAACCTCAAGCGCCTTAATCGCCTGCTGCAGTGAGTTTTCGCGGTCTTCAATAGCTAATAGCATGCTATTAAAGCTTTCTCCCAAAGTATTAATCTCTTTAATGCTGGAGTCCTTAAACCGCCCGGCGTAATCCTCTCGAGTCGTCATATCCACCATTAAAGTAGAGAGCTCTCTTACCGGCTGGAGAACACGCCTCCCAAGCCGTCGCGCTAATAAGAAGGCTAGCAGCGCCGCCAATAGTATTGCCAAAGACGCTATGAGCAGCGTGTCCCTAACTAGGTCCTCCGAGGGTAGTGTCTCCACCCAAATCTCAAGAACGCCCAACTCAGTGCCTTGCCAGATCACTGGCTGGTGAATCCTGGATACAAATCTTTCTTTGGCGAGGCTCACCAAGGGGTCAGTCGCTTCTAGAATCTCCGCAAACTGCCCTTTGTCGTTTCTGTACTCGGCGAATACCTGATCATCACTCATCAAAATACGTGCTAATACAATGTCACGAGCGTTTTCCAAGGTTTCCAGCACGTCAGTTGCAGCTGCCTCATCCTTAAAGGCGAGCGCAGCGGTTAGATTACTGCCAAGAACGCGCGTCTGAATAACCTTAAGCTCATAGGTCTCTGCCATTGCAGCCCTGAAAGCCAAGCCCAAGCTAATAAATATCACGAAAACAGTCACAACAGTGGTGATGGTAACCATCAGCACAGACACGCGTCGATCGAGTCGCTGAGTCATGGCCGCACTACTCCGGGCGTAACTATTGTCGCTAAAGACATCAGACGGCTGCTCGCAGAGAAACCTGCGTGCTGCAATTCAGATTCATTAATAATTAACTCGACGCGACCCGCACGGCGGCTCAGTTCCACCATTCCACCAGCTTCCGCAAAGCCGGTTCTCTCGCCTACTGTGAGTAGGGGCTGCGTGTGATTAAGCGCTGGGAGCTCTACATCCTTGCCCAAAAACAATAAGTCACACGGCTCTACGTCTTGTGTATTTAACAAACGCTTGAGGGTGATGTCCTTAGCTTTACGTGTGTTGAGCAACACCTCAAGCGCACCATATACCCCGTTTTCATCAACTACACATAAACTAGTTGGCTGCTCACTATGGGGCCAGCTAATGAAACTCATCAAGTGCAGAGTAAACGCCGCCTTAATTTCATACTCAGTATATCCGGGGGTTGTACCCAGCTTCTGTGCACCTGCCTCCAGCGCTAAAATTAACAACAAACACCCAAAGACAAGCGGGCCTCTCATTGACGACCCATACGCCAATATTCAGGCAAAAGCGGCCCGTTCGATCTTACCGGTGTTATGTCAATTCCACCTCGACGTTGATAAAAAGCCGACACCGTTAAGGACTGCGCACGAGTCCGTTGCATCAGCACGTTAAAACAACGTTCCACACACTGCTCATGAAATTCTTGGTGCTCTCTAAAGGACTCCACAAAGGCAAGTAATTGGTCAAGATTTATGGGCAGCCCACTGTACTCAATCACTAGGGTTCCCCAATCGGGTTGCGCGGTGACTGGGCAGAGTGAGCGTAATCGGTGAGAAACCAGCGTTTGTTTGACTATGTCGCCATCGGCGTCGCACCAGGAACCTTCGACAAGGCTACTACCCGCTGCTTGCACGCTGGCCTCGAGTAAAAACCCCTCGGGCTCTCGGGTGATGGCTGCCAATCCAGTCGGGGGCAGCATCGTCAAAGTAACTTTGGATCCAGTGACGCGCCCAATATCGCGACATATAACGTCACAAGCCTCTGCTTGCGACTCAAAACAGTGGAAGTTTAGGCTGTTGAGATACAATTTTAAGGACTTTGACTCAATCGTCGCTGGTGAGGCCGCATCCACGACCAACACCCCGGTGCCGTGCTGTGGTTGCTTCTGTGTATTCAACCAAGACAGCTCGTAAAGGTGCCAGCAATCGTAACCAAACATATCCGTTTGGCTGATACCTAAGGCATCGCGCCCTTCTCGCCGTGAAATGGGTTCTAAAATTCTAGGCGAATAAAGCTTTGGCGCCTCGATTTTATTTCCCAACGCACCGCCCATAGCATTAAGTCCTCAGACGCTTGCCGGTTCGCAGCAGGTGCAACGAGTAACTAAATGCTGCAAGCACGCAGAGTAAAATCATGCCAATCGCAAAGGCAATGCTGACGTCGCTGACGCCAAGCATACCGAAGCGGAAAGCGCTAACAACATAAACCAACGGATTAGCCTGGGAGACGGCGGCCCAAAAATCGGGCAATAGATCTAGCGAGTAAAAAACGCCCCCTAAATAAGTCAACGGCGTCAGAACAAAAGTGGGCACGATGTTGATGTCATCAAAGGTATTAGCAAACACCGCGTTGATAAACCCCAACAATGAAAACAGTATTGAGGTAAGAGCAACAACAAGAATCACAAGCAATGGGCTGTAAATTGGAAGGCGCGTGAAAAACAACGAAACGGCGGTGACAATCACTGCGACCAGTATGCCACGGCTAACACCCCCAGCGACGTAGCCACACAATATGATGTAGGGAGGAATAGGAGAAACCAGCAGCTCTTCAACGCTATTATTAAATTTTGCGCCGAAGAACGAGGCAACCACATTAGCGTAGGAGTTAGTCACAATGGCCATCATAATCAAACCCGGCACCACGAACTCCATGTAAGAAAAGCCCCCCATGGTACCAATACGAGAGCCAATTAAATTTCCAAAAATCACGTAGTACAGCGACATGGTAATAGCGCTTGGAAGCAACGTCTGAGACCAAATTCGAAGATACCGACGGATCTCTTTTCGCATAATGGTCATGAAGGCAACATATTGCTCGTACCGATTCATGCCGTTTGCTCCAACAAATTAACGAACATCTGTTCCAGTCGATTAGCTTCGTTACGCATACTCACAACCGACACCTGTTTTTCATGCAGCGCTGCAAAGACTTCTGCTAGATTTTGTCCTTTTTCGATGGCCACCTGCACCGTATGATCGTCAAGCACCTCCAGATCAAAGCCTGGCACAGTTAATTCACTGCTTAACTGCCCTGCACAATCGAGAAGAAAGACCTCTTTATGCAAATCCCTCAATAAGTCTTTTATGGAGCGATTGGTCACTATTTTCCCGTGGTTAATGATCGCCATATTGCGACACAGTGCTTCAGCCTCCTCTAAGTAGTGTGTCGTTAAAATAATGGTGGTACCCGAAGCGTTGATCTCTCTTAAAAAATCATACATGGAACGCCGCATTTCGATATCTACGCCGGCAGTGGGCTCGTCAAGAATAAGCAATTTAGGGCTGTGGATGAGTGCTCGGGCTATCATTAGCCGCCGCTTCATGCCGCCTGACAACATCCTAGCCCGGGTGTCTCGCTTTTCAGTCAAACCTAGTCGGTCTAAAAAATGTTCAGTGCGACGCAACGCCTCTATGCGAGGGATGCCGTAGTAGCCCGCCTGATTGGTGAGTATGTCTTCAACTTTTTCAAAGACGTTGAAATTAAATTCCTGAGGGACAATGCCAAGGTGTGTTTTAGCGAGGGGAAAATTGCGATCTATATCGACCCCGTGAACACAAACCTTGCCAGCAGATTTCGCAACTAAAGACGAAATAATACCAATGGTGGTCGACTTCCCGGCACCATTGGGCCCTAACAATGCAAAAAAGTCTCCCGGCTCTACAGTGAGGTCAATCCCCTGCAGTGCCACAAACCCATTGTCATAGGTCTTCTCTAGGCCTTCAATTTTTAGTGCCGCAGTCATGTTTTTTCCCAAGATGGTAGGGTGAAAAGGCATATCGCGGCCGCGAAAGCGCAATATTGTGTGCCAAGTGTACCCAAAGCCCAGCAGCGAGGCGACAGAACTTGAGGCATTTACTTGACGCAGCCCGTCCACGCTACTAACATTCGCGCCTCTGCTCTTGCAGAGACCGTGTCCCCTTCGTCTAGTGGCCTAGGACACTGCCCTTTCACGGCGGTAACAGGGGTTCGAACCCCCTAGGGGACGCCATTTTTAAGCGGGTGTAGCTCAGTTGGTAGAGCGCAACCTTGCCAAGGTTGAGGTCACGAGTTCGAACCTCGTTACCCGCTCCAAAAATGGCTTTTTCCGTTAGACCTTTGCCCTCGGATCCATAGGGGGCGAGCGTCTGGAAAACCTCAGGACACCGTCCTCATGATGTCTTCAAGCGTACTGACAACGTCCAGCACTTAGCGACGCAGCCAAGGCCCAAAAATTCTCAACCCCCCCCTAGACCGCAGGCGAAGCACCCTTCCGCGCTTCGCGAAGTCATACTGCCGCCCACAGTAGATTGGCACCGGTGCGCTTTTTGATCCTGTTATCGCTGAGTTTACGCGCTCAGATTTTATTCTGCAGGGGCCTCCAACTTCACCGACAAACTGTTCACACAGTAGCGTAGACCGGTCTCCGTAGGGCCATCAGGAAACACGTGCCCCAGATGCCCCCCACATTTCTGACACAAGATCTCAGTTCGCACCATTCCGTGGCTCATATCTTTATCTTCCTTTACGGCAACATCACTCGCCGCCCGATCGAAACTTGGCCACCCGCAACCTGCGTCAAATTTACTGGTCGATTCAAATAGCGCCTCACCGCAGCCACGGCAGTGGTAAATACCATCCTCGAAAACATTCCAATACTCGCCCGTAAAGGCTCTCTCAGTCCCCTTTTCACGCAGCACTGTGTATTCGTCAGCGGTCAGCTGGCTGCGCCACTCTTCCTCGGTCACTGCTTTGTCATCGTTTGCCATAAAAACTTCCACTCTCTTTTTTCATAGGAACTATTGCGCCCGCATAGGCAATGCACCCAAGGCAACAACCAAGCGATTCAGACGGTCAGAACAATTCGGCGGCATGAGCACGGGTCGACCACGCAACTCTTGCCGCAATTTGTAGTTGCGTCTCAATCTGTCAAAGTCACGCGGCACGACCGCCGGCACACATACTTTACTCAATTCAGCGCAATCGTTGTTTGGATCATAACTCGCCAAAAGCAACCGCGTCAGCCAAGCGGCCTCCGGCAGTTCCGGCGCCTCTAAAACCGCGGACATATCGATGGGCGAAGCTGCAGAAATTTCGCCACCGAACCGCTTACCAGTAAGCGCATGGACCAACATATTGGTAGCCCGGACTTTTGCACCAAGGGTGTAGCCAGCAATGTGTGCCGTGCCCACAGATACCATCGCGAGTTGAGCCGCGGACACTGACGGCTCATCTGGCCAAACGTCCAGCACAATGTCTGCGCTGTTTTCAGCGAATGCCTGCAACGCAGCTTCTGTTACCAACTCTCCGCGGGCGGCGTTAATAAAGAGTTGTCCGGCCGGCATTTTCGAAGGAAGAGGCGCATCAATCATAGCTCGGCTAGGCCAAGGGCTTTGTCCGTGCAGTGCCGCGTGAACAGTGACGATATTTTGCTGCAGGACAAACTCCAGAGATGGGCTTTTGATGTCAGCCGGCACGGTTTCCCATGGGTCCCAGACCGCCACATTGCCTCCCAGCGCTAAAATAACGCGAGCAAGCTGCTGACCTACATGACCATAACCCACGATTCCGACAGTGGCACCCATCAGGATCTCTGCAAGACGCCCCCGAGCCGCTAGAACTGAACATACGTACTCGGTGACTGCGTTGGCGTTTGCACCTGGGGCCGCTGAAAATTGAATGTCCCGAGATTTAAGATACTCGGTGTCCACATGTTCGACACCCGCAGTAGCCGAGCCGACAAACACCACCGACGACTGCCCTAGAAGCGCCGGGGTTACCTGAGTTACTGATCGCACCAGTAGCACGTCAGCATCCACCAAATGACTGGGGTTAATCTCTCTGCCAGCGAGGGTTTTCAGGCTCGTGCTAAGCGACAGCAACTCAGGTGTGATCTGTATGTTTTCATCTGCAACAATCCGGTATCCCATGCTTTAGCACTCTATGCTCGCGCCTTGCGCAGCGCCTGAGCGAAGCGCGCGGCCCGAAAGGGCAACCCGTGATTGTTAAACCGCGCCTGCTCCCGACGCAGCTGATTCTGAAACTGCTCCAGCATGGCTGCTGGAATTTCTAGACTTAAATTGTCGAGACTTGGTGCAAATGCTATGCCCGCTGCAGCGCAAAAAAAACTCTCAAGAGCTTGAGGCTTGGCTTCTACACAAAAGAAAGCCGCTTGCTGCTGAGTATCGCGGCCATCGGCGGTATACCAATAACCATAGTCGCTAAAGCGCCGGCGGCGTGAACCAGCCACACACCAGTGAGCCACCTCATGGAGCGCGCTGCGTGCATAATCCCTGCAATAGTAAATTTCAGCCGGTGCGCCCGACGTGGGGGGCTGATAAAGCGGTTCGTCGGCCCCACCCACCAGCCGAGTATTAAATTCTGCAGCAAAGGCCCTTGAAAACACGCCCTCAATACATCGCGCATCGAGCCCCATTGCCATGAACGCATTCACCTAAAGCCTAGGACATCTGCTTCTTGATAAGAAAGGTGTAAACACCACTGGCGTCATCGACGCTACTGTCCACAAGTTCGTGCTCTAAAAATTTGCAGAACTGGGGGACATCCCGTTGAGTGGAAGGATCCGTCGCATTTAACCGCACATACCCAGCAGGTGCGGCCTTGCGAATCGCGTTGTGCAAAAGCATAACAGGCTCTGGACACTTCAACCCAACGGCATCTATCACTGCTGGCTCGGGTTTCAGCGGCGATTTTTGATCGTCCTCAATCAGCCGAGAGCGATGCGCGTTATCACGATACGCGCTCAAGAGTTCGGTTTTCGAAACCGCAGTGTCATGCGGTCGCTCTCGCCAATGGCCAAATATTTTTCACGATCGGCCTCATCGCCACTCAAACTCGGCGGTAACGTCCAAACACCACCGGGATAATCCTTGGTATCTCGAGAATTGGCGTTTATCTCACTGCGCGCATCTAACTCAAAGCCCGCAAGCTCAGCGTATTCAATCACCTGTTCCTCGGTGACGTAGGCAGTTTTACGCATGACATCCAAAGGAGTGCCTGGCTTAGCTCTGTGCTGGACCAAACCGAAAACCCCACCGGGCTTCACCGCGTCAAAAATTGCTGAAAAGTAGGTTTCCACCTGATCAGCGCGCATCCACGAATGGACGTTTCGGAACGCCACAGCAAGGTCTACGGTACCTGGCTCGGCAGGCACTAACGCCGCAGGCGGCTGCAGTTCAGTGACCACAACATCGCCGTAAACATCATTATTTTCGCCTAACTTGCGAAGAAAGCCCCCCAGAGAACGTCGCGTATAAGCACCGCCGTTAGGCGTGCCATGCGCCGCCAGATAAGTGCCTTGATCACGCAGCAAAACCGCTAGCACCTCGGTATACCACCCGCCACCCGGGGCAACTTCCATCACGGTCATGCCGGGGGTCAGTCCGAAAAACTGCAGAGTTTCTTTGGGATGCCTCGCTGCATTTCGCGCAGCGTTACCCTCGCTGCGATGGGTACCTGTTAATGCGGTATCCCAGTTAAGCTCGGCGTTTGCTAAAGAGGTAAGTGCCAGCGCGCTTATGAGAAAAGTGAACTTGATCAATTTCATCGATTATTCCTTTGGGTTCGAGGCAACAGAAATATCCCTCTTTCTGTTGATGAGTCTATCTGCTTTTAAGGTCGTTCTGTAATCGTAGATAGAGCAATATTTTTGCACTTGTCACGGGGTTACGGTACTCCCATTGAGGAAACATTTCGCTCCGGCCTATCAGGAGCTCTTGCGCACCGGGCCGTCATGAACTCTGTTCTGAGAGAAGTGTAATCGCTTTGCCACGCGACATCAGCTAGTCGGGGGATTGGTTTCGCCACCGGTGCAACAACCAACCCGCGAGCGCTGCGAGCGCAATAACGATGCCAATCACCAAGATACTCTCGAGCACCAGCCGGAACATATTGCTGGCCGGAACACCAACAATGTCGATTGCGCCCCAAAATAAAGCGCCCGTGGCTACGACTGCTAACAGTGAAGTTCTTACACGTCGTCTAAGGCGTTTATCCCAAAAATACGGCTTCACAGTTACTCAGGGATCCCAGAGGTAGCCGCCCCGGGGATTACTGGCGTCAACGATTCAACATCCGCATTTTGCCCTCGATGACGTAGCCAATGATCCATTAAAACCAGCGCGACCATAGCCTCAGCAATGGGAACAGCACGAATTCCCACGCAAGGATCATGTCGCCCTGTGGTGATGACCTCGGTAGCGTTTCCGGCAAGATCAATACTGTCGCCAGGAATTCTAATACTCGAGGTAGGCTTCAGAGCGATGCTGGCGATCAGGGGCTGACCCGATGAGATGCCACCAAGCACACCTCCGGCATTGTTGCTGGTGAACCCCCCGGGTGTAAGCGCATCTCGATGTTCAGATCCGCGTTGTTCAACTACGTTGAAACCAGCGCCAATCTCCACGCCTTTGACGGCGTTTATACCCATAAGTGCACTGGCAATTTCGGCATCGAGGCGATCAAAAATAGGTTCTCCCAAGCCCGGCGGCAAACCATCGGCAACAACCGTAACGCGCGCACCGATCGAATCTCCCGATTTATTGAGGGCCTGCATAAACTGCTCAAGCTCTGGGATAATCGCAGCATCGCCGCAAAAGAAGGGGTTGGTTTCGACAACGTTCCAGTCTAATGCCTCAGGGATAATAGGGCCCAGCTGCGCCAGGTGACCCCGAACAGAAACACCCTGAAGCGCCAGCCACTTTTTTGCAATTGCGCCGGCTGCGACACGCATTGCAGTTTCACGAGCTGACGAACGCCCTCCTCCTCGATAATCGCGCACGCCGTACTTTTGTTGGTACGTGTAATCAGCGTGGGCAGGTCTGAAGGTTTCTTTGATCTTGCTGTAGTCTTTAGAGCGCTGATCCGTGTTGCGAATTACAAGGCCTATCGAGGTCCCTGTTGTTCTACCTTCGAACACTCCTGACAAAATCTCGACCTCATCGGCTTCGCGACGCTGCGTGGTGAAGCGTGATTGGCCAGGCTTACGACGATCTAAATCTACCTGCAAGTCAGCCGTGGTTAATGACAATCCGGGCGGGCAGCCATCGATAACGGCCCCCAGAGCGGCACCATGGCTCTCTCCAAAAGTCGTTACCGTAAATAATTTTCCAAGTGTATTACCTGACATAGCTCAGCCTCCTTGGCGCATTATACCTGTGAAGACCCACTATCCGTGAGATCAATCGAAGCCTTCAGTTCGCTCGCTGAAACCACACATACACCATGCCCACCACTGGCTAATTCGAGCCATGTAAAGGCAATATCTGGATAACTGGCTATGAGTGCTGGGGCGCTGTTTCCCACTTCTAAAAATAACACGCCCTCGGGCGATAAAACGTATACAGCTTGTCGTAGGAGTTCGTGTACTAAATCAAGACCATCGTCCCCTGCCGCCAGCGCGATTCGGGGCTCATGATGAAACTCCCTTGGCAGATTAGCCATGTCCTCAGCATCGACATAGGGGGGGTTAGCTAAAATGATGTCCACCGACTCAGGGGCCAGTGTCGCCAGTAGATTTGCCTGCACGCACAGAGTATTTGGCAATGCCTGAGTGCGCCGATTGGCTTCAGCCAACGCTAAGGCTCGATTATCGATATCTAACAATAAAACAGACGTTTCGGGAGAGTGGTAGGCTGCTAACAACCCTAAACTACCCCCACCACAACAAACATCCACAATTCGCTTGGGTACAGAGTGGTCAAACCAGGGGCTATAGCCCTCGTGAATCACTGACATGAGCGGGGATCTGGGCACTAACGCGCGGTCATCGCACCAGAACGTGAGCGCACCCAAAGCCGCGTAACCAATAATGTAGGCAGTGGGAAGTCGATCCTCCAAGCGCTGCCGCAAAAATCCTTGCAGTTTTTCTAGCCCTTCTGGGGACACATCCAAGTCAAGAATCTCAGAACCCGTTAGCGGATCCAGCCCCTCTGCCGCGAGCACCAGCGCAACCGCCTCATCATGGGCATCGAGATAGCCATGACCGAAGTGCAGGTCTCCTGCCTCAAGCCGTGACTCCGTAGTAATCAGAATTTCTCGGAAGGTCGCCAACTGACTGCCCTAGTAACATTATGAGCTGCGCATGCTAACATCGCGCCTGAAATTTTGGAGGCCCTATGGAAGCGTATTGGCGAAGTATTATTGAGCACATTGGTGAGAACCCGGAGCGTCCAGGCTTGGTCGATACGCCCAAGCGCGCAGCCAAAGCCTTTGAGTTTTTAACTCAGGGTTACGACCAAGAACTGTCGAATGTCGTAAATGACGCCCTATTTCCCTCTGATTCTAGCGAGATGGTGCTCGTGCAAAACATTGAGCTCTATTCGCTCTGTGAACACCACCTACTCCCCTTCATCGGGCGTTGTCATGTAGCGTACCTGCCAGAGGGAAAGGTCTTGGGCCTTTCCAAGGTGGCGCGGGTTGTCGATATGTTCGCCCGCAGGCTTCAGATACAGGAACAACTCACAGTTCAGATCGCAAACAGCATTAAGCAGGTGACAGGCGCTCAGGGAGTTGGAGTTATCATTGAAGCCGAACACATGTGCATGATGATGCGAGGCGTTCAAAAGCAAAATTCGGTGACCAAGACATCCGCGATGCTAGGAACATTTAGATCCGATGCCCGAACTCGAGAGGAGTTTCTATCGTTACTGCAACTGCGATCAACGCATCGCTAAAACCGCAAAAGACGGGGGCCGCCACTATACAATGAGTCAATAAGATCAACGGCAAACGCAAAAATCTTACCTAAAGAGGCCACTACCCCACGAGATCGCGCACATTGACCACGCCAGCAGAAAACGCCGCTCTGATAATGTCACTCTGCCGCCTGAGGCCTAATTTTTGACGAATGGTATTTTTGTGAGCATGGATCGTTTTATCAGAAAGGCCTAACTCAAAACCGATTTCCTTGGGGCTGAAACCCAAGGCTAGACGTTTCAGCACATCGAGCTCACGCACACTGAGCAGGTTCACAGGAATTGCTTCGTCATCAATGTTAACGACTGACGCTCCCAGCTCCGCACCAAAAAAATGATTGCCCTGCATGATTGCGCGCAGAGCATCAACAAGCTGCTCATGGGTCGAGACCTTTGAGAGAAAACCCAGAGCACCAAACGCAATGGCATCATGCACGTAGTTCCGAGAATCCAACAGTGTAAAGACCAAAATGGCCAACTGTGGGTGCCGGTAAGTGAGCTCACGAATTTCGGACGTGACACTCTCATCCCCCAGCTGCAAATCCATTATCAGGACATCAGGCACCGCTACCTCAAACTGAGCGTTTAAGTCTGCAACTGATTGGAAGACGCCCTGAACTTCGAATTCAGGGATCGCATCCACAAGGGCACCGATACCGGCAGCGATAGTGGCATGGTCGTCCAAAATGACAACCTGATGGGTAGAAACAGAAGCGTCCATACCCGTAGTCTAGACTAGTCCGCTCATATGACCAAAGAAACTCTCTCGAGGCTGGGTAAGGCGTTCAATCCATGCCCTTTAACAACTTCTACAGCGACAATTTGGTGGCAACTATGAGAGCGGAGCGCCCTTAAAAAAACTCTAAATTTGGACTTCGCTATTGGCAACTGTGCCTAGCCCTCGCCCGTGACCAGCTATCGCTACCGACGCCCAGCCACCAGGCGCCAAGGGCGCCAAAGCCGTGCTATCGAGCCAATACCACAGGAGTTCAGACACAAAAGGTTGGTGACTGACCAGCAATACATGCTTCTCCTGCCGTTCAAAAACCGCCTCTACGTCTGTCAATACGGCACTTGGGGCGAGCCAAGCTTCTGCTGTAGGGGAAACTGCCAAAGCCTTTCCAACGATGTCTGCAGTTTGAAGCGTGCGTAACCAAGGGCTGCTTAAGACGCTCGTGACGCCGGGCAATAATTTATCGTGAGTACGTTCTTCAAAGCGCAATACCGCCTTGCTCAACGCTTGTATACCGAACGTCGTGAGCGCCCGATCACGATCACGGGGAGCACTACCCGCCTCCCCGTGGCGCCAAACAGTCACCAGCATGCTACTGGGCCATCTCCAAAAGCAGCTTGTTTAACCGACTGACGTAGGTGGCGGGATCGTCAAGGGTAGACCCTTCAGCGAGGGTTGCCTGGTCAAACAAAATCTGGGTGAGATCAGCAAAACGCTGCTCATCAGACTCCTGGTCCAGTCGCTGTATCAGTGGGTGCTCGGTATTAAGCTCTAACGTCGGCGGCGCATCTGGCACGGCCTGACCTGCCGCTTCCATGATACGGCGCATTTGCGCGCCCATTTCATGCTCACCGACGACCAGACATGCCGGTGACTCAGTCAGCCGAAGCGTGGGGCGCACCTCTGCAACCTTACCACCCAGTTCTTCCTTCATGCGCTCGATAAGGCTTTCGTGTGTTTTGCTGGCCGTCTCTAAAGCGGCCTTCTCTTCTTCGTTCTCAGTGTCAAATTCCAGACTCCCGCGAGCCACATCTTTCAGCTCTTTCCCGTCAAATTCCATGAGATGGCTCATCAACCACTCATCAATACGATCGGATAACAGCAGGACCTCGATACCCTTCTTTCGGAACACTTCCAAGTGCGGGCTGTTTTTTGCAGTAGCGTGATTTTCTGCCACGACGTACCAAATCGCATCCTGCCCTTCAGGCAGCCGCTCACAATATTCAGGAAGGCTGACCGTATGCTCGGGTGCATCGCTGTGGGTAGATGCAAAGCGCAGTAATTTTGCAATTTTTTCCTTATTCGCAAAGTCCTCTGCGGGGCCCTCTTTCAACACCTCTCCGAAGGTGTCCCAAAACTGCTGATATTGCTCTGGCTCTGACGTCGCCATTTTTTGCAACATATCCAATATTCTCTTGGACATGGCGCTCTTCATGGACTCGACGTTGCTATCCTGCTGCAAAATTTCGCGCGAGACGTTTAACGGCAAATCGTTAGAATCGAGCACGCCCTTCACAAACCGCAGGTATAACGGTAGGAACTGCTCAGCATCATCCATAATAAATGTGCGCTGAACATAGAGTTTTAAGCCTCTAGCCCCCTCACGATTCCACAGGTCAAAGGGCGCCTTTGCGGGAATGTACAAGAGCGATGTGTACTCAAGCTTGCCTTCAACCCTGTTGTGGCTCCACGTGGCAGGCTCCTCAAAGTCGTGTGAGATATGCTTGTAAAACGCTTGGTACTCCTCATCAGATACGTCGGTGCGACTTCGCGTCCAAAGGGCTTGCGCTTCGTTGACCGCCTCCCACTCAGCTGGGGCCACCTCAGCATCTTCAGCTTCGTCGTCACCGGCAGGCATATCAGTGGCCTTCAACATCATCACGGGCACTGAAATGTGGTCCGAGTATTTCTTAATGACACTGCGAATTCGAAATTCGGAGGCAAATTCATCGGCATCAGATTTAAGGTGCAAAATTACGGTCGTACCTGATGCATCCCGGTCTGACGCGGTCACGGAAAATTCAGCCTCACCCGCAGATTCCCAATGGGTCGCCTCTGAGCTAGGAGTGCCTGCTTTACGGGTAACCACCTCGACTCGGTCAGCGACAATAAATGCCGAATAAAACCCTACGCCAAACTGACCAATCAGTTGGGAGTCTTTTTTGTCATCGCCACTGAGATTATCTAGAAAAGCCGCCGTACCTGACTTCGCAATAGTCCCTAAATGCTCAATGACCTCGTCACGGCTCATGCCAATACCGTTATCGGAGATCGTGACCGTTTTCGCCTCGTCATCGACCCCAACCTGTATTTGATACTCGGAAACCCCCTCCGCTAACTTGCCATTCTCAATCACTGCAAAGCGATGTTTATCTATGGCATCTGATGCATTTGAAATTAACTCTCTGAGGAAGATTTCTCGATTCGAGTATAAAGAATGAATCATTAAATGAAGCAGCTTTTTAGCTTCAGTCTGAAAGCCCATTGTTTCAGTGTTGTTGGTTTCAGTGGCGGCAGTCATTGGCGTTTTTCCTAAGTTTTCGCTGTCACATGGGAGGTGGAGGCAAAGAGTCGAAATTTCAAGGCCGACACCATAACGCAGCGCCTCATTTTTAATTCCTGTCCTCAGCGGGTTTTCGCGCATTAGCAGCAACACCGCTGCCCATCAAAAGACGGCAGCCACATGGCAACACTGGTCGCGGGATGTGCTTTACGCCACACTGGCCTGCCATAATAGGCCCAAGGGCAAAGCACTAGATATTATGTTGGAAAAACGAGCAACCGGGGCTATTGATGCATTGCGGCGGGTTATTTTCCTTGTCTGCGCCTCGCTATGCCTTCACGGCACGCCTAGTTCAGCCGAGGATGCACTTGAATTCGATGTTGGGGGCCTCATGTTCGGGGACCTCTATCATCTTCCCAGCCACCACACCCCGGAGGGAGACAACGCAACCGGGGCCGTCCTTCGGCGCATCTTTCTGACCACAGATGTCCGTTATGGCCACGATTGGACGGGACGCCTGCGGTTCGAAGCCTTTCATGAGGGTGCTTTCGAGAATTACGAGCTCTCGCACCGAATACAAGACTTGGGTGTAGGAAAAAAACTGGCGGGACATCAGGTATCCGGTGGGCTGATACCGACAATATCCTTTGATCTTATTGAAGCTTTTTGGGGAAAACGCTACCTCATGCGCACGGCGCCAGACATGCAAGGGATTGCTGCGAGAGATCTCGGGATCTCCGCCAAGGGAAAGCTGAACCAATCCGGCAAGTGGTCATACCGAGCGATGTATGGGTCCAGCGAAACTTGGGAGGCTGATAAAAATCCCCACGACAAGTTCATGGGAGCCATGACCTGGCGACCTACGCCAGACGTACTCTTTGACGCCTATGTTGACCATGAAGCCCGCCCCGGTAACTTTGATCGCAGCACTTATCAGTTATTCGCCGCACAGCAGACTGAACCCTACTCGCTAGGGTTGCTCTACACCTATCAGGACCAGCAAGAAGACCCCACGCTCGAATTGGCGGCCCTAATGGGCGTGGCTCACTTTAGTGACAAAATCGATTTAATTACGCAGGTGCAGCGGCTGTTTCAGCCCAGTATCAAAGGCAATGATATTGCGTACATTCCCTTCGACCCCAGTGCGACCGCTACAAATATCGTCGCTGGCATTGAATACCAACTGTCCGACCATTTTTTCATCACCCCGAATATTGTGTACACCCACTACGGAGTCAATCCACAGGGGGTGCGACCTGAGGACGATCTTCATCTGCGGCTCACGTTTTTCTTTAATTACGAATAGTTTGTCAGGGGATTAGATTCTTTGAGAGCTAATCGCTGAAATTCCTGCAATCATTGCGCTGGCGGGTTGGCACGGCCACAAAGCGGGGAAGCAATTAAATAGAATGCGATTGGAAGTCTTGGAGGGGCCAGTCCCCGAAGTTTCTGAGGACTGGAGGAGCGATAACGCTGGCAAGGCTACAGGTAGCGCTTGCCAGCGGGCTATTTACCAGCCGGTTAGTTCCGCCATAGCTGCGCCAATATCAGCGAGGGAGCGGACCGTTCGTACACCGGCGTCTTCAAGTGCAGCAAACTTCTCATCCGCGGTGCCTTTGCCACCAGAAATAATGGCACCGGCGTGACCCATACGCTTACCCTTTGGCGCAGTAACACCAGCGATGTAGGACACAACGGGCTTGGAGACGTTGTCCTTAATAAAGGCTGCAGCTTCCTCTTCGGCAGTTCCACCAATCTCACCGATCATGACAATGGCTTCGGTTGAAGCATCTGCCTCAAACAAGGTCAAAATATCAATGAAATTAGATCCTGGTATAGGATCGCCACCAATCCCCACACAGGTTGACTGGCCAAAGCCAGCATCCGTTGTTTGCTTAACGGCCTCATAAGTCAGTGTGCCTGAGCGGGACACAATGCCTACACGCCCTGGCAAATGAATGTGACCCGGCATGATGCCAATTTTACAGGCTCCGGGTGTGATCACTCCTGGGCAGTTAGGCCCAATCAGCCGCACACCCAGCTCGTCACATTTAACTTTGCATTCGAGCATGTCTAATGTGGGGATGCCTTCGGTGATGCAGACAATCAGTTGTACTCCCGCATTTGCAGCCTCGAGGATCGAATCCTTACAAAAGGCAGCCGGCACATAAATCACTGATGCATCAGCGCCTGTTTGATCGACAGCCTCATCAACTGTGTTGAACACAGGCAAATCTAAATGCTTCTGACCGCCCTTGCCGGGAGTGACACCACCGACCATCTTAGTGCCGTAAGCGATGGCTTGCTCTGAATGAAAAGTTCCCTGAGAGCCTGTGAAGCCCTGACAAATAACCTTCGTGTTCTCATCGATTAAAATACTCATTGGGCACCTCCCGCGGCAGCGACGACTTGTTCTGCAGCGTCAGTCAGACTTGAAGCCGCTTTAATATTGAGCCCGCTATCGGCCAACACCTTCTGGCCAAGCTCGGCATTGTTACCTTCGAGCCTGACGACCACTGGAACAGTGACGCCCACTTCCTCGACGGCACCAATAACGCCCTCAGCAATAAGGTCACAACGAACAATTCCGCCAAAGATATTGATTAGAACGGCCTTAACATTTTCGTCCGAAAGGATGATTTTAAATGCTTCCGTGACCCGCTCTTTAGTGGCACCGCCGCCAACGTCTAAAAAGTTTGCAGGTGAACCCCCATGCAGCTTCACAATATCCATGGTTCCCATGGCTAAACCCGCACCGTTAACCATGCAGCCAATGCTGCCATCTAACGCCACGTAGTTGAGATCCCATTCCGCGGCGTGCGCCTCGCGAGCATCTTCCTGTGAAGGGTCATGCATCTCGCGAAGATCAGCGTGCCGATAAAGCGCATTGGAGTCGGCTACAATTTTAGCGTCAAGACAATGCAGGTTACCTTCGTCAGTGATCACCAATGGATTAACTTCGATTAGCGCCAGATCCTTGTCCTGAAACAGCTTTGCCAAACCGACAAAAATAGCGACAAACTGCTTAACCTGCGCTCCTTCCAGACCCAATTTGAAGGCCAGCTCGCGGCCTTGATAAGGCTGCGGACCCGTTAGTGGGTCAATTTCGGCTCGCAGGATTTTCTCTGGAGTCTCCTCGGCAACCTTTTCAATTTCAACGCCACCTTCAGTCGAAGCCATAAAAACGATGCGACGACTCGCTCTATCGAGAACTGCACCGAGGTAGAGCTCCTGATCAATATCGGTACACGTTTCAACCAGAATCCTCGAAACCGGCTGCCCATCGACATCTGTTTGGTAGGTTACTAAGCGCTTATCTAACCATTGCTCGGCAAAGGCTGCCGCGTCATCAGGGCTATCGACCAGCTTTACCCCTCCGGCCTTACCCCGGCCACCAGCATGTACTTGGGCCTTTACGACCCACTTATCGCCACCTATTTTTTCAGCTGCCGCACGTGCTTCTTCCGGTGTTGAAACCGCATGTCCCACCGATACTGGCAGACCATACTGGGCAAATAATGCCTTTCCTTGATACTCGTGAAGATTCATAAATTATCCCGCTTTTTTCGTTTCGGTGCGGAGTTAACCCAAGGCCACTCCCCCAATGCGCGCTCTTGTGCCTAGCGCTTTTTTCTATTTGCCATGTGAATGGCCTTACCATCGACTGCCAAGGCAGCTTCGTGAACTGCCTCAGATAGTGTGGGATGCCCAAACACCATCATCTGTATGTCCTCAGCACTAGAGCCAAACTCCATCGCTATGAGTAATTGTTGCACCAAATCAGCGGCAGATGGCCCCACGCAGTGAGCACCGAGCAGCTGGTCTGTATTCTCGTCGGCAATAATTTTGATCATGCCATCGCTGTCGCCAGCCGCCAGGGCGCGTCCAATTGCCGCGAAAGGGAAAGTGCCTACCTTAAATTTAACTCCCTCCGCTTTGAGCTCTTGCTCAGTCTTGCCAACGCCAGCAATCTCTGGATGGGTGTAAATAATTGAGGGGATCAAATCGTAGTTTAGTGGGTGATGATGCCCTGCTATTTGCTCGGCCACCATAACGCCCTCTTCCGAGCCTTTGTGCGCCAGCATGGGGCCTCTAACCATGTCACCAATAGCCCAAACTCCCGGCGCCTCTGTGGAGCAGACATCATTGACAAAAACGCAGCCGCGCTCGTCCATAGTGACGCCTGAGTCCTCGGCAAAAAGTTCGCCTGTCTGTGCTCTGCGACCTACAGAGACAATCAGCCGATCAAAGATTTCAGTGTGCGTCTCGTCGCCCGTTGCGTAGTTCACGTGGACTTTTCCATCAACGACTTCAGAGCCCGTGACGCGGGCACCGAGGCGGATATCTAGGCCCTGCTTTTTGAACAGTTTTTGGCCTTCTTTGGCAATCTGGGCGTCCATCGAAGGCAGAAAGCTATCCATCGCCTCCAACAGTACAACCTCAGCTCCGAGACGCCCCCAAACACTGCCCAACTCGAGTCCGATGACACCGGCACCAATCACACCGAGTCGTTCTGGCACGGCGTCGAAAACAAGCGCACCTGTTGAGTCAACGATATGGACCTGATCAACCGGAGCAACGGGTATGTCGATGGGCAATGACCCGGCTGCCAATACAATGTTTTCTGCCTCATAAACGGCTTCACTGCCATCAGGCGCCTGAACTTCAACCTTACGATTGGCCAGCAATTTTCCTCGTCCCTGAACAACATCAATCTGATTGTGCTTCAGCAAGCCGGCCACACCGCCCGTCAGCTGACCCACAATTTGGTCTTTGCGTTGCATCATTGTTGCGACATTAATTTGGGGATCACCGAGACCAATTCCGTGGTCTGAAAAATGCTCTTTTGCTTCGAGAAATTTGTGGGAGCTGTCTAGTAGCGCTTTTGAGGGAATACAACCCACGTTTAGGCACGTGCCGCCTAAAACCGGCTTGCCTTTATCGTCTGCCCATTGCTCAACAACGGCCACTTTCTTGCCTAGCTGTGCGCAGCGGATGGCACATACATAGCCGGCAGGACCGGAACCGATAACAATTACGTCGTATGCTGCTGTCATGTTCTTCTTCCTGTGGAGGATGTCATCAGAGTTGTAAGAGAATGCGCGCTGGGTCTTCGATGAACCCTTTGACCGTCACTAAAAACTGTACGGCTGTCTTGCCGTCTATTAGCCGATGGTCGTAGGACAACGCCAAATACATCATTGGCTGAATAACCACTTCGCCATTCACAGCAACGGGCCGCTCCTGAATGGTATGCATGCCGAGTATGCCGGTCTGCGGTGGATTCAAAATAGGCGTTGACAACAAAGAGCCAAAAACGCCGCCGTTAGATACTGTGAACGTGCCGCCGGTCATCTCTTCTATCGTGAGCTTTTTATCTTGGGCTTTTAACCCTAAATCTCTAATAGCCGCCTCGACGTCGGCAATACTCATGAAGTCAGCATCACGAAGCACCGGCACCACTAACCCGTCATTGGTTGAAACCGCCACGCCAATATCCTGGTAACCGTGATACACCACATCACTGCCATCAATAGACGCATTTACCGCTGGATACCGTTTTAAAGCTTCGCAACAGGCTTTCACGAAGAAGCCCATAAACCCTAAGCGGGTTCCATTGTGCGCCTTTTCAAAGCTCTCTTTATACTGACTACGAAGCTTCATGAGCGGCGCCATATTCACTTCATTAAAAGTGGTTAGCATTGCTGTCTGCTGTGTCGCCTCGAGCAACCGCTCGGCAATTCGAGAGCGCATCCGGGTCATAGGTACCCGTTTCTCAATGCGTTCGCCGGATGGTCCATAAGCGGCATCGGATACGCTCGCCTGGGGTGCCGTGACCGAGTCTGCTGGCGCTGCCTTAGTTTGAGGCGCCTCCGATTGAGAAGCGGTTTTGAGATGCTTAGTGACATCTTCCTTGGTGATTCGACCACCCTTGCCGGTGCCTTCTATCGCATTAGCATCGAGGCCGTGCTCATCTACCAAGGCACGAGCGGCGGGCCCCATCGTATTGTCGCCACTTTCAGACCGGGCTGACTCAGCCCCTTCCGGGGCAGCCTCAGTGCTGGCCGCGGGCTTTGTGACCTCGCCAACTTCAAGCACCGCAAGCAGCGCCTCACTCTCTATGGTGTCGCCCTCTGCAGCGACAATAGATGTGAGAATCCCTGACTCTGGCGCGACAACTTCCATAACGACCTTGTCGGTTTCTATCTCGACCAATAACTCGTCGCGGGCGACGGAATCGCCCTCGGCTTTGTGCCAAGCCGCGACCTCACCATCGGCGACAGACTCGGGAAATGCCGGTGCCTTAATTTCAATTGCCATGATTTTTTTCCTACTTAAATCCTGATCAATTACCCCAGGGCATAGGGCCCAGGGCTTCGTTTATGAAACTTTCCTGCTGTTTTAAGTGCAATGCTGTATAGCCGGCGGCGACCGAGGCTGACGCCTCCCTGCCCGCATAACGCAAATACACATCAACTTTGTGGCGCTGGATAACGCGACGCATATTGTGCTGGCTCGCGTACCAAGCCCCTTGATTCATTGGCTCTTCCTGGCACCAAATCGCGTCTTCAATATTGGTGTATGGGGCCAACACTCTAGCCAGATCATTTTCAGGGAACGGGTAGAGCTGCTCCATACGAATAATCGCAATATTGTCGATTTCTCGCTCGCGACGCGCCGCACGCAAGTCATAAAAAACCTTGCCTGAGCATAAAATGACGCGCTTCACCGAAGTGGGGTCGAGCTGATCTGTTTCATCTAGGACAGTCTCAAATCTTCCATCGGCCAGCTCTTCTAGCGTCGAGGTCGCCTCTTTGTGACGCAGCAAACTTTTTGGCGACATCACGATCAGCGGCTTGCGTAAAGGTCGAATAGCTTGACGACGCAGCATGTGAAAAACCTGCGCCGGGGTGGTTGGCATGCAGACCTGCATATTTTCTTCAGCACACATCTGCAAATAGCGCTCAAGTCGAGCGGATGAATGCTCAGGCCCCTGCCCTTCGTAGCCATGAGGCAGCAACATGGTTAAGCCGCAAACTCGGGACCACTTATGCTCTCCGCTGGCAATGAACTGATCAATAACCACCTGAGCGCCGTTGGCAAAGTCACCAAACTGCGCCTCCCAGACCACCAACCCGGTTGGCGATGTCGTCGCGTAGCCATATTCGAAAGCCAGCACGGCTTCCTCAGATAAGAGCGAATCATAAATCCGGAAATCGGCTTGATTGTCGTCAAGGTGCTGCAACGCAATGTGCCGCCCCACTTCTTTCTGATTGTGGATGACAGCGTGACGGTGCGAAAAGGTGCCGCGGCCGATATCCTGCCCCGTCATACGCACTGGGAACTGTTCCACTAACAGCGATGCGTAGGCCATAATTTCGGCAAAACCCCAGTTTATCTCCTGACCACCAACACCCATTTTGCGGCGATCTTCCAAAAGCTTGGTGACCTGGCGCTGCACCGCGAACCCCTCCGGGGCACTCGCAATTTTTTCGGAGAGAAGTCTCAGCTGCCCAAGCGGGAAACGGGTATCGCATTCAACAGTCCAGGGATGGCCCAAATAAGGCCCCCAATCGACAAACAACCTGTTGTTGGGCTCCATTACTAAAGAGCTGACCAGAGGTTCTCCACGCTCTAAAGACTCCCGATAACGGGCCATTAAGGCGACGTCCTCTTCCTCCGTTAACATGTTCTCGGCAATGAGTCGCTGAGCGTATAGGTCACGGGTTGTTGGATGCGTTTTAATGGCTGCATACATTTGGGGCTGAGTGACTGCGGGCTCATCCGCCTCGTTGTGGCCACGCCTGCGGTAGCAAATGAGATCAATAACCACATCCCGTTTAAAAGTGTTCCTGAAATCAACCGCTAGCTGCGTAACAAAAACGACCGCTTCGGGATCATCTGCATTGACATGAAAGATTGGTGCCTGAACCATCTTGGCAACGTCAGTGCAGTACTCGGTAGAGCGTGCATCAATACGATCGCTGGTGGTAAAGCCCACTTGGTTGTTAAGAACAATGTGCAGCGTCCCGCCGGTTTTATACCCCCGAGTCTGAGACATTTGAAACGTCTCCATCACGACACCCTGCCCAGCAAATGCGGCATCCCCGTGGATCACGATAGGAACAACCGAATCCCCCTCAGGATCATCACGGCGATCCTGTCGTGCTCGAACAGATCCCTCGACAACGGGAGAAACAATTTCTAAATGAGAGGGGTTAAAAGCGAGCGCAAGATGGACTTCACCACCGCTTGTCATCACATTTGAAGAAAATCCTTGGTGGTATTTAACATCACCAGAACCGGTGTATTCAGCGCGTCCTTCAAACTCATCAAACAGTTCGCCAGGGTTTTTCCCCAAAATGTTGATCAGCACGTTTAACCGTCCCCGGTGGGCCATGCCAATCACGATCTCTTTGGCGCCATAACCCCCAATGCGCTCAATCGCCTCAGACATCATGGGGATCAGGCTTTCGCCTCCCTCAAGACCAAAGCGCTTGGTGCCCGGGTACTTCGAACCTAAGGACTTCTCAAGCCCCTCAGCTTTGATTAACCGCCGCAAAACCTGCAGGCGTTGCTCCCGAGAAAACTCGGGGGCCGAACGCACTGACTCCATCCGACTCATGATCCAGTGGCGCTGTTCTGTGTCCACAATATGCATGAATTCAGCGCCAATGGTATGGCAGTAAGTACGCTGCAGCGCATCTACGATGTCGCGCAGTGTGGCGTCGCTCGCACCGTGATAAAGGCTCCCGACCTGAAAAACAGTATCGGCATCTGCCTCGCTGAGCTGATGAAAAGCCAAATCTAAATCGGGAACCGTCGCTCTAGGATACAAGCCAAGAGGATCAAGTGAAGCCTGCTGGTGTCCACGCTGTCGATATGCTGAGATCAATTGAACAACTTGTACTTGCTTCCGCTCATACTCAGTGGCCTGTGAGTCATGAGCCACTGTTGCTTCGGTTCTAACCCGCATCTTGCTTATCGCGGCGAACTGGTCCCTAACCACCGAGTGGGGAACGTCACGCAATGCTGAATTTTCGGTTTTGACCCTTGGGAGGCGATCAAAGTAATCGCGCCATTCCGGGGTAATGGCATTGGGGTCAACAAGGTATTGTTCGTACAGCGACTCAACGTAGGCTGCGTTTGAACCCGAAATGTGGGAAGACCCCCACAACTCCAGCATTCCCTGCAATGCAGAGGATTGTGCCATGTTTGACTCCGTGCTTCTTCGTTACCGCTGATTGAAGGGTCGCGCATGACAAGGCGATCCCCACCCGCGCGTCTCCAAATACCTTCAAATAAGCGCAGCCCCCGATGAGACCCCGCTATTTTAATCGCAACTGATCCACGGGTGTAGGTTTCGCCCCCTGAAATACGGGAAATCCGGGGAGTTTATCTGTTCTTTTGTCACAATATTCTAAAGCGGAATATCAATCATGCTTTCAGGCTATGCGAGTCTTTTATGCACTAAAAAGGGGCGCAAGGCCCCCTCTTCGCTTATTCTTTAGCCGCCAGTCCCAGCGGTAAAGGCACTAGGTGGCGCGATTGAGCAGCATCGTGCGAATGTGGCCAATGGCTTTAGTGGGGTTCAAACCCTTGGGGCAAACGTTGACACAATTCTGGATCCCATGGCACCGGAACACACTGAAGGGGTCATCAAGTTTGGCCAGACGCTCGTCGGTCGCCGTGTCACGACTATCGGCCAAGAAGCGATAGGCTTGAAGCAACCCTGCAGGCCCGATAAACCTATCGGGATTCCACCAGAAAGACGGGCAACTAGTAGAGCAACAGGCGCAAAGAATACACTCATAGAGCCCATCGAGTTGAGAGCGATCTTCAGGCGTTTGCAGCCGCTCAATGGCAGGAGCGGGTGAGTTGTTTTGGAGGAACGGTTGAATCTTCTCGTACTGCGCGTAAAAGAGGCTCATATCAACAACGAGATCCCTTATTACCGGAAGCCCCGGTAAAGGCCGCACCACCAGCTTGTCATTTTTAACGGTTTCAGACAGCGGCGTAATACAAGCTAAACCATTCTTACCATTGATATTGAGTCCATCTGAGCCGCAGACACCCTCTCGGCAGCTTCGTCGGTAAGTGACACTGCTGTCGTGACCGGCTTTAATTGCCTCCAGCACGTCCAAGACCATCAGGTCTTTTCCCTCGGTATCGAATTCGAACTCCTGCATGTGTGGAGCGTTGTCTACCTCAGGGTTGTAGCGATAAATACTGACCTGCAACATACCAATATCTCCCAAGCCAAATAATCAATAAGAACGGATTTGCGGTTCAAAGGTTTCTACAGTGCTGGGGGTGAAGTTAACGCCCCGCTTGCTGACCTTTTTACCTTCACTGTGATACACCGAATGACATAGCCAGTTTTCGTCGTCGCGCTCGGTGAAGTCTTCTCGTGCATGGGCACCGCGACTTTCGTTACGGGCTTCTGCCACGACAGCGGTGGCTTCTGCAACCTCAAACAAATTGTGGAGCTCGAGTGCCTCGATACGCGCAGTGTTGAACGCATCTGATTTGTCCTCCAGCGCGACATTTTCTACGCGGCCACGGAGCTCTGCCAGCTTCGCAATACCCTCTTGCATGAAATCACCGCGACGGAACACGCCAAAGTGATTCTGCATGGTGTTTTGAAGCTCTCGACGCAAATCGGCGACGTTCTCCCCACCTTTACTCTCGTTGAGGTGCCGCAGTCGTTCGCCCGCCGCATCGATGTCACTCTGGGACGACTCGCGCAAATCAATACCGTCGCGCAGTGCACTCTCAATAAATAGCCCGGAAGCACGGCCAAAGACCACAAGATCTAACAGTGAATTGCCACCCAATCGGTTGGCTCCGTGAACCGAAACGCAGGCCACTTCGCCGCAAGCATATAGCCCGGGAATAATGTGATCGTTGCCTTGGTCATCAACAGTAATCGCCTGTCCGTTAACGTTGGTGGGAATACCCCCCATCATGTAGTGACAGGTAGGCACCACGGGAATTGGCTCTTTGACCGGATCAACGTGGGCGAAAGTGCGGCTCAACTCGCAAATACCTGGCAGCCGCGACTCTAAAACGTCCTCACCCAAATGGTCCAGTTTCAGCTTTACGTGATCCCCATGTTCGCCACAGCCCCGGCCCTCGAGAATTTCCAGCACCATAGACCGCGCCACTACGTCTCGACCCGCCAAATCTTTGGCGTTGGGTGCATAGCGCTCCATAAAGCGCTCGCCATCCTTGTTGATCAGATAGCCGCCCTCGCCCCTGCAACCCTCGGTCACAAGGGTGCCCGCGCCGTAGATGCCTGTGGGATGGAACTGCCACATTTCCATATCCTGGACCGGCACACCTGCGCGCAACCCCATCCCGATGCCGTCACCGGTATTGATGTGGGCATTGGTCGTTGAAGCATAGATACGCCCAGCGCCGCCCGTGGCAAATACCGTCGCCTTAGATTTCACAAAAACGGTTTCGCCGGTCTCTATGCAGATGGCGATTACGCCCGTGACAGCGCCGTCTTGGTTTTTCACCAAATCGACAGCGAACCACTCGTTGAAGAATACCGTCTCGTTTTTGACGTTGTTTTGATACAGGGTGTGCAACAGCGCGTGGCCGGTACGGTCAGCGGCTGCACAGGTGCGCGCGGCTTGCCCGCCTTTGCCGTAGTCCTTCGACTGGCCACCAAAGGGCCGCTGGTAAATACGGCCCTCTTCGGTGCGCGAGAAGGGAAGACCCATGTGCTCAAGCTCAAAAATGGCCTCGGGGCCCACAGAACACATGTACTCAATGGCATCTTGGTCGCCAATATAATCAGACCCCTTAACGGTGTCATACATGTGCCAGCGCCAATCGTCGTTGGGATCGGAACTTGCAATAGCGCAGGTTATGCCACCTTGTGCAGAGACCGTGTGCGAGCGCGTTGGAAAGACCTTAGAGATAACGGCCGTTTTGTAGCCAGACTGTGACAGCTGTAACGCCGCGCGCATTCCAGCACCGCCGCCACCTACAATCACTCCATCAAAAGAAATAGTTCGCATTCTCAGCTCCAATCGCTCAGTCAGGCGGGGTTATAGCGCAAATCTCACAGAATCCAAGCGAGAAAGATCATCCCCAAAGAATTTGTATGACCCATAAAAGGTAAATCACCAGCGCAAATACCGTTCCAAGCTGGCAAAACCGACGGATAAAGTGGCCCCGCGGCCCTAGCATCCGTTCGGTAAGATAGTCTGTGTAGACAGCCCAAAGGCCAATCCAAGCATGCGCCGCCAACGACATCGCCGCGAGTAAAGTGAAAATCCGCATGGCAGTGGTATCGTTTATCGCCTTCCATGTGGCGTAATCATCGACCCCGCCCAACAAAATTCCTGCCAAGCACACGAAATAGGCGAGTAGAACCAAACTCGTAACACGCTGTATGAGCCAGTCTGAAAGGCCCGAGCGGCTGAAGCTAGTGACCTGAGTTACCATATCGCAACACCCCACACAGCCGATAAAATTACCGCAAGTGCGATGACGATCCGAGCCCCTGTCACCCCACCCTTCATGGTTTCACCAATACCGAAATCCATAATGATATGTTTAACGCCTGATAGCGCGTGATAACTCAGCGCAGATGCTATGAGCCACAGAATGGCTTTGCTCAGGGGCATTGTTAGTGTTGACGCGACACTATTGAACCCCTCCTCAGAGCGCAGGCTAGTGTCGAGAGCCCATACCATGAGTCCACTCACCAAGAACAAAAACACACCGGACAGGCGGTGAGTAATTGACACGTAAGCAGTGATAGGCAGCTTCATGGAGCCGAGATCCAGATTAACCGGACGTTTGTCCTTACTGACCAAAGGTTTCACAGGGTGGTTCCTTGCGTTATCTAGTGAGAGGGCTGAAAGGCCGCGCCACATTATATGCTTACGTCACAGCCCTGACAATTTTATGTTTTAAACAACTCAAAATAACTCTACTGTGGGACTTTCTAAATTGACTTTCTCTGAGCGCGGCATATAGTTTGGCGCTCCCCGCAACTGCTGTTCCAGGAATTACTGATGAGCGATAAAAAAGCCACACTGTCAATAGACCACGGAAACGGGTCCGTCGACTCCATCGATTTACCCGTTTTTCAGGCTGAACTCGGCCCAGATGTCGTTGGCGTCGGCAGCCTTACAAGCAACGGACTCTTTACCTACGACCCGGGTTTTACCTCCACAGCGGCCTGCGAATCGAAAATCACATTCATTGATGGCGAGAAAGGCATTTTGCTGCACAGAGGCTATCCCATCGAACAACTCGCTGCAGAGAGCAACTACCTAGAAACCTGCTATCTGTTGCTCTACGGAGAGCTACCCTCTGCTGAAGAGCGCGATGAATTCGTCAGTACGATGCATCAGCACACCATGGTCCACGAGCAGATTAGAACTTTTTTCAATGGATTTCGCCGAGATGCGCACCCCATGGCAATTATGTGCGGCGTTGTTGGAGCGCTGTCAGCGTTCTACCATGACTCAACCGATATTTCTGATCCATACCACCGCAAGGTAGCGGCATACCGCCTTATCGCAAAAATGCCTACCATTGCTGCAATGAGCTACAAGTTCAGTATCGGACAGCCGTTTATGTATCCCGATAACAGCATGGACTACGCAACTAACTTCCTGCACATGATGTTTGGCGTTCCCTGCGAACCCAGCAAGATTTCCCCCACTATTGCCCGGGCGATTGATCGTATTTTCTTGCTCCATGCAGATCACGAGCAAAACGCGTCCACTTCCACGGTTAGGCTCGCAGGGTCGTCACAGGCCAACCCGTTTGCTTGTATCGCAGCTGGAATCGCCGCCCTCTGGGGGCCCTCACATGGCGGAGCCAACGAGGCCGTCGTGAAAATGCTTGAGGAAATCGGCACCGTAGATAACATCGATAAATTCATCGCTAAAGCCAAAGACAAAAATGACCCCTTCCGGCTCATGGGGTTTGGTCACCGCGTTTACAAAAACTTTGATCCCCGAGCGAAGGTTATGAAGCAGGCGGCTGATGAAGTTCTTGCTGAACTGGGCATTCACGATGAAATGTTGGAAATTGCCAAGCGACTCGAAGAAATTGCATTGCAGGACCCCTATTTCATTGAGAAGAAGTTGTACCCGAACGTTGACTTTTATTCGGGAATTATTCTGAAAGCCCTGGGAATACCCACATCGATGTTCACCGTCATTTTCGCCATTGGGCGAACCGTAGGTTGGATAGCCCACTGGAATGAGATGATCTCAGGGAGCTACCGAATCGGCCGTCCAAGGCAGCTGTACACCGGGTATCAACAGCGAGACTATGTGTCCCTAGACAAACGCTAAGCTGCGCTCAATCATCAAGCACCGAGGTTGAAATGAAGCCGACCGATGCAGTTATCAGTGGCACGGGGCTCTTCACACCAGAAGAGTCCATCAGCAACGAGGAGCTAGTCACGGCTTTCAACGCCTGGGTTGATCTGTTCAACGATGAGCACAGTGAGGCAATCGCAAAAGGTGAGGTAGAAGCCCGAACGTATTCATCGACAGCGTTTATTGAAAAAGCGTCGGGTATTAAATCCCGCTTCGTGCTGAATAAATCAGGCATTATCGATCCCCACAGAATGGCACCTAAGGTGACTGAGCGTCCAAACAGCGAGCTGTCAGTCATGGCAGAGATCGGCGTCAAAGCGGCGCGACAGGCGCTTGAGGCTGCAGGCCTAGACGGTTCAGATTTAGACGCGGTCATTGTTGCCGCTTCCAATATGCAGCGCGCCTACCCCGCCATGGCCGTAGAGATACAGGCCGCATTAGGCGCAAAAGGCTTTGCTTTCGACATGAACGTCGCCTGCTCTTCGGCAACCTTTGGTATTCAGCAAGCGCGAGATTCTATTCGCGCGGGTTCGTCCCAGCGAATTCTTATGGTCAACCCCGAAATATGTACCGGACACCTTAATTTTCGAGACCGAGATGCACACTTCATTTTTGGCGATGTTGCGACTGCGGTAGTGATCGAGTCGAAGGCTGTAGTTCAGGCAAAGCCACACTTTGAAATTATCGATACGCGCTTGCAGACGATTTTCTCAAACAATATCAGAAACAATTTTGGCTTTATGAATCGTGCCGACGAGAGCGGTGTTGGTGCTGTTGATAAGCTCTTTGTTCAAGAGGGCCGCAAAGTTTTTAAAGAAGTCTGCCCCGCCGTTGCCCAGCAAATTACCGAGCAACTGGCTGATCTAGATCTACAGGCAGATCAGCTCAGTCGCCTCTGGCTACATCAAGCCAACCGAAATATGAATGACTTAATCGCCCGTCGGGTGCTTGGGCGTGACCCATCCGACAAAGAGTCGCCAACGATTCTCGATACCTACGCCAATACGTCATCTGCGGGCTCCATCATTGCATTTCACTTAAACCGAGACGACTTAACCCCAGGCGAACTCGGCGTTTTGTGCTCTTTTGGCGCAGGTTACTCCATAGGAAGCGTGGTATTACGTGCAACTTAAGGCGCACACCGCTCTTTAAGACACTGCACGAGCGCTGAGCACTCCTCGTGTGTGCCCACGGTAATCCGTAGAAAGTTGGCTATGGGTTTTTTATCCCAACGTCTTACCAATATGTTTTTTGCTCTGAGATACTCAAACAAGTCCCGCCCCTCATGTTGGGGGTGCTGCACGAAAATAAAGTTCGCCAAACTTGGGCAAACCTCAAAGCCTAAATCACGCAGGTCTTGCGTCAGTCTGTCGCGATTCTCGGTGACTAATGCACTGCTACGACTCAGCCACTGGGTATCTTCGATAGCCGCGGTCGCCACAGACTGTGCACAGGCGTCTAGAGGGTAGCTGTTAAAACTATCCTTCACCCGAATCAGCCCTTCAATCAATTCAGCGGAACCCAGGGCATAGCCCACCCGTAACCCGGCAAGAGCATGTGACTTTGAAAGGCTCCTGGTAACAATCAAGTTTTCCGCCTCAGTGAGTAAGGAAGACGCTGAATCGGCACCAAATCCGTAGTACGCCTCATCAACTACAACGAGTCGATCCGGGTTGCTGTCAACCAGACGTTTGATCTCCGCCAACGTTAGCGCCCTGCCTGTAGGCGCATTGGGGTTGGCCAACAGAATAGATTCGGGATGCTGTAGCAGACGATTCACATCAATGGTGAAATCAGCCAGCAAAGCTTCCGTTTTAAGTTCCAGCCCATAAAGCGCCGCCCAGACGGGATAAAAACTGTAGGTAATGTCAGGAGCTACTAAACTGTCGTTGCTCGAAAGTAGTCCCTGAAAAATGTGGGCTAAAACTTCATCTGAGCCGTTGCCGACAAACACCTGGCCTTCGGCTAAACCCTCAGCATTAGCGATCGCTCTTCGCAACGCAGTGCTCTCGGGATCCGGGTAACGTCGCAGGGCCTCAGAGCTAACATTACCAAGCGCCGCCATAGCCTCAGTCGAGGGTGGTAAACAGTGCTCGTTAGTATTTAACTTTATTAACCCAGGAACTTTTGGCTGTTCCCCGGGAGTGTAGGGCTTCAGGTTATTAACAACCGAACTCCAAAATTTGCTCATAATCCTTTGCCTGTATTACGGACTCGCCAAGGATACTTGAGGATCGCCGTTGCTGTCAGTGGTTGTCACTCAACAACACACAATCTGCGGCATTCGCACAAACATGCAAAAACCCGGGTTTACTGAAGCAGAGAACCAAATTGTCGGCACTTAAGAACATGTGTCACAGCGTATCGGCAGCATCAAAGGGAAAGGCCAAACTAAAACAACTGCCAACGCCCACTGTGGAATCAATTGTGAGGTCCGCCTGATGTGAGTTCGCCACGTGTTTGACGATCGCTAGACCGAGCCCCGTACCACCTCCGGCATTACTGCGACTCTTGTCCACTCTGTAAAATCGCTCCGTCAGTCGGGCTATGTGATGAGGTTCTATGCCAATGCCCGTATCGTTCACCGAAAACGTGGCATTGTTTTCACTCGACCACCAGCGCAACACAACATCACCATCACTGTACTTCAGGGCATTGATAACGAGATTGCTCAGTGCGCTGTGTAACTCTCTTTCGTCCCCGCGAATTGCCGCTTCGCTCTCCTGGTTTAGCCTGATGCGTCTCTCAGGGAACGCCGGCTGTAGTTCTGCCACGATTCCCACGATCAGCGTAGGCATATCAATCAGCTCGGTTTTGCGCAGGGTTTCTACCGCCTCAATACGCGATAACCACAATAAGTCCGTGACCAGATTTTCCATGCGCAACGCTTGTTGGCTCATCTGCTCCAGAGGTCGTTGGAACCGCGTTGCACTGAACTCTTCGAGTGATTGCAGCGTTTCGATGTAACCCTTAATGACCGTTAGCGGGGTGCGCAACTCATGGGATACATTTCCCACAAAATCGCGGCGCATCTGCTCCAAGCGAAAGGTCCGTGTCACGTCTCGAGCAAAGACTAAGCGATCACCCATGCCAAATCGGGCAATCTCAAACTGCAAGCAACGTCCCCTATCGCCCTCGGGCAGCACGCGAAGAGGGTCTGAGTAATCGTCCGTCTCAAAATACTCACGAAAATCGATGGAATTGATTAAATTCAGCAGGGGTTGCCCTTGGTCTGAAGGGAAATTAATCCCTAAAAGAAAATCAGCTGAGTCGTTAGCCCAAGCCACATTTGCATGTGGGTCAACAATAACGGCCGCATCTCGCATTGCTGCGAGTGAGTCTTGGAGGTAATCCAAGGTTGATTCCAGCCGCAACTGCGCCTCACGATTACGACGCTGAATGGCATAAATGTTATCTAGAAAAAGGCCCCACACGCCGCCAGCCTTCGGCGGCTCAACCGTCGGATCCAACATCCACCTTTGGACTCGTAACAGTTGATAAGACCAAAGCGAAAGAATGGCCCCCATTCCAAACGCAAGCCCCCAGGCAGGTTTATCCAAGAGCAATCCGGCACCTGCTCCCAGCAACAGAATCGCGACGACCGAATGAACCTCCCTGCGAAAGGTTTTTGCTGGAGCCATAGACGCTAAAACCCCTGCTCAGAGAAGCGGTATCCCGTTCCACGTACCGTCTGAACGAGCTGACTATAGTTGCCCTCAGCGGCGTCTAAAGCGGCTCTGAGCCTCCGAATATGCACGTCTACGGTTCGTTCCTCGACGTATATGTTGGCGCCCCAAACTCGGTCTAACAGTTGACTCCGAGTATAGGCACGCTCTGGATGAGACATAAAAAACAGCAGCAGGTTAAATTCGGTGGGGCCAAGTTGCAGCGGCTCCTCGCTGATAAACGCACGGCGACTATCGACATCTATTGTGAGGTTTCTGACGACTAGGAGGTTTCGATCATCCGAACTTTTTGCTCGTCGCAGCAAGGCTTTAATCCTCGCCAACAACTCTCTCAGCGCAAAGGGCTTAGTGATATAGTCGTCGGCACCAACATCAAGACCTTGAATAACATTGTGTTCAGCCGCTTTTGCCGTGAGCATGATGACAGGTAAGTCCTGAGTCATTTCTGCGCGCTTAATCCGCCGTAAAAGCTCAATCCCACTCCCACCCGGCAGCATCCAATCCAACAAGATAATGTCAGGGCGATCGTCAATTATTTGATGATAGGCGGAGTCGATTGTCTCTGCCTCTAGGCATTCATAACCAGCTGCTTCAAGCGCCATCCGCAACATATCTCGAATAGCCAATTCGTCATCAACAATCAAAACTTTATGGATGGTCATTGTGGGTATCCATGCTCTTTCCAGAGAAGCATTACACGGCAACAATGTGACGGTAATGTTACAGCCAACAATTATCCAGCTTGGTGAAACCTAGAAAAAGTCCCACCATTTGTCATCTTCAAGGCTTTTCACGCAGCCCTTAAGCTGCGTATTGTAGGTGTTGGCTCGGCCATCCACCTTTCTAGCAACATCAACCAACCACTGTTTGTCACGATAAGTCTTGCGCTTAAAGCCGCCATGACCCTCATGGTAGGCCAGATAGAGCCGAAAGGTATCGTCTTTAGCGATACCGTTCTGGCGGTAACTCATGTCGTTGTACCAACCGATAAAGTCAATCGCATCCCCAAAGTCGTCCCGATCCGCACCGTAGCTACCAGAGCTTCGCTGGTACCACTCCCAAGTCGCATCCTTGGCCTGGGAGTAACCATAGGCGTCAGAGGGTCTAGGCCCAGGAATAATGCCCCAAATCTTTTTGCGGGGCGGCTTGGCCGTGGCAACGAACCGCGACTCCTGGTGCATGATGGCCATCATCACAGAAATGGGAGTATCCCATCGCGCTCGAGATTTTTTGGCGTCCTTGTACCAGCCGGACTTCTCCCGGAAAATTTCGCAGACGTTACTGACATCACTGGGGGGAGATGTCGCGCAGGCAGATATGAAAAGTGGCATCCATAACAGAAAAGAAAATCTCAGCAAACTACGCTTCGTCATTTTTCCAACCTTCAACTCGAGCAATGAATTCGAGCTCGTCGATCACGGTGATGTTCAGTGACTGTGCTTTCTTCAGTTTCGAGCCCGCTCCTGGACCTGCAACGACACAGTTTGTCTTGCCACTGACGCTGCTTGATACCTTAGCTCCAAGAGCTCGAAGACTTGCCTCTGCTTGATCACGACCCATCTCCTCCAACTTACCGGTAACCACCCAAATCTGCCCTGATAGTGGTAGATCACCGGCCTTCACCTCGGGGGCAGGCCAATTCACTCCCTGAGCCAAGAACCGGTTTATCATTTCTTGCTTCGTGGCGTCTGCAAAGAACCGTCTCAGGTGCCCGGCGACGATGGGCCCGACATCTTCGACCTCCTGCAGCTGCTCAACGGTAGCCGCGTACAAAGGATCTAGGGCACCAAAATATTCCGCCAGCTGGCGGGCGGTGGTCTCTCCCACCTCGCGGATCCCCAGAGAATAGATAAAGCGCGCCAGCGTTGTTTCTTTGCTGGCTTCGATGGCGGCTTGCAAATTTCGAGCAGACTTTTCGCCCATCCGCTCCAATTCAGCGAGACTCTCCTGAGTTAAGGTGTACAGGTCAGCGGCTGTTTCTATCAGCTCCAAATCGACTAACTGATCGATAATTTTCTCTCCACACCCGTCGATATCCATAGCCCGACGCGAAACAAAGTGCTCAATCGCTGCCCGACGTTGAGCCGGACAAGAAGAGCCCGCGTCGCAGCGCCATGCAGCCTCTCCTGATTCACGCACCAGAGCGCTTTGACAAGCTGGACAGCTTTCAGGGAAAACAACGCTGTGGGCGTTCTCGGACCGGCGTTCGGCCACGACGGCGGCGACTTGAGGGATAACATCCCCCGCTCTGCGCACGATTACGGTATCTCCAACCTTGAGGCCAAGCCGCGCGATTTCGTCAGCATTGTGCAGCGTCGCATTTGAGACCGTAACGCCCCCAACGAAGACTGGCTCTAACCTAGCGACCGGGGTAACCGCTCCAGTTCTACCAACTTGAAATTCAACATCCAGAACAACCGTCATTTCTTCCTGAGCGGGAAATTTTCGAGCGATAGCCCAACGCGGTGCCCGAGATACAAAGCCCAGACGTTCTTGCTCGGCAAAGTCATCGACCTTAAAGACAATGCCATCGATGTCGAAACCTAGACTTTCTCGCAACTGCGAAAGCTCCGTGTAATAGCGCTCACAAGCGTCGATACTCTCTACTGAGCGGCTGTGGGAGGATATCGGTATTCCCCATGCACTGAGTTGAAGCATTGCTTCAGAGTGGCTGAGAAGCGTCCTGCTCACACCTTCGGTATACCCTACGGCATAGGCACAGAAGGCTAACGGGCGGCGCCGGGTGATACTTGAGTCCAGTTGACGCAAACTGCCCGCAGCGGCATTGCGGGGATTGACGAAAGGCTTATCTCCCTCGCGACGCGCCTTGGCGTTAAAGGCCTCAAATCCAGCTCTGGGCATAAAGATCTCGCCTCGAACCTCGAGGTAACGAGGAATACCCTCCCCCGACAAACGCAACGGCACCGAGTCTATAGTGCGCACGTTTTGAGTGATATTTTCTCCAGTACGGCCGTCGCCACGGGTCGCTGCCAACACCATGTCGCCCTCCTGCCACACGATGCTTACGGCTATGCCGTCTAGTTTCGGCTCACAAGCGTAACGAACTTGGGCACCATCCAAACGCGCACTAATGCGCCTATCGAAGTCCACAAGATCATCCGCATCAAAAGCGTTGTCTAGTGAGAGCATGGGCAACCGATGAACAACCTGATCGAAAGCCGCAAGGGGAGCTGCACCCACGCGCTGGGTGGGGGAATCGGCCGTGATTAGCTGGGGGAATTCGTTTTCGAGTTCACGCAGTGCCAGCAACGTTCTATCGAATTCACTGTCACTGACAGTGGGCGCATCATTGCGGTAATACTCGTCACTCCACTGTTGCAAGAGGCTCCGCAACCTTTGCGCTTCATCATCAGGCACAACATCGGACATGTCTTGTCAGCGCCGATTTTGCAAAGCAACGCGGCGCTCTAATTCGCGGATTTGCTGACGCATGTGCTCAATGCTTTGCCGGGTCACCCCGCTGCGAGTTTCATCTAATAAATAGCCATCCAAATTCTTCGCCACGGCCTTAGCGGTCTCGTGCATGTAATCAAAAGCCTTTAACATATCCTCAGGTCCGGGCAATGTGATAAAGAACATCAAGCCACGAGTGTAGAGCGAACCCATCTCATCGATATTGAAAACCCCGGGCTTAAGCATGTTGCACACGCTAAATTGGATCGGGCCCCGTCCAGCCCGATGCTCATGCCGGTGGAAAAAATCCATATCACCAAAACGCAAATCGCAGGCAAGAAGCACGCCTAGAATGTCTGAACCGGCAAACCCTGACTCCGATCGCGACATGACGTTAAGAACAAAAACATGGGGATCAAGGTCACGGGGCAACCGGGCTTCAGGCTCCGGCTCGGCCTCAGGCACGTCTAGCCCCTCCAACCAATCCATCGTCTCTACCGCAGAGTCCTCATCTTGTGGCCCGCTCTTAGCCGCCTGCGCCACGGTATTTTCTGGTGAGGCCTCGGGGACAGGGTCTTGTGCTAACTCAGCTTGCTGAGCTGGTGCGAAACTCACAGGCTCATGATCGTCATCAGTGGCTGAAAATGATGGAAGCTCTGGCTCGGATTCTAGCTTTGGCTTGGGTTCTGGGTCGGACTCAATTGCTGGCTCTTGATGCGTGGATAATACCTCGGAGGACTCCGTTGCCGCCTGCGCGGACACCGCACTGGTACTAGCGTCACTCGACGGCATTGGATTTGTCACAACAGACTCCGCAGCAGCACCCTCAGTCACTGAGGAGGGCTGAAGATCACTACGACTGACAATACGAGCCCCGCCGTTAGGTAGCTCAGTCAACAGATCAAAGGAATCGTCGTCAACCTCTTCAAGGTCGCGCCGAGAGATTTTTGCATTAAGACGCACCTCGTCGCGACGATCTTTGAACACCCGTCTCAGTGCGTCGATCAACACCACCATAATCAGGCAGACGCCTATGATGATCATCCAGTCCCGAATCATATGATCCATCGCCTTTCCCCCTCTCCGGCGTTAACTGGCTGCGAGCTGTGCCGCTTCCTCAATATCCACAGTAACCAGACGTGACACTCCGGGCTCGTGCATCGTGACGCCCATCAAATGATTCGCCGCTTCCATGGTGATTTTATTGTGCGTGATAAAGATAAACTGAACCCGCTCTGACATTTCTTTCACCATACGGGCGTAGCGTCCGACGTTGGCATCATCCAGCGGCGCATCAACCTCATCCAGCATGCAAAACGGCGCCGGATTAAGCTGGAATATTGAAAACACCAAAGCGATAGCTGTCATTGCCTTCTCACCACCCGACAGAAGGTGAATCGTGCTGTTTTTCTTGCCGGGAGGCCTGGCCATGATCGCAACCCCGGTATCCAGCAGATCGTCACCTGTCATCTCAAGGTTAGCGGTTCCACCACCAAAGACCCTCGGAAACAACTCAGCAAACCCTGAATTGATCTGCTCGAATGTCTCTTTAAAGCGACTGCGGGTCTCTTTATCAATTTTACGAATAGCGCCCTCAAGCGTCTGCAGCGCTTCCTGAAGGTCAGCATCTTGAGCATCGAGATAAGTTTTACGCTCTGAGGCCTTAGCGTACTCATCGATAGCCGCTAAATTAATAGGACCCAAACGCGCTATACGAGCCGCCACACGCTCTACTTTCACTTGCCATTCGGGCTCGGAGGCATCCTCCGGGAGACGTTCCACCACCTCTTGAGGGCTCACTTCAAGCTCTCTAAGTAACCCTTCAAGATTCTCAATCCTGACGTTTCTTTCAGCCTGACGTAAGCGACCGGACTCCAGTTCAGAATAGAGCGCCTGTAGCCTGTGCTCCGCAGCAAGCTTAAGTTTTTCCTGCTCTCTCAACGCATGATCGTTATCAGACACCCGTTGTCTAGCGGCGGTTAACGCTGTCTCCGCGTCGACACGTTGAGCCAATAAAGTCTCCAGTTCAGACTGAAGTTCAGCATCAGGGTTATCGCCGACGGGCAGTTGCTCTGCGAGATCGCTTACCCTGCCCTGCAACTGCTCCACTTGTTGTTCGAGGCGCGCAATGGAACTCGCAACCGTCTCAACCTGACTGTCGAGGCTTTGCACGCGGACATCCGTGCGGTGCGCGTTATCACGGGCTTCGCGAGCGCCTTCGCGAGCCGTTTGTAGCTGGCTGTTCAGTTTATCCCGCTCTTGGCCTAAGGCGGAGCGCTGCTCACCGTCGAGGGCCATTTGGTCGATCGCCGTTTGCAATTCTGATCTTGCCGCAGCAAGTGAGGTTTGCTCCGTCTCAAACTGAGATCCTGAGTCGGCTAAATCTGCCTGAAGCTGCTGAGTTCGCTGGCGCGTTTGTTCGACGGCAGCAACTCTCGCACCACGCTCAGTAACCTTGGCCGCTTGATCTTGCACCGTGGTTTTAAGTGTTGCTTCCCCGGCTCTGCGCTGGTCTTCGTTGCCGCGTCTTGATTCCTGAAGCTCAGCGAGGGTTTGATTAATCGTTTGTAGCGATGCCTCGAGCTCAGCCAGCTCTGTAGCTACTGCGTCGAGGGACGCTTTGCGCAGTATTATTCCCTGACCAGCATCGCTCTTTGACGGTTTAGAGGCCCACCCGTACCCCAACCAGTCGCCCTCGGGGGTGATAACCGACGCGGTATCTGCCAGCGTCGTCAAAAGTCTCTGAGCATCTACCAGATCTGCAGCGATATGTACGCCTGACAGCACCGCGAGCACGGACGCAGGCCCTACGACCTTCTCAGCCAGCGTTCCAGGCGCGCCCGTGCCCACTTCGCCGGCCGCCAAAATACTGGCACCCGCAGGCGCGGAACCAAAAGCTGCTTGAACTTGAGTAAAAGACTGGGTACACACACCCGTTAGCCGTGCTGCCAAAACACATTCTACGGCCATCGACCACTGGTCTTGAACCTGCAAGGCCTCGTACACATTGCCACTGCTATCGAGCCCCATATCCGCGAGCCATTGTTGTGTCGCTGAGACATCGCCTTCGGCCAGCGCTGCTTCTTGCAGTGCCTGAAGTGATGCTTCTTGACCCTTTAGCTGCTGCACCCGGGCGCGCACCTGATCTTGCTCATCCCGCAAGCGCTCAATGTTTTCGCGCTGTTGGGTCACTTCGGCATCAAGCTGGAGTAACGCGGCCTCTTGAGCCTTAACCGCCTCCTCGCCATCACGAATTTGCGCTTCCAACTCGGGCAGGTCTTTGTCGACATCTTCCTCGGCCAGCGCTTCAAGCTCCTTGCGCAATTTTCCTCCGCGCTCATGAATTCGCTGAAGCACTTGCTCTAGGTAGACGATGCGACTTTGTTGCACCTCAGAGGCCTGCTTAGGACCAGCAGCACTTTGGTTAAATTCGTCCCAGCGGCTTTGCCATTGCGTCATAGCCTCTTCGGCTGCGGCAGATAATCCCGCAGCAGTGTCAGCGGCTCCTCGCTGCTCAACGAGCAAGGGACGCAAGGATTCGAGCTCGGCTCGCCAAGCACCCAGACGCTCGGTATCCGCATTTAGGTGCCCTTTTGACTCCTGCAATCCCTCGCGGGTCTGCAACAAATCAGATTCAATAGTGGCACGCCGCTCCTGCTCGTATTTCAAAGCCTGCTCGACCCGGGTGACCTCCCCGCCAACTGAATAGTAATCGGCCTGAACACTGTTAAAGGCATCGGTAGCTTCAGCTAGAGAAACTCTCGTACCTTCAATATCTGCGCCCACCCGCTCGAACGCAGCGCGCTCGGCCTCTTGTTTGATATCAAGATCCGCAAGGGCTTGCTGGCTCTCCTTGCTGCTTTGCTGAAACTCACGCCACTGCAGTCCAAGAAGCTGAGATTTAAGCTCGCGTTCTTCGGCACGAAATTCAGCATACTTTTCTGCGGCTTGAGACTGGCGCAGTAAATGTTGAAGGTTGCGTTCTAACTCTTCACGTAGATCGGCAAGGCGATCCAGGTTTTCAAGTGTTCGCCGCATCCGGCTCTCAGTTTCACGGCGGCGCTCTTTATACTTCGAGATTCCGGCCGCTTCTTCAATAAATATCCTGAGTTCTTCTGGCTTGGACTCAATTAAACGAGAAATCATGCCCTGTTCAATGATGGCATAACTTCTAGGCCCCAAGCCGGTGCCCAGAAACAGGTCTGTGATATCTCGGCGACGGCATTTAGCGCCATTTAACCAGTATTCCGATGTGCCCTCGCGACCGACAACTCGACGCACCGATATTTCCGAATAAGCTGCGTACTCTCCCACCAACTTGCCAGAGGTATTGTCAAAGATCAGCTCAATAGACGCCTGCCCAACGGGCTGACGGTGGGTCGTTCCGTTGAAAATTACATCCGTCATGGCCTCGCCACGGAGGTTCTTGGCAGAGCTCTCCCCCAAGACCCATCGCACTGCGTCGATAATATTGGATTTGCCGCAGCCGTTTGGTCCCACGACAGAGCACATGTTGCTTGGAAAGTTGACCGTAGTAGGGTCAACGAAGGATTTGAAGCCAGCCAGCTTTATGGATTTGAGACGCATTTACCTACCTATTGAAAAACGACAGAACGTAACCCTGCCGACACAACATGTAGTGTATACCCTGCCGGCTCCTAACACTATATCTAGCCTTAGGACCAGTTCACGATTTCGTCACTGTGGCTCGACAGCCTCGAGAATCAGCTGGATCGCCGCGTCTGTGCTTGGCTCTACATTAGCCGCGGTCGCCAGCCAGCTGGCATTAGCCCGCCCCGGCTGACCCGTAGCAGACAGCTGCACCTCAATATCGACCCGGTTTAGTGCTGATATCTTCTGTCCGGCCATTGAGGAGGCATCGTCTAGACGTACCGACAGCGGCAGTTCACTGGCGCTGCGTCGAACGGCTGCCGTTGGCATACGCTGTGTTGCACCGCTGGGACGCGCAACAATGAAGACTGTCCCACGAGGGGTGCTACCGTCAGGCATTGCAACATTGACGATGACACCTATGCCCGGGGTTAGCTCGGCTCCAGCTTTCGGCATAGCCATAGATGCTGCGAGTTCATTAGACAGCCCTCCCCGCGTCTTTGCTTCGGCAATAATCGTTGTCAACATTTGGAAACCCGGAGTCCCGGGCGCCTCAAACGCTAGCAACCGCTCCCAGTACTGAAGCGCCTGGCTGTAATTACCGGCCTCAAAAGCCGCCATCCCTAGAGTACCCAGAGCACTGCGCTGCTCAGGATTTATCGCTAGGGCGGCCTCAGCCCTGCGCCTGGCCTGATCAGTTAGCAACCGCTCCCCTTTCAAATATTCGGCCTGAGCGGCACGCGCAAGTAGCTCGGCACTCTCGGGAAACTGCTGCAGTAATTGCTCGTAGATCTCCAACGCCTGCACATGCTCGTTTTGCGCTGTGTAGTATTCTCCAAGCAGCGACAAGTACTCCATGTTGCCGGGTTTAGCGTCCGATCGCAGCTCAATGTCAGCCAGCAGGGTTTGCACTTCCGCCGGGGAAGCGTCCTGCATATTTTCTAAAGCTGCAGTAATGCGCACATCTTCAATCGCACCAAGGTCCCAATAGAGCAGCACGGGAACAATGACGACCACCATAACCAATAGCAGTGCACCTGCTATCCCTCCCGCAAATTTCCCCGTGCTCTCAGTCGCCACTTCGCTGACAGGGTCCGGTGTTTCGTCCAAAATACGCAGCTCTGCATCACGGCTAAGGGTTTGTTGTTCTGCTAGCCCGCTGTCTTGTAGTTCACTTTGCCGCAGCGTAAGCCAGTCTAAATTGGACTCCCCCTGCCAACGACGGCTGTGCCATCGAGGTATCAGAAGAAGCCCAAGGGCGACCAGCGTAAGGGCCGCCGCAGCAACGTAGAAAGTCGTCACGCTTGCCGCTCCCGCTCGCCACTGAGTTTTGTCATTTGAGCGCGAAGCGCCTCCCGCTCTTCCTCCGTGGGCTCCGCAGGAGCTGTGGCCCTATGTCTCCCTCGAAGATGCATAGCTAAGGCTGCCAAAGTCACCAATGTCAGGAGCAATGGGCCATACCAAAGCAACGCCGTGTTGCTGTCTAAACCGGGACGGTAACGCACAAATTCTCCGTAGCGAGCCACCATAAAACTCAATATCTCATCGTCGCTGGCGCCCGACTCCAGCTGCTCATGCAATAAAAACCTTAGGTCTTTTGCGATAGGGGCATTCGAGTCTGCGATGGTTTGATTTTGGCATTTTGGGCACCGCAGCTCATCGCTGAGGCTGTGGTAGCGACGCTCTAAAGTCACATCTGAAAACTCATAGGTCTCGATAACCGCTTGAGCCGCTATTGCTACGGCGCAGAGGCTGCAAGCCAGCAACCAGCGAACCACCAAGTCATAGAACCTCACTGCAAGACACTCGTAATTTTTGGCTGCGGAAACCACGCGGACAATACGCTCTGCCATACCTGCTCATCGACAACACCAACATGCCGATATTGAACGACGCCCTCAGCGTCCACTACGTAGGTTTCAGGTGCGCCGTATACGCCCATGTCCAGCCCCAACATACCCTCGGTGTCAGACAGCGTTAATGCATAGGGATCGCCTAGGTCCTCAAGCCAACCGATTGCCTTGTCACTGTCGTCTTTGTAATTGAGCCCAATTATTCTGACCCCCTGAGCCGCCAATTCCAGCAAGAAAGGGTGCTCCACTCGGCACGAGTAACACCAAGTCGCCCAAATATTTACCAGCATGGGCTCACCGACAATGCGCTGACGAGAAAGCACCTCCGAAGAGTGTAATTCCTCCAGCTCAAAGTCCGGCAAAGGCTTCCCCACCAACGCAGATGGCAGCGAAGTCGGGTCTAGGGACAACCCCTTGAACAGCAGCAGGCTCAAAAGAATAAAGGCCGCGAGTGGCAGAAATAATCTAAGCCTTGGCATGAGCGGGGCTTGCTAACGACGACTGATTTTTGGCCGTATCCCTGTGCCGATCGCGCAGGCGGTAGCGGCGATCAAAGGCCGTGGTGATGGCACCAAAACCAATCATCAAAGCTCCAAACCATATCCATCGAATCATAGGCTTATACTGCAGTCGTATAGCCCAAGCGTCTTCTCCAACGGGCTCGCCCATAGCAATAAACAAGTCCCTGAAGACTCCAGGGTCGATAGCTGCCTCTGTCATAACCTGACCGCTCGCGCGATACCGACGTTTTTGAGGCGACAGTTCCGCCACTAACTCATTCCCGTTAAACACTCGAAAATTCGCCTGATCGGCATCGTAATTAGGGCCCGCCACTCTGACGACATTCACGAACTCAAAGCGATAGCCCGCCACCTCTTCGATATCACCCGGCAGCATGCGCAAATCTTTCTCTACATTGTGTTGACTCACCACCGTCACGCCAATGATCATGGCGGCAAAACCAGCATGGGCCATCAGCATGCCCAAGTAGCTCGGCGTAAGCCGGCGCCATTTGCTTGCCAAACCTGAAGCCGAGCGTGTCCGCTCCAAAAAGTCCCGCAGCAGTCCGACTAGCAGCCAACCCGAGAACAAAATAGCCAAAGCCACCCACAGATTGAAGCCCAGAGACACTGCAGGCAGTACAAGTGCGCAGACGGCCACAACAGCGGCAGGAACGAGCAGCTCTTGGCGCCATCGCGAGGGCGTGTCCTGTTTCCACCGGCTCACCGGGCCTATTCCCATAAAAGGCACCAACAGTGCCATTAGTGGCACGAAGACCGCGTTGAAATAGGGAGGGCCTACCGAATACTTTCCCTGACCTAACGCGTCCATCACCAACGGGAAAAGGGTTCCAAGGAGGACGGTGGTTGCTGAGATCACGAAGATGAAATTGTTCGCCAATAGCAAAGCTTCTCTCGAGAACGCTCCATACTGAACTCGACTGGCAACCGTGGGTGCCCGCACTGCGTACAAGACCAATGAGCCGCCAATAACCAGCCCGAGAAAGATCAGTATAAATAACCCTCTATCGGGATCTGCAGCAAAAGCATGAACTGAAGTCAGTACACCGGAGCGAACCAAAAACGTCCCTAGTAACGACAATGAAAAAGCAGCTATCGCCAAAAGCACTGTCCAAGACCTAAACAGCCCCCGCTTCTCTGTCACCGCCAGGGAATGCACGAGTGCAGTGCCCACCAACCAAGGCATAAAAGAAGCATTTTCAACAGGGTCCCAAAACCACCAGCCCCCCCAGCCCAATTCATAGTAGGCCCACCAACTCCCCAACATGATGCCCAAAGAGAGGAAACCCCAGGCCACATTTGTCCAGGGGCGGGACCAACGCGCCCACGCTGCATCTAGACGCCCGCCCATTAATGCCGCGATAGCAAAGGCGAAGGGCACAGAAAATCCTACGTAGCCCATATACAGTAAGGGGGGGTGAATGATTAGCCCCGGATCCTGGAGCAATGGGTTAAGGTCACGGCCCTCGGCGGGAATACCGGGTAACAGCCGCTCGAAAGGATTTGAAGTTAGCAATGAAAACGCGATGAACCCAACCGCGACTAACCCCATGACTCCCAACACTCGCGCCAGCACCACGAGGGGCAAGCCGCGACTAAACTGAGCGACTGCCACCATCCAGCCGGACAGAATCAATACCCAGAGTAAGAGCGACCCTTCATGGTTGCCCCACACCGCAGAGAACTTGTAGATGTCAGGCATAAAACTGTTGGAATTTGACGCAACGACTTTGACCGAAAAGTCATCTTGCAAGAACGTGGTGGTCAATATCCCAAAAGCAATTAACAAAAAAACAAAAACGCCTACCGCAAGGGGCGGCGCCAATAGCATGCTGTCAGAGTGACCACGCCACGCCCCGATCAGAGGAACAATCCCCTGCAGGCATGCGAGCACGAACGCAATGATCAGCGCAAAATGTCCCAGCTCTGCAAGCATTAACCACCCTCCTGCAAATTATAAGCGCTGGCGTTGGGCTTTTTGCCCTCTAGCGCGGCAGCCACTTCCGGTGGCATGTAGTTTTCATCGTGTTTCGCTAAGACTTCCGTCGCCATAAACCGACCGTCCGTGGTCAGCATGCCTGAGGCCACCACGCCCTCACCTTCGGCAAACAGGTCCGGCAAAATTCCGGTGTAGCTGACCTCTACCACCCCGTCGTAGTCTGTGACCGAAAACACGGTGGTTAGATCGGTTTCTGAGCGCTGAATACTGCCTTCAACGACCATACCGCCAACTCTAATCGCACGATCGGTGGGGGCGTTACCCGCGGTCACCTCGGCGGGCGGGTAGAAAAGATTGATGTTGCCGCGCAGTGCATAGCTGACCAATCCAATGGCAGTACTGGAAAATATCACGATACCAAGAGCAACAATCAGCCGCTGCTTACGTTTCGGGTGCATGGTTTTCTCCCGAGGCAGTTGAGACGGCGGCTCGGCGCTGCTCGTCATAGCGAATATCCCGGGTCAGTTGCCGACCACGAAGCCAGGGGGATACCACCAAAAACAGAATGATCAGAGCAGTGATGCTGTATGCCGCCCAAACGTAGGGTCCGTGCCCCTCCATGTGCCAAACGGCTGACCAGGTTTCAAAGTACATCAGGACAACTCCGATCTCAGCCAAGACGTTTGGCGATGCGTGGTCAGCAGCTCTGTGCGCATCCGCAATAGCACGCATAACGCAAATAGCCCATAAAAAGCCACAATCATCAATAGCAAGGGATAGAGCATTGATGCGTCGATCGCACTCTCTCCGGTAAACTTTATCGACGCCGGCTGGTGCAAGCTGTACCACCAATCTACCGACTTATAAATGATGGGGATATTGACGGTACCAACAAGAGACAAAACCGCGCAGGCTTTGGCGGCAGCAGCTTTATTATCGAAGGCCTCTGACAGCGCCATCACCCCCAGATACAGAAACAACAAAATCAGCATAGAAGTAATACGGGCATCCCACACCCACCACGCTCCCCATGTGGGTTTGCCCCAGATAGATCCCGTCACCAATGCCACAAACGTCAGGGCTGCGCCGACGGGTGCTAACGCTCGCATCGCCGTGTCCGCCATTTTGATTTTCCAGACGATGCTCATTAAGCCGGCGGTTGCCATCACGTAGTACCCCGCAAGAGCAACGACCGCCGCTGGAACGTGAATGAAGATGATGCGATAGCTATTCCCCTGGCGATAATCGGGTGGCGCTACAAGCAAACCCCAAACGCAGCCGACAACGAGCGCCACGAGCACGATAGGTAATAGCCATGCGATAGCGCCGTTAGCGAAACGATAGAACCAGGGGGGCGATCCCATTTTGTGCACAATTGACCACATGCTGTGATTATATCCCGTTCCAGCTCAAAAACCTTGTCCTCAAGCTTCTAATGAAATCCGCAAGCCCGCTGCGATTGCGAATGGCGCCAAAACACACCCACCTGCTGCCAGAGCACCCAGCAGCGCCAGCCATGATGACGGATCGTAGCCCAGGGCGGCCTCGCGTACAGCAGCCGTGCCGAAAATCAGAACAGGCACAGTAAGAGGAATCGACAGCAACGACAAAAGCACCCCGCCACGCCGCAGTGCAACGGTGAGTGAGGCCGCCACGGCGCCAATAAGAGACAAGCATAGAGTGCCCAGCGCTAAGCTTGTCATCAGCACGGGAATAGCTCGAGAGGGCATATTGAGTAAAACGGCAAAAGCCGGTGATGCCAGAGCGAGCAAAACGCCACTGAGTAGCCAGTGACAAAGAACTTCAACCATCGCGGAGATTGCAAGAGGATGTGGCGAGAGCACGAGCTGCTCGAGGGTGCCGTCTTCAAAATCAGCCTGAAACAGGCGGCCACTGACAACCAGGCTTGAGAGCAGTGCCACGACCCATAGTATTCCCGGTGCCAAGGCCGCTAGCACTGTTGGGTCTGGCCCCAAACCAATGGGAAAGAGCGTAATGACCATTAAAAAGAAAATTAAGGGGCCAACAATATCGCTGGGGCGCCGCAGCGCGACCTGCAGGTGGCGCCGCCCCTGATAACGCAGGAATGCGCCCGCCTCAGGCAGCATACTTATCGAGGTCCAGAACTTTCAGCTCAGGCAAATGCGTAGGCTGGTGGCTCGTAAACACAACTCCGCCACCGGTGGCACAGTGGTGTTGTATCTGTGCTTCGAGTATCGCCGTTCCGTCCACATCAATGGCTGTAAATGGTTCGTCAAGCAACCACAGTAGCGCCTCCGATAACCACAATCGCGCCAAACCGACTCGACGCTGCTGCCCCGCTGACAACTGGCAGATAACCGTATCTTCATAACCCTCAAGCCCTACCCGAGCCAATGCGGCATCGATCTTTTGCCCATCGCAGGTGACGCGGCCACTGCCATGCCATCGCAAATTCTCGCGACAACTGAGTAACGGCTTCAGCCCCGGAAGATGCCCTTGGTACAGCACGCTATCTGTGCCGCCTCGGTAGCCCTGCACACCCAGACGCGTCAACCCTGCCATAGCCCTCATGAGACTGGTTTTGCCGCTACCGTTACTACCCAGCATTTGCCAGCAGTCCCCCGGACGCACGGTGAGGGACACACCCGTGAGTAACCGCCGCACACCTCGCTCTAGGTCGATGGACTCAAGTCTTAGTAGGTCATCCGCCATCTAAAAGAGATTTCTCATAGCTGCACCACCTTCAACTCAGGGAGGTGAATTTCTTTATCAACTTCGATAGATAGGTCTTTGAAGTTAAACAGGTTTTGATCGGCCAGTTGCGACGGAGAAACGCTGCTTAGTGCTTTAAAAATGGTTTCAATGCGGCCAGGATATTGTCTCTCCCAGCCCTGCAACATCTGCTTAATTTCCTGTCGCTGCAAATTGGTCTGAGACCCGCACAAGTTGCAGGGGATAATCGGAAACGCCTTGGCTACAGCGTATTTTGCAATGTCCGCCTCCTTGCAATAGGCCATGGGCCGAATCACTACATTTTTGCGATCGTCGCTTAACAACTTTGGCGGCATCGCTTTTAGCTTTCCCGCAAAAAAAAGATTCAAAAAAAGTGTCTCAACGATATCGTCGCGGTGATGCCCCAGAGCGATTTTACTGGCCCCTATCTGCTCGGCAAACCCGTAGAGCGTACCCCTGCGCAACCTCGAGCAAAGTCCGCAGGTCGTTTTACCCTCAGGAATGACTGACTTCACCACACTGTAGGTGTCTCGCTCTAAAATATAGTAGGGAACGCCTAGATCCTCCAGATAGTTGGGCAGTACCTCCTCGGGAAAATCAGGCTGCTTTTGATCTAAATTGACCGCAATCAGTTCGAACTCCACCGGGGCACGGTCTCTGAGGCTCAGCAAGATATCGAGCATCGCATAGGAGTCTTTGCCCCCAGACAGGCACACCATAATGCGGTCCCCCTCTTCGATCATCGCAAAATCAGCAATAGCTTTCCCAACATTGCGCCGCAAACGCTTATGCAGCTTGTTCAAGGCATAATCCTGCTTGCGCGTGTCTTTTGAGGAATGACCGCGGCCTAAGCTTGCGTCTTGGATGAAATTGTCTCTGGCAGGTCCTGACATGGCCGTACACCGGTCGAAAGAAGCGTCGATCATATAGAAAGGCAGCTTTTGGGTCCAAATACACACATAAAATTTGTTTAGGTCCTGTTACGACTTGAGTTTTTGTTGTCAGCACCGGAAAATCGCGCCCGCAGCAGGCGTTGTCAGCGGAAAACCCCTTGACCCTGCGCAGCAATCCGCTTCCCACTGAGGATCATGATTATGAAAGCTCCCGTTCGCGTAACGGTTACTGGCGCCGCAGGCCAAATTGGTTACGCCCTTCTATTTCGTATCGCCTCTGGCGCCATGTTGGGCGATGACCAACCCGTAATTCTACAGTTACTAGACATCACTCCAGCCATGACCGCGCTGGAGGGCGTGCGCATGGAATTGGACGACTGCGCTTTTCCTTTATTAGCGGGTGTTGTATGCACTGACGATCCCAACGTGGGCTTCAAAGATACCGATTACGCCTTGCTTGTGGGGGCTAGGCCCCGAGGACCAGGCATGGAGCGAAAAGACTTGCTCGAAGCCAACGCCGCCATCTTTTCAGTACAGGGCAAAGCGCTCAATGATCACGCTTCGCGGAACGCCAAAGTCCTCGTAGTCGGCAACCCCGCCAACACCAATGCTTTGATTACACAACGCAATGCACCCGACCTAGACCCACGCAACTTTACCGCCATGACTCGCCTCGATCACAATCGAGCTGCGACGCAGATTGCGCAAAAAACCGGAACCACCGTTAATGACATCACCTGCATGACGATCTGGGGAAATCACTCCGCAACACAGTACCCCGACCTGTTCAACGCCAAGGTGAGAGATGAGAAAGCGATCGACCTTATTGATCAGGCTTGGTACGAAGACAACTTTATACCGACAGTACAACAACGAGGTGCTGCCATCATTGAAGCGCGGGGAGCATCCTCTGCGGCCTCGGCGGCCAATGCGGCCATCGACCATATGCGCAGTTGGGCTCTTGGCACTGACGGTGACGACTGGGTCTCCATGGGCGTTTACTCAGACGGCTCTTATGGCATACCCCAAGGACTTATCTACTCATTTCCCTGCCGCTGTGCCGATGGCGATTGGTCCATCGTGCAGGGCGTTGATGTCGGTGAGTTCAGTCGGTCAAAGATGGATGCCACGGCTAAAGAACTCTCAGATGAGCGAGATGCCGTCGCGCATCTTTTAGGATAATTCCTCCTAGAGCTCGCGCAAGACAACAAGCGGTGGCGCTGCCACCGCTTTGCGACAGCTCAAAACTCCTAGCCCACCAATGAGACTCACACCAGCAAAAATACTCCAGGGCCACAGCCAAGGGCTCGCCTGATATGTGAGGTCTAGGGCTTGGGTCTGCAGTGCCCAAGCCGCCATTTCAGCGCCCAATACAGCGAGTAACCCTGCAAATGCACCGAGGGTCGCAAACTCTATGAGCAGTGCGCCCAGCAACAGACTCTTTTTAGCTCCCAACGCTCTTAGCAGCGCACTTTCGCGCAGGCGAATATCGACACTGGCCTGAACACCCGCGATTAACACCATGCCACCCGCCAGTAAAATCACCGCCAGTACCAACTCGATGGCTTGGCCCACCCGATCTATGATGGTGCGAATTTCCGCAATGACAATATCAAGCTCAATGATGGTTACCGTAGGAAAAGCGGTTATGAGTTCATTTAGCAGCGCCTTTTGCTCCGCAGGCAGATAGAAGCTGGTGAGAAAGGTATTGGGGAAACGCTCCAGAGTGTTCTTGGGGAAAATGACGAAAAAATTGGGCTTCATACTTTGCCAATCAGATTCTCGCAAACTAGAGACCCTAGCCTGGAAGCTCTCCGATGCAATACGCAGTTCTAGGACATCACCGACAGTGGCACCCACACGCTGAGCAAACTCCCTCTCCAGCGACACCTGCGCCTCATTGGTATCGGCATCCCACCATTCGCCGGCGATAATTTCATTGGCCTCGGGCAACGTGTCGGCGTAAGTGAAATTGGCCTCTCGCTGACGTCGTTGCGACTGGGCGCTGTCGGCCGCTGCCAACTTCTCACCGTTAACGGCCATAACCCGGCCTCGAGTCATCGGGAATTGAGGCTGTGACTTGATCCCGCGCTCGGCGAGAAAATGGGTCAACGACCCACGCTCGTCGGCCGTGATATTCAGCATAAAATGATTGGGGCTCCCCGGGGGCAACTGGGCCTGCCATTGGTCAATGAGTGCACCCCTGACGATGACGAGTACCAACATCAACATAATCGCAATCGCAAAAATCACCATTTGCAAGGCATTGGCGGTTCCTCGACGCTGCAGATTTGCTAGAGCGAGGCGCCATACGCTACCCGCTGCGCTCCCCAGCACCCGTCCGCCTCGCAAAAGAATCTGAGCGGCAAAATAGCCTGCCCCGACGGTTAGGGACAAACCCGATACTACGCTGCCGGTGACTCTTAGGTCCCCCGAGTACCACCACATCAAGCCAAAAATTGAAATCGCGCCCAAAGCATAGTCCATCCAGCGTTGGGCACCACTAGCATCGACATCCCGGCGTAGAACTCGCAACGGGGGTATCTGAGCAAGTCGCTCCAGTGGTGGCCATGCAAAAAACCCGAGGCAAACCAGCGCAGTAGCTCCACCAATTAAATACGGTTCATAACCCACAGCGCCCGGCTGAACGCGCAGTTGCTCGGCAAAAAGCTGGAAGAACAGTGCTTGCAGCGCCCACCCCAGCGCGCAGCCCAATACCGTGGCAATGCCGCCCAACATAAGCAAACTGCCGCCGTAGAGCCTGGCGATTCGTCCACGACTGGCACCCAGGCTTTTCATAATCGCCACATGATCCGTGTGCCGCTCAGAAAATCTTCGGGCTGCCAAGGCTATTGCTGCGGCTGCTAACACCACGCCTAGACTGCCCGCGAGCAATAAAAACCCTTGGGCCCTGTCCAGTGTTCGACTAATGCTGGGCTGACTGTCCTCGACCCCGAGCAAACGTTGACCCTGATTCAACTGCGGCGTTACCCATTGGGTAAAGGCGTCTAGTGCGCTCCCCTCGCCTGCCAGTAACACCCGCCAAGTCACCCGGCTACCGGGCTGGATGACTCCGGTGGCAGGAATGTCAGCCAGGTTCATAAGCAATCTTGGACCATAACCAAAAGCCGCACTGGCCGTGTCGGGCTGCCCACGAACAGCACCGGAAATAACCAGCGCTTTATCTCCAACCCAAACTCGATCCCCAGGCTGGACCTCTAGAAGGGCAAAAAGTCGAGGCGCCAGATAGGCCTCCCCGGGGTTGGGAATACCGGCATCGGTTCGCACCTCACCGTAGGGCGTAGCACTGGACAGAAGCTCCCCTCTCAGTGGATAACCCGAACTGACCGCCATGATTGAAGCGAGATATAAATTGTCACTTTCAGTGACCGCCATAGAGGGAAAGCTCAGGGTCTGAGCCACCGTCAGCCCTTCAAGCTCTGCCTGAGAGGTCCATTCTTCGGAAATGGCCTGACCACTTGTTACCACGCGGTCAGCCGCTAGAAAACGCAAACTTTCGCTAACCAACGCCGACTGGAGACTGCTCACAAATGCACTGATGCCTACCACCACAGAAACCGCCAGCAGAAGTGCTGCAAGTAGCACCCCCAATTCACCCCCACGCCAGTCTCTCAACAAGAGAACTGCCGGATTCATGCCACGACTTCCCGGTCTCAATCGACTGCCTCTAGGTAACCATTTTCCATGACAAACTGCTGATTGCAGCGCTTAGCAAGACGCTCATCGTGAGTGACGAGCACCAGTGTCGTACCTTCCGAGCGGTTTAGGTCAAACAATAATTCAATCACGGTATCGCCGGTCGCCTTGTCTAAATTACCGGTGGGCTCATCCGCAAATAATATTTGTGGTCTGGCAGCAAACGCTCTCGCGATCGCCACCCGCTGCTGCTCCCCGCCAGACAGCATACTGGGATAATGATTCAAGCGATGGTCTAGGCCCACACGCTCCAAATAGCCAGCAGCACGAGCCAGCGCTGAAGTGTTGCCGGATAACTCCAGCGGCAACATTACGTTCTCTAACGCCGTCAACGCAGGGAGTAGCTGAAAGCTTTGGAAGACAAAACCCACTTTTTCAGCCCGCAGGGCAGCCCGCTGGTCCTCATCGAGCGCTGACAGGGATTGTTCGTCAATAATGACGTCACCTCCGGATGCGACATCTAACCCAGCAAGCAATCCGAGTAGTGTCGACTTTCCTGAGCCGGATACCCCTACAATAGCGGCCGTGTCGCCCTGCTTGATTTCGAAGCTAATGCCCCGCAGGATTTCCAACTCACCGTCCGCTATTGGCACCGACTTCTGGAGATTAATGGTTTTGATCATGCTTACGTACCTCTGGCACAACTTACGTCCCAGACTTGGGCGCGGATTCGCCGTCGTCATTATTGCCGCACAGCTCTGTTCGGCCCCGGCGGCTTTCGGTGCCCCCAAACAACTGTTGGTGCTGGGGGACAGCATCAGTGCCGCCTACGGAATGGACCTCGAACAGGGCTGGGTCGCACTACTGCAGCAGCACTTGAGGGTCAACCGAACAGACTGGACAGTGATCAACGCGAGCATCTCCGGGGATACCACAGGAGGTGGGCTTCAGCGTTTACCCGACCTACTAAAACGCCATACCCCCGACATCGTCGTCATCGAGTTGGGAGGCAATGACGGGCTGCGCGGATTCCCAATAAAAAAACTGAGGGATAATCTCACTGCGCTCACGCTCAATTCTCAAGCAAGCGGCGCTACCGTACTATTACTCAGTATGGAAATCCCACCCAATTTTGGTAACCGGTACACCACGCTATTCCGCGAGAGCTTTTCGATTGTCGCTGCACAAGCCAATGCCAGCGTTGCGCCGTTTATTTTGGCCAACATCGCTCTCAACTCAGAACTCATGCAGGCCGACGGGATTCATCCGACTGCGAACGCTCAGTCTTTGCTACTTGCCAATGTTCTTCCGTACCTGACCCCTCTTCTTCAAGTAACGGAGTCAAAACCTTGACCACTAGACAGCAAAGTGCGCGCCAGCAACAACTCGAAAGCATCATTTTCGGCACAACAACGCCTGCAGGCAAGGCATTTGACCTCAGCCTTTTAGGCATGATTATTGTGAGCGTGGTGGTAGTGATGATGGATTCCGTCGCATCACTACATGAGCAACACGGTCTTACTTTTATGCGTTTGGAGATCGCTTTCACCTTGTTGTTTACCGTGGAGTATTTCACGAGGGTTTGGACCACCGGCAACAGGCTAGCTTACGTCACAAGTTTCTGGGGCATTGTGGATCTGCTCGCGCTACTGCCAACCTACATCGCTTTTCTCATTCCCGAAGCCGCACCGCTGCTCATCATTCGACTCATCCGTGTCATGCGAATATTTCGCGTTTTGAGCCTCTTCGAATTGTTTGCAGAACTCACGGAAATCATCAAAGTTTTGCGCAATACGGCGCGAACCATTCTCGTCTTTTTTGTGCTCGTTATGATCGTGGTCGTTGTTTTTGCCTGCCTGATTTATGTCATTGAGGGCCCTGAACACGGCTTCACGAGCATTCCAGTGAGCGTTTACTGGGCAGTTGTCACCATCACTACGGTGGGTTACGGCGATCTCACGCCTCAAACGGGGCTTGGGAAAAGTCTCGCTGCCTTTGGGATGCTGGTGGGCTACTCCATCTTGGCCGTGCCGACGGCCATTATTACCGCCAAACTGTGGGAGCGCCTCAACAAACGCCGTATCCTGTACGTCAATTGGAACTGTCCGATTTGTTCTGCTGGTGAGCACACCCCTGACGCTGACTTTTGCAAACACTGCGGCGGAAAACTGGATATGCCTGAATCTGTACGAAGTGCCGCATCAGGTCTGGAGAATTCATGACATTGGATCAGACAAAAAAAGGAAGTGCTGTCAGCGGCAAGCAGGACACGAGTATTACTCCTATTTTTGAGTACCGAAAATTTTGGGCCGAGTGTTTAGGCCCGGCACCGTTTTTACCGACGTCTCGAGAAGAAATGGATGCACTGGGCTGGGACAGCTGCGATGTCATTGTGGTGACAGGAGACGCCTACGTTGATCATCCTAGCTTTGGTATGGCCGTCATAGGGCGTGTACTCGAGGGTCAGGGCTATCGCGTGGGCATCATTTCGCAACCCAATTGGCACAGCGCAGAGCCCTTCAAAGCGCTGGGCAAGCCAAATCTGTTCATGGGCGTTGCTGCGGGTAACATGGACTCAATGATCAATCATTACACCGCGGATCGAAAACGCCGTAATGACGACGCTTACACGCCGGGCGACCACGCAGGCATGCGTCCTGACAGAGCGGTTACCGTATACAGCCAAAGGGTGCGTGAGGCTTTTAACGACGTGCCAATCGTCATAGGCGGCATTGAAGCCAGCCTGCGCCGAATTGCCCACTACGACTACTGGAGTGAGAAGGTAAGACGATCGGTACTACTCGATTCCAAAGCCGACATTTTGTTGTTTGGAAATGCCGAACGAGCCATAGTGGAACTGACACACCGATTAGCTTCTGGAGAGTCTATTTCAGCGCTACGCAGCATTCGTGGCACCGCCTTTATTACCCGGGGCATCGAGCCGGGTTTTCAAGAGGTGCGCTCTACAGATGTCGATAACCCGGGGCCAATAGATACGCACCCCAACCCCTACGAAGGCATGGAACCTAGCCAGTGTGACACCGATGAGACGTCTGACGACTCGGTGCAACCATTGCGGATTATGCCGGCAAAAAATCCTGCTCACAGCGTGATTCGAATACCCTCTTATGAACAGGTTCGTGACGACCCGGTGCTCTATGCCCATGCTTCTAGAGTGCTGCATAAAGAGACAAACCCCTTCAATGCCCTCCCTCTGATACAAGCGCACGGTGATCGAGACGTATGGATTAACCCCCCACCCATCCCCTTGGAAACCGAAGAACTCGATTGGGTCTTCGAGCTTCCATACGCCCGTCATGCTCATCCCCAGTATGGGGAAGCCAAGGTGCCCGCTTTCGAAATGATCCAGCACTCCGTGAACATAATGCGAGGCTGCTTTGGCGGCTGTACATTTTGTTCAATCACGGAGCACGAGGGCCGCATCATTCAAAATCGCTCGGAAGATTCGATCATTCGTGAAGTCGAACGCATTCGAGATACTAGCCCTGCTTTTACCGGAGTCATCTCGGATCTTGGTGGACCAACCGCCAACATGTGGCGACTGGCCTGCAAGAGCAAGGAAATTGAGGCCAAGTGCCGCAAGCTCTCCTGCGTCTTTCCCGGCATCTGTAAAAACTTAAATACCGATCAAACGCCTTTAATTTCGTTATACCGGCGCGCCAGAGCGGTTCCGGGTATCAAGAAGGTTTTAATTGCCTCGGGGTTGCGCTACGACATTGCGGTAGAGACGCCAGAATACGTCAAAGAGCTCGTGACCCATCACGTTGGCGGCTACCTCAAAATTGCCCCAGAGCACACTGAAGACGGGCCTCTGAGCCATATGATGAAGCCGGGCATCGGCACCTATGAGCGCTTCAAGACCCTGTTTGATAAGTATTCGAAAGAGGCGGGGAAAAAACAGTATCTGATCCCCTACTTCATTGCGGCTCATCCCGGAACACGGGATGAAGACATGATGAATTTGGCCCTTTGGTTGAAGCACAATAAATTCAGAGCCGATCAGGTTCAGACGTTCTACCCATCACCAATGGCTACGGCCACCGCGATGTACCACACCCGTCATAACCCGCTAAAACGCATCCGTCGAACAAACAACACCTTGCCGGTAGTCGACAAGCTGAAACAGCGCAGGCTGCACAAAGCCTTTCTCCGCTATCACGACCCGGAAAACTGGCCACTGCTCAGAGACGAACTTAAGCGCATGGGCCGCAGGGATCTGATCGGTAATGGCAAGTTGCATTTGGTTCCCTCCAGAGACCCACCCAAGCGCCACCGTGTGGTCAAAGAAAAAGCACGCCCCTTTGCGACACAGCACACTGGCCTACCAGGGCGTTCAGGAAAACGAAAGAAGTGACGACGAGGGGAATGTTGACACGCGCGGTTAATGCCCTCCCCAAGTTTTTGTCGGCGCTACTACTCGCCGTTTCTTGGAACGACGTTTTTGCCAGCACTGTGGTTGAGGTAGGAAAAATACTTCCACCAATATCCATTATCCAAGGTGGTCAGGTCGTGATCGAACGCGATGGGTATCGTGTCGCGCCCTGGTCGGGACCGAGGGACTTAGGCCTGATTCAGGTTATTCAATACGTGCCGGGAACACGCCGAGGCGGCGGTCTTTATGACCCGCTCACAGAGCGGATGAGATTGGAGCTAGAGTTCGCGCGGTATCGAATTACGGCCATTGTCAATCTGGAGGCAGCCGCGACGTTTGCAAAACCCTTCGTTCGCGCCACCGTAGTCGACAAACAACGCGCCTTCAGTTTGGCGACTCTTGTGCTTGATGAAGCTGGCACAGGGCAGGCAGGCTGGGATCTCACCGAGCAGTCGGCGTTCATTGTCACCGACGCTTCGGGCCTAGTGATTGACGCAATCTTCGGTAAGCCTAGCGACAACGACGCGGCACGAATTTTTCAAACTCTGAAAGGCTTATTGAAATCTAATAGTCCTCATTAGGCAGCCACACCACGCTGATTAGCATGTTGGTTTGCACCAGCATGATCTTACTGTGTTGTCTTCGGTAGGCACCCGCACCCAAGGCTAGAAAGCAGACGGCGAAGCCTAACCGTGAGTTGGCGTGGTATTTTCAATCGTTAGCGCCGGCTGCCCCTTGAGCACAGGCCTTAATTCGATCTCCTAGCATGCGAAACTCAGCAGCTCTTGGTGTTTTACGCCGCCACATCAAACCGATCTCTCGAGCAATACCGGCGTTCTGAAATGGCGTCACCTCGATATCTGTGCCTGCGGTAATGCCGCTGGCAACCGACATCGCCGGCAATAACGTCACGCCAATACCGTTAGCCACCATCTGAACAATGGTGGCGAGGCTAGTAGCCTGATATGGCACAGAGATCTGCGAGTCCCTGAGTTTACAAGCCTCCAAGGCGTGATCCCGTAAACAATGACCATCCTCAAGTAACAGCAAATCCTCACCCTCAAGGTCGGCTGTTGCCAGTGTTGTGCTTTTAGCCAGGGGATGATGACAGGGACTTGCCAGCAAGAAATCATCTGCCATCAGGGACATCACCTCTACCGAGTCGGCAGGAAATGGGAGCGCCAATAGCAACACGTCTAGCTCGCCCGCGTGCAGGGCCCCCACTAACTGATGACTTAAGTCTTCACGAATATAGAGTTTAAAATCGGGGTACTCCGTGCGCAGGCTACCTAACAGCTGCGGCAGGATAAACGGCGCAATCGTGGGAATCACACCTAAACGCATTCTCCCTGAAAAAGGTTCGCCAGCAGCGGCGCACAGGGAAATCAGCTCTTCAACATCGACCAGCATACTTTGGGCACGAAGCACCACATCATGCCCAAGGCTCGTCAAAAGCACTTTGCGATTATTGCGCTCAATGAGCGATGCCGACAGCGTCTCTTCCAGTTCCTGAATGCCAGCGCTTAGCGTACTTTGGCTGACATAGGATGCCTCTGCCGCGCGGCCAAAATGCTGGTGTTCTGCGACCGCGCACAGGTACTTCAGCTGTTTGAGTGTGGGTTGCCTCGCCATTGAGTTCGCCTATTATCCAAACTGATGCCAATGATCGTAATTTTCGATCATATTTTTTAAAAAATCCATGTAAGCCAAAATCGCTCAGCTTCGGTATATTGAACATCCCCTGTTAGTGACGCAGGGACTCAGACGTCACTGCATTTTGATTTCAGGAGAGTAAGCATGGAACTCAAAGGTACCAAAACCGAGAAGAATCTGAAGGATGCCTTCGCAGGCGAATCTCAAGCCAACCGACGTTACCTTTACTTCGCCGCCAAGGCTGATGTCGAGGGTTACAACGATGTTGCCGCTGTTTTTCGATCAACCGCGGAAGGCGAAACAGGCCATGCCCACGGTCATTTGGAGTACTTAGAAGCCGTCGGCGACCCAGCAACGGGATTGCCTATGGGTGACACCCGCAAGAACCTTGAAGCGTCAATCGCCGGAGAAACTCACGAGTACACTGACATGTACCCGGGTATGGCGAGCTCAGCTCGAGAAGAAGGGTTCGACGAAATCGCTGATTGGTTTGAAACTCTTGCCAAGGCCGAGCGCAGTCACGCTAACAAGTTCCAGAAGACTTTGGATACGATGGACGACTAACATCGGGGTAACCCTCGACGATGGGGAGCGCCCAGCGCTCCCTGGTTTATCGCAGCTCAATTACCGCCAAAAATACGGATATTCGCCATGCGAGAAGGAAGCCTAGAAGCGCCGACACGGCACCCTATTGACTGGAAAAATGACGATTTTTGGGTAAAAGACACCCTCAACGATGAGCTTGAGCGAGTCTTCGATATTTGCCACGGATGTCGCCGTTGCGTCAGCTTGTGCGACTCTTTTCCAACGCTATTCGATCTCATTGACGAGTCAGAGACGTTTGAGGTTGACGGCGTGGACCGCGACGATTACACCAAAGTTGTTGACCAATGCTACCTCTGCGACCTCTGTTTTCTTACCAAATGCCCCTACGTACCACCTCACGAATTCAACCTCGACTTCCCTCACCTTATGCTCCGAGCCAAAGCAATTAAGTTCCGGGAGGAAGGCGGCAAGTTCCGCGATAAGGCGTTAACCAGCACCGACACCGTGTTGGGCATGATGTCTATACCGTTGGTTGACGTTACCGTTAACGCACTCAACCGAAATTCAGGCTTCCGAAAAATCGTTGAGAAAACTCTCGATATCCACCACGAGGCTCCTCTTCCCCATATGCACGCAAAAACCCTGCGCAAGCGAGTGGCCCCCCTCATTAAAAACGTGGCGCCAACGCCCGTTGGGGAGACCACAGGGAAGGTTGCGCTCTACGCCACTTGCTACGGAAACTACAACAGCCCTGAGGTGGGCGAGGATTTTGTAAGAGTCTTTCAGCACAACGCTATGCATATTGACGTCGTACCCAAAGAGAAGTGTTGCGGAATGCCCAAGCTAGAGCTTGGCGACCTAGAGTCAGTCGATGCTTTGAAACAGGCCAATATTCCTGTCCTTGCCGATTTAGTGGATCGAGGTTATGACCTGATCGCGCCCATTCCCTCCTGTGTCCTGATGTATAAGCAAGAACTCCCGCTAATGTATCCCGACGACCCACAGGTGCAGAAAGTGAAACAGGCATTCTATGACCCCTTCGAATACCTGTGGCTACGACACAAGGGCGGCGCCTTCAATACCGATTTCCCCGAGGCCATTGGCAGCGTCGCTTATCAGGTTGCATGCCACCAACGAGTGCAAAATATCGGCCTCAAGACCCGTGATGTATTGGCTCTGGTAGCCGATAGTGAGGTCGTTGCTTATGAGCGGTGTTCAGGACACGATGGTACTTATGCCGTTAAGAGTGAGACCCGGGCCAAGTCCGTTAAAATCGCACGTCCAACGGTGAAGAAAGTTGACGCTCAAGCGCCTGACCACTTTATCAGCGACTGTCCCATGGCAGGCGCACAAATTGCCGACCTCGCTGAATCAGTAGATTCTGCACTTCACCCCATGACGCTTCTGCGCATGGCGTACGGCCTCTAGCAGAGAACGAAAGGAACCTAACAATGACCCAACTCAGACGTGAGGACCTCTGGTCACTCGAAGAGTACGCGCTGCGTCGCAATGAATTTAGAACTCAAGTCATGGCGCACAAAAAGACCCGGCAGCTGGCTCTGGGACGGCATGCTCGCTTGTATTTTGAAGATGACGTCACTATTCGTTACCAGATCCAAGAAATGTTGAGGATTGAAAAAACCTTCGAGTCTGCTGGCATCGAAGAGGAGCTCAGCGCTTACAACCCCTTGATACCTGATGGCCACAACTGGAAAGCCACCTTCATGATCGAGTTTGGAGACCCAGTAGAGCGGGCAGCACAGCTGGGCAAGATGAAAGGCATTGAAGATCTCGTCTGGTTGCAAGTGGGTGATTTAGACCGCATTACACCCATTGCGGATGAGGACCTCGAACGTGAAAACGCCGAAAAGACTTCCGCGGTGCATTTTCTTCGGTTCGAACTTACCGCTGAACAAATAGCGGCATTGAAGGACGGTTCCCCCCTCTATGCCGGGGTGGATCATGACGCTTATCCCATTGAGAAATTTGCCGTAGAACCTGAAATAAAAGCGTCACTCACTAATGACCTTGTGATCGCAACACACTAATCGTTGCGATCTTCTAACCGCCCACCTAAGGAAAATCCGGCCATGGCGCTAACGCAAGAAGCTCAAGCGTGACTCTCGTTGTCTTCGACATGGACGGCACCTTGCTAAACGCTGGTTCAGAGGTCACGCCTTTCACCGCCGAGACCCTTAGCCTGCTAAGGCAGTCGGGAATTGCCTACACTGTGGCCACCGGACGTACGTTACAGGCGGCCATGGGGCCCCTCAAGGGATTCCAGTTCGAGCTTCCGCATATTCTGAAAAACGGCGCAGTGATTTGGTGCCCGGAGCAACGGGACTACAGCCACCGCCACCTCTTGGCGCAACACGAAGTCACCCACGTCTTGCAGGCTATGGACCTACAGGGCATCACACCTTTTCTCTTCACTCTAGACTCCAGCGGCTACCATGCGGTGTATCACGGCGCGCTCAAAAGTGAGGCAGAAAATAGACTGGCCCAACTTTTTGAGGATGAACGGCACCTACCTCTTGAACCTATAGCGGCGATGCCCGGAGACGTGCAGGTTATTAACCTGAGCGGCATGGGGCCCGCAGCGGACATTAGGTCGGTAGTCGATTCTGTGGCTGATGAGGAAGGCCTCGTGGCGTACACTGGGACCGCCATTCAATCTCAGGGCCTATCGTGGATGGACATACACCATAGCCAAGGCAGCAAGGGTAATGGCATCAACACGCTACGCGAGGAGCTGGGGTTTAGCGATATCATTGTATTTGGCGATGGCGACAACGACCTCAGTATGTTTGCTGTAGCCGACGAGTGCTACGCGACCGCAAATGCCGACGACGAAGTGAAAGCCCTCGCAACGCAGGTCATCGGACATCATGACGAGGACGGTGTGGCGCACTTCCTCCGGAGTCGTTTTAACCTTTGACTGCGGCTATCGTGGCTGCATGCACCTTTGGCGGCCGCGGTTGTATAAGCCAGACTCCGCTCAAAACGAGCAGCAGCGCTGTGTACTGCGGCCACCCCGCTGTCTCACCCAATACGGTGATTCCTACCAAGAAGGCGACGCCGGGTATGAGGTAGTTAATCGTCGACAAAAACCCCGGGCCCACCTCGCCGACAACGATGAAGTAGACCCAAGTGGCGACGCCCGTTGCCATTGTTCCAAGCACGAAGAGTGCGAGCCAGGCGCTAGGAATCTCCAAAGATTGGCTCCAATCCTGAAACCAGAGCGCTGGGCCCAAAAGCAGTATCGAGCCCACCGCTAAGGAGCCTGCAGCTAAAACAACAGGATCTATGGGTGGCAAACGCTTGGCATAAATGCCGTTGGCAGCGTAGCAAAAGGTTGCAAATAATGTGACCAGCTGGCCCGTCAAGCGGAGCTCGCCTCCGTAGACCCACCAGTCATCGCCTAACAGCAGCGCGACGCCTGCGAGCCCCAGAAACACACCCATCATTCTTTGCTGAGTAAACCTTTCATGGGTCAAAAAGTAATGTCCCATCACCAGTGTAGTGATGGGCATTAATGCCATCAACAAGCCCACTTCCCCACTGGCGACGTGCTGCTCAGCCCAAGCGACAAGGACAAAAGGCAGCACGTTGCCCGTGACTGACAGTATGAGTAGTCTCAGCAACCACACCGGATCCTTGGGCAACGACAGTCGCTTATAAATCAGCACGCCTGCCATAATAATGGCGCCTAGGGTAAGTCGCCCCCACACCAGCGCCACCGGATGAAACACTTCGAGCGCCATTGCAATCAATCCGAAGGCGAACCCCCAAAAGAGAACCAGATAAAATAACAGAGCCCAATGTTTCGGCTTGGGTGGCATCATTGCGTCGATCACTAGAATGCTAGAACGTTAGGTGTACGAAGTTCGCATTATTCTGGACTGCAATCTGCTAACCTTCCCACCCTTCTTAGTCACAGAGCGCAAGAACTTTGGCCGACGAAACTCCGCCGCACCTTGAATTAGCCACACATATTGAGCGGGTATTGCAGGTGACAATGCCCTCGGGCCCTGGCATTAGTTTTTCCGCCGCGTTGCTACGGCGATGGTTCAAGCCTTCGTTTTATGGACTCGAGCGACTCCCAGGCAAGCCGGCTTTGTTTGTGGGAAATCACTCGTTATTAGCAGTCGATGCTTTTGTATTTCACATTTTGATGCACAACGACTACCGACGGTTTCTACGCCCGCTAGGGGACAAAACACTGTTTGCCAACCGTCAGTATGCCGATACGGTTATAGAACTAGGAGCTGCGCTGGGCCACGCTGACGTTGTCACCGCGCTAATGGCCGCCGGGCGCGACTTGCTGCTGTATCCCGGAGGTACCTATGAGGCGGTAAAACTGCCCGAGCAGCGCTATGAACTGATGTGGAAAAACCGCTACGGTTTCATCCGACTCGCCGCCAAAATGGGCTACACCATCGTGCCCTTCGCCGCCGTGGGGCCTGACGAATACTTCGATCAGCACCTATCAGGACCAGAAGTTCAAGGGGCCCAGTTGACGCAACTATTGATCCAGCTCGGTATGTTACCCCGCGATTTGCGGCCAGATCTCGTGCCACCTATACCCTCCGGTGTTATGGGTACACCGATCCCCAAACCCAAAACCACCTTTTACAGTTTTTGTGCTCCGATTGACCTCAGTGGCTTTGCGGGCCGAAACATAACCCAAAAACAGCAAGAGCGGATTCGTGGCGACGTGGAACATGCCATCGACGTCGAAATTAAAAACCTGCTGCTCAAACGGGAGCAAAGCCGCCACAAAGACGGATTGCTACGACGTATCCTGAGCATTTAACCGAGTTTGAATCAATGCGAGCTTCACTAAAAATTCTTTCCTGGGGCGCGGGCCTCGCCGTTGTGTTGTGGTTGCTGTTCTCCTTTATCTGGGGACCCAAACTGGCTGTACAGATGACCGCCAACCCCGTAACCAGCAACCCCGCCGATGTCGGTATGGCCTACGAAGACGTGCGTGTCAGTAGCGATGGTCTGGAACTTGAGGGCTGGTGGATGCCCGCTGAAAATCCCAAGGGCGTGGTTTTATTTGCCCATGGAGCCGGATCGAATCGAACCTCATGGTTTCTTCCTTCATTGGAGTTTTATCAAATGCTGGTAGGGCTCGATCTATCAGTAATTTCGATCGATCTGCGCAATCACGGCAACTCCCCTATCACTGATGGCGAGCTCGGTATGGGGGCGAAAGAATGGCCAGACCTTATCGCGGTGTCTCACTGGGTGGACGCCAAAGGGTATTCGCAACTCCCTAAAATTGGTGTCTCGCTGTCTATGGGCGGCGCTACAACGATTTATGCCGTGCAACAGGGCTTGGCGCTGGACGCCATGGTACTCATTGATCCTTTGCTGAATACCACGGACGCGCTCATGCAAGGGGGCTGGATTGCCTTTGGCCTGCCACCGGGATTGTTTGCCCCCATGGCGTGGGCCGCCACGAGAATGGGCGATCTTCCCTATGGTGCTGTAGATGCTGGCACACTGGCTGAATCAGTGACCATACCAACGTTGCTGATCCAAGACCCTGAGGACCCTATTACTCGTCTACCCTTCGCGCAGAAACTCGCATCTGCCAATTCCAACATTGCTTTAGCAATAGCACCTGCGGTCGTGGCTGACCATGCCTGCATTAGCAACAAGGGACGCTGGGGCACCCATGTCGCTGCCTTTAAATGCCATAAATCATGGACCGTAGAGCAACTCAGCGCGTTTCTGATGCAACAACTTTAGTTACAGCAAAACATTTAGCGCCAAGCCCTGAGAGGGTCCACAGCAGGATGCATCGATGCGCACACTCGAGGCATTGGTTGCAGCAAAGCGCCAAGCAAAGGCTTTGTCTATAACTGTCTAAGTTGTTTCCATGCATCCTTACCTTCCACCACATCCAGCCTCGTCGATCCGACGTAATACTTCATCGATACCTATGAATTCACCCAGCTTATGCCGGAGATCTGTTATGAATACATTCAGTCGCCTAACCGTCCTTTTTGCCGCCGCGTTCAGTCTGGCTGCCAACGCCTGCCCGGACTACCTCAATAATGAGATGCGCAAACTTAGCTCCAAAGAAACCGTGAACTTTTGTGACGCCTATGCTGGCAAGGCGATGCTCATCGTCAACACTGCGAGCAACTGTGGCTACACACCCCAATTTGACGGTCTTGAGGCCCTCCATCGCGAGTACGGGGATAAAGGGCTCGTGGTTATTGGCTTTTCCAGCGACGATTTCTTTCAAGAAGAGAACGATGAAGGTGACGTAGCGGCTGTGTGCTACGAAAAATACGACGTCAGCTTTCCTATGATGGCGACCAGCGAGGTCCGCGGCAAAGGGGCTAATCCGGTATTCAGAGGGCTTGGAGAAGCGAAAGGGTATCCCACATGGAACTTCAATAAGTATGTCGTGGATACCCAGGGTAATGTCGTAGAACATTTCGGAAGCAACGTAGGGCCAGACAGCCAAAAATTGCGCGGCAGCCTTGACGCAGCCCTCGCATCGGCAGAGTGATAGCGGGCCACGGCAGCGTGGCTCAGTTGCACCCTGCGCTTGCTGTCAGCGCAGGGTGAGACTCACTTTCCATCACCTAATTCCTAAGAAGGTGCACCGTCGGACGCACTTTCGCCGCCACTTCAAAAAGAGCGATCTCAGCACCGGCATCATGGTCTGTGTGCAATGCCACAGGGGCATTCATCGGCGTTTTGACGAACTAACCCTAGCTAGGACCTACAACACCTTGGCAAAACTGCAAGAAGATCCAGAACTAACACGACACTTCCAATGGGTCAGCAAACAAAAAGAGCGCCTTTAAAACGGCAGTGCGCCCCAAACTTCCGCCGTGGCAACGGCCGTAGAGACCTCTCCACTGACCACCTGATCCGCCCTTTGCTTCGCGCCCTCACCCCAACGCTGAAACTCGGGGAGCACCCGCGTGTTCCAAAACTCATGCACCGAAGCCTCGCTGCGCCCCCGCTCACCACAATCTCTTTGCAATCGTCGCTGGAAACAAACCGACGTCGGTGTATCGACGAAAACCGTGTGATCGACGTTGGAAGACAGATCGGCCCACGCCCCCAGAAGCAAACCATCTACGACAACTAACTGCGCTGGACCAAGCACATCAGTGTGGTCTGCGATTCGCGTGTGTTTAGAAAAGTCGTAACGGGGAACCTCGATTTGCCCGCCTGATCTTAGCTGCAACAAATGTTCGCAAAAAAAAGACAGCTCAATGGCATCTATTCGGTCAAAGTTAACGGCTTCGCGTTCTTGGAGGGATAAGTGACTGAGATCACGATAGTAGGCGTCAAGACTTAAAAGGCAAGCTGTAGGACCACCGGGCAAGCCGCGACTAAATGCAACAAGCGACTGCGCCAAGGTCGATTTACCCGAGCCCGATGCTCCCGTGATAGCCACAATCATCAGGCACTTTCCCCTTATTTTTCGGTGCTTGCGCCAATTGCGCTCAGGGTTCAACGCGAATCCTATGCACCCTACGCCACAATACCTCAGGTCAGAACTCCCTCCCCGTGAGCTGGCAATCGAGCTCTAGAGGGGAAATTGACTGAACAAACTATGGCAGTGACGTTGACCCATATTGTTCTAAAAGCGCAGCCTTGATCGCGGCCTTGGCATTGCGCACATTAAAGTCACCACACTCTCCGTTATTCCATCGAGCGTATTCGTCGTAGATAGGCTGGCCAATGTTCGTCACCATTTCCCACATTAACAAACAACGCTCGGTGGCATCGAGGCTTGAGGGCGCCTCAATCTCACGGAGTAATTCACCCAAAGTCGGACTCTCCATCACGACCTGACTACTTGAAACGCCGTCAAGAACCATCGTGTGGGGCGCATCAGCTAAAAACGGCGGCCACGGATTACCGACCACAGCCCCGGGCTGGCCTTTACGCGCAAAGTTACCCCAGGCACTCATCATGATGTTTGTCATTTCCCGCGCAGAACTCGTATCGGGATACATATAATCCCCTATTGGCCCAAACATGGGGGCTCCCATGACAAAAGCAATTTCCGCCCCATGAGAGGCACCTAAAAGGCTAGGGAAGGAGATAAACCAACTCTCAGCTTGCTCGTCCCAATCAAAGCGATAGGTGTAAAGGCTCTCATACCCTGCCGCGCCCAAGTTGAGCATCGCTTGGTCAACCCCCCTCGCTTTCCAGGCACGAGATCTTAAATCCACCCAGTAGCGATACGTCTCCTCGTTCTTGACTGACATGCGCGGCGGCAGCAGCCCAAAAAGCACCGGGTCACCGTTGACAAAATAACGATTCAACCCCATCCATAATGTGACCTCATCGCGATTTGAGCCTGACAACACCGGAACCGATTTCGCGTACTGAGGATCGGCAAGCGCCTGCGCCATACCCACAGCCGGTATTACGATCCCGTCTGCCGTAGACAGCGGGCTCAAGTGGTCTTTATCGAGGGAATAGTAAGCGCCCATGAGGTCGTAAACCTCAATTGATCGCAGGGCATCACCGGAGGTTGCATCGGGATCAAGTCCTAGTGCCTGCACTACCTCCCAGCTGCCCCGATCCAACTCAGGAAACTCGCGATCTCGATTAAAGGCCTGCCGCGGTGTTACGGTCGTCGTGTAGGGAGACTGAGCAATGGCGCGATGGAATAAGCCATTGGCTAAGGGTGACGCCAGCAACGCATACACGTTGTGCCCCCCTGCACTCTCCCCGAAAATGGTGACGTTATTCTGATCGCCGCCAAAACCTTCAATATTCCGCTGCGTCCACTCGAGGGCCGCAATGATGTCCAGCTGGCCAAAGTTGGAGCTTTTGTCCAGGCCCTCCGCTTCACCCTGAATGCTGGGGTGTGTCATCCAGCCCAGAGGGCCTAAGCGGTAGTTGATGGTTACCACGACAACCTGCTGATCGTGTGCAAGCGCAGAAAAATCATAGGTATCTTTAGTGCCCGAGGTATTTCCTCCGCCGTGAATCCAGACCATGACCGGTAGCGCCTGATCCCGAACAGACCCGGGTGCGACGATATCGAGATACAAGCAATCTTCGGATCCCACGAAAGAGGCGCCCTCGGTACCAGAAATGGCGCCGGATTCTTGCACGCAAATCGTACTTTCCCGAGCTTGAATTTCACCGTTGGCATTGCTGTAGCGTTGTGGCGCCCGCCACCGCAAACTCCCTACGGGGGGCTGCGCAAAGGGGATGTCCTGCCAATGAATGACCTGCTCGTTCCCTGCAACACCGATTACGCGACCTGACTCGGTCGCCACCTCCGTTCCCGATACGGGCTTCATGGGCGGCTGAGAACAACCTGTCAGCACCAAAAAGGGTACCGTTAGCAACACAGAGATCTTTGACATTAGGTTCATGACTTACTCGTTTGCGCAGAAGTTAGCGAGAGTACGGCTACCTGAGCCACTTAGTTCAAATCGATTTAACGCTATTCGCGGTTTTTGCCAGCCTCTACATGAGTTTCGGACTCTGCGTTTGGCCTAGACCACGAGCGCTGAAAGGCATCATGGACAACCGCTGTTATAGACGCCGTGGACACACCAATCATCAGCACACCATTGATGGCTTGTAAGGGCCCCAGTATTCGCCAGCGTTCCGACATGACAATATCGCCGTAGCCCAAGGTCGCAAAATTAACCAAAGAAAAGTAATAAGCCGTTGCCCAGTCGCCAAACTCGCCTAAAAACACAAACAGCAACGCCCAAATGCCACCTTGAACCAGATTCCCAACCACTAACATCAACATAACCTGGGATATCAACAGCATGGTCATCGCACGTGATGCGCTCTTGACCCATGTTAGGTGTCTTACGTAGTAACGTGTCGCGAGGAACAATAGGACTCCCTGCACGAATAAGCAGACTACCATCGCGGCAACACCCACTGTGAGTGCGATTATCATATTGCGATTTCCTGTTTTCTTTGACTCAGCCAGCCCAGGCGATTCAGCACTACCATGCTGCCCCAAGCGTAGATAGCCACCAAAAAGAACATACCAAAACGAAAGAGAAAAGCCTGATAAGGATCTTTGCCTGCAGCGCTATCCGCCACCGCAGGACCCAAAAGAATAAGCATCGTCACCGAGGCGTCAATCCAAAACTGCTGCGTAAAACGTGTGGCATTAGGTACGTACAGTTTTCGGGCTAGCCCGATCATGACCAACAGAATGAGCAGCGCAAAAATATCGAGGCGAGGTGACAGCTTCAAGCCAAACCAGAGCAAAGCCGCTAAAACACCACCGAGCACGGTCGCACCCAGTAATTCAACCGCAGCCTGCTTGGCTTCAATGACGGAGGGAGACTGAGCCAGCACAATCGATTTCATCATCACCGGCGTGTGTCCCATTGGATTTATTAACAGGAATAGATAGGCAGGCAAAATAACAACAACTGCGCGCAATGCTGAGGTGTTTTCAGAGGCACTGTCATCGTTATCCTGTGCCAAGGATGATGCCTCAAGATTGAGGTCTGTCTCGGGAAAAAAAGGATAAACAATCCACTGACTAATCACCGCAATGACGACGGCTGCGACCAGCATTGTCACCAAAGTTTGCGCCAAAGCCAGGCTAAACACACCCAGTGCGGAAATAAGCGTCAGACTCATGGCCAGCAAAGTACCCACGGCGGTCTTGTCTCCCCCCAAACTCATTCGATTGCTCACAAAAAGACCCAGAGCAACGAGGGACAGTCCGATCGGGGCGTACTGCTCTACCAGCGGCGCGATCAACAAACCCACTCCAAGAATCAGAGCGAGGGCGACCGCAAGGCCCAGCAATTTTCCCGCAGCCATTGGCGGCGCTGGTTTTAAGGTAAGAATGAGGGCCAATAGCGGCGCTAAATAGGGAACAGAAATTCCGCTACCGTACGCCAAGACCAAGGCGATGGTTACAGTGAGCGCGAGCCGGAAGGTACGTCGTGCTTCAATAGGCATAGGACAGGTAACTTCGAACTCGGATGCTCAGCCAAGCCAGCGACTTCAGAATCCACGGTGCGTCACCATATGCCACTACCGATGCTTGGCCACCCATTCGAAGGGCCGATCTCAAGTGCGGATCGGACAGATCGGCTATGGCTATTTGAACGGGAAATCGTTGGGCTTGACGCAGCCAATCACGATTATTTTGAATGGATGGTAGTGTACCTGGCTGGGTATTTGTCGAAGCACTCACACCTAAACCGACAGATAGAACATGTCCCTCGTAGACTCGCCCCGGCAACGTATCGAAGAGCAACTCGACCTCAGCGCCCTCAATAAGCGCGCTTAAGTTATTTTCTGTAAAAGCCGCATTGATCCAGAGTTCATCGGTCGCCACCAAGGTCATTACCGGCTTGCCGACACCAGCAAACTGGCCCACCTCGGCACGAAGATCCGTAATCACGCCCGATTTCCCCGCCCGAACATGGGTATTGTCGAGATCAAGTTGCGCTTTGGTCAATGCACTTTGTGCCGATTTCAAATAAGCATTGCTGCTATCGTCATCGCCACCTTTAGCGTCGATTGCCTGTTGTATATTTGCCCGAGCGGCGACGACCTGCGCCGTTGCAGCGACCAAGGAGGCTTCCGACATTTCTAACCTTCGTTCCGATATTGTGCCCGAGTCCTGCTCGAAGAGGCGACTTAAGCGCTCAAAGTCCTTCGCACTCTTCATTTCATTCGCCAAAGCCGCTTCCAGCCCGGCCCGTGCTGCCGCAACTCCGGCATCACCCGCAGCCAACTGCTGACGAGCTTTCTCCAGATCTGACTCAGCGCGCTGCAGTGCAATGAGGTAATCCGACTGATCGAGAGTAAATAACAGATCAGAGGCCTGAACCCGTTGATTATTTGCGACGTGAACCTGCGTGATCAGACCCGCCACTTTTGGCGCCACCCCGACGACGAAGCCCTCAACTCGGGCTTGAGACGTGTAGGGTGTCTGTCGATCCGCCGAAACATACCAGGCCAGCAACACGACCAGGCAAACCACCACCAAGCCTGCACCTTTGTTGATCGTCTTACTGCCAGCTTCCTCTGACGTGTCACTCATTATTTAGACTCCACTTCGGAAGGCACCGATTGAATAGGTGAAGCCTGTTCATCACCCACCTGTAACAACTGTAATTCACCCCAATCGGAGCGCTCCTGCATCTGTCGTAAAACTGATGTCGGCAACATGTCGGCCATTGTGTCGGGACTCCAGCCCCCTCCTAACGCCTTGTACGTGGCAACAATGGCCCGAAGGTGCTGGCCATCATTCTGTAGCTTTCTATCGGCTTGGGTGAACACCACGCGCTGCGCATCAAGAACTCGCTGAAAGTCAGCATAACCCTCTCGATAACGCGTACTGGCAATTTCTAATGCCCGCTCTGAGGCCTCGACAGTCTCCGCCAGTAAAACGCGCTGCTGTTCGGTCTTATCTAGGGCTATGGAGGCGTCGTTGATTTCCCGAGCGGCATTAAGCACTGTATTGCGGTAAACCTCTATGGCCTGTTGCAACCGAGCATCCTGAATGCGAACGTTGTTGGCGATTCGTCCCCAATCAAATACTGTCCAGCGTACCGCAGGACCCACACCAAGCAGTCCTGAGCTGTCCTGGGATGTGAGGGAGTTACCAGACCAACCAATGCTGCCTCCTATTGCTATCGAGGGGTAGTAATCCGCTTCCGCCAAACCAATTTGGGCAGATTGTGCAGCCACAGCCCATAAACTTGCCCGGACATCTGGCCGCCGCTGAATGAGTGTCGCAGGGAGTTCGGTCAACTCAACGCGATGACTGCTGGGTAGGTTGGCAGGTCCGGTCGGGCGATCTGACAAGCGTGCTTGCATCTCAGCTGGAGCGCGTCCTAGAAGGGCTGAGAGGGCATTAGCAAGCTGCCCTGCTCCTTGCTCCAAAGACGGCAGCACTGCCAGGGTCGCTAAATATTGAGTGCGAGCTTGCTGGAGGTCTAATTCGGACTGTTGTCCAGCATCAAACATCTGTCGCGTAATGTCATAGCTGCGAGACTGCAGCTCGGCGTTTTTATTCAAAATTATAATGCGCCCCTCGGTGACCCGGTATTGCCAATAAATGTCGGCAACCGTTGCAGCGAGGAGAACTTGAGCGTCTCGTTGGTTTGCCAGTGACGCAAAATAAGCCGCGTCAGCCGACTCAATACCGCGCTGAAATCGACCCCAAAAGTCGAGCTCCCAACCCAGGGTAAAGCCGGCATCCCAACTACTAAAACCACTCTCCCCCGGACCATTGCTGCGCTTGGCATAGGCTGCGTTTACATCAACTGTCTGTGCCTGAGGATAAAGCGCTGAGCCAGCCGCAGCTGCCAGAGCTCGAGCCTCCAGCACCCGAAGTCCAGCAATTCTTAGGCCTGGGTTTTCGGACCTCGCCTCTTCGACAAGAGCGTTGAGCACCGGATCGTCAAATTGACGCCACCAAAGCGTAGCCTCAGATTCAGACTCAGAGACCACCGTGATCGACTCACCGTAAACAGAAACCTCAAGCGCCTCGAGCCAGCTATCATCCGGCGGCACGTAATCAGGGCCAACCGTCGTGCAACTCATTAGGACCAGCACCCAGATGGCAGTAGCGCTGAGGCGTTTAGAAAAGGTCATCTCAAGTCAAACTCAAAGCAATTCGGCTTAAACGAGGCGCTAAGACGGTTCGCTGGTTTCGTTGATGGTTACCTGGGTCGTTTCACGATCTACCCAAGCCCAAAGCAACTGGTAACCAATAGCTAGAACAACCGACCCCATGAATAGGCCAATCAACCCCATGCCGACCATTCCCCCCAAGGCACCGATTAAGACAACCGGCATAGGCACATCGACCCCGCGCCCTAACAAAATGGGCTTAAGCACATTGTCAGCAAGTCCAGCAATAATAAGATAGACCGTAATCACAACGTCCATAACTACCGAGCCATCACCCGCCCCGCCGGAGGTCCAGAGCCAAATGAGCACCGGCAGCGTTATCAGCAGCGCCGGTAACTGAATGATGCCAGTTATAAGCGCAAGTACTGCCAAAACCCCTGCAGCGGGCACCTCGGCCCAAAGAAAGCCGACACCCAACAATAGCGACTGAATGACCGCAACCCCAATGACGCCAGTGGCCACCGAACGCGTAGTTGCGACTGATAAAGCCTGCAGTTCCTCGCCCCGACCATTTCCCACGAGGGTTACCGCAATGCGCCCCATCGCTGCACTCCCCGATTGCCCGAAGGTCATCATGATTCCGGCAACGACTATAGCCCCCAAAAACAGACCGACAGTCGTTAGCATATTGGCGGTACCACCAACAAAACGCTTGAGCAAACCGCGGACTTCTTCGCCATGGGCCGCCAATAACTCTGCGAGGTTGTCGGAAGCTTCCAACCAAATTACGTACACGCGCTCCCCAACCATTGGCCAGTCTTTGACAGACTCATCCGGGGGCGCGATATCAAGGCTGCCTTGCTGCCACTGGCTAATGATCGAGGTAACGTGGTCGACAAGAGACATACCCAACAATACGGTCGGGACGCCCAGCAACAGCAAACCCGTGCCGGCAATTACCGTCGCTGTTCGTGCATCGCTCCAGCCCAAAGAACCTTTGATACGCAAATGAAGGGGATAGAGCGTGATGGCAACAATCAACGCCCAGGACATAAGAGCCGCAAATGGCGCAAATATCTTGGCGCAAACCCACAACAATAAGAGCGCAAAGACCAACCGCAGCGCCACTTGCATCAGGTCATGTGAAATACGGGTCTTGACCGCCTGATATTGCTCTTCCAATGGGAACTCCTGTGGGAAACCGGGTTAGCTCATAGTATGCATGGAAAGCGCCACAATCACGACTCCCCCCAGCGACCTCTACTGCAACTCCTGCAGCGACAAGGGTCAGTGTACGCGGCGGCATTAATGTACTACCCTGCGCCCCGCTTAAGTGCCGTGGCTGGGTCATTGATCCGTGACTGATCCAGACATGACGCTCAATACGAATAGTCCTCGCCCTCTTCAGTCAACCCGGTTATCACCATGCTCACAACGCTCAAGGAAGAATGGTTCGGCAATATCCGCGCCGACTTACTCGCGGGGCTCGTCGTCGCCCTTGCTTTGATCCCGGAGGCCATTGCTTTTTCCATTATCGCGGGAGTTGACCCTCGGGTGGGCCTCTATGCCTCCTTTTGCATAGCGGTCGTTATCGCTTTCGTCGGCGGTCGCCCTGGCATGATCTCGGCTGCCACCGGCGCAATGGCCCTGGTTATGGTGACACTGGTCAAAGAACATGGGCTTGAGTATTTGCTGGCGGCGACCATGCTCACCGGCGTATTGCAGGTCATTGCAGGTTTTCTAAAGCTCGGCGAGCTTATGCGCTTCGTCTCACGATCCGTTGTCACCGGGTTTGTGAATGCACTGGCAATACTAATTTTCATGGCGCAGTTGCCTGAACTGACTCAGGTCACCTGGCACGTCTATGCCATGACGGCGAGTGGCTTGGGCATCATTTATCTGTTTCCCCGACTACCGGTGATTGGCAAAGCCATCCCCTCACCCTTGGTCTGCATCATATGCCTGACAGCGATTAGTATTTTCTTGGGTCTCGACATCAGAACGGTGGGCGATATGGGGGACTTACCCGACACCCTGCCTATATTCTTGCTGCCCAATATTCCTTTGAATCTAGACACACTGATGATTATCTTGCCCTACTCAGTAGGGCTGGCGGTTGTCGGTCTCCTAGAATCGCTTATGACGGCGACCATCGTCGATGACCTAACGGACACTCCCAGTGATCGCAATAAAGAGTGCAAGGGACAAGGCATCGCTAATGTAGTGTCGGGCTGTTTTGGCGGTATGGCAGGTTGTGCCATGATCGGCCAGTCTATTATTAATGTGAAGTCAGGTGGCCGAGGACGGCTCTCTACTCTGACCGCTGGCAGTGTTCTCATTATTATGGTGGTCTTCCTCGACAGTTGGCTGCAGCAAATCCCCATGGCCGCTTTGGTGGCCGTGATGATCATGGTGTCGATTGGTACGTTTTCCTGGGTATCAATCCGTGATTTGCGGCGCAACCCGATGTCCAGCAACATTGTCATGATCAGTACGGTCATTGTTGTTGTTGCGACCCACAACCTCGCAATCGGCGTTTTTGTCGGAGTCTTGCTGGCGTCGCTCTTTTTTGCCCACAAGATTGGGCGCTTCATGGTGGTTAAGGCTGACCCAGACCCTGAGCTTGGTGCTCAAACCTATCAAGTCATTGGACAGGTGTTTTTCGCCTCGAGTGAACAGTTCATAGCTGCTTTTGACTTTAAAGAGGCCGTGGAGCAGGTAGTAATCGATTTATCCCTCGCGCATTTTTGGGATGTCACGTCCGTAGCAGCCCTCGACAAGGTCGTAATTAAATTTCGCCGCGAGGGCGCAGAAGTGACGATCCATGGTATGAATGAAGCCACGGAAACTGTGGTCGATAAGTTCGGAATTCATAACGACCCAGCAGAAGTCGAAAAACTAATGGGGGGACACTAGACCTTGGAAAAGCAAGAAGATCAAGTTATCGGGAGTGTTGACGGCTCGGTGGGATCCCTAGCGGTCTGTGAAGCCGCCGCTTGGGTAGCGTCTCGGCTTAATCGAGACTTATTGCTGCTACACACGCTAGAACGACGGCAACAGCACGGCGCCGATGATTGGAGCGGTGCTATCGGTCTGGGGGCGCAATCTGAACTACTCGAACGCATGGCGCAGCTCGATCAGGAACGGGGGCGTTTGGCGATGCAGTACGGCAAGACCTTACTGCAGGAAGCTGAGAGTCGCGCGCTGGCCCATGGTGCCGGCCAAGTCGAAACCTTACTCCGACACGGCGACTTCGTGGAAGCCCTTGTGGAACTCGAAGCCCAGGCCCGATTAATGGTTGTCGGCAAGGTGGGCACCGACCATGCGGGAGAATTTACCGCCTTGGGCTCTCATATTGAATCACTGATTCGCCAGGTGCACACCTCAATTCTCATAACAGGTGCGCAGTTCACCGCGCCCCAGAGTTTCATGTTGGCTTACGACGGCAGAGACACCGCAGAACGCTCCCTTGATCGAATTATAAAAGGCGGATTGTTGACTGGCCTGCCCTGCCATTTGGTGATGGTTGGTCATCATGACGATGCTCATACCGATAAGTTTGAGGCGGCAGCGTCACGGCTTAGCAACGAGGGTTATCACGTGACATCCAGCCTCGTTGACGGGGGCGTCACAGATTCACTGCTCAACTACCAACGGGAGCATGACATTGGTTTGCTGATTATGGGAGCCTTTGCACACTCAAAAGTCCGGCATTTATTTTTAGGCAGCAATACCATACGAATGATTCAAAGCAGCTTGTCTCCGCTTATCGTTCTGCGTTAGTGCCGTTTACTGAGCGCCCCTACAAAGATTTAAAAACTCGGTCACCTCAGGCCTATGATGCCGCTGTCGCCGCTGACAGAAGTAAAACTTACGTCTAAGGCGCAGTTTTTTTGGCAGCGCCAAAGCCACAAGAGCGCCTTGCTCTAGGTGGGGCGCCAGAACCTTCTCCGAGAGACAACCTACCCCCAACTCTTGCTCTACCGCTCTCAGAATGGGCTCGTTATGACGCAGCTCAAGGCGCACTCGCAGTTGAGGTACCAACGAGGCAAACACCTGATCAAATAGGGAGCGGGCACCAGAATTGGGCTCGCGCAAAATCCAGTCCACACGGAGAATATCCGTTTCTGTTAAACGCCCTCTCTGCGCTAGTGGATGGCTGGGCGCACAAAAAGCAAACAACTCATCCTCCACCCAAGGGATTAAATCGACGCCCTTGGCGTTAGTTTCATTTTCGATCAGCCCTAGCTCACTCTCTCTATTAAGTATTTTAGTCACTACATCGGGAGTGTTCCCCGGAGTGATATCCACTTTGGCCATTGGATAACGGCTCAACCACGCTGCGAGGTAATCAACCATAAGGTGGTTGGCAATAGTAAAGCTTGCGCTGATGTTGAGATCACCCGATGGCGACGTTGATAGCAACTCAGCTTGCAGCTGACGGGCCTCCTCGAGCAACACGCGCGCCCGCACCTCCAACTGACGCCCCGTCGGATTGAGCACCAGACGGTTGGCAATGCGGTCAAACAGCTCGGCGTTGTGGTTAGTCTCTAAGGCCTTTAGGGCAGCGCTTACCGCTGACTGTGACATCGCAAGCACCGGCCCTGCCTCAGCGGTTGTTCCCGTGCTCGCAACGGCGATGAAAATTTCCAACTGTCGCAGGGAAAACCTGAGAGACTCGTTTCGTACGGCGCTCATCGACGACACCCTAGTATTTGCTAAATAGGTAGTTTGTACCTAATAAAACTATTTAACAAATACCCAATATAAATCTACACTCCGCGTCCATCAAACAGGAGACCTCCAATGACCGAGCAAAAAGCCACTAACGTACACTGGCATGATGGTGAAATTACACGCGCTGATCGCGATCGTATGATGAAACAACAAGGCGCCACCCTTTGGTTCACCGGATTGTCCGGCAGTGGCAAAAGTACAATTGCTGTCGCATTGGAAGCCAAGCTGTTTGAGCGTGGGCACCTCAGCTACCGCCTCGATGGCGACAACATCCGTTTCGGGATTAACAAAAACCTCGGTTTTTCAGCGGAAGACCGCACTGAAAATATCCGTCGTATTGGTGAAATTGCAAAATTATTTGTGGACTCCAGCGTCATCGCACTCAGCAGCTTTATCAGCCCCTATCGCGCGGATCGCGACCAGGTACGAGCACTCCACGCTGAATCTGGTATGACGTTCATTGAAGTTTTTGTAGATTGCGCCCTTGAGGAAGCCGAAAAACGTGACCCGAAAGGCCTTTATAAGAAAGCCCGTGCCGGAGAAATCAAAAACTTTACCGGCATTGACGATCCATACGAAGCACCCGAATCCCCTGAGATCCATCTGCACACAGATCAGATGACCCTTGAGGCTGAGGTTGAGCTACTGATTGAATACTTGGAACAGCGCGGCATTTTGGCCGCTTAAAGAGAGACTTAATGATGATCAAGCCCCACGGTTCGGATGTTTTACACCCCCTGTACGTGTCTGACGATGCCGCAAGAGAACAACTGCTCAAAGAAGCCGAGACGCTGCCATCACTGCTGCTGAACTCGGCAGCTGCGGCCAATGCCGTAATGCTAGGCGCGGGGTACTTTAACCCACTGCAAGGTTATATGAATTTAGCAGATGCCCTTGCAGTCGCAGAAAATATGCACACGACTGATGGGTTATTCTGGCCGGTTCCAGTCGTTAACTTGACTCAGGACACCAGCATCGCAAACGGCGCTCGCGTTGCTTTGCGAGATCCCAACGTAGAGGGCCATCCAATACTGGGCATCATGGATGTCACCAACGTTGAGGCCGTTACCGACTCACAGATTGCCACCATGGCTAGCCAGATTTTTGGTACTGACAACAACAGCCACCCTGGCGTGAGCACGTTCACTCAGTTGGGCAATCAGCTCCTGTCAGGGCCCATTCAGGTTCTAAACTTCAGTTATTTTAGGGACGAGTTTGCAGGCACCTTTCAAACCGCCGTTGAAATACGCGCTGACATTGAAAAGCGAGGCTGGAACAAGGTGGTCGCCTTTCAAACCCGTAACCCAATGCATCTGGCCCACGAAGAGCTATGCCGTATGGCCATGGAACGCCTCGAAGCTGATGGCTGCATCGTGCATATGTTATTGGGCAAGTTAAAGGCCGGGGACATCCCCGCCGACGTGCGTGACGCTTGTATTCGCAAGATGGTGGACGTCTATTTCCCACCCAATTCGGTCATGGTGAGCGGCTACGGATTTGACATGCTTTACGCTGGTCCCAGAGAGGCCGTATTGCACGCGGTCTTTCGCCAAAATATGGGCGCCACGCACCTCATAGTGGGCAGAGACCATGCGGGTGTCGGCGACTATTACGGTCCTTTTGATGCCCAAACCATCTTTACTGAGTCGGTTCCTGAAGGTGCATTAGACATTGAAATCTTCAGTGCCGACCATACGGCTTGGTCTAAAAAGCTCAACAAGGTTGTCATGATGCGTGAGGCTCCCGATCATGACAAAGACGACTTTGTTCTGCTTTCAGGCACCAAGGTTCGGGAGATGCTGAGTGAAGGTGTTGCACCACCCCCTGAATTCTCACGACCCGAAGTCGCCGAAATCCTTATGGCTTACTACCAGTCTGAGATTGCATAAAGCGGCCCTGACGAGACGGGCGTCAACAGGACGCCCCCGCTACCCCGCCGGCTGACCCCTGAGCATTGACCACAATTTTTTCGCACGACCACTGTCGACACTGCGCTGCACCTCATAGCTAACGTGCTGATCGGGCCCGGCGCGGGGGTCAAATTTTATGCCCCACAAACCCTTTATTTCGTTGGGCATGAGCGAATAACGCATATCAACGATCAGTAGCGGATCTTGCAGGTCCACAGCCAGATAGTCGTTAGAGAACCAACGAAAGCGCGCGAGGTCTCGACGCTGCTGCACATCCTGAGGCAGCCAAGTGAGATGCACCTCTGGATCAAAGGCGGCGACAGATCCTCCCGGATAAACCTGCACGTCGGAACCTACGCGAACGGCATCGACCCAAAATCGTCCTTGATGGCGGTAAATCACCTTCCACAACACCAAGTTGCCCAGCGTAGGCTTCGCCGACACTGACACACCGGCATGCCCTCTGCCCTGCGCCAGATTCTCCCCAATAGCCACCGCACGATCGTGTTGCAGCGAACCTGCTGTGAGATAAAGCAGCGCCCAACATAGTGCCAGCCGGGGTATCCACACAGACTGTCGGGCAAGCCCCCAGAGTACGCCAACCAGCAGCGGCAGCGTAAATAAGGGGTCTATAACGGCAATATTATTCCAGGCAATGCGCGCGTCAGAGAACGGCCAGAACAGTAAAGTGCCATATGTGGTGCAAGCGTCGAGGAGGCCATGGGTCATGTAGCCGAGAAACGCTGCCATCCAAACTGCCCATAGGTTCAGGCCTCGGCCAATCGTCTTCCAGAAAACCAGCGCGCACAGCAATGATCCTATAGGGACAAAAAGGAGGGAGTGGGTAAATTGACGGTGGTACTCAAGAAATAACAGCGGATCGCTGGTCGAGCGAATTAGCACATCGAGGTCGGGGGCCATGCCGGCGAGTGCGCCGATAAGCGTTAAACGTGCGAGGTTGCGATGGCGCATTGCTACTTGAGGCACAACCGCGCCTAAAACAGCCTGACTCAAAGGGTCCAATGTGTATGACTCCCACAAAACAAGAATTCGATGTCGCCAGTACCCTTACGGAACGGACGGCCAACACAATGCCAGCTAGTAGCCTCTGAGTCTACGAACAAACATGGGACTCCATAGGCCAATAAAACCTATAAAATAGTGTAGCTAAGCCGTAAGTCGATACTGTAAACAAAGAGCTACAAGCCACGTGCAAGGGAGATACCTATGACCGAGACGCTCAAAACGCTGGGCGCCATTCTTGACGAGTTGGCTGCTGATCTACCTGAGGAAACTCTGCTGACTACAGCAATGAACTCAGGGCCCACTGAAACTGTGTCGCGGCGTGAACTAAAAAATTGGACTGACAATATTGCACGGGCGTTACTGGACTTGGGGGTAGTAACCGGGGATCTTGTGCCTATCCACCTGCCCACCTGCAATCAGTTTCTCGTCGCAGCGGTGGCTATATTCAAGGCAGGTGGCACCCCGATGCCGGTCAGCAGCAAACTGCCACCAACAGAGCTTATGGGCCTTATTGATCTTGCCCAGCCTCGAGTCATTATTTCTCGCCAAGCCTTTGATCAAACGACGGTTAACCCCGATGACTATAGCGATAAAAGCTCGGGCAGCGCCGCTTTACCGTATCGAGTCAGCAAACCCATCAAGGCTTTAGCCTCGGGCGGGTCAACGGGAAAGCCGAAGCTCATTCTCACCACTGGGGACGCGCTTTTCGATCCGGAGAATCCTATCATCCCTCAACTCATGCGCTTCGAACCTGGTGATCTCAAATACTCACCGGGCCCGCTTTACCACAACGGCCCCTTTTGGTTTTCCCTGAACATGCTAATCCGGGGTGGCCGGGTGCTGCTCAATGAACGCTTCAATGCCGCACGTTGCCTTGACTTAATTGAAGCCTATCAGCCAACGGTACTCAATTTGGTGCCCACCATGATGCAGCGCATGCTGCGCGAGCCCGATTGGCAGCAAAGAAACTTGGATTCTGTCCGTGTTACGTGGCACTTAGCGGCACCCTGCCCAAGCTGGGCAAAAGAAGGGTTTATCGAAAAACTTGGCGGTGAGCGTGTGCTTGAGCTTTGGGCCGCGACCGAAGCCAACGGGCTTACTATTATCGATGGCAATGAATGGCTCCAGCATAAAGGTAGCGTGGGTAAAGGCATCGGCACGGAAATTTTAATTTTAGATGAAAATCGCGAGCCACTTCCAAACGGCGTGGTTGGCGAAATCTTTACCCGCATTGCCGGTGGCCCACCACCCTGCGAATACCTTGGATCACAACCTCTGGAAAACCTGCTCGAAGGCTTCACCAGTGTGGGCGATCTTGGATGGTTAGATGACGACGGCTATCTTTACCTCGCTGACCGACGAACTGATTTAATCATCTCTGGCGGCTCAAACATTTTCCCTGCAGAAGTCGAAGCCGTTATCACTCAGCATCCACAGGTCCGTGATGCGGCCGTCGTGGGCCTTCAGGATGACGATCTGGGGCGCCGCGTTCATGCTGTTGTTGAACCGCTCGCAGCACTGGACCCGGACACGCTGATGCTAGAGCTTTTGGATCTTTGTCGAGAACAGTTGCTCAACTATAAAGTGCCCAGAACGATTGAATTGGTAGAGACTTTGCCTCGCAATGAGGCCGGTAAAATCCGCCGCACCTTGTTACGTGACCAACGCGATGCGCAATAAATCCTGCCGCCGAGGCACAGCAGGTTCACGGCGCCTGGCTCGGTTCCAAGGGCCTCTCTCCCGCTGTGCATCAAGCTGGCGGAAAAGCGCATTCGGGACAAGGCGCCCGGGGAAACGTGTCAGGCACATTTGAGTTCATAGCGGGGGCACAGTATGAAGAATCCTACGCTGGCAAACTTTCAGGTCGATGCAAATGCATGAGGGTTTGGGACAATCCGCGGGTCGCTGCCGACGTCTGCGATTACGGTGCTTGCCTTGGTGATTGTGGTTTTGCGATTATCTGGTCTCTAACCCTTCTAAACGAGCAGCCCTACAAGCTTTCCCTATGAATCCAATTCATCCCAAAAAGTTGTTGAACAGCAAATGGACTGCGGTGCGCCCCATCAATAAGGAAAAACACTTTGTGGTGAGTCGCGTAGAATATGACGAAGAGGGGCTTGTTATTGAGTGTGAGTTAAACGCTGTCATGTCTAATCGCTTTATTCAGATTGAGTGGTCGACATTAAAAGAGCGGGAGGTTTGGCTTCAGGGATGGCAGTAAATTTTTTGAATTTATTAGTCTCAGAAGCACACTGACTTGCTGGGCTGACGACTCGTTTGGCGCAACAGCCATGGGCACGCTCTGTGGCAAACACTTGGCACAGCAGCCTCGAACAGCATCCAGATACGTTGCCCAAAGCGCTCAATAATGTTGGCGTCTGATTGACAAATGGAGGCCAGTGTTGCTTGCTATGCCCTTGCAGAAAACAGCTGTCCAAACCCATACTTTCAAAAACAACTCAACACTGGTCGTAAAGGAACAACCTATGGAACTTCCCAACATGAGTCTTTTGTCCATCACTCCAATTTACATTGCCTTGCTGGGCATACTCTTTGTTCCCATCACCATGCGGGTCGGCTTGTATCGAGTGAAGAACAAGATCGACCTCGGCGACGGCAATGACGATGCGCTGTTTAAGCTTAATCGCGGTCAAGGTAACTTCGTTGAGACCGTGCCACTCGCGGTGGTTTTATTACTTTTGATGGAACTGCTGGGTGCCGGTACGACCTGGTTGCACACCCTTGGCGCCTTGCTGGTGGTCGGCCGTTTCCTGCACTACGTTGGCATTACCGAAGTCGGACCCGGTATTGGTCGCCCTATTGGCATGTTCGCTACCTTTGGGGTCTATGCCACTGCTTCGTTTTGGATCCTGTTCGACGTGTTGGGCTAAACACTCGCGGCGCTGTTGCCAGTTGGCCGGCGCCATGCAACCGCGGCTCGGGACACCGACCCGTGCCGCGGCATAACACTCGCAATACTTGCTCCTTTCTCTAGGCTGTTTTTATCGAACAGCGCTTAACGCATTGAGCTATTTGGCTCAAGCGAACCTAGGGGAACGCCAGATTCGTAAACCCCTCCAAATGTGAGATTGTAAGAAGACTCACGGAAGTATGAGGTGTGGGGAGAAACGGTTTACCGGCAATCACCCCTGCAAGGCCCGTCTTATCATGGTGGTGCCCAACGCTTACTCACCGGTGCGTCTGTTACTTTAACAATCCCGTAAACCTCATATAAGACTCCTCATTTACCTCTCTCACTGAGATTGTGCTCAAGGTTGCGTGTATCTCGTAGTACAAGCGCCGTACCGTTTATAGGTATATAGGCCGTTGTCGCTCGCCGACAATGCTACAAAGATTTTTGTGCAACAAAGCGGCGTTGGCTGGGCACCAAATTTTTGGGGTGATCTGTCATTCCTCGGCTTTTTTAGGCAAAAAAAAGCCCGCCAATTTGGCGGGCTTTGCATTACGTCGTATTTAGAAGCGCAGCGTACCTCGCACACCGAAGACCGCACCCTCATCCATGTACCAGGTGTGACTTCCGGCAAGAACCGGCGTATCGAAGCTCTGCTGCAGAGCCGCTTCATCAAAGATGTTTCGGCCATAAGCCATAACTTCCCAACGCTCACCGCCTAGGCCAATACGTGCGTTGACCTTCGTATAGCTGTCAATATCGTCGTTAACGTCATCATCACCCGCGGATGAAAATTTACTACGATAATTCGCATCAACACCTGCAAAGAGCTCCATTCCACCTAGCTGGGTCCGGAAATCGACAAACGCATTACCGCTCCAGTCAGAGGCATACAGCGTGCTTACGCCCGTCAAGTCATTACTGGAGCCCGCTGCAATACCCGCTGGCGTTCCACACGCGGAATTTTGATCGAGCTGAATCGCATTGCACGGCCCATCTTTAAAGTCACCATAGGAAGCATCAAGATAGGCCGCGTTCACACCGACACGCAGGCTATCGGTAACCTGCAGCAGCCAATCAACTTCGACCCCCTGCACTTCCGACGAGGCCGCATTCTTCACAGCAAAGCCTACACCTTTAAAAATGGTCGTCTGCAGATCATCGTACTCAGAGTAAAACGCCGCCCAGTTCAATCGCATCGCACCGTCTAAGAACTCGTGCTTTCCGCCAATCTCAATAGACTCAACAGACTCGTCGTCGAATTCGAAGTCTTCGTTGGGAACATTAGACACATAGCTGTTGGCCTGAAAACCATTATTTACAGCGGGCGGAATGGGTGGCACGCCGACAGGAAGGTCGCCGGGGTTGCCATCATCCGCCGCACTGAAACCACCAGACTTAAAGCCCTGCGAGTAGCTTATGTACAGCATAGCGCTGTCGCTCATATCCCACTGGAAGTTGATTGATGGCGATAGATCATCGGTCTTTCGCTGGCCTACCCAGTACTTGTTGTAAGTGTTGAAACTGCTGGCCTGAACGACACCTAGCCAGTTGTTATAAGCGCCACACTGTCCTTGGGTGCCGCCTTCCAAATTGCCGGTTATGCCGCAAAGACTGTCACCCAACTTTTGGTCGCTCACCGCGTCTTTTTCTTCCTCGGTATAGCGAAGCCCCAGAGTTACCCGCAGCGTATCGCTCAAGTCAAAGGTACCCTGAGCGAACACGGCCCAGGATTCCGTCTCCTGATTGAAGCTGTGGTTACGAGCCACCTGGTTCGCGCTGTAAACACCGTAACCGGGAATGCCATTGAGTGGGCTATCGCCAGTCAAAACGGCGAGCAGGTTTTGGGGCATTAAAGGTGCGGCCGCTGCGGGCAAGCCGTTAGCTAAGGCGACAAACTCAGGGAACAAGCCATCGAAGTTCGTATCAATAACGACCTGACCCAGCATATCGAGCTCGTTCTCATCGTAGTATGCCCCCACGGTATAGCTAAAGCGGTCGCCGATTTGAGAAGCCCAGCGTAACTCCTGACTGAACTGATCGTATTCGTGCTGATCACTTCGGTCGATAAACTGCAAAGGTAACCAATCTACGTCGACGTCGTCGAAATATTCATAGGATGCAAAGCCCGTCACCGAAGTTAAAGTGCCGTTACCAATGTCCCAAGACATATTCAGCGAAATGTTTTCGATTTCATCATCAGAATTTTCAGGCTTTAACCCAATGCCGATGCCGTCATCTTGGCTACGGCCGTAGCCGTTATCTTTGTAGGTGGTAAAGTCCTGACCCGCAATTCCCGGAAAATCAGGGAAAAATACGTCCATAATTTGATAGGCCGTATTCGCAAAATCACTGCGGTTTGGCACGTCGGCGTTTCGCTCAGAAGGGCTCAAATACTTCCAGGTTGCACTGGCAGCACCGTCGCGATCACGCTGCATATTGGTATATTTTAGGTTCGCTGAGAAAGAGTCTGAAGGCTCCCAAACAACGGTAATTCGTGCACCTTGCTCTTCAGTGGCACCCTCATCTTGATCGAGGTAGGCGTTGTAAACATAACCGTCTGTTTCGCGATAACGAAAAGCTGCTCTCACGGCTAGTGTGTCGGTACCGCCTTGAATGAAGCCCTCATAAATCTGGCCACCGTTTTCCTCGATGGACGCGTTAATTTCGCCTGTCATATCGTCGCCGGGTACCGGCGAGGCACTGGAAATGTTAATCGCGCCTGCAACGGTGTTCTTGCCAAACAGAGTCCCCTGCGGGCCACGCAATACCTCAATTCGCTCGACGTCCATTAACGCTGAACGGTACTGACGCCCTCGTCCCAGATAAACGCCATCAAGGTACATACCAACAGACTGCTCGAAGCCTCGGTTGTTACCCGAACCAATACCGCGCATGTAGATATTGGTATTTACTGGCGCGTCGGCAATATGCAGGCTTGGCACAAAGTCGGCCAAGGCAGCGAAGTTGAGAATGGTGTTGTCAGCAATTTTCTCGGCACTCACCGTGCTCACGGAAATTGGAACGTCCTGAAGGTTCTCCGCCCGCTTTTGCGCGGTCACGATTACTTCTTCGAGTTGTTGTGCAGACACAGGCGCCGCTGCAACGAAAGCAGTGACGGCTACCGCTAAAGGCAGTCGTTTTTGGGAAAACAGCATTGGAAACACCTCTTTATGATTTTTTTTGAGATTCAAGCTACGCGGTTGGCTCTAACAACGCAGCGGAAACGCGGGTCTTCGGTCATTCTTTTACTTGGTGAACCATATATACTCTTGGCCCCTCACTCAAGTAGAAAATGGCCTACATATGGCGGATGCAAACAAACCCATTACTATCGAAAGGCACGACGCAGTTGCTCTGGTTACCCTCGAACGGCCTGACGCCTACAACGCACTCAATCGAGCGCTGAGCCAAAGTCTCGTTGAGGCTTTTGATGAGCTCGCCGGCAACTCTGAAGTGCACGCTGTGGTTCTAACCGGTGCCGGCAAGGCTTTTTGCGCCGGTGTTGACCTTAAAGAACTCACCGCCAACCCCGGAGTGCTTAAGGATGGCGGTATGGGCACTAGCTCGCCCATGGTAAGAGCACTTAGAGACTGCGGAAAGCCCGTGCTTGGGGCCATCAATGGCCCTGCTGTCACCGGAGGCTTTGAACTGGCTCTAGCATGCGACTTTCTGTACGCCTCTCCCCATGCAAGATTCGCCGACACCCATGCGCGGGTGGGCCTCCTGCCGGGCTGGGGTTTATCCCAAAAACTCGGCCGTCTCATCGGCATCAATCGTGCCCGAGAAGCTAGTTTAACGGGCAACTTCATCAGCGCCGAGCAAGCCGAAGCTTGGGGACTCGTCAACAAGATTTGCACACCAGACTCCCTAATTACGGAAGCGGTAGACGCAGCACAACAAATAGCTGAATCCAATCCTGACACCATCAAAGCGATGCGCAGCCTCATGAATGACGGCGATTTACTCAGCCTGGGGGAAGCGCTCGAGCTTGAGGGTTCACGGGGCATCGCTTACCTGGAGCATGCGGACTTCAGTCAAATGGAGAACCGACTTCAGGCCTTGAGGTCTCGTTCGCAAAAGCGCTAGATTCGTTATGCCGCGACTCCAATCTGTCAACTCAGGCAAGGCCAAAGCTTTTTGGCTTAGTGAAACTATTCTTTTAGCCGCGCTACTGAAATCAGCCAGCGCACAACTTCACGTGGGGCGCATCGGAAACAACAGCAAAATAAGGCATAACTCATAAAGGCTGCGTGGCACACAGTCAGACATCAACAGAGGCAGTGTTTATAGTGTGCCAGCCATAGAGACGCTTAGAGGGGTCCCGCCCCAGCCCCTTTCACACCTCAAAGACGATGCAAGGAATACTATGCGTATAGTTTCAACAACCGTTGGACTAGGAGCGGCACGACAGTGAATGCGGAAACCTTTGATGAGGCCAAGTGGATTGATTGGACACTAGAGCAGACCCGCCGAATCGCAGTTGTGGGCTTATCTAGCCGCGAAGACCGAGACAGTTACAGGGCCAGCTTTTATCTCCATGAGCGAGGTTATGAGATTATTCCCGTCAACCCTAATTATCCGTCAGTCATGGGGCTCAAGTGCTACCCAAGCCTTGACCAAATCCCGGGCACCGTCGACATTGTTAACCTATTCCAACGTCCCGATCGCGTGCCTGCGAGTGTCGACGCCGCTATTATCCTTCAGCCAAAACTAATTTGGATGCAGTTAGGTGTTGTGCATAGCGAGGCCGCGCAGCGGGCGAGAGCAGCAGGCATCGGCGTAATCATGGATCGATGTATCAAAATCGAACACCAAACTAGATTCACAACCTGACCGGTCAATAATTTCTACCTGCATCGTTAAGCATGGTTGCCCCGCGCATTGCTCTGTGCAAACACTATTGGCTCACAACATAGTTTAGACTGCGACACCCATTCGAGTCCTTTCCACTGATAGACAGGAACCTTCCCATGAACACGCCCTACCCCACACTCAATCATGGCCTCAGTGAAGAGCTCAATATGCTGCGGGATACGGTTTATCAATTTTGCCAAAAAGAACTGGCTCCACGAGCTGGTGAGATTGATAAAAACAATGAATTCCCCATGGACCTGTGGCCAAAGCTCGGAGCTTTGGGTGTCTTGGGCATGACGGTCGACGAAGCCTACGGCGGCACCAACATGGGATACCTTGCACATGCCATTGTCATGGAAGAAATCTCCCGAGCATCGGCAGCCGTGGGCCTGTCCTACGGCGCACACTCCAATCTATGCCTCAATCAAATTCAAAAAAATGGAACCCCGGCGCAGCGCGAGCAATATCTCCCAAAATTATGCACCGGAGAGCATATCGGCGCACTTGCCATGTCTGAACCCAATGCCGGATCAGACGTCGTCAGCATGCGTTTGCGCGCTGATAAAAAAGGCGATCGCTATGTGCTTAATGGCAACAAGTTTTGGATTACTAATGGGCCTGACGCTGATGTTTATGTCATTTACGCCAAAACTGAACCCGATGCAGGGAGTCGAGGAATTACCGCTTTTATTGTCGAACGCGATAGCCCCGGATTCTCTCGGGCTCAAAAACTCGACAAACTGGGTATGCGGGGTTCAAATACTTGCGAGTTAGTATTTGAAGATTGCGAAATACCCGCCGAAAATATTTTAGGATCACTGAATCAAGGCGTCGCGGTGCTTATGTCCGGATTGGACTACGAGCGCGCGGTTTTATCTGGTGGACCTGTTGGGCTCATGCAGGCCTGCCTAGACGTTTGCGTGCCTTACGTACATGAGCGCAAACAATTTGACCAACCCATTGGTGAATTTCAGCTGGTTCAGGGCAAGCTCGCAGATATGTATAGCTTAACCGCCGCAAGCCGCTCATTTTTGTACGCCGTTTGTCGAGCGCTTGATCGCGGCGAGGACAGCCGAAAAGATGCCGCAGCGGTTATTTTGTATACCGCCGAAATGGCCACCAAATGCGCACTCGATGCCATACAACTATTAGGTGGCAATGGCTACATCAACGACTACCCAACCGGCAGACTATTACGAGATGCCAAGCTCTATGAAATTGGTGCGGGCACCTCGGAGATCCGCCGAATGTTGATTGGCAGGGAACTGTTTCGAGAATCCGACTAAGGCAGGTAATCCTAAAAAAGGTTGCTGACGTAATGCAGTCTATCGGTGATACTCCGCAGCGCAGATGAGCCGCAATGTTTAAGCGAACTAAGCAGACAAGAAAGTGGGGCCACGAGTTGCAGAGCGCCCCGTTTAATTATTGCAGTAAAAAGGAAAGCGCGCTGACGCGCTTAATGCTACATGGCTGCCCAAGATCGGCGGTCCCAATGACAACAATGCGTCCAACCTCGGTGACTTTCTAGTCCACTAGAGGCATGACGCCCGACAGCAATCGGGTAACAATCGCGGCTGTCTATAACCAATCAAACAGGAGTCACTATGGCACGCTGGGAATGTATCGTTTGCGGCCTCATATACGATGAGAAAGAAGGCTGGCCTGATGACGGCATCCCAGCAGGAACTAAGTGGTCCGACGTGCCAGATGACTGGTTATGTCCAGATTGCGGTGTTGGCAAAGACGATTTTGAACTCATACCCGGTTCAGAGGGCGAGTCGGTTGGTGAGGCCGAACCTGACGCAGGTGCCAGTGAAGCGAATGCTACGAGCAACAATCGCCACATCGTTATTGTCGGCAGTGGTCTAGCGGGCTACGGGCTCGTCAGCGGGCTACGTAAACTTGATCCCGAAGTGGCCATCACTTTAATCACCCGGGATGGCGGTGAGAGTTATTCAAAGCCTATGATTTCCACGGGCTACACGAAAAACCTGTCTGCAGAGAAACTGGCTGCCCAAAGCCCAGAGGCCATGGCTGAGCAACTCAATGTGACCATGCTCACACGTAAAACGGTTGTCAGTATCGACCCAAGAAGCAAACGGTTAAACCTCGACGACGACACAGTCATTACCTATTCAGAGCTTGTTCTGACGCTGGGTGCCGAGTTAATTCGTCCGCCAATGGGTGGCGATGCCGCCGACGACGTCATGGGGGTCAATGATCTCGACGACTATCGAAGTTTCCGTGACACTTTGGAAGCAAAGGGGGTGCGCAAAGTTGCCGTTATTGGTGCGGGCTTGATTGGCTGCGAATTCAGCAACGACTTGTTAAACGGCGGGTTTGAAGTCGAGGCCGTAGACCCTATGAGCTGGTGTATTCCTACACTTCTCCCAGAGCCTGCGGGACGCGCTGTTCAAGCCGCCCTCGAAGCCAAGGGGGCCCGCTTCCATTTTGGCCCATTGGCAACAGAAGTGAATCGCTCGGCCACCGGGTATCAGGTGCAGTTAAATAACGGTGAGCACATTGACGCAGATGCCGTATTGTCTGCGGTTGGCGTTCGACCTCGAACACAGCTTGCCTCTTCAGCTGGCCTCGACGTAGGTCGAGGAATAAAAACAAACCGCTTGCTAGAGACCAGCAGCCCTGGCATTTATGCCCTTGGAGATTGTGCCGAGGTTGCAGGCCACGTGCTTGTTTATGTTGCCCCCCTGCTCGCCGCAGGCCGCGCGTTGGCGGCGACGCTCACGGGCAATCCAACTGAAGTTAGCTACCCCGCCATGCCTGTAACCATCAAAACACCAGCATGCCCCGTTTGTGTCTCACCAGTGGCCAAAGACGCAGAGGGCAGTTGGACGCTGACCGGCGAGGGGTCTGACATTAAGGGTCTATTTCACAGCCCCGACGGGCAGTTACTGGGCTTTGCGTTAACAGGCGCTGCAGTAAAAGAGCGTATGGCCCTGACCAAAGAGCTGCCGCCAATCCTAGATTAGCGGCACCGGCGATGGTGTTTGGATGTCAGAAGCTTATTCTGGCATCCAAACCGTAAGTGGCGGGCTCGCCCCAATAACTAATCGTCCAAAGGCCGAAAGGTATTGTGTTCTCTCTGTATTCTTCATCGAATACATTTTTACCCCACAGAGAAACCTCTAAGACCGAACTACCAACGGCCACATCGCCCAAAGTAAGACGGGCATTTACAACATCGTAAGCCTCAATCTGGCTTGTGAAGTTTTGGTCCTTGTTAGTGTAAGGCACGAAGTTATCTTTGTAGCTCCAGTCTACATGCAGGGAGAGTTGTCCCCAGGCGCGTTGCATCACCGACCAATCTAGATCAAGACTTGCCGTACTCTCTGGCGCGTACGGAAAATCCTTCTGATTTCTCACATCCTGCCCTAGCTCGACAAACTCGTCGTACTCGGTATCTAGATAACCGTAATTCAGTCCAAGCCTCAAACGCTCACTTACCTGCGCTGCCAACTCTAACTCCAAGCCTTTAACCGTAGCAGCACCCGCGTTTGCTACAGTAGAAGCTGCACCGCCACTACCCTCAAGGAAAACACTAAACTGCATGTCGGAGATATCGTTGATAAAGGCAGCGGCGTTCAACTGAATGCGATCGTCAAGGAACCGTGACTTTAAGCCTAGCTCGTACGAGTCGACCTCTTCCGGTTCGTAACTCTCAAGAAATGCCTCAGCAGACGGCGCTTCACCATTAAATCCGCCCGCTTTCCAACCCTGAGCCGCCTTTGCGTAGACAGAGGTGTTTTCGCCCAAGCGATAAGACAAAACCGCGGTGGCCGTTGTATTACTCCAGCTATCCTCGGCTGAAAGTCCAAAAGCGCCAACGCCGCCTGTCGAAGCGTTTGGATGCAGTATGTACTGCTCTTTTTCTTCGTCGGTGTAGCGAACGCCAACTGTGAGGGTTAATGATGACGTTAGATCCCAATCAGCCTGTCCGTAAACGGCCCAGGAGCTATTGTCCAAACCGTATTCGTTATTATCTGCAGGCGATCCGAACAACCCAAAAAACTCAATGGGATTGTAGACGTCCCCCTCTTCACTGAAGTAATAAAGACCCGCGACCCAGTTTAAAGCGTCATTGCCACCTGATAGCTGAAACTCCTGTGAAAATTGCTCGTAATCCACCTCCCGAGTTGAGGTAAATAAATTCATGGGCGTACCGTCAATATCAAGCTTGTCTGACCACTCAAGCTCTCTGTTTGCGGTAATCGATTTCAGCGTGATGTCATTCCAGTTGAAGGTGACCGTCATTGCATGACCACTCACATCGGAGCGCTCATACCCCACCTCATCATTGCTGATGGCCTTAGCGCGATCTGTGCCGGGCGTGACGTAAAGTGCCTGAAGGTCGCCGAGGAATCCCAGACCAAACGCCTCGAACGCCGGGCCGCTGACGTCGGTCAACTGCCCCATATTCGGCCGCTTATCCATACTAGAGTCATCGTAGCTGTAGCGCAGTTCCAAGGACTCACTCACCGCCAATGACAAGTCGAGTCGCAGCGCATCGCTCTCCATATCTTGGAACGTGTCGCTGGACACGGAGTTTACGAAAGGGTTGAAGCCCCCCGTAGGATCTAAATCTATGTTGTCGTAGAAACCATCGCGAGACCGGCTAGCGTAAGCGAAACTGGCTCGAAACTCGCCCATGCCCTGACCCACAGTGCCAAAAGCACCCGTGTCAAAACGCCCTCTCAATCCTGTGTAGCCTTCATTACCTAGGCTACCCTCGACATAACCACCCAGCTCAGCGGCCGGTGTTTTGGTAATGAGGTTGATTGCGCCGCCCAGTGTGTTTTTGCCGTAGAGCGTGCCCTGAGGCCCTCGCAGCACCTCTACCCTTGCCAGCTCGGCGACATCAAAAATACCGCCCAAATTTTTACCCAGAAAAACACCGTCGAGGTACAGACCTACCGTAGGCTCCCAAGTGAGTGCCGGATTGATAGTGGTTGAGCCACGAATAGCGACCGTGGCGCCAGTGCTGATACCCGGCGAGGGTGCTATTTGCACATTGGGCACGAACAAGCCGATATCTTTAACGTCACGAATGCCGCGAGTAGCAATATCAGACTCAGAAAAAGCAGTAATTGCCACTGGGATATCTTGCAGTGACTGTTCTCGCTTCTGGGCTGTGACGATGACTTCTTCCAACGCATTTTGCGCAGAGAGACTGCTCGCAGCAAGGGTGAGTCCAGCAGTGATTAAAGAACCAGAAAAACGTTTCATGTGTATGCCCCCAGGCTAAATTTTTAGCATTGAGTCATCATCACTTTCTAAGGGCCGCTTTTCGTCGTCTGATTGGCCGATGTCCAAACGGACGTATCAAACGTGCACCACATTTTTTTTAGTTGGTGATAAGGATGAAGTGCTACGCGAAAGACACATTAGCGCGCCGAGAAACACAAGGATGGCACCAGAGTCTTTATCATCAACACCCCAACCCTACGGGCCAACCAAATAACCACAGCATGGCGCCGCGCCCGTTGCATGAAGCCCCAAAACAGCGGGCGCATTGCAAAGACCCCTTGGGCGTAAGTTATTCGTTGAAGGTGGGCTTCACCCTAAGTTTTACCTGCTCACCTCGGGTGTGGTGCTCCTCCCATAGACGAACATAGCCTGTGGTAGCAATCCGCCAGACCCCGCCCTCTAGACGATATTCGTCTTCATAGAGGGCGCTACCCATGACGGTAATGTCGTGCTTTAACTGCACAAAGATGTCCTGCAGATACCAAATTCCCGTGGCGCGATCACCCATTACCTCTATTTCGGGATGATGGCCATTATGCATACCAAAGGCGTCGGCACTAAACGACTTGCGATAGAAGGCCTCCAACGCGGGCCATCCGGTTAAATCGAAATCGTAATCAGCCCCCTTAAACTTTGCCGTTGCATCCTCGGTAAAAACGCTCTGCAGTCCCCCAATATTGCGGGTGTCCAAAAAACGAAAATACCGTGCTTTTAGCTGCTTGATTAGCTCAATAGCTTCTAGGTCCAACGCCATCGCTTTAGCCCTCAATACCGTTAATTAGCTTCGCGCTTTGGTAGGCCATAGTCATAGCCGGTCCCAGAGTTGCGCCGGGACCCGGGTAAGTCGGCAATATGGCTGCCGAGCAATTACCGACCGCAAACAGCCCTTCAAACACACCACCAGCCTCTAGCTTGACGCGTCCGTGCACATCAGTGTCCAGACCCCCTAGTGTGCCGAAATCTCCTGCTTCAATGCGCATGGCGTAAAACGGCCCCTCATCGATGCTGGCAAGGCATGGGTTGGGCTTTATATTTGGGTCCGCATAATACCGATCGTAGGCTGATTCCCCGCGGTGAAAGTCTTCATCGATACCCGTTTCTGCGTAATGGTTCATTTTTGAGATCGTCGCCTCAAGACCCGTTGGATCAATGCCCACTTGCTCTGCGAGCTCGTGAATGGAATTTGCTTTCGCCACGAATCCTGTTTCAAACCAAGATTTTGGGATCTGCCAGTCGGGTTTCATCGCAGCGGTCATTAGAGGACCTACCATGAAATTTCGCCGAAACCGGGCATCAAAAATTTGCCAAGCTGGAGCATTGGGGCTGGCTTCACTGTGAGTCGCAAATAAATCTTTTTGAAAGGCCATATAATTTTGCGACTCATTGGCAAAACGCTCGCCGGCGCGATTAACCACGCAAGAACCCGGAAAGGATTTTTCCATAATCGCAAGCCGCGGCGTGGGCTCATCGGGCACGCAAAGCGTTGTCGTCCACCATGCATCTTTCATCAGTCGAGTTTTGGCGCCCAGGGAGAGTCCTGCCAGTAATGCATCACCTTCATTCGCGGGGTTACCCGCACTCCACTGTGTGTTAGTCGGCGCTGGTAGATATTGCTCTCGCAGTGCCTGATTTTTTTCAAAGCCCCCCGCACCTAAAACAACGCCTTTACGCGCTCTAATACGCAGGGACTGACCGCCTTGCTCTACGATCACACCAGTCACACGCCCTGCTTCTTCGACAAGGGAGGTCATTCGCGTGTTAAATAGCAGCGGAATGGAGCGCTTTTTTACTGACAGGTAAAGCCGGGCAATTCCTGCAGAACCGGTACATAAACGACGATCTATTGAGGTCCGGAAACGCCAAGCGATATCGCCAACGTAGCCTACTATCATTTTTGCCAGCAACGACTTCCAGCCTGAGGCTTGGGTCATGATGGTGTGGGCTTCAACCTGCGTGAAGTGAATACGACTGAACATGCGCATCATGTGGTGAGTCCAGCGCAAATTTTTCCAGTCATCACCCAATTCGGACATATTAATTGGCTTCGGTTCCAGAGAGCGATGGCCTGATTTGGCGCCCTCATAGTTGGTGTAATAATCGGGGTAATGCTCCAGTGATTCATAAATCACATCAGTGCGATCTGCCAAAAACTTGAGCATCTTAGGTGACTGATCGATGTAGATGTCGATCATTTCCTCGGGGACATCCTCGCCGAATAACGTCCCCATCAAATATTTTTTTGCATCCTCTGCACTGTCATCTGCACCACAAGCCTTTGCATAGTGATTGGCGGGAATCCAAATACCCCCACCAGACGTCGCGCTGGTGCCGCCTACCTTATCGGTCTTTTCAATGATCAAGACATCTTGGGTGCCCATTTCCCAATTGCACAGTGCTGCCGTCAGCGCACCATTACCAGTGCCCACAACGAGAACATCGACCTCTCGATCCCATTTGGTTTCACTCATCGCTACTCTCCCCCAATGTTCTTGCTTGCAACCACTACACTCAGCTCCGTAGCGTCAGGCATGCTGACTGGATACGGAAACGACTTCGCCCGTCATGTAGCTGGCGTAATCAGACGCCAAAAACATCATCACGTTGGCAACCTCCCAAACTTCGGCGGCCCTTCCAAATGCTTCTTTAGACGCCAACTCCTGCAACAGCTCTGGCGGTGTGGTTTTGCGCAAAAAGTCGTGCATAGCAATACTGGGCGACACCGCATTTATGCGCACACCGAACTCTGCGGCTTCCATGGCAGCACATCGGGTAAGGGCCATGACACCCGCTTTCGCAGCGGCGTAATGACACTGTTCCTTCTGAGCACGCCAACCCAATACCGAGGCGTTGTTGACGATCACCCCAGCTTGGCGGGGTTGCATAACGCGCAACATGGCTCGAGTCATTCGCATGGTTCCTGTCAACGTAATATCGATAACGCGATGCCATTCCTCATCGCTCATATCAACCAAGTTCTTTGTGCCGCCCAGACCCGCGTTATTTATCAGAATATCAACACCGCTAGTCGCTTTTTCTGCCGACGTTACGAGGTGCTGCACCGCGTCTTCATCGGTGACATCTGCCAAAAAACCGTAAATACCAACTTCTGAATTCAGGGCCTGTAGGCGCTCAGCCGCCTCTGCGAGGCGCCCTTCATGCACATCACTGATGACAACGGCTCTTGCGCCTTCCTCGACTGCTCGCTGAGCGGCGGAAAAACCAATGCCAGCGCCTGCTGCTGCAGTGATTAAAACCGCTTTACCAGCCAACAGTTGATGGCCTGGTACATAGGCTGGAATCGTTGCGCTCATAGGTACTCTCCTAGGACTCGCCGCGGGGCTCTCTGGGCATACCCAGAGCGCGCTCGGCAATAATGTTGCGCTGAATTTGATTAGTCCCACCGTAAATGGTGTCGGCTCGGGTAAAGAGAAACAATGACTGAAGTCGGCCCAAGCTGTAGGGAGCAGCCTCCAAAATTTCGGCCTCAGGGCCCAACACATCCATCGCTAGCTTGCCCAAATTTCGGTGCCAACTTGACCAGCACAATTTGTAGATCATAGCTTCTCTATTCAAACTGCCATCATCACCGCCCGATAACATACGTAAGCTGTTATAGCGCAATGTTCGCAGGCCAATATGAGCCTCTGCAATGCGTTGACGGATTGCAGGGTTTTTACCCGTACCATTCTCTCGGGCAATACGGATGATCTCGTCCAATTCGGTCTGAAATAACATTTGCTGACCCAAGGTGGAGACACCTCGCTCAAAACCCAATAGCCCCATCGCTATCTTCCAGCCCTGTCCAGGCTCTCCAACGATGTCATCACTGCTGCATAGCGCGTCGTCAAAAAACACCTCGTTAAACTCTGCCGTGCCCGTGAGCTGGGTAATAGGCCGAATCGTGACACCGGGCTGATTCATAGGGACAAGAAAAAAGCCCAACCCCTTATGGCCCTTTTCAGCAAGGTCGGTTCTGGCAAGAACAAAAACAAAATCAGACTCGTGGGCGAGAGACGTCCATACCTTCTGGCCGGTGATTCGCCAGCTCTGGGTACTCTCGTCTAATACCGCCCGGGTGCGCACTGCGGACAAATCAGATCCAGCACCGGGCTCTGAATAACCCTGACACCAGAGCTCTTTTCCCGCTCTAATGCCGGGAAGATAGCGTTGCTTTTGCGACTCTGAACCAAACGCTAATAGGGTTGGCCCAGTGAGGGTTTCGCCAATATGACCAACACGACCGGGGCCACCGGCCCTCGCATATTCTTCGTTAAAAATAACTTGCTGCTCGATGGTTGCGCCCTTGCCTCCCCAGTCCTCTGGCCAGCCTATACACGTCCATCCCCCCTCCGCTAAGCGCGCCTCCCAAGCTTTACGCTCTTCGACGTAAACATGCTCATCACCCGGGCCACCGCGGTGGCGAATCGAAGAAAAATCCCCCGCCAAATTGTCTGTCAGCCAGTCCGAAACCTCGCCGCGAAATTGCTCGTCTGCCTCTGTAAACCTAAGCTGCATGGCAATCGTCTCCATCAAGCAGCATAGCCGCAAGCACCTCTCGCTGCTCATCGGGACGCCCTAGATAGGCTTCCATGGAGCGGGCTCGCTTAAAATAGAGCTGGATGTCGTACTCTTCGGTGATACCCACACCACCGTGCAACTGAATACCAGTTCCGGCGCAGAAAAAAGCGGCATCACCCGCTGAGGATGCGAGCATTGCCGCCGCTTCCCGGAGATCCGCCGAGGGCGCAGTCGCCTTTAACGTCTCATCGCCCACGCAGGCAGCGTAATAAAGCAGTGATCTTGCGGATTCGACTTTAAGCATCATATCCGCAGCTTTATGTTTTATCGCCTGATAGGACGCAATGGTTCTGCCAAATTGCACCCGCTCACTGACGTAAGACACGCTTTGGTCAAGACTCGCCTGGGCGCAGCCCACTTGCTCGGCCCCCACCATGATACGGCTAAGATCCAGCACTGCCTCCAGATGTTGCCCCCAGTCGGTTGCCAGGCAGTCCTCATCATTAACAGCAACACCTGAGAGTTGCAGAAGACCCATGGGGCGGGTTTGATCCATAGTGGGCATCCTCGAGAACGCAACCCCAGCCTGATTAGCAGCGACCCGAAACAAACCCAATTTGTTGTCGATTTGCGCGACCACCAGCAGTGCATCGGCTGAATTTCCCGAGGCAATAAAGCGAGCTTCTCCCTGTAGCGTCCACCCACTAGGGACCTCGGTCGCGACAATTTCTACCCCTTGGCCATCCCAATGAGGGCGCGCCGCTGTATGGGCAAAAGCCACCAACTGACCCCGCGCAAGGTCGTCCAACATCGTTTTTGCCAGAGGCTGATCGACTACGGTGCGCAGTGCCAGCGCGCTTTGCGTTCCTGCAGCCAAAGGTGCCGGCGTTAAGAAACGCCCCATTTGTTCGAGCACTATCACAACCTCGAGCAGGCCCAAGCCTAGGCCTCCAAACTCTTCAGGAACCAAGATTGCCTGCCAGTACATATCGGTACAAATCTTCTCCCACAGGCGCTCATCAATGCCTGAGTTCGAAGCCATAGCCGCCCTGACCGCAGGACTGTCCGAATGCTCAGAGAGAAACCCCTCAACAGAGTCTCTCAGCATGAGCTGCTCGTCTGTAAAACTGAATCTCACCGATCGATCCTCAAGTTCCCCAAACCGTTTGCGCTGGCACTTCGGCTTCCAACAGGGCATCAAACGCCGTACCCACATCTTGAGGTGCCCAGCGCGCTTTGCGATCAACGCCCTCGGTACTGCGCCAGCCGTCTGCGATAGCAATGCGCCCCCCCTCAGCTTCTATAATTCTGCCGGAGACATGTTCGCTCATGGGTGAACACAACCAGGCAACAACCGAGGAGACATTTTCTGGCGCGAAATGATCAAACCCGCCGTCTTCTGGCGCTGCCATACGCGTGGCCATTTCAGGCACTGCCGTTGTCATGCCCGTTCGGGCAACAGGACATATCGCATTTGCCGTCACTCCATACCGGCCAAGTTCAGCCGCCTGATTGAGGGTCAATGCGGCGATGCCGGCTTTCGCAGCTGCGTAATTTGACTGTCCAATGGAGCCCTGAAGCCCCGCACCGGATGTCGTGTTCACAATGCGACCGCTGACAGTATGGCCCGCTTTAATTTGATGGCGCCAATATTGAACTGCATGGCTTGCGAGGCAAAAATGCCCTTTCAAATGAACCGCCATTACTGCGTCCCAGTCGGCCTCGCTCATCGATGCAAACATGCGATCGCGATTATTTCCCGCGTTGTTGACCACCCCATGAAGGTCACCAAAGGTTGCAAGCGCCTGCTCAATCGCCTTACCCGAACTTTCATAATTAGTAATATCGGACGCGTTGGTGACCGCCTGTCCGCCGGCGGCAATAATTTCCGCTACCACAGCATTAGCAGCGTCCAGATTGATGTCATTCACCAATACCGCGGCACCCTCTGCTGCTAAGGTGCGTGCATGGGCTGCACCTAAGCCTCCACCCGCACCCGTAACGATCACCACGCGCCCCGAACATATTCCTGACATAACGTTTATCCCTAGACTCTTTCGAGGATGGTGACGTTGGCTTGACCACCGCCTTCGCACATCGTTTGCAGTCCGTATTGAACCTGTCGACGCTCCATTTCATGCAGCAGTGTGGTCATAAGTTTTGTCCCCGTGGCACCCAGTGGGTGACCAAGCGCAATTGCACCACCATTCACGTTTGTTTGAGCATGGGGATAATCGGTCTCTGCCAGCCAAGCCATCGGCACTGGCGCGAAAGCTTCGTTAATCTCGACTAAATCAATGGCGTGTAAAGGAATGCCCGAGCGCTCAACGGCACGCGCCGTTGCCGGAATGGGCGCCGTCAGCATCCAGATAGGATCATCGCCGCGCACGGTCATGTGCGCGATACGCGCTCTGGGGGTTAGGTTGTACCGTTTCAGAGCAGCCTCTGAGACAATCAACACTGCAGAAGCGCCGTCACAAGTTTGGCTCGAGACCGCAGCTGTAATAGAGCCTCCCTCCTGCAGCGGCGTTAGCTGCGCCATAGCATCAAGGGAGGTATCACGAATCGTTTCGTCTGCAACGAGACCCTGATACGGGAGGATCTCGCGATCAAAATATCCGGCATCCGTCGCGGCGCGAGCACGACGATGAGACTCCAAAGAAAATATCTCCATCGCCTCGCGGGACAGCTGCCATTTATCGGCAATCATCTGAGCAGAGCGAAACTGTGTGACCAAGCCATCACCATAGCGGGAAACCCACCCTTCGCTACCGCTGAAAGGGTCGTTGAAACCCAACGCTTGTCCCGCCAACATCGCTGAGGAAATCGGAATGGCGCTCATCGTCTGCACACCCCCGGCGATAATCACGTCCATGGTCCCCGACATGACTGCCTGAGCCGCAAAGTGCACCGATTGCTGAGAAGATCCGCACTGACGGTCAATAGTTGTTCCCGGCACCTCGTCGCTGAGTCCCGCTGCGAGCCAACAAGTTCTGGCAATATCACCCGCGAGTGGGCCGACAGTGTCGACGCAGCCGAATATCACGTCATCATAATCAACATCGGGGATGCCATTTCTCTCGACCAGCGCTTTAAGGACTACGGCGCCTAAGTCAGCACCGTGAATTTGCGCCAAGGATCCGCGTCTTCTTCCCGTCGGTGTTCTGACGGCATCGACAATGTAGGCTTCGGCAACTTGCTTCATAACTAATCTCCTCAGGCGGCCACTGAATCGGTGATGGAACCTCGGCCGAAGGTCAAGTCAGGGCCCAACAAGGCGTTGGGTCGCAACAGCCACTCGTGAATACGATTTTTATGAAAGCCCTCATCGCCCCATTCCCGCGCTAACGCCCATGCGCGCTTGACCCAAATTTGCAGATCACACTCCCAGGTGTAGCCCATAGCACCATGGGCCTGTATGCAGTGCCTGGTCGCAAGAAGTGCTGCCCGTGCGGCCGCCACCTTGGCGTGTGACACCGCCAAATCGGCACGTGTAGGTGATATCTCTGCGGTGTAGGCAGCGCGATAAATAACGGGCTTTGCGTATTCGATCTGTACCGCAACATCGGCTAATAAATGCTTGACTGCTTGATTCACGCCGACCGGCTTTCCGAACTGCTCGCGATCGGTCGTGTACTGCACGCTTTGATCGATCATTGCCTGAGCGAGCCCAACAAGCTGGGCTGCCGAACTAAGAGCCCCTCGGTTTAGGGTGGCTCGCCAAAGCGCAGCCCCTGACTCGCCCTTGGCTAAACAGTGGGCGTCATTGGCCTCAAAGCTCACCTCAGCAATCCGCCGCGATGGGTCGACGCTTTTACAGGGTTTAATCGTGACCTCATCGGCGGGCAACAGGTAAAGGCCTTCACCGTGACCTAACAGAAACCACTCGGCATGCTCGGCAAAGTTAATAAACGGGTTGATCGGGTGACCCGTTGCAATCAGTGCACCTCCCTGCAGCGCATCCAACGCCTTCTGCACAGAACCATGCCCCAGACCTTTATCTAGGACATCGACCAACAGTGGCGCCGTTACCATCGCTTGTTCGGCAATCGGTTCTGGGCAAGCGACGTAGCCACATGTTTGGGCCATCATGACAAAATCTTCCTGCCCCAGTCCCAGGCCTCCCAAAGCCTCTGGAACCAGCATGCCTAGCAACCCCAGCTCCTGAATTTGCTGAAGCAAAGGATTATCAAGACCGGATGCCGTCGACCACCGATCGCGAATACGATCAGCCGTCACCTCCGCAGTAAGAACGGATCGCGCGGCTTCGGCAAACAGCTGCTGGTCTTCAGTAAACGTAAAATCCATGATATTTGAATCCTATTTTCTGGGCATACCCAACATGCGCTCAGCAATAATATTGCGCTGTATCTCGTTCGTTCCCGCGTAAATCGGCCCTGATTGGGCAAACATGAAGCCGTCTAGCCAACCGCCCAAATCCGTAAGCTCCTGAGCCGTTTGAGGCTCTAGCTCAGCGCGAGCACCCAATAATTTCATCGCCGTTTCGTGGATCAGGAGATCCAACTCTGACCAGAATATCTTGTTGCAACTGGCCTCCGGACCAATGCTTCCGCCACCACACAACAGAGATGCCGTCTGATACGTTGAGAGTGCATAAGCCTCAGCATCCATGTAGCAGCGCAGGACCGCATCTTCTATCGTCGGATCCAGCACTTCGTTTCTGCGAGCGCGATAAAGTTCTATCAGTCGTTTTGCCGCCTGCTGAAAGCGCGCGGGGCTACGCAACATAAGGCCACGCTCAAAACCCGCAGTTGCCATGGCGATGCGCCACCCCTCGCCTTCGCCGCCAAGAAGGTTAAACGCAGGGACTCGAACCTCATCGAAAAAGATTTCGGCAAATCCAGGCAATCCGTTGAGCTGGGGAATCGGTCTTACCGTGATCCCCTCGGCATCAAGGGGCACCAAGATTTTAGAGAGGCCGTGATGGCGTTCTGAATCAGGATCGGTGCGGAACAGGCCAAAAACCCAGTCTGCGTACACAGCCCGGGTCGACCAAATTTTCTGCCCGCTAATGACAAAATCATCCCCATCCCTCACGGCCCGACAACGAATGGCCGCCATATCTGACCCAGCATTCGGCTCTGACCAACCCTGAGCCCAAATCTCATCACCCTTTGCCATGGCCGGAATGAACCGGGCCTTCTGTGCCTCAGTGCCATACTCCATCAAGGTTGGACCGAGCAAAAATATGCCATTTTGGTTAACTCTTAGAGGTGCGCCCGCTCGGTAGTATTCCTCTTCAAAAATTAACCACTGAAGCAAATCACAGCCTCGCCCACCAAACGCCTCTGGCCAGGTCACCATGCCCCAGTGTCCCTGAGCCAAAGTTCGCTCCCATTCGCGGTGCGCTTCAAAGCCCTCAGCGGTATCAAAAGAAGGTAGCGGTGTCTTGGGCACGTTTGCTGCCAACCACTTCCGCACTTCGTCCCGGAAAACAATTTGTTCCTCGGTGTAGCGTAAATCCATAGTCAGCTCTTATCCTGCTCTTTGTTTGCAGCCGCCATTGCCTTGGCATCAAAGCCACCCAGCTTGTCGCCTGACACGAGGTCATTATGGGCATGGGAAAAATGATGCCAGGCAAACGCCGCTTCCATTCCCGAGCGCTTTCCCTGCAAGTCTTCTACATGGTTAATAGCCTGCTTGGTCAAGGCGAGCCCCAGGCGCGGCATGCCAGCGATTTTTTCAGCGAGCGCTGTGACATCTTCAATCAGTGCTTCTCGACTGCTGATCTGATTGACCATACCCATTTGCCAAGCCCGCTCAGCACCCATTTTGTTGCCGGTAAACAAGAACTCTTTTGCAATACGGGGGTTCAACTCATAGGGGTGCGCGAAATATTCCACGCCGGGAATACCCATACGCACAACCGGATCTGAAAAATATGCGTCATCGGTTGCAACAATCAGATCGCAAATCCAAGCCAACATTAGCCCGCCAGCGATACAAGCGCCCTGCACTGCCGCAATGGTTGGCTTCGGTATATCCCGCCAGCGCCGGCACATTCCCAAGTAAGCCTCTGCCTCACGCACGTACAAAAACTCCCCGCCTTCCTTGTTGGCGTGGTCGTACCACATGGAAACGCGATCCTGGCTGAGATGCACATCCCTACCGGGAGTCCCGATATCATGCCCCGCCGAAAAATGCTTTCCCTCACCGCGCAGGACAATGACTTTAACCGCGTCATCGGCAACCGCCCGCTTAAAGGCATCGTCGAGTTCATAGGTCATGCGGCCATTTTGGGCGTTGTTGTACTTTGGACGATTCATGGCAATCCAAGCAATGCCGTTTTCAGCCGAGTAGGTCACGATATCGTGCTCTTCGACACTCGACGTGTTGTCTTCAGTCATGATTGTGTCTCCTCTGTCTGACGGATACCTGCAGGATTATTTTTGAGCTGTCGCGCCCGCACATTGAGTGGATCTAATTGGCTCAACAGATCAAACTGCTCATCAGAGGGCATCGTTGTTTCGCCAATATCGTCAGCCACGGCCAACTCAAAGCCCGTGTTGTCTTGCACCTCATCCAACCCCACGCCCGGATGCAACGTCACCACACGCATTTGTTTATTGGGGCCGTTAAAATCGAGAACACAAAGATTTGTGACGACTGTTCGGACATCAATATCAGAAAAGCTATATCCCCTTGGCAAACGGCCGTTGTTGTAGCCCACGGAACACACTACGTCGCACTCGCCCTCGACAAACACCCGGCGACTGTGGCTGGGCACAAAAAAGGAGTTGGCATGGGATATTGAGTTACCGGGAAAGCCTCTGACTCCAAGCAGCTGCACTTTTGGTGCTTGGTGGGTGCCTCCGAGGGCGGAAATATTGCTTTGGCCAAACCGATCAATCTGCGACGGACCCACCAAGGCATGTCGACGCCCACTCCAGACGTTGTCAAAAATCCGCGCAAATCCCATCCAGTTTTCATTAGCCTGTCCTTCATGGCTTTTAAGACCGCTGACGGCATTAGGCTGGGACAACACGTAAGACTGGCTGTCAGTCATCAATAGATCAGGATTTGAGGAGCGCATTGCCAAGCTCGCAGCCAACCTTGGCAGCAAACCTATTCCGGTAACGAGCACCTCACCCTCATCATCAAAAATACGGCTGGCGGCACACACCATTAATTCAGCTAGAGTAAATTGCATATAATCGAACCTCAGTAGACTGGCAGTGGCAGCGACTGGATGGCCTCTAAACCGCCCACAGCACTTTGGTAGGACACCTCACTGTCACCCAGAAAAGCGTCGGCCCAAGCGCTGTAACCCCCCTCGTTTAGCAGCTCGCCATAACGCTTGAAATGCTCAACGTCAAAGCCGTAGAGAGGATCACTCGAACTCGGATGCGCGCCACCGGGAGCATGAACGACGGCCTGGGTGCAATTGCGCTCCCAAAAGACGCGCCTCGCAATCTCGGGGTCATGAAAATGCTGTGAAGGCACCACTTCGTCAACAGCGACAATAGTGTGTTTAGCAGCTCGTACAAATAAATCGTCCATGTAGTGATCGGGGCTGGCAATCTCACAAACACCTCGGGCATCTGCTCTTGTCGCATGCACTAAAGCCACATCGGGCGTGAGGGCTGGCATCGCCACCCATTCCTTCTCATCGTAGGGGCTGTCAATCAGGGTCAGATCGGGGGCGTTCTTGAGCACATCTGTTCCCAAACCAATACGCGTCGGGATAAAAGGGCAACCCCACGCACCGGCTCGCAACCCTAACAACAGCATACCCTCATCGATTTCCATGACCTCTATCGCACCGGATTCTCGGGCTTTACGAAAAGCCGGTTCCAAGGGCATAAAATCGAGGGATACGAAGGCATAGATGACCTTGCGTACTTTACCCGCCGCACACAGGAGCCCCACATCGGCACCCCCATAAGCAATCACCGTTAAATCTTTGACTGGCGATCGAAGCAGTTCACGGATTAGCGCCATGGGCTTGCGGCGCGGGCCCCAACCTCCAATTCCAATCGTCATACCATCTTCGATCACAGACACGGCTGCGCTGGCTGACACCAGTTTGTCCATGACAAGCTTCCTGTAAGAGAAAAACACTGAGAATTTAGTATCAAATTCGCCTCAATGAGTATCATCCCCCATTGAGACTATGACAGGGGTTAATCAGCCCTTTAGCGTGTCAGCTGTAAACTGCGTTCACGTAATTGGAGCCATCGATGACCACTGCACCCACTCAATTGCCCGGTACCATCCCCGCGCTTTTGTCGAGTCGGGCCGCCGCGACACCCGATAAACCCTTCATCGTCGACGGCACTGTGACACTCACCTACAGAGAAACCCAAGAACAAGCCAAAGCATTGGCCGCCTGGCTGCTAAACATGGGCTGCCAACTCGAAGATCGCGTCGCAATATGGGCGCCCAATTGCCAGCAATGGATCGTGGCAGCTTTGGGAGCACAGATGGTAGGCGCAACCGTCGTAACCCTGAACACACGCTACAAAGGCGGAGAAGCTGCCGACGTTTTGCAACGCAGCGGAGCACGATTTCTGTTTTCAGTAGAGCAGTTTTTGGACGTGAATTACCCTGCCCTACTGCAACCTTTTGAACTGACGGACTTGGTCACCACCGTGACTCTGCGGGTACATTCCCAATCGGACCACTTCGCTAATGTCTTAGAGGAAGGTCGAAATATCTTGAGCTCTCAACAGGGCGAGGCCGCACTCGCAGCCGCTGCTGCGAAGGTCACAGGCAACACCACTTCAGACATATTATTCACCTCAGGAACCACGGGGCAAGCCAAAGGCGTTGTCACGGATCACGGGCAAAATTTGCAGGCGTTTGCTGCCTTTGTTGATATTTTGGGGCTAGATACCGACGACCATTACTTGATCATTAACCCCTTCTTTCACAGCTTTGGCTATAAAGCGGGGTGGCTCGCGACAATGATCGCCGGAGCAACAGCTTATCCCCTTGCCGTCTTCGATGTGCCGTCAGTTATCGAACAGATTGAACAGCATTCCATCAACGTTATGCCGGGCCCACCCACATTGTTTCAATCATTAATGGCTCACAAAGATTTTGATCGCGACAAACTGAAAACCCTGACAAAAGCCACTACCGGTGCCGCCGTTATTCCCATGCAGCTCATTGAGGACATGTGGGAAAAACTTGGCTTAAAGACAGTTATCACCGCTTACGGGCTGTCTGAGACCTGCGGGTTGGTAACTATGTGCCGGCGGGGCGATGATGCCCACACGATCGCGACAACGTCGGGCCGCAGCATACCCAATATCGACGTCGCTATTTTCGATAACCAAGGCCATGCACTCGCTCCCATGGAGACCGGAGAGATCGTGGTGAAAGGCTTCAACGTCATGCGCGGTTATTTTGAAAATCCTCAGGCCACGGCAGAGACCATTGACCGCAAAGGCTGGCTGCATACAGGGGACATCGGGTTTCTGGACCCCGACGGAAATTTGCACATCACCGATCGACTAAAAGACATGTATATCTCTGGGGGGTTCAATTGCTACCCAGCTGAGATTGAGCAGCAACTTTGCCAACACCCTGCGATCGCACAAGCTGCCGTGGTTGGCGCACCCGATCCACGCATGGGTGAGGTAGGCGCCGCATTTGTTATAGCCAATAGCCCAGGACCGATTGACGACCAAGAGCTTATCGCTTGGTGTCGTGACGTTATGGCCAATTATAAAGTTCCCCGGCATTTTTTTTGGATTGACACCCTCCCCCTCAATGCCACGGGGAAAGTTTTGAAAACTGAACTCAGAAAACAACTACATCTCAATAACGCATGACAGGAGCCTATCGATATGGCGATCAAAAGTTTGGGTTACATCGGGGTTAGCAGCCAGCTAACAGAGGCTTGGCGAGAATTTGCTTGTGACGTTATGGGTCTTGAGGACGTGAGCGCACGTTGCGACGCCCAAGCCGGTGAACTGTATTTCAAGATGGATGACCACCCCTATCGCCTGTTTATCTCCCCCGGGGACTCTGAAACCTTGCAAGTTTGCGGTTGGGAGACGAATTCTGCACAGGGGTTACAAGAGGTAGCCGATGCGCTCACTCATGCCGGGGTTGATTTTACCTGGGGTGACGAGGCCCTCATCACACAAAGACGCGTGCAAAATTTATTGTGCTTTCAGGACCCATCAGGAAACCACCACGAAGCATTCTGGGGCGTGGTCTCTGATTTCAGACAATTTAACTCAGCTGCAGGGGTTCGTAACTTTGTCACGGGCAATCAAGGCATGGGACACATCGTGCTTCCCGCCCCTAACTTCGATGAGACAGCCGCTTTTTTAACTGATGTTTTGGGTTTCGGGCTCTCTGATCTCATGAAGTTGCGCTTCACCCCTGACCCCGATGAGCCGGTAACACGACTTTGGTTCATGCATTGTAATCAACGCCACCACAGCCTTGGCCTTTTTGAGATGCCCATGCCCGCGGGCTGCGTGCACATGATGCTAGAGGTTAATGACGTCGATGAAGTCGGGCGTTGCAACGATCGCCGGATCGCAGCTGATGTCAAACTCACAGGCACATTGGGTCGCCATGCCAACGACCACATGGTGTCTTTTTATATGCGCAGCCCCACGGGGTTTGATATTGAGATTGGTGCTGAGGGCCGCACGGTGGGAGATTGGAGCGCCTATCAAGTATTTGAGAGTACGGTGCCCAGCTTTTGGGGACACGATTTCAGCGTTGCCCAGCAGGACTGACCCTCCATACGGACTATCCATACGGACTAACCCTCCGTTTGGATAATCGGTTACCACATACGGGTGATGTAGGTTCGTGGCGCCTTTGTAAGGATGCGTTATCGAACTACCCGCTAGGCCGGCCCAATGTGGTCAAACAATTAAAAATAGGGGAAACGCATGAGCAGCCATCAACCCGTCGTAACCGATCAAATTCTTGACCTTATCGAGAGTCGATCAGACGAACAGCGCGGCAACCGCAGGATGAGTAAAGAGGTCGTACAGGCGCTCAAGGACTGCGGCTTTTACACAATGATGCTGCCAAAAAAATGGGGCGGCCAAGAACAGCGACCGCAAGAATTTTTCCGCGAACAAATCCGAATTGCCGAAGCCGACATGAGTACGGCCTGGGCAAGCGGCATTATTGCGGTACACGCTTTCCAAATCGCGCTGATGTCTGAAGAAGCCCAGCGCGAAGTTTACGAGGCCGACCCCAACACACTGGTCAGTAGCTCTTACAACCCGGTGGGTGCCAAAGCGGCCAGCTGCGACGGCGGGTTCATGCTCAGCGGTCGATGGGGCTGGAGCTCCGGCTCCGAGCACTGCAGCTGGGCCCTACTGGGAGGGGTAATTCCCGGTGATGGCTATCGCACTTTTCTAGTACCTCGCGACCAGTACGACATCGAAGACACATGGAATGTGATGGGGCTTCAAGGTACGGGCTCCAACGACGTGGTCATTGACACTCCAATCTTCGTTCCTGACCACCGAACTCACAAACAGATGGACGGGTTCAATTGCGTCAATGACCAGGAAAATCCCGTTTACAACCTATCATGGGCGCAAACTTTTGTGAGGGTCGTGAACTCCTCCGCCATTGGGGCTCTGAAGAAGGCCCTGAAGATTTTTATCGAAACCCGAACCGCCTCCGCGACAAGCGATCCAACAAAGCTAGCCGGGGACGTGGAAACACAGACCCGTATCGCTCAAGTCATGAACACCATTGCAGAGCTCGAAGCGGTCATGTTTCATAACTTCGACAAAATGGAGAGCAGTGACTGGAAGCCATCAATCGAGGAACGCGTACTCTTTCGCTATCAGGCTTCCCTCGTCATCGACAAAGCCATTGACGCGATCGACACACTTTTTGACGTGGCGGGAGGACGCGCGGTATTTAACGGGCATCCACTGCAAAATCTTTGGCATGACATTCATATCGCGCGCTGTCATGTCGCAAACAACCCGACGGGATTTGCGCGCAATCTGGGTGCTATGCAACTCGGCATTGAAAATAAGGATGTCTTCGTTTAATGCCATCTAATCCCGCAAAGCCTCAATTCCTGGAGACTTCTCAGGGGTTATCGATCCATTACACGGATCATCACGCTACGGGCAGTGAACAGGGCACGCTGGTATTTATTCACGGCAGTGGCCCCGGGGCTAGCGGCTGGAGTAACTTCAAACACAATATCGCTGCCTTCCAAACCGCGGGCTACCGCTGTGTTGTTTATGACCAGTGGGGCTATGGCCAAACTGACAAGCCCACCGACATCGATCACACACTGGAATTCTTTGTCGATGGATTAGTTGCATTGCTCGATGCCCTCGGGCTGCATGGCGTCACGTTAGTGGGCAATTCATTAGGTGGCGCTGTGGCATTGGGGCTGGCGCTGAAACACCCCGAACGGGTGCAAAAGCTGATACTCATGGCACCCGGTGGCATTGAGTCCAGAGAAGATTATTTCGCTATGGAAGGGATACAAACCATGGTGAAACACCCAATGGGTTCTCCAGAATTTACACGAGATGTCTTAGGTAAACTACTGACTTTATTGGTTTATGATGCAGATATTGTCGACGAGGAGCTGATTGACGAACGCTGGACTACACTCCAAACCCAAAACAGTCACGTGTTGGCCACAATGGCCATTCCTGACCTCAGTGGTCAGGTGAGCCAGCTAAACCACCCCATACTGGTATTTTGGGGTACCGAGGACAAATTCTGTCCCGCAAGTGGTGTCTGGAAAATGCTCAAAGGCGGCGGTCAGGTACAGGCGGAGTTGCTGAACCATTGCGGCCACTGGGTAATGACCGAATACCCTGAATTGTTTAATACCCGAAGCCTAGAGTTTCTGGCGACAACAACCCGTTACTAATACTCGGGCCCTGCCCTCACCAATACTAAAAGCGGTTGCAGAGTGCCACAGGTTTTCATTGACCTTTCTTTTCTCTGCGCTATCTTGAAGCGAGCGATGTTTAAGGCAGTTTTGACTCGATGACTCAAGCAAATCTAGAAGAATTGTCTCGCCTGCTCGGGCTGCTCTACGATGGTCACATCGAAGAGGACCCTTACAACGGCTTTTTGGCTGAAACACGGCGCTTAATAGGCAGTAACTTTGGCTCAATTACGATGCGTGAGCCCCATGGCGATGATGGTGGCCTGCTCTTCGTTTCCTCCGATGTTTTGCAAAAAACTTTTGTTGATGATCACGACAACCCCTACACCGATCGTCACTACACCTCCAACCTGATGACCAACCTCCCCTGGGGTCAGGTCGTGTGTCTCGATGAGTGCATTTCCTACAGCCAACTTGAAAACACCGACCTCTACCGCTTTTGCATGGCGCCGGTTGATATCCACCATATGGCGGGAGTGGATCTGCGAAACGCCAATGGCCAACGCTTCAGCGTGCGCTTTTGTCGACCGAAGGCTTCCGATAATTTCGGCGCAGAAGAGCGAGAATTTCTGGCGCTGCTCGCGCCCCATATTCAACGGGCTGTCGCCAACGGCATGCAACTGATTCAGTTGGACAAGGAGCGTCGCCTCTACAGCTCCACGATTACCCGACAGTCTGTCGGCGTGGTGACTCTCGATGAACGTGGCAAAGTCGTCACCCGGAACGTCGTCGCTGACAACATCATTCGCGAAAAAGATGGCCTGACTATCGTCAACGAACAAATTTACCTAGAGAGCTCTAGTGCCCGGGGAAAATTTAACGAGTTTATTGATGCCATCGTTAGTGCCCAACGCAATCAGGATACGGCGCCGACCAATGCCCTTGCCGTGGAGCGGCCCTCGGGGCGTCCAGACCTGGAAATACTGGTAAAGCCCATGATGATCGACAAAACGGTAGAGCCTGGGCACACCGCTCACATGACCGTATTCATTAACGAACCCGAGCGCAGCTACGAGATCGATACACGCATATTGATGTCGCTGTACAACCTCACAAAAGCGGAGGTGAATTTGGCCAAGCTACTTGCTGAGGGCGACAACCTGGATCAGGCCTCCGCGGAGCTCGGCATTGCCAGAAATACGGCCCGAGCTCAGTTGCGTTCGATCTTCGCTAAAACCGGCGTTTCTCGCCAATCCATGCTGGTAAGCCTCATGCTAAAAAGCGTGGTCACCTACTCCTAAAGTCCAAGAGCCACTAGCCAGGCGCAGGATACCCCTGTGGCATTCTAGGTTTTTGCCTGTTTCAACTCAGGGATATGAGCGGCTAAGGCTGCACTAGGTCCATTTAAAAAACGCAATTGCTGAGAGCAGCACAGCCACAACATAGCCCAAAAACCATCTACCTGTGGCCTTTGCGTGTCGTTCGCAAGCGAGCACCCTCGGATTATCAACAGTCGCCAGCAGGCGCTTGCGAGAGGGAGAGACCCAAAACAGAAAAGGAGCGAGCGAGTGGTTTGAGACATCTAACTTCGCCCAAGTTTCGGGCTCGTGAATGGCCACGGCCCGGTAATAACGATACTCCGCAATGCTTGCTCGCAGCATCAGCAATAACCAACCGATCAGTAGTACCACACTCAATATCGAGAATATCGACATCTGTCACCGACTCCACTTGCCCTTCGTAATTTACGGTAAGCATCTGCCACGACGCAACGTAGTAAATCGTGATGCCTGCAAGCCTAGGCCTTGGCACCCACATTATCGGAACCCCAAAAAGCCCGCATCAAATCGACTTTGCCCTCTTCATTGAAACGGAAAACATCGATGATGTTAATTTGGATTTCCTCACCCGGTTGCCCCGCGATCACCTGAAACGGGAACGCAACTTCATTGCCCGCGAGTCTTGGTGCCCCGGTGAGAGTCGCCGCAACCACGCCGGTGACAGCGCCCGTATAAAATGACCGTAGCGCGTCTTGGCCGGTGCGCGCCTCCGTACCTACCGGATCCTCAACTGTCGCATCAGCGGCATATAAATCAAGAATCGCATCAACGTCATTGGTTACCAACGACTGAATATAAGTTTCACACACTCGCAGTGCTTGATCGTAAGTCATCTTGGAAACCCTCTGTTGTCTCTGTCTGTCGAATAAGCCCGCAACAAACGGGCCGTTACTATTGGATGGATGCACCTTGCGGGTACCTAGGGTGCCGTCGAACTGCCACCTGTTAGCAGACTGCTCAGACCTGCCATGAGAGGCTCGGGCTCATCCCTCAGGCTTAAAGCTCACGTCACGCTTTTCATTAAACGCGTCCCGAGCCTCTTGAGAATCTTTATAACTATAGGCTTCCAAAGTCATACCCTGCTCGCGACGATACTTAGCTTCAAGATCACCATCTTCAATACCGTTGAGTGCCTCCTTCGCAAGCTGCACCATAATGCTGCTCTTCGCTGCAATTTTCTCTGCGATTGCAGTGGCCTCAGCTAACAGGTCCCCCCGAGGGACGACCTTTTCCACAGCGCCCAACCGCCAAGCTTCCTGAGCGTCGATGAACTCACCTGTGAAATACATGTGACGTACCTTTTGCACGGGAAACATGCGCTGCAGATGAGCACCCCCACCCATAGCACCACGGTCTACCTCAGGGACCCCAAAAGTGGCGCATTCAGAAGCTACAATAATATCGGCGGCGCCAGCAATTCCGATGCCACCACCAAGCACAAAGCCGTGCAGGGCCACGATGACGGGCTTTGGATTTTTATGAATGGCTTCAAAGGTGTCGTAGTTACCCTTGTTGACCGGCACTATCATCTCGGGGTGGGCACCTAACTCTTTGATGTCGACCCCCGCACAGAAGCCCCTACCCTCAGCACTTATGACAATGACATGCACATCGCCACGAAGTCCTAGCTTGCAAATTTCTGCCGCAATAGCCGCCCATTCACTGCTATCAAAAGCATTCACTGGCGGTTTGCTAAAAATAATATGTCCGATATTTGCCGCTACATGACTGGTAAATGCCGCCATTGAGCACCGTCCTCATTTAATCTGGGTGATTGCCACCGTTACGGTGTTGGTAAAGGGTTTGCAGCGTGCTATCTGCCTCGGCCATGATGCCGCTGATCAACGCATCAACCGTGGGCAAATCGTCAATTAACCCCGCGACCTGCCCCGAGGGTAAAATGCCCTCCTCCGGGCGCCCATGCACCATCGCCTCTTGAATCATCATGGGCGCATTTGCCGCCATCAGCGTTTGTCCCAACGATAATTCGCCACCACGACGCATTCGCCACGCAGACTTCAGCATGTCCCACAGTGAGCTGCCTGTCATTTTCGTAAAGGCCAGTCCGTTGCGCAATGCACGCATCAGCAAGCCGATCTGACTCGCATCTATGAGCCGAGCCAAGTAACTGTTTGCAATCATTCGCTGGGGTAAGCCATCGAGGCGTGTACTCACCACAATCTGCTCGGGCGGTGTTTTTAGATAGACCGCCTTGGTCGCATCCGGAACGGGAGATTCTTGGGTCAACAAAAACCGGGTGCCCATAGCTATGCCCTGCGCCCCCATAGCCAGAGCAGCGATCAGCCCACCACCGTCGCGAAAACCGCCCGCCGCAGCAATCGGGACAGAGACGGCACCCCGCACCTGTCCCAGCAAAATGCTGGTCGCGACAGATCCCGTATGACCACCGCCCTCGCCGCCTTGGATAACCAAGGCATCGGCACCAAGCTCTACTGCTTTAACCGCATGCTTAAAAGCGCCCACGGTCGGTATGCAAACCACCCCCGCACGTTTGAGCTTTTCGACACTGGCAGCAGAAGGTGACCGGCTGTAACTGACAGCGCGAATTTGGTGCTCGATACAAAGATCAACAATGTCCTCGGCAAAGGGCACATACATATGAAAATTGACCCCAAAAGGTGCATCGGTTTGTGCTTTTATCGCCAGGATGCCCTTTTCAATCTCGTCCAGAGTCATTACCGCACCTGCCAGAAATCCAAAGCCGCCAGCATTAGCCGTCGCGGCCACGAGGGTAGGATCCGCGACCCACCCCATGGCAGTCTGAATGATGGGATATCGGCAACCCAAAAGTTCTGTGAGCGGCGTTTGCATGAATCGTGTTGCGCTACTGTTAATTGGCGAGCACCTACCTTACTGGCGAGCTGGAAGGCAGGTCAACGGATGGCAAGGCCCTTTGATAGGCTAAAAAGACCATGACGAAGTCTCAATGACCCCCCAACATACAAGCGTTGCTAACCCTCAACCCTGCACTGGGACTCACCCTATGAGCCTATTCACACAACCCTACCACGACGCCGTTGCACAACTCACCGGCCCGGGGGCGCCGTTTGAAGTGGCATCTCAAAGCATAAATGGCCAGCCTTTGACGGCGTTTTTGCAGGCCCATAGGCTGCTGGGTGATTACTTGAACAAGGGACGCCAGCACACCGACAAACCCTTGTTGCAATACCAAGGTGAAACGTGGAGTTTTGACGACTTTTTCACCGCGGTTGATCGACTCAGTTCATGGATGATGACTGACATGGGTGTCACCGCCGGCACACCCATTGCCATAGCAATGCGTAATCGTCCGGAGTGGCTGATCGCTTTCGTCGCCATTATTAACGTCGGCGGTGTAGCCGTACCGCTAAACAGCTGGGGCAAACGGGCAGAGCTTGAACAAGGGCTTGAGGACAGTGCGGCTCAACTGCTAATTTGTGACTCCCCGAGATGGCAGTTTGTTCAGGAGAGTAATCGGGAGGTCCCAGCCCTCATTGTCGAGGGAGATGTACTGACAAACAACCAGCTCTACTTTCAAACTGTCATCGATACAAACCATCCTGACCCTATAACCCCACCCGTCGTTGATGCTCAGGATCCCGCTATTCTTTTGTTTACGTCGGGTACTTCTGGCCGCCCCAAGGGCGTCATGCTGTCGCACTTCAATTGCTGCCAAGCATTGATGAATTTGGAATTTATCGGTGCTGCGACCTACATGACAAATCAGGATGCTATGAACGCGCAACTCGCATCTTCGACGCCGCCTAAAACATTACTAGCGGTCCCCTTATTCCACATCAGCGGACTGTTCTCTCAGTTTATCGTCAATCTGCACCATGGTCGCAGCCTCTATCTGATGTACAAATGGGATGCGACCGAGGCATTGCAGCTAGTGCGGCGTGAGGAGATCACCGTTCTGATGGGCGCTCCGGTCATGATGATGGAGCTCCTTGGCAATCCTCAATTTACCAACAGCGATGCAAAACAACTCACCAATATCAGCTCAGGAGGCGCAGCGACCCCCGAGGTGTTGTCGGAGCTCTATGCGACCAAGACGGCCACTGCCTTCCCTGGAGGTGGCTGGGGCATGACCGAGACACTAGGCACAGGGGCAGCTTTCACCGGCCATTTCTGCAGTCACCGCCCCAATGCGTCTGGATTCCCCTCTCCCATTATGGAATTTAGTTTTATTGATGAGGACGGTAAACCGGCAGCGCCGGGAGTGCCCGGGGAAATCAATGTTCGCTCGAGTGCTGCTATTCAGGGTTACCACACGGGGAGCAGCGAGGAATTCCATGAAGGCTGGCTCGCGACGGGTGACGTCGGCTACATCAGTGAAGAGGGCCTGCTCTATATCTGCGGGCGCGTCAAAGACATGATTATCCGCGGCGGTGAAAACATTTACCCCAGCGAAATCGAAGCCTGTCTCATGACACTTCCCTGCTGTGTTGATGCCGCGGTCGTTGGCAAGCCAGACCCCAAATGGGGGGAGCAAGTCGCCGCGGTTGTGCAGGTGCTGCCGGGCAGTGAAGCAGACAGCGAAACCGTTATTGAACATTGTCAGCAACAACTGGCAGCTTTCAAGGTGCCTGTGCAGGTGACCTTTACCGAAAAACCTCTGCCCCGAAACGCATTACGCAAGCTGCTCAAAAATAAGATTATTGAAGAGTACTATCCCCAATGAGTGCACACGATGGCAGGCTACTCATCATATTTTACGATGAGGTACCGACGACCGAGGCAGTAAGCCTCGCACTCCTAGACCACACTGGGATCTCCTTTGCGGCGTTTGCCAAGAGGGATGACCACAGCGAGAAGGCCGCCATGTGGACACGCGACCCCTTGGGCTTCCTGCCCAGCGGGCGACTGGCCATAGACGCTGACCGCGAAACTATAGATGCGTTACTAACCTCGCCCCTCGCTACAACTTTGGGAGGAGTGGCTTACTTGTGCGAGGGAATCACCCCCCTAATGCCCCAGCTGAACGTCGGCGAACGATTCTCTGGCACCCTTCAGCTGTGCTGCTTTCAGCGTCGCACAGACATCAACGCCGTGCAGCTGCAACAATACTGGCTAGAGGAACATACCGGCGTAGCCTTGAGCACACAAAATACACTGGGCTACCGTCAAAATCGTGTGAGTCGCAGTGGGGAACCGCATTTCGACGGCATCGTTGAAGAATATTTTCCACCCGAGGCTAGCCATTCTATGGAGGCTTTTTTTGCCGACGGCGATAATGAAACTCGAATGTGGGAACACATCGAGAATCTCACAAAAAGCAGTGAGCGATTCCTGGACCTAGATCGCTCTGAGGTGATTCACCTCTCCGACACACGCATTATTTGAGGAGTGACCATGGACAAGCCACTTAACGAGCAAGTCGCTTTAATCACTGGAGCCGGCCAGGGTGTTGGACAGGGTATTGCCTTTGCTCTCGCCAAGAGAGGGGTGCGCATCATTGCGGTAGGACGCACCCTTGAGAAGTGTGAGGCTACGATCAGCACAATCAAAGAACGCTTTGGAACTGAAGGCGCCGCAATAGCGTGCGATATTGGTGTGATTGCAGATCTTGATGGCTTGGTAACCGCAGCCGTGGAGAAATTTGATCGACTGGATATTCTGGTCAACAACGCCGTATCCGCACAGATCACATCGCTTATGGATGCCTCTATTGAAGGGTTTGAACTAGGGTTACGCGTTGGTCCCGTGGCTTCACTACGCCTTATGCAGTTGGTTCAGCCCCACTTGGTGTCAGCTGGTGGCGGCAATATTATTAACTTGGCATCCTCTGCCGCCATGCGTTGGGACAGCAGCAATTACGGTGTTTACGCCGCCGAGAAAGAAGCTATTAGAGCCCTTACCCGAGCTGCCGCGAATGAATGGGGCGGTCTGGGCATTCGCAGCAATACGATTCTACCCCTCGCGCAATCTCCAGCACTGGCCGCCTGGGCAAAATATCGTCCCGAAGAAGCCGAGGCATTTATGAAAACAGTGCCACAGCAGCGCATAGGTGACTGCGAGCAGGATATCGGTGAATTTGTCGCCACGTTGTGCAGCTCCGAGTCGCGTTTCGTCAACGGCCAGTCAATCGCCTTAGATGGCGGCCAGGTGAATTTGGGCTAAGCCCTCACTTAACCGCGGCGCCACCGTCAACGCTCAACAACTGTCCCGTAATAAAAGACGCCCGTTCTGAAGCCAAAAAGCAAACCGCCTCTGCAATCTCTTCGGGCTCACCGAGGCGACGCATTGCTGCCGCCTGTTTCAATCCCTCGGCAATCTTTGGCTGCTCCTCAAAATACCGTTCTACACCGGGGGTTCTGATAACCCCGGGAGACACGGCGTTAATACGAATGCCTTTATGGCCGTATTCGGAAGCACTGCTTTTGGTCAGTAGGTTGACACCACTTTTAGCCGCCGCATAAGCCGTATTGTAGGGCTGACCACGCAGCGACGCGTTGGAGGATATATTGATGATACTGCCTCCCCCGTGCTCTAGCATGTGCGCAATTTCATGCTTCATGCATAGAAATGTATTGGTAAGACAAAGTGTCAATGTTTGGTCAAAGACCTCGCGGGTAAAGCCATGAATGGGGCCTGATCCACGGCTAACCGCTGCACTGTTGCACGCTACCTGCAAACCACCGTGGACAGTAACTGCGGCCTCCACCATATGAGCGACTCGAGCTTCATCACTCACGTCGGCAACGTGCGCAGCAGCCGTACCTCCAGCAGCTCGAATCAGCGACGCTGTCTCCTCTGCGGTATCGCCATTAAAATCGACCACAAGCACCTTTGCGCCCTCTCGGGCCAACACACAAGCAATTGCTCGGCCAATCCCAACCCCTGCACCGGTGACCAGTGCTGACTTTCCTGCTAACTCTGCCATACCTCAATCCATCATCAATTCAGACTAGCCCCAAAAGACTCTTGTTATTCCCCTTAGTAGGGACTTCGTTCTATCGTGGAGCCCCTGCTGGCCACAAGCCCAAATGGACTAAGGCCTCTTAAAAAATTTGAGAACTTAATATCATGCTTACAGATTTTTTTCGTCTCGATGGTAAAACCGCTCTGGTGACCGGCGCCGGAAAAGGCATTGGTGCCCGCATTGCCACTGCTTACGCCGAAATGGGTGCCGACCTTATCTTACTCGCTCGCACTGAGGCTGATTTGGAGGCCGTCGCTAATGAGGTCAGAGCTCTGGGCCAGCAAGCTCGAATATTCTCCTGTGATATCACCGACGAGACCGCCATGGCTGCCACCTTCGAAACCCTGCATAACGAATGTTCGCAGCTTGATGTCGTGGTTAACAATGCGGGCGCCCCCGGCAAAGGATTTGGTTCATTGGCCAAGGTCAATAAGAAACGCTTCGAGCACACCCTCGATATTAACCTGAGTGCAGCCTACGGCCTGATTCATGAGGCGTTGCCATTACTGCAGGCCGCACCGAACGCAGCGATTATTAACATTTCCTCGGCGATGAGCTGGATGGTCGATCGCCACATGGCCGCCTACGCCGCAGCAAAGGCCGGTCTTGATCAAATGACCCGCGTGCTAGCCTATGAGCTAGCGCCAAAAATTCGTGTAAACGGTATTGCACCGGGCGCCATCGAAACCCCTGCAACGGCATTTATTACGCAGGACCCAGGCCGGCTGGAAGAAACGGTGCGATGGATCCCCCAAGGCCGCTTGGGACAACCGACTGATATCGCGCTGGCCGCGCTTTACCTCGCCTCCAGTGCGAGCGGGTTTATGTCAGGGAAGATTTTAGAGGTTGATGGCGGGATGGCCGCCCTACCCGGCAGCGCCATCCAATCGCAAATACCGCAAACGAAACACTAAGCGAGACTTAACAATGGCAACCTACATCATGACCGGAGGCGCCTCAGGTATTGGCGCAGCAACTCGTCAACTCTTGACTGATCAGGGCGATAAAGTCGTCACTCTCGACATTAGAAATGCCGATATCTTGGCCGATCTCAGCGATGAATCAGCGCGGGAAGCGGCCATCGCTAAAGTTCGCCATGACTTTCCATCGGTCGATGGCCTTATCACCAGCGCGGGGGTCGCCTCCCATTTTCCCGAGCCTGACAAGATACTGACGATAAACTACTTTGGCACCCGTGCCCTAGTTGAAGGGCTGGTAGATACGATCAAGCCCGGGGGGCGAATTATTGCCATCAGCTCTAATTCAGCCCCAATGTGCGACAACGAATCACTGGTAACAGCGTTGCTAGATAACGACCTGAACAAGGCTAGGGAGCTGGCCAAAACCAGTAACGGCCATGAATGCTACGCCGGAAGCAAACAAGCTGTTGCACGGTGGATGCGGCGGATTGCCCCCGATTATGCCCGCAGGGGGATCAGTTTTAACGCCATCGCGCCCGGTTACATCGAAACACCGATGACCGAAGCTGTGGCAAAAAGTGAAGCCTACGGATCCGCGATTCAAGAATTTGTGGCCTCCATTCCCATCGGCCGAGCGGGCCAACCCAACGACGTCGCCCAGCTCATCCGTTTTTTACTGTCACCCGAGGCCGCTTTTATCGCCGGGTCCTTGATTTATTGTGACGGCGCTCACGACGCCATGATGCGAGCTGAGGGGCTTTTCTAAAATTTTACGCCCGCAGCTGTTGCGCCAAATCGTTTTGCAAGCCCCCACCACCTAAGGAGTGTTCTGTGCAAACCCCACTAGATGCCAAAGGTTGGCGGCAACATATCTGGCGAAATACTGCGGTCAACGGTGCAACTAACGCTGTAGCTAATGGCCTGATTTGCTGGCTGTTGTCTCGCAATAAACCCTCTCTCGAACTTTTCAGTCCCTCGGGAGGGATCTCTGCTGATCTACTGGCGACGGGATTTTTGCTTGCGATGATCGTGACGCTGATACTAATACCCATTCAACGCAGGCAGCTCACCAAAGACGCCCTGAGCCCCGAGGTTCTCGCTGCGCCTTCACCACTTACGCTGCGTCTTGTGGCCGTGACCGAGCGTTACATTATGGCGGTTGCTTTAAGCGCCATCCTTGGGTTAATTGCGGCAGCCGCAACTTTATTGGCACTTAACACCCTTGCTCAGGACAGCTTCACACCGTTTGGTTACAGCGTTTTTAAGGGACTGTGGGCGGGAATTTTTGCTGGAGCGCTCGCTTATCTCATCATTTATCTAACGGGTCACAGAGCTTACGAGACGTCGTGAATGATGGACTGTTAACCGTGCTAGGAATCCAATTATGACTCGGCAAAAACCGCACAACCTCAAGGTTCCAGTCTTTATTGCCGCCCTTATGGCCCTGATCGCACACTCAAGCCTTGCCGCTGGGCCCTGCAAACACTTCGCCGCTGAAAGACAGCCTTTTTTTGGCGACCTACACATCCATACCCGGTATTCCTTCGACGCATTCCTGTCGAACCAAAAAAATGACCCTGACGGCGCCTATCGGTATGCCAAGGGCGAGATGATTACCCTGCCAGACCCTTTTGGCGACCAAACCATAGAAGCAAGAATTGATCGCGCCATTGATTTTGCTGCCGTCACGGATCACGGCCAGTTTTTAGGCGAGGTCGCCCTCTGCGACAGCAATTGGGGAACGTTGGCTTGGTGGGCACCAACATGCATCATGTCGCGCACAAAAAACCTCTGGGTGCAGCTATATGCGGCCTCTCAGTGGACGCTATCAGGGGGCATGGACGGCGTTGCTCCCCAGCGTTCACTCATTTGCGATCTGGGCGATTGTACTGCCGCTGCGACCACCATCTGGGCAGACATTCAAGCAGCTGCTGAGCGCCACAACGATCCATCTGACAACTGTGAATTCAGCGCATTTGTGGGCTACGAATACACACAAGGGCAGGAGGCTGCGAATTTGCACCGCAATATAATATTCAAAAACGCAAACGTCACCGAACGCCCAATCTCGGTGTTTGACAGCAACAACCAAGTCCCGGAACTTTGGCGACAGTTAAAAAAACAGTGCCTTGATGCCAGCAATGGCTGTGATGTCATGGCCATACCTCATAATAGTAATCTTGGTGGCGGGCTTATGTTTCCTGACCCCGCCACCATTGAAGAAGCACACAATCGGCGCGCACTCGAGCCCCTCGTGGAGCTGATTCAACACAAAGGCGCCTCGGAATGTCGCTTCGATCGATTGCAAGGGATTGGCGTAGATACCGAGGATGAGCTCTGTGACTTTGAACAAATTCCCTCGGACAACTTACATATGCTGGGTTCCGTCGAGGGCAAGATGCGTTCTGAAAAGGGCCAGGCCGTCAACCTAAGCTCTTTCCATCGTCGAAACTTGATGCGCAATGTCCTTAAAGACGGGCTGGCACTGGAGCAGGCCAACGGACTAAATCCTTTTATGCCCGGCTTTATCGGTAGCACCGACACACACACGGCAACCGCAGGAGGGGCACAAGAGCGCCAATATGTCGGTCACTTAGGCTCCAGAGACGCCGGGTTTAGAAATATCCAAGACCATTTTGTCTCAAACCCCGGGGGTCTCGCCGTAGTTTGGGCAGAGGAAAATAGACGAGATGCACTCTTTGACGCCATGCGCCGACGAGAAGCCTATGCAACCTCAGGGACGCGCCCTCTCGTCCGCTTTTTCGCAGGTGATTACCCAGAGAATCTCTGCGAGGACCCTACAGCCATTAAGCTCGCCTATGACAAAGGCGTACCGATGGGCGGTATTCTTACAGAGCAGCCGGGTGACATGCCGCCCCGGTTTTATATCTCGGCCCAGCGCGACTCAGGAACTGCGCTATTTCCAAGCAATCCCTTAGAACGATTACAAATTATTAAAGGATGGGTTGATAGCAATGGCAACACACATGAACGCGTCTACGACGTTGCCGGTTCACCCGTCAACGAACTTGGGGTGGACCCCCTAACTTGTGCTGCCACAGCGCCTGGCAGCGCTAGTCTGTGCACAGTCTGGCAAGATCCCGATCCAACGCCCGATCAGTCCGCTTTTTACTACGCCCGGGTACTGGAAACACCCAGTTGCCGTTGGAGCACACTGCAGTGCCAAAACATGGGGGTAAATCCACTTTCTGACGCCTGCCCAGACCAGCTGGCCGCCTCAACAAGGCGAGCCAAGGCATTAGGCGCCAGTGAGGATGCTTTCAAAAATTGCTGTCGCGTTGCTGAAGACGAGGCGTTTTACACACCCACAATTCGTGAGCGCGCCTGGACGTCGCCTATTTGGTTGCAGCCGCCTCCCTAGCCAAATGTAAAAACACGGGCACTTCACCGCCCCCATCGACCTCTAGGGCGGCACCTGAGATATAGGCAGCCTTGTCGTCGCACAGCATAAGGACCGCATTGGCAACGTCCACAGGCGCCGCCATGCGCTTGAGGGGTAGCATATCTGCAACCCGCTGAAACCCTTCAGCACCACCGTAGTGCTCAATACCCGCTTCGTTATGAACCAATCCGACGACAATGGCATTGACGCGGATGTGTGGCCCCCACTCCATCGCTAATGAACGGGTGCTGCTCAGCAGTCCGGCTTTGGCGGCGCCATAGGCCGCCGTGCCTGGTGACGGGCGAGCTCCACTGACGCTCGCAATATTGACGATGCACCCCGGGACGTCATTAGCTGACAAAGCCCCATAGGCTTGCTGCGATAACACCAATGGCGCAACGAGATTAAGCGCAACAATTTTTTCAGTCAGGCGGGGACTGGCTGCGGCAGCCTCAACAGGAGGACTGCCTCCGGCATTGTTGACGAGGATATCGATACGACCAAACCGTTCCAGCGTGAAGTCCACTAAGGACTGGGAGCCCTCAGAGTCACGCAGATCTGCCGCAAAAAAAACAGCTTTCTCCGGGCCATCACCCACAGGCGTTTCGGGGGGACGCCGCCCACAGGCAACGACCTGCGCACCCTCATTCAAGAACCCCTGACAAATCGCGCGCCCAATATGGCCTGCGCCTCCTGTAACTACCACTACCGTACCGTCGTATTGCCGCATCTGAGTGTCCCTTGCTATCAAACGCCACCCTTTCAATAAAACCCCCGCATAACATCGTCTGAATACGTGATGCGGGTATTTGCGCTTGAAGAAATCTCACGCCAGTATCAGGCTCCTTAGATAACGCATCAACCCCAGCAAGCTACCCATCGAACTGTGACTTGCCTTTGAACCTTAGGAGCACCCTCTATGCCTGCCACCCAAGTTGCCCACCCAAAAGATTTGATGACCATGACCGGTACCGCATTAGGTCCCACCGAGAGCCTGCAAATCACTCAGGAAAGGATTGACCAATTTGCAGAGGCGACGGGTGATCATCAATGGATTCATGTTGACCCAGAGAGAGCGGCACAGGGCCCTTTTGGCAAAACCATTGCACACGGTTACCTGACGCTGTCGTTAGCCAACTGTTTTCTTCCCGAGCTCATTCAAGTGGAAAATGTATCGATGGGGGTGAATTACGGGACTGAAAAGATTCGCTTTCCAGCGCCCGTACCCGTGGATTCACACATCACAGCTACAGGTGAAATTATTGCGGTCGAGGAGAACAAGGGCGGTTACAAGGCGACCATCCGCGTGACCATTACAGCCAAAGATGCTGACCGCCCCGCCTGCATCGTTGACACGATATCTATTTTCTACCCGTAGCGGAAAGGTCAAAGGCCAGCGTGGTGACGCTCGCGGCTCAGCGCACTATCCGCTTCAAAAAAAGGTTAGACGCTACAGCTTGAATACCCGACGCGCATTTTCATGCAAAAACTTAGGCCACACGTCGTCTTTAAACGGGACGTTGGGCATGTCGCCGAAGATCCTTTCCAAGGATAAACCCATGGGGAAGTAACCCGCATACATGATTTTGTCAGCCCCTCGGGTATTGGCGAAATTTATAATGTCTTTAGGGTAATGTTTGGGGGCAAAAGCACTGGTCATATAAAACAAGTTCTCGTACTTCAGCATCAGCTTCCATGCAAGATCTGTCCAGGGTTCGGCTCCGTGTTTCATGACCACTTTCAATTCAGGAAAAAACCAGCAAATCTCATCGAGGTGCTCAACTTTTTGCGGCTCCATTGGAATCCGCGGACCCGGCACACCCACACAGGGACAAAAGGGTATATCTAGGTCAATGCAGGTGACAAAGATGGGATACCACTTCTTATCGGCAAGGGAGACTTGAGGGCACAGTCCAGCGGGGAAAGCGTTCACCGACCTAATGTCATACTCTTCTTTGAGCCGGCGAATCTTTCGAACCTCTTCCATACCGTTATTAGGGTTGCAGTCGTAGGAGGCGAAAAATCGGTCGGGATGTTTTTTTACCGCCTCGTTTTGCGTCTCATACTGACCCTCGTCCACACCCAACATGGCCTTCTCAATATTGAACTCATCCATCTTCTCCAATGTGTAGGCAATGTAATCATCGCGCTTGCCCACCTTTGGAAGGTCTTTAAACATGTATTGAGCTGGCATTTTGAACATCTGGCGACTCTGCTCATCCATCAATAACGGACGAATAAAATCATAAAAATTTGAGGTGTCGTCATTCGGGACCGCAAGCATCAGGTCAATGATAGGCACGTCAGTGGGCATTGGCATGGGTTTTGTCCTCTAGCCATCTTGGCAATCGATAAAGGGGTTAGCGATGACTAAACATCGCCACCCCATTGTGTCAGTGGCCATCATGGGCGGCCGAACATTTTTTATACAGGTTTTTCACCTGTATCTATACGACCTCTAAGTAAGACCTACAATTGAGGCAAGTCACTCAGGGGGCGTTGTGATAAATCCTAAGCGGACAAACTGGGGTAGTCGGTATAGCCCCCCGCGCCCTCACCCGCATAAATGGTTCGTTTATCAAGGGTGTTTAACGGGGCATCAAGGGCAAACCTAGTCACTAGGTCAGGATTTGCAATGTAGGCACGCCCGAAAGACACCGCGTCTACACGATGCTCAGCGATAAATTGGTCAGCCTCCGCGGCATTGAAGCTGTCACTGCCGATCAGCGCGCCCGAAAAATATTCGCGGCTTAATGCCAAGCTATCAATACCCGTGGATGCCATCCGAATGGCATGCACCCAGGCCAGCCCTAAGCGGTCCGCTAATTGAAGGAGCGCAGCATAAGTTTCAGTCGGATTGTCATCAACGTGATCGTTGTAAGGGTTTCCGGGGGAAATTCTCAGCCCTATTCGCCCAGCGCCGGTTTCAACTTTGATCCCGTGCAGAACTTCCTCTACGAAACGCAAGCGATTCTCCAAACTGCCACCGTATTGGTCATCACGAAGGTTGCTGCCCGTCGCCAAAAATTGAGCTGGCAAGTAACCCGATGCACAGTGAAGTTCGACAGCATCGAACCCAGCTTGCAGTGCCCGGGCGGCGGCGGCTTGATAATCTGCCACGACTGATCTGATCTCAGCAAGAGTCATCGCCTCGGGCGTCGGCATGGACATCATCCCTGACTCGGTAAAAATCTCGGCGTTAGCCGGTAGCGCTGATGGGGCCAAAAATCGCGTGTTTCGTCCCTTATTGAGTGCATGGCCTACCCGACCACAATGCATCAGCTGACAGGCAATGAGCCCGCCCCGGTCATGGACTCGGTCGGTCACTGATGACCAGGCCTTGGTGTGTGCGTCATTGTAAATCCCCGGGGTGCGGTTGTAGCCCTTGCCGTCGGCAGAGGGATGCACGCCCTCGGTCACAATCAGTCCAGCGTCGCCGCGCTGACCATAGTAGTTGGCCTGTAATTCTGAAACCGCATCGTCATCTTGCCGAGCTCGGCTACGGGTCATAGGCGCCATCACAATGCGATTACGAAGTCGCAGGTCACCCATTTCAAGGGAGCTATACAAGTGCGCATACTTCATTTTCTGGTCCTCATATTGGGGGCCGACCCCACCGTTATCGAGTTTTTATAGACGGGTCTAAGCTGCCATCACGCATCGTTGCCAAAAACTTCTCGAGTGGCGCAGGTGCAGCAACGCTCGGCAAATGTTCAGAGGGCGGTTCCGCCCAGAACCTCTGCCAACTGGGAAACAAGCTGTGAAACGCCCCTTCGTATTCATCCCGATCGGGCCACCGCATTTTATTCTCACCACAGGGCGGCTTGTTGAGATCGCTGGCATACCAGTAGCATGGCAAGCGTCGTCGAAAATACCAACGGCCGTTGATGCGCTCGTAATGATCCCAATAGAGCATCTGCATAATCACCCATTCGCAGCCACCCTGCTCCGTGGGGGTCTCATGCTCGTTTTTACTATAGACAACGCCTACCGCTCGATCGGGGTCTTCAAATTCGATAATGTGATTGCCAATGTGATGCGCGGTGCCCGTAAACTGAACCCGCAAAGTTTCATCCATCCACTGCTTAAAATGTGCGCGGCCAACCTTGTCTCGACCGATCCGAATATCTTCGGCAAAAAGATTCACCAAAGCGTCGATATCTCGCATATCCAGCGCAAGCGAATACTTTGCAGCAAGCTGTCTAATCGCGTCCAGAGACTCCAAACGATCAAGCCTTGCGACAACATCACTCTGACTCATATGCACTCCTCAGCTGCGATACGGCGCCCAGCCATGCGCCCAGAAAAAGTAGCGTCCCCAACAGAGCTTCCTGATGCATAACCATCACCCCGCCTAGGCACACCGCAAGCTGTTCTTCCTGCTGCATATAACCCGGGAATAACACCCTCATGGACAGAACATACGGCGCCGTCGACCGTGGTATCAAGGCCACCTAATGTAAAGCAGGGGAAAAACGCACCCGCACCCGGCGTGCAATCGAGCGCCACGAAGGGCGCCTCAATTGCCTTCAACCAACTGACATCTTTGTGAAACAGGCGATCCACACCTTCAGCAACGTCCTCATTGAAGCGCGCAAGCGTCCGCTCAAGTTGGCCCTTGGGAAGTTTCAACTCAGACACCAGCTCATCGAGGGTTTCACCGGTTGCCACCACCGGTGCCTGCAACCAGCTCTCAGTCTCATAGTTGCCGTAATCTGCCACGTTAAGGATGAGGTACACCGGATAACTCTGGTTCACCAAAAAGCTGCCAATGCGGCCGTGATAAGCGTCCTCATTGATAAAGCGCTGACCCTGACCGTTCACAAAGATGCCAAAGGTTAGCGTCGCTGGGGGATAAAAAGGCAGACTTAAAAATCCTTCGTGCATGTTAATGGCACGACCACCGACACTCAGCCCCATTTGAATGCCACTGCCCGTATCATTGGGATTGCCGATTTGGGTCTTGTTATCGAGAAACTGAGGGCAGTACTCACGCACCATATCCTCGTTCATAATAAAACCACCGGCGCACAACACCACACCTTTGCTGGCGCGAAAATAGTGTTCCTGCATATTCTGCCGAACCGCCAGACCAACGATCCGTTGTTGAGGTCCGAAGCAACTCACGATCAGTCGTAAGGCCCGGGTCTCATAGTGAATATCAATGCCTCGCTGCTCGACTTGCTGCAAAAGAATTTTGGTGAGCAAGGGTCCGCCATTATCACCCTCGACTTCGAGGTTATGCCCGCGCGGCGCAGGCTTGTAATGCTCGCTATAGGGCCACGCTTTCTCACTGCCCGTGTAAAGCAAGCAGTCGTCTGTCAGGGCCATCATGGCACGCTCTTTGAGCTCAGAGGCTTTAAAAGGCACACCCAGAGACATCAACCAATCGAGGTGCTCCGCCCCGCCTTCCGAATAAGCTCGCACTTTATTGGCATCGGCCTGAGGCCCATTACTCGCCATCAAATAACCAAAAACATCCTCAACACTATCTTCGTAACCCACAGCCTTTTGAATTTTCGTGCCTCCGCCCAAATAAATTTCTGCGGAGGACAAGGCGGTCGAGCCACCAGAGGCCGATGCGGCTTCCACGATCATCACCGATGCCCCCTCATCAGCCGCCGCGATCGCCGCACAAGCGCCAGCGCCACCAAAGCCGACAACAACGACATCACTTTCACCAGACCAGGAGGTCACGTCAGATTCAAGCATGGGGGCAAAAGACATAGGCAAAGGCTCGCCAAATCAACTGGAGGTGCTTCACATTAGCGGCTTGATGAACGGCGATCAGCCTCCATTTGGACGATGGAGCAAGGTTGCGCACTGGCCAATCACACGCCACTCTGCGGGCCATCCAAACTCCTAGAGACATCATCATGGCCTGGTACACCGGTAATGCCCTTTACGACACATTACTCCTTGTAGGTTTTGCCTACGCGCTGCTGGTATTTGCCGCGAGCTTTGTGGGTACCGCTGCCTATGGCGGCCGATTCGGACTGAAAGGTAAAAAACAGGGTATTAAGCTCGGTTCTCGTATGGGCTGGATTATTATGGAGCTGCCCGGCTTGCTGGTTTTTCCGGTCGTCTACTTCATGGGGACTAACGCCTACGAAGCCGTGCCTTTGTTTTTTCTTGCCGTATGGATGATGCACTACAGTAACCGCGCGCTCATTACTCCCATGTTGATGCGGGTACAGCCCGGCACACCCGCGAGCTTTTCTTTCAACGTAATAATCGCAGGCTGGATTACCCTGTTTCTGCACGGTTATTTCAACGCGGCGTACTTGACCGAGTATGGCGATCAGTACACGCTCGACTGGTTCAGTGATCCTCGATTTGTGTTGGGCTTGTTTGTCTATGCGACGGGTTTTGGGCTGAACATTCACTCAGACCATATCCTGCGTAACCTGCGTTCAAAAACGCCCACGCCCAATGAGCCGCGCTACAAAATTCCTTTTGGCGGTGCCTTTCGCTGGGTTACCTGCCCACAGTACCTTGGGGAAATTCTGTCTTTCACAGGTTTTGCCATCATGACCTGGAATTTGGGCGCGGTCTTTGTGCTCGCTATGACCGCCGGCAACCTAATTCCTCGCGCGCTTTATACCCATCGTTGGTTTCGTAAAAATTTCGATGAATATCCACCAGAGCGTAAAGCCATCTTCCCAAGGCTGCTGTAAATCTTTATGCCTTAGTTTGGCCTGCAAGCCCAGGTATCCTCTGTGGCATGCCCCACAGATGTTTAATGTAGATCAAGGCTCGAACCAGATAGCAGAGCCAATGGCCCGCTCTTGTATCGCGACAGGGGCCATCGGCTCTACACCCAAATCTCGGGCGTCGTAGGTGGACCAGCGCGGTGTTGGAATCTCAAGAACCCTTGGGTAGTAAAAAGCAGGGCGATCAGGATCAAAGTCGTCATCCTGCCACCAAGCTGCCAACGAGGGCGAACCGATGGTATTTTCGTAGGTGCTTGCCCCTGTATTTACCGTGCTACCTACGGGGTCCAACCGACCGGTAGCGAGATCAATGCTTCGTTTCCCAGACCATGCCACGTCGATAACCTTCTCGTGGGTAACACCCTCTTCGTCAACCCAGCCTTTAATAATTTGAATACGATCAAGGTGGGCACCCAAAGGGTCCTGGGCAGCAAAGACTACAAACTGAGGGGCCCCTGAACCAGACTGCAAAGGTAATGCAGAGCCCATAGGCACCCCGGCAGCGTCAGACTTCGCGACACCATCAGCTGCCACAGCCAACGCCGGCTCAAGTTGCCAGCCACCAAACATGCGCAGGGAGATCCGAGGTCCTGAAGTGGCAAAGGTCTCACGCCGCTGCAGCGCAGAAAAAAGTGCCTCGCGGGTATTTTCCTCAGCCCAAACTCCGGCGAGCCCACCCGAGCCCCAACTTGGCGCAGGGGTCATGTAAGCTAATCCCAGACCTGCCTCACCCGTTCGTAAGCCCGCACTTCCATCCATCATCGGCAGCTTACCCGTATAATTATCCTCATCGGTGACAGAACTGGCGTTGTGGCTATCGCTGGCACCAATCACACCAAAGACAAAGGGGTTGAAGCCCTCGCTGTGAGCCAGGGAAATTCCACGTCGCAAGGCATCACGTGCATAGGACCCTTTGACCGTCTCCAAGGTGCCCTTCTGACCGGGAACTGCGCTAGCAATCTCAAATCCTGCGAACTCGTCAAGACTTGATAATAACGGGTGTGTTTCAGAGGCACCCTTTACCTGAAGAATTTCACTAATCGGTTCGAGATCGGACCGGTCCTGGGGTACGGCCTCAACCAACAGACGACCCTCGCTGTCCTCGGTTCGATACATGAGTCCCTGAGATAGGTTGGCGTTGTGTGGAATAGCAATGACTGACCGCCCCTGTGCCCGCTCACCGCGCAAAAAGCGCCAAAGGTCTGTTGCGTCAGGTCCGTCGATAGCGCTGAAGGGACGACCGGGTACCGCACCACTTCCGTAAATAACATTTCGGTGTAAGTGCGTCGTAACATCGCCACCGTCAGCTGACCACTCCCAGCCGATGAATGCTGTGAATTTGCCGGGATCGTTAAAGGTGTTGGCCGCCTCTACAGTGGTCCTCCACGCTGCAGCGTTTATGGCGGTATCGACGCCGCCAAGGGTTAACTGAAATCCATTTTCGTGCATCAGTGCCATCGTCTCGACCCAAGCCCGGGTCACTGCCAACCGACTGCCTTCTGCTAAAAGATCAGCGAGGGGCTGGCGTGTCGTTGGAATATCGAGATCGGCCAATCTCGCCTGACCCATATATTCGGCATGATCTGTCACCGCAGCAAAATCTAATGGCCGACGAATTGTGAGGGGATAACCTGCACCATGATCAATGGTCAGACCTCGGGAAAAACGATAAACATCCGAGGGTAACGCGCGCACGCCCATGGCAAACGCATCACTCGATAAGGCGGTGTGAATGTGCAAATCACCCCAGTAAAGGTTACGCAGTGAACTGGGCAGCAACGGAGTGACTTCAGGCATTTCAGTGACGGGGGACACTGTCATTGGCGTAAGAGTGGGGTCTGCTATCGGGTCACAGGCCGTGAGAAGTGCCACCAACATCACGGTTACCGTAAACAGTAACAGCTCCGGCCTCCGCCGACACACAAAGGCATCCGCAGCCACACCGTGAACGTTATGCTGAAGCTGTTGCATCAGTAAATAACAGCCTTCGAGCGCTCGGGAGGCCCCCCCAACATGTCTCTGTGTGAGGGTGGATAAACGCCAGCATCAGAAATTTTTAAAGCCACACCCAGCTCTGCGCCCACCACAGTTTGCCCGCCATAAGAGGATCCCTCGGGGCTACTGCGCAAGGCGTGAATAAGATGGCCGGTGTACTCTGGTGACTCTGCCACCTGCATAATCTCCTCATACTGTTCAGGGTGGACCTCAGCGGCTTTCATCGCGCGCTCGGTCTTTAACGGGCCCATCCAGATCGATAAGCTGTTAACACCGGTGCCCTCTAGGTCGTGCTGCATATCCGCGGCAAACTTATCAAGGCCAGCTTTCTGCGCCCCATAAGCAGGGCCATGCATGTAGCAATTAGCGCCAAAAGACGAGCCGAAAATAATCCACCCTGTACCGGCCGACACCATCATGCCTGCAGCGTGCCAACTCGCCACGTAGGCGGAGCGTAATCCCACGTCTAAAATGGCGGCTGCTTCTAAACTTTTTTCCCAAAAAGGTTTCGGCGTAATGAGCTCAGGATGCATGTATGTCGCATTATTAAAGAGGACATCTAGGCGGCCGTCATCGCCCTTAATCTGCGCGAACACCTCCGCCACAGCGGCGTCATCGGCGTGATCGCAACAAAGGGCAACGCCCCGCCCTCCTGCATCGGTAACGGCTCGCGCCGTATCGTGAATGGTTCCGGGAAGTACTGAGCCATCCCATGCTTTTGCCGCTCCCACCACCTCAGAGCGACCCGTAATGTAGACCGTGTAACCGTGCTGGCCCAACGCTCGAGCCACTCCAGCACCTGCGCCTCGACTCGCGCCGGTAACTAGTGCCACTGGTGCATTACTTTTCATAGCATTCTCCCCAAATCGCCACTGCCCACGACCGTGGGTTCACTCAACTGAGCCATTCACCTCCATCACCACTGTGCAGGCGAACCTATTCGGGCTGCACTGTGCAGTCCACCGATCAGTGCCTTCAATATTGCGCACTGTATTGCGCACTGTAACCATCGTGCCGAGCATCGGCGTAAAACATTGTGCTCTTGCAAGATCCCAGCTGCCCAAACATCTTAAAACCTCAGGGGGCCAGAGCCTCCGCTCGAGTTTTCACCGCGTTCGTCATATGCCGAAAACCCCGCCACAGAAAGAACCCCATTAGAAGCGTGACAATGGGCGATAACCAGCCACGAAGTTCAAAATAGGAGGTATAACGAATCTCTCTTGTACCGACAGCTTCCAGCCGATGCTGCCGCTTGCTGTACAGCCAGCGGCCTACCGGTCGCATGCGGTACTCAAACAGTTTCTCATGCTCGACTTGCGTCACCTGCTCGGTCTGCTCAAGCTCAAATGGACCCATGTTTACCTGCATAACAATGGGGGTTCCGGGTTGCAGCTCAGCCGAACACCGTGTCACAAAGGGGTTCCATTCGTTATAAGCAGGAAAATCGACGATAACCTGCCAAGCCGTTGGGAGATCCGCTTTAATACTGCGCACAAACTTGAGCGTCAGCATTTTTCAGCTTCCACCTGAAGAGGCAAGAAGCTGATTATCTTCCAGTACATTTGCAGGCCGGTGTATGCACCACGTCCCGCCCGGGTGGTAGATGTACGCCACACAACTGTTGCAGTTGTCACATAGCGATGGTTCCTCGGGACGCACCTCCCACTTGTTGACCAGGTCAGGCTCTCTGAGCAGCGCCCGTGCGAGTGCCACCGCCTCAAAATCGGCCGCCATACACTGCGCCACATTATCGGCTGACTTCACACCCCCAAGATATGCCAAGGGAAGGGACACTTGTTCGCGAATCTTTTTCGAATACTCCCAAAAATAGAGCTCCCGGAAATCTATAGAGGGCGCAGACTTCGCGGTGGCGCCGATCGCCATACCGCTGAGCGACCACTTACCCAAAACGCGATACATAGCTTCAAGATTCATATTGCTGCCAAACATGAACCAGCCCGACTCCACATTACGACCGCCTGATAATACGAGCATGTCAGCACCCGCTGCCTCAAGCAGTTTGGCCGTAATGATTGCATCTTCAACGTTGGCTCCCCGACGTCTGCCGTCAGCAACATTGATCTTAGCCAACACCGCAATATCCTGACCCACACGCTGCTTTACCGCTGCGAGAACTCTTGTTGGAAAGCGTGCGCGGTTCTCGGCACTGCCGCCATAGGCATCTTTGCGGTTGTTGTCCATGGGCGACAAAAACTGGTTCAACAGGTAGCCGTGCCCCATATGAATCTCGACCGCATCGAACCCCGCACTCACACAGTGTTCAGCCGCAGTGACAAAAGCTTCAACCATGTGCTCCATGTCGACTTCGGTCATTCCGCGACGAAGGATATTGCCTCGGAGAAGGCCTGCAGGATTGAAGCCCGATACAGAGCTTTGAAGACGCCCGGGCACAAAGACCCCCGTCACGAAGGAACCACCGTGGGTTAATTGAGCGGCAATCTTGCCGCCCTTGGCGTGCACAGCATCAGTTACCGCTCGCAGCTCAGCAATCACTCCGTCGTGCAACCAAATTTGATCCGGCAGCGTTCGCCCTACCTTATTCACTGACAGATACGCCATGGTCGTCATACCCACGCCCCCTGCCGCCATACTCTCGTGATGTTTCAGCATGGCGCGGGTCGGCATGCCCCGCAGTGACATATTTTCATTGGCTCCGGCTTTGATAAAACGATTGGGCAAAGTCACCGGACCTAACCGCAGCGGTGTATAGGCTCTCGCGAGCATGGCCTGTTCCACGGTCTCTCCTGCATTGTTAACGTGGCTCTAGTATAGCCACACGATGACATCGGACTATCGTCCCTTTGCAGGTAATCAACGGCTATTGTGACTAGCAACAGCGCAACTGCTGAGTACAGCCGCTGACTACTGTTGATGCTCAAGGAAGATCGTTTAGATCCCAGAGTGAGTCAACAGAGCCTTGAGCCTTGCCTGCTTATCGGCATCAAAACCCAAAGCTCGACTCATGTAGTCACTCGCGTCCAAGTAGCCCGTATCAATCTCAGTGAAGGCCGCAGTGAGGTAGCGCTCTTCAACCTGCATCAACACATTGAGTGCCTGACGGGTTGTCTCCACCCCTGCGCTTTCTGGCAGCCCAGCCATGAGAGCGCGGCGATGCTCTTGGTTGCAAAGATTGGTTGCCAAATAGTCTGCCATTACGTGGTGCTTCGAGGCGCCGGCAACAAGCAACGTCAGTGCAGCGGCATAGCCGGCGCGGTCTTTTCCAGCAGAGCAGTGGAATACCAGAGGTAAACTTTGAGGCTGCAGGAGCAGGTGTAGGAACTCGCTATAAACCCGGGCAAAACGGGTCACGAATAACCGATTGGCTTCAATGAGAAATTCACTCGCTGCCTGTGCGTCAACCCGACCCGCCTCAACCTCACGGCGAATATTAATGACATCTGCACCCTCAGCCTCCACCGGCAACCAAATTTCGTTGATGCCGGTACCCATAAGGAGATCGGGGTTTTCCGCCCGTTCACTGGCTCTGCGCAGATCGACCACGGTTGCTATCCCCAAAGCGGACAATCTTTGTCGGTCAGCATCGGTCAAACGGCCCAAGTGATCAGACCGGTATATCCGCCCCGGTGTAAAGGAACCGCCACAACCGAGTGGGTACCCGCCGAGATCTCTAAAATTGTGCGCTCCGTCAAATCGAATTTGACGAGGCAGGCTTTCGGTGGACGACAACAAACGGTAACTCCTGGTGAAAATCAGCGCACTGACCGTGAATTCAGCGCGCGTTTAGAAACCCTCGGCGTCGTGGGACACTCGCCAAATCAGCTGGGGAAACAATCGCCGCATGACCACGCCTAGCTGTGTTTGCTTACCGGGATAGGCAAAAAGCTTCCCCTTATCGAGACAGCGTTCGATGTCATCGATTACCACATCTGGCGTCAGGGTCTCGCCCTTTGAGGGCAGCTTTGGAACAACGGTTGCCTCGGCTTGCTGCCACAGGGCCGTCTTCACCGCCGGCGGGCAGACGCAACAAAAGCGCAGTCCGCTGTTACGATTTTCGTGATAGAGGATTTCAGTATAAAACTGCACTGCCGCTTTGCTTGAAGCATAAGCACCCATAAGCAGTCCCGGAACGATACCGGTCATGGAGGAAAAGCTCACAAAATCGCCGCGCCCTCGCTCGATCATTCTGGGTAAAGCCGCCGTCGCCACATTCACGAGACCGCCATAGTTAATTGTCATAACTCGCGTTGTTAGCTTGGGATCTTCCTCAAGTAAACGACCAAATGGCATGATTGCCGCCGCATTAGCTACTCGATCTACAGGCCCAAGACTGCCCTCAATGTCGGCAAATACACCGGCAACCCCGTCGGCATCTGTAATGTCTACTGCATAGGGTTTGATGTTGGGAGCAGACGCCGCGGTTTCAGCCATACCGGTTTCGTTGACGTCTAAAATGGCAACCGTTGCACCCGCTGTAGCAAGGCGACGCGCCCACGCCTGCCCCATGCCACTGCCGCCACCGGTTATTACTGCAACCTGACCCGTAAAAGACATTGGAACTCCCTAAGACCCTAAAATTGCGGTATTTAGCCCTCAGAGACCTCTGGGGTAAAAATCACTGGCATCGACTTGATGGTGCTAATCATAAACGAGCGCATATAAGTGACCTCTCCGTTAAAGGTGATATCACGAAGTCGGGGGATCACCTCTTCAAACATGATGCGCATCTCAAGCCGCGCTAAATTCATCCCGAGGCAAAAATGCTCACCGATACCAAAAGACCTAAGTTCTCGGTTGAGTGACGGCATGCGCTTTTTCCGGTGGATATCAAAACGCATAGCGTCGTCGCCGAAAACATCCTCATCGTGGTTTACGGCATGGTAGTGCATCACAATTTTTTCCCCGCGCTTAAATGAGTAGCCGTTCCATTCAACATCCTGCGTTGCCGTTCGACGCATCGCGATAAACGCCGTGTTGTAACGCAACATTTCTTCAATAGCGTCAGGTATATCCTCAGGATGATCAACAAGGTGCTGCAGCTGATCCGGGTTCTCCATTAACAGCCGCATGCCGTGAGCGGTAGCAGTGCGAGTACTTTCGTTGCCACCTACCATGATTAAAATAAAAACCCAGGCAAACATTTCATCACTGATGGGCTCGCCATCAACCTCACCCTCCAAAAGGGCTTGAATTACCGGGCCAGTGAAACCTTCGCGCTGCTTCTTTGCCAATTCCATGGCATACAAAATGACCTCAAAGGAGACCGCATTGGCCTCATCAGGCCCGGTGGCAATATCAGGGTCATCACCGAACGCCATGATGTTGGTCCACTCAAAAAACTGTTTTCGATCCTCTTGCGGTACTCCCATCAATTCTAAAACTGCGATCAGGGGCAGTTCCGCCGCAACCTCTTCAACGAATTCACAGGACCCTGCAGCTGCCACCCGGTCGACAATAGCCTTCGCTTGCTGCCGCAGCCAAGGCTCCATAGCAGCCACTGCTTTGGGGGTGAAAGCGTCCCGAACGACTCTGCGGTGCGCCATATGCTTTGGCGGATCCATGGCTATGAACGCGTTATCCAACATCACCTGCATGGTCTCCCGCTGCATCTCAGATTCGGGTTCCATAGGAAACGGGCCTTCAATTTGAGATGAGAAAAGGCCGGGGTTTTGAGAGACAAAATCAAGGGCGTCGCGTTTGACCGCCGCCCAGTAAGGGACGCCTGTCGTGGGATCATCAAAGTGCACAAAGCTCCCCTGCTCGCGAATATCAGCAAGGACCTGATAGGGCATGCCCTCTCGGTAGGCATCTAGATCGAGCAGGTGAGTGAAGGGACAGCGCGCTTGTGTGTTTTCCATACCGGTCGTTAACTCCCTGTGGCTAGCCGACACCTGCCCAATTTGTGGGTAAAGCTCTGGGGCGGTTGTCATTTGATTAAGTTGTACGCGCCAAACGTCGGCTGGAGCCAAAGATGTCGCGTTTTTTTACCGTTGCATATCGTCCGAATGAGAATAGGAAAACATTGTTTTTTTAAAACGTCCAGTATTACTATGGGCGATGACCCCATTACTCACCGTAAAATCTTAGGAGCTCGACGACAGATCATGCCTCGCCCGCTGGTTGATACAGAAACGATTATTACTGTCGCCCTCGACGCCATGGAGGAATCTGGCGCGGGTCCTTTGACAGCTAGGCGGCTGGCAACTCGGTTAAAGTGCTCCACGCGAACGCTATATCAGCAGATGGGCAAGCAAGAAGCGCTGATCTCAGCGCTACTGAACCATTATTTTGTCAGGGAAACCCCTCAGCTCGACCCCGGCCTGGATTGGAAAGAGGCCATTGGCACATGGGCGAGAGCGCTTAGGTTAGCGATTTTAGACCGCCCCAATCTCTCCCGTCATTTGAGCACGGAAAACCGACCTGCCCTCATCGAATTTACCCGCCCCCTTCTTGTTGCACTGATCGCCGCAGGGTTGACTGAGGCAACGGCGGTGGCGGTTTGTCGATCTCTCGTCCACGTTATCGTGAGCCTGACATTGGGAGAGCTCGAAATGCAGTCTCACCGCTACGATGAAACCGAAATCGCGAAGGATCACCTAACCAGCTTGCTATCCACCGATGCCAACGCTTATGAGCGTTCACCCGACGGTAAAATCCCTCCTCCAGTTTTCGTGCAGAGTATTCACTGGCTGATCGGTGGCATTGAATTGCAACAACAAACCCAAGCAGAGCTCCCATGATCCGGTTGAGCTCCTACCCAGTACTGCATTTTAGTAAGTCAAATACAACGGAGGCGTCAATCTTGGCGTGGCCCAATCAGCCCCTTTGCCTAGACTTCCTCCAGGCAAGGATAGACCGATCGTCGATGACTCAGTTGTCGCGTGTGGTCCAGAGCATTATGTTTTCTTCACTTTTGTTATTACCTATCAGGACGAGACTACGATGAGCGAACGATTACTGGTTGTTTCTACCGACTGTCATGCTGGTCTACCGATCAGCGAGTACAAACCCTACGTCGAAACTAAATACCATGACTTCATCGACATGGCGGTGGATGTTCAGGTCGATATGATGGATAAGGCTGAGGCGCAGTTTCTTATCAAAGATATCAACGATGCATGGCGCGCTCCTATAAAACAGGCGTTGACCGGCGCTTGGGATTATAAAGAGCGCAGTAAAATGCTCGCAGATGACGGCATCGCGGCTGAGGTCATTTTCCCCGACGGCATTACGGAGCAGAACACGCCGCCCTTCGGTGCAGGCCTGGGCCTATCGCCCAAAGACGCCGTGCCCGAGCTGCAGTGGGCAGGTGCGATGGCACACAACCGCTGGCTGTCAGAGCTCGTTGCTAATGATCCAAAACGTCACTTTGGTGTGGCATCCATCCCGCTTCTTTTCGATGTTGATCAAGCGGTAGAAGCGGCAAGGTGGTGTCATGAAAACGGCCTCAAGGGTGTGATGCTGCCAACGATGTGGGGAGAGCATGCCGCCTATCATGACCGTAAATACGACCCTTTCTGGGCTGTCTGCGAAGATTTGGGCATTGTGGTGCACTTCCACTCCGGGCCCGCCCCGCTCAACGAATACTTTGGCCCTGAATTCCCCATGGTCGATTCCAGCGAAACGCTTCCGGGTGCCATGGGATGTTATGTGTCAGAGGTCATGTTTTGGCTGTTCAGGCCCCTAACCTTCATGCTTTGGGGTGGCGTTTTTGAGCGTTTTCCAAAGCTGCAAGCAATGGTTGTCGAAGGCGGCACCATGTTCATGGTTCCCTCCTGGCTGCGCCTACTTGACCATAACTACACTGACATACACTTCTCGGCCAAGCTGGGCGACTTCCGATCACATCTCTCTATGGCACCGAGTGAGTATTTTGCGCGCAACTGCGGTATCGGCGCTTCTTGTGTGCCCAGACGGGACCTCGATCTGAAGGAGCAAATTGGCTTGAAGCAGATCATGTGGGGCAGCGATTTTCCCCACCCCGAGGGCACTTGGCCTAATACGGCTAATTATTTTGCCGAGACCTTTGCCGGGTTTTCGGTAGAAGACGGCAAAGCAATTCTCGGCGGTAACGCCACAGCATTCTACGGTATGGACGAGGGCTATCTGCGGACCATCGCGGATGAGATTGGACCTCAGGTCAGCATTTTTAACGAATAATAAATCGGCACAACAACGCGCGAGGGAACCACATCATGGAGTTGATTGCAGTTTGTGACTCAAAGACTAATACAGCACCCGACTTTCCAATGGGTTGGTGGTCCCTAGCCCGCAGTCACGAGCTGCAGGTTGGGGAAGTCAAATCGGTATCGGCCTTAGACAGGGAATTGGTTCTTTACAGGACAAGATCCGGTGCCGTGCGCGTTCACGATGCCTACTGCCCGCACTTGGGGGCGAACCTAGGCATTAACGGCCGCGTGGTTGGAGAATCTATTCAGTGCCCCTTCCATGGGTGGCAGTTCGGTGGCGACGGCGCCTGCGAGCACATTCCCTACTGCGAGGACATTCCATCCCGTGCCAAGGTCAATAATTGGCCGACCACAGAGATCAATGGCGAGATCTACATGTGGTTTCACCCCACCGGGGAAGAACCTCAATGGCAGGTGCCAAAGGTAGAACAGCTCGATGATGAAAATTGGACAGCGCCACGGCAAGTCGAATTCCTAGTTCCTACTCACGTACAAGACATTGCCGAGAATTCTTGCGATCCGGAGCACTTTCAGTACGTGCACAAGCAAAGTGAAACGCCACCCTCGTCAGTCACCGTTGAAGAAGACGGTGCCGTACACCTGCGCGCTGAGATGAACGCGAGTGGCATGCCCGGGCAGCTCCACGCAACGATGTTTCAGCCAGGGCTCGCCACCGTGCTGACAAGTTACGGCCCGGGTGCTGAGATGATTGTGTACAACTCAGCCCAACCCTACAGCCGGGAAGAAACCCTATTACGCTGGACCTTAACCGTGCGCAAGGAGATTGCAGACCTTGCAGGCGACCAGGTCATGAATGGCATTATTGACGGCCTGCAGGATGATTATCCCATCTGGAAAAATAAGGTACACCGCAAGCAGCCCATTTTTTGCAAGGGCGATGAAACCCTCGTTCTATTCAGAAAATGGGTGCGCAAGTTTTATCTACCCACCAGTGAACGGGGTGTCCAATGACGGCTAATTATTTTACAGGCAAGACTGCGATTATCACGGGTGGAGCCAGCGGCGTGGGACGTTCTCTCGCCATGGCCCTAGGCGCTGCAGGCAGCAACGTCGTTGTTGGCGACGTCGATAAAAACGCCATGGCAATTATTGACACTGACCTTGAGACTGCGGGGGTGCCCCATCGCGTTGACCACTGTGACGTCACGCAAACCAGTAGCTTGCAAGCGGTCCTCGATAGCGCTGTTGAAACTTTTGGCCAAGTTGATTTCGTGTTTGCCAACGCTGGAATTGGCGCGGGTGAAGCCGGCCCCATTTGGGGTTACTCCGAAAAAGATTGGCAGTGGTGCTTTAACGTCAACGTGTGGGGCGTAGTTAACAGCATTAACGTTTTCATGCCCTATCTGGCAAGCCGTGCAGAGAGAACGCACTTGGTCATTACCGGATCTGGAAACGGCGCTTACGCGGTACTACCTGACGTGCCTATTTACACAGCCAGCAAAGCCGCGGTGCATACCATTACCGAGAATCTGCACTATCAGGTGCAAGCCGGCGGTCTCCCTGTGGTGGTAAGCGCGCTTTTCCCTGGCCCCCACGTCGTTGAAACCGGTCTATTCAACTCAGGCCGCGTACGTCCAGAAGAATTTGATAAAGGCGTTGTCGGTAATGAAACCGGTATTAACTCTGTTGAGGACATGAAGCGAATGGCCGAAGAGTACGGAATCAACCTGCAGACGACCCATCCTGACGAGGTCGCTGAAATGGCACTGCAGGGTTTACCGGAGGGTAACTTCTGGCTCCTTGAATTAACTGAAGAAAATGAAGCGAAGATTCGGCGGCGCGCCGATATGATTATTGGCAAAACCACGCCGATACCCGAATCCGTAGGCTAACGAATAATAGTAATAGAGGACCGACCATGACCGACACACCCCAAGCACCTCAGGGCAACCCTGGTGACATCATTAACTGGCCCATGCTCAAAGTACACTACCGCACTGATCCCGAGGCTATTGCAGCACTGCTTCCTCCGGGTATAACCGTAGGCAGTGAGCCCAACGTCAACTTAACGGTTTACAACTTCCCTGTGCCGGATGTACCCGAGTACGGAATCGTCACTACCGTCAATGCAGACTTCAACGGAGTTCAGGGCGAATATACGTTGGGCTACGGTATCGATCAGGAAAGCGCGATATTTATCAGCCAGGAAACCAACGGGCAGCCTAAATATCCCGCGGAAATCGATTACCACCGCATTGGGCCCATGGTTCGAGCACGCTGCACCCACCAAGGCTATACCTTTTTGGAATTTGAGGGTGTGAGTGAGGGATCTTCAGGGCCCCAACCTGAGTGGGAGCAAAACGAGTGGTGGATCAAAGTGTCCCGTGCAGTCAGTATTGGCGGCCCCGCCACCGGCTATGACTTCCCACCCCATGTCGTTCATGTAAAGAGCAAATATGGCACCGCGTGGCAGGAATCAGTGCAGGGTAAGCTCACCTTACGAGACAGCCCTTGGGATCCTCTCAGCACTAAGCTGCCTATGCGCGAACAGCTGTCAGCTTATCTCTGGTGGCCTATTTTCCTCGATAGATCGGTCACTTTGTCGGCACCACTAGACCCCGAAGCCTTTCTACCCTTTGCCGATACAATTTCTGGTTCTCGATGGCCAGGAGTCAACGGGGCGCCACCGCCTCAGCAGTAGCGGAGGTCACCGGGTTTGGAATTAGAGCAGCGCATTCAATGCCTCGAGGACATCGAGGCTATCAAGCAGTTGAAGGCACGCTGGTGGTTTTGCTGTGACACGCGGGACACAGCGGGCATGCGCGCCTGCTTTGATGAAGACAACTTTGAAATCGACTTTGGATTTATCGGCCGCTTTACAGATATGAACGCTTTTATAGGCGTCTTTGAATCTCTAGCCTGCCACCCCACCCACATTGACATGCATCATGGCTTAGCTCCCGAGATCACGATCAAAAATGCCAACACTGCCGAGGGTCGGTGGCGAATGCGCTTTCAATTACTAGAGACTCACCTGAAGCAGGTGCAGCTCATGAGCGGCTATTATGAAGACCAATACGTCAAACTAGAGACTGGCTGGAAAATGCGTCGGTCGAAATACACCCTAATGTCCAATCTTCACCTGCAAAATTCTGATGCTGGTCTCAGCGTTGCCCAGATTGGTGCAGGGCCAGGACTTGTTGGTGAAGGCAACGCCGCCGGATGAGCATCGACGCCAGCACTGAATCGAGAACTCGCGCAACTTGGCACCAATTTTGTGATGCGCTGAAAGAGGCCGGTGACCTTCTGATTGAACCCGGCGTGCCACAAGATGAGCAAACCCAGGCCGACGGCCTTCGCTATTTATCGCGGATGGCACGTGCCGCTTTGGAGTGGTACGTAGAGTTCAATGACCCCGCGTTCCCCGTGCTCTATCGCCCCGCCCATGAAACCATCAAGCTGGGCGCAGACAATCCCGACAATCTTTATCAGAAGGCTGTCATCGATGGCCGCTACGAATATCGCCTGAGAGGCACACGCGGCACCGTTGACTACATCAGCATGGCTACCAGCCGAGGTAGTTATGCTGAAAATTTCACACAGGTAGAAACAGGCTTCCTCGACGGCAACACCCTGACGGTTGAAGCTGATGGCACATTTGAGATCATCATCAGCCAGACGCAGCAGGCGGGCAACTGGCTGACTGTCAGTGAAGACAGTGAATCTTTGCTCATACGACAAACATTTCGACACCGGGAGCAAGAAAGGGCCGCGGAAATTACCATCGAACGACTCGACCGTCATGCAACACCCGAGCCCCTCGAGCTTATGACTGCTATGGCGCACTTCGAAAAGGCCACAGCTTTCTATCGCAATACCACGCGAATGTTTGCCGATTGGAGCCAGAAAATCTCACAGCAGCCCAACACGCTGCCGCTGTGGGATCAGGCCTTTTGCCAAATGGTCGGAGGCGACCCCAACATTTTGTATTACCACGGGCACTTCAAATTGCACAACGAAGAAGCCATGGTCATCACCCTCCCGTCAATTCCGGTGTGTCAAACTTGGAATATTCAAGTCGATAACTACTGGATGGAATCCCTTGATTACCGCTATCACCGGGTGTCCTTGAATCAGGCTCAAGCCACCGTTAATGCCAACGGAAGCGTGACACTGGTACTGTCGGCCTCTGATACAGGTTGCGCCAACTGGCTATCCACCGCCGGTCATAGCGAAGGAACATTGTGCTTTCGTTGGGTGGGGGCTGAAGTGCGAGTCGACCCAGAAGTGACGGTAATGCCTGCGGGTGACATTGCCAAACTTCAAGCACTCGAGACACCCTCGATCTGATGCTAAGCGTCGACGAGATACTAGCGCAGGGGCTGAAGCTGTCCCCAAGCACCGGCTATGAGGACACAGAGTTCATAAAGCCGCTCACCGCACTGATTGGCGCACTCAACACAGAAGCCAATCTCAACACGGCAGGCGTAGCGTTTCACCGGTCACGCCTACAAGGCTTATTACAAAACCGCAAAGCCCTTGAAGACTGGACAGAAAAGCATCCGGAAATTGCGGAGGAAACCCTCGTCGCACCCATTGTTATCGTAGGGTTGCCGCGCACCGGTACAACGTTGTTGCACAGAACCATCGCCACAGACACCAGCCTGATGGCACCCCTTTGGTATGAAGTTAGGCAGCCCGCACCCATCGATTCAAATTTCGTATCCGACGATGCCCGCATTGCGATAGCCAAGGCCGAAGTGGACGCTATGCTCGCCGCCATGCCCGGGCTTGCTGCGATTCATCCTATTGATGCGGTTGCTCCCGATGAGGAGATCATGTTGCTGGAACACTCATTCACCAGTACGGTACCCGAGTGCTATGCCTGCATCCCCGAATATGGTGAAGCGTTGTACGCGCAGGATCCTTCGGCGAGCTATGGCTACCTGCATAAAATGCTGCAGTTTTTGCAGTGGCAAAAGCGACAAAAAGGCAATCAAGGGCTTCGGTGGCTGCTAAAAACTCCCCACCATTTGCACTATCCACAACAACTTTTCCAAACCTTTCCCGATGCTGTAGTCATTCAAACCCACCGCCATCCCTGCGAGGTCATGCCTTCTTATGCCAGCATGATGTGTGAGCTAGCCGCCCCCTTTACCGACAGCCTAAACAAACAAACTATGGCAGCTCACTGGGTCAAAAAATGGCAGCAGGGCCTTGCCGCAACGCAGCACTATCGCGACCTGCACCCTGAGGCCCCCTATTTGGATCTCCAGTTTCAAGACTCGATCCGCGAACCAGAAGCCGTCTTGAGCACGCTCTATGCTTTTGCCGGATTAGAGCTGAACGAACAGACACGCCAATCGATGCAACGCTGGCGGACTTTCAATCAGCGAGAGGCACGACCCGAGCACCATTACACCGCCGAAGAATTTGGCTTAGACAACGAGCGCTTGAACGCGCAGTTTGCTCCCTATATCACTCGCCATATTGATTGCTAAAACATCAAGCGCAGACAGACAGAGTGGCGCACCGTTTAGTCCAACCCTTCAACAAAGGCCTTCAGCGCATAGGCGGTATCGTCAAATGCCCGCTTAACCCATGGTCCAGCGAAACGCATCACATGGATACCATAGGGGCCCAAGAAGGCGTCTGTTGAGTAATAAACACAACCTCCATGCTCGTCCGCTTCGATAATTTGATCGCGCCGGGCTGGGTAAGGCCATGCATCAAGCCATGGGGCAGACCAGGCGATGCAGTGCGGCGGGCTGACTTCGCAAATCGTCTCCACGTTATCGAAGTAATCGCCCGGTATTAGATAGTTCTTGAGCTTCATTGTTAGCGGCTCTCCCACTGCCAAGATCCCCTTTGCTTCAACGCAAAAAGGGTTCCACTCGCGGTAGCAGTCGAAATTTACCAGCACGTCCCAAACCTTCTCCCGTGGCGCAGCAATGTGCACTTTTTCAGAGCAAACAACGGCCTCAGGGTCAAAAGCTAATCTCGCGTCGTCAGACATTGCCAACCTCCTTAAGGTGCCATGTATTCGCCACCGTTGACGTCTACCGACGCCCCCGAGACAACCCGTGAATAATCTGAAAGAAACATGATGACGGCACGGGCACAATCGACTTCTGGGGGAATCTCACGCAGCGGAATTCGGTCAGTAATACTCGCCATAACCACTTCACGATCAGCCCCCGCAGCCACCTGCTGATCAATATAGCCATACACTGGCGCTCCCCCGATCCAGCCCATACGCAAGGCATTGACTCGGATACCCATTGGCCCGAAGTCGTTGGCCATATGCCGCGTCGCCGCATTGAGGGCGCCTTTAGCCGCTGCATACATCGCCTCTCCAGAAAACGGCTTGACCGTGGACAGTGTCGATATATTAACAATAGAACCGCCGCCAGCCGCACGCATAGGGTCCAAGCACGCTTGCGCCATTCGAATCGCTCCCTGGCAGACGACATCAAACACATCGCCAAATTTTTCAGAGTCAGCGGCGTCCATCCCTGCCCAATCACCGTGGACGTAAGCGCTGTTCACCAAACCATCGACTTTGCCGAAAGTTTCAACAGCCAGTGTCACCAGCGCCTGACATTGCTCCTTACAAGTCACGTCAGTTTTTTGCGCCAGAGCAGCACCTCCACTCGCTTCGACATCTGACACGACTGACGCTAAAAACGCCTGATTCCGCGCACCTAAAACAACCTTAGCACCCGCAGCTGCAGCCTCCAGAGCGAGGGTTCTCCCAAGCCCGGGTCCTACCCCGCTAATAACGATCACTTTATCTGCCAACAACATTGTAAAAACCTCCTCTCCAACCCGATGCGCTACACACAATTTGATTAGCAACCATCTCACAAATTAGCAAGCCTAGACCATCAGCCATTAGGAGATAGACAGAATAATACGGCCCTGCCATGCTGGAATTTAGCCAATGAGGGATAATAAATAATGGAAACGAAACAACGGGTTGCATTAGTTACTGGTGCTGCGGGTGGTGTCGGCCAGTCCACGGTGGAAAAACTCGCGGCTGAAGGCTGCATTGTCATTGGCACCGATATTCGAGCTATTGAAGGCACCCCCCCAGAGGGCGTGATTTATCGACAACACGACGTGGCAAGCGAAGCGGACTGGGAGTCGCTAGCGAGCTGGCTCGAAGAGGAATATGGCCACCTTGACATACTCGTCAATAATGCCGCGATTCTTATGGCGTACCACATCGAAGAGCAGTCCTTAGAAGACTTTAATACCATCATGCAGGTGAACTGCACCTCGATATTCCTTGGCATGAAAACGCTGCTTCCAGTGATGAAAAAAAGCGAGGCTGCGGCCATTGTTAACATGTCGTCGACATCTGCCGTAGGCGGATACCCACACTTCGCAGCCTACGGTGCCACCAAAGCCGCCGTGCGAAATCTCACCGTCAGCACGGCAGTCTACTGCCAGACTAATGGCTTCCCCATTCGGTGTAACTCAGTGCATCCCGACGGCATCTTCACCGACATGATTACGCGCATGCAGGGGAATTTTCCTGAAATGGATCCCGACAAGGGGGCTCGAGCCATGGAGTTCGCCTGCGAACCTGCAGCCGTGGCCGACGTCATCTGCTTTTTGGCCTCTCACGGCGCGCGACATATTAATGGCGCAGAAATCAGGGTCGACAACTCATCCACAGTCCAGGTGCCCTACTTTTAATTTACTGAGAAACCGCAGCAAAACCGTCGCTAATGCCGTTAAAAGCGCCAAATTGGGTCAAATAGAGGCGTTTCGGGTGAGCAACGGGGCCTAACGCTTGATAGTCCATTTGCTGTATGTCATTTAAACCAGTTCCGCGACACAATTGGGACATCGATAGTGTAAATTGACGCTGTCCCGCAAAAAACTAAAAATAGAGGTCGATTTCATGAAGCCATCCATCCAGAAGTCCCTACTCGCCACGGCGGTCGTCTGTGCCCTCTCTACAGAGAGTGCTTTCGCTCAGCTTGAGGAAGTCATTGTTACTGCAGAACGTCGCGAGGCAAATTTGCAGGAGACACCCATATCGATTCAGGTGCTCAGCTCTGAGGAGATACAGTCAAGAGGTATCAAGAGCGCCATGGACCTAGTAGATCAGGTCGCTGGCGTGCAGGGTTATGCGCCTCCTGGCACTACATCTGATGTTGGCCTCAACATCAGGGGTATCGGCGATGGTTCGCCTAACCTCTCAGTAGATCCTGGAACCGCTCGTTACATCGATGGTGTCTACATTGGCAAGGTGGTCGGCTCGGGCATGGACATCACCGACCTTCAGCGTATTGAAATACTGAAAGGCCCTCAGGGCACGCTGTACGGTCGAAACACTATTGCAGGTGCTATCAACTTCGTTTCAAAGGCTCCCAGCGATGAACTGGCGGTAGATTTACGAGCGACGGCGGGAAACTACAATCAACGTGACTTATCGGGTCGAATTGACGTCCCGCTCACTGATAGTCTCCGCGTTGCTGCTTCTTATTACCAGCGCGACCGCGATGCCTTCTGGGACAACACGAATCCATTCCAAGACGGCTTCAACAGCACTGATCGAAGCGGTTATCGCATGGCCCTTCAGTGGGACATTACAGACCGGCTGTCGGTTGACTACATCTACACCAATGATGACGTCTCAGATGAGCGTGACAACCACAGTGTTGTTAGCGGCTTGAACCCCACGTACGCAGGGGTAGCGGGTTATGCCGGTGCAGGCGGAGACCTCACGGCGGTCCCCATTCAAAGCGACTCACGTTTGCAAACCGTGGGCGGGATCGCCAGCTTTGTTCAAGCCTTTGTGCTGCCCAACCTACCCGCACCACAGGTTGGCCAATACCTCCAATGGAGTGCTGACTATGCTGCATGGGGCCAAGGGGTTCTTGATGGTGTGAACCAAAACCCAGAAACCGGGTCCAGTGACTTCGACAGCTTTAACAGCCAGAGCACTGAGGCTCATACGTTTAAGGCTCAGTTTGAACTGACAGATAACATCGACATTAAGTACATCTACGGTCATCGGGAAGTCTCCGCCTACACCTCTCAAGACTTGGATGGCATGAACAACAGCACCAACGGTGGCGTTATGCACGACTTGGTACTACAGACCATCGGCGGATCCTTTTTGGGGGGCGTAGTACCCTCGCAAATTGAGCTGGCACCCGGGTTTGTACTCCCGATCGCAGATGCCGCTACGGAGAATGTTCTGCTGGGCTTGCTGATGGTCGACACCATTAACGAATTCGGCAGCGCTCCAGTGTTCTCAACTTATGCCCTAAATGAGTATGAACAGGACAGTCATGAACTTCAGATCGTGGGCTCTAGTGGCAACCTCGACTGGGCAGGGGGCTTCTTCTACTGGGAAGACGAGGGCAGCTTCCGCAACGTCCAAAATGCCACATTCCCGCTAGCCAATGGCTCTCAGGGACGCTCCTTCGATAACGGCGGTGACGCCTGGTCCGTTTTTGGCGAGGCCACCTGGCGACCCGCTGACGGCAACTTCGCTTTGACCGCGGGCCTACGCTACACCGAAGAAAACAAAGACATGACCTGGCTGTGGCGTGACGCCGCACTGGGAGGCGTTGGTGGTTACGTTTCTGCCGCCATTCAAGAGGCTGCCGCCTTAGCGCTGCAGGGTGTTGTCATCAACATACCTCGAGATCTGGGCGCGGGCTACGTTTGGTCTCTCGATGACCTCGACACAATCCCTGAAACTGCGGGCGTCTACGGTCAGTCGGAAAAGCAGAGATTCGATAACACCAGTGGACGCCTCGTAGCGCAGTATAATTTCACTGACAACGTTAATGTCTATGCAAGTTACACCACGGGCTACCGCGCAGGCGGCTTCAATGGTGGTAGCTACAACAGAGTAACCAGCACGGGTGACGCCTTCGACGAGGAAACGATTGAAAGCATGGAAATTGGCTTTAAATCGGTGCTGGCCGATGGTCGAATCCGCCTGAATGCGTCGCTGTACAGCTACGACTATGACGATGTTCAGGTCAGTACGGTAAAAAGTGATGCCAATGGCTTATCAACCGAGATTGATAACGCCGCCAAACTGAGTCGTGAGGGCCTCGAGATCGAGGCAGCCTGGTTGATCACCGATCGACTACAGCTTACGGGTAACTATAGCTACATCGATGGCAGCTATGACGCGTTTCCTCCTTACCTGGGCCTGACTATTACACCGACTGAAGGCCTAGCCCCAGAGAACTCGGCATACCTCGCTTTGGACTGGGATGTTCTGCGCAGGGGTAAACATGTCGTAAGCTTTAATCTATCCGGCAACTATCAGGATGCGACCCAAAGCATTGGGGCGTCGACTTCACTCTATACAGCGGCTGGGCAGCCTCAGATACCGGTCAACTTCCAGCAGCCCGTTAACCAGTCTCGAACTCTAGTTAACACACGACTGACTTGGGCCTATGAAGCAGACGGCGGCACTGAGGTCAGAGTTTCAGCATGGGGTCAAAACATCACCGATGAAGACTACCGCACCTTCGGCTACAACTTGGGCGCAGATCTGGGATTACCCGTGCACCAGTGGGGTAACCCAGCCACCTACGGGGTTGATATCTCGGTCTCTATGTAACACTGAGCACAGCTTAAAAACCGCCCTAGGGCGGTTTTTTTTGCGCTAAAACTTGACGATGTAAGGGCCTGAAATGACTTTAACACTTTAAATATAGAAGGCCGCTTAAACTACTGTTTATAAACGATAAAAGGGAAATCTAATGTCTACAGAAAACCTGAATTTCCCAGAGGGAACAGCACTGGTCTTGGGCGGGAGCGGCGGTGTAGGCAGCGCGATCGTAGCGGAAGTGGCGAGCCGGAAAATTCCGGTTTGCATGACCTATCAAAGCAATCGTGAACGAGCCGAGGAGATCGCAGACGGTATTCGTAACAGCGGCGGAATCGTCAGTACGGCGCAAGTCTCATTACAAGACATAGAAAGCCTTAAGCGCTGCGTCAAAGACATTGTAGATCGCGGGAGATTGCACTCAGTTTTCATTGCCACCGGGTATGACATTCCCCAAGTGAGTATTGCCGATTTAACCCCTGAGTTATGGCAACGCGTTCTTCGAGCCGACGCAGAGGGCGTGTTCAATGCGATCTACACCACGCTGCCTCACCTTCGGACTGGGGGTGGTGGTAGCTATGTGCACATCAGTTCTGCAGGCCTACTTCGCTACCCTCCCCTGGATATTCTTTCAGTGGCTCCCAAAGCCGCCATCGAAGAGCTCATCAAGGGCGTCGCTAAAGAAGAAGGTCCACATAATATTAGAGCCAATAGTATTGCGATCGGCGTGATTGAGACCGGCATATTCTTACGACTGCGAGAGCAAGGCGTTTTTGATGATCAATGGGTAGCCCAGGTCAAACAAAATTTACCCATGCAGCGCTTTGGCACCCCACAAGAGGTCGCAAAAATGGCACTCTTTCTCGCCTCGTCTGCCTCAGGCTATACCACTGGACAATTGATCCCCGTCGATGGCGGCTACGGGCTCTAGTGAAGCGTTTGTTACTGAGCCGGAAACGGCATAACCGCCGCGATTTATCCGCTGACGAATCACAGTTGACCCTGTAGAAACTGACTACGAATTGCACGCTTATCAAATTTTTCCGTCGCCCCCCGAAGCAGAGGCTGATGCTGAATACTGATGTACCGTGGAATCTTGCAACCCGCCAGATGCTGCTGCAAGTCAGCTCGCACTTGATCCGATGAAAGCACTTGGTTTGGCCCCGGATAAATGACCATCGCTAACTCTTCCCCGAGTCGTTCGTCTGGCACGCCAAACACCACACACTCTGCGATATTTTTTAGGGCGTAACAGGCCTGCTCTGTTTCACCGGGATATATATTCTCGCCACCTCGGATAACAATATCTTTCACTCGCCCCGTTATGAAAACGTAGCCATCCTCATCGACATAACCAACATCCCCTGAACGCAACCAGCCATCATTGGTAAAAAGCGCCGCATCAGCATCAGCGTTGCGCCAATACCCCAAAGTGCAGCTCACTCCACGCATTTCTATCTCTCCCGTATCACCGGCAGCCAAAACCTCACCTAATTCTGAGACCGTTCTAAAGGCCATAATCGGTGACTGTATGCCCGCCGCCTTTGGCTGAGCGTCAAAGACCGCACCTGCACCCTGACTTCCAACGGTCAGAGTTTCCGTCATGCCGTATCCCGCTGACGGGCTGGGATTACTGACATGCTGTGCAATTAGGTCGGGTAAATCCGCTGGCATCGCAGCCCCGCCCGAGGCGACGCGCTGCAAGCTACCAATATCAAAATCGCCAAGATTGGGTTGGCTCAAAAGCTCTTTCACCAACGCGGGGACGCTACTGAATAAGGTAATCCGCTCCTCTTCGATAAGCTTTAACGCAACTTGCGGATCCCATTTTTCTAACATCACAATTGTCTGTGCGGTCACACAGGGCAACAAAAATGACCCCAGTAGCCCAGTTGCATGAAACAGCGGCACTGTAAGCAGCGTTTTTTCCTGCACTGCCCCACCCTGCAAACCTCGCGGCCCCTCAACTGACAACGACAACATACCGGTAAACATCATGTTAAAAATCGCTTGAGAAGCAGCCCGGTGGCTATGCATGGCACCCTTCGGAGCGCCCGTGCTGCCTGAGGTATAAAGAATCAGGGCGAGCTCATCGGGTTGAGGGCTGGCAATGCTTCGCGGCCCGGCGTGGCATAACGCCGTTGCAAAATCAGTATGGTGACAGCCCTCGGCGCGAAGACTGTCTGAATCGGGCTCAGCGACGATAAAATGCACTGCAGGCAAAGCATCCTTGAGCAGCGCCGCCCGTGGGCTATCGCACACTAAAGTGTGGGGGTCACAATCTTCCAAAGCATGAAGCAGCTCACCACGCTTCCCCCAGCTATTAATGGGCACAACCACCGCGCCCGAAACGATACCTGCAGCAAATGCGATCAGCCACTCGGGGTTATTCCGCATGGCAATAGCCAAACGAAAGCCCGGCTTTAGCCCCTTAAATTGTAAATAAGCGACCAACTTATCGACGGCTGCAAAAAATTGCGTAAAAGACATGCGCCGCTTGCCATAAACGAGAAATTCTTGATCTTCATGAGCTCTGGCGGCTTCTATGATGTCAAGTAACGTTTCCGGCGCGTTGCGGTAAACCATCATAGGGTCGGCATTAGTCTCAGCAGAGCCCATAGCCACCGTCTCGAAGAATTCGCCCTTTTTGGTGAGCTCCCTCATCAAATGTTTCACGCGAACCTCCGATTAATTTTTGAATGTGGCAACACGTTGAGCCTGCTCATCGATTTTTCCAACAGTGATCTCATGGCTGAAGCACAATCCATTCTTATAAGAGGCCCAAGACCTATCGCCAGAAAATTACCTTCGACGGTGCTTGGAGTGTACTGATCAGACACTAAAACTGCCTCAGAATCTTGCTCAAGCTGTCTAGACCATCTGAGGTAATCTTTAAAAACCGAGCTCTAGTAGACTGAAGTCACAAGCCTACAAAATTGAGTGCTTTGAATGATGATTGCGAGCGACGCACAAAGATGCCCTCTACCCATGCCTGTAGGGTGGTTTCAAGTTTTATACTCTAGCGATCTTGAGATCGGTGACGCAGTGCCCCTGCGCTACTTTGAACAAGAGCTAGTCGCTTTTCGAACAGAGAGCGGTGTGGCCCGTGTAGTTGATGCCTACTGCCCCCATATGGGCGCCCACTTGGGGTACGGAATTCGTGACAACGCGGGCAAAGGCCCCCGAGTTGTGGGTGAAAGTCTAGAATGCCCATTTCATGGCTGGCAGTGGAATGGCGAGGGCCAATGCACTCACATCCCCTATGCCAAGAACCTGCCTCCAAGGGTCGCCAAGGGCGAAAATATTCTGGGGGCATGGGAAGTTAGGGAAATTAACCAACAGATACTTGTCTGGTATCACCCCGATAAAGAGGCGCCCACCTGGGAGCCTGAACCTATCGAAGAAACTCTGGCTAATAACGCTGACTGGACCGGATTCGATCGCCATGAATGGGAGATTCACTCTCACATGCAGGAGATCGGTGAGAACGGTGTCGATGGCGCTCACTTTCACTACGTACACGGCACATCAGAGCTACCGGAGGCTGAAATTCAGTCCTTTGATGGCTACAAGCGACATGCAAAATTTATCACTCGCCAGCCGACTCCCCGAGGGGTCGTTGATGGTGCAATCGAAACTCGAAGTTACGGGGCGGGGTTATCGATCGTTCGCTTCAGCGGTATATACGACACGATTTTGCTCGCCAATATTACGCCAGTAGAGCGCGAAATTAGTCATGCCATGTACGCGTTCATCCAGCCCAAGGCCACTGCCGAAACTCTGGGTAACAGCGTGGGAAAAGCCATAATCGCCAATATCTGTCAGCAGATGGAGGAGGATCAAATTATTTGGCAACGTAAGCTATATTTTGAACGCCCCTTGCTGTGTGACGGCGATGGGCCCTTTGCCAAATATCGGCGTTGGTACAGTCAGTTTCTTGTGGAGGCGCAGTAAAAAGCCCCACAGGCTACTGCCCACTGCCAATACAGCTGCACCGGACACCTCACGGCTTACGTGCCCACAGTATGGACATTAAAACCCTAAGCGGTTGGCGTAACGAAGGTGGTGCCAGTGGGTGTCTCCAAGCAACTGATTGCAGACTCGAGAACGCTTTAAAAACAGCCCAATATCAAGCTCATCAGTGACCCCCATGCCGCCATGCATTTGCACAGATTCATCACTGATTAACTGAAAACATTCGTTAGCAAGTGCTTTAGCCGCGCTGGCCATTGCACATTGATCTACCCCTTCCGAATCAAAAGCAACGAGTGCCGCATCGACAGCAGCTTGGCTTAATTCCAATTCGCTATACATATGAGCGGCTCGATGTTGCAAAGCTTGAAAGCTTCCTATTTTGACATCGAACTGCTCACGTTCCTTTAAGTGCTCGATCGTCCGCTCACACAATTCTCTTGCGCTCCCCAGCATTTCAGCCGCTAAAATTGCCATCGCTTGATTCAGCACACGAGCCCAACCACTCTCAGACGCAGGTCCAGCAACCCACTCACAGGCCGACTCAGAAACCTCAGAAAACTCAAAAGCAACGTACTGGCGGCCGTCCATAAGTCGGGATGCCTGCTGGTTGATACCAGGAGTATCGGAATCAACCAGTAGTAGACCCCACTGCCCACTCTCATTAAGCGCAGTAACCAGCAGCCGATCTGCCGCGGCCCCATCGAGAACCATACCCTTACTGCCGCAGAGCCCCTGAGGCGTCATGGCGGTTTGTAGACGGTCAGGCGAAAAATGCGCTTCCTCTTCGAAGGCCACAGCCCAGACCTCATCGCCATTGAGTAGTGCCGGCAAATACCGCGCAACTTGGGCGGGACTTGCACATTGAATCAAAGCACCTTGAGCAAGTACCACACTAGAGAGCAGCGGTGTAGGGGATAATCGCCGCCCTATCTCCTGTGCGACGGCTCCCAATGCCAGCCAACCAAACTCAGCGCCTCCCGAGGCAGCCGGCACGGTTATGCTGCTCACGCCCAACATTGCTAACTGTCCCCAGAGGTCGCGGTCATAAGCCGTCGCTACAGGCTTACCCCGCAGGGTTCGCAGTGCCGAGATCGGCAATTTGGCAGCGAGAAAACTGCCAACGCTGGCCCTGAAGGATTCTTGCTCTGAGTTCAAAATCATTCTGAAGACCCACCCGAAGGCAGCCCGAGCCCGCGTTTGGCAATGATATTGAGCTGTATCTCTGAAGTACCACCGGCGATGGTCAACGCCTTATCAAACGCCCATTGCTTGACCATCGAATCGCAGCCGTCCGGGTCATCCGGCGCGCTAAGAGACAGCCCCCGATAACCCAAGATTTTCAATTTTATTTCATTCTTTTGTTGAATCTCTCGGGTGCTCAAATATTTCATAAGAAGTGGCAAGCCGGGGTCGCCACAGCGTGCTCTCCCCTGTTGTTCTATCCGCTCTCCTAGCTGTTTCACCGCGCGATCACGCATCAGGTGACGGGCTAAGCTAACCCGCACATCTAAGTTAGAAATAGCACCATCATCTTGTCTTTTCATGCGCTGAGTCGCCAGCTCAACAATATTCACTTTGGGTTTTTCCGCCATACTTTCGAAGGAAGACATCAGCTGCCTTTCGTGACGAAGCACCTCCTTGGCAACAGCCCAGCCACCGTGTAGCTCACCGACAAGATTGGCTTTTGGGACAAGCACATCATCAAAAAATGTCTGACAAAAATCTGATTCACCACTGATTAACGGTATGGGGGAAACCGAGACACCGGGGGTTGCAAGGTCAATGAGAAGAAAGCTTATGCCCTGCTGCTTGGGGCCTGAGTCGTCTGTTCGCACAAGGCAAAAGATCCAATCCGCCTCGTCAGCCTTTGTTGTCCAAATCTTTGAGCCATTAACCCTAAAAAAGTCGCCATCATCCTCTGCTTTCGTCTGCAGGTTAGCCAGGTCTGAACCCGCAGCGGGCTCTGAGTACCCCTGAGCCCAGCGAATCTCACCTCGGCAGATTGCAGGCAAATGCTGTTGTTTTTGGGCCTCGCTCCCAAACACTAACAATGTAGGACCCAGCATCCAGAGGCCTTGGTCATACAGTGGCGGACGGCAGCCCAAAGCCTGCATTTCTTCCCGCAATATTGAGGCCTCAGTAACACTTAAACCTGCTCCGCCGTAACGTACCGGCCATTCAGGTGCAGTAAAACCTCGATCTCTAGCTGCTTCAAACCAGCGACGTGCATCCTCGCTATGAAAGTGTCGCTGTCGGCCAGCCCATATCTGCTCCTTCTGAACAATTGGCCGGCGCTGGGAAAGCGGACAACTGGCTCTCAGCCAAGCTTTCACCTCCTCTCGAAAAGCAATCAGCGAATCTGAGTCTTCCATAAGGTCTGTTAGCTCCCGAGACAAGTTCAGCGCCACCCTTTGAAGAATGACAACACATGCTTACCTCACAATCACATGATGTCATCGTCCTTTTTGTTTAGAACCCTTAGTCGGCAAATTTTGACCCAGCCTGCGCTTTGCATTTACCTTACTTGAGTGAGAATGCAATCCTGGTCACACCTGCTAGAAACTCAGGCTTAGCTTGGAAAGAAAGGAGAATTAAAGTGGCAAAAGCAGCTGAATATGGTTTAGGCCCCAACACCTTCCCCAGGGGCTGGTTTGTCGTAGCAGAGAGCCGAGAAATAGACGGCGGCCCGATTGGCGTTACTTTTTTTGACCGAGACTTTGTCATTTACCGCGGCGAAAGTGGCAAGCCCGTCATGCTCGACGCCTACTGTAAACACATGGGAACGCACCTCGGCAAAAACAGCAGCGCGATGTTAATCGTTGCAGATGTCGGCGGTAAACGCATCGAAGGCGATGCGATTCGTTGCCCTTACCATGGGTGGCGTTATAACGCTGAGGGCGATGTCGATGACATTCCCTACCACGATGGGCCCTGCCCAAAGTCAGCCTCAATCAGGTCCTACCCCGTAGTCGATAATATGGGCTGCATCATGATGTGGTTTGATGAACAAGGCGAGGCTCCCCTTTATCCGGCTCCGTACCTTCAGCAATGGGATGAAGCCGGATGGGTGCATTGGAACCTAGATCATCTTCCCGAGCTGGACATCCACCCTCAGGAGGTTCTCGATAACATGGCGGACAATCGTCACTTGGGGCCAACCCACGGCGCGCCCTGCGAGTATTTTGAGAACGAAATAAAAGGACACGTGCTCATTCAACGTCAGGGTGGAGCCATGGCCCTCTATGGCGGTGTGATGCTCTACACCACCACGTGGTACACCGGGCCTGGCGTACTTCTCAGCAAGCAGGTTTGGGGGGACACGACGCAGTTTGAAATGATCGCTAACACTCCGGTAGGAGATGGTCGAATAAAAGCGTGGCATGGTTGTTTGGTAAAGGCTCAGGGCGAAACTGTAGGTCCCGAGGATTACGATATGGCACGGCAGGTTCAGGCAGGCGCTCTAGAGGCGTTCTCAAAAGATTTTGAAATTTGGCAGCACAAAGCGCCCGCGCTCAAGCCCATGGCCATGAAAACCGAAGGCCCCTTCCTGAACAACCGGAAGTGGTACGGGACTTTTTATGGCGACTCAGGCAATGAACTTACAGGTCAATCGGCGTTAAATGGTTTTTATCATGTGCCCGGGGTGGCAACACCTGCCGAGCGAGAGCACGCTATTGATGACGGCATACCCATTTGAGAGTAACGGTATAAAGATTCAGAGGCCAGAAAAGTCCGGGAGTTAGTGCTAAACTGGTCCCACGAAGGGCACTGCCAACCGGCCCAATCCTAAACGTAAAGCACGCACCAAAAACCTAGGACAAACATGAGTACTGAGGACATTAGAGGGCCCTCGAAGGAATGGCTGCGTCGTCGCGTTGTCTACCCTCTGGCTTTCATCGCCGTGGCTGCGATTATTACCGCGATATTACTTGATTCAAAACCCCAGATTGATACGACAACGGGCGAAAGCAATGCAATCGCTGTGCGCAGTCTAGAGATAAAGCTTGAAGCCTTCCCGCTAAGCGTGCGCTCGGAGGGAACTGTACAACCCAGCATACAGACTAACCTCGTCGCACAGGTATCGGGGGAAGTCATTAACGTCAGTGATGCACTGCGAAGCGGCGGACGCTTTTACAGTAATGATCTACTGCTAAGCATTGACCCCCAAGACTACAAAAATTCTCATTTACAGGCGGTAGCAAACCTACAGCGCGCCGAGGTTGAGGCAGACTACTTCGTAGCAGAAAACCGGCGCCTCATCGCCCTGTCGCAACAAGATATGGTGAGTGAATCACAGCTGCGAGCTGCTGGCCGCTCAGCGGGTGTCGCCCAAGCGGCATTGGCAGATGCCAAAGTACAGCTTTCAACTGCACAGCTAAATCTTGATAGAACCGCAATCAGAGCGCCCTATGACGGCCGTGTTGCAGCAGAAAGCGTCGACATCGGCCAGTTTGTACAGCGTGGGGGTACGATTGCTGAGCTCTACGCAACTGAGCAACTTGAAGTTCGCCTCCCGCTGGCCGACCGCCAACTTGGTTTTTTGGACTCTACGATTCTTGAGAGCGGAATTTATACCCACAGCGCTGCGCCCAAGGTCACCCTAACCGCGGACTACGCGGGTAAGCAGCACCGGTGGAATGCCACACTAGTTCGCTCAGAGGGTCAAATAGACCAGCTGAGCCGCGTCGTTTATGTCGTCGCTCAAGTGAACAATCCAATAAGCCAGTACGAAGTCGACCTCCCCGTAGGCCTCTTTGTCAAAGCCGAGATCGTAGGAGTTACCGTAGACAACGCTGCGATCATACCGAGCTCCGCGGTCCGCGAAGGGAACCAGGTGCTAGTCGTATCCCCTGAAAACACGCTGCACGCTAGGACAATAGAGGTACTGCGTTATGAAAATGAACGCGCGATAGTGACCTCTGGCCTTCTAGCCGGAGAAAAAATCTGCCTTTCTCCCCTGCAGTACGTGGTCGATGGCATGCCCGTGACATTAGTCGACTGAGCGGCAGGTTGTGAAAGCCCTCATCAGTTGGTTCGTAAGGAACCCTATCGCAGCTAACCTACTGATGTTTTCATTGGTCGTTGGCGGATTGCTGGGTTTAATCGAGGTCAGAAAGGAAGAATTTCCTAACATTGACGTTCCGACTATCACGGTAAGCGTCCCCTACTTAGGCGCAGCACCCTCAGAGGTTGAAACCGGTGTGTGTATTCGCATTGAAGAGGCGGTGCAGGGAATTGAAGGTATCGACAAGGTGAAGACCACCGCAGCAGAAAATCGCTGTGTTGTCGCTCTAGAACTCACCAATGCATCCTTTCAAGACCGTGTCCTCGATGATGTAAAAGCTCAAGTCAATGCGATATCGACCTTTCCTGCCAATACCGAAAAACCGGTAGTTGCTTCAGTCAGTTTACGCTCGGTGGTGATGTATCTCGCCATCTCAGGAGACACTGACGAACGATCATTGAAAAACCTCACCGAATCTCTGCGGGAAGAAATTCTTGAAATTTCGTCAGTCAGTTTAGTCGACACCATGTATGTTCGACCCGACGAAATTTCCGTTGAAATCCCAGAACTCACCCTGCGGCGCCACGGATTAACGCTGGAGGCTGTAGCCAAGGCGATTCGGCAAAGTAGCATTGATATTCCCGGAGGGTCGATCAAAAGTGATGCGGGAGAGATTCGACTACGCAGTACCGCACAGCGGTATACCGGGCGCGAACTCGAAGACGTACCCGTGATCACAAACTCAAATGGCACGCGCATACTGTTACGAGACATCGCCGTCATCCGTGATGGATTCGAAGAGCAGGAGCTGTCTGCGATGTTTGATGGTCGCCCTACACAGCTCCTCAAGGTATGGCGTTTAGGGAAAGACAACACCCTAGCCATGGCTAGGGATCTCACTGACTTCGTTGAGGTAAAGCAGCGTAGCCTCCCCTCCGGTCTCGAGTTACGCATCTGGAGTAACGAGGCCGATGATTTAGTTGACCGATTGTCGACGCTGATAAATAACGCCACCGGCGGCCTGTTACTGGTGATCCTCACCCTCGCTCTATTTTTACGAGTGCGCTTGGCACTTTGGGTGACCGCCGGTATCCCGGTTTCTATCCTCGGCGCTATCGCATTCTTTCCCTCTGCTGACTTGGGCATCAGCACGCTGTCGCTTATGGGGTTTTTACTGTCACTGGGGATTTTAGTCGATGACGCCATCGTGGTCGGGGAACGAATACACACCCATGAGGGTTTTACTCAGGATTCTCAGGAAGCCGCCGTCAATGGCACCACAGAGGTGGCAATCCCCGTATTTTTTGGCGTGCTGACAACCATGGCGGCATTCATCCCTATAGTAACCGTCGATAGCATGTTAGGCAGTTTTTTTGGCGCTATCGGATGGACCGTGCTCTTATGTTTGGTCTTTAGCCTTGTTGAGTCGCAGCTGGTACTGCCCGCGCACCTGGCTCACCGAAGCAAGGAGCGTGGCACATCAGCTATTGGGCGGCGCTGGGAATCTTTCCAAGAAAAAGTGTCAGACGGTTTGGAGCGTTTCGCTCAGCGTCAGTATCAACAGGCACTGTCCTATGTACTGAAATACCGTTACGCCACCCTAGGCGCCGCACTGGCAGCGCTGATCATCATCCTTGGGCTTTTGGCTAGTGGGCGGGTTATCTTTCAATTTTTCCCGACCGTGTCGGGCAATGAAATCTATGCCAGCCTGGAGTTGCCAGAGGGCTACCCGGTTGAGAGAACAACAAAGGCTCTGGAGCTCGTTCAAACCTCTGCAGACCAACTCATAGCAGAACTAAACCAAGACCTGCCGAAGGGTGCTTCCGCCGTCATCAACCAATTTAAAACTATTGGTCTGCCCATCAGTAAGAGCGAAATCTCAGGAAGTTCCGAATCTGGTAGCCACATTGCCGAGATGTCGATCACCTTGCTTCCCCATGGCGAGCGCGGAGGTATGACACCCAAAGAAGCAGCGAGACGCTGGCGAGAGCTTACGCCAGATATTCCCGACGTCATTGAGAAAAGCTTTACTGCGTCAGCTGTGTCCCTTGGAGAAGACATCAATATTCAAATTCGCGGCAAAGATCTTGAGGTGATGAGTGAGGCTGCTGCAGCTCTGACCGAGGTTCTCTCAAGCTTTGATGCCATTTACGACATCAGCGATAGTTACCGGGCAGGAAAGCAGGAATTAGTCGTAAGAGTGAGACCAGAGGCTGAATCATTGGGCTTAACCCAAGCTGATTTAGGCACTCAGGTCAGGCATGCATTTTACGGCGCAGAGGCTCAACGCGTGCAGCGTGGACGAGACGACATGCGCATTATGGTCCGATATCCTGAATCAGATCGTCGTTCACTCGATAACTACAACCAACTGTACATTCGACTCCCCAATGGTGCAGAGGTACCGATTGAAACAGTGGCCAGCGCCCAACTCAGTGCTGGCAACGCCACCATTCGCCGGGTGGATGGGCAGCGGACGATCAACGTAACGGCCTATGCAGACCGCACGCGAATCGCACCTGAATCCGTACTACGACTGATTGAAAGTCAGCACATCCCCCGGCTTGAATCCGAGTATCCGGGCACAACGTTTTCCCTGGCAGGTGAGGCTGAGGAGCGGGCTAGCGCGTTGTCGGGACTAGCGCGAACAAGCTTGCTGGCACTCATCATCATTTACACCCTGCTGGCAGTTCCGTTGAAATCCTATCTGCAACCTTTAGTGGTCATGGCCAGCATCCCCTTTGGCTTTATTGGCGCTGTGCTGGGGCACTTTATACTTGGCTACGACTTGGTCTTCTTTTCAATACTTGGCATCGTCGCGCTCTCGGGCGTCGTTATCAACGCCAGCCTGGTTCTCGTAGACTTTATTAACAAGCGTCGCCTAGACGTGAAGCTCAGCGTCGCACAGGCAGTCACTCTCGCCGGTGTCTCGCGCTTTAGACCTATTTTTCTGACTTCAGTCACAACCTTTGTGGGCCTACTGCCACTCATGCTTAACGCCGACCTCGCCACCGCTCCGTTCGTGCCTCTAGCGGTATCGCTGGGGTTTGGTGTTATTTTCGCTACCTCAGTGACACTGCTCCTCATCCCCGCGCTTTACCTTATCTTGCACGATCTGAGCGGTTCACCAAAAAACACAACCAAGATTGACAGCCCCGCTGAGCGTTAGCACGGAAGCTTACGCAAACCGCCAGAACCGCCTCACTTCAGTTTGAGGGTTAAATATGTCATCTTTTCAGGCTCGCGCAGCTTTTGTGGGTTAGCCCTGATGCATTTAAGAAATAACAAAACGATCTGCGTCCTGCAGCGACCGATAAGTTTTCCCGGAAGGACCGAACTCAGGTCAGGGGGGAGATCGTGCCGACAGCACTCTTAACCCTAGGCAGACTCCCTAAGGCGCTATCTGTTGCAAGAGCGTTACGAACGCAGGGTTATCGCGTCATCGTCGCCGAGCCATTTGCATGGCACGTGAGCCGCGTGTCTAAAGATGTCGCTCAAACCTTTAGACTCCCGGCCCCCAATAGCAACCCTGAAGCCTACCAAGCAGCACTACTCGCATTAATCGCAAGGGAAGGCGTCGACCTGGTTGTCCCCGTATCAGAAGAGGCACATTACGTACTGGCCATTCGCGAGCACTTGCCCCCTCAGGTTGCTCTATTGGGTCCCAAGGTAGATCTCTATCGCACCTTGGCCGATAAGGCCGCATTTATAAATTGCGCTGTGCAAAAATCTCTGGCGGCTCCCCGCTCGGCACTTGCTAACTCTCCTTTAGCGGCCACCTTGACTGAAACCTTCGATTACGTCACGAAGCCGATCAATGGCTGCTCTGGCATTGACGTAGAGTTTCATTGCGCCGGCGATGTATTAAAAAGCAACAGCGCCGATGTGCTAGTGCAGCAGGCGGTTATCGGCGATGTTGTTAGTAGCCTCAGCATGGTGAAGGCCGGAGAAGTTCAAGCGACCAATGTCTATAAAGGATCCATCTTTGCCGGCACCGTAGCGATTTGTTTTGAACGCATTACGGGCGATATTGCGGAAAGAGTGCAGCAGTGGATACACCAATTTACCCAAGACATGGATTACAGTGGCTTCATTGCTTTCGATTTTATCGTTGATACTTCGGGGGTTCCCCAAGCCATAGAATGCAACCCTCGCCTCACAAGTGGCATCCATTTTTTTGATTCAGAAAGCCTCGGTGCCGCGCTCATCACAGACCGGAAGATAGCCATTAAGCGCCACAAAAATGAGGCATGGCAGTGGCGCTACAGCACGCTGACAGAAGCTTACGCCGCGCTGTTCAAGGGCAATTTGAAAGAATTTTGGCGACGACTAAAATTGTGTTGGAGCGTAGCCGATGTTGTCTGGTCGTGGCGAGACCCCCTCCCCTTCTTGTTAATGACGCCACTATCTTGGCCTATTTTGAAACCGGCGCTTATCGAAGGGATATCACTTGGGGAGGCGTGTCAGCGAGACATCGCACCCCTATGGTCGCAGCCTTCGGCTGAAGCCATTACAGGCGGCGACAATGCAGCCTGATTTGTTCAGCAGGCCGCGTCGTCAAACGCGCAGCTGGCCTCACGGGCCTCGTATCTGCACGGCGAAAGTCAAAGCGGCGCACCAGTTCAGCAATGATCAAAATCGCCTCTGCCTGCGCAAACCCTGCCCCAATGCAAGTATGCGGCCCAACGCCAAATGGAATATAGGCCCCCTCTTGAATCGAGCCCTCACCTTCAGCAAGGAAGCGATCGGGGATGAAGGCATTAGGGTTCTCCCAGTACTCCTGATGCCGATGAAGGGTCCATGGAGACACCATGACCAAAGCCCCGCGGCGCAACTTTCTCGGACCAACATGACAATTTTCAAGGGCGACCCGAGGAATGAAGGTAATGGGTGGATAGAGCCGAAGCGTCTCCTTAAAAACGGCTCGGACCAGTGGCAGTTGTTTGACGTGGCTAAAATCAATCGCCCCCGCCCCAACGACGTTGTCGAGTTCAGTGCGCAACCGAGCAACGAGGGTGGGCTGCTCAGCCAGCACATAGAAAACCCAAGTCAGCGCGCTGGCGGAAGTTTCATGCCCTGCCAAAAAAAACACGCCCAACTGGTCGATCAACTCTTCACGTGTGAACGCAGCTCCGGTGACGCTGTCTTTGGCCGCAATGACCTCACTGGCTATGTCATTAAAGGCGGCGGGGTTTTGCAAGTGGGGATCCAGCAAATCACCAAGGTGCCCACGGATACGCTGACAAGCGGCCAACACCCTCGGCAGCTGCGGCACTTTTGCCCAAGCCTTTTGAAAAATGAGGCGAAAAATATCGACCTGTGCAACCGACTGCTCGAACTCGGTGAAGTCTTCAAAAACATCGCTGGAAACACCTGTGGCCAGCGGCGTCGAAAAGATCGTTCGGCAAATGACATCCGCAGTCAGATGACTCATGGCCATATCGAGGGAAAAGCTCTCGCCACTCTCAGCATGACCGTCCAGAATTTCCAAATGGTCATGAACTGCAGACTGCATCGCCTCGAATGCGTGACTGACACGGAGCTGAGAAAATGCCGGATCTATCATGCCTCGCTGGCGCTTCCAGCGCGCCCCGTCAGTGACAAAAATAGACTGCCCAATCAGAGGCTCAAGGGCGTTGACCATCAAGTCACTCTTGGGGAACCGGCTGCCGTCATCGCGCAAAATTTCTCGCACCAACCCCGGCTGATTGAACAGAACCGTCGAGCGCCGGGAATAACCCAAATTGCCAAAATCAAACCTGTAAGCCGCGCCGGGCAGCAATTCCAGAAGGTTGCCATCTCCGTGCCACAAAACCCGCGCGAGGGCAGGCAGCGCAGGCAACGGTTGAGGGTGGGGAGGGACAAAAGGCTTGCTATGAGACATAGTGGTACGCCACGACAACAGATCCAACAGTATGAGAGGGCTATTTGATGGTGTCGACCCATGACATCTTTATGACTTTGGTCACTATCCATATCGCCACGGGGACAGTTGGCCTTGTTACGTTTTGGATACCCGTTGGCGGGCGCAAAGGGGGTGCCAATCACCGCCGCTTTGGCCGCATATTCATCAACACCCTTTTAGCCACTGGGATTACTGCAGTGGGCATCGCAACCACAACACTGCTAGATCCTGTCGCCACCCATCCACATCTGGTGGAACACGCGGTTTTTTCTGACCCTCTAATGGTGCGTGCTATTTTTGGTTGGTTAATGCTTTATTTGGCTACGCTCACAGTGAATCTAGCGTGGCATGGGCGCCTCGCCCTGCGCCATAGGAAAAACCATCGCGCGACTGGGACACGGACCAACAACCTACTGCAGATTGCACTGTTAGTGGCCTCAACAACCTGCCTCATGCAGGGGTACTGGGTGCAACAGCCGATGATGATGGGGCTGTCCGTGGTGGGCTTTGCCACTGTTGCAACGAATTATTGGTTCATTTTTAAGCCCGAGCCCAACCCCTATGATTTTATCAAAGAGCACATCAAGAGCCTCGTTGGTGCTGGCATATCAGTGTATACCGCGTTTTTTGCCTTCGGTGCCGTGCGGCTGATGCCCGAACTGGCGCTAACCCCCGGGCTCTGGGCGGTACCCTTGATCACCGGCCTGACCTTAATCATCTACCATCAATACGCCGTAACCCGTAAATACCAAATGCGCAGCGTGGTGGCGAAATGAGCAAGCAACACGTCATTGTGATTGGCGCCGGCGCAGGTGGGCTGGCCGCTGCAGTGGAGCTTGCAGCTGCGGGTCGCGCTGTCACCGTATTGGAAGCCGCACCTGCAGTCGGCGGAAAAATGCATCAGGTACGATCGGGTGAACATTGGATTGATGCCGGGCCCACGGTATTTACCATGCGCTGGGTCTTCGATGAACTGTTTGCTAATGCGGGAGCCCAATTTTCCAATCGACTCCCATTCAAACCCCTCACCACTCTCGCCCGCCATTGGTGGACGAGTGGCGCTTCAATCGACTTACATGCAGACCCACAGGTGACCGCAGCAGATATCGCCGCATTAGCGGGCAGCGCCGACGCCGAGGGTTACCTGCAACTTTGCCGAGATTCGGGCCAAATATTCGAACTGCTGAAAGACAGTTTTATGGCCGCTCCCCAACCCAACCCACTAACTCTCGGGCTGCGCATAGGACTGACTAAATTCAGTGAAATGCTCGCATTGAGGCCTCACCAAACCTTGTGGCGTGCCTTGGGGGGTTATTTAAAAGACCCACGCCTACGCCAGCTGTTTGGGCGCTACGCCACTTATGTTGGGTCCTCACCACTCAGGGCCCCAGCGACGTTACTGCTGATTACGCACGCAGAGCAACAGGGTGTATGGGTACTACCCGGCGGCATGACTTCTTTGGCGCGAGCCATGCAAAATTTAGCGGAAGAACGCGGCGCTCAATTTAAGTTGAGTAGCAGAGTCACGAAGATCAATACCGAGAACGGCCACGTGACCGGCGTTACTCTGGAAAGCGGTGAATCACTGCACGCCGATGACGTCATTTTCAACGGTGACCGCAGCGCATTAGCAACCGGCTGCCTGGGTCCTGATGTTGTTCTGGCCACCCGGGGCACACCTGTGGAGCAACGAGGTTTATCCGCCGTCACCTGGTGTTTGAGGGCAGATGCTGCTGGATTTCCTTTGAGTTATCACAACGTATTTTTTGATGAGGACTATCCCAAAGAATTCAGCACGCTGTTTGAAGACAAAAGCGTAGCCGAGCGCCCCACTGTCTACGTTTGCGCTCAAGACCGGTTGATGGCCGGCCACCACGAGGGCTACGAGCGCTTACTCGTACTCGTGAACGCACCCGCCACCGGAGATCTGAGCACTTGGACCCGAGAGCAAATGTCCGAGATAACCGCGCGGACCGAGGCAGTGCTCGCGGAGTGTGGGCTGAAATTGTCTCTTAACTCCGCCACCTGTCGCATGGCCAACCCACAGGATTTTGCAACTCGATTCCCCGGTAGTGGCGGCTCCCTTTATGGACAGGCCACTCATGGGCCGCTCTCTAGCTTCACGCGCCCCAATTCAAGAACTAAAGTTTCAGGGTTGTATCTTGCCGGGGGCTCGGTCCATCCGGGGCCTGGCGTTCCTATGGCCACCTTATCGGGCCGACTCGCCGCACAAGCGCTCCTCGAGGACGCCCATGACGCGAATTGGCTGACGTCGCAGCTACGCCGATTCGCTCCAAAATCGAATTAGCGCCTCAACGGTTTCTTCCGGCCGCTCCCATTGCGGCAGGCCGCAGGTAGGGACTATTTTCTGCACACTAACTAAATCGTTACTTTCGAGCAGTTCTGGTACGCACTCAAAACCGATATTGGGATCCTGGTCATATAACAAAAGTGTCGGCACCCTCAACGGCTGATACAACAACGTCAACGCATCGGTGGTGAACAACTGCATGGTCAAAAAAGCAAACGGCGCGCGGGCTGCTTCGGGTTCTCGTGTGGTTGCTACCGCATAGTCAACCAGAGCTTTAGGCACTGGACCATAGAACGCTTTATTTAAAAAATACTGAATACTGCGACGGGAGACCAAAGCTCGCCACAGCCCTCGACTCAACCATCCAATATTGAGAATACGGTTGATACGCGCACCCGCCTCCGCAGAAGGCGGCTGATTGCGCCCCAGTCCGGTTGGCGAAATCAAAGTCAGCGAGTGAATCTCCGGGCTGTTGTCCCGCAACGCCCGGGCTGTGAACTCTCCTGTCAGCGACAGCGCCACCACATCGGGCGCAGGGCCATCAATTTGGCCCAAGAAGTCACTGATTACCTGAGCATAAAAATCTGGAGAGTACGGCAAATCACCGCGCTGAGACTGACCAAACCCTGGCAGATCCGGTGCATAAACCACTCGGGAACCGGCAAAGTGATCAAATAACGGCTTCATTTCAATAGCACTTGGAGCCGCATTAATGCTGTGGAGCAAAACCAGCGGGCGGGCATCAGGGTCTAAGTGCTCGGGCTGTGAGCGATAGCAACTCAATTGCGCGCCGCCCGCCACCGTAAAACAATGAATGTCGGCAGCGATCGCCTTCTCTAAACTCATAAACTTTCCCTACACAGCCACAATATTGTTCGTCTATTGTTACACTTTTTATGTTAATTGTGGTTTACACTTATAAGCCTCAGTTTCACAACGGAAATTTCGGATGGCAGCACCCTACCCTTTCACCGCTATTGTCGCTCAGCAAGACATGAAACTGGCACTACTCATCGCCGCCGTTGATCAAGGCGTGGGTGGGGTACTCATCATGGGTGACCGTGGAACGGGCAAGTCTACGGCAATCAGAGCACTCGCATCACTACTGCCAAAGATTCCTGTCATCGCCAACTGCGCATATAACTGTGACCCCGAGCGCCCACCCGCAGGTCACTGTGAGAGCTGCCAACACGATAAAAAATCGGCGCCGAAAAAAACCGCTACCGTAGGCATCCCGGTAGTCGACCTGCCGTTGGGCGCGACGGAAGATCGCGTCATCGGAGCTCTTGATATTGAGCGCGCATTACATGCCGGCGAGAAGGCTTTTGAGCCCGGACTATTAGCCCGCGCCCATCGCGGTTTTTTGTACATTGATGAAGTCAATCTGCTGGAAGATCATATCGTTGATGCGCTGCTTGATGTCGCAGCTTCTGGTGAAAACGTGGTTGAACGCGAAGGTCTCAGTATTCGCCACCCGGCTCGCTTTGTTTTGGTCGGAAGTGGTAACCCCGAAGAAGGAGAACTCCGTCCCCAGCTGCTGGATCGATTTGGACTGTCAGTCGATGTATCGACGCCGCAGGATGTGAAATCCAGAGTTGAAATTATTCGCCAGCGTGATCGTTACGAGCAAGACCCCGAAAGTTTTATTAAACAATGGCGGCGCAAAGAGTCTGCGCAACGACGCCGAATAGAACAAGCGCGGGATCGAGTCGGATTGGTCAGCACGCCAGATGAGGTTCTCGAATTTGCCGCCTCCCTGTGCCTGCAGCTGGGCACTGACGGCCTGCGCGGTGAGTTAACGCTTTTGCGGGCGGGACGCGCCCTCGCCGCACTCAACAAAAAAGATCTGCTAACCTGCGCGGACATTCGCAGTGTGGCACCCATGGTATTGCGCCACCGACTGCGCCGCGACCCGCTGGACGAAGCCGGCAGTGATAGCCGTATTGCCCGCGTGCTGGAGTCCATGGAAGCCTCATGATGCCAACGTCGGCGTCGAGTCACTGGGCACTTGCCGAGGAAGCTCTAGCCGCATTTTCGGTAGCGCCCCACGCGCTGGGTGGGATATGGGTTCGCAGCTCACCAGGGCCAGTGCGAACCCTTTTTCTTGAACTGGCTGAAGATTGGCAGCTCAACAGGATCGCCAAGCGCATTCCTCTGCATGCCCCAGAAGCCCGCTTGCTGGGTGGTATCGAACTTACACAGACCCTCGCCACCGGCAAGTTACATTGGGAGACAGGACTTCTGGCCCAGAGCCATGGCGGCGTCATCACGTTAACCATGGCTGAGCGTGTTCAGCGTCAGACCATTGCGCACCTTTGTAGCGCCCTAGACACAGGAAACCTGCGATTGGCTCGAGAGGGTCTCAGTCAGACTGTGCCCGCGGCTTTTGGGGTTATTGCTCTCGATGAGGGTCTTGAGGGCGAACAACCTCAGACCGCTCTTACAGAGCGGTTGGGACTGCGAGTAGACCTCACTAGCCTAAGCGTTCACGACGCCTTACCCAGCGATATCGACAGTGCACGTTTACTCAACGCCCAGGCCAACTGGACGTCAGTGACCCTTTCAGACGATCTGACCGAGGCGCTAGCGGTCACGACGTTAGCCTTGGGAATTGAATCCCCGCGCGCTATGGTTATTGCTTCTCGATTGATGAAAATTCTTGCGGCGATTAACGACCGCAGTGCCGCCACAGAAGCCGATTTAGAGCGCGCGGTCATTATGTCATTGGCACATCGAGCAACACGATTACCCGAACTCCCTCCCGAGGATGATGACAACGAGGCAAGCGAGCCTGAGCCTCAGGAAGCGCAGTCAGAGGAGCCGGAATCTCCCAGCAACAACGAACAATCCGAAGTAACACCTCCTCTAGACGCCGTCATTGAATCGGCCATTGCCCACATACCCGCCGGATTGCTCGCGTCGCTTCGTCAGGGCCACCAGCCCCGAGGAAAAAGTTCCGCCGGTGGTAAGTCAGGGTCACAGCAACGGCACAAACAGCGTGGGCGCCCAGTGGGTACTGAGCCCGGAGATCCCCGCAGAGGGTCCCGACTCAACTTAATGGCAACACTGAGAGCCGCCGCTCCTTGGCAGACTCTACGTCGACGACAAGCCAATCCCGGGCAGCAGGGACAGCTGCTCATTAAACCGTCAGACTTTAGGACAACGCGTTTTCGACACCAGCGCGAGAGCACCACGCTGTTTGTAGTCGACGCGTCGGGATCCGCCGCCATGCATCGAATGGCTGAGGCTAAGGGTGCGGTAGAACTGTTACTGGCTGATTGCTACAGCCGGCGTGATAGCGTTGCCCTCATTGCATTTCGAGGCGACAAAGCCGAGCTTTTACTACCGCCCACGCGCTCTCTGGTCCGCGCAAAAAAGGCTTTGGCAGCCCTCCCCGGCGGCGGCGGTACGCCCCTCGCCCACGCAGTAGAACTCACCACAGTGCTGTCAGAGCAAATCATGCGCGATGGCGCCACTCCCACTGCAGTTTTTCTGACCGACGGTGTGGCGAACATTGCTCGAGATGGCACGCCAGGTAGACAGCGTGCAAAAGAAGAGGCCATGGCCGCTGCGAAACAGTTTCGCGCGTTGAATAGTCGAGCCCTAGTAATAGACGCTTCACCCCGAGCCCAAGAAAAAGCGCGAGAACTTGCCGCAGCTTTGGGGGGACGCTATCTCGCCATGCCACAGGCTGATGCTCAGGGGCTACGCAACATGGTTCGATCTGCCGAGGCTGTAAATTGAACGCCCTTGACCTCCCCAAATTTTGGCCCAATCGTCAGTACAGTCAGTTTATATCGGTGGACGGTGTCGAATGGCACGTTCAAACCCGGGGGGTGGGACCTGCGGTGCTGATGATCCACGGCACAGGTGCCTCCTCACACAGCTGGGCGGCACTCGCAGACAAACTGGCCGATCGATTTACCCTAGTCATGCCTGATCTGCCCGGCCAGGGGTTTAGCAGTGCGTTGCCCCCTGAGGAGGTCTGTATAGAGGGCTTCGCTCGCCGACTGCAGGGCTTGCTTCAGGCCTTAGGCATTCGGCCCAAACTTTTGGTAGGCCACTCAGCAGGCGCTGTTATTGCGACCCACCTGACCCTCCATGCACAGTTTTCACCAGCCGCTATCATTTCGATAAACGGCGCTTTTCTCCCCTTTGGGTCTGCGGCGGCGCCCGTATTTAACCGTTTGGCGCAGTGGCTGTCTAAATCTCGGTTGTTAGCTTATGTCACCGCCGCTCACGGCCTGTTTAATCGCCCTGTTAGGAACATGCTCGTCGAAACAGGCTCCAACCCCAGCGCTCAAATGATGCGGTGTTACCGAGAGCTGATCTCGAGACCAGACCATGTGACCGGAACGTTAAAAATGATGGCAGGCTGGGACTTAGGCAATCAGCGCCAACTTCTACCTAGCCTTCGCACTCCACTTCACCTCATTGCCTGCAGCAATGATCGCACCGTATCTCCCTGGCAATCTGAGCGCCTTTCAGAATTTGTCGCCTGCTCAAAACTGTACAAAATTCCTGACCTCGGTCACTTAGGGCATGAAGAAGACCCGGCTCCTTTTGCCGACATTATTCAAGCGACTTTATAGGCGCTATACCGGCGCTATTCACTGGCGCTTTGGACTGATAGACTGTCAGTGCTGCTTGACACAAAAGAGCGTCAAAAATAATGAACAACCAGCTTGATCTGACTAAGCTTGGCACCCAAAATCTCGGACCGCTTGATGAGCGCCCCCATGCCATTGTCATCGGAAGCGGCTTTGGCGGATTGGCCGCTGCAGTAAGACTGGGCGCAAGAGGCTACCGCGTCACCATTCTTGAGAAGCTCGATGCCGCCGGAGGCCGAGCCTATGTTTATCATCAAGATGGCTTTACCTTCGACGCGGGCCCAACGATTATTACAGCACCCTTCTTGCTCGAAGAGTTGTGGGAGCTCTGCGGTCGCAACCTAAGTGATGACGTTGACTTACGCCCCATGGATCCCTTCTTCAGAATTCGCTTCGACGACGGCCGAAGTTTCGACTACTCGGGTGACCGTGACAGCAACATTAAGCAAATTAAAACCTTCAATGAAGCCGACGCAGAGGGCTACCTTAAGTATCTAGACGCCAGCGAACAGCGCTACCGCGTGGGTTTTGAGCGACTTGGATTCAAATCTTTTGACAGCCTTTGGCAACTCATTCGGTTTTTGCCGCAGCTCATTCGATTACGCAGCGACCGAAGCGTTTACAGCCTTGTATCAAGCTATATTAAGGACCCTTATTTACGTCAGGTGATGAGCTTTCACCCCCTGCTAATCGGCGGCAACCCCTTTTCGGTGACCGGCATTTATTCGCTCATTTCCCACCTCGAACAAAGCTTCGGGGTGTGGTCTGCGATGGGTGGCACAGGGCGCTTGGTCGATGGCTTTGTATCGTTGATTGAGGGACAAGGGAATCATATTTTCTACAACACCGAAGTTGCTCAGATTAATACCGAGGGGCGACAGGTAACGGGCGTGACTCTGAAAAACGGTAGCGAATTAGCCGCCGATATTGTGGTGTCCAATGCCGACTCCGCGTGGACGTACAGACATCTGCTGCCTGAGAGCAAGCGCAAACGCTGGACCAATAAAAGGCTGGACAAAGCTGCCTACTCCAATGGCCTCTTTGTCTGGTATTTCGGCACTCAAGGTCGTTACGAAGATGTGCCGCACCACTCGGTCTTGCTGGGACCTCGCTATGAAGGTCTGCTCAAAGATATTTTCAAGCACAAAATACTGAGCGAAGACTTCAGCTTGTATTTACACCGACCGACTGCCACAGACAGCTCCATGGCTCCTGAAGGTTGCGATACATTTTATGCCCTCGTTCCCGTACCTCACCTTGATGCAGGCGTCGACTGGCAAGAGCACGCCGAAACATTTCGCCAAGCAATCGAAACACGCTTAGCAGAGACCGTGTTACCCGACATTTCGAACCGTATTATGACCTCTAGGCTGCTGACGCCTTTGGATTTTCAGAATCGCTTGAACTCCTTTAAAGGCGCTGGATTTAGCTTCGAACCCCGGATCAGTCAAAGCGCTTGGTTTAGACCCCATAACCAAAGTGAAGACTTTGATGGCCTCTACCTCGTGGGTGCCGGAACCCACCCCGGAGCCGGCATACCCGGTGTTATTTCCTCCGCCAAAGTACTCGATGAAGTCGTGCCTCATGCCGCTACACTCAAAACTCGCTGAACTACCTACCCCGCACACCGATCTGGCGCATTGTCGTCAGACGCTGTCTGGAGGAAGTCGATCATTTTGGGTGGCGTCCCAACTGCTTCCACCCACACTGCGCAATGATGCCTGTGGGCTTTATGCCTTTTGCCGCGAGGCTGACGACCTCATTGATGAAGGCGATGATGCTGACGCCGCCTTAGTGGAGTTGCACAGGCGTCTCGACGGGATTTACGGAGGGGAACCTCAGGAACGCACAGTTGATCGCGTGCTCCAACGCATTGTCACGCAACATCAACTTCCAAGAACTTTGCTAGAAGCGCTGCTCGAGGGCTTTGCTTGGGACGCCAGTGGCCGTGAGTATCAGACTTTGTCTGATGTATTTGCTTACGGCGCGCGAGTAGCCGGAGTTGTGGGCGTGATGATGGCGGTTTTAATGGGCGTTCGCGAGCCCAAAGCTTTAGCCCGCGCAGCTGATCTTGGGGTTGCTATGCAACTCACGAATATAGCCCGAGATGTGGGCGAGGATGCCCGTGCCGGTCGCCTCTACCTGCCTCGTCAACTGCTCAAAGATGCAGGAATCGACGCTGAAGCATTTTTACAATCGCCCGTATTCTCACCTGAGTTATTCAGTGTGATTGAACGGCTGCTGATTGAAGCTGACAGGCTCTACAAACGCAGCGAGAGCGGAATTGCGCTGTTACCTGTGGGTGCAAGACCTGGAATTTATGCGGCTAGATTGCTCTACGCCGAAATCGGACATGCGCTGCTCAAATGCGGCGGCAACTCAGTAGACAAACGCGCCTACATTGGCATGGCCGGAAAAGCCCGACTGGTTTTAAGCACGCCAAAATGGGTCACTCTCAATAAAGTCGGCTTGAATGAACCCGCCCTTTCCGAGTGCCAGTACTTGCTTGATGCCGTTAAACAGGCTCAAACGGAACAATTGACAGAGCTGCATCACAACTCGCTTTTTCGCCGCATTTATCGGCGAATGGTGTGGACCCTGGATCTGTTTGCAGCCCTTGAGGCAAGACAGCAAGCCGCAGCCGCGGGTCACGGGTCCGCCCTCAGCGAAGGGCACTCTTAAGTCTAGCGAGGCCTACCTAAATCGTTAACAACACTCCTGCAATGTTCTCCCGTGCCCTGAGTCACCGGCTTTAAATACCCCCAGCCGCACCTCGCTCTAACCAGCCCTGTCGCCAGACGCCGTCATAAATGCGCAATGATCAGTGCGCCATTTAGGGGCGATGCAGAGGGCGACGAGGCATTCGAACAGGTAACATCATCTGCATCCACGGCCGCGTAAAACGGTCGAGGTGCAGGCTTTCGTGCATGACTTTTCGAGGCCCTAAACCGGTATCGAGCTCCACTACCGAGCGGGCATAAAAGGGCGACTCTTCAAGGGTCTGTTTGACGCGTGCTTGTCCAGTAACAGTGCGACAACGTCGCTGCGCCCGCCACAAAGGCGTCGCAACCATCGCTGTATCCTCCCCGGGGTTGGAAAGCTCAGAGCACGACATATCCGGGCCATACCCAAGACCCAGGAACCGTCGGTCACCGTTTAGCAGAGTCGCATCGTAGTGAATATGTCCTTCACCTGCCTCCGCGGCACTGCGCTGCCAGTGCCAGTTACGAAAGGTTTGCTCCAGCGGCACCACACCCGCATTGCAGTCTAGGTAGGCGGCGCCCTCCCAGCTAATATCTGGCCGCTGCATAGTGACGGTTACCCGGCCAGCGGGGGCCGCTGGCCACCACCGATGAAGCCCGCCCGGATCAAGTGCAAAGGATTTTTGCCCAAGTGCCGGCACGCTCAGCTCGATTTGCCCCTTAATGCGCGAGGGCCAGGGATTACACATCTCATTTATTTGGAAGACAAACCGGCTCTCATCCTTTTGATCAACACGACTAGGCCCGATAACAATGCGGTCCTGGCCACGCTGGAGATCACCAGCCCCTCTCTCTGTTAAGGCCCACCTTCGGCGATCGGGACCATAAAGTATGGCGTTTACACTGCAAAAATTTTCGGGATTACCCTTGCTACGCCGCCTCGCGCTGAAGTAGTACGGCGAAAATACGCTGCCAATGAAAACGATAATAGTCAGGGCAGCCTTACCATCATCGCTAAACGCGTCCAGATACCACCACCGGTACCCATTATTGGGAACCCTCGCGTCAAACCCCAGTTTCTGGCCGGCAATTTCTGGTTGCGGCTCACTCTCCGGCAAAACACCCATGACACGTTTCCCGCACTCAAAGTGTAAAATATCTTGAACATCTTATATGTCTTGTTTACTTTACAGCAAACCTTCCCATTAATGGAGGCAGTTACCATGGGGAAAGAGTCGCTGGATTGTGAACACACCCTTGGGCTTGCCATACGCGAGGCAACAGGGCCGACCTGCCCGCCGCTATTAGCTAAAGCGCTGGACTATGCCGTTTTCCCTGGAGGCGCCAGGGTGCGACCTCGCCTTTGTTTGGCCGTGGCACTAGCTAACGGCAACTCAGAACCTCGATTGGCCTCTGCAGCCGCAGCGGCTATCGAACTACTGCACTGCGCATCGCTGGTCCACGACGACCTCCCCTGCTTTGATGACGCGATTGAACGGCGTGGCAAGCCCTCCCTTCACGCTAAGTTTGGTCAGCGCATCGCAGTGCTCTCGGGAGACGCTCTCATCGTTGCCGCATTCCAGCAGCTGGCACAACTGGGCTCCAGCGTTACGCATCCAGTCCGAATGGCGCAAGTCACAGCCATTGTCGCAGCAGGCGTCGGCGGACCAATGGGTATCTGCGCAGGGCAGGCTTGGGAGTGTGAACCTCGGGTCGATCTCAAGCACTACCATCAGGCGAAAACAGGCGCTCTATTCGTCGCTGCAACTTGCGCTGGTGCGGCTGCAGCAGGAGTCGCAGCAGAACCTTGGCGAGAGCTTGGCAATAGTATCGGCGAGGCCTATCAGGTCGCTGACGATATACAGGATGCCATCGCTGATACCGCCACAATAGGCAAGCCAACGGGCATTGATGTTGCACTTGATAGACCCAGTGCAGTGCGTCAGTTAGGCCTAGACGGCGCAGTAAAACGTCTGGAGCGTTGTATCGAAAAGGGGCTCGACTCCATTCCTGAATGCAAGGGCCGCGCGCTATTGCACGAAGTCGTGCAACAACAATCAAACCGCTTTTTCCCTCAAGGTATTAAGCATACGGCGGCCTAAACTATGTCGGCACAGGGTCAGTTACTGAGCAATGAGGCACCGAGACACTTAACGTCATGGCGAATGCGTTGGCATCAATACCGCAATAAATTAATTGCCAATCCCCGCTTTCAAAAATGGGCAGCGCGCAATCCCATCACCCGAGTCATTGCCAATCGGCGGGCGACCCAGCTCCACCACATTACCGCCGGGTTTGTGTACTCCCAAACTTTGGCCGCTTTTGTTGAACTTGATATTCCAAACCTGCTAGCCGAGGGGCCCGTCCAAACCGCAAGGCTCGCTTCAGCAACTGGAATTGCCGAACCTGGTCTGCTGACCCTGCTTAAAGCCGCGCACGGACTGGGCTTGCTTGAATCCTACCAAGACAATGTATGGGGCTTGGGTGAGTTAGGGGCGGCGATGCTCGCTAACCCCGGAATTGCTGCAATGGTCCACCATCACCGGCACCTGTATGCCGACCTCGCCGATCCTACCGCCCTCCTTCGCCAGCGTGACAATACCGCACTGGCCAATTACTGGGCGTATGGGGACGTTAAGACGGGTGACATTAGCCCCGCCGCCTACAGCGAACTAATGGCAACCTCTCAAGGAATGATCGCTGACTACGTGCTAGACGCCGTGAATTTCGGCGCGCGCAAGCAGCTTGTCGACATTGCCGGTGGCACCGGGGCCTTTGCCCGACGCGCTGTTGCTAGATTCCCCAACCTACAAGCCACTGTCTTCGATTTGCCAGCCGTCGCTGAGCAAGCAGCCGCCTCCACCAATGGTGATGATGAGACAGTTCATTCTGTGCAGTACCGGGGTGGCGACATGTTTGAGGATTCACTGCCCCAACATGCCGACCTTATGAGCTTAGTGCGCGTCCTGCACGATCATGACGATCAGCCCGCTCAGCTTTTACTCAACAAGACCTATGAAGCGCTCCCCGCCGGAGGCCAGCTCATCGTTGCCGAGCCGATGGCAAATACTCGCGGATCAGAGTCGATAGGCCACACCTATTTTGGTTTTTACCTTTGGGCAATGGGGAGTGGCCGCCCCCGCAGCGCCGAAGAGATCACATCAATGATGACCAATGCAGGGTTTAACAGTATTCGAGAGGCAAAAAGCCCTATGCCCAGCCTTGTGAGGGTACTTGTGGCAGAAAAAATCAATACGTAATCTTTTGTTGACAGTTTGAATTGTCTCTTTAAACTGACACCTATTGGAAACAGAAATTTTCTGTCTTCAATGAGGCAGATAACAAGAAGCCAGGGGAGCTTAAAGCTCCGGAGCCTTTGAATGAGCCAGGTAGCAACAGCTGTAGTTTTTGAGTCACCCGGGAACCTCTCGCTACGCGAGGTTGGGCTTCCTAACTGTGACGCCGCTGACTGCCTCGTCGAAATAGATTGGTCAGGCATTAGCACTGGCACTGAACGCCTGCTCTGGGACGGGCGCATGCCACAGTTTCCCGGGCTCAACTACCCCCTCGTCCCCGGTTACGAAAGTGTGGGTCGAGTCATCGATGCGGGTAGTGAATCAAAAATAGCCCCCGGTAGTGTTGTATTCGTCCCCGGAAGTCGAGGCTTCGAGGATGTCGCTGGGCTCTTCGGGGGTGCTGCAAAGACCTTGGTTGTCGACTCAGCGCGGCTCATTCCGCTGACACCCGACACCGGATCTGAAGGGGTACTCCTTGCGCTCATCGCAACGGCAGTCCACGCGATTAGACGTTTTGAAAATGATGAGCTACCTCAACTCATTATTGGTCACGGTGTATTGGGGCGTCTCGTCGCCAGAATTTGCCAATCCATGGGCGCTAAAGATTTGCGTGTATGGGAGCAAAATCCAGCCCGCCGAGAAGGGAATACGCCCTACTCCGTTATCGATCCCAAGGACGATGCAAACAATCGCTATGAGCGAATTTGTGACGTATCCGGTGACGCTTCAATCTTAGAAGCACTGCTGCCATGCCTCAGCAAAGGCGGATGGATTGTTTTGGCAGGGTTTTATCACAAGCCCATTCAGTTTGATTTCCCCGTTGCATTTATGGCCGAGGCGACGTTGCGCATCGCTGCAGAGTGGCAACCTGCGGACCTCGAATTTGCCCGGAGCCTGCTCACTGAAAATCGGATTGAGGTCCTGGATCTCATCACGCATCAATACACCGCACAAAACGCTGCACCCGCCTATGACAAAGCGTTTTCTGACCCCCATTGCTTAAAAATGATTCTTGACTGGAGGGCCGTATGAGTCCCAGCGAAGCACAAGTCTATGACCCAGGCCTAGAGGCTAGCGGCGAACGCGCTGACATGATTGCCAGCTCTACCGCAGAAGCCCCGAAAACCCAAATTATTGCAATTTATGGGAAAGGTGGCATTGGCAAGAGTTTTACGCTTTCTAACCTGTCTTACATGATGGCGCAGCAAGGCAAAAAGGTGTTGCTGATAGGCTGCGATCCAAAAAGTGACACCACATCACTGCTCTTTGGTGGCAAAGCCTGTCCAACCATTATTGAGACCGCGGCTGCCAAAAAAGCGGCGGGAGACGAAGTCAGAGTAGAAGACGTTTGTTTTAAGCGCGACGGCGTTTATGCCATGGAACTTGGTGGTCCTGAAGTCGGACGAGGCTGTGGTGGCCGAGGCATCATCCACGGCTTTGAAACCCTCGAAAAACTGGGCTTTCATGATTGGGATTTCGACTATGTTTTGCTCGACTTTTTAGGCGACGTGGTTTGCGGCGGCTTTGGCCTTCCGATCGCGAGAGACATGTGCCAAAAAGTGATTGTGGTCGCCTCCAACGACCTTCAATCCTTGTACGTGGCAAACAACGTCTGCTCTGCGGTCGAGTATTTCCGAAAATTGGGCGGGAACGTCGGTGTCGCAGGCATGGTCACCAACAAAGACGACGGTAGCGGTGAAGCTCAAGCGTTCTGCGAGGCAGTAGGCATTCCCGAATTAGCCTCGATACCGGCCAATGACGATATTCGACGCAAAAGCGCCAACTACGAAATCATAGGTACACCAGAAAGTGAGTGGGGATCCCTCTTTGCAGGTTTGGCCAGCAACGTGGCCGAAGCACCACCAGCCCAACCGGCTCCACTGACACAAGACGGCCTTCTAGAACTTTTCGATGGCGATACGGTTGGACGCAATGTGGTGTTGCAACCGGCAACCCTCGCAGACCTCTGCGATGTAACAAAGCTTGAGCAGCCTTCCCTTGAGGTCGTCTACGACAATGTCTGATCACGCATCAAATAGTCCGGAAACTATTCCACTGGTAACAGAGGATGCGACCGATGCACCAGGCTGTGCTGGAAGCTCCCGAACCCTGCGTGATCAAGCGGCAGGTCAGGCCAATCAAGAAACACTCGATCAGTACGCTAAAGACTACCCCGTAGGACCTCACGACCAGCCTCAAAGCATGTGTCCCGCATTTGGATCCTTAAGGGTTGGCCTGAGAATGCAGCGCACGGCAACAGTCCTGAGTGGCTCAGCGTGCTGTGTCTACGGATTAACCTTTACCTCACACTTTTATGGCGCACGCAGAACCGTAGGATACGTACCCTTCGATTCTGAATCCTTGGTTACCGGCAAACTCTTTGAAGATATTAGAGAGTCAGTCCATACCTTAGCTGACCCTGCCAAATATGATGCAGTGGTCGTGATCAATCTTTGCGTGCCTACCGCATCAGGCGTTCCATTAGATCTGCTACCAAAATCCATTAACGGCGTACGGATTATTGGCATTGATGTCCCAGGCTTTGGCGTCCCCACTCATGCTGAAGCGAAAGATGTATTGGCTGCAGCTATGCTTAAGTATGCGCGTTCCGAGGTATCCGCTGGCCCTGTGGCTCGCCCCACGAGCCTTGAGTCCCGGGACAGCAAGCCTTCAATTGCACTGTTGGGCGAAATCTTTCCTGTCGACGCAATTGTGATCGATAGATTACTGGCGCCACTGGGCGCAAGCGCTGGTCCTGTTGTTCCCACGCGGGAATGGCGAGAGCTTTACGCCGCATTAGACAGCAGCTTAGTCGCCATGCTCCACCCTTTCTACAGCGCCTGTAATCGAGAGTTCGTCGCAGCGGGTAAACCCGTTATTGGCTCCGCCCCTGTCGGTGCTGAAGGCACTGCCGAATGGCTTACCGCGATAGGCACCGCTCTAGGCACGCCTGCCGATGTGATGACTAAGCATCGCGACACGCTGCGGAAATCGATTACCGAGGCCATTGCTGCAAACCCAATCAAAGCACGCATGACGCTCTCGGGTTATGAGGGCTCTGAATTACTCGTCGGCCGCTTACTCGTCGAGAGTGGCGCGGACCTGCGTTATGTCGGCAGTGCCTGCCCCGGCACACAATGGAATGCGCACGATAAAGAATGGCTTGAGGCACATGGCGTCACCGTTAAATTTCGAGCTTCGCTCGAAGACGATACCTGTGCTGTAGACGCATTTGAACCAGACCTTGCCATCGGCACCACGCCGGTTGTGCAACACGCAAAGCAAAAAGGCGTCCCTTCACTGTATTTCACGAACTTAATTTCTGCTCGACCGCTTATGGGTCCTGCTGGAGCGGGTTCGCTCAGTCAGGTGATTAACACAGCGGTGAACAACAAAGCGCGCTTTGATGCCATGGACTCATTCTTTGAGGGCGTAGGGTCAGGCGATGCAGCGGGTGTTTGGACTGAAGACACTATCAACCGGTCGGGTCTAATCAAAACGAGGGAGGTTGCCTGATGCTCGTCTTTGATCATGACAGAGCGGGCGGCTACTGGGGCTCGGTATATGTTTTCACTGCGGTAAAAGGACTGCAGGTAATTATTGACGGCCCAGTGGGCTGCGAAAACCTGCCCGTTACCTCGGTGCTTCACTACACCGATGGTTTGCCACCCCACGAGCTCCCTATCGTTGTTACCGGGCTTGCTGAGGAAGAGCTTGGACAGAAAGGAACCGAAGGCGCGCTGCGCCGTGCCCATCAGACTCTAGATGCAGAGCGCCCAAGCGTCGTTGTAACCGGATCCATTGCAGAAATGATTGGCGGAGGTGTTACCCCGGCAGATACCAACATAAAGCGTTTTTTGCCCAGAACCATCGACGAGGATCAATGGCAAAGTGCAGATCGCGCTCTGGTCTGGCTGTGGGATCAGTACGGCGGGAAAAAGAAGAAACGTAAAGCTACCAAGGAAAATGCCGTACCTTTGGTCAATATCATCGGACCCGCTTACGGTTATTTCAACACCGCATCCGACCAAGCCGAAATTGTCAGATTAGTCGAGGGAATGGGCGCGCGGGTCAACCGTGTTTTTCCTCTGGGCTGCCACCTCGATGACATACCTTCGCTAGGCGACGCTGACGCCAACGTGTGTATGTACCGGGAATTTGGCTCAAAGCTCTGTCAGGCCCTAGAAAAGCCCTGGTTTCAGGCGCCCTTCGGGCTGCACAGCACCACCAAATTTTTACGTGCACTCGGCGAAGAGCTCGGTTTAGACCCCGAACCCTTCATCGAACAAGAACGCCACACTACGTTGAAGCCCGTCTGGGATTTATGGCGCTCTGTAACCCAAGATTTCTTTGGGACTGCCAACTTTGGTATCGCCGCCACGGAAACATATACCCGAGGCGTGAGACATTTTTTAGAGGATGAGCTAGGCCTTCCCTGCGCTTTTCACTTTTCACGCAAACCCGGTGTAAAACCTGACAACGAAACGATTCGTCAGACAATTGCAGAGACCTCACCCCTTATCCTGTTTGGTAGCTATAACGAACGCATGTACCTCGCAGAATTAGGCGGCAAGAGCATTTATATTCCAGCCTCCCTACCGGGCACGATTATTCGACGCCATACGGGAACCCCCTTCATGGGTTACAGCGGAGCCACCTATTTACTACAGGAAGTTTGTAACGCTCTATTCGACGCCTTGTTCCACATTCTACCGCTTGGCACCGAAATGGATGCCGTTGAGGCGACACCTGCACGTATGGCACTGCGCTGGGCCGATGATGCAGAAAAAACATTAGAAACGTTGGTTGCCAAGCAGCCGATATTGGTACGAATTTCCGCAGCAAAACGAATCCGTGATGCTGCGGAACACTCAGCTAGGCACCAAGGTGCAGATGCTGTGAGCAAAGAACATGTGCTGCGTGCGGGTCTTGAGGTTAAGACCGGTAATGCAGCCTGACCGCGAGGGAGAAATATGATGAATCATTCATCAGGGCAAAAAGGACATCAGCAATCGTTCGGGGAGCAACTGCAATTTCGATTGTTGCTCATCGTAGCTTTTTGTTGGTTTTTCATAGGTGCAGTGATGTGTCGATTGACTTTTCAGTCAGTTGCCCACGCTTCACCCGGTGAAAGCTGCTTTCAGGCAGCAAAAAAGGCGGCTTACGGCGTGGTTCCCTACGCCTTTATGCACGTCTGAACAACAGGCACGACCGAGAGTCGTACCTACCGAGAAGTAATAACCCGCGGCACGCTATTGATAGCGACGCACAGGGATTGAGGGACATAACATGTCATTACTGAGTTTTGAGAGGAAGTACCGTGTCAGGGGTGGCACGTTGGTTGGAGGAGACCTCTTTGACTTCTGGGTGGGGCCATTTTACGTCGGCTTCTTCGGGGTCAGCACAGCCTTCTTCGCCCTGCTTGGAACTGCGCTTATTTTGGTTGGCGCATCCATGGGTGACACCTGGAACATTTGGCGCATCAACATCGCACCGCCAGATTTATCCTATGGATTGGGGGTTGCACCCTTCGCGGAAGGGGGCGCCTGGCAACTAATCACCATTTGTGCAATTGGTGCCTTTGTCTCTTGGATACTCAGACAGGTAGAAATCGCACGGAAACTAGGCATGGGACTGCACATTCCCTTTGCCTTTAGCTACGCTGTTCTCGCCTACGTTACTTTGGTTGTGATTCGCCCCATGCTTCTCGGTGCATGGGGTCACGGCTTCCCCTACGGCATTCTTAGCCATCTCGATTGGGTATCAAACGTCGGCTACCAGTTTTTGCATTTTCACTACAACCCTGCACACATGATCGCCATTACGTTCTTCTTCACTACGGCAATGGCGCTATCAATGCACGGATCACTGATCCTTATGGCCACCGACCCTCGGGATGGCGAGAAGGTTAAGACCGGCGAGCATGAAAATACATTTTTCCGCGATGACATTGGCTACTCGATCGGAGCCCTTGGCATTCACCGTTTAGGCCTGTTCGTAGCACTGGGCGCAGCATTCTGGAGCGCTGTGTGCATTGTAATCAGTGGCCCATTCTGGACCAGAGGATGGCCGGAATGGTGGAACTGGTGGCTTGAACTGCCCATCTGGAATTGAGGAGAGACTGAATCATGATTGAATATCAGAATATTTTCACACAGGTTCAGGCCGACGCTCCCGACTACCCCGGAGTGCCCATCGGTAAGGATGAAGAGCATCGAATGGGTGGCCCCATTCACAGCTGGCTAGCCGGCAAGCTGGGGGATGCACAGATTGGACCTATCTATTTGGGGCCATCAGGCTTTCTCGCCTTCCTGTGCGGATTCATCGCCTTTGAGATCATCGGGCTTAATATGTGGGCCTCCGTGAACTGGGATCCCATAGAGTTCATGCGGCAGTTGCCATGGCTGGCATTAGAGCCACCACCGCCAGAATATGGACTGAGCATTCCGCCGCTGAACGACGGCGGCTGGTGGTTGATGGCAGGTTTTTTTCTAACCGCGTCAATTCTGCTCTGGTGGTGGCGAACATTCACCATTTCCAGAAACTTAGGCATGAGCAACTATCTTGCTTGGGCATTTGCCGCGGCTATCTGGCTTTATTTGGTCCTTGGGTTTATCCGCCCCATCCTCATGGGTAGCTGGAGCGAAGCAGTGCCCTTTGGCATATTCCCGCATCTCGACTGGACCGCTGCCTTCTCAATGCGCTACGGCAATCTTTTCTATAACCCCTTCCACATGCTTTCCATCGCTTTCCTTTACGGCTCAGCTATTTTGTTCGCCATGCACGGGGCAACCATTTTGGCGGTCAGTCGTTATGGCGGCGATCGCGAGATCGACCAAGTCACCGATATCGGTACAGCGGGCGAACGGTCAATGCTTTACTGGCGCTGGTGCATGGGGTTTAACGCCTCAATGGAATCCATTCACCGCTGGGCATGGTGGTTCGCAGTTCTCACCGTGATCACCGGTGGCATAGGCATCCTGCTCACTGGAACAGTAGTAGAAAACTGGTATCTCTGGGGGGTTAAGCACGGTATTGCACCGGCCTACCCTGTTATCGACGCGGTACCTGTCGTTGATCCTATGATGGAGGCGAACCAATGAAATTACCTCAGTTTATTCGCGCCACTGTAGTAGTTATTGCTGGCAGCTTGTTGCTGACCGGCTGTGAAATGCCACCACCAGAAACTGTGCAGCTAGGCAATCGTGGGCTGGGTCAGGAGTTGGTTGTCAACCCCAAGACACTTGCCGCCACCGTTGCGGCGAATCAGGTCCCTACGCCACAGCCCGCGGTCCCTTCGGTTGGACCGAAAGCCGGGGATATCTACCAAAACGTGCAGGTTCTAGGTGACCTCAGTGTCGGGGAATTCACCCGCCTGATGGCTGCCATGACCGAGTGGATCTCTCCTGAAGAGGGATGCAACTACTGCCACGTGGCCGAAGGCTTTCAGTACGACACAAAGTACACTAAGCGTGTTGCCAGGGTCATGACTTTGATGACCCAGCAAGCCAACGTTGAGTGGGGTGATCACGTCGGCGGAGCCGGTGTGACTTGTTACACCTGCCACCGTGGAAAGAATATTCCGGAGTATGTGTGGGCAACCGATCCAGGCCAACCCCATGCCGCAGGCGTCATGACCGCAGGCCAGAATATTGCCTCTGTTACAGCGGCCTATAGCTCTCTGCCAAATGATCCATTAACGCCCTACCTTGAAGGCGATGAGGAAGAGGCAGCCACCCTGCCCTGGCGAGTTGCTGGACAAACGGCCCTACCCAATGGCAACAGGTCATCGGTCAAGCAAACCGAATACATCTACAGCTTAATGATGCATTTTTCTGACTCCCTAGGCGTGAACTGCACGCACTGTCATAACACTCGCGCCTTTTACGACTGGGAGCAAAGCTCGCCTGCACGGGTACGGGCATGGCACGGGATCCGCATGGTAAGGGAGATGAACACGAAGTACGTCAACCAGACCACCGACTGGCTACCCGATCACCGTAAAGGTCCTATGGGTGATCCCCTGAAGGTGAACTGCGCCACCTGCCACCAAGGGGCCTACAAACCCATGCTGGGCGCCAATATGGTGAAAGATTATCCCAACCTCGCCCGCTCTACGCTGCTATCGGTTCAACCCGAAGCAACGCCAGAAGCTGAATTAGAGGCGACCGTGGATGAGGCAACTGAAGAAGCACCTGCACAAGCCAGTACAGGTGTTAACGATCACGGGATGACTGCTGGAAGTTAGACATCTCACGCCGGCCTTAAGGTCGGCACCTATCTTTGCACCGGGAGGTTTCTCCTAGTGCAGGGGGCTGAGAGAAGGCGCCACCTAGTGGCAATAGCTCTCAAACAAACGTCGCACCGACGCCTTCTTGGCATCTACGCGGCATCTGCTTGACAAAACATGGGAGGTAAAACCATGAGCGAGCAAGGCGGTAGCCCATCAGGGCTAACCAGCAATGAGGCCAAGGAGTTCCATAGTGCTTATGTACAGGGATGGGTTGGTTTCGTTGCTATCGCGGTGACAGCACATGTACTGATGTTCATGTGGAAACCCTGGTTCTATTGATCAGGAAGTCAACGTAAACCCTGTGGTCACACCCCTTTGGGGGTTTAACCACTAAATAAACGGAGAAAGACTATGCACAGAGTATGGATGCTATTTGATCCACGTCGGGTGCTCGTAGCAAATGCTGCGTTCCTGTTTGTTCTCGCATTGTTCATTCACTTCGTTCTTTTGAGCTCTGGTAAGTACAACTGGCTCGACGGCGAAGTAATGGCAGCAGCGAGCCACATGGAAGCCCTACCCGCAGAACGGAAGTGACGCGGTAGTTACCCTGGCCTCTAGGGGCCAGGACTTTTTTGACCCGGAGAGCGGACACCGATCTACTCTTAGACCACAGAGAACGAGTTAACATGCGCTTCCCCCAGTGCCAACTCGCTCACCCTAGCGTGAAATCTCTGAGGCACCCTTCGGGGCGGGTCACTTTACCTCTCTTTTTTAGGAATTCGTTATGAACGAAGTGCTCGGTCAAGTCTCTTTTGACTCCGAGGACCTAATTTTGGTCGACTCATTGGATCAGGTGATCGGCAACGCCTCAAAGAGAACAGTACATCTTCCCGGGGGGCAGCTTCACCGCGCATTCTCAATTTTCGTCTACACAAAAAACAATCAGGTTCTGCTGCACAAACGCAGCCAGGACAAACCACTTTGGCCCAATTTTTGGACTAACAGCTGCTGTAGCCACCCCAGAAATGGAGAATCCTACGACAGCGCTGTACATCGCCGCCTGCAAGAAGAGTTAGGGCTACAAACCCCCCTCACCCGCGTCTATCAATTCGAGTATCTTGCACACTTTGGTTCGGTGGGAACAGAGCACGAACTCTGTGCCGTCTACATCGGACACCTAGATGATGCCATCAATATAACACCCCATCCCAATGAAATTTCAGAGTGGGGTTGGTTTGATTTAGACCACGTAGATGCGTGGGTGACGGCAGCACCCGATGAATTTACGCCCTGGTTTTTACTAGAGTGGCAAGCGTTGAGAGAGGTACATGCAGATAGTGTGACGCCAAAGATGTCTGCCACCGGCCAAAGCTCGAAAACGGACAAGCCCGAGCACTAGCGCTGCCCCCCGGCTTTTTGATTGCTAGGCTACTGCCCCAAAGGTCTGTAGAAAACTACCGTTATCAGCGATCGCTACGCAGAATTAGCGATGCGCAAATCTCCAGCATCTGGGTCCCACAGCTGCAGCAACTTAAACCTACCAGAGTCAGTTACCCGGACCCAATCGGAATCCGCCTTTACCAAGCCTTCTTTCTGCAGCTTGTTTAACAGTTCCTGCTGCTCAGCGGACTCAAATTCAGCAAGGGGAGCACGCAGCGACTCGCTCAACCGGTGAACGAGCCGACGTTTCTTTGCCTCAGTGGCCGTGAACTGAATGCCTGCGCAGGATGGGTGCTCATTCCCCTCAAGGGTACCGTGCCACGCATCTAAACTGACTTCATTTCTTGACAACAGGTTGGGCATCTCGGAGACGGCACCCAGCCCCACACCCAAAACGATACGAGTAGGTTTATTCGAGTAGCCCAAACGATTACGCACCAAGTGTCCCTCTGCCTGCGCAACGCTGAGGGGGTGATCAGGCTTTACAAAGCTGTTGATCCCTACCCATTGGTAACCGGAGTCCTCCAATCGATCTACAATCGCGACGAACATCGCCATTTTTTCAGCGACGGATGGCATCAGGTAGGACTCAATGCCGCGCTGGTGCACAAAACGCTGCTCGTCACGGACAAAAGGCCTGCACAGCAGCTGGGAAGGATTCATCTCAGTGATTATGCGCAGGCTATCTCGCACAGCTTTTACGCTCTGCCCGGGCAGTCCATAGACGAGATCGAAGGTTATCGATTCGAAGTTTACTTGCCGGGCGTTGCTCAGCATGTCGTGCAATAGCTCAGGGGAATAACTTCTGCCTAACCCCTGCTGTGCACTTGCATCAACCTCACGCAGCTCTAAGCGTAAGTTGCGAAAGCCTAACCCTTTGATAAGTTCCAATTGTGTCCAAGAGGTTCTGTCTGGGCTGATTTCAAAAACTGTCTCGCAGTCATCACCGACCGAAAAATGCTGGTCTATAACCGCTGAGAGCCGCGCCAGCTGAGAGCCGCTTAGCATGCTGGGAGTGCCTCCCCCAACCTGCAACTGAGCCAGCGGACGCCCTCTGCCTATTCGATCGGTAATTAACGACAGCTCGACGCCCAGCCCAATGAGGTAGCGGTCTATTGCCGAGGGATCAAATGCAACCTCGGCGACCCTGTCGCAGCTAACGCAGCGGGTCGCGCAGAACGGAAGATGAACTTGCAGGGCGACACCCTTGTCAAAATCACCCCGCATTGCGGCGGTATCGAGTGCGTTGGAAAAATCTGCATGGCCAATAGCGAGTTCTCGTTCGCCAAGAATGGGGGTAGTTATGGCCCGTGACGACGCCAATGGGGGGACTGTTCTGGCTGGGCTTCCCTTTTGATTCATCAACAGCCTCCACCTGCACGTATGCAGCATCGGTAAGCCTCAATACTGTCTAAGTCTCTAAGTCGCCTCAAAGTACTTAGCAGCGCCCCAGGGGCTAGGCTCTTGAGCGCTTGCCTCATCCTGAGTGGCCCGAAGAAACAACAGTAGACCTCAGGCTTGTTGGCGTCAAGTTTGTTTATCACTGTTTTTGTGCCAAACCTTATAATTACTTAAGTTTACTGCGACTGGGATCTCGTTTTGGTGACCGAGGGCGTCGGGGTGGGTGCAGCCCAGATCCAAAGCGCGGCTTCTTTTAAAGGTGCCATCAAAAACAGGTGCTCGAGGGTACCCAGGGCAGCAATTGCCCCCGCGAGGGTCAAAGCGATCATTAGACCCAAATCAGTCGCTTGAATCGCAGAATTTATAAGGTAGAAACTCACGATAACTCCGCAAGTGACGGAAAATGGAAACAAAGGATTGAGCAGCCGCCTTGGAATGTAGGAGTGAACATAAGCCAATCGCTCCGGCAACCAGCTCTGATTGTAATTACGCACACCGAGCACTAAGTTCAGCTTGCTGCTCCATCGCATTAGCCACAACACGGTAAATGCCCACAATGCAGTTTGATTGGGCTGCCGCCAACTTAGCCAAGCCAGCACAGCGACCATGACCAACAACGTCAACTCATGCCAGATGCACGTCCTCAGCCCGAGTCGCATTCTTGCCACTGCGGTGGCCCCGTCGGGGCAAGCCTCTTTCCGCGGCCCAGTAACGAACCCCATGAGATACCCCATCTCCAACCATCCCCACAACAGTAGTGCCAGGCAAAAAGCCGTGACAACGCTCTGGGGGGTCGATTCGGTTACTGTGGTTTGAACACCATAAAACGCCACAAGCATGGTTATGGTGGCTAATCCGAAGATGTTCCGATGATATCGCTCTGGGCGATGCACGAGCCATAAGATGACCCCGGTAGAAAACCACCAGCCGGTCAACGCTACGAATAACGCCAGAACGAATTCGTTCATGTACTGCCAGCGACCAAAGGTGCGCTTGGTGCCGGTGTGAGTAAGCCGGCAAATTCGGCCATGTTGGTGGGACCAAAGGCGACAAGGTCAATCACTTGATGCGTTAGGGGATCGACTAACTGCAAGCGACCGTCCTCATACAGATTCAAATTGAATCCAGTCTGTGCGAAGAGCCCTTGCTGGTGACGGGTACGTACCAAACTTCGCACGACACCACGGATGAAACTACCCTCTCCAGCATACAGTGTACGAACAACCACTCCGCTAGCGGCATCGGATATCTGCACCTCTCCCTTCGGTCCATCATTGAACAGCAACGTTCTCCCTTCAATGACGGCACCAATAGGGGGGTCGGCCAACACAATGTTGTCTGTTGTGCGGGCCAGCAAAACCGCCGCCACAACAAAGAGTAGGCCCAAAGCAATTAGCCCCATCAGCCGATCACTCACTCGGCGAATGTGTCTAATCTCTCCGGACATTTCAGCTTGCGGCAACGGGTTGGCCACTTGAAAAATCCTCTTCTCGTGTTGTCTGCATAGTTTCGCCTTGAGCTAACTCCCCCTCTAAGGGTGTCATGCCTTCTGACCGAACCGTTTTAGCGAGCAGACGAGCCACGTTTTGTGCATCCGGTATACCCCGAAACAGCGGCTGAATGTTACGAAATCCCAATAAGCGCACATGGGGCCACAGCAGCAGGTAGTACAACTTTGTGTCTGTCGTGGGGGTGAACAACATATCACCGGTACCGTCGCTGCAAAGACGTAAGCCCGCGCTTTTCACTTTTTCCAAAGGCAGGTTCACCATCATCGGTGTCGCAACACCCGAACGAAGCACAAGCCTTTTATTGGTGAGGGTGTAAACGGTACTTCTGGCATATAGCCATGCAGCCCCAGTCAACAGACCAAGCGAGACCGCCGCTAAGGTCAACTGCCAAGTCACACCAGCCCAGATGTGACTACTGCTGGCTCCATCCATGAGTTTGTAAATAACATGAATACCAATCAGGGCGGCAAAGTAGAACGCAAGAGTTCTAACCTGAAACACGCGATTTGCCAGAGCTGTCCACTGAGGGGCGCCCTGCCAAACAATCGCTTCACCTTCGGGCAACTCCTCAGGGAGCCCATTTATGGGCTCGTATTCATATTCCCTCACAGCCAAGGCTCCTTTCTTTCAGGTCTCGCATACAGCGTACCGCCACCGTAAAAAGCCGTGATCTTGTCTTCTTCTTGCAGTGTGACTTGATCGGGGTTCGCCAACTTGGGGACCTGAACAAACTGATCGCTGCGAATCGATTTAACCTGCACGGTGCCATCTTTCGACACACGCGCCATCGTCATCGGCAGCAGGCGAGTCCCCTCTCCGACATCGACTTCGGCGTAGCGGAACAGGGGCTCAGCTCGATCAACCCAAAGGTCAACGACCGTACCACCCTGCTTGCCATCACAGGCCATGACCGCACAACCTCTTGGATCGGGATCGCGGCTATTGACCTTGTGATCTGTATCGACTCTGAGCGGGACGATTCTCGGCTCACCATCGATGGTTAAATCTGGCTTTTCAGGGCGAGTAGCCCATGCTGCAGGCCCTACCCCATCGACCATCGGATCGCCTGTGGGCTCGACAGGAAAGCCCGTCGACGGCCCCGTTGGCTGGGCCTTTAACTCATAGCTCGCGGGCGCGGGACCCGGTAGCGTTCTACTACCCTGACCATTGGCTAACTCATAGGTTTTTGGAATGGGCATACCGCCCACCCCCTCGACTAAGGTATCCCCTTTTCCGTCAAGTTCGAGGGGCCAGCCCTCGCGCTTGCCCTCACGGTGCAAATGGAACACCAGTATGAAAAAGAAAATCCAAAAGGCGTATAACGCCACCTGTGCGACATCAATGTAACCGGTTATGGCTCCAGTACCCATTGTATTGCTCCTCTGTTGTGACTTGTTATCCGGGAAAATCTGCGAGGCGCAGATCCCGTGGTTGCTGTGACTGCTCACCGGGCTGACGCACTAGTGGTCCCAGTGCGATTAAAGCGGCAAACAGAACGAAAACTTCTATGTGATACACAACGGCATAAGCCGTTGTAGGCATATTAAGTGCGGTACCCATTAGGCCCATGCTGACCCAGCCCTCAACCACATCACGAATAGCGCCACCGGCAAAAATAGCGACGCCTGTAGCCGTTACCTGCACCGCGCCCCAAACACCCAGTGTCAGGCCAGTAAGTTGATCTGTTCGATCCAAATTCATAATGGCGGTCAGGGTCCCTACGGCAAATAAACCGTTGCCGACACCGATGGCCAAAGTTCCAACCCTAAATAATGTTTCCGAAATCAGGGGTGCCGCAAACACGACCGCAGAAAACGCAAATACACCCACCATCGCGCCTACCGCTGAGATGCGGATAGGATCGACACCACGCGCTAGTAGTCGGGCCGCGACAAAAAATGCCAGCAACATGCCAATACCCAAAATAGCCGTCAGCTGCGTAGTTTCACTCACAGACATATTGAGAATTTGCGCGCCGTAGGGCTCCAACAAAATATCCTGCATGGTGAATCCCATGGTGCCTAAAGCCACCGCAACTAAAAGTCGTCGCGCTTTTGGCTGCCCATCGAACTGGCGCCAAACATCCATAAAACGCGGGCGCACTTGATCATGACGAGTAAGGTGAGGCTGCCTTGCTTCTTGCTTCCACAGCGCAACAAAGTTCAGCAACACGGTGAGAATTGCGACGCCTTGTAGCACCTGAATCAATCGAAGGTAGGTGAAGTCTACTAACAGTTGAGCAAACCCAAGGCTAGCAACAACTGTCCCGGCCAAAAGCATAACGTAGAGCAGAGCCACCACACGAGGACGAGACTCTTCGCTCGCCAGGTCGGTTGCTAAGGCGAGGCCCGCGGTTTGAGTAGTATGCATACCGGTGCCAACGAGAATGAATGCGAGCATAGCCGCTGCGGGACCGAGCATCGCCGGACCGTTATGAGGCTCAGTTAGCACTATTAGTGCAAAAGGCATGATGGCAAAACCGCCAAACTGGATCAGCGTACCCATCCAGAGGTAGGGCACACGACGCCACCCCAAATAGGAGCGATGGAAATCAGAACGAAATCCAACCAGCGCTCGAGCTGGAGCGAGCAATAGTGGAATCGCAACCATTAGCGCAACTAACCAGGCCGGCTGCCCTAACTCAACCACCATAATGCGGTTGAGTGTGCCTGTGAGCATCACAGCCGCCATGCCCACAGAGACTTGAAATAGCGCCAAACGCAGCAGCCGACTCAAGGCCAAATTTTCGCTGACTGCATCCGCAAAAGGTAGCCAACGAGTGCCTACCCCCTGAATGAATTCACCGAAATTTTGGCGGGAGATCATCATCTACGCGTCAATTCCATGGCATGAGAAATGTAAAATCCTCGAGAAACCCGAAAGTCTCGCGACATTTGCCACTGGGCAAACTCAGGCTGGGAGCTTACCGCGCGTTGCAGCTGCGACACCGCCATGGGCGCTATAGCCGGGGATCGATTACCTCTAGGAAACCACTGACCCACACTATGCATAGCCGCCAGCAGCGGAGTTTTGGGGGCAAAGGTAAAAACAATACTGGTCGTTACCGTTTCGGCCATTGCCGCCAAAGTTCGCAGACCGTCTTCTGATTCGTAGTGAATTAACGAATCCATGGCAACGATGTGGTCAAAGGTCCCAAGGTTCAAATCACCCATATCCCCCACACGAAAATCAATGCTGCCACGCAAAGCCGTGCTACCCACTCGCTCCCTAGCAAGAGCTATGAGCGTTGGCGATAAGTCTACCGCCACCACCTCTGCGCCTCTACGGCTGGCCTCCACCGAGAATGCACCCGTGCCGCAGCCAGCGTCTAAAATGCGCTTCCCGGCCAGATCATCAGGAAGCCAGCCTAGTAACTGTGCCCGCATGGTATCTCGACCCTCACGCACAGTCTGGCGGATGCGGCTTACTGGGGCATCAGATGTCAACTTCGCCCAAGTGTCAGCCGCAGTACGGTCAAAGTAATGCTCGATTTCCTGCCGGCGCTGTTCATAACTCACCACGTTTAATCCACCGTCCCTAATCAATCAAATCCAAGAAAATCAAATAGCTCGCGATCTTTCATAGGCGTTACCGGAAGTGCTTCGGTACCATTCCACAACCGCTCAGCCAAATTCATATACTCGCGCTGCACAAGATCGAGGCCCTCTGCATCCCCCATCTCAAAGATCGTCGATTTCTTTAAACGACTTCGCCTGATGACATCAAGATCCGGGAAGTGTGCAAGCCGCTTCATACCAGTCGCTTCATTGAACCGATCAATCTCATCGGTGGCTGAGCTTCGATTGGCAATAACACCACCTAGCCTCACGCCATAATTTTTTGCTTTTGCATTAATTGCTGTAGCAATACGATTCATGGCAAAGATGGAATCAAAGTCATTTGCGGTCACGACTACGGCACGCTCTGCATGCTGAAGTGGTGAGGCAAAGCCGCCACACACAACATCTCCCAAGACGTCGAAAATAACCACGTCCGCATCGTCTAGCAGATGGTGCTGCTTCAGCAATTTGACCGTTTGCCCAACGACGTAGCCACCACAACCAGTGCCCGCAGGCGGACCTCCAGCCTCGACACATTGCACACCGTTATAGCCCTCGAAGACATAATCCTCTGGGCGCAGCTCCTCAGAGTGAAACTCTACTGACTCGAGGACATCGATAACCGTGGGCATAAGTGCCTTAGTCAAAGTGAATGTCGAATCATGCTTAGGGTCACAACCTATCTGAATGACACGCTTACCCAGCTTTGAAAACGCCGCGCTCAGATTGGATGAGGTCGTGCTCTTGCCAATCCCACCTTTGCCGTAGACAGCAAATACTTTGGCTTTGTCTATTTGAATCTGCGGATCCAAGTGGACTTGAACACTGCCGTCACCATCAGGTGACTTGCCGCCAGCGTCGATAGCTTTTATGGGAATATGGTTATTACGTACATTCATGCGACCGCCTCAGGTGATATTCCTTCCATCCAATCTTCCAAATCCTCACCCGCTTCGCGCAATGCGCTTAGAGAAGCTTCGTCAGGATCCCAATATTGACGCTCATGCGCCTCGAGTAATCTGTTAGCAACGCGTGACGCGGCCTTAGGATTGAGCAGCGCGAGCCGTTGACGCATGTCGGCATCAAGAATGAAGGTCTCCGACAGCTGCTGATATACCCAGGGGGCAACTTGCCCCGTTGTGGCAGACCAACCCATGGTGTTTGTCACGTGGGTCTCGATTGCACGAACTCCCTCGTAACCATGGTCGAGCATTGATTCATACCATTTGGGGTTCAGTACCCGGGTGCGAGTCTCTAACGCCACCTGCTCAGCCAAAGTTCTAATCTTTTCATTGCCAGTGGTGTGATCAGCAATATAAACAGGGACGCTGTCACTTCCGGTTCGCCGAATAGCCCGACTGATACCGCCCAACGTGTCGAAGTAGTGATCGACCGTAGTAACACCGATTTCTACCGAATCTAGGTTTTGGTACGCAAGATCTACCCGCGAAAGCATCTCTGTTAGCAGCTCAGTATTTTGAGACACGGCGCCATGACGGCCGTAGGCATGACCCTTTCGCGCCGTAAAGGTCTCGGCTAATTCGTCTTCATTCTCCCAGGCGCCGCTATCAATTAGCATATTGACGTTAGACCCATAAGTACCCTCGGCGTTACTGAAGACTCGAAGCGCTGCGGTTTCGAGATCACAGTCATGCTCTGCCTGATAGGCCAATGCGTTAGCGCGAATTGCATTTTTCGTGATGGGCTCATCCGCCACCGCTGCGAGATAGGCCGCCTCGGCTAGCAGCCTTGTTTGTAACGGTAAAAGATCTCGGAAAATCCCTGAAAGCGTCATCACAACATCAATTCGCGGACGGCCTAATGTCTCGAGATCAATAAGCTCAGCACCACAAACACGACCGTAGCTATCTAACCGCGGTTGGGCTCCCATCAATGCCAAAGCCTGAGCAATAGCAATGCCCTCAGACTTGAGGTTGTCCGTGCCCCACAAAACCAGCGCGATTGATGTTGGCACTTCGTCGCTGTCATGTTGGTGCCGTTCCAGCAGTTGCCGCGCTTGCCGATCGCCCTCTTTTACCGCGTACTGACTTGGCAAACGAAAAGGATCAAAGCCATGTAAATTTCGCCCGGTAGGAAGCATATCCGGGGAGCGTAGAAGGTCGCCACCACCTACGGGTGGAATGAATCGCCCATCTAGCGCCCTGAGAAGTGCAGGCATTTCAGTGTCTTGCCCCAAAGCAGTTTTGGCCGATACCAATAATTCAAGGTAAGCGACCCGCTCTGCTTCTGGGTGGGCGGCGAGCTCTGGAAACGCGGTGAGCTCTGCAAGGTCTGCATCATCAAGCAACCGGTTTAGAAGCGTTTCACTGGGTTTGAATTGCCCTTGCGCCGCTGCGATGGACTGCAGCAGAGACAACCGATCCTCCCGCGACATGACTTCACCAACGACATGCAATCCGTAAGGGATGAGCGAATCTTCAATCTCGTTAAGCTGGGCGCGCAAATCCTCGATCGCGGCTTCTACATCTTGGTCCCAGTTGACTAAATTTAGGTCGCAGGTCTCTGCCTGTTCTCGAATGAGTCTTATCAGTTCAGCGAGTGTGTCGGCATCTTGATCCCGATCCCGTCGGCGCCATCGATCAATGGAGTCCCCCAGAGTTTTCAACTCTTGATAAAGATCCGCATTGGCCACCGGGGGCGTTAAATAACTTACTAAGGTCGCCGCAGATCGGCGCTTAGCAATCAAACCCTCTGATGGGTTGTTCGAGGCATAGAGGTAAAAATTGGGCAGGGAGCCAATCAGGCGATCTGGCCAGCAATTAGCCGATAAACCCACCTGCTTACCCGGCATAAATTCCAATGCGCCATGGGTACCAAAGTGCAGCACAGCGTCGGCCTGCCAGGTTTCTCGCAAATACCTGTAAAAAGCCGCGAAAGCGTGGGTCGGCGCGTGCCCTCCTTCAAACAGGAGGCGCATTGGATCGCCTTCATAGCCCATGGGCGGCTGCACTGTTACTAGCACATTGCCAAATTCCTCACCCAGAACAAACAGAGATCGGCCGTCGGTCAATTGCTTACCCGGTGCCGGCCCCCACTGTGATTCAATCTCATCCAACCAAGGCTCGTTGCGGACATGATCATCAACACTTATCGTCGCGCAAACATTGGCATCGGTACCTCGCTGCGCCGCGTTACCGATTAAGATCCGGTCCCTAAGTGCGTCAACCGAATCGGGCAAGTCTACCTGGTAGCCATCTGCCTTTAGGGCTCTTAGCGTGTTGAAGAGCGACTCAAACACTGCCAAATGTGCCGCAGTTCCAGTGCCCCCGGAGTTCGGCGGAAAATTAAAGAGCACCACGGCGACTTTGCGGTCACGCTGCTCTCGCCGCCGCAATTTCACGAGACAACTGACACGGTCAGCCAACATGCCAATGCGTTCATCATGCGCCTGCATGGCATTGGGCATCTCTGAAGATTGGTCGCTGCGGCCACCGAAAACCATTGGACCTGTTGCACCATCAAGCTCTGGGATAGAAACCATCATGGTTGCTTCAATCGGCATGAGACCTAAAGCGGAATCCGACCACGTTTCAAGGCTCTGAAACTCAAGAGCCTGTACTGCCAAATAAGGCACATCGAGCGTCTTAAGCAACTCCTGCGCCGCATCGGTGTCGTTGTAGGCTGGGCCTCCGACCAGAGAGAACCCTGTTAACGAAACAACCGCATCAACGATTGGGGCTTCGTTCTCCATGAAAAATCGGTGCACGGCGGGACGAGCATCTAAGCCGCTTGCAAAAGCTGGGATAACGCGCAGACCGCGCTCCTCTAACGCCCTAATCACTGCGTCGTAATGGCTACTGTTCCCCGCCAAGGCGTAAGACCGCATGAGTAATAAGCCCACCGTTCCCACTGGGCTTTTACTGGATGGCACCTTCCGGGGTAACGCTGCTAGGTCACCACTGATTCCCGATTTAATTGTGGGGTGATAAACACCAACTTCCGGGTAATCAATGGGGGCACCGGGCTCGGGTAGCTTACGCAGCTCCTCTCTAGGGCCGGCAGCATAACGACGCACCACCAGCTGAATCATCCGCGAGAGATTCTCTTCGGATCCCGCTAACCAGTACTGCAAAATCAAAAAGTAAATGCGCAGGTCTTGAGCCGTGCCTGGAATAAAACGCAAAATTCGGGGCAACCGACGCAATACCGACAACTGCTGTGCACCCACATTTTTTGGCTTGCCACCCGTCGTACTTTTTCCGCGCAGTCGCTTTAATAACGACATTGCGCCACCCTGCTCACCGTCCATGGAGAATCGGCCCATTCGAGTGAGCTTCATCACCTCACCAGCAGACATGCAGCAGATCATTGCGTCGCAATGATCACGCCGTGCCGTCAAGGCATCAATAACCCCAGCGATATGGGGCTCCATGAACATCATTGTGGCAATAATAATATCGCCCTGAGCAATATCGGCCTTACAAGCCTCAAGCTTCTCTGGCCGCGCCTCCCAGTCAGCAGCGGCATGAATCGCTAACTGCAGGCCTGGCATAACGCCCTTTAACTTTATAAAAGCTGACTCTAGAGCCGCACTGACATGGTTATCCAGCGTGAGTAGCACCACGCGGATTGAGACGTCCATGCCCACTTCAGCGGCTGTAGTGTGCTTTCGCTTCATACAAGGTCTCAATGTCGATTGCGGTCAATCCGCGCTCTTCAGCGTAACGTTCCGTATTGCGCTTGGCCTTGCCACGCACAAAGAACGGAATTTTCTTGAGCTCTTTCTCGGCACCGTCTTCCCAATGCACTCCCACTATGGGAACAACATTATTATCTTCAACCGCCATCAGCGTGCCTTCGCCGTGGCTCAAATGTGAAGGCGCTGCATGATCATTGAATTCGAAATCATCTCGAAACATGTGTAGGAGGTGCTCTTCCAAACCCATAATTAATGGGTGCACCCAGGTATCAAATAAGACATTCGCGCCCTCAACCCCCATTTGGGGTGAGAACCTTGCAGGGTAGTCCTGCACATGGGCGGGGGTCGAAATAACAGCGCATCCTATGCCCAAGCGCTTGGCAATATGACGCTCCATCTGAGTGCCTAGCACCAATTCAGGTCTGAGTTCGCTGACCGCCTGCTCGACAACCATGTGATCGTCGGTGATAAGCGCGTCAAGACCCAGCTCTTTAGCCATCGCACGAACTTCTCGTGCCATTTCACGAGAGTAAGTACCCAAGCCAACAACCTCAAAACCCATTTCTTGCTGTGCCACACGTGCACAAGTCATCGCATGCATGCCGTCACCAAAAACAAAGACTCGCTTACCAGTCAGATAAGTCGAATCAACGGAACGGCTGTACCAAGGCAGCCGGCAATCAGCTACCGCTTCCGCGCTGATGTCGACTTGCAACACGCCTGCCAGCTCAGCGAGAAAATCCTGAGTGGCGCCAAAGCCGAGGGGCACAGTGCGAATAACAGGCTGCCCAAAATTCCGCTCGAGCCAGGTGCAGGTCGTTAGTGCAACCTCGGGGTATAAACAAACGTTAGCATCAGCTTCTGGTATGCGACTGATATCGTTGATGTCAGCATCCAAGGGCGCAACCACATTGACCCCGATACCCACGGACTGCAAAAGCCGCTGGATTTCTTGAATATCGTCGCGGCAACGAAAGCCTAACTTGGTGGGTCCCAATAAATTTACAGTGCGACGCCGATTACTTGAACCCTGATCCGCGGGTTTTTCTTCAGAGTTCCGCTGTGCAGACAGTACCGCACGAACAAGATGATAGAACGTCTCACTAGCGCCCCAATTTTCCTTCCGGGAATAGGCTGCCATTTCCAAAGGCACCACTGGCACTGGCAGACCCGCGGTTTCAGCGAGAGTGCCGGGCTGATCTTGTAACAACTCAGCGGTGCAGGAATCAGCAACCAACAGGAGGCTAGGTTTGTGATGGTCATAAGCAGCTTGCAGAGTATTCAAGAATTTCTCAGCGGTGCTAGCACCGAGATCACGAGCCTGAAATGTTGTGTAGGTCACCGGCGGCCGCTTGCCGTCGCGCTCGATCATTGTGAACAACAAATCAGCGTAAGTGTCACCTTGAGGTGCATGGAGCACCAAGTGTACGCCACGCATAGAGGCCGCGACTCGTATGGCGCCGACATGTGGGGGGCCCTCATAGGTCCAAAGTGTCAGCTCCACGATCCCACCTCCAATGCCCTCTCTCGGCGCAATGGCCTTGCGAATAACTCCGCTAGATCCCCCGCCTGCTCAAAGCCCTGTATCGGCGTAAAAAGAAGCTCAATGGACCACTTTGTTCTGAGACCCTCGGCCTCGAGGGGGTTGGCTATACCGAGCCCGCAAACCGTTAAATCGGGCTTTGCAGCTCGCACGCGGTCAAGGGCTGGATCAAGGTCTTGCCCTTCAACCCAATCCACTCCAGAAGGCAGTAATGGCACCTCTTCCGCCATAACTCTTGCATCAAAATAAGGCGTTCCCACCTCCTTTGGCGTCATGCCGCACTCACGGGCCAAAAAGCGCGCCAAAGGAATTTCCAGCTGAGAGTCTGGCAGCATACTGAATGACTTCCCGGACAATTCAGTGCGGTATTTTCCCAACGCCGCCCTAGCTCGCTGCAGAGGGGGCTGCAATACCTCTGCTTGCTTTTCCTCAGCCACCCCATATGCGTTAGCCGCTGCGCGGAACCATGCTTCACTGCCCTCTGCCCCCAAGGGAAAGGGCGCTGGCAGCAGCGTCGCTCCACGAGACTCTAATGCCCGCAGCGTCTCACCCAAGAAGGGCTGTGCAAGCAACATTTTGGTGTTCTTGCCAACAGCTGGTAAATCCGTCGACTGACTGCCTGGGAAAAAATCGACCTGACCGATTCCCAACTGGGTAAATAAGCGTCGAAACTGATCCTCCACAATGTCAGGGACCGTTCCCACCACCAGCAACCGGTCCTCGGCTGTGGTGTCAGTGGGTAAGTCAGACGCCAAGCTGGCCAAACAGTTGTCTTCCCCCTGAGTGAAAGTCGTCTCGATACCAGAACCTGAAAACGAAACGAATCGAACCTGACCCTCGTACACCCGGCCCAAACGGCCTGCTGCGTTATCGAGGTCTAGTTTAATCACTTCCGAGGGGCAGGAGCCGACCAGAAAAATACTCTTCAGTTCAGGTCGACGAGCGAGCACCTGAGCCACAACTCTATCGAGTTCATCGTGACAATCTGCCATACCCGCCAGATCGCGATCTCCTAAAACAGCAGTCCCAAATCTCGGCTCAGCAAAAATCATGACGCCAGCGGCGGACTGAATTAGGTGTGCACAGGTCCTTGAGCCAACCACCAGAAAGAATGCATCCTGAATTTTTCGGTGCAGCCAAATTATTGAGGTCAAACCGCAAAAAACGGCACGCTGGCCCCGCTCCTGAACTGGCTGGAACCGTTCCGGTACAACCTCAGAATCAGAAACTGCAATCACCTCAGCAGTCATCTAGACACCTCTACAGCAAACTCTGAACCCAACTCAGCATCACCTCGCGTTGACCCTACCCTCGCAGCGCGTAGCTTCAACAAAAACTGAGCGGCATTGACGATGTACACCGAGTAGGCCGCGATCGCCAGCCACATTTGCTCACGAGGCGCCTGCAAGTCGAACAACCAAGACACCACATAGGCAACGTGTAAAAAAATGACCAGCATGCTGACCACGTCTTCCCAAAAAAAAGCGGGGGCAAACAGGTAGCGTCCGAAAACAACCTTCTCCCAAATGGCTCCGGTGACCATAATGGTGAGTAGAAACAACGTTTTGATGAGTATTGAAATCACGGCCGCTGAATAGCCCGTGCCGTTCGCCAGAAAATTAATGACAAACACCAGACTCAGCGCGAAAGCAAGGAACTGCAGCGGCGCCAAAACCCCCTGAACCATCGTCCAAATGGTCGAATCTCTTCTTAAACGCTGCTCCGGGGTGTAAAGATCGGAGCCCCTCTTTGGGGGTTTTCTCGGTTCACCCACGATGACCTCCAGCGCGATGTGCGCTCCACGGGTACTTTTAACGAAGATTATCCCTCCCTCTTGCAAGGTGTCAACTTGTTATTACATGCATGACAGGCTAAAAAAAATGACGTTTTGGGGGTAATAGGGGCTAAATAAGAGAAATATGTCCATTATGGGTGCGTTTTCTCGCCGGCTAGTGTAAACCTCGGTTCAATTTAGATGGGACCTAGCGCAAAATAGCGCAAAGACCATTCGACGAATGCCCACAAAGGATCAGGTGTTGCTTAAAGAACTCGACCCCGCCGCTGTCGCCTCAGTACTGGAAGCGGTAGCAGACGTACAATTACAGCTGGACGCAGAAGGCTTTTGCCTTGATGTCGCTGTCACCAATGCCGAGCTGACTGACCTCATGAGGATTCCTTGGCGTGGGCGTAGCTGGCATGAGCTCTGTATCGAAGAGCACGCCGAACGCGCAAAGAATGCATTAACTGCCGCCACTCGCACACCCAACACACCCAATCGGGTCGACCTCAACATTCGTGCGACTGAGACAAATGATGAGCTACCCATGAGTTTCAGGCTTATTCAACCTCGCGACGGCAAGGGCGTTATTGCCGTCGGCCGTGATCTGAGGGTTGTAAGCGATCTTCGGCAGCAGGTTCTCAACGCCCAGCACGCTATGGAGCAAGACTATTGGGCACTGCGCCAAATGGAAAATCGCTATCGCCGCCTGCTAGAGCTCACAAGCGACGGAATTCTCGTTGTTGATGAAGGTACTGGCAGGGTCTTAGAGGCTAACTCGCAGGCCAACGCGATGCTAAATACAGAAGGTCAGAGCATCATCGGGCGCCCGCTACCGCTTAACTCGGTCGAGATTCAGTCACTCTTAGATGCCGCGCGGGAAACAGGCGCTACCAGCTTGCGACGTATAGTGCTGCCCAATGTCCCCCACGGCAGCGATGTCTTGGTAAGTTTTCAACGTCAGGGACCTGAGTCTCGCTATTTGATCAGGCTCTCTAGCACCGGTGAAGACAGCAACTTGCAGGATATGCACCTAGCAGACACTTTCCAGCTGGCTCCCGACGCTATTGTTCAGGTCGATAGCGAAGGTCGCATCGAATACGTGAATTCTATCTTTCTCGAGTGGATCAGCGTACCAGCCCCGGATCAAGTCATGGGAAGGACTCTCGATACTTGGGTGGGGCGAACAACCGTCGACCTTTCCGTGATGCTCAGCAATCTTAAGCAAGGGCGCCCAATAAAGCTTTATGCCTCTGTGCTCAAGAATAGCGTGGGGACCACATCAGAGATCGAAATCTCTGCCGCAACAGTTCAACGGGGCGAAAACCCAAAGATTGTGTTCTTTATCAGAGACATAAGCCGGCGCCTAACGACAGATCATCCACTCACAGAGCGACTTCCGCGATCCATCGAACAAATTACCGAGCGCGTGGGTCGCCACCCCTTGAAAGAGCTGGTTCGCGAATCCACCGAAGTCATTGAGGCACTCTGTATTGAGGCTGCGTTGAAACTCACTCGGGATAATCGCGCCTCAGCCGCCGAAATCTTGGGCCTGAGTCGACAAAGCCTCTACACCAAGTTACGGCGTTATGGCATAGGGGATTCAGCTTCTGACCCCGCGGAATGACTATTTTTATTTACGTATGATATGTAAATAACATTTGACGTTGGTTGGAGGGCCTGTTTACCCTCCAACTATGCAAAGAGCTCCCTCTTTTGAAGTTCGTACTCATCGCCCTCAGGCGAGCGCCCTGCTTGAATTACTCAAACCCATCACTTGGTTCCCCCCCATGTGGGCGTTTCTTTGCGGGGCGGTGTCAAGCGGCTCGGGCTTGCTGGAAAATCCTGTGCTACTTATTGCCGGCATCCTGCTCGCGGGCCCAATGGTTTGTGGCGCCAGTCAAATCGTCAACGACTGGTTTGATCGCGAAGTGGACGCCATCAATGAACCCCAACGCGCGATACCCTCAGGCAGAGTGCCGGGTAATTGGGGACTGATTTTTGCAGTTGTATGGACCGCTCTAGCCGGCGCTTGGGGCGCCGCCCTTGGCTTTTGGGTGGGTATTGCAACTCTGGTCGGTCTCACCCTCGCTTGGATGTACAGTGCCCCACCCTTTCGATTAAAGCGCAATGGCTGGTGGGGTGCCGCTGCTGTCGGCCTAAGTTATGAGGGCTTGGCGTGGCTGACAGGGGCGGCAGTTTTTCTGGGAGGTATGCTCCCAGCTTGGCAGGTACTTGCAGTTGCAGGCCTGTACAGTTTAGGCGCACACGGCATTATGACCCTCAATGACTTCAAATCTGTCGCGGGCGACCGTGCGTTGGGTCTGCGCTCGCTGCCCGCAGTTTATGGGCTCCGCAAGGCGGCCATTATCGCCTGCTGGTTTATGGCGGTACCTCAATTTTTCGTGGTTGCCCTACTCGTCAACGAAGCCGCTCACTGGCAAGCAGCCGTAGTTGCGCTGCTGATTGCTGGGCAACTCATCGCCATGTCTAAGCTGGTTAAAAACCCTGAAGAGTTGGCGCCGTGGTACAACGGTACCGGTGTGATGGCCTATGTAAGCGGCATGATGGTCACTGCAACTGCACTCTCGGGTCTTGCGTCATGACAGGTCTGCAAAATCTCACCTGGCTGGGTATTGCGCGCCTTGGGCTTATTCAGACGTCACTGGGTGCCATCATCGTACTCACGACATCTACTTTAAATCGCGTGATGGTTGTGGAAATGGCCTTACCCGCCATGCTGCCCGGCTTTCTGGTCGCGGTGCATCACTTTGTTCAGCTTGCCCGTCCACGCATTGGCTATGGCTCGGACATCGGAGGGCGTCGCACACCCTGGATTTTAGGTGGGATGGCGCTCCTCGCCACTAGCGGTGTTATCGCAGCTTTTGGCACTGTACTAATGGCTAGCAGCGTCATCACCGGCTCAATAGTCTCGTTTATTGGCTTTTTTGGCATTGGTTTAGGCTCAGGAGCAACCGGTACCTCGCTGCTAGTGCTCTTGGCCAAGGTCGTTGCACCCGAGCGAAAACCCGCCGCTGCAACTCTGGTGTGGTTTATGATGATCGCGGGATTCGCCGTCACAGCAGGGGTTGCTGGCCATTTTCTGGATCCTTTTTCCCCCAGTCGCCTGCTAAGTGTAACTGCGACCGTGTCGGTACTCGCGATGACGGTTACCGTGCTGGCCATACGCAACGTTGAACCCACCTCCTACACCGTACAACCCGCAGCGGCTGCAGAAAAACCTGCGTTCAGCGAAGCGCTCAAGAAAATTTGGCAGGAGCGGCAGGCTCGCCAGTTCACTTTGTTTGTGTTTGTCTCAATGCTGGCGTACTCCTTTCAGGACCTGATACTTGAGCCTTACGCGGGGCTGGTTTTTGGCTTATCACCGGGGGCCTCAACTCAGCTAGCAGGCACTCAACATGCGGGGGTTCTGGTGGGCATGATCGCCGTTGCTGCGAGCGGCTCGCTGTTCAGTAAGCACGGCGTACGCCTGCTTCGCGCCTGGACCGTTGGCGGCTGTATTGCATCTGGGATGGTACTGCTGACACTCGCGAGCGGCGGACTCCACCCCGAGACCTGGCATCTCTCTGGCAACGTATTTCTCCTCGGGTTTGCCAACGGCGCATTCGCGGTGGCAGCGATTGCGACCATGATGACCTTAGCAAGCGCCGGACAATCGGGCCGTGAAGGTTTGCGTATGGGGCTCTGGGGAGCCGCGCAAGCTATCGCATTTGCCCTAGGCGGCTTTTTAGGCACCGTCGCTGTTGATGTGTGTCAAATTTGGATTGAAGTGCCTGCACATGCTTACGGACTGGTATTTAGCTTCGAGGCTCTCATGTTCCTCGTAGCTGCTTGGCTGGGCCTGGGTATTGGCAAAAACGAACAACAAAACGAACAACAAAACGAACAACAAAACGAAGAAAAATCAGCTCCAAGCTTTGGAGAAATCGCCATGCAAGAAGTGATGGCGGGTCGCAACTAACGGGGGACTCGAATCGTGTCCAATACAGATTATGACGTGGTAATTATCGGCGGCGGTCCATCGGGTGCAAGCGCCGCCGAGCACCTAGCAAAACAAAACTACCGGGTGCTATTGCTTGAACGCGCTTTTCGAATCAAGCCTTGTGGCGGTGCCATTCCACCCTGCTTGATCGATGAATTTGAAATTCCCGAAGAGCTATTAGTCGCCAGAATCCGGTCAGCTCGAATGATATCGCCCACAGAAAAAAAGGTGGATATGCCGGTCGGTGAAACCTTTGTTGGCATGGTTGATCGCGATGTCTTTGACCCTTGGCTGCGAGAGCGCGCCGTTTCAGCCGGAGCGGAACTGCGTATCGGTGCCTTCAAGGCGCTGCACTATGATGAAGAAGGTGTTTTGCATATCGACTTTCAAAGCAAAGAAGCCGGTCTCGAGAACATCAGTGTGACTAGCCGCAGCGTGATCGGTGCTGATGGTGCGCGGTCAAACGTGGCTCGACAGGCGATTCCCTGTAGCAAGAACGCACGGTGGGTGCTGGCTTACCACGAAATCGTGGAGGCCCCAGCTGCCAATGATGAGCTTTACGACGGTGATCGCTGCGATGTTTGGTATCAGGGCGAATTATCACCCGACTTTTATGCTTGGGTATTCCCCCATGGAAGGCATGCCAGCATTGGTGTCGGCAGTGAGACTGATGGCTTCTCTGCGCGAAATGCGGTGGCAACTCTCAGAGCCAAAACAGGGTTAGACAGCTGTCAAACAGTTCGCCGAGAAGGTGCCCCTATACCCATGAAGCCCCTAAAAAGGTGGGACGATGGCAGAGGCGTGTTGCTCTCTGGCGATGCCGCTGGAGTCGTTGCGCCGGCATCCGGTGAAGGGATTTATTACGCCATGCTTTGTGGCAAGCTTGCCGCACAAACCATGGATGAGTTTTTACAGGTGGGCGATGCCCGAATCCTTGGCAAGGCACGCCGCCAGTTTATGAAGCTGCACGGAAAAACGTTCTGGGCACTGGGTCTACTGCAACGTATTTGGTACCGATCGGACAAACGTCGTGAGAAGTTTGTGAGCATGTGTCAGGACAAAGATGTCCAAGAGCTAACTTGGCAGGCCTACACCCAAAAACAGCTGGTCAAGCGACGCAAAACTGCGCACCTACGGGTTGCCCTAAAAGATATTGGAAACCTAATAGGTCTTACGCGAGCTTCCTAGGCGATGGCAGCTTTGCTCGTATCGTGGATGGAGTCTTCGTTGATATCCGGAAGGCTTCTCGACGCCATCCTCTGCCTGATCGTCATTGAGGGCATCGTCATCATCGTTGCCCATCGTTACAACTCGGCTTGTCCTAGCCCCCGAACGCTAATTCCCAATCTCGTGTCTGGGGCCGCTCTGATGCTAGGCATTCGCCTCGCCTTATCACAGGCCGAGTGGTACTGGTTAACGCTGTGTTTAAGCGTCTCACTGCTCGCCCATCTAACTGATCTCGTCCTGCGATACCACCCACCAGGACGCACCTCCAGTCAGAGTTAGGGGCGTCTTATTACCCTCAAGACAGGCTAACGACATCAATATCAAGGTCTCTGGCCGTTGTAGAGGCCCAGTCAGGATCATCGTTTGCATTGAGCACCAAGAGACCTTCGAATTAAACTCGGCCGCCAAAACGATTAGGCGCTGATCACCTCTTAGCTACGGCCAATGACATCGTCGGTGTCGACTGAGACGTTGCCGCTTTTTACTGGCAATGGCTCAAGCTCAGCCACACGCAATCAGCAAGGGGGCCACTGAATACTTCGTTGGTGTCGCGTTGCTCGCCTGAGATTTTGCATGTTGCAAAAAAAATGATCTGCGGGCCTTGCAGTGAAGGCACTGACCCCAGGTTCTAACCACAAATATTGTGCGAGCCCGCATGAAACGCTCAGGTTCCATGACCATTTTCTGGACGATTAATCGCTCTCGACACCCCCTTTAGACTACTTATACTGAGGCACCCTTTTTATCGGCTCACATTGGATTATTGCCTATGCATGACAACATCATTGACGCCATCGGCATGCTCGGCACAATCATGGTCATACTGGCCTATTACCTGCTGCAGCTCGAACGAATCGACCCTAAAAGCCTTGGCTACAACGTCATGAATTTGGTGGGCGCGGTTTTTCTTTTTGTCAGTCTATGCTTCAACTTTAATCTTGCCAGCGTGGTGATTGAGGTGTTCTGGATAGGGGCTTCAATAATCGGCCTATGGAAATACTGGCGCCGAAACGTTGCGAGCGCGACTCAGTAGGCTCTATCGCCGCACAAGCCGCACATAGCGTTTAGTGGGATGCGCCCAAAATCACATTACAATTTTAATTTTTGGTGACTTTACGCCGCCGACAAATTCAATTGCAGTCGGTTGCCAGCAGAAATTCGTCAAAGAAAGCCGCGAGCTCGGCATGGGCAGTGAGCGGTAGAATTGTGGCAATGTGCTGGTCCGGGCGCACCACCACCATGCAGCCTCGGGAACGGTCTATGCCGCGCAGATCGAACACATCATTGTTCTTCTCACCGTAGAACACCTTCTCATAGTCCCTAAGGCCATATTTTCCTCCGGGAGGCCACAGAAAGTCGGGGATGTTCTCAATGGCAAGATCTTGTTGCTGGAAGACACCGTACACATCGATCACTGAATCGATATCGGCATCTTGAGCAGTGTATCGAACTACGGGCGATGCGGGATCGTTCGCCAAAAACTCGATGAGCTGGCCGGAATCGGAAGCCGCGTCACAGGGATTATGGGTGCTGCCGAAGATAAAAATGCGCCAACGGCCATCCGCCTTTACCAAATGTCCTAAGTGTTGCTGACGACCATCGGCCACGCGAAGGGCAATGGCGGAGTGGAACCGCTGGCCAATATTGAAGCCAGCTGCCAGCTCCTGATTTTCTTGTCCTGTGCAGATGTACGACGGGTAATAGCCGATGGCGGTTCCGGCGATGAAGCCGTTTTGCCGAGCCATGAATGCCTCGATATCGGTGGTATCGGTTTTGCGTTGGTCCGCCGAGAGTTGTTTCGCCGATGGCTGGGTAGCGACCAGTCTCGACAGTTGCCGGTCGGCATCGATAAGCTGTTCGGCGACCTTGCGCCGTTCGGGCGCATAGGTCTGCAACAGCTTGGGATGGCTCTTGCCTTGCAGTACCGACGCCATCTTCCAGCCTAAATTAAAAGTGTCTGGAAGCGAGGTATTCAAACCCCAGCCACCTTTGGGGCTGTGGGTATGGCAGGCGTCACCGGCAAGAAAAGCGCGGGGAATCTGATTTTCCTGAGCATCCTGTGACCGGTCATCGAAACGCTCGGCCACCCGCTGACCCACCTCGTAAATCGACCACCAAGCGACCTCTTTAACGTCCACGGTATATGGGTGGTAAATCTGCTGCATCTTGGCAATGAGGTCATTCTCAGTAAGCTTGATGCTGGCAGCGCGCTCGCCCCGCTCCAGAAGGTCGAGTTCCACATACATTCTGACTAGGTAGCCGCCTTCACGGGGGATGAGCATCACCGCACCGTGATCTTTGGACTGGATGAAACTTTTGACCCGGATATCTGGGAAATCGGTCACTACCAGTACGTCCATGACGCCCCAAGCTTTGTTCGCCGAATCACCCTTGAGCTCGATACCAAGGCCCCGTCGCACGATGCTCCTAGCCCCGTCTGTGCCCACCACGAAGCGTGCCTTGATAACTTCCTGCTCACCTTGCTCCTCCGTGTCGCTGCGCTCGAAGGTTGCAGTGATGGGGTAGGCATCAAGGTCCTGAGTGAGGTTGGAATCCACGTTGAGCTTCATCAGTTTTCGGCAGTAGTGAGGCTCAAGCCCGGTGACCGAGTGCTTCATACCCTCAAGCAACAGTTCGTGCAGTCGTGCCTGATTGACTATACCGTGGGTGAATTCCGACAGACCGATTCGGGCATCGAAGATCTTGTGGCTGCGCTTGATGTTCTCAGTATTATCGCTGTCGGGCTCCCAAAAACTATTCTGGCGCAGCTGGTAGGTTTCTTTAACCACCATTTCGCTGCTATTGAACGCCTCCATGATTTCCATGGTTCGACAGGAAATACCATCGGCGCGCCCAAACAGCAACGGCCCTGGCTCGAGATCAACGATACAGGTGGAAATATCGCCGAACTCGGCCATCTGCCGTGCCATGGTCAGCCCTGCGGGACCGCAACCAACAATAAGTACATCGACCTCGGTGGGCAGATCAGTTATCGGCGGATTGGGATAGGGCTTTCGAACCTCGTCGGGGATTTGGTAATTGCCGGGGTTGAAGCCATTCCGGTGGTACTGCATAGGACACTACTCTCCGCTATCCGCACTATTTGTTATTCAAGAACGCCAAGGATGTGCTGGCTGTTTTTAACCCAACGGACCGGCAAGATCACTGGGTGGATCGCTGCTCCACCTGGCGGCCTGATGCAGACGCCGCTGGGCGGCTTTTAGCCCGTAAGCCCGCACCGCTGTGGTTGCCAGGCTCTACCCTGACGATGTTGCCCTCTGGAGGGGCCGCCTAGCCATCAGCTCGATTTTATCTAGGATGCTTTTGAAAAGCCTCTGCTTGCCAATTTTGCGTCCCTAACAACCGCTCAAAATTAGGTAACAGGTTAACTATAATCCGTTAATCTCAACGGTGCCAGCCTTTAGTGAGCCAAGCACCCATTCGGTAATGCCGAACTAGCGGCTGCGGATTCAATTTCGAGCGCCCTGCTACCTTTCTTGCCGACTTTCACTAACGAATCCGCGTAAGCAACACCCACTTGACCAGGTCAATCCCGGGATAAAACGGCAGTTGAACCTCCAAGCCCGAGAGTGCCAAAGGGGTTTTTCTGACCATCGAATTTATAACCATCAATGCGGTGGAGATATTTACACGGAAACGGGTTTGTCCATGAAGATTAGACCTGATCAAAATCAAGGGTGGTACCAGCCACGCAACATTGGCATTTAAGAGCTGCCATCGTTAGGTAGCGTCTACATGGCCCAAGCTCCAATGCGTGTGCAGAATTGCTTTCACGAATTCAGGCAAAAGTGGTCTCTGATCATACACAGACCCCGCAAGCAGCCCCGTTACGATCCCCTGAAAGGGTATCCGCGCATGAGTAGCTGTGCGACCGGAGGCATTTCGCATCAGGTCTCTAGCTACCGATTAATCAGCTTAGCCTTGAGGCCACTCTAGCGCCCTTGCTGAACAAACCACTCACTATGGCAAGGCCGCTACACCGACAACCGCGATGATCGTACGTCCGACAGCAATACGCTTGCCTACCAAGCGGGCGCCATACAAACTTGGTCGGGCAGCGTGTTTGGCTTCGTTGGCAAACAGTACAGCCGAGCAAAAGTTAGGCCTGATTGAGCTATAACGCCCAACCTAAGACACTTGTTGATAAGACCGCCCTTGGCCTGCAAGCCCTCGGCTTTTTCACTGAGGAACAGCAGACGCTCCATACCACGTCGAAATCTAGGATCATCGGTATTCAACGTCATAGGGAATACTTGCTTGGAAATTTCAGAGGTAATGTCAAACACTTGATAATCAAACTCAGTGGGATCCATACCGAAGGCCTGATACAACTTCGGACGTGAATGGTCACGCACATACATCGTTGAATACACCGCCAGTAAAAAGAAACGTATCCAAAGCTTATTGTGTCCGCGAAGCAACTTGGGATCAGAACGCATTAGTAAGGCGAAGGCCTCGCCGTGGGCGTACTCATCATTGCACCAACGCTCAAACCAATTAAAGATAGGGTGGAATTGGTTTTGCGGATTGCGCTGCAGGTGACGATAAATCGTAATGTAGCGCGCGTAACCAATTTTTTCTGACAGGTAAGTTGCGTAGTAAATAAACTTGGGGCGAAAGTACTGGTAATCCTTGGTTTGCTTCAAAACACTGAGGTCTACCGCCACGCCCAACTGCTTCAATGCCCGGTTTATAAATCCTGCGTGACGGGATTCGTCCCGCGCCATATAACGCATCAGCTTGGCAATATCAGGATTATCTACGTTCTTCTCAATCTCTTGATACAGGACACAGCCAGAATATTCTGCCGTAATTGAGCTCACTAGGAGATCGAGAAAATCACGTTTGAGGTCCATATCGACATCAAGAGAGTCCGGATCAAACTCGATACTCTGCTTAAAATGCGCACGGTTTTTGTCTTCCTCAAAGTTCGCCATCATCACATCCCACTCATGGCGAACAGAGGAAACATCTAACGTATTCAATGCTTTGTAGTCTGTTTTATAAAATCTTGGCGCCAGCAACCTGTTTTCTAAAGCTTGCTGCGTCGAATCGTTTACTGCCGTTGTTGTTGCCATGTGCGCTCCTTTGGCCCCCGAGGCCACGATGGCGTTATTAAGTCGCCTTCCTACAGTATATGTCATTATTTTGTTACGAAAAGACTTGTCTAGATTATTTTACTTGCGTAGTGTCTTCAAGGGGGAAATTGCCGCCTTTAATCGGGTTGGGGGAAGACAATTGACCATCGGCTAATCCCGGGCCGTGGTCATATCCAATTTTTGTGGAGGCTTCACCCATGTGTAGCGATAGCGTAGCAACCCGTGCCGAGAATGAAGTCTCAGGCTCTTCTGATGATGAGCTGATTCACCTCGCTTACGTCAGTACACAAACCCGCGATATGAAAGCCGCAGACCTCATCGGTCTTTTGAGGGAAGCCAGAGGGTTGAACGAAGGCCGCAACATCTCAGGTTTGCTGCTCCATAAAAACCAATCGTTCTTTCAGGTCATCGAAGGCGCTCGATCGAGGGTGCAGGAAACCTTCAACAGCATTATGTCTGATCAACGGCACGAAGGTGTTGAGGTGCTTTTTGACGAACCTCTCGAATCGAGAGAGTTTAGCGATTGGCAGATGGGCTTCCTGGACCTTGACGGCATTGACGTATCGATGCTCAGAGGCTATTCCAATTTTTTCGACAGTAACGAAGAACCCAGGGCTTTCTTAAAAGCGCTGAGTCGCGGCGAGCGACTCGCCCTACTCTTCCGCGACTTGGGCTGATAGCGCTCGGCGCCTGCCCAATCGAGGGCGCCAAATCCCCAGCACAACATTGGCTACGGCAACACTCCCCAGAACCACAATCGAGTAACTAATGGTGTCAAAGCTGCCCGCTAGTGCAGAAGCCTCAAGGTCGCCGTTTAAAAACTGCCGCGTCAGCTTTGCTTCCCGCTGTATAGGACCCTGCACGGCGAGCAGTGTGCCTTCAAACATCACGATACCCGTCGCCAATTTCAGCCAGGCCCAACCCGCGCTGTGAAACGCCGTGACCGCACCAATAGAAAGGAGGCCAGAAACCAGGGTTAATGCCAGAGACGGCAACAAAACCCAGCGAGCCAATCGATCGATAAGCTCAGTAAGCGCTGCGTAGCCATGAATATCTTGTAAGGGGTCTGGCAGCAGTGCCAGGACAATGATCAAAGTGATTAAAGTCCCCAACAGGCCAACGCCGCCTAGAGTGTGGCAAAATTTAAGGGCTTTACGCACAGGCTCGGTCCTCTTTTCATTTAAAAATGCGGTTCAAGCACCCGTGATGTAGCGAGTCAGCCGACTTCGCAACGACGCGGGCAATAAACCGTTTACTACGTACCAAGCTTTTGTATTGCGTCCCAAAATTCGATGCGACGTACGCTCAATGATCGCAGCAAAAGCTTCATCGGCAACTTGTTCCACCTGCATAGTGATGGGCATTTTTTCTGTATGGCGACTGTCTAACTGGTGCCCCATAGCCGTGTTGATGGGAGGTGGCTTGAGACAAGTCACGTGAACATCGTGATCCTGCCATTCGATAGCAAGGGCCTGTGTTAAGCCGTCCACATAAAATTTACTGGCGCTGTATACGGCCAACCATGGGATACCGTGAATACTGCTCGCGGAGCATAGGTTGAGCACTACCGCATCGTCGGTATCGCGCAGGTAGGGGAACGCCTGGTGTGAAACCGTAGTCAGACCCCCAATGTTGACGGCGATCATAGCGTTGACATCTGCGGCAGACATCGTTGAAAAATCACCCGCTGACAGAACGCCCGCGTTGTTGACTAAAACATGCAGTTGGCCGCCACTGGCATCGGTAAACGCTGTCAGCGCTGCATTGACAGAGTCAGGGTCTGTCACGTCACAAAACCCCGCAACGGCATTGTGGAATAACGGGGTCTGTAAATGATTATTGCAAAGGGTTTCGTTGATATCGAACAGTCCAACAAGCCACCCTTTCTCAGCAAATAGGCGCGCGATGGCTAGACCAATGCCCTGTCCTGCGCCGGTGATAAAAATAGCTTTCATAGCATGGCAACCCTATTTTGTTATTCTCTTCCCGAAAGATGGAGCTTTTAGTTCACATGAGCAAGCCTGAATGACCGTTAATTCCAGCATGGGCTCAACAACATGCGCGTAGCAGCGATTGAGGGTGGTGGCACGAAGTTTCTCGTCGCCGTTGGGAGTCCCTGCTCGATTACCAATCACTACACTTCTATTGCCACGGCGCCCCCTGCAGAAACCCTCCCCAAACTGTTGAGCTACCTACGCGCCGAGCACAAGAAAGAAGCATTTCATGCAATAGGCATCGGCTCATTCGGTCCGTTGGGTATAGCGCCAGAACGCAGCGACTATGGCGTCATTGGCCCGACCACAAAGCCCGATTGGAGTTATTTCAGCTACCCCGAGGCGCTGGCTGAATTTAATCTGCCCTTGGTGATCACTACTGACGTCAATGCGGCGGCCATTGCAGAGTCGACCCTAGGTTCAGCACGTGACAGTCAACGCGTCATTTATGTCACCGTCGGTACGGGTATTGGCGGGGGTATTGTTATCAGTCATCAGCTGAATCAGGGCAAATTTCATCCCGAAGTCGGCCACATGAAAATAGCAGTGAACCCTGATGACCCGATGCCCGAGGGATTGTGTACATTTCACAGCAACTGCCTAGAGGGGCTGGCTTCAGGCCCCGCCATAGAACAACGTTGGGGCGCCAATTTGAGCGATTTGAACCCGAACCATCCCGGCAATGATCTGCAGGCAAATTACCTCGCACAAATGTGCATGAATCTACTTCTGACAATAACTCCCGATAGCATCATACTGGGCGGCGGGGTAATGCAAACGCCCTTTTTACTGAGCAAGGTGCGACTCGCTTTGCGGGAAATGATGAACCACTACATGCCCCAATTTTCCTCTGAGGATGCGGTAGAAAAGCTCATCAAGGCTCCGGCATTCGCGCCCTTTTCGGGGCTAGTTGGCGCAGCACTACTCGCTCAGCGCGTTATCTGAAAAAAAATCCAAGGAACTTACTGCATGTCGAGCACCATAAATATTGATAGTGAACTGCAAAATTTAGCCGATCAAATGGCAACTGCCCGTGTGGCCCAGTGGTTTGAGGGGGACTCAACCCGCGCAACCAACTTGCGCTGTGCGGCTAACGGCATTGTTCTCGATTACAGCAAACACCGTATCGACCCACTCAGCCGAGAGCGCCTGTTCGAACTTGCCGAGCAGTCAAACTTAGCTACCGATTTTGACGCCTTGACTCGAGGCGAGGCTGTAAACATCACCGAGGAACGTGCCGCCTTACATACGTTGCTGCGCGGCACACGAGCGGACACAAACCCAGAGCTGTATGCCGAGATACAAGCGACTAATACGCGGTTAGCGCAACTAGTGTCAGAAATTCATGGCGAAGAACGCACGGGGTTCGGTGGTACTCGATTTACCGATGTAGTCAATATTGGTATCGGCGGCTCTGATTTTGGCCCAAAAATGGTGTGTAGAGCACTGCGTTCTGACGCCGACCTTTTAAATGCCCATTTCATCGCCAATGTCGATCCTCAAGATTTGGATGAAACCCTTGCGACGCTGGACCCTCGCTCGACCTTTTTTATTGTTTGCTCAAAATCATTCACCACAGAAGAAACGTTGACCAATGCGCTGAGGGCGCGAGCTTGGTTACTCGCCGCCGGCGCGGGCGAGTCGGACATCGACAAACACATGGTGGCGGTTACTACCAACCTCGACGCCGCTAGTGGTTTTGGTATTAGCCAAGCCAACTGCTTTCCTATGTGGGATTGGGTTGGAGGTCGCTACTCACTGTGGTCTGCCGTGGGCATATCTATAGCACTGCAATCTGGCTGGGCCACATTCCAGCGTCTGCTCAACGGCGCTCAAGAAATGGACCTTCACACCCTAGGCAGTCGAGGCGCCGATAATTTCCCCCTGATAATGGCCCTGCTCGAATACTGGAATACCCTTTATCTCAAGACCGATACCCACGTCGTTTTACCCTACGCCCATTGTCTCGAGCAACTCCCCGACTTTTTGCAGCAACTGTCCATGGAAAGTAACGGAAAACGAGTCGACCTCACTGGCGCGGCCCTTGCTGTGCCCAGTGCTCCAGTGCTGTGGGGTTCGGCCGGGACGATTGGCCAACACAGTTACTATCAGCTGCTCCATCAGGGCAACCGTCGCTTTACCGCCGACATTATTTTGCCCCTTACGCAGGAAGGCAGAGATTTCGATGCACAGCGCAAACTTGTGGCCAATGCGTTGGCTCAGAGTCGAGCGCTTTTGATTGGACGAAATCCGAGCGAAGCAATGCAGCTTGCTAAAGGGCGCGGTCAACCCGACAGCTTTGCAGCACATTATGAGATGCCGGGTAATCATTCCCACTCACTGATCTATTTCGAGGCGCTCACTCCAGAAATACTCGGTGCTTTAATCGCCGCCTATGAGCATAAAACCTTCTTTCTCTCACGATTACTGGGCATCAATGCCTTCGATCAGTGGGGTGTTGAATTGGGCAAGGTGATCGGTCGGCAGATATCAACGATGCTCGAACACGGCGAAGGTCTCGACACCATTGATCCGGCAACGGCAATGGCGATTCAGGCATGGCGGTCGATCAATGTCAAAGACACAAATCCACGCTAGAAAGCCCTAAAATGCAGCATGGACACTTATTGTGAGCTGTAAGCCCAAAACGCGATGCGCGGTGTTTGGGACTATGCCATCCCAATGGTGCGACCATAAAATCCCGGGCACAGCAATCGAGAGCAACAACAACGAGTGTTGATGGCAAACCCATTGGCGACAACACTTGCGTAAGCAATGGCTACCGGTACCATTACGAGCCCCTAATTTTTGTCTGAATGTCCTTTGGAGACAGTTTATGACCCGATACTTAATGACCTTATTCGGAGTGCTGTTTGCGCTAGAGGCGTTCAGCGCCGCTCAAGAGCCGGCGAGCTGGGATGTCTCCAACCCCCCTGGCCCATGGCGGGACATCACCATTGATACGGACACTACGACCTGGTCGTTCGTAGATGTCAGTCCTGACGGTACCCACGTAGTCTTTGACATGTTGGGCGACTTATACAGCGTGCCCATAGCAGGCGGCCCTGTGACAGCCCTGACCCAGGGCACAGAATGGAACTTCCAGCCCACCTTCAGCCCCGACGGCCAACGTATTGCTTTCGTCTCTGATCGGGACGGCAATGACAACATTTGGGTTATGGACATTGATGGCAGCAACGTCCTTCAGATCACGAGTGAACGTCAGCACAACCTTCACAACCCAGCATGGACGCCTGACAGCCAGTGGATAGCAGTACGTAAAGGCACCGTTTCAAGGCGCAGCATTCCCTCAGGGGAAATTTGGATGTACCACATCAATGGTGGTAGTGGTGTCGAAGTTGTCGACAATACCGACGGTAAACGCGCCCAAAAATCCATTGCAGAACCCGCTTTCTCTCCCGATGGGAAACATTTGTACTACAGTCAAGACACAACCTCGGGGTTGGTGTGGCAGTACAACAAGGACTCGACTGGCGAGATATTCGCCATCAAACGACTCGATTTAACCACCGGAGAGACGGTTACCATAACCGGAGGGCCCGGAGGTGCCGTGCGCCCTACCCCATCGCCAGACGGCAGCAAGCTTGCCTTCGTCAAACGACTTCCAGATTTCAACAGCGCGATTGTTATTCGTGATCTCGCCTCGGGTATGGAAACCGTTGTTTACGACACATTAGAGCGCGACGAGCAAGAAACCGCAGGGAGTCACGGCAACACAACCGCCTTCGAATGGTTGCCCAACGGCCGTGACCTTGTGTTCTGGACTGCAGGGCGAATCCATAGACTGAACACTGAGACCCGTGCCACAAGCACACTGCCCATTCGGATAGCTGTCACGAAAAAAGTGCGCGACACGGTGCGGTTTCCGGTAGACGTTGCGCCCGAAACGGTTGCCAGTAAGATGCTGCGCTGGGCACAGCTAACACCAAAGGGGCAGTCCGCCGTTTTTGGCAGCATGGGTCATCTCTACCACTCGAGAGTTACCGCCGACGGTGCCCAAAAACCTCGACGCCTCACAAAGCAAAAAGAGCATTTTGAATACTGGCCAGCACTTTCCTCGGATGGTCAACAAGTGGTCTACACCTCTTGGGATGATCAATCATTAGGCCGCGTCAAAATAGTGAGCGCTGGAGGCGGTCGCAGTAAAACGCTTGTAACCACCCCCGGTCACTATGTTCAGCCACAATTTTCTCCCAATGGAAAGTCTGTGGTTTACCGCAAAACGACAGGAGGCTACTTACTGTCACCCCTTTGGTCTGTGGATCCCGGTATTTATCGTGTTGCTGTTAAAGGCGGCGCACCCATCAAGGTCAGCAATACCGGACACCACCCCGCCTTCAGCGCAGACGGAAGCCGCATACTGTTTACCACACGGGGCCAAAACGGCTTAGAACTTCATAGCGTGGACCACAATGGCCTAGATAAACGTGTGGTTGCTCAAGGCGAAAAGGTGACGAGCTATGCCGTATCACCCGATGGCAACTGGCTGGCATTTACGGAGCACTTTAGGGTCTATGTCATGCCCCTGACAGGGACGGGCAAGCCTATAAATGCGCAACGCTCTGGAGGTGCGATTCCAGTTCGTGGCGTCTCTCAACGCGCCGGAGAATTTCTTCACTGGTCGGCGGACAGTCAGGCACTGCACTGGTCAAACGGACCGACACTGTTTACCAGAAACCTGCAAGATGCCTTCAGCGCTCTAGCACCGAGCAGTGATGAATCTAATGACACGGCGATGGCCGAACCCGAGATTCAATCGATTGATTTAGGCTTTTCAGTGCCGGCTGATAAACCAAATACGGTGATCGCCCTCGTAGGCGGCACCGTTGTAACAATGCAAGAGGCCGACAGTCAGCAGCACGTCCTATCTGATGGTGTCATTGTTATCGAAGAAAATCGCATCACTGCAGTAGGTCCACGGGACGAAGTTGATATTCCTAGCACGGCGCAAATTGTCGATATTAGTGGCAAAACTGTGGTACCCGGCCTTATCGATGCGCACGCTCACGGCGGCATGGGTAGTGAGGAAATTATTCCCCAACAAAATTGGATGCAACTTTCGAATTTGGCCTTTGGCGTCACCAGCATTCATGACCCATCTAATGACACCAGCGAAATCTTCACCCACGCCGAAATGCAGCGCGCCGGGCTTATTTTGGGGCCGAGAACTTGGTCCACGGGGACCATTCTGTATGGTGCCAATGCGCCCGGAGCCACCACTGAGGTTCATACCCTCGAAGACGCTGAGTTTCATATTGAGCGCCTACGAGCCTCCGGAGCCGTATCGGTGAAAAGCTACAATCAACTCGCCAGAAGCGCGAGGCAACAGATTATTGAAGCCGCTGATCAGCAAGGCATTATGGTGGTTCCTGAGGGCGGCATGAAGTTTCAACACAACATGAACCACCTCATTGATGGTCACACCAGTATTGAACACTCACTGCCAATTGCCGAAATCTACGATGATGTTGTACAACTTTGGTCCCAAGTAGGCACCGGCTACGTGCCGACATTCGTTGTCTCCTACGGCGGACTGATGGGTGAGGAGTATTGGTATGATCGAACCGATGTCTGGCTCAATGAACGCCTTATGCGCTATTCACCTCGGCAATTCGTCGAACCCAGAAGCATGCGCAGACCCAAGGCACCTGACCATCATTACAATCACATCAATGTCGCTAGAACCGCAAAGAAGCTCCGAGATAATGGCGTGAGAGTGATGATTGGAGCCCACGGTCAGCGAGAGGGGCTCGCCCCCCATTGGGAGATGTGGATGATGGTTCAGGGCGGATTTACGCCTTGGGAAGCACTTCGTGGCGCCACCTATGATGCCGCTATCCATCTGGGTATGGATGCTGACATTGGCTCAATTGCGGAGGGAAAGTTAGCTGACCTTGCCATTATTGACGGCAATGTACTCGACGACATCCGTTTATCGGAATACGTCTCGCATACCATGCTCAACGGCCGCTTATTTGACACCACTACAATGAACGAGATGTTGACCGGCAAGAGCACAACGGCGCCTCTCTTTTTCCATCAAGCCGGAGGACAGCAACTGCCTGCGGGAACCTTGGAGGCTCTAGAGGCTAAACAAGCTCGGCATCACTGGCGGCACTAACCAGAACCTTAACCCGGCTACGGCGCATCAGCAAAGTGACGGGCGCTGAGGTGCTTTTGAGGTCGACACCCTCGGATAACCGGTCACTTATGTGCTTAAATTACATTTAAGGGGGTATATAATGAATTTTATACGCTATATATGTTATTTTATTACCCTTCTAATCTCTCTGGTGAAGCATCTGTGAGTACTCAAGTCTCTCCCATTATTAGCAAAGTCACTGCCGATATTGAGCAACGCAGTCGTCACCTGCGCGATGAATATCTGACAATGATTGACTCCATGGCCCGTCAAGCTCCCGGGAGAGAGCAATTAAGTTGCGGCAATCTCGCACATGGCTTTGCCGCGTGTAACGAGACCGACAAATCTGCTATTAAACTTATGGACGCCGCCCATGTGGGCATCGTGACCGCGTTTAACGATATGCTCTCGGCGCATCAGCCCTACGAAACCTATCCCGACCAAATAAAAGCCGCTTTGCGGGCAGTCGGTAGTACTGCACAGGTGGCCGGTGGTGTACCTGCGATGTGCGATGGCGTCACCCAAGGCCAAGCCGGTATGGAATTGTCGCTGTTTAGTCGTGACGTGATCGCGCAGGCAACTGCGGTCTCCCTCTCCCACCAAATGTTTGACGCAGTATTGCTTTTGGGCATCTGCGATAAAATCGTGCCGGGGCTTTTAATTGGTGCGCTTCAGTTTGGCCATCTGCCCGCGCTGTTCATACCTGCTGGCCCCATGCCCTCGGGCCTACCCAATAAAGAAAAAGCAGCCGTACGCCAGCGCTTTGCCGAGGGCAATGCCACCCGCGAAGAGCTGCTTCACGCCGAAAGCGCGTCCTACCACAGCGCGGGCACTTGCACTTTTTATGGCACAGCAAACACCAATCAATTATTGCTAGAGGCCATGGGGCTGCAGCTGCCCGGCGCGTCATTTGTTAATCCAGAATTACCCTTGCGTGAGGCCTTGACTGCCTACGCTGCCCAGCAAGTCACCCGCATTACCGCCAAGAGCAGTCGCTACACCCCACTCGGGGAGCAGGTTGATGCCCGGGCTTTAGTTAACGCCCTAGTGGCGCTGGTTGCCTCTGGAGGATCCACGAACCACTGTATTCACCTGATAGCCATAGCGCGCTCCGCAGGGTACATCATGAACTGGTCCGATTTTGATGCGATATCACAAGCCACGCCTCTACTCGCCCGGGTATATCCCAATGGGCAGGCTGATATTAATCACTTCCATGCCGCTGGAGGCACAGGGGTTCTGTTTCAAAACCTGCTTTCGGACGGACTTATGCACAGTGATGCACGCACATGCCTAGGCCTCCCCTTTGCTGATTTTGTGAGTGAACCCAGCCTAGGTAACGCTGATATCAGCTGGGTAAAACCGCCCGCAGCAAGCCTTGACGACACGGTCATACGGGATACCAGAGCACCCTTTGCAGAGGAAGGGGGACTCCGATTACTTGAGGGCAATTTAGGGCGTAGCGTTATAAAGGTGTCTGCCGTAAGCGCTGCTCACCAAATTGTAAAAGCCCCAGCTGTCGTCATCGACTCACAGCACGCTCTGCAAGCACTTTACGACTCGGGGGAGCTCAGCCGTGATTGCGTTGTTGTGGTGAGATTTCAAGGGCCTATGGCAAATGGCATGCCTGAGTTACACAAGCTCACCCCACTCTTAAGCAGCCTTCAGGATAAAGGTCATGCAGTAGCCTTGATTACCGATGGGCGTATGAGTGGCGCTTCAGGCAAAGTTCCTGCTGCAATACACATTACGCCAGAGGCCGCTGCAGACGGCCCTCTAGCTCGAATCAGAGACGGCGATATGATTACCCTCAACGCCAATACGGGAGAACTCAGCGTTGCGCTATCAGAGCCCGAACTGGCCAACAGAAACAGGGCCACCCCACCGAATGCCGATCAATTTACTGTTGGCAGAAACCTATTTTCTGCAGCTCGAAATCAAGTGAGTACTGCTGAACAAGGCGCCAGTTTTCTTTTCGACGCTGACACCCATTTCACGCACCAAAGCGCGCGCGTTGAGGTCGCCTGAGATGGCAAATAAGTGGCATTTGCTAGGCGACATCGGCGGCACTAATGCCCGCTTCGGCATCTGTGACGATCAAAAAAATGAATACCGGTTAATAGGCTCTTATGAAGTCGCCGCTTTTCCCACCTTTAGCAATGTTTTGGAACAGCTTCAAAGCGACCTTGTAAAATCGGGGTTATCCATGGCCGATGCGGGAGAATCTTGCCTAGCAGTGGCGGGACCACCGGATGTTCAACCTGTTAGCTTTACCAATAGCGCATGGCGATTTGACCGAAAACTGGTGATGACCACGCTTGGGCTGCAATCAGTAAACATCATTAACGACTTTGCCGCAGCTGCCCGGGCCCTGCCGCTGCTATCAGAAAACGACCTCGAAAAAGTAGGCGGTGGCCGCGCTGAACCCGGAGCCCCCTGTGTTGCACTAGGCCCCGGTACGGGTCTCGGCGTAGCCACCCTTGCCAAAACGCATGCCGGTGAGCCACTCGTGATTAGCGGAGAAGGTGGACACGTCGACTTTGCCCCCGTTACCAACGTAGAAGCGGCAGTACTCGATTTTTTGAGAGCCCGCTATGGTCGCGTCTCTATCGAGAGGCTTTGCTGTGGCGAAGGTATCAATAATATTTATCAAGCTCTAGCCGACCACCGAAACCTTAAGATCAAATACAGCAGCGCTGCTGAAATTGGCGCTGCAGCTCTCAGTGCTGATGACGCGCTCTCAAAAGAAACTATGGCCATGTTTTTTGCGGTGCTTGGTGCGGCAGCGGGTAATTTCGCCCTTACGCTGGGGGCAAAGGGCGGCATCTACATTGCGGGAGGTATTGTCCCTCGCTATCTCGACTTACTAAGGCGCAGTGATTTCAGGGCGCGCTTTCTCGCAAAGGGCCGCTTTGCGGACTACCTATCTGACATTCCCACATTTGTCGTAACCCATAGCCAACTGGGCCTATTGGGCGCCGCAGCGTCACTCAATGACCCCCATATTAGAGGTTGATCGTGCTTCCACAAGCCTACAATTTTTTAGCGTCCACATCTGTTATTCCCGTCATGGTTATCGAGCGCGAAGCTGACGCCATACCGATGGCCGAAGCTTTAGTGGCTGGGGGCATAAAAGTTCTCGAGATCACCCTGAGGACACCCTGCGCCCTTGCCGCGATCAAAGCTATCAGCGAAGCGGTTCCTGACGCACACGTTGGAGCTGGTACCGTTTGTAATGGAGACGACTTTTCTGCCGCAGTCGACGCGGGTGCTCGATTCATCGTGTCTCCGGGTCAAAGTGATGCCTTGTTTGATAAAAGCATCACGTCAAATACACCCCTGTTACCTGGAGCGGTGACTGCGACCGAGGTTATGCGCGCAGCCGAGGCCGGCTTTAAAGTTTTGAAGTTCTTCCCCGCCAGCACCTCGGGTGGCGCGGCAGCAATCAAGGCTTTCTCTGGCCCTTTTTCTAGTATTAGCTTTGTACCCACGGGCGGAATTGGCCCGAAGAACCTGTTGGAGTATCTCCAACTGCCCAATGTTCAAGCGGCGGGCGGTTCTTGGATGCTCCCTAAAGACAAAGTTCAGTCAGGTGACTGGCACGCCGTCACCCAGCTCAGTCGTGAAGCCTCTGAGTTGTCAAAGATAAAGGAATCAATCCAATGAGCGGTGTTGACCTAATTATTTTTGGAGCCTCCGGAGACCTTTCTGCGAGAAAGCTCTTCCCTGCGCTATTTCAACTTGATCGTGCCGACCTGCTACCCAACGACCTGCGCATTACGGCAATCGCCAGGGATGAAGTCGACGTCGACACCTTTTTGGAGGGCCTAAGGCAACGCATGCATGCCTACATGGGCTCAGAGTCGCCCTCCGACGCCGAGTGGCAGCACTACTCGCGACATTTCCAGTATGTGGGAGCCGACTTCGCTAGTACCGACAGCTACGCCGGTATCAGAGCGACGCTGGATGATACCCGTGTCAGCTTATTTTACTTGGCCACGCCGCCCAGCATCTTCGCTCTTATCTGCAACAATCTAGCTACTAACAACTGTCTTACCGGTGACTGCCGAATCGTATTAGAAAAGCCAATTGGCGAATGTCTAGAATCTTCAAAAGAGGTCAACGAAACTCTGGCTCGCTACTTTGACGAGGGGTCGATTTATCGCATCGATCACTACTTAGGTAAGGAGACCGTTCAAAATTTATTAGCGCTGCGTTTTGCAAACCGCTTTATCAACAGTCAATGGGACGCCAACTGTATCGACCATGTTCAAATTACCGTTGGCGAGATCGTCGGCATCGAGGGCCGGTGGTCCTACTATGATCGCGTTGGTCAGCTTCGCGATATGGTTCAAAATCATCTGATGCAGCTGCTCTGTCTCGTCGCTATGGAGCCCCCTAACAGCCTCGAGGCCGATAGCATCCGCGACGAGAAGGTAAAAATTGTCAAAGCGTTGAGACGTATCGATGTCGATCAGGTTTCCGATCACGTGATTAAAGGGCAGTACAGTCAAGGATGGTCTTCTGGTGCTGCCGTGCCCGGGTACCTTGAGGAGACCGGTTGCGAGCGCCCCGACAGCGATACCGAGACGTTCATAGCCATCAAGGCTCACGTCGACAACTGGCGCTGGGCCGGTGTTCCCTTTTACCTTCGAACCGGCAAACGCGTTCCTGAGAAGCTGACCGAAATTATCATTCAGTACAAAGACCTCCCTCACAATATTTTTAGCGGCGGCACCAGCGCAAACAAGCTAATCATCCGGTTGCAGCCCAGAGAGGGTATCGAGCTAACAATGGCGTCCAAGCGCCAGACGCTTCGAGAAAAGCTGTCCTTACAGAACCACACCTTAGATTTGGATTTTCGGGAAACTACCGGCATGAACCGAATTCCCGACGCCTATGAACGCTTATTTCTAGATGCCATTAATGGTGACCAATCGCTGTTTGTGGGGCGCGAGGAGATTGAAGAAAGCTGGCGATGGTGTGACGAATTGATTGAGGCCTGCCGCCAAAAGAATATAGAAACCAAGCCCTACCATGCCGGATCTTGGGGCCCACCCAAAGCCGAGCTTCTGATAGAAAAAGACGGTCGTAGCTGGCATGTCTGACCACGGCTTCGCATCGCCAGATGCACTCAATTTGGCATTGGCAGAAACCATTACTCGCCAATTGCAAACCGGCATTAATGCGCGCGGCAAAGCGACCCTCGTTGTTTCTGGCGGCTCTACGCCCCGCCCTTTGTTTGCGCAGCTTTCAACAGCCAACATTCCTTGGGAGCACGTCACCGTTCTCTTAGCGGATGAGCGATGGGTGCCTTCAGATCACGAGGCATCTAATGAGGCGATGGTTCGTCTCAACCTGCTGCAAAATCGCGCTGCTGCCGCTCAGTTTCTGAGTTTAATCCCTGACTTTCCAGACGAAGAAGGCAACCTACGAAGCGTTTGTACTCAGCTCGAGCAGCTAGGCACCTTCGACGTTGTGATTTTAGGCATGGGTGGCGACCGCCATACGGCGTCTTTATTCCCCTGTGCTAACGAGATCCACGAGGGTCTCTGCACGTTAGATGCGGCTTTAATGACCCATCCCACAACAGCGCCCCATGCAAGAATTTCACTGTCCAAAAAACGACTGGAAGATTGCCATTGGGGTGCAGTGCATATAGTGGGGAAGGAAAAACTTGACGTGGCCCGCGAGGCTCTAGAAGTTGCCGAAGCCGCCAAGGCGCCAGTGGCTACCTTTCTCGCACCCAGAGGGGCGTTTCAACTTTGGCACACGCCTTAGATCACACCCCATAGGCTACATCTCCCGCAAGCTTGGGTGGGTACAATGACGGGAGCACCAAAGTTAGTGTGACCCATACCCCCATCAAGACCTAATTGCGCAATCAGGCGGCCTTATCCGCAGTCAGGCCAGCGATGGCGCTGAGCTCAAGGGCGTTGTCTAGCATGCGGTTTGAAAAGCCCCACTCGTTGTCGTACCACGCCAAAACTTTCACCAAGCGCCCTGCTACTCGGGTGTGATTGGCGTCAAAATTAGCTGAGTGGCTGTCATGATTAAAATCGACCGACACCAGAGGTCGCTCGTTATAACCCAAGATTCCAAAGGCATCGTCAGCCGCTGCTTTTGCCATCAGACTGTTGACCTCCTCGACCGACGTATCGCGAGCTGCAGTAAAACTGAGGTCGACCAGCGAGACATTGAGTGTGGGAACTCGCACTGCCAAACCGTCGAGCCGGCCCTGCAACTCCGGCAATACCAGACCAATCGCGTTAGCCGCACCGGTAGCGGTTGGAATCATGCTCTGTCCCGCGGCTCGGGCGCGGAATAAATCCTTGTGGTAGACATCATTTAGATTCTGATCATTGGTATAGGCGTGAATAGTGGTCATCAGACCGCTTACCAGTCCGATCTGGTCATGCAGTGGCTTTACCACCGGGGCTAGGCAGTTGGTCGTACAAGAGGCGTTTGAGATAACGCGATGCTCGGAAGATAACGCGTTATGGTTAACGCCATAGACAATCGTTGCGTCCGCATCTTTGGTGGGCGCGGAAACAAGAACCCGTTGAGCGCCAGCCTCAAGGTGCCCCGCGGCAGAGTCCCGTGCTGTAAACAGGCCGGTACATTCCAAAACAAGATCGATGTCGAGCTCTGCCCAAGGCAGTGCGCTTGGCGTACGCTCACTTAACACTGCGATCCGCTTACCATCAACAGCAAGAAAATCCTTTCCCGATGTCACTTCATGACCAAAGCGGCCATGTGCTGTGTCGAACTCTAACAAGTGAGCATTAATTGCAGGCTCGCCGAGGTCATTGATAGCCACAATCTCTATGGCCTGCGCCAGTTTGGGACGGTCATAGTACGCCCGTAATATATTTCGGCCGATACGACCAAACCCGTTAATGGCAACTCTTATCATGACCTGTCCCTCGCACTATCAGTGACTAAAACGGTGTTTCTATAATGAAGCTTTATTACATATTTAGCCATTTTAGTTAGATTTGCAACTTATTATTTTGTTATGATTACATTCTATAGCTGCCACACTGACGGTTGTTTACCAAACCATCACTGCGAGAAGGTCCCCAATGGCTAATGACAACAATGTATTGACGCAAATTCAGGCAGCGCTTCCCGGGCTGAGCAAGTCAGATACGAAAATTGCCCAAGTGGTTCTTGCTGACCCAGAGGCAGCCACCCATGCCAGTATCGCGCTGCTGGCTCAACGGGCCAACGTCAGCGAGCCTTCAGTGAATCGTTTCTGCAAGCGATTGGGCGCCACGGGCTACCCCGACTTTAAAATTTGGCTGGCCCGCTCCCTTGTAGCTGGGGTGCGCTACATAAGCCAGGTTGTAGATCCGGAAGATACGGTGACAACCTACCCCGGTAAGTTGGTCGACAATACCGTTAATGCGCTGCTCCTAGCTCGGGAACACCTACCTCTGGACACGCTAGCGGAAGCAGTCGAACACCTTGATGCCGCCGGTCGAATCTATTTCTTTGGAATGGGCACCTCAGCTGCCGTCGCTCAGGACGCGGAGCACAAGTTTTTTCGTTTTCAGACTCCTGTAACCACCCACACCGATCCGTTAATGCTGCGCATGCTTGCCGCCGGAGGCCGCCAAGGTGATGTTTTTGTCTTTATTTCCCACACGGGGCGCACTGAAGCCATCGTCGATGCAGCAGTGCTTGCAGCCTCTAGCGGTGCAACCATCATTTCGCTGACAGCCCAAGGCTCACCGTTGGCCGAGGCCAGTCACTGTGTCATCGGTCTCGAGGCCTCAGAAAATACCGAGGATTATCTGCCCATGACATCGCGAATCGTACACCTCGTCATTATCGATATTTTAGTGACCGGGGTGACATTGAAGCGCGGTGAGCCCTGTATTGAACACCTTGCTCGCATGAAAGAAAGCCTGCTGCCGACGCGCCTGCCCCTTAACCGAAAGCGAACCAAGACATGACGCCCTCCTCGACAAACAACACTGCACAACTGCGCCAAAATGTTCGCTACTTGGGCGAAATCCTCGGTCAGGTTATTCAAAGCCAGGGCGATGCTGGTCTGTTTGATGCGGTTGAGGCGATTCGATTGCAGTCTAAAGAAAGTCGGGATGATGATAATCAGGAAGCCTTGCGCGCTCTGCTCACTGAGCTAAATGACAAACAAATTTTGGATGTCGCGAGGGCCTTCAGCCATTTTCTTAACCTCGCCAATATCGCAGAGCAGCACCATACTGTGGCCGATTACAGTCAGACATTCTTCTCAGCGGCAGCTAGTCTTGAGGGCGCCTTCCGGCAACTTTCGGCTGACCACGAAACTCACCGCGTGCATGCAGTACTCGAAAAATTGTCGATTGACCTTGTTCTCACCGCACATCCGACTGAAATTACCCGAAGAACATTAATCCACAAGCACGGTGAAATTAACGACTGCCTGACTCGACTCGAGACCCTGCGAGACAATCCTGCAGAAACTTCAAGAGACTATGGCCGCCTCAAGGAATTAGTGTCACAAATTTGGCATACCGAAGAATTCCGCACTGAGCGTCCAACGCCAATTGATGAGGCTCGCTGGGCATTTGCCGTTATCGAAAACTCGTTATGGGACGCGGTGCCGCAATTTTTGAGAGTTGTCGATGACGTTTGTGAACGCTTCGACTTACCCACTCCCCCTCCTGAGTGGAGTCCCATAACACTCTCAAGTTGGATCGGTGGTGATCGCGATGGCAACCCAAATGTGACCGCTAACGTGACCCGCGAAGTACTGCTTTTGGCGCAATGGCAAGCCTGTACTTTGCTCGAAGGTGACATCGCAACGCTCTACGAGGAGTTGTCAATTACGACCGCCTCTGACGCGTTGAAAGCTCAAGCTGAGGGTGCTCTTGAACCCTATCGCTTTGTGCTTAAACCGCTTCGAGACCGTCTGCAGGCGCAACGCTTACACATTGAAAAAACCCTAGAAGGTGAGCTTGAGGGGCCACCGCCACTGACCATGAGTGAAGTTATTGCACCTCTTGAGGCCTGCTACGAATCCCTGCAAATGGTTAGTCTCGGTGTACTCGCCCGTGGCTGCCTCCTAGATACATTACGCCGAGCCCATTGCTTTGGCCCCTACCTCATTCAACTCGACATTCGCCAAGAAAGTGCGCGGCATACCCAAGCTATTTCCGAGCTCACCGAGGCTTTAGCAGTCGGTAACTATCAGGATTGGAGTGAACAACAGCGTTGCGAGTGGCTGCGTGCCGAGCTTCACAATCCACGACCACTTCTGCCCCGAGACTGGAACCCGACACCCGAGACTCAGGAGGTGATCGACACCTTTTTTGTTATCGCCGAAACGCCGCAATCTGCTTTGGGGAGTTATGTTATTTCTATGGCCGCTGAGGCGTCTGACGTACTGGCTGTGCAGCTGCTACTCAAAGCCACAGGCTGCGGTACTGAAATGTTGGTAGCCCCCCTCTTCGAAACCCTTGATGATCTTGAAAGTGCCCCTAGAGTCATCGAAGAATTGTTATCCGATGCTGCTTACTGCGCCCGCTGCGATCACCAAATTATGGTAATGATTGGTTACTCCGACAGCGCCAAAGATGCGGGTATGTTGGCCGCAGGCTGGGCGCAGTACAGCGCCCAGGAAGCATTGCTAAAGGTTTGCAAGGACGCCGATGTTAAATTGCAGCTGTTCCATGGGCGTGGCGGAAGCATAGGTCGCGGCGGCGCTCCCGCGCATGATGCTCTGTTGTCACAGCCCCCGGGATCACTTGAAAATGGGCTTCGAGTGACCGAGCAAGGAGAGATGATCCGAACCAAGCTGGGCCTCACGCCTCTGGCTGTAAATACGTTAGGCCGCTACGCCAGTGCGATTTTACAGGCAAACCTAACCCCACCCCCGGAACCTGCCAACGAATGGCGATTGCTCATGAATCAGTTAGCCACAGATTCTTGTGAGGATTATCGCCGATGGGTGAGAGACGAACCCAGCTTTGTGCCCTATTTCCGACAGGCCACACCCGAGCAGGAACTCGCCAGTTTGCCCCTAGGCTCACGTCCAACCCGCCGTCGATCTGATGGGGGCATTAGTAGCTTACGCGCCATACCTTGGATATTTGCCTGGTCTCAGAACCGTCTGATGCTTCCAGCTTGGTTGGGTGCAGGCTCGGCGCTTGCGAAAGCTGCCGCCGGTGGACACGAGGCTACACTGAGAACTATGGCTCAAAAGTGGCCCTTTTTTGGCGCTAGGCTATCCATGCTAGAAATGGTTTTCGCTAAATCAGACCTTACCATTGCAGAGCTCTATGACCGTTTGCTCGTAACCTCGGAACTCGCAGACTTAGGGGCGGCACTGCGGCAACAGCTCAGTGACGACCGCAGCGTACTTCTCGGAATTTTAGAGACAGAAACAGAGTTAGAGCACGACACCTGGGGACGTGAGTCAATCGACCTTAGAGATATTTACACCGCCCCACTTAACTTGCTGCAGGCTGAGCTATTACGCAGACAGCGAGGGAATCCTGATAAAGCCACCGAGCGAGCCCTTATGGTCACTATCGCCGGGGTTGCTGCAGGCATGCGAAACACTGGATAACCCTCTGGCAGACACGAGCCCTAGCGCCAACATTGCGCTTCTTGTGAACCTGCCCTCGACACCCCTTAACGCCGACAGGGTTGCAAACACCCGGCCCTTAAATGCGCCCCCCGCAGATCAGCTTCGAGTGGGTAATAGCGCTATTTAGCTGTGGAACATCACAGTCCTGGGCCTATTAAGGCGCTGCTGTAGCCATCGTTCAGCCGTTTATCCGGCCCAACGCCACCGCAAAACATAAAGATTAATCCTCTACCAGGTCTTGAAAACACCGCCGACGCCAGAACGTTGTTGGACGCGCTAGTCACACAATGACTCGGTGCACTCAACCCTACTGGGTTATGGAACCCCATCCCAGTATGATCTCTTGGCAGTAATAGCTCGTAGGCATAGGGCCGCTGACTGCTTTTAAAAAGCAGCCGGAAATTCCCCGCGTTCTTTGGGCCCCTTTCACCGTTGGAGATATTTCAATGACCGCGACCCCCATTAAACTCACACCAGATCCCCTAGCGCCTTTTCGAATCTCACCCGGCTTTGAAGTCAACGGCCTGTTGTTTCTGTCGGGCCATGCTGCCATTTCCGAAACGGGTGAGCTGGTGGGCATAGATAATTTTGATGCCCAAGCAGAGGCAACCTTTCAATCTCTGCAGCGGACCCTAGAAGCCGGTGGCTCCGATCTATCTAAAGTGGTCAAGGTCACCATTTATCTCACGGACATGGGCTATTTTGAGCGCATCGTAGCGCTGCGGGAACAATGGTTCACAGCCCCCTATCCAGCAGACACCATCGTTGAGGTTAGGGCCCTAGCCCTGCCTGAGCTCATGATTGAAATAGAAGCTATTGCGACCATAAGCTAACGAGTGTTTGTGCGATGGCAGGCCCCACAGGGTGCTAATACGGGCGCCGAATAATCTCACGGCGGGTTAGAAGCTATCGCTAACGGTAACTAAGGAACATTTATGTGGGAATTTACTGGCAACCAGCGACCTGATTTCGCTTGTTTACCTTTAGAGGGGCAAGAGTCCGTGTGGGACTATCCACGCCCCCCGGCACTCGTGGCCAGTGATGAGCGCGTCGATGTCTCGATAGCGGGCTTAAACCTCGCCAACAGCTGCCGCACGTTACGCGTTCTGGAAACCGCTCACCCACCTACCTACTACATTCCCGAAGAGGATGTGAACTGGAAGGCTTTAAACAACATGGTTGGAAGCAGTTTTTGCGAGTGGAAAGGAACAGCGAATTATTTCTCACTACTAAATCACGCTGAACTGGGGGCTATCGCCTGGCAATATCGCAATCCCGTAGCTAGCTTTGCGCGCCTCGACGGGCATGTTTCTTTTTACCCGGGGTTAGTCGAATGTAGCGTCCAGGGTCAACGGGTGCAGGCCCAGCCAGGCACCTTTTACGGCGGATGGATTACAGACCGTGTTGTAGGACCTTTTAAGGGCGAACCGGGTACGAGTCATTGGTAACCGCAAATACTTGAGTCGTTGGCAGCGGGCGCAGTCAGTCGTACTCATATCCCTGCAGCTGAATCAACCAGAGTAAACTGGACACCTAGCCCGCCACAAACTGGGCAATCATTAGGAGCAAGGCACCATGTTTAGCGGCAACCAACGACCAGGCAACGAGGCCATGAAGCAAAGAACCGAAAAAAACAACGCAAAGACAGCTTGGAGACGTCTCCGCAAGGGATTGATTCTAACCGGCCTATTACTTTTACCGGTCCAACTCTGCTTCGGCGCCTCCCCCCTTGAGCACCTCGCAGAGGCCGTGCGGTTTAAAACGGTAAGCTCTCAAGACACGTCGGAAATTGACCACCGTGCTTTTCAGGGCCTCAATGAACATTTAGCGCTGACCTATCCCGAAACCTTTCGTCAGCTAGACGTAGAATACGTCAACACCTACAGCATCTTATTGCGCTGGCCCGGCAGTGATGCTGATAAAAACGCTGTGTTGTTCACCGCCCACACTGATGTGGTACCCGTTGAGGCAGGAACTGAGGGTGACTGGCTGCACCCACCTTTTGCCGGCGTTATCGAAAACAACAATTTGTACGGCCGTGGCACCTTGGATGACAAGCAAGGTGTTCTCAGCCTCTTGGAGGCGACGGAAGCTCTGCTCAACGAGGGCTACACACCCCGCAGAACACTAGTCTTTGGCTTTGGCCACGACGAGGAAATTGGAGGTCAAAACGGCGCGGCAGCCCTAGCTCAGCGCATGCGCGAGCTTGACCTCACCTTCGATTGGATGGTCGACGAGGGTGGGTTTGTGGTGCGCGACACCCCATTGCTACCCGGGCGGGACCTGGCCATGATCAATGTGGCCGAAAAAGGCTACGTCACGCTAACACTATCAACCCAAGCGGCAGGTGGACATTCCTCGAGCCCGGCCAGCACGGGCGCAATAGGAACGCTGGCCCGAGCTCTGGATCGCATTGAAAGCAACCCTTTTAAACCGAAACTGGTTGAGCCCATGCGCAGTGCGCTGGCCCTGATGGCTGGCGAAATGCCCCAGCCGGAGCGCTTTTTATTCAATAACCTCTGGCTCGTTGATGGCCTCATTGCTCGGCAAATGGCAAAAGAAACACTCACCCAACCCATGGTGAGAACAACAACAGCAATCACCATGTTTAATGCCGGCGTTAAAGAAAATGTGATCCCTCAGCGCGCTGAGGCCAAAGTAAACTTTCGATTATTGCCGGGGGACACGATCGAAATGTTGATTGCTGAAATCACCGAGATTGTCGATGACCCAGCAGTACGTATCAGCAATGACCGATGGGCAAATCGACCCGGAGTTGCTGACGTAAACGGTGATGGCTTTTCCGTAATCAGTGCAGCCACAGCCGAGGTGTACCCTGATGCACTTGCAATACCTTCATTACTCCAAGCGACTACCGATACAAGACATTATGTTGACCTCGCTCAGGATCAGTATCGGTTTCATGGCAATTCGATCGATGCCGCTCAAGCGCGCTCTGTGCACGGCACCAACGAATATATTTCAGAGCACAGCTTCAACAAGGCGATCGCGGTGGCGCGTGGCATGATTAAGGGAGCCGGGGACGCGCTCTAGCGCATTGACTGGCAAAGCCACGGCTATGGAGCCAGGCGCTTTTAACCGAGCGGGCGGCTACCCCAGTTGACTGTTAATGCCACCCATATTGTGCTTGATTTGACAGCTAAAGGACGACTGGGTTGTAGGCGCTCACTGCGACAAACATAAGCTCCAGCTATCTCCTATTAATTAGCAAGTCGCCCCTAAATCTTGCAGAGGCACTGTGAGCTGCTTGCGCAGCTCTCATGTGCTACAAAGGAGTTCATCGGGTCACGTCTCTTTTCGGCTGAAACACGACACGGGAGAGGAGAGGAAGATTTAGCCCGCATCTTTATAAATATAGAGGCAGTCAGCTACCTGCCCGGGGAGAGAATTAGATGTCCATCACTAGCAGGCTTTTCAGCCTGACGCTCTTTGTCGCCGCTATTACTACCTCCTTCCTCGGGGTTACCGCCTCAGCCTCATCACCGGATTATGGCAGCAATAACAAGGCCGGCGGCTTCTTTGCGGTCAATGGCATCGAAATGTATTACGAGATTTATGGCGCCGGAGAGCCTCTTGTGCTGATACACGGAAGCGGCCAAAGCATTGCTGATATGTCGGCGCAGATCAGCCATTTTGCGGCGAACTATCAAGTGATAGTAGCCGACAGCCGTGCTCATGGCAGATCGGGCATAACCGAAGAGCAGATGACCTACAAAATCATGGCCTCAGACTGGGTGGGACTCATTAACCACCTTCAACTGCCGCCAGTACGACTGATCGGATGGAGTGATGGTGGCAACATTAGCCTTGAGATCGCTCGCGCCTACCCCAATAACGTTGATCGTCTTGCAGTCATGGGTGCAAATCTGAGTCCCGATAAAAGTGCCGTACACAGTTGGGCAGTAGACTGGGTGATGGATTTTTCAACAGAGATAGACCGCCAGATCGCCGCCGGAAATACGGATCAAAACTGGACGGCACTTAAGCAACACTTTTATCTTCTCAGGGAACTACCCGATATGTCGCTAGCAGAGCTGGCCAGCATTGAAGCACCGGTATTAGTCATGGCGGGTGATAAAGATATTATTCGAGAAGAGCACACGGTGCTCATGTACCAAACATTGCCCAAGGCACACCTCGCTATTTTTCCCGGTGAAACCCACTTCACTCCTGCAACCGACCCAATACTCTTTAACACCACCGTTCAACGCTTTATGGAACAGCCTTACTCTCGACCAGAATCAAAAGATTTTATTTTTGGTGATCCTGAAGAGACGCATTAATGCGAGCCCTAACCACCCTGGTGTGTTGTTTGTTTCTCACTCTCGTAAGCGCCTGCGAAACATCAAACAACACCTCAGAAACGTCCATTCAAAACAACACAGTACCCAACCGCCAAGTTGCAGCCCAGAAACTCGACGACGAATCACCCCAACCCGGCAACTGGCTTACGGGGGGCGGTGATTTCCAACAGGCCTACTTCTCCCCCCTAGAACAAATCAATCGGAAGAACGTAGCTAAACTGGGTTACGCCTGGCATATCGACCTTCCCTCCGAACATGGCTATGAAGCGACACCACTAATGGTCGATGGTGTGCTGTACGGCAGTGGGCCCCAGGGCATTGCCTTTGCCGTTGACGCGTCGACTGGGGAATCGCTGTGGCAGTTTAATCCCGAAATCAATCCGCAATTCATGCGAAAAGTGTGTTGCGGTGTCGTAAACCGAGGCGTTGCAATCGCAGAAGAAACGCTGTTTGTTGCGGCGCTGGACGGCTACCTATTTGCCCTTGATAAAAATGACGGTGCCGTTGTTTGGCGCGCCGACACGTTCATCGATCGCAATCGAGGCTATACCATTACCGGTGCGCCCTACATTGCCAACGATCTCGTCATTATCGGTAACGCCGGCGCTGAGTTCGATGCTAGAGGCTATATCACGGCCTATGACATTTACACTGGCGAACTGCGCTGGCGCTTTTTTACCGTACCGGGCAGTCCCAACCCGCCTTTCGAACATCCCGAACTCGAGGTCGCCGCAACCACCTGGGACCCCGACAGTTTGTGGGAAGTCGGACTGGGCGGCACCGTTTGGGATGCTATGGCCTTCGACCCAGAACTCAACTTACTTTACGTGGGTACCGGCAACGCAGCACCCTATCCACGTAAATTAAGGAGCCCAGAAGGTGGCGATAATCTGTACCTTGCCTCCATTCTTGCTATAAACCCCGACAATGGACAGTTGGTCTGGCACTATCAAACGACTCCCGGTGACAACTGGGACTTCACTGCCACTCAAAAATTCATTCTTGCCACTTTAGACATTGGAGGTAGACCTCGTCAGGTCCTGATGCAGGCCCCGAAGAATGGCTTTTTCTATGTTCTAGATCGCGCTTCCGGCGAGCTCATTTCGGCTGAGCCCTACGCCCAAGTTAACTGGGCCAGCCACATTGACAGCGAGACTGGGCGTCCTGTTGAAACATCGCAGGCTGAGTATTTTTACGAACCAAAACTGATATTCCCCGGCCCCCAAGGTGCCCACAATTGGCAACCCATGTCTTACAACCCAGACAGCGGACTTGTCTATATACCGGTGAAGGAGGCTGGCGCGATTTGGACTATGCCAACTGAGTCGTTTACTTATCAACAAGGAGGGCTGAACAGCCACTCGCAGTATATTTTTACGACCCCCGGCGAATGGGGTTTAGACAGCGCCCTCGCCAAGACACTGCCCCCTTTAGAGGTGTTGGGCGCAGGACAACCCGACACCACTATTCGTGGGTTTTTAAGGGCTTGGAACCCCGTAACTCAGACGCTTGCTTGGGAGCGTGAAACGTCAGGACCCTGGATTGGCAACATGAACGCATTCTGGAACGGTGGTGGCGTACTCAGCACTGCAGGCGGCCTCGTCTTTCAGGGTCGCGGAACCGGTGAACTTGTAGCTTTAGATGCTGATACCGGTGAAACACTGCATCAAATAGTTGTTGGCGCAAGCATGATGGCCGCTCCTATGAGCTACAGCGTGGGGGGTATTCAGTACATCGCCCTGTTAACAGGAGTTGGTGGCGGCAATGGCAACGATTATGTACCCGGTATGGCCGCCTACACTTACGGCAACGCCGGACGAATGATTGCCTTTAAATTAAACGGCGGGGAAGTTCCGAAACGACCCGAAATACTTTACGCAGATACCAGCAAAGCACCTCCGGCAGTTCCCCGCCAAGGTTCCTCCGGACAAATAGCCAAGGGAGAGGCTTTGTTTTTGCGTAACTGCGCAAAATGCCACGCCAACATCGACGGTCGCGGTGCAGGAATACCTGATCTACGACGCATGAGCGGCGACACCCATAAGGCATTCGCACAGATCGTACTCGAAGGCACACTGGCAGAACGCGGCATGGGTAACTTCTCTGATTTATTGAATGCCGATCAAGTCGAGTCCCTACACGTGTATTTGATTGATGAGGCTTGGCGGTTATTTGATGAGGGTGTCCAAGGGGGCGAATGGCACGCTCCCGAGCAAGATCTTCCGTGAGCTTTAATGTGCCCGCAGCCAAGGTTTTAGCCACTGAGCAACCCTCGTAGAGGTTATCGGGGAACGTTCTGCAGCAGAAAATTCACCCTTAAGATGCGCTGGGCAGCAGCTCGAGCTGATATGTGCCGCACAACCGCAACCACGCCATACCCCGAGTTTGCGTCCAACTTTCGTTGATACTCATACTGCCGTAAAAGTTGCTGCTGCGTTGCTTGAAACGTAAGACTCTTCGAACACCCACCGGAGGTTTAAAATGACACGAAGAACCTACGAGTCAGACGGTAAGCACATTCAAACCGCCGACGACCTTGATGAGCTGGTGCATGATAAGCGTCAAGGCTGGCGAGCCAACCCCGCTAAAGCGCGGCGGCGCCAGCGTCGTTATAAAAAACGGCTTACCCACACACTGGCAGGCATGGACCATGCAATCGACAGCCCAGAAGTGGGTTAGTCCCCGCCGCGATTCACACTGCGATTTCAACTACTGTTGCGCTTCACTCTCCGAGCCTCGTGACTTTTCGAAACTCATCATTTGCCGCCGCCCATCATTTACCGACTCTTATCGCGATAAGCCCAACGCTTCAAAGACACATGACGCCTGCCCTGCCAACAGAAAAAACCCTCGAAACTTTATGTTTTTATTGAGGTGGGCACTTAAGTTTTCGCCATTTTGATGCCCGATTCACACTTCAATGGATGGTATTTGACAGACAAGCGGCGGCCTAGGTAGGGTTTTGAGTGTTTCAAGTTTGCAAAAATTTAGACCAACAAAACGATAAAAATAAACGAGGAAAAAACAATGCAAAATACCTTAAAAACCTTAGTTGCCGTTGGTGTAGCTGGCGTACTCCAAACACAAGCAGCACTGGCCGACCATCACATGCCCAGCGGCTTTGGTGGTACTGAACTTTACGGCTGCGAAATGAACGAGGGCAAAGCCCCGGCAGATCTTATGTCAGTTATTGGCGAGTGGAATGCCTGGTCGGACGAAAAGGGCATGACCGATTACTACGCCTGGGTTATGACCCCTGTATTCGGTTCTGACATTGACTTTGAGCGCACCGCATTTTGGTTCGGTTTTACCCCTGACTTTAAAGGTATGGGAAAAAGCCTAGATGCATGGTTTACCGAGGGAGCAGAACTCAACGCCAAATTTAACGAGGTTTGGACGTGCAGCGCACACATGGAATTTGCGTCGCTAATTGTACGTGGCGGCGGCGGTGAATCCTCCTCAGGTTATGCAAGTTTTAGCGACTGCACATTTCGTGAAGGCATGGAAATGGAAGACCTGATGGCGGCGCAGGCAACATACAACGCCTATCTGGATGAACAGGAAGTTCCCGGTGTCACCGTTTATCATCTACCGGGACACGGCAACCCCCAGGACGCTGGCTACGCAATGAAAATGTCAAACTGGGTCTCAGATTTGAGCACCTATGGCGAAAACTCTGAAAAGTACGTAAATCAGGGTGGCTGGAAAGTCCGACAGGATACGATCGGTAGCGTTGTCTCCTGCGACAGCCCTAGAATGTACACCGCGACACTCGTGCGCTCCGGCGACTAAAGGTGCCGCGGCAAGATGACACGCTCAATAAGCAGACCGGGGCTATAGCCCCGGTTTTTTTTGCCCGCCAAAATCCCCTTCAGTGCTTACCCTGCTAAGCCCCGCCTTTTATTTTTCTTGTGCATTGCTACCCCACCACTTTCTGAAGCAGTACAATCGACTTCCACAAAAGCCCCTGTCATCGAAAATCCACTTAAGACAATATGACGGGGCGATCGCCGCAGAAAGAGTTGAGCTCACTAACACCTACCTTAAATTTGAGCCCGGCTAGGCATTGCACAACGTTGTTCGATACGCACCAAGGAGAGTTCCATGTCAGCACCAGACTATCCAGGGCTAGACACCCTAGCATTACATGCAGGATCGCAACCCGACCCCGCTACAGGTGCCCGGGCCACACCCATCTATCAATCGGCCTCTTTCTGCTTCCCTGACTCCGACTACGCGGCCTCGCTCTTTAATATTGAGCGCGCTGGGCACGTCTACTCTCGACTCAGCAATCCAACAAATGCTGTGTTGGAGGAGCGAATCGCCGCTTTAGAGGATGGCGTAGGCGCTATTGCTACCGCGAGTGGTCAGGCCGCACTCACACTCGCCATCATGACGCTTATGGGCGCAGGGTCACATATCGTAGCGGCAGCCGCACTTTACGGCGGCAGTCATAATTTGCTGGCCTATACCCTACCCCGACTCGGCATTGAAACGACCTTTGTCGATGCGAGGGATCCGCAGGCGTTTGCAGCAGCGATTCAGGACAATACCCGAATGGTGTTTGCCGAGACCGTGGGCAACCCCGGACTAGACGTGCTAAACATTCCCGAGGTGGCGGCTATTGCACATCAAGCAGGACTTCCCCTGATGGTCGACTCCACTTTTACCACACCCTATTTGATCAAGCCCTTTGAACATGGGGCCGATATCATCATGCACTCCGCCACCAAATTTCTCAGTGGCCACGGCATTGTCATTGGCGGTCTGCTAGTAGATGGCGGACGCTTTGATTGGGACGCATCAGGCAAATTTCCAACCCTCACTGAACCCTATGCAGGCTTTCACAATTTGGTGTTCAGCGAAGAATTCGGTCCCGCCGCCTTCATTCAGCGTGCCCGCAAGGAGGGACTGCGCGATTTTGGGGCATGTATGAGCCCTACTACGGCATTTCATATTTTGCAGGGAGTAGAAACACTGGGTATTCGCATGCATCGTCATGTGGAAAATACCCGAGGTGTCGTTGAGTATCTAAGCCAGCAGGAACAAGTGAGCCGCGTGGGCTACCCGGAGTTAGAGGGGCACCCCGACCAACCACTCGCCACGACGCTATTGCCCAAAGGCTGCGGCGCGGTGTTCAGCTTTGACCTTGTAGGTGGTCGGGAAGCAGGTATTGCATTTGTCGATGCTTTAAATCTGTTTTCACACCTTGCCAATGTGGGTGATGCCAAGTCCTTGGTCATTCACCCAGCAAGCACGACCCACCATAGAATGGATGCCGCAGCACTGGCTGCCGGAGGCATCGGCGAGGGCACCATTCGCCTGTCGATCGGCCTGGAGGATCCAAAAGATTTAATCGCTGATTTAAAGCAAGGCTTGCGCGCCGCGGGTAAGGTTGCCGCCAAGCAATCGGTGACGCCATGAAAGTTACTATCGATGACAACAGCGTCTACTGCTATACAAATTCTCGCGATATCGACAGCGACAAGCCTTCGATCGTTTTTATTCATGGCTCAGGGATGGATCACACGGTCTGGACCTTAGCCGCTCGCCACTTCGCTCGTCACGGTAACAATGTGATTGCGGTTGATTTACCGGGGCATGGGCGTTCAAGCGGAGCACCACTGCAAAGCATTCCCGCAATGGCAGACTGGCTGGAGAAAGTTCTCAACGCCCTCAAAGTTGACGTCACTGCAGTGGTTGGCCACAGCTTAGGCAGTTTAATTGCTCTGGACTTTTCCGCGAGGTACGCCACCCGCGCCCGGGCGTTGGTTATGGTTGGTACCATCGTGCCCATGCCAGTCTCCGGTGCCATACTCGACGCCTGTAAGAGCAACGATCATGCGGCTTACGACATGCTGACGCAGTATGGACTCAGCAAACGGCATCAATATGGCGGCAATCGCAGCTCCGGTATATGGATGGTCGGTAGCTCCCTCAGGCTCTACGAGCGATCGCAACCCGGTGCACTGTATTACGACATGAATGCTTGTAACGAATATCAAAGCGGCCTAGAGCGCGCATCGGCGGTCGAATGTCCTGTACTCATGGTGCTGGGGAGTGAAGATCGCCTGACTCCTGTGCGTGGCACAGGTCCGCTACAAGAAGCCTTTCATAAACTAGAAGTGAGCGTACTACAAGGAGCAGGACACACGCTTATGATGGAGGCTCCTAATGCGCTCTTGGATGCTCTGCATCGAGCTCTTTAAACCACCACGTGCCGTCAATAGATTGATTACTGCAGGCAATGGTGCTGGCAATGACTCTGCGGCGCCGTCGGCCTCTCTATCAAATCGGTACAGATAGCGAGACTACAGAGGTTCAACGTCTATGAAGAACATTACCATTTGGCATAATCCAAGGTGCTCAAAGTCGCGGCAAGCCCTCGCCCTGCTTGAAAGTGCGGGTGTCACCCCAGAAATTGTGAAGTATCTCGAAAATCCGCCAACAACGACTGAACTCGAAACGACTTTGAAGAAACTGCAATGCCGGCCTGCTCAACTCGTGCGCCGCGGCGAAGCCATATTCAAAACTCTGGCGTTGTCTGAAAAAAATTCAGATCAGGAATGGATCAACGCAATGGCAAACAACCCCATTCTTATCGAACGCCCCATTATCATAAGCGACGATCGAGCTGTGATTGGCAGGCCGCCAGAAAATGTCCATGGGCTGCTAGAGCCTTAGTTGCGCCTCAGAGAAAGCCGCGTTCCATAGGAACTCGCGCCTGAACCGTAAATTGCGCTCCATCGTCATCTAAGGCTTTTTACACGAGGGCCCTCGATTACCGCTTCTTAATTCAGCTCAGGTTGACTTAAAACCCAGCAGTGCGGACCTGACGGACACCGCTAGAAAATAGCGGCGCCATCGGCACGGTTGAGACACAGCTCGCCGGGGCCATTCATACGTTCATTTTTAATATCGAACAACAGAAACTCCCAACGAGACGTTCAGCTTGGCACAGGGAGTGGCGCGTTTTTGTCGCACCTCAATTGCCCCGCACCCTTTTATTAAAACCTGCTCCGCGGACAGTTGATATTTGCCACGCCGCGCCCACGAGCGTGTTAGGCTGCACTTCGTTTCAGCTAATTCACTAGTCATGCTCGCGTTTGCACTTACCATATTTACTTCTGCATTCTTGCTGTTTCAGATTCAACCTCTGATCACAAAATTCATTCTCCCTTGGTTCGGCGGAGGCACCGCGGTCTGGGCAGTTTCGATGTTATTTTTCCAATCTTGTCTCGTTGCAGGCTACGGCTACGCCCACCTATCGGTCAGGTATTTAGGTCTACAACGGCAAACCCAGTTACATATTGTTTTTTTATTGCTGGCCCTGATACAAATCCCCATTTCCCCCTCAGAACTCCATGAATTCGATGCAGCACAAAACCCAACGCTGCAAATTTTGAGCCTTCTCATTCGAACCATCGGCGTTCCATTTTTTGTGTTGTCGGCCACGGCACCGCTGATACAAGCCTGGGCGAGCGGAATAAAAGCAACGACCAATCCCTACCGCCTTTACGCATTGTCTAATGTCGCGGCGTTGGCAGCGCTGTTGAGCTACCCGTTTATCATCGAACCCATGTTCAACCGGCAACTGCAGGCGCAAGCATGGTCTATTACCTTTGCGGTTTTTATTGCGCTCTGCATCTACTGCGCTTTCGCCACTGCGTCGCGGTCTAAAACTCATGCCCCGGCACCGTCAAGAAGTGGTGATAACACACCCCGTGTGCCCATCGTTTCGTGGCTGCTTTGGCTCATGCTTCCGGCGACCGCGGTAACGCTATTGTTGAGTGTGACGAATCAACTCACCCGCGATCTTGTTTCGATACCCTTCTTATGGGTATTGCCATTAAGCGTTTATTTACTCACCTTTATCATTGCCTTCGACAACGAGCGTTGGTATCGCCGCAGGCTGTTTCTACCCCTTTTTGCCTTGAGTCTTGCCTGGATCCTTTACCTATTGCTTGGTGAAGCACTTAATGTCACTTGGACGATTATCGTTTTCATGTTCGCACTATTTGTCTTGTGTATGGTCTGCCACGGAGAGTTGTACCGTTTAAGGCCCACAGCAAATCAACTGACCGGCTATTACCTCATGGTGGCGCTGGGAGGGGCTTTAGGGAGTGCCCTTGTGTCTGTGCTAATGCCAATAATTAGTGATCGCTATATTGAGTTACAAATTGCCGCATCGATGGCAACAATATTGGTAGTTCTGCTTTTAATGAAACACGTTAACGTCAAAGTGTCGCTGACTGCTGGCATTCCAATCCAAGTCGCACTGGCAATTGGCGCTAGTTTTATTGTTTTGGTGTTTGTTCACTCTGCGCGTGACGAGGAGCCAGACATCGTCTATCAGGCCCGCAATTTTTATGGAGTGTTAACCGTCGGGCGAGATAATGCTGGCACTTCTGATGAGTTTTTGTGGTTGCGCAACGGCAATAGCTATCACGGCGCACAGGCCACAACAGCGCCAGAAAAGTTGTTGCCGATAACCTACTACTCCCCCGGAAGCGGGATCGATATGGCGATGAGCTTTTCAGCAGGACAGCCCAAAAGACGCATAGGGATGATTGGCTTGGGTATTGGCACCGCAATCAGTTACGCAGGAGCGCAAGACTCGGTAAAAGTTTATGAGATCAACCCTGATGTTGTGGAAATCGCTCAACGCCATTTCACCTACCTTGCAGATACAACTGCGGACGTAAAACTCGTTTTGGGGGACGCCCGACTTTCGCTAGAAAAGGAGCTTCCGCAAGCTTTCGATATTTTTGTCCTTGACGCTTTCTCTAGCGATGCAATTCCCGTTCATTTATTGACTCGAGAGGCTTTTGAGCTATACCTGAAACACCTTACACCTGATGGTATTATCGCCGTGCTTATTTCAAGCTGGCATTTCGATTTCCAGCCTTTACTCACGGAAATGGGAAAGACGCTTGGCTTGAAAACTGTGCTCGTAACAAACGCCTCCAATAGTGCACAGCAATGGGGCTCCCGTTGGATGATTTTGACGAAAAACGATCAATTTATGTCACAGGAATTTATTCAATTACAGAAGCAACGAATGCCCGACAACATGGGCAATGTGCGCCTGTGGACTGATGAATTCTCGAGTCCATTCCAGTTGTTGAAGTAATGATCTACTCCCTCACATTTGTGCTCGCTTTTTGCAGCATCGTCTACGAGCTTTTGCTGGGGCAGGCACTCAGTGCGTTTCTAGGGAACACAGTTCTTAGATATAGTGTCACCATCGGTCTTTACATGATGTCACTCGGCATAGGGTCAATGATTGCGGAAGGCCGGTTCGTGGCTCGTCCCGCTGTTGCCCTACTGCGTGTCGAGACGCTCCTGACCTTATTCGGCGGCGGCTCTGTGGTGCTTCTCTTTTTTATCGATAGCACCGGTGCAACAGGAATCACGCTCTCGATAACCGCGCATTTACTCATCATAATTATCGGTGTCCTATCGGGCTTTGAAATTCCTTTGCTCATCGCGCTGAAAAATCTGGACGCCGAGTATCGTGATAACGCCATTATTGGCATCAATTATTTGGGCGCTTTTTTGGGCACCATGACCTTCGCGTTCATCCTCTACCCATATGTAGGCTTGATATCTACGGCATTTATCGTAGCTCTTCTTAACGCAGCCGTCGGCATGTTGCTAATGCTGCAAAAAAAGCATGTTTCAGCATCAGACCTACCTCACTTTCATGGCATGCTAGTCATTGTATCCACCTTGGCCTTGGTGCTCGTTTACTATTTGATTATGGCCGATCACATCAGTGAGCTGGTTCTACAAGCATATTTAAATTAAAGGAGAGGAACGCATTGTTGGGCTCGACGAAAACCTACGGTGATCACTTTCTGGTGGACCTTCATGGGTGTAACGCCTCGGTTATTGGGGGCGTTGAGCCAACTCAAGAGGCGCTTCTTGCAGCCGCAAAACGCTGCGGCTCGACAATCATCAAATATTTCTTCCATCAGTTTTCACCCACCGGAGTCAGCGGGGTCATCTTAATCGCTGAGTCGCATTTTAGCGTCCACACCTGGCCCGAAAACAATTTTGTCGCTGTGGATATTTATACCAGTGGCGAGGTGATGCAACCCGATATTGCAATCACTTTTCTGCAAGACGCGTTTAACGCGGGACGGGTAGAAGTCGTGAGGGTCACTCGAGGTCGAATAAAAGCTGATGCAGTGCAAGATCATGAATAATCTGACAGCATCGCCACGAATGATTTACACCGCCACACTAATTCTTGCGGCCTGCAGTCTTTTGTATGAGTTATTGATCGCACAGGCTCTCGCCACATTCGCAGCCAACACAGTGACCTGGTACAGCGTGACCGTGGGCTTATACCTTGCTGGCATGGGTTTAGGGGCGCTGCTGCATGACCAACACCCCACCGCAAACCATTGGACAAGATTTTTCAAGGTTGAAGTCGCGCTGAGTGCCGCAGGCGCGATTGCTGTGCCGCTTCTGCACTTTAGTCATACCGGTGCTTTATTACTCGAGGTATACAGACTTAGCTTTCTAGGGCACGTTTTGTTCTTTGGCACTGGGTTTCTCTTAATCACGACTATTGGCATCTTGACCGGTTTTGAACTCCCGCTGCTAATTGATCTTGCCAATGCTGCTGCGGGCAAAAAGCGCCTGACGAATCGAGTACTGGCGTCAGACTATACGGGATCTTTGCTGGGTGGCTTGGCATTCCCGTTATTACTAGTACCAAACCTAAGTCTAGTCGCTATCGGGCTGATCGCCGCCACCCTCAATATTTTTCTGGCGATTCTTGCTTTGTATTTCTTTCTACCGAAACTTCATCGATGTTCGTTAAGATTCATCGTCAGTGGAGCATTAGCACTTATGCTCGGTCTGGGATTGAACTTCGCGCCACCTCTGGAGCGTTATTTTACAAAGCTATACTATTTTTATTGGGATCAGTCCGAGGACTTCAAGCAACTCTTTGCTTCCATGGATAACGCAGAGGATGTGTTTCGCGTTCGATCCCCCTATCAAAGAATTGACCTGGTTCATGACAAGGACGGCTCCGAGCCAAGCTCTATCGATGACTTCTACTCTAGCAAGTTTGTAGATAATCCACTGCAGCCCAAAAATTACGCGCTGTTTCTCAATGGCGACTTCCAGCTGGCCTCAAACTACGAAGAGTATTACCACGAATTTTTCGCGCATATTCCCATCATGACAAATGGCGCAGTGCCCCGTCGTGTTTTGGTGATGGGTGGTGGCGACGGATTGCTGCTCCGCGAGTTGGTAAAATATCTGGACATTAAAACCATCGTACATGTTGACCTTGATCGTGAACTGATTGACCTAGCAACCACCCACCCAGTCTTGTTAGCAATGAATGAGGGGTCATTAAGCGACCCACGAATTACGAGGCACTTTGATGATGCCTATCGCTTCATCCGCAACAGCAGTGATCGATTTGACGCTATCTACCTAGATTTTCCGGACCCCAGAGATTACAACCTATCTAAGCTATATAGCCGAGAGTTCTATCACTTCGTGCGCCAGCGGTTGACGAGCGATGGCTTCATCGCACTTGATTCCCCTGGCTTAAGGCACAACAAGGAAAGGCGGGAGATCTATACCAGTACCCTTGCGGCCGCCGGATACAAGTTTGTTACGCCCTATATATCAAAAATTGAAACTATCAATGAAGCAGCTTATGAGTTTTTACTGACTTCCGGGTTCGAAGAGGAAAAAGCCCGGAGATTATTGGCTAACCACGCTGCTTCTATACGGCTTGGTTTTATCACCGCGCGTGATCACTGGCCTGATAGACCCATTTATCAAGATCCTCGCGTCAAGCTCCACGTGATTAACGATACCCGTTTGTATCTGACTTTACGTAATCTAATTCCGTCGTTGCCTCCTACAGATCCAGATAAGATTAACTCGATCTTTAGACCAACGTTGCCATCAGGAAATATCTGGCATGTACGCGATCCTTGGTGAACGCAGTAATAAGCTAGGGACCTAGCCGGACTAACACCATGTCAAACGTCATAGACCCACTCGCAGTAGCCTTGCACGGTGACCGGATACGGTTTTTTTCACGAAATAAATTGCGGTCATGCCACGGCTAGTCGACGAATTGACATATACTTAGCCGCGAGCAAGCAAGCCGGCATCAAGACCCACCTGAACAATCCATAGGCCTTTGCGCAGCGACTTTTATTTTGCCTATGACAGGCACATGAAAGGCGTTAGTCAAAAAAACATTATTGTGATTTCGCCTAAAGCCTATGCCCTTTTTGTGCGTTTGTGATGCCAATGCATCAGCAAGTTGCGAAACGCCTAGCGCATTACACCCTTGGTTTGAGTCCCACTGATAAAATGAGACCGTATGAGCTTTTCTACCCTAGGTTTATCTGAACCACTACTCAAGGCTGTTGCCGACGAAGGCTACAGTGCGCCGTCTCCCATTCAGGCGCAGGCTATCCCTGCGGTGCTAGAGGGCCGTGACGTTATGGCCGCAGCACAAACTGGTACGGGGAAAACTGCAGGCTTCACCCTACCGCTGCTACACGGCCTATCTAGAGGACAACCCGCGAAAGCAAATCAAGTGCGAGCACTTGTTTTAACGCCAACGCGCGAGTTAGCGGCTCAGGTGGCGGAAAGTGTCGAGACCTACGGGAAATACTTAAACCTTCGCTCTGCGGTGGTTTTTGGTGGCGTCAAGATTAACCCACAAATGATGCGGCTACGTAAGGGCGTCGATATCTTAATTGCTACGCCCGGACGACTATTAGACCTGTATCAACAAAATGCGATGTCCTTTCAGAAGCTTGAAGTTCTCATTCTGGATGAAGCAGACCGTATGCTCGACATGGGTTTTATTCACGATATTAAGAGAATATTAAAAGCCCTACCGCAAAAACGACAAAACTTGATGTTTTCTGCAACTTTTTCTGAGGACATTCGCGATCTTGCCAAGACCATTGTAAGCAACCCCGTAGAAATTTCTGTAACACCGAGAAATAGCACGGCGGTGAGTGTGACCCAGTGGATACATCCGGTTGATAAAAATCAGAAACGACATTTGTTAGTTGAGCTTATTAACCAGCATAAGTGGGAACAGGTGCTCGTTTTCAGCCGAACCAAGCGCGGTGCAAACCGGTTGGCGGAGTTTCTAGAGAAAAAAGACATTCAAGCAGCCGCAATTCACGGCAATAAAAGTCAGGGCGCGCGCACTAGGGCACTAAGCGAATTCAAGTCGGGCAAATTACGGGTCTTAGTAGCCACCGATATCGCAGCTCGGGGCCTTGATATTGAACAACTCCCCCAAGTGGTAAACCTCGACTTACCCGAGGTAGCTCAAGATTATGTTCATCGCATAGGCCGCACGGGACGGGCGGGAGCCACAGGCCAAGCAATATCACTCGTAAGTGCTGATGAAGCCCAACTACTGCAAGATATTGAGCGATTGATTCAAACGCTGCTTCCTAGAGAACTCGTCGAGGGCTATGAACCGGAAAATAAGCTCCCCGAACTTGCGTTACGGCCCCCGGCCAAACCAAAAAAACCTAAGAAACCTAAAGCACAGCGTCACGCGGGCAGCTACGTTGACGGCAGTAAATCGTCCGACAAGGATAGTCGCCGGCCTCCAACGTCAGGCGATCCATGGAAACGGCGACGCAGTCACAACAAGGCCCGCTAACGTTACCGGACCAACTCGCCCGATATCAGCTCACAGCCAACCTCAGATTCATTGCTGTCATATCAAGCACCGAAAGGCATATAGTCACTGCCATTTTTACGACAAACTAAAATGAGAAGCGTGTTTTAGATACCTCACGAAGCACCCCACTGAGCAATCTACAGCCCTTGGACCTCAGGCACAGAAAGCGCTTACCGGCCCTCTTACCGGCGATAGGGCTACCTAGGTGCTCTGTCGTCGGTTGTGTGCAATGCCCAAAACCTCTTTGCACAACGAACGAAAAAGCCTACTGGATCCGATCGGCAATTACCTCTTCCAAACACCAGTGCTTTTTCGCGAGGCCTTATCTACTAAGAGAAGGCAAGCTGTCTTAAAACAAAACCAAGTTGTCGTGCGTCATTCTCAGGTGTAAACACATCACTATTGGACACTTTCAAGTGAAGGCGCTCCGACTCTTTGATTGAAACGGGCACCTGAAAGCGAAACATGCCACCACCGACTTCCTGCTCAAGGATGGTGCTCCCTGATACCGTCAAGCTTACGGTAGATGGCCCAGCATCATCGGGCCGCCATCCTTCCAGAGCCACACTGGAGAGATCTTGTGTCGCTAACAGTCCTACGTCGAGATTTCGTCCTACCCAGCCGTCATTGAAGTAGCCTCTTGCACTGGATGTTTGTCTGACGCCAGCCACATCAAGGTCGTTGAACACCTGGGGGGATGACGGTTTGTGCTTAAAGCCCACAAAAATGTCACGCCATATTCCAGCCTCTCCCGCTGGATGCACCTCTATGGTGTCAAATAAATTGGAGGATTCCATGAGATTCAGGACCCAATCTCTGTCTATCTCTGCGGGACGATCTAGGATCTTATCTTTGTATATAGCCTCTTCGGTGTAGCCCATTTCAACAACACAGATCTCATTGGTCTTATTGAATATCTGGTCAAAGCATTTTAACCCAGCTTCATAACCTTGCTGTGCCATCACCCACTGAATAGTTGCAAAGGTGCTAATTACGTCGAACTTTTCCTCAAGCTTCTCGAGATAAGTAAGGGCGTTCTCTTGGGTATACCTAATGTCCTGCCCTTTTGAGCGAGCTACTCGCGACGCCCATTGAATAAAGTCAGCACTAACGTCCACACCTGCGGCAGCAAATCCATGGGATGACATGCCATCAGAAAAGAAACCCGAGCAACACCCAACATCAATGAAGCTGGGCTGATTAACTGAATGGGCCAGCTTCGTCTGCAGTGTTTCGCAACGGCTTACCGCTTCCAAGATAATATGAATGCGGCTGGGGCAATCATTTCTCACCAATTCCCAGCCCGACATATCAATATCGTAGAAGGGTTGGTAGGTGTGTAGATCACCTGGGAAAGGTTCCGCGTCCTTAACAACTTCGAGCAATTGCTGTATTTCTTGGTTCATCGTTTCCTCATAGCATCGACGACAAAAGTGGGTTGGGTAGACTAGATCTTTATCATAGATCACATGAGTAGATGTAACGGCTCCGCAAGCACAAGGGACTGACAAATGTATGTGCTCGAACTCTTGCTCACTTAATAGGGAAAGCTGAGCCCCAGACGGTGTGCCGATCAAAATATCAACGCCACGCTTTGATGCTTCACACCAGCTATCCACTATTTCGGCACCAAAGTATTGGGCCTCATCGAACACCAACATAGTAGAAGGGGCAGCTTTCGCTAAAATGGATTTGGCATCCGTTGTGTTTACTACGTGGTCAATCAACATTCCTAAGCTGCTATCGCGACAACCCATGAATGCGCCCGGCCGAACGTTTTGCCTTCGGGTGAGCTCCTTGTGCTCGTTCGACAAAATTAACTCAACCGAGTCTCCTAGCGCTTTACGTTTGATCGACGCAGAAATGATTGCACTACTCTTTCCTGACGCAGGCAAACCTGTATAAACGCGTAATGTAATGACTTTTTCTCCGTTGGCGCGGTGCGGGAGATTACCACATAATTCTGTTTTAACTAACTGCAATCCTGACCCCGCGCCTGACTACTCCACACTGATAACTTTCGATCAATACCAAATCGCCCAAGTCAAAATAGAAGCCCCAAACCCTACTTTCGCGCCCGATGGGTCCGTGCTGCAGGGAACTGAGAATCCTTAAAAAAACGCGGCGTTTGGCCAACCAATTCAAAAACCCCATCAGCACCGATGATCTAAAACGCCTAGGTCAGTAGTTGAAGTAAAAAGAAATATACTGCGCCAACCCCCTGCCTAATGACGAGAGTTCACCCTTCTGTTGACTTTTGCTTCTTGCTTAGCTTTACCACTGACTATGTGAAGCGGCCATTACCCCTTCGATCTCGCCTGCGCAGGTGGCTCTTGGCGTGCCGGCGATAAGGGCAATACCGCTTTGGCTTTGGCTTTGGCTTTGGCTTTGGCGTCAACATTCGCATCGGAAACACTGACCGCTACCGCTGTCCAATAGATCCTTGTGGCTATCAGCCCCCACGTCGGTCGTTGTTAATCGTCACACGCTGCATATGCCGTTTGTTGGGCAGGTAATCGCAAACCGCATAATGCTGGGTTATGCGATTATCCCAAATTGCTACTGAATCGTTCTCCCAACGGAATCTGACCTGAAATTCAGGTCGACGAACGTATTGATACAAATATTGTAAAACCTCATCACTAGAGCCCTGTGTGAGATCAACGATATTCCGAGTGAAGGATTGATTAACGTTAAGGTACTTTAGGCCCGTTACAGGGTGGGTTGCGATAACGGGATGAACCGCCGAACCCACTTCAGCGAGAGCCTCATCTACCGCGGCCACCCCACCTTTTCGCAAGTAATCGTTGCGAAAAGTCCCCATGTCGTGGATCGCATACAGACCCTCGAGGTCACTTTTCCAACCAGCAGATAAGCTGTCGTAAACGGCACTCATGCTTGCCCAGAGCGTGTCTCCACCCACAGTGGGCACTTCAACTGCACGCAAAATGCTTGCGAACACAGGCTCAGCCCTAAACGTTAAATCTTTGTGCCAATCGTCGGTATCCGGTGCGCTGTTACCCTCATTACAAAGCTCAACAATGCTCTGATAACCCTCAACATGGGGATACACCGGATGGCCCGGATCAACTTCCCCGAAGCTCTCAGCTAACGCAAGATGTTGGCGTGGACTCAGATTTTGCTGCCGAAAAAAAAGAACTTGATGGCGCATGAGACCGTCATAGAGCGCGCCCGCTACATCATTAGGCAGGTCAGCACCCAGGTCGATGCCCTGTACCTCGGCACCTAGACGCGTTGTGAGCGGACTAAACTGCATTAAATCTGCCTTTTACTGGAGAAAAATCGAGCTTAAATCACTGTTCGAAATTGGCAAGCTTTACCAGTCGCACGGTAGGAGGCTCACTTTCAATCACTCTTTGGTAGCGAATTGCCAGCAACCCCTCGTCACTACCGGCAGTGTTTAGCCAGTTACCCGACAGCGGCCTTTGTGACGAGATAATCACGGTATATCGCCCTTCTGAAATTTGGATCTGGCGGTGATTTAGTGCGGTTTGATGCGTTTCGTAGTCTAACGACTGTAGCCAGCGATTTTGCAGAGACACTGACCAATAAGCGGCGTTCGGTACGGCGCCCTCGACAATCAGTGCCTCACCCTCCTCCAATTTATACCAACCACCGAGATATTCATTGTCGGGGGTTGGATAAAACACGCCGCCAAAATCTGGACTGTAATCCCGAGGTGGCTCAATTGAGTTCGGCGTTTGAGACATCATCTGTGCGAGGGTAACGGTTCCGTGCAGAGTATTGCTAAAAAATTCGGCTGCTTGACGCAGGCCGACCGACAGGCCTACGGGGTCTGCCGCCTCTTTGGGGGCTGCCGATAGATTTCGAATCTGCAATGTTGCTTTAGCCGCTTGATCACGATCATGAAAATACTGCCGCACCATAATAAGATGCGCATCATCGTCCATCGCCAACCAGTTACCTGTGGCGCCCTCAGGACGAGTGCCGCTAACTGAGACCTTAAAATTGCCTTGAGCATCGAACGCAATATCATCGTGGGTCAAATGGCCAGACACGCGGTTCCAGCCGTTAACATGGCGCCCGTAAAGCGTCAGCCCCACGTAATCAGCATCACCTCGATGGCCACTGATCACATAGTGGTGCTCTGAAGAAACCTCTGCCGAGAGATAGATCGCATCGGGACTGTCACCGAGGAACTTGCGGTAGCCGCTCATCCAATCGGTAAGCTGCGGCTGGGTCTTACTACCGCGAGTCAGCTTCATCTCTAAAGATGCCGATGCCAACTCGGCGATGTAGGCCAGTCCATCATGTCGTGCTTTCGCGTCAGGGGCAGATTCAACAACTAACGCCCCACCCGCTTCAAGACTAGCCGTAAATTCTCGCCATGCCTGCGCCGCTTCACTGTCCATGGCCCAGTCTGCGGGTGGCAGTTCAACGACACGGTGGGTTTGGAGAGTGCCAAACACGTAGCCAACGCTTACAGCGATAAAGATGCCCAACACCAAAAGAAGCTTGCTCACAACCGGTCCCCCCCATCGACTTCGCGCCTGATTTAGCGCTTGCGGCCCCTTTAGCGGCTAAGCTGGCCTTAAAGTATCCCGAGCAGCCCACTAATTATGGGTTTTCGAGACACCAGCCGCCGCTGCATAGCGCCCTCGCCCGACCCATTTACCACCCGGTTCCAGCCCCTTTTAAATCGAGCATATCACCCGTTAGTCAAGCAACATAAGACAGCGGATATTGCTGAGATATTTTTTTCATTATTTGAATCAATAAATGCGCTAAAAAGGCTTTTCCCAGACCGCAAATTCAAGGTAGCCTCGTCAAAAATTAAAAAGGGGCTCGGCGGCTATGGATACACAGGCCAAGGTTGTTATTGTCGGCGGCGGAATCATGGGCGTGGCCCTTGCGTACCATTTAGCTGAGGAAGGCGAAACCGACGTTTTGCTGATCGAAAAAGGCGAGCTGACATCCGGCTCCACTTGGCATGCAGCAGGTCAGTGCCCCAGCCTAGTTAGTAACTACAACCTCGCCAAAATCCATGATTATGGCAATCGCCTATACCCAACGCTCGAAGAAAAAACCGGTCAGTATGTTAGCTGGCACGCCTCTGGCGGCATCAGGGTGGCACGTCAGCAAGCCGATCTTGATTGGTTTCATTACATGAAGGGTATAGCCGATAACGTCGGTTTCCATATGGAAATCATTAGTCCCGCCAAGATCAAAGAAATCAACCCGTTTTACGATATCGATGGCGTCCTTGCCGGCGCCTGGACCCTCGACGACGGGCATGCGGATCCTTCGGGTCTCACCAACGCCATGGCTCGGGGCGCCACAAACCTGGGGGTGCGCATCGTTCGGCACAACCGAGTACTCGACATTAATGCCCTACCGTCAGGAGATTGGGAAATCGATACCGAGCAAGGCACAGTGACCGCGCAAATCGTGGTCAACGCCGCTGGCAGTTTTGCCCGTCAAATCGCGCAGATGGTGGGCGCCGACCTTCCCATTGCCAACATGGAACATCACTATATTGTCACCGGGGCCATTCAGGATTTTGTTGATCGCGATGAAGAGTTTCCCGTTATGCGCGACCCCTACGCCTCGGCTTACATTCGCCAGGAGCAAAAATCTGGGCTAATCGGTATTTACGAGTCCAGTGGCATTACTGAAGCTTGGGGTCCCTCGGGACTGCCGCCTTGGTCATCGGACAGCGAACTGTTCCCCGACGACCTTGACCGAATTATGCCGTGGTTGGAACGTGCGATGCACTGCATGCCCAATATGCTAGACGCTGGAATTAAGCGCGTCGTGAATGGTGCAATCCCCCACTCCCCTGACGGCCCGCCCCTGTTAGGCCCGGTAGCGGGCATTCCAAATTTTTGGCTGTGTTGTGGCTCATCATTTGGTATCGCCCAAGGTGCTGGCTGCGGTAAATACCTCGCACAGTGGATGGTTTATGGTGATTCAGAGATCAATATGACGGGGTTTGACCCGCGCCGTTTTGGCGTCTTTGCCGATCGCGACTTCATGCGTGCCAAAGGCTTCCAAGACTATGGCCTGACCTATGCAACCCCATTGCCCGGAGAGGAGTTTCCAGCCGCTAGAGATTGTCGGCACAGCCCACTGTTTGATCGACTCAAGGATAAGGGCGCCGTTTATACCCAAACCTTTGGCTGGGAGCGCCCCAAATGGTTCTCTGCTAATGGACAGGAGGAAGATTACAGCTACCGACGCAATGCCACCTTCGATGTGGTGCGAGAAGAATGTCTCGCGGTTCGGGAAAGTGTTGGGGTAATTGATCTGACAGGCTTCGCAAAATATGACATCTGCGGGGCCGATGCTGAAAGCTATCTCAATCGCGTACTGGCCAATCGAATGCCTAAGCGTGATGGCGGTATTGCTTTGGCACACTTTCTATCTCGCAACGGTCGTATTCTCGGCGAGGCCACGGTAACCCGTGTCACCAGCGAGCACTTTTATCTGCTTTCAGCTGCAAGCGCTGAAATGCGCGACCTCGATCACCTCACGCAGCAAGTCGAATCGGGCGAACAGGTCACGATTCACAACGCGACCGACGAGCGTGGCGTGCTCGCGCTGGTCGGTCCTAAGTCGCGAGATATACTGGCGACACTCACTGAAGCATCACTGGACAATGAAAGTTTTCGGTGGCGCAGCAGCCAAGATATTGACATTTCGGGCATGAAAGTACGTGCCTTGCGCATCAATTATGTGGGTGAGCTGGGCTGGGAATTACACCCCAAGATGGAAGACCTAGCAGCACTGTACGACGCCGTCTGGGCCGCGGGGCAAAATCAGGGCATGGTCGACTTTGGCTTGTACGCGCTTAACAGCCTGCGCATGGAAAAAGCGTATCGAGGCTGGGGTACCGAATTAACCAACGAAGTCACCCTGCTCGAAGCTGATATGGCCCGATTTTTTAGCCACACCAAAACCGACTTCGTGGGCAAATCAGCTACTGAAGAAAAAACTGAGAGCACATTGAAATTGGTGTACTTCGAGGTCGATGCAAAAGACTCTGACGTCCGCGGCGGAGAGCCCATCTTTATCGACGACGCCTGCATTGGCGTAACCACGTCAGGAGGCTACGGCTATGCCGTTGAAAAGAGTTTGGGATTTGGCTACGTATCACCCGAACATGCTGCCCCCGGCTCGGCTTTTCAAGTAGGGCTGCTCGATGACCGGTACGAGGCCCGAGTGCTCGAAGACCCTGCTTATGACGCCACCAACATTAGGTTGGCCAGCTAATGGCGGCCCTTCCAGCACAGTGTGAGGTCATCATTGTTGGCGGCGGTGTTATTGGTTGTTCCGTGGCCTACCACCTGACAAAACTGGGTATTACCGACGTCGTTTTGTTAGAGCGCAAGGAATTGACAAGCGGTACAACCTGGCATGCCGCCGGGCTTGTGGGTCAACTGCGCAGCTCTATTAATATGACCAAGCTAGCCCGGTACACCAGTGAGCTGTACCGCGAACTGGAGACCGAGACAGGGCAGGCCACGGGGTACCGGCAGTCTGGGTCAATTTCCATAGCCTCAACCGAGGAGCGACTCGAGGAACTCAAACGCAGCGCCTCTATGGCAAAAGTCTTTGGCCTTGAAGTGAATGTGCTAGAGGTTGATGAAATTGGCGAAAGATATCCGCTAATAGAAACTCAAGATTTGTACGGGGGGATTCACATTCCCTCGGACGGTTATGCCAATGCCGTTGATATTACTCAGGCTCTAGCCAAAGGTGCCCGCAATCGAGGCGCTCAGATTTTCACTGACACTGCGGTTGAAGAAATTTTGCGCACGGGCTCAAAAGTGTCCGGCGTACGCACTGCGGAGGGTGAGATACAAGCCCGCCATGTTGTTATCTGTGGTGGCATGTGGTCGCGGGATCTTGCGGCATCGGTCGGTGTCAATTTACCGTTGCATGCCTGTGAACACTATTACGTTTTGTTTGAGTCCGTAGCTGGCCTGCACCCTGACCTACCGGTGCTTCGCGATTACAACGCCTGTACTTATTACAAATACGACGCTGGGAAATTGCTGGTAGGCGCCTTTGAGCCCAATGCCAAACCCTGGGGCATGGGGGGTATATCTAAGGATTTTTGTTTCGATGAAATCGCCGGAGATTTTGACCACTTCGAGCCGGTTCTTCACGATGCCATGAAGCGTTTGCCCGCACTAGAACAAGCCGGCATCCAAAAGTTTTTTTGCGGACCCGAAAGCTTCACGCCCGACGTGCGTTACCACCTTGGAGAGGCACCTGAGCTGGAAAACTGCTTTGTCGCAGCGGGTTTAAACTCTATTGGCTTGCAGTCGGCGGGTGGCGTGGGCAAAGTCACCGCCGAGTGGATTCGAGACAAACGGCCCCCCGTCGATTTATGGGAAGTCGATGTTCGACGCAACATGCCCTTTCAAAAAAATCGACAGTACTTGCAAGAGCGTGTCAGTGAAAGCTTAGGTTTGCTGTATGCCACGCACTATCCTTACCGCCAATACGAAACCGGACGCGGCGTCCGGAAATCGGCGATTCATGATCGACTGGTGTCTGCCGGTGCCTGCCACGGCGAGGCTTACGGCTGGGAACGACCCAACTGGTACGCACCAGAGGGAATCGAAGCGCGTTACGAATACAGTTACGGTCGCCAGAACTGGTTCAACCATTCCGCCGCAGAACATCAAGCTGTGCGCGAGGGCGTAGCCTTATTCGACCTTTCTTCTTTCGCAAAATTCCGTTTTGAAGGCCGCGACGCAGCGGCGGTTCTCGACCGTGTATGTGCCAACAAGGTCGATGTCAGTTTGGGCCGAGTTATCTATACCCAGTGGTTAAACGAACAAGGCGGTATCGAAGCCGACCTTACCGTAACCCGGCTTTCTGAAACCGCCTTTCTGATTGTCACCGCAGCGGAAACTGAGGTTCGCGATTTTTACTGGCTTAAACGGCATATCCCCGAAACTGCACACTGCATTTTGACCAACGTCACTTCGGGCATGGGGGTACTGTCCATTATGGGGCCTCAAGCGCGAGCACTGTTGCAGTCGCTCACCCCTGACGACCTGAGTCATAAAGCCTTTCCCTTCGCGACCAGCCGCGAGATTGAACTGGGATTGGGCTACGTGAGGGCCTCACGTATCACCTTCGTCGGAGAACTAGGCTGGGAGCTGTATATTCCCACTGAGTTTATGCAGGATATGTATGACCGTATCGTCTCCGCCGGGCAAAGCTTTGGGCTTGTCCATGCCGGTTATCATGCGCTCAATTCTTTGCGGCTAGAAAAGGCTTATCGACACTGGAGCCACGACATAACCGATGAAGACTCGCCCCTAGAGGCCGGCTTGGAGTTCGTGATCAAATTTGACAAGCCCCAGGGGTTTATTGGTCGCGAGGCGCTGCTGCGTCAACAAGAAAAAGGCCTCTCGCGACAGCTCCTGCAACTCAAACTCTGTGACCCCGAGCCTCTGATCTATCACAACGAGCCGATTTGGCGCGATGGTGCTCTCGTGGGCCACATCACCTCTGGGGCCTACGGGCACACGCTGGGAGGAGCCATTGGTTTGGGCTACGTTGACATACCGTCAGATGGTAATAGCGGCGACGTGCTAACAGGAAGCTACGAAGTGGAAGTGGCATGTGAACGCGTGCCAGCTGAAGTTTCTTTAGACCCAATGTACGATCCCAAGAATACTCGAATCCGCGCCTAACCCCTGTGAACGGCGCCTGAGACCCAGCCCAAGCGAGCTCGAAAAGGGCTTACCGTGGCGCCCGAGCTAGCCCGTCTGCAGCAGGTCTTCAAGGTGCAGTCGAATCGGAAACTTAGCCCGGATTTCGGCATCAACTGCGGCGCTGATATGACTGGGAATATGCGTCGCCAAAATGTCATCGCGCCTGCGGACGGCGCTATCGATCGCGAGGGGCTTTTCAGCTTGCTCCCATAGCGTGGGGCTAAAACGATTACCCACCTCGGGATAAATGTACTCGCTTTGCATTACGGCGAGGGTGTGATCGGATCCCAAATAATGCCCCTTTTCACCGAGGCAAACTTCCGCAAGGTCGTCAAAGCCCAGCGTGTTGGTATTGACCTCGACGCCCCGCACTGCCCTCAACGTGGCCCCTAAAACATCATTATCAAGCAGCAAACTTTCCGGGCACACGCCCAGTAAACTCGAATACATACCGGCCGACTCATAAATAATATTGGCACCCGCAAGGGCGGGCGGCATTAGCGTATGGGCACGCTCGGCGCCCGCTTGAAAGTCCGGCATGTTGGCATCGGTCATGCCGCAGGCAGTCCCAAAAGGCAAATCAAAATGCGCACCCAGCTGCGCGCAGGCGCTGGAAATTAAACCTTGCTCTGGAGACCCGCCACTCATAGACCCCGTGCGCAGATCGGAGACAAAAGGCCAGGTCCCGATAATGGCCGGGGCACCGGGTTTAATCGCGTTAACGTAGACCAGACCACCCAAACATTCGGCCCAAGCTTGACTCACTGCCCCCGCAAGACAGGCCGGTGTTGTAGCCCCCGCCTGTCCGGCCGACAGCAACAGCACAGGCATGCCCCCCTCAACGGCGACGCGCAAACACTCAAGCGCGTCGCTGGCAAACTTCATAGGCGGCACAACAAAACAGTTCGACTGACTAACAAAGGGTCGCTCACGCCACTTCGCTTCGCTACCCGCAATGACATGCAGCATTTCTAAGGTTTTCTCGAGATGCGTGTAATGCCCCCAGCTCGCACCCACATGCTTGCGCGTGCCCGCTACTGAACAATAGGTGGTATTGAGATCCATCTCGTAAGGGTCTTCAATATCTCGCAATACACACATGCGCTGGAACATATGGATGTTCTCGCAGTTGTCGACAATGCGGGCTAGATCATACAAATCTCGCGAGGTCGATTCACGATATTCATTGCGCACAGAGTCGGCCACCATCACTGCCGCGCCAGCGGTAGAGAAATGCACCCGAGTACCTGAAAGATCTAAATCAAAGGCTGGGTCTTGGGCAAACAAGGTCATGTTACGCCGCGCTTTGCTCAGGGCGTCATCAACAACAGCCCGAGGCATGCGCAGCCGACCATCCTCTCCCAACACGGCACCCACAGCCTGACAAGCAGCGATACAATGAGGGGTGGCGTCTTTAAAACCGACCTCTTCAAGAATTCGATAAATATTGGCGACTACCGCATCAAGGTCTGCGTCGGCAAAGGGCCGATACTGCCCTCCCCGCTCCCCTGGTCTGACCGGCTTTAATTCTTCAGCCAGTGGCGCACTGCGTTGCGCGTGTCGTGCCTGTCTACCGCCTGATCGTCTCGCCATGATGGAATTCCCCAAACTAACACCAAAAGCCTGCCGGGCTATGCTTGCACCCGATCGTATTCTGGGTGTAGAAATACCGCATAATTGGCAGCGACACCAGTTCTAAAAACGACATCCAAGAGGTCGGATTTAAGAACAAAATAGTCCGCAGTGTGAACCGGGCCAAACCTGAGAATAAAAGGACGTTTTATGAGTTGGCTGATCATCGGATTTTGGGGTTGCGCGGCAATGTGGCTGATTAGTCTTCTCGGCGATTTAGGTATGGCCCGACGGCCCGATGCCCCTGTGGGGATGTTTTGGATTCCCTTAGTCAGTGCAACCATCGCCTTCATTGGTATGTGTTACTTCGGTCATGCTGCCAGCATATTCGGGTGGTAAGCGACCCGGCATTGCAGCTTGCAATGGCTAAGGCTCGGTTAATCTAAGATTTTCTGCTGCCTTGCCGAGTAGCAGTGATGCTGGCAAGGTTGTGACAGCCATTAAACAGCGTGCGGTGACTATGCGCGGACGCTGCTTGAGCAACAGTCATATAAAACGCGTCCAACGAACAGTATTGTTCGTGCGAAATTAGAGGCACAACACCATGAGCTTATTTGCACGCATCGCCACAATTTCCTTTGCAGTATTGCTTACACCCGTCGCCGCAGCTGATTTGGCCGAGTCTGTTGAGCGCCGTGTTGAGGCCGTCATGCCCGAGGTTGTCTCTTGGCGTCGGGATTTACATGAGCATCCTGAATTGGGCAATCGGGAGTTTCGGACCGCCGGCATTATTGCAGAGCATTTGCGCGAGCTCGGCATGGAAGTGCGAACCGAGGTTGCCCACACCGGCGTAATCGGCATACTCAAAGGTGGTGAGGGTCCCGTTGTTGCGCTGCGTGCCGACATGGACGGCCTACCTGTCACCGAGTTGGTAGACCTTCCTTTTGCCTCAAAAGCACGGGGCGAATACCTAGGCCAAGATGTTGGCGTCATGCATGCCTGTGGTCATGACAACCACGTCGCTATATTAATGGGGGTAGCCGAAGTGCTCGCCGGCATGGGCGATGAATTACCCGGCACAGTCCTCTTTTTGTTCCAGCCTGCCGAGGAAGGCACGCCCGACGGCACTGTAGGTGGCGCCGAGCTTATGCTTCAGGAGGGCGCCTTCGATGATGTGCTACCAGATGCAGTCTTTGGACTGCATGTGTTCCCCTACCCTGCAGGTGTTATTGCAACCCGCCCCGGCGGCCTCATGGCATCCTCTGACAGCTATAAAATTACGGTCACGGGCAAGCAGACCCACGGCGCGGTGCCCTGGGCGGGAGTTGATCCTATCGTCACAGCCAGTCAAATCGTTCTTGGGCTACAAACCATTGTTTCGCGTCAGTTAGACGCCACACTCACGCCCTCGATTGTAACGGTGGGTAAAATCGACGGCGGGGTTCGCAGCAACATTATTCCTGAATCGGTTGATCTTATTGGCACCATTCGCACCTTCGATGCCGAGACGCGTCTGGACATTCATGAACGCATTCGCAGAACAGCCACTCACATTGCCGAGGCGGCAGGCGCTACGGCCCAGGTTGATATCGATCTTGGCTACGGCGTAACCCGCAACGACCCCGAGCTTTATCAAAAAATGGCGCCAACGCTGCGGGGGGTAGCAGGCAGTCAGTTTATTGAAGCGCAGCAAACGACCACAGCTGAGGATTTCTCCTATTTCGCGAACGAGGCGCCCGGGCTCTTCCTCTTTCTTGGGGTTGCTCCCGAGGATCCAAGTTTGGTGTATCCCAACCACTCGCCCCGCTTTTACGCCGATGAGCGAGCGCTTCCCGTTGGCGTCAGAGCACTGACCGCTTTGACCCTCGACTTCATGGCGGACAACTAGACTTAAACCTTTGCGACCTTAGGGGCCATTGCCACGGCAGTGGTTCCAGAGGCCCAAAACCGCTATGGTTTGAGGCATCGGCAACAGGGAGCAACGCGACACCGTGAGTGATTTAGTCGTCAGGCATATTAACTTCGATGTGGATCAGGCCAAATTTATTTGGAACCCTGACAACCCCTCGTTTTCTGTGCTGATGAACCAAATCACGTTCTTTGTCGTCGGCTTTGAAAAATACATGTGCCGGGTAATGCGCGATGCCGAGGCGCACATCACCGACCCAGCCGTCATGGAAGAAGCCATTGCTTTTCGCAAGCAGGAAGCCATCCATGCCCAAAAACACATGCGCCATGCCAAAGCACTCATAGGCCAGTATCCCGCGTTGCAGGGCGTGCTCGACAAAGTCCTCGCTAGCTATGACGAGGTCTACAACACCCACCCGTTGGAATATCACTTGGCCTATGCGGGCGGCCTAGAGGCAATTTTCACCCCGTTTTTCAAAATGATACTGGATCACCGAGCCGCATTGTTTGCACAGGGCGATGCCCAAGTGGCATCGCTATTCGTCTGGCATTTTTGCGAAGAAATCGAGCACAGAAGCTCCGCCTACGATGTTTACAACCATGTTGTCGGCAGCCATTGGTTTCGCATTCGAAAAACCGGAGCGTTTCAAAAGCATACCCGTGATCTGTTTGACATGATCAAAGGTGAATTCGAATCGCTGGTTAAAGACGTTCCAGAAAACGCCTATTCAGATAACCCCTTTGCGCGTATACCGCTCTGGGCGCAACTTAGGTCAGCCGTCGGGGTGCTGGCCTCACAGTTCCCTTGGCATGACAGTGTGAACCAGCCTTTACCCGACTACTACGACGAGTGGCTAGGTCATTGGCAGGCAGGGGCCGATGTATCTCAAATCGTCGGCAACCCGCAGCACCCGGTGCTCAGTGACTGAAACAGCACTCACCTTCACCCAACTGGTCGAGCGCCTTGGCGGCTTTCATCCCGAGAACATTGAGAGTTGGGCCTTTATAAAAAGCCCTTTGACGCTGTCCCACTGGACTATGAATGTCATTGAGGTGCTGCTCATCCTAGGTGCACTTTGGGGCCTGCGTCACAGCATGACGCGCTTTAAGGCAGGCGAGTCCATTTATTTGGGATTCTGGCTGGCTTCAGTCATTTTTATGCTGGCGCTGGAAATACCCGTATATTTTCCTGAGAAGCTGGGCGCACCGGACAACGCCCTGTTTTTCATTCATAACGAGTTTTCGGTGCAGTTCTTCTTTGGGCGAGCGCCCCTGTATATCCTCGCGCTTTACCCGGCCATTATGTACGCATCCTTCGTCCTTGTCAGGCAGGCTGGGCTCTTTGACCAACGCGGGGGGACACTTTTTGGCGCACTAGGCGTAGGCGTAGTCCACCATGTGTTCTATGAGATTTTTGATCACTTTGGACCCCAGTATGGCTGGTGGACATGGAATTATCCCAACTTCACCTCTTCCCTCGCCTCGGTGCCGGTCTCCAGCATGGTCAGTTTTGCCTTTGTAGGGCCTATTGCGCTGACCCTTGCTACCCAAATTTTAGTCCCTAAGGGGAATTGTCGTGTTCGGGGCTTCGCTCTGGGAACACTGCTGGCCGGGCTGCTAACACCCATAATTTTCGTGCTGCTCACACTCAACACCTGGTTCAGTTTACTGGGCATTGACCTAACGCCCCGCTTGGAGATGCTAGCCTCGGCGGCCATTATAGGAGCGGCTCTAGGGCTCACGTTGCGTCAATTTCTGCATCTTACCGCTTTCTCTGTCGAGGGGCTTTGGCACTATTCTCGAGGCTATTTTGCGCTCTTCCTCAGCGCGTTTTCCGGCCTCTGGCTATACGCCTTGCCCGATTACTTAGCGGCAACTCAAGGCCTGACCCCACAAGGGTTTCCGGTGGGTTCTCTACCCTATGTGTTGGGCTGTATGGCCTTTGGGTTATTTTTCCTTCTTAGGAAGCGACGATAGGTTCTGAGGTTATTCAGTACCTTGACGTAGTACAGTTTGCATTGGCTTGAAAGCAGTAGTCGAAACAGAAGGTATTACTCCACCCATGAAATCATTCCTCATAACGTTGGGCGTCATTGCAACCGCAGTTATTTGGTGGGCGGCAGTCGCTGTTACACAACAACTCAATGCCGCGCGCAATGTAGAGGACCAGATATCGGCCCTTACCCTCAGCGAGCGAACCATCACCTCCCCAGCGGTCTGGGGTGAAGTGCTTGGAAAGCTTGGAAAGCAAGAAATTGACCGCCTGTTTGAGCAGCAGAGCTCCAAAGCGTTGCTCATCGATGCAACAGAAAAACTGCTGTACAACGCCATCGTCGAGTACCGCGACACCCTCAGGGAAAAACAGGCAAGCGCCAAAACCATCAACAACTCGCTGCAGGCAATGGGGCAGGCATTTATTCTGGATGTTCTGGTAGATTTTGACGCCCTTGAAAGCTCAGTACCGGCTATTGCAGAAGCCTTCGTCGAGGACCTCGAGCAAGGCGAACTAGCGGCCGACCTCGAATCAGCACTGAGCCAATATCTCAAGAGTCTGTCCGTAGACTTAAATGCCGCAGCCATTGATCAAACACGATCCATCCATCGTCTACTACAGTGTGCAACGACAGCTCAGTGCGTGGCAAAGCTAAACGCCTCACAGCAACAACACCAAGAGCAAGCTAAGCTTCTAGGACTGTGCCTTGCACTCGCGCTGCTATCTTTAATCGCTATAAATCGTTTCGCCCCCTCGATGAACCAAGGGTCCGTATCACCACGCGCGATGACTCTTTGCTTACTCAACATTTCAATTCTGGCTTTACTGGTGCCCGGCATTTTGGTGCCAATGATGAAGTTAAAGGCGTTCATCGAGCCATTCGAAATGAGTATTGGCGGGGCACGCCTATATTTTGATCAACAACTGCTGATGTATCAGAACAAAAGTGTGGGCGACCTCGTTGCCTTGCTTGTCGAAACCGGACAGCCTTCGCTCTTTATTTTAGCCGCCGGTATGACGTTATTTTGCGTCCTCATCCCGGTGAGCAAATGTTTGGCTGCCATAGTATTGCTACTTCGAACAAAGAGTAGCTCTGCTCACCCTGCACTCAAATGGTTAGCCACCGACTCTGGAAAATGGTCGATGGCGGATGTTTTTGTCGTCGCGCTTATCATGGCTTTTATCGGCATGGATCAGCTCATTGCAAGTCATACCGACGCCATGAATACGCTATTCACCGAGGCACAGTTTGTGCAGGCCGCTTCTGCGTCTAAGTTGGGGATGGGGTTTTATTTCTTCCTTAGCTTTGTCGTGCTCAGCTTTTGGACCGCGAAGGAATGCAAGGGCGCATTAGAGGCCACTGCCCCAGTGGCCCCCGCCAAATCTGCCTCGGCTTAGCTGGAACTTAGCGTGCTCCGCTAAGCTGCTCCACCACTCGGCCTCACTTTACCAACGACACCGCCGAGCACATGGGTTAAGAATTCGAAAACCAGCCTAATAAAGAAACAACCGACTCAATCGCCAAACTGGCATTTCGCCACCCTGCGGCCTGGGCACTGCATTTTCAAAGCGCTTGGCCTCAGGTTTTGCCACAGCCGTCCAGCAAATGACGCCAGAAGTAACTGCTAGTATTTATTGATATCAGTATCGTCCTGCCCCGCCGCGGGTTTTTTGGTCCATCGGCGCAGTGGCACTAGAATCAACAAGCTAAAAACGGCGAAGAACGTCAGCAAAGCCTCCCAGCTGCCGGTAAAAGGCACCGGCAAGGCATCTTTTAGCAGCAACGAGCTTCCCGTAACCGCCGCACCAATGCCGAAGGATAAGAGAATAAAATCCAGCCCAAGCACCACGTCCAGCGCAACCAGTAAAAGTGCTGCAATAAACCAAACTTCATAGCTAAGTAGTAAATTCATCTCAGGCTCCATCCGGGCGTCGTAATACGTCTTGGAGGCCCGCTAATCCGCCCAGCGTCTTGGTAACATCAGAGGGGAGCACAATGGTCTTGGTATTTTCAGAAGATGCCATTTGCGCGATCGCATCGACTTGACGCTTTAAAATTTCGAAATCAACCGCGGGCTGTCCATTGTTTGCTATCGCCTCGGCAATCAATTTTGTTTGCTGGGCATCGGCTTCGGCTTTTTTGATCACCGCATAGGCATCGGCGTCGGCGGTCAGCTTTATGGCCTCGGCTTTTTTGGTCGCCTCATAAAGCTCGGCATCGGCTTCGAGTTCTACCCTAGAGCGTTCACCCTCTGCCTTGGCCACCGTCGCACGACGCTCCCGCTCTGCATTAAGCTGCTGACGCTGAGCCTGTTTGGTTGCTTCATCAACCCTCACGTCTGTGATCTCTGAACGGGTAATCTCGAGGCCCCAAACTTCTGATGCATCGCGCAGATTTTTGAGAATCTCGTCATTCATCTGCTGGCGGCTACTCTGAATATCATCGAGCTCTAATTTGCCCGCAGCGCTACGAATAATAGATTCAGCGGTCGTTCTTAGTGCCAGTGGCACGTCCCGAATTCGATAGACCGACTTTGCAGCATCAATGACCCGAAAGAAAACCGTGGTTTCCAAAACAATTTCAACGTTGTCCCGGGTAATAACCGATATGTCGAAGGCATCAAGCTGACGTTCTAAGACCACAACCTTGTGCTCAATGCGGTCTAGAAAGGGAATCAGCAGGTTGATTCCTGCAGATAGAGTTTCACGATACTTACCAAAACGTTCCACCACGTATTCATCTGACTGAGGCACAATGGCAACAGACTTAGCCGCCACTAAAATCGCAAAGGCAAAAAATGCCAAGGTTAAGATGATTCCAAGATCCATATGTTATCTCCTATATATTGTTGGCTTCCCGAGCATCCGAATCAGCAATCGCGAGTACCCCTTGTAAAGGCCTCGGTCTTGCCCGATCACGGGGCTTAGAAGCGACTCTGCGCCCTCTTACAACTGTGAGGAAAGCTCAGCCACTACCATGCGTTAGAGAGCCTTGAATCGAATCCATGGCCAAGGCCTCCGTAAGCACTAAGCAGCGATCTACATTATCAGGCTAAGCATGGGGTGCCAAACCAGAAGCGTATGTGCCTGCACTTTTGATGAAATTCTCGAATTATGGCTACGGCTCGCGGGAGCTTTTTACCACCTGAGTAGCAACGAAGAAGTACGTCGCGTGAACGCCTGTCGGCAACCCTAAAGTACACAGTGAAGAATTCAAATCGCTGTATACCCAGACATGGTTCAACACATAGGACATCGCGAGAAGCTCAAAAGGGGCTAATGCGAGAGCCCTGGAAGATTGGCGAGCTTTTGAGGTGGGCGGAAGCCTAGTTGCACCAATCTAGGACGAAACAATCGATCAAGCATGTGAAGTAAAGGAAATGGCCCGCCCGGAGAGATTCGAACTCCCGACACCCAGGTTCGAAGCCTGGTGCTCTATCCAGCTGAGCTACGGGCGGAGGCCTGCGATCATAGGGATGCATAGAATTCAGGTCAAGCTCGAAGGGAGGCACAATGGCGAATTCTCGGCGGAAAACAGCTCTGAGCCGATTTGAAGGGACAACCCCATCGTAGCAAGTTATATTTTAGTTGGGTTGAGCGTGGAGTTTTCTTTCCCCTCCTCCTACGGCGAATCTTCGCGACAGCGCAGGCGAGGCTAACGAACAATCCAATTGCAGTTGCGAGTGCCTAACTTTGAGGTCAGAGTAACCCTCACGCCTCACACAATAAGAACCGAGGGATTGATCATGCCCAGACTCCGACAAGTCGCGCGACCCGATGCAGACCCCATTGCCCGCCAAATGTATGATTTAATTTTCGGCGACCGCGATCCCGTGGCAACACCCGGCACTGCTACGGGAACCCCCGGCAACTGGTGGACGGTTTTTGCTCTGGTACCCCAATGTTTGAAGCATGCCCTGCAGGGCTTTCAATTCTATCGTGATCCCCAGCGCAAAATTGATCCGCAGCTGAGAGAGTTGGCACAAACACGGGCAGGCTATGCCAGAGGGTCACAATTTGTGTTCTCTCAGCACAGTAAATCTTGCCGCTCTGTGGACCTGTCGGAGGATAAAATTGCTGCACTTCCCCATTGGTCAAGCAGTGCTGTTTACTCGGATCTTGAGCGGTCGGTCCTTGCCTACACCGATGCCCTAGTCTTAGAAGGCGGCCGCGTTCCCGATGGCCTCTTTACCGAGCTCAAAAAAGCATTATCTGACGAAGCAATATTGGAGCTCACGTACATAACAACACTTTACGACATGCACGCCACCATCGCTCGGGCACTGCGCCTAGAATATGATGACGTGGACGAACGCATCACTGAAATCAATGCGCCCACGGAAGCGGCGAACCGCGACGTTATGGCCATGATCGATAAGGAGACGCACTAGTGGCTTACCATCACCTCGCCATGGCAGCGGCAGACATGGCTGCAATCCATGACTTCTACGAAACGGTTTTGGGATTTGAATTGGTAAAGGTAGAAGTCGGCCCTGTGCCCGATGGTGGCTGGGCAAAACATTTTTTTTATCGAATGGCCGGTGACGACTCTTCTTTTATTGCTTTTTGGGAGCTGCATGAGGTGCCGGGCTGTGAAAACCTAGAGACATCACTGTCAAGGGCCGCTGGTGTTCCCGACCAGATCAACCACATCGCCTTTAATGCCCCAGATTTGGACAGCCTTAATCAACGCAAAGAAGCGTGGCAGCGCGCTGGTTTGAATGTGCTGGAGGTGGACCATAACTGGTGCCACTCCATCTACACGAAAGACCCCAACGGCAATATGGTGGAGTTTTGTGTGACCACTGGCGCCTTTAGCGCTGATGATCGGGAATTGGCTTTAAAAGCGCTTACCAGCGATCAAATCAGCCACTCTGCACCTCCAGCAAGTATCGCGGTCCATCGCGCTACGGTTGAATAATTATCCTGTCAACTTTAATGCATCGACACGCCGCAACATGTCGATAAGGCCTCGCTCCAAGCGCCTTCAAGCGACGCACTTACGTCACCCTAGATGCGCAAGACTCGAGGCCTTTTACGTTTGGCCCCTTGAAAAGCCGTTATGCTTTCATACCTTCACTACTTGATGACGACGATGACCTACGCCCTCAAACAACTGTCTTTATATCTGCTGCTTCTCGGAGGTTTTGGCCTAGCGCTAAGCAGCCCATTGTCCCGGGCAGGGACGGTGGTGCACACCACCATTGATTCTCAAGCGCTGCAGGCGCCCTACCCCTTGACGGTATACATTCCCGACCAAGATCCGACACAGGAATCACCATACCCCGTCATTTATTTATTGCACGGCTCCTTTGGCTCAGAAAATGATTGGCTAGCCAATGGCAACCTCAAATCCACCGCCGACCGACTAATGGCCTCAGGTAAAATTCCACCTGCACTTATTGTCATGCCGGGGTCTCAAAGCTGGTGGCTCAATGGCCACAACGAGTCCGCTGAAAACGCATTTTTCGAAGATTTAATCCCTTATATCGAGGCCAGCTACCCAACAGCTCGAACTAGGGCGGGACGTTTCGTTGCAGGTCTATCGGCTGGGGGCTACGGCGCAACGCGATTTGCACTGAAGCACCCCGAGCTATTTGGCGCTGCGGCGGCTCTAAGTCCAGCCACTTATGTCCCGCTGCCGCCTAAGAACTCATCGGCCCATAGACATCCTGCGTTTTTAGACGCCGACGAGCGCTTTGATGAGCAGCTTTGGCAACGGAGTAATTACCCCGCCCTGTGGGACGATTACATCGCCAAAAACATTACCGTTCCTTTTTATATTAATAGCGGCGACCATGATGAATTTAATATTGCCCACCATGCCACCGCCCTGTTTACGAAGTTGCGCGACCTGCAGCCTGATGCAGCGGAGCTTCGTATCGTAGACGGTGCCCATGATTGGCAGGTCTGGGAGCAGACACTGCCCGAGGTACTGATATTTTTGCTCACCCAGCACCAGTGAGCTTGGTCTTCTGCAACAAGTCCGATGGCTGGGGCATTACCAACTTGGCCGTAAATGGCTAGGTTAAGGTTTGCGAGAAAATCAGAGTGGCAAATACAACACAATGTGCGCAGTATGCTGCCCACAAACTATGATTTCCAAGGCGCCCAAAAGGAGCTCTGCTGTGACCAATGAAACTGAATACGTACCCCCCGCAGTATGGACATGGGATGACGAATCTGGCGGCCGTTTCGCTAAAATCAATCGCCCCACAGCCGGCGCACAGTCTGAGAAGGACTTGCCTGTGGGAGAGCATCCTCAACAGCTTTATTCCCTCGGGACGCCCAATGGCGTCAAGATCACCATCATGCTCGAGGAGTTGCTCGAGTTGGGTGTAGCAGACGCTGAGTACGATGCATGGCTCATCAACATTCAAGAAGGCGCGCAATTTACATCCGGATTTGTCGGCGTCAATCCAAATTCAAAAATACCCGCCCTTCTTGATCGCAGTGGGGACAAACCCGTGAGAGTGTTTGAATCAGGAGCGATCTTGCTGCACCTCGCGGATAAGTTTGGGCATTACATGCCGAAGGACAGTGACTCCCGGGCCGAAGTTCTCAGCTGGCTGTTCTGGCTACAAGGTTCAGCTCCCTATCTAGGGGGCGGATTCGGACATTTTTATGCCTATGCACCCTACAAAATGGAGTACCCGATCAACCGGTTCAGCATGGAGATAAAAAGACATCTTGATCTTTTAAATCAGCGACTTGCAGAGCATACCTATCTAGCCGGTGAAGAGTATACCATCGCTGATATTGCCACTTGGCCATGGTACGGCGCCCTTGCGAAGGGGCTGCTTTATGAGGCCGGCCAGTTTCTTGACGTTGAGAGTTACGTTCACGTTCAACGTTGGGCCAATTTAATCAGCGAGCGCCCTGCAACAAAGCGCGGGAGGCTCGTGAATAAAGCCTGGGGGGGAGAAGATAAGCAGCTGCTGGAGCGTCATAGCAAAACCGACTTCGACACCATTAACTGGCGCTAAACCTTTCGTTTAATTCATCCGCGACCCGCAGGCTTTAGGGTGGTACACTCGCCGCCCGCTGCGCACTCATAAAAACAATAAATTGCAGATGCACTGACCGAGTTGAATGAGGGGGTTGAGCGTGTCAGATTTGAATAACGTGGCAAGCGCCACACTGTTTACTGATGAAAACAAAGATCTACTGGCAAAAATGCTGGAGAAGGCTCTCTTAGAACCTTTAGTGCCAATGGAGCCCGCCGCGGCGCAGAAGTACATGGAGCAGGTAGCGGTTCGGACAGCCAACGACAATCGAACCGACATTGAACTGTTTCAAATGGTGCAAATGAGTAGCAGCGAATCCACTTACGTCATGCGGTTCGCGCTCTTCCAAAATCATCAAGCGATAGGTTTAGACATTATGGATGCCGAGAACGGGCAGTTCTTCATTCCAGAGTCATGCCCCATTTGCCAGCTTTCCGAACCCACAATCAACTGATAATCATTTGAAGGACCGAATCACCTTCGCGACATTGGTCGCTCTGGTCGCCTACGCGGCCATCGCGACAGACCTGTATCTACCTGCGATTCCAGCGATAGTCGCCGAGTTCGGGGCCACCAGCTCCGATGGACAGCTCACCCTATCCACGTTTATGTTGGGCATCGCGGTTGGACAACTTATCTTTGGCCCCCTATCTGACTATTTCGGCCGTTTGCCCGTGGTCAGGATAGGTACCGTTCTTTTTTTGATCACTTCGCTTGCCTGCGCATTGGCCTCATCCATGGAATTCATGTGGCTAGCTCGCTTGGCTCAGGGGCTATCCGCTGCGAGTGGTCCAGTCATCGCCAGGGCCATTGTCAGAGACCGATACGAAGGCCCAAGGGCGGCTCAAATGATGGCTATCCTGTCGGGGGCCATGGCCGTGGTGCCCTTGATGGCTCCAACATTGGGCGCGTGGCTACTTATCTTGGTGAATTGGCGGGCTACTTACGTATCCCTAGCCCTTTTCGCCGCGCTTGTACTGCTAGGACTGCGCAGTTTCGAGGAATCGGCACCGCACATCCGGCAGGGGAAAATTGGAATCGTCCCCGTGCTACAACATTTCTCAACCTGCGTAAAAAATCGACGCTTTCTAGGCTATCAAATTTGCGGGACCGCGGCTTTTTCAGCCATTGTTGCCTACCTGTCGACAGTTTCATTTTTCATGGGGGATGTGTTTAACCTGCCCACTCAATACTTTGGCTATGCGTTTGCTGTCACCGTGGCAGGCTTTATGGTTGGTGCCCTGTTGTGCGCACGTGTTGTTGTTCGTCTGGGTATTAATCGGACCTTAGCTCTGGGCACCACGCTGTCACTCTTGGGAGCGTTGGGGCAGTCGTTGGGCGCGAACTTTTCCGACACGCCCATTATTTTGCTCGCGGGGTGTTCCTTTATCATGTTTTTGGGCGTTGGCTTCACCTCCGCAAACGCATCAATGGGGGCCCTGTCCTTGTTTCCCGACCATGCGGGCTCCGCCTCCGCAGTTTTTGGCTTCACACAGTCCTCTGTTGCGGCGCTGGTGGGCGTAATCGCCGGTCATTTTTACGACGGAACACTAGCCTCGGTCACAAGCATTATGTTTATTTGTGCGGCCATCGGCATGCTGGGCTTGCCGCTGGCACGGGCACAAATACCCGTAAGGGGTAGTAGCTGGATCCGATTAAGGGGCAGATAATAAGTGCCATCAGCAGGGCTATTTATAGGCTCCATTTTATAGGAGATTACTGTGCACGAAATCAATAAGGACATGGAAGTTCTCACCCAGGCCATCGTCCGCTACGCCGTCGACAGAGTGCGAATGGATCCACCAACCCTAGACATGGCTAGGCCCGAATCTGAGCTGCAAGCAATGGCTGGGCAAACGGTCACTGAAGAGGGTTTAGGCGGTTTAGAAGCCCTGCGGGTGTTTACCGATGTATTAGCGCCTGCGTGTTTGTCAGTGGACCACCCGAGGCTACTTGCCTTTGTACCCGCGGCCCCCACTGAAGCGGCCACCTTATTCGACCTGGTTGTTGGCGCCTCCAGCATCTTTGGCGGGACATGGCTGGAAGGATCTGGGGCGGTTTATGCTGAGAATCAGGCCTTGCGCTGGATTTCAGATCTCGCTGGCTTTCCTGCAGAGGCCGGTGGCGTGTTCGTCAGTGGCGGGACTGCAGGGAATCTTTCAGCGCTGACCGCTGCACGTCATGAATGGCGACGTAAAGACGCCAGCAAACGTGCCATGCGCGGCCTTATTGTGTCCTCTAAAGGTGCTCATGCCTCTATCGCCCAGGCGGCACACGTCATGGATGCGGACCTCGTTGAAACCGGTGGTCACCAACTCACCGGTAAAGACGTAGCGGAGACTATTAACAGCTTGAGCACTGAGGATCGTGGCCGACTTTTTGCTGTCGCTTGCACCGCGGGAACCACTAACCTAGGCATTATTGATGACATGACGTCTATCGCCGACGTTTGCGAGGCAGAGTCACTATGGATGCATGTGGACGGCGCCTATGGTGGCGCTGGTTTGGCAGCGCCCTCGGTTCGCGCGCAATATAACGGCATAGAGCGGGCCGACACTTTTATCGTTGACCCACACAAATGGCTATTTGCTCCCTTCGATTGCTGCGCCCTGATTTACCGAGACCCTGCAACTGCTCGCCGTGCCCATCGGCAGAAAGGCGATTACCTTGAGGTTTTATACGACGGGGAATGGAATCCTTCTGACTATGCCCACCATTTATCTCGGCGTGCGAGAGGGCTACCGCTGTGGTTCAGCTTGGCAACGCACGGGACCAGCGCTTACACAGATGCCGTAGAGCGGAGTCTTGATGTGACTAAAGCAACCGCCACGCTTATTGACGAGCACCCTAACCTCGAAATGGTTGTTCCGTCACAGCTCTCTATCTGTGTCTTTAGGCGCCCCGGGTGGATGCCTGAAGATTACAGCGCATGGAGCGACAAGCTGCTTCAGGATGGGCTTGGGTTCGTCACCCCAACCAAGCACGAAGGCGAAACAGTGCTGAGATTTTGTATTGTTAATCCCCGCACCGGCATCGATGACATCCGTATGATTTTAGATACCTTGTAAGCATGGAACAGGCCCTCCCCTATCGATGGGATCTTTTACTACGGTATCGGTTCATTGAATGTATTGCCCTGTGGGAGGGTCGGCTAACCACTCGTCACCTCGTGGAAACCTTTGGCATTGGGCGGCAGCAAGCCAGCAAGGACATCAATACCTACAACCGAAGCGTGGCACCCGACAACCTTCGCTACGACAAGTTTCTCAAAGGCTATGAACCCAACGCCCACTTCAAGCCCACCGTTACCCAGGGTCTCGCAGAAGAGTATCTCCAACTGCTCGCCAATCGCAGTGAACTGCACCGCACGTTTTCCTCTGTTGCCCTACCCCATGCAAATACTGAAGTTTTAGAGCCTCCAATTCGTCCCGTATCTCCGGAACTGCTGCGCCCTCTGCTACAAGCAGCTCGTGAACAGCAGCGCTTGGAAGTCGACTATGTATCACTCAATAACCCCAGCCGAGAAGGCCGCATCATTGCCCCCCATACCCTTGTTTGGACGGGGCTACGCTGGCACGTCAGGGGTTGGTGCGAACAAAATCAAGGGTTTCGTGACTTTGTCCTAAGCCGATTTAGAGGAATCCCAGAACTGCTGGGCGAAGCAACTCAACACAGTGATGATGATCACGACTGGCATAAAATGATCGAGCTAGTACTCAAGCCCGACCCTCGTCTCTCAGACGCCCAACAAGATGTGGTCGCGACAGATTTTGGAATGACTGATGGCTACTTAAACGTTCATGTCCGAGCCCGGTTGGCAAATTACTTGTTGCAGCTGCTGAATGTTCACACAGGGGACCCCTTAGCCGACCCCAAGGCCCAACAAGTGGTTATTGCTAATCGAACTGCTGTGGCAGCCTGGTTGTTCTAGCGCAGTAGCGCCCCTCCGACAGGATAGTGAAAGTGCGCTTTTTACAGAGTTTTGTGACGATCCTCACACTAACCAGCGGTTTAACTTTGTGCAGCAGCGACGATTCGTTAAATTGCAGGGTCATTGGAATCCAGAGTTAGCGTTTTACATGAACTCACCAGCAGCGCTTTCCACACACAGCGCAACCTCCGAACGTCGCGGAAGGCAGCCTGCCGTTCCAGACCAACTCGAGAGTTTACTGAGCTTTGAGCAATCGGTAACGCTCACTGCAAAAAGCCAGTTCGGGTGGACTCTAGCGTTCGTTCGTCGACCGCTCTTCCAAGATATTGAAGTGGTTATACAAAATCCCGAGCGCACCAAATACATGTCGGTTGAGCAGGACGGCTCCACGAAGCCCTTTTATAACGTCCGCGGTGGCGACTTCCGTTAAACTCCGGCATCATCATCAGCGGTAACTAATTAACGGCTCACTTCGGTGGGCCGTTTTTTTGGGGTGATGAATGAGAGTTTTGGGCATTGATGGTTGCCGAGGGGGCTGGATTGGCGTTTGGTACAGCCCGAGCGAGCTGGGCTGGCGTTTCAGCACCACACTCAGCGATCTACTCACGGTACCAGCCGCAACACATGCCTTTATCGATATGCCCATCGGACTGTCTGATAAAGGCCCTAGATTGTGTGACCGGGCAGCTCGCCAGATGCTGGGGCGTAAGTTCTCAAGCTCTGTGTTTCCAACACCAACTCGGCTCGCTCTCAAAGGCAAGGATTACCCTGAGGCTAATGCACTCAATCGCCAACAAAGCGGCAGCGGACTCAGCAAACAATCTTATTACTTGCTGCCAAAGATTCGTGAAGTTGACGGTTGGCTCCGGAAAACCTCCAGCTCCAGCGTGCTTTTACGCGAGGCCCACCCCGAAGTTGCGTTTAACGCGATAAATGGCGCCTCGCTGTGTCATAAAAAGAAAACAGCGGAAGGATTTCAAGAGCGTTTGGCGTTGCTGCGTCAACTTGATGACCGTGTTACGACACTGACTGAGAATATTTTAGCCGCAACGCGCCGCAAGGATGTCGCCGCGGACGACATATTAGACGCCTGTTGCTTAGCCCTTATGGTCCTGTGCGGGAAATTTCAAACGCTACCTGCAACACCAGAAAAAGACGGCAAAGGTCTCAATATGGAAATTTGCTTCTATGGGTCCTGAGGTAGTGCAAGCCGCTGCATGAATGCGCCTCTGCTCTGCTTTTATTGCTACGGCGTGTCCAAAAGTTTCAACCTCGCCCTCAAATCAGCGGCTTTTGCCTCCAGCAGATTGGAAGCGGTCAGCGCGGGACAACGAAACATCAGCCGCGCAGCGCAGCAAAACCCTCAAACACCTTAACCGTCAGAAAACCTGCACAGAGCCCCAATACCCCGCCACACAATGTCGGCAGCACAATCGCCGCTCCACCTAACTGAGCCGAAAACTGCTCGACACTATGGGCAACCGCTGGCATCGCATGCAATAGAATTCCGCCCCCTACTAAGAACATGGCAACGGTACCCACCACAGAAAGCCCTTTCATAAGTCGTGGTGCAAACCACAGCAATGCCCCTCCCACTCGGCGCAAAGCTCGATGCCAATAACTTGGCCCCTCTCGCTGGGTTAGCAAAAGCCCTAAGTCATCAATCTTGACGATACACGCCACCAAGCCATAGACCCCAATAGTCATTAACGTTGCAATACCCGCTAGGACTATAAGCTGCGTGAGCTGCTCCTGGCCCTCTACCACCCCCAAGGTCAGCACGATAATTTCAGCCGATAAAATAAAGTCTGTGCGCACAGCACCCCGAATTTTATCGCGCTCCAACTGCGCCAGATCGCAGTCAGGATCGGCCAGGTGTTGCATCACCTCTGCGGCCTCTTCCTCCGAGTGTGCTGAAACACCATGAAGCAATTTCTCCGCGCCCTCGAAACATAAATACAGGCCGCCACACACCAGCAGTGGTGTGATGAGCGCCGGCGCAAATGCAGAGATCACCAACGCCGCCGGAACCAAAATAAGCTTGTTGATAAAGGAGCCTTTTGCGACGGCCCAGACAACCGGCAACTCACGGTCGGGTCTGACACCCAGTACGCGCTCAGCGTTTACCGCCAAATCATCACCGAGAACACCCGCGGTTTTTTTTGCGGCTATCTTCGACATCAGAGCGACATCATCAAGTACAGCAGCGATATCGTCGACCAACGCTAATAAACTACCAAAAGCCATAAACCTAACCTCTCCTGCGGCGCATTGATGGTTGCCTCATTTTTGACTTCGGATAGCGAGGAAGCTTACCCGTGGACAAGTACCGGTAGATTGTTTCCTGAGATTGAAGGTTAGCCATATGCTTTGCTGAGGACAGCAATACGTTGTCTTGATGGGTATTGAGCCTTCGGGCTTTAACATTGTCATGCCATTGTTGATCAAGGATATCTTGGAGCATTTTTTGCGCATTAACATCAAGCAGGGGGCACAAAACCTCTACTCTAAAGTCGATATTACGGGTCATTAAATCGGCGGAACCAAAATAATAAGCAGGATGGCCTCGGTTATGAAATACATACACTCTGGCATGCTCAAGATACCGATCCACGATACTGATCGCTTCAATATTTTCTGACAGGCCCTCGACACCTGGCAACAGCGAGCACATCCCTCGGATGATTAATCGAATTTCAACACCGGCCTGACTTGCCTCGTAGAGCTTATTAGACAATTGCTGGTCAACCAGATTGTTGCACTTCAGAATCATCGCCGCGCGATAACCCCCTTTCGCGTGCTGAATTTCCCTGTCGATCATGGCCATGAGACCGGAACGGGAGCTATGTGGAGACACCAGCAGCTGTTCATAATCGGGGCGTCGGTAGTTAAATTTAAGAAAATCGAAAACCTTCGCTACATCACGCCCAATGGTTTGATCGAAGGTTAGGAGTGAAAAATCGGTATACAGACGCGCAGATTTTTCATTGAAGTTACCGGTTCCAATATGACTGTAATAGCGCACTTTTTGTGACTCTCGGCGCTCAATCAAAAATAGTTTGCTGTGGACCTTTAAACCGGGAATCCCAAAAATAACCTCAATGCCCGTATCGGTCAGGCGCTGTGCCCAAGCAATATTGGCCTGCTCATCGAACCGCGCGGCCAGCTCTACGACAACCTGAACTGCTTTGCCGTTATCGTTAGCATTGATCAGGGCATCTACAACCCGCGAATTTTCGGCAACACGATACAAACAAATTCGAATCTTAATGACATCGGGGTCCAGTGCTGCGGTCTTCAGTACGTCAATGATGTAATCAAAAGCGTGGTAGGGATAATACAGAAACACATCCTGCTCTCGGATCGCCGCAAAAATACTGCCATCACCCTCTAATCGCGCAATCGGTATCGTGGGACGCGGTTTAAACTCGAGATATTTAGAACCCGGGTTAGGAAACCCCATAAAATCTTTTGAATTATGGTATCGAGCCCCCGGGATCATGCTGTCATATTTGCCAAAGCCAAACCGCTTTCGCAGGTAATCCAGCATCCGCCTTGGCATCTTTTCATCAAATACAAAGCGCACGGCGTCTGCCCTGCGACGTTGTTTAAGGCCCGACGCCATTTTCGCTATCAAGCTCTCATTAATACTGGAGTCAATCTCAAGCTCAGCGTCCCTGGAAAACTTAAAACAGTAGGCAGAGACAGATTCAATCTCAAAGACACCACGAAACACCTGAGGTAAGCACGCTCTAATAATGTTATCGAGCACAATGAACACCCTACCCTTGCTGCCCTTGCCGTGCTTACGGCCAGGAACCTCAATAAAACGTCCCAATTTCTTAGTAGGAACCTCAAGCAGTGCATATTGGGGCCCTGACGTCGTCTCAATATCGACGGCCAGATAAAGCGACTCATCAGTCAGATGTGGGATAGGCTGATCATCTCTCAGTAAGATGGGTTCAAGTTCTGGCTTTACTTTGCTGTGGAAGAACGCTTCCACAAACGCCAGCTGGCCTTCCTGCAATTGAGTTTCATTGATGAGATAGACGCCCTTCCGGGTGAGTTCTCTCAGCAACTTTACATAAATAGCTTCAAATTCTTGCTGCAATGTCAGCACACGGTATTGAATCGCCGCCAGTAACTTTTCAGCGCGCTGTCGGCTTTTACCATTAGACATAGAAATTAAGCGCCGGACCTCCGCAACCCGCACTCTGAAAAATTCGTCTAGATTATTGGAGAAAATCCCGAGGTAGCGCACTCGCTGAATTAAGGGCACGTCTTTATCTTGGGCTTCCTGCAAAACACGGGCGTTAAAACTGAGCCAGCTCAACTCTCTGGGGTAGGTATCTGGCTCACCAAGGTCAGCCAAGAGATCTTCAATGGGTGTCTGACTCATAAGGTATTGGCGCCACCCTTGATTAGGAAGTCATAGGCACAACTCAACAAATGCGATCATTAGTGCCCGGCAGCACCGATTCAAGGCTTCAGCGTTAAGGTATCGGTTTTCAAGAGCTGCAGCGCTTCTTCAGCGGTATTACCCAGTAGCTGCGCTCGCACACCGCGACGACCCACCGTACCCATTACGACCAGCTGCGCCTTTGACTCGGCGGCTTCGGACACGATTGTCTTTGCTACGGGCCCGCGCTTGAGCTTGAACTTGGATACTGGCAAACCGGTTTTTTTTGCCAGCGCCGCCAAGGCGGGCTGCAACTCTTTCATTCGTTCGTTCGCGTAGGTTCGAGCGTCAATCAGATCAAAGTCCACTAGTAAAGTCGGCACGTCGATGACACACAATACCGACAAATCGACTTGCAACATCTCCGCATAATGACGAGCCGTCGTAATAACGTCTGCGTTTAAAGACTGCTTGGCTTTGGCCGTGGCTTCAAGATCTACCGTCGCCATAATGGCGCTACCCTTTTTCCACTTCTGTCGGCTGACCAGTAAAACAGGCGCCTTACACTCACGCAGCAAATGCCAGTCGGTAGAGGTGTAGCCCATCGATTCAGAAGGGTGACGCCCCTTAATCACGGCAGCGTAGTCCCCCGCAGCTCGCTTAATAATCCAAGGATGAACATTTTCGGACCAGATGACGCTAACCTTTGCTCGGTGCTCAGGCCCGACAAGCCGCTCGAGCTGCGCATCGACTGCCTGACGTCGCTGATTGAGCAGCCGCTGTTTGACGTCAGCTATGCCGCTTTTATCAAGCTTTAAGCGCTTGAGGTTGGCATATGCGAAAGCCACTACCTCAACCTGCAAATCCATAAGCTCGGCGAGCTGCAAGCCTCTGGAGGTTGCCGCACACTTGTCTTCGAGGCCAGCAACAATCAATATTTTACTCATGAGTATTCCTCATCTCACAACGGCTACATTATAGCGTCCAACCAGTATAGGCAGGTCTGCTGGCTGTGCACAAAACTTTAAGCGCCCAATACTGATGAGATGCTGTCAGAGATTGCCGCATTCTTGTCGAATGAACTCTGCCACATAATCAGCACACACCTGTGGGTTTTCCAGAGGAACCAAGTGCCCTCCGTCGACCTCATGAACTCCACGGCTATCTTTCATTTGGTTCCAGATATCCAAGCTGTCCGCGCCAAAAACGTCACTATCGCGACCTACGATGGCCAAAGCCGGCAAATTCAAGCGACGCAAGCGGCGGTACATCATGGGCGCCGAGCGATAAACGCAAGCCTCCCAAGCACCCGACCAACGCAATTCCACGTCCCCGCTTATTCGCTCTGCATGTCCGGCATGTACGTAGTCAGCGAGCACTTCATCCGAGATTCGACGGAAGGGCCGCTTGCCCCGGTAAAACTCTTGGGCCGCCTGAAAACTGGCGAAGTTGTGCGGGCGCCTAAGCGCACTTTTTATCATGGGCAATTCCTTACCCACAACACGCAGGAGCTGCCCTACAACCCAATATTTAAATGGCAAGAGCACGGGGTCCAAAGCCACAATTCCGCGGAACAGGTGTGGCGCACGCGATGCTGTGAGCATGCCAAGGGTTGCTCCCATGGAGTGCCCCAAAAGAAACACCGGCTCATGGACTTCGCGTTCGAGTGTTGCCAACAAATCTGAGGCGTATACCTCCCAGTCCAGCGAGCGCGGTGCAGCCCCCTCTGCCCACAAGGGACGATGCTCCACCGTTAGAATCCGAAAATGCGCCAGTAAAGGCGTCAGGAGTTGACGATAACTTTCGGGAGGATACCCATTGGCATGGGCGAATACGATCAAAGGACGAGCATCACCCGTACTTGCGGCAGATAATTCGGTGAAGGTTTGCATACAACGAGGATGAGATCTCTTGAATAACGTGGAACATACGCACTCAGAACGACAGTAGGTTCACAACTATTCAGCTACCCGCCTGTCAAAAAATCAGCGCCCGAGGAATCTCGAGCGCACTGCCTCCTTTCCTTACAGCTTGGAAAACTCGCGATTCAAGTCATAGCGCCTAGACGTGACGTAACGCTCCATAGATTGAACCCGTCCCAGCGCCTCATCAAGCCGTTGTTGCGCCTTACGAACGCGATCTGTCGGCGAATCAGGGTAATGAAATACCGTTTTTTTACGATAGGTATGACGGTCTTCGTCGTACTCCATTTCCACTTCGACATCACTGGCACCACTCTCCCAGCGCGTTGGCCGCGGCGACAAAACTATCCAGGCGACGATGTAGCCCCAAAAAGCCAAAGACCCGGTGAACAACAGCAACGCGATCGCTGCGAGGCGGACCATCCATGTTGCCACGCCCCAGTGGTCTGCCAATCCCGCACAGACGCCACCAATGAGTCCCTCAGACGCATTGCGATACAGATCCATACCCCAACCACGTTTTCGGCGTCTTCCAAAACTGTCTCGCTTATCCCTGCGCATTATTGACTCCTAGATTTTTCAGATTCGCGCCAATTGGGGTGATCCGCATCGAGGATCGACTCCAGTGACACTATTCGCTGACTCAACTTATCGACCGTCGCCAACATTTCATCGAGCGACTGTCGATCATCTTCACTCAGGCTACGACTAGATCTGTTCAAACTTCGGTAGTGCATTGTTATCCAGATGGGCGCTACAACCACCATAAAAAGCACCATCGGTACAAACATCAATTCAAAAACATTCATGCGGTGGCTCCCTGCCCTATTGCATTAAGTCGTCAGTGTAATCACCCAGCTCCGGGCTTTCATCCCCAACGTTTAAGAAGCACTGCCATCGGCACTTTCAGCGTTGTTAGGGGTGCTGCCCTGCATAGAGCGTTTGAGTGCTTCAAGCTCCTCGTTGAGGGCGTCGTCGTCACGCAAAGCGTCGATTTCTGCCGCCAGGCCACCCTCACGCCCTAAATCCATGGCATCAAGCTCCCCTTCTAGGTTGTCCATCCTGCGCTCGAACTTGTCAAACTTGCTAAAGGCTTCGTCTAGCTCACTGCGGTGGATCTGTCGCTTCACGGCCATTCGTGAATGCACCGTTTGCGAGCGCATCACTATTGCCTTTTGCTTAGCTTTAGCATCCGATAGCTTTTGCTGCAGCTGACTAACCTCATTGTTGAGCTGTTCGATATGCTCATCAGCCGACTGCAGCTCTGCACCGCTAGCCTCCAGCTCTTCCTCAATCGCACGCTTTTCTTGCAGCGCTGCTCTGGCGAGATCTTCTCGCCCTTTGCTGATCGCCAACTTGGCTTTTTCTTCCCAATCGCTGACCTCTTGCGTAACCCGTAAGAGTTTCCGCTCAGCAGTTTTACGATCGGCCAGTACTCGTGCAGACGAGCTGCGCACTTCAACCAAGGTGTCCTCCATTTCCTGAATAATCAGTCGAATCATCTTCTCTGGATCTTCTGCGCTGTCTAACAGCGCATTGATGTTGGAGTTAACGATGTCTGACATACGTGAAAAAATACCCATGATGGTTCTCCCGTTTTAACTTTCGGCGCCAGAGTGGTCGGTGCCTTCAATGACCCGCCCAAACCAGTAGGCCAACTCAACACCACAAACAATGAGTGCGAGGGTTAATGCAGCAGCAAAACCACCCACCAAAGCACCCACTGCACTGCAGATGAGAATGATTACTGTGTATACCGCGAAGCGTTCGTCGATAGCGTCCATGTTTTCCTATCCTTAATACCTTGGTAGTTAGGGCATCCCGCCCTTCGAGGAACCGGCCACTCCGGCGCCTTCACCCTGTAGTTAGCGATCTATGTGCCAAAAATAATTTATTGTTTAAAAACAATCATTTAAATATTTCAAAGCGCCGCGAAAGCGGTTTAATCCGCAATTAAGGTTAAAGTTACCTTTAATAAAGGTTTTTTACACCGTTATACGGTATATTTTACCCATGGATAAAATTCAACAAAACATGATCGGCCAGTCCAGCGCACTGATGGCGGCTTTAGACCACCTATCATCCCTGGCAACGATTGACCGGCCCGTTTTAATTCTCGGTGAGAGGGGCACAGGTAAAGAGCTCGCCGCTGAACGCTTACACTTTTTATCACCGAGATGGTCGGGCGTCTTTGTCAAAATTAATTGCGGCGCCATTGCAGAGACGCTGCTCGAAAGCGAGCTCTTTGGACACGAGGCCGGGGCATTCACCGGCGCCACCAAGCAGCATATAGGTCGTTTTGAACGGGCGGATAAGGGCACCCTATTTCTCGACGAACTCGGGACTATGTCACTTCGTTTGCAAGAAAAGTTATTGCGACTCATCGAATATGGTGAATTCGAGCGCGTGGGAGGCAGCAAAACGCTGCAGGTAGATGTGCGAATCATAGCGGCTACCAATGCCGACTTACCGAGGCTGGCCGATGCGGGGGAGTTTCGATGGGACTTATTGGATCGAATGACTTTCGATGTTGTACGCCTGCCACCGCTACGCGAACGACAGGACGATATCGCTGAGCTCGCTCAGCACTTCGGCATAAAAATGGTCGCTGAGCTCGGGTGGCCACTTTTTCAGGGCTTTAGCGAAACGGCTTTAAAAACCCTAATGACACATAGCTGGCCAGGGAATATAAGAGAGCTCAAAAACGTCGTAGAGCGTTCTGTATACCGCTGGGGGGATCAAGAAACTCCTGTTCAGTCTGTCGTCATCAACCCTTTTCATACCTTCAACCAAAATGACCCGTCAGCAACACACAATCTACAAGATGAGCACAGCACTCCTGCAAACACTGAAATGTCAGAAGTGGCGGAAGTGGCCAGACCTAAGGATCGCGTTTGGCCAGCTGATTTGCGGCAGCAACTGCATGACATTGAATATGACTGGCTGGTCAGTGCTTTGAAGGAAGCCAACCAGAGCCAAAAAATCGCCGCCCAATTATTGAGTTTGAGTTACGACCAAATGCGCAGCCTAATGCGCAAACATAAGCTGAGGACACGATCGGTCAGGAGCTCCTAAATAACTCCGAAGCCTGGACTCAAACACTCGATTCCAACTGAAGAATCAGCTCCCTAAGGGTTGCCGCAGGACTCAACATGGGCCTGTTACTTTACGACTACCTACAAAATCAGGACTGTTGGCGATACCCTCCAACGACCCTAAAAACGCGCGAATAAAACACCGCTAAAGGGGAGCTTTTTCCCAATGCTTTAGCTGTTAGGCTACTGCCATGCAGCCCCAAAACGCATTTAGCTTGGCCGCAATTCATTTAAGCCACTGGCGAGGAGTGCCACCATGACCATTAAACTGTCCAACCCAATGCTGTTACGCACCGAGGCCTATATCAATGGTGAGTGGGTTGCGGCCGATAATGGCGCCCGACTGCCAGTGACAAATCCAGCTACGGGAGAGTTGCTTACCAATGTTGCCAAGGCTGGAGCTGCTGAAACAAGGCGCGCTATTGAGGCGGCTGAAATTGCCATGGTCTCGTGGCGTCAGCTCCCCGCCAAGCAGCGCGCCCAAATTATGCGCCGGTGGTTCGAACTGATTATGGAGAATCAGGAAGATCTCGCCCAAATCATGACTTTGGAGCAAGGCAAAACTGTTGCCGAATCTCGGGGCGAGGTTGCTTATGGCGCATCGTATATTGAGTGGTATGCCGAGCAGGCAAAGCGTGTAGACGGCGATGTCATTCCCGCCCCTAGCAGTGACAAAAGGATTGTCTGCATCAAACAACCCGTGGGTGTTTGTGCCTCGATCACTCCATGGAACTTCCCTAATGCAATGATTACGCGTAAAGCAGCCCCGGCGTTAGCGGCAGGCTGCACCATCGTCATTAAACCCGCTAGTGAAACCCCCCTTTCGGCCCTAGCACTTGCCGAATTAGCTCACCAGGCGGGAATTCCACCTGGCGTCCTGAATGTGCTGGCCGGAAGTTCTGCAGACATTGGCGAAGAGCTGACTAGCAACCCTACGGTTCGCAAGCTTTCTTTCACAGGATCGACACCTGTTGGAAAAATGCTGGAAGCCCAGTGTGTACCCACACTGAAAAAAACCTCCATGGAGTTGGGTGGGAACGCGCCCTTCATAGTCTTCGATGATGCTGACATTGATAGTGCCGTAAAAGGTGCCTTAATCTCCAAGTATCGCAACAGTGGTCAGACCTGCGTGTGTTCAAATCGCATATTGGTTCAAGCTGATATCGCCGAGGAATTTACCGCCAAGCTGATTGCAGCTACAGAAGCACTTAAGCTCGGCAACGGTCTTGATGATGGCGTTGATCTCGGCCCTCTAGTCAACGCCAAAGCTGTGACTGACGTGCATAAGTTAGTGCAAGAGTCTGTGGCGGCCGGCGCTAAGGTTGCCCTTGGGGGTGCACCCAGTGACTTAGGAGGATGCTTCTATCAACCCACGATTTTGACTGGAATTCGCCCCGACATGCCGGTTTTTCGCAATGAGATCTTCGGCCCCGTCGCACCTATCGTTACTTTTGAAACCGAAGCTGAAGCCATTGAACTCGCCAACGATACTGAATTTGGCTTGGCGAGCTACTTTTATACTCGGGACATTGGGCGAGTTTGGCGCGTTGCGGAGGCCCTCGAATACGGCATAGTGGGCATCAACGAAGGCATCATTTCCAACGAAATGGCGCCCTTCGGTGGCATCAAGGAATCAGGGTCCGGACGCGAGGGCTCTAAATATGGCATCGACGACTATTTGGAAATTAAATACATGCTTATGGGCGGGCTAGACCAATAAAGTAAATCCTCTGTGCGCCGATGGCCCCACCCTTCTGGCGCTGTCCCTACATCGGAGATTTTTTAGCTCGGCGTAGTTACTCTTAGGTGACCGCGCCCCAGCTGTGTTTTAGACTATAGTTTCTGACGCGCTGGAGGCATTAATGAAGTCTAAGCGCGCAATACCGGAGACCCGCATTAGTGTTCCAAGGCGCGCCCATCACAGCTGATCTACAGGAGCAAAGCGCACGCATTGACGCCTTTAGTCGTTGTCGCAGTGATTCGCTTACCTTGTGCTCAAACTTATCCGCCGAAGATCACATGGTGCAGGGCGCGCCCTTTGCGAGCCCCCCAAAATGGCACTTGGCGCACACTACTTGGTTTTTTTCGACCTTCCTACTCAAACCACTAGGTCTAGAACCCAGCATTCCAAACAGTTGGAATACGTTGTTCAACTCTTACTACAACGGTATCGGACGACCCCACGCTAGGGCTCACCGAGGCATTTTGAGCCGGCCCGCTTTGAGCAATATATGCACGTGGCGAGAACAGGTTGACCAACAAATTTTGCGAGGCCTCAACGCCGATCACTTCAACTCAGGCCAACTACAACTCCTTGATTTGGGCATCCAACACGAAATGCAACATCAAGAGCTGTTACTGACTGACCTCCTCTACAGTTTCTCGCTCAACCCAAGCCATCCTGCATACAGTGCAGCGCCAGTAACCGCATCTCCTAACGTCAATCCGGCGGCGTGGCTCGCATTTGACGGTGGGTTGGTTGACGTTGGGGCCGGTGCCGAGGGGTTTTCATTCGACAATGAACAGCCTCGACACCGTCATTTTCTTGAACCCTTTGCCATTGCCGATCGTCTGGTGACCAATGGTGAATATAAGCAATTTATTGCGGCTGACGGGTATAGCGACCCTCAGTGGTGGCTCTCTGACGGCTGGGACACGGTAAACCGAGAACAGTGGCAGCGCCCCTTGCATTGGCTTGATCAAAACCAGATCTTTGGTCTACAGGGCGTTCAACCCCTAGATCTGAACGCGCCGGTTTGTCACCTTTCAGGCTACGAGGCCGAGGCTTATGCTCGATGGGCAGGCTGCCGGCTACCGACAGAATTTGAATGGGAGCACGCTGCGTCTGCACAAACGCTGCAAACCAGCCCCGCCGCTTTAGCGGCAGCTAAGTGCCACCCGGGATGGTTCGGCAGTGTCTGGCAATGGACACAATCCGCCTACGGGCCTTATCCCGGTTTCCGGCCCGACGAGGGCGCGGTGGGCGAATATAACGGGAAGTTCATGAGCAGCCAGTGGGTACTGCGTGGCAGCTCTTTTGCGACCCCAGAGCCGCAACAACGACTCCACTACAGAAACTTTTTTTATCCAGCAGACCGCTGGCAATTTACCGGCCTGCGACTTGCCAAAACGGCTAATAATTTATGATCTCGACCTCCGATCGTGCAGGAAACTCGCCATCCAACCTTAGGTTTATCCAAACAGAACGCCCACTCGTGGACGAAACCCTTGAGGTTTTAGCCTCATTGAGTGAGGAACTGCCACGACTGTCACCTAAGTATTTTTATGACTCTCGAGGATCCGAACTCTTCGAGGAAATTACTGCGTTACCCGAGTATTACCTGACGCGGTCTGAGGCAGAAATTTTTGATCGGCATTTAGACGACATAGCACAAGCTTTGGGCAGCGGTGACATCATTATTGAACCCGGCAGCGGCAACTGCAGTAAAGTCCGCCCGCTGCTTCAGCGCACGGCGCCCAGTGCTTATATCCCCATCGACATTGCAGGCGACTTTCTTTGGGCAGCAGCTGCCAATACCGCGCTGGAATACCCCAATTTAGGGGTGACGGCCATCGCCGCAGACTTCACTCAGAGCTGGACCTTTCTCGAAGAGATTCCCAAGGGACGACGAATTGTTTTCTATCCCGGATCGACATTGGGAAATTTTGATCCCAGCGCGCAACAAGATTTCATTCGACAATTGGCACAAGTCGTCGGCACTCAAGGGGGAATCTTATTGGGTGTTGATCTGCACAAAGACAGTGCGACACTACAGCGCGCCTACGATGATGCCGCGGGAGTCACCGCAGCATTCAACCGCAACATGCTAGCCGTCGTTAATGCCCGAACGGGGGCCAATTTTGAGCCCAAAGAGTGGCGCCATCAAGCCCGCTACAACAGCGAAATGCGGCGCATTGAAATGGAACTTGTGGCGCAATCTACGCAAACTGTAACCATCGGTGGTCAGACGCTCAAGTTTTCCGAGGGCACCATCATCAGAACCGAACACTCCCACAAATTTACTATGGCGAGCATCCAAGATTTAGCCGCGGCTGCGGGCATGACCGTCACCCACCATTGGCTCGATAGTAGCGCCAGGTTTTGCCTGGCGTTGCTGCAAAACGCTTAAACAGTAAGACCTTCTGCGGTTACAAAATCGAGGGTGCTGTCTAGCGCTCGCCCCAATTTATCCATGATTTCATCGACGTGTACTTCTTGAATAATCAGCGGCGGGCACAATGCCATCCGATTGCCCCCTAATGGGCGAATGATTAGGCCATTATCTTCCGCGGCCTTGGCGCAAAACTGCGCAACCTTCATGCCTTCAAAGGGCTGTTTAGTGGTTTTATTGGCGACCAATTCCAATGCCCCCAGCAATCCCATGGCCGACACCTCACCCACTAGCGGATGATCAGCAAATTCAGACAACCGCCTCGCCATATAAACACCCAGTGTTGCGGCGTGCTCAAAAAGCCTATCCCGCACGTAGATATCGAGAACCTTGCTCGCAACAGCACAGCCAAGTGGATGCCCACTGTAGGTATAGCCATGGCCAAAAACCCCCATATCTGACGCAGGACCCGCAATAGCATCAGCCATATCCCCTGCGACAATAGCCGCTGACAGTGGCACATACGCCGAGGTCAGGGCCTTGGCACAAGCCATCATCTTCGGCTTCATGTTCAGCTTTTCAGCACCAAAAGCAGCACCCAAACGCCCGAACCCACAGATGACTTCATCGTCCCAAAGCATAATGCCGTATTTATCGAGGACTCCTTGTATCGCTTCGAAATAGCCCTCGGGGGGTATGATGACACCACCTGCACCATTCACAGGCTCCGCAATCATGGCGGCAATCGTTTCTGGGCCTTCAGCCAAAATCAGCGTCTCGAGCTCTCTGGCGCGCCTTGCCACAAAGTCTGCTTCAGTCTCACCGGGCTCAGCACAACGGTAGTAATGTGGCGCACCCGTCCTCAAAACACCGAGCGCGTCGAAGGGTAATTGAAAGTGGGTGTGATTAGCAGGCAAACCTGTCAACGCAGCAGAGGCGAGGGATACGCCGTGGTACCCCTTGTCCCGCGCTATGATTTTGACCCGCTCGGGTTGGCCACTGGCAACCGCATGATATCGGATCAGCTTGACTAACGTATCGTTAGCATCGGAACCCGAAGCACCCAAAAAAACCCGGGCATCCTCTATGGGTGACATCGCCGCAAGCTTGTCGGCAAGCTCAATTGCGGAGGGATGCGTTTTGCCACTAAACATGTGACTAAAGCTGAGCTGCTCCATTTGGCGGGTGGCAGCTTCGATAATCTCCTGATTGCCGTAGCCCAGCGAGGTGCACCACAGACCCGCCATCCCCTCGAGGTATTGTTTCCCCGCCTGGTCATAGATGTAGGGGCCTTCGCCACGTGATACCACCATGACTTCAGTAGCCGCAGGGTTGGTTGTTGGATAAATCATGGCTGTCATGGCTTGCCCCAGTAGCATCGAAATTTCAGGCTAAAGCTACTCTTTCGTTGGGTATTAGCCAACCCCCTAAAGGGGGTGGTTCTGTTCCTCATGGGATACTGTCACGCGGGTTCGGTGTCTCCTTATCAGGCCTCGAAAACTGGCGCTCGCTCAGCTTTGTACAAATCGCGGAGAGCGTCAGAGGGTATTGCCACACCGAACACATGGGTCCACTAAGTAGAAAGTTGTCTTTTGCGCGCTGCGTCTTTTGTGCGCTGCTAAAGCCCCCAGTGTTCTCTGCTAGAAAAGCTTTCTTAACCGATGCTAATAGTGCACCCTGTTATTTGATTAAACCCCAACAGACTCAGGAGTGGGCGCGATGCCCCCTAGTCATCACAATAATTCTTTCAGCCACTAAAAGGACATTTCGATGGAAAAATTAGCGGTCACGCTTGGCAGGTTCCTTCTTGGGCTTTATTTTTTGATGCCGGGGATATCCAAGATCACCAGTTATCAAGCCATGCTCGATTATATGACGCTGCACAATATTCCAATGGTTGATGTATTGCTCCCCATTACGACAGCACTGCAGATCCTCGGGGGATTGTGCCTCATCGCAGGGTTTCGAATTAAGGAGATAGCCCTAATGTTCGCGGGCATGACCCTCTTAATAAATCTAGGAATGCACGACTTCTGGAATATCTATCCGGAGACTGACCAAGGCCATGAATTGCAAAACTTCGTCAAAAATCTCGGCATCTTTGCCGGACTATTGGTCATGAGCGCAGCACAGCACCTGCCCCAATGGCGCTTGGCTAAGGCGTAATGACCAAGTTGTAGGGCTGGAAGTTTAATCCAGTACAACCGCCTCGGTAAGGCCCATGTCTGCACTCTCCCAGGCTTTTTCCCATTGGAGGGCTCGAGCATCTGCCGCAACCGTTAGATTTTGGGCACGCAGCGCTTGAGTCAAACCGAATAGCGACCAACCGTTGTTTTGGTTCCATTGTAAATCTCGTTCAAAAACGCTCTGGGCCTCTGCAAAACGTCCAGCTCGCAACAGTGCTGAACCGAGATACAGCCGCATCGATTGCGGCCAGTCTGGGGGTTCGGTGTAATTATTCGTATCTTCTACCGCTACCCCTGCTTCAAACGAGGCAATGGCTCCTGCCAGATCACCCGTAGCAAGCTGTATCTCGCCTTGAAGACCGTGAGCTGCCAAAGTCAAAATTTCCGTAGTTGCGGTCGCTCCCGCACGATTACCCGAGGCACTATGGACCGTCGCGAGGGCCTCTAGCGTTTCGAGCTCCGCTTGCGCCAGCCCTAATTCACCCTTGGCCACAAAGGCGCTGCCCTGCACATAGCACCATATCCCTGACAGGTATGGCGTTGTTTGTTCAGGTGGATCTAATGCCAGCAGCTCATCCCAACGCCCAAAGATTTTCATGACTAACCAAGGGGCAGCGCGACGCTTTTGTGCGCGGCCCATAGTGGCCGCAGCAGGGGTCATTCGATTAGCCATTTCCCACGCCGACGAGTTAGCCGTGGCGTAGCTTCCCTGCATCGTGGCAGCAAAGCGAATAAAGTCTAGCGCATGCCCTGCATGTACTCGGTGGGATAGGTTGTAGGTCCCCTGACTGGGCAAGGGGCGGTCGCCCCAGATAGCCGCAAATTCTTGATCAACCGCCAAAGACCGACGATTATTCTCTATGGCTCTTTCGTAATCGCCCACTCGGATAAAAATGTGCGCAGGCATGTGGACGACATGCCCGCCGATAGGCACTGTCGCCTCCAGCGCATTGGCAGAGACCAAGGCGCGCTCAGGATGTCGTGATGCTTCAATAAGATGGATGTGTAAATGAAGCACCCCGGGGTGCGATGGATTGGTCTCGATAATTTTTTCCAATGCTGTTGCCACCTCCAGAGTCTCGCCCTTTGGCTCACCGGCATTGTCCCAGTAGTCCCATCGGCGAATCGACATATAGCTAGCAGCGTAGAGTGCTGCTATGTCAGGATCCGCTGGAAATTGTTTATTGAGTGCCCGCATCGCGGAGAGATAAGCAATATCCCTAGCCTCAGGGTCGGGAATGGCCTCTTCGTCGTAAAAGATTTGGAGTGCATAAATGAGTGCGGACTCGGTAACGCTCGCGCGCTCAATATGATCTATGGCTTTGTTAATCGCAGCTTTACCCATGCCATTTGGATCATCAGGCATCTGTGCGTAGCGTGAATTGGGATTTGGGCCCGCGGCATGGGCAAGCCCCCAATAAGGCATAGGATGCGTTGGGTCGAGTCGTGAGGCCTCCTGATAGGAAGCAATCGATTCTGGGAAATAAAATGCCCACGCAAGACGCAACCCTTGATCGAAAAAAGGTTGTGCTGCGGGAAGCAAACTGTCTATGCCACGGGAGTACTCTCCCGACCCAGGTATCAATATTGCTAAAGACTCAGATGGGCTCTGACCTCCATCCTCTGCAATCACTAAATTTTGCAGAAAACCATAGCCCAGCAAACCACATAGCAAGCCCTTTACAATTCGCGCTCTCACAGACATGTTTACCCCCCAAATTATAAATGCTTGCCTCAGCATGCAACCATCGCCTAGCCCACAGCAATAAAAATTTAATCGATCTTAAAAATTTAGGCTGAACTGCTAGCAAATTACAGCAAACTCATCAGGAGCTCGGCGAAAATACGTCAGAGCGCAAGTCATGATGCAGTGGCAGACATCCCTTTGCATCGTCTGCGTGAAGCTTACTATTCTGAGGGTGATATCTATGCGACTTGCAGCGTTATACAGACGGTAGATCGCGACGCTTTCCTACCCTATGCCTTTTCAGGCGTCGATGATTGGACCGCGCTCAATGGAGGCGGCGATTAGCGCAACTTGGGATTACTTTTTACTGCGCTTTTATTTTCTCCTTGCCACAACGCTGGCAGCGGAATCGTGTGATTAATTCCCCTCGACGAACTGCGAAAGGGTCAGTTTTGACCACCTGCCATTTGTGATGGCCGTTTCGGCATAGGGTCTGATCCGGCTTTTTGGGTTTACCTGTGAACTTGAGCACGTCAGCCATGGTATCAGCCCGCTAAGCGCGCGCGCGCTACGGCGGTTTGCCAAGACTGCCAGCGTTCCGCTCGTTTCTTGGGCGACAGTGCGACCTTAAATTCACGGTCCACACCCCATACTTTTGCAATATCTGTCGTAGAACTCCATAGACCGACACCCAATCCTGCGAGAAAGCAGGCACCTGCTGCCGTCGTTTCAATGACCTGGGGTCGAATAATCTTACGGCCCAAATAATTGGCTTGCAGCTGCATCAGCAGATTATTCGCCGCAGCGCCGCCATCGACACGAAGCGCTTTCATCCGCTTACCCGCTTCCGACTCCATAAGATTCAAGATGTCGGCATTTTGAAGCGCCATGGCGTCCAACGTCGCTCTGGCAATATGCCCCCGACCACTACCGCGAGTGAGGCCACAGATTGTGCCACGAGCCTCAGGATCCCAATGGGGCGCGCCTAAACCGGCAAGGGCAGGCACAAACTCCACCCCACCGCTGCTCTCCACTGTTTCGGCAAGCGCCTCTATTTCTGGAGCGGTTTTGATAATGCTCAACTCGTCGCGTAACCACTGCACCGCAGCACCACACACAAAGGCACCACCTTCAAGGGCGAAACTAACCGGACCTCCACGACCTAACTGCCAGCCAATGGTAGTGAGCAGCCCTCCTTCAGATTTAAGACGATCAGCCCCTGTATTCATAAGAATGAACGAACCGGTGCCGAAGGTGCATTTTGCATCGCCCGCCTTAAAACAAGCCTGACCAAACAATGCCGCTTGTTGGTCACCCGCCATTCCGGCGATGGGAATGCCATCGGGAAGGTCACGCAGACCCTTGGTATGGCCCAAGATCGCACTGGAGGGGGCGACCTCTGGCAGCATGTGTCTCGGCACACCAAATAATTTCAGTAAATCTTCATCCCAAGCCTGAGTCTCAAGGTTTAGTAACGATGTGCGCGATGCGTTCGACACATCGGTAGCGTGAATGGCTCCACCTGTGAGCCGCCACAGCAGAAACGAATCTATGGTTCCTGCTGCCACCTTCCCCTGATTTAAACGCCGACCAATACCCGGCGTATTATCTAAAAGCCAACGAAATTTACTGGCCGAGAAATAAGGATCCAGCACAAGACCGGTCTTGCTGCGAATCGCAGGCTCGTGACCCTCTTTTTTCAATGCTTCGCAAAACTCAGTGGTACGACGACACTGCCAAACCACGGCATTGTTCAAAGGCTTCCCGGAGTCGCGATCCCACAATAAGGCTGTTTCACGCTGGTTTGTAATGCCTATCGCTACTATTGAGGCGGGCTTTGCAAGGCCCTTGCGCACAACAGCGCGTATACCCTTTAATACGGAGGACCATATGGCCTCAGGTTCATGCTCGACCCAGCCCGGCTTGGAATAAATTTGGGGGAACTCATGGTTAACACTACCCAACAGCCTACCGTCAGCAGCCATGACTGCAATGGTTGTGCCGGTTGTTCCTTGATCCACTGCCAGAATAACCTGTGTCACCGTCTTTCTCTCCTACGACCTTCTCTGCACGACCGCCGAATCAGCGGCTCACCCAGCGACAAAAAAAGGGCGCCCTAGAGCGCCCTACTTTGATTTACGCCTATGACGCTAAGCCGCGCCGTAGCCTTCAATGGCTTTAATTTCGAGGTAATCCGTGAACCCGTGAGATCCCCACTCGCGTCCGTTACCCGACTGCTTAAAGCCGCCAAATGGCACGTCCATGCCTCCTGAGGCGCCATTCAAGTGAATGTTGCCCGCACGAATTTTTGCCGCCACCCGACGAGCATGATCAATGTCCTCACCCTGCACATAGCCGGCAAGACCGTACGGAGTGTCGTTGGCAATCTTTATAGCCTCTTCCTCGGAGTCGTAGGGAATCATCGTTAACACAGGACCAAAAATTTCCTCCCGGGCAACGGCCATGTCGTTATTAACCTCAGAGAAAACCGTAGGTCGAACGTAATAACCCTTATCAATCCCTTCAGGCAAACCGGCACCACCGCAAACCACCTTGGCGCCCTCTTCAATGCCCTTGTTAATAAGCCCCTGAATTTTATCCCACTGCACCTTTGAAACAACGGGCCCCATGGTCGTGTTCTCATCGGCTGTATCACCAATTGACACCATGGTTTCAGTCACCTTCGCGGCAATCGCCTCAGCGGCACCCAGCTTGTCTCGTGGCACTAGCATGCGCGATGGCGCGTTACAGGACTGACCAGTGTTGTTGTACATATGCAGCACTCCTCGAGTCACCGCCGCTTCAAGATCGGCATCCTCAAGGATAATGTTGGGGGATTTTCCTCCCAACTCCTGAGTCACTCGCTTGACCGTTGGCGCAGCATTTTGAGCAACCAGCGATCCAGCCCGGGTAGAGCCCGTGAAAGACATCATGTCAACGTCAGGGTGTACAGATAGTGCCGTACCGACTGTTGGCCCATCGCCATTAACCAAGTTGAAAACCCCTGCTGGCACACCCGCTTCGTGAAGAATTTCAGCGTAAATGTAAGAGGACAGTGGTGCAATTTCACTGGGCTTCAATACCATAGTACAGCCCACGGCAATCGCTGGAGCCACCTTACAGCTCACCTGATTAAGGGGCCAATTCCAAGGGGTAATCAAGCCGCAAACACCAATCGGCTCCTTTACAACACGGTGCTCACCCAGGTCTTCGGTGAATGCGTAGGTTTTCAGAACCTTTGCTGCTTCAGCAATGTGACCCAGCCCCGCAAAAGCCTGAGCGGTGGAAGCGAGCTTAATAGGAGCACCCATCTCCAAACGTATCGCCTCAGCGATATCCCCCAACCGACGCTGGTAGATCTCACAAATTCGCTCTAACAGGGCCACACGCTCTTCAATCGAGGTTTGACTAAAGGTCTCAAAGGCCGCCTTAGCCGCTGCAACGGCTTTATCAACATCGCTTTCATTACCCAAAGAAATGGTCGCGCAGACCTCCTCGGTGGCGGGATCAAACACCTCAAAGTCATTGGGCGCAGAAGGTGCTACCCATTCACCGTTAATGTAAAACTGTTTGTACTCTCTCATGAGATCACCTCGGTTATTAATTTAGTCGTAAAACATAAACTCGCGGAACGAGAACATAGCGAAACCCAGCGCATTACGCACCTAAAATTCGCTTTGGGTGCATGCCATCGACGTAGCCCATAAAAGGCGAATGTATCGAGTAGCCCAGTAAAGCCTGCACACGCTCGGGTAAAGCAACAACTTGCTCAGGTGCCATCGTTAGCAGCATGGTCTCCAGAGGGCGTAACCAGCCCGCACAATACTGCGGAGTAATAACCAGCCTTGACTGATCTGAGCGATTCGCGCCGCCACGATGCCATAGGTCGCCCCGGGCCACCATTAATGAGCCCGCGGTCAGTGTGACCGTTTTCGCGTCAGGATGAAATCCATAATCTACCGCTGCTTCAAGGCGGTCTGAATTGTCAAAGTCGATATCACTTAAGGCGCCAGGCAGATCACTCTCTACCCAACGATGGGACCGGGGAAGCACCTCGGTCGCGCCATTTTCAACTGTGGTGTCTGACAGAGCCCAAAATGCCGAAATTCCTACAACGTCATGGGGTGGCTTGAGAGAAGTATGCCCGTCATCTGTGTGCCAAGGTTGAGCAGTTTCTCCCGGCATTAGATCAATCGCCAAACAAGCCGATAACAGACAGCTCTCCCCAAGAAAGTGTTCCGCAAGAGTTAATGCGATGGGATGTGCCACCAACTCAGCAAATATTGGGTCTTTCGCAAGCATGGCGTAAACCCGATGACTATGGGTGCCCTCAAAGACGTTACGCCCACGGAGGTCTCGATCTAGCCAAGGCTGAAGTGCTGCCCGATAGGCTGTAATTTCAGCGTCGGAAAGCACACCAGTAAATACCGTATAGCCCTCCTCCTGAATCGCCGAATAATGCGTTTCAAAATCGACAGGCGCCCGGTTGGCGCGCACGTTAATATTCATAAATAGTTAACGCTGAGGATCGACAAGTCAGTTCAGCGCTTTTAGGGAGCTCGTTAGCGCAACAGGCAATAGCGTCGTGTGCGCTGGTCTCAAACACCGTTGCGGAATTCTTACTCGCACTCAAGATCACAAGCTGCAAATACCTTCAGACAGGCAGCTAGAAGAATTTTCGGTAATAGTCCAAGCCAACCTGCCACCTTTCAGTGCTGCGGCCCCATATTGGATACCCGCATCTGAACCATCGGCAAGATTCACCGTCGTGCTGTAAAGCCTAACCTGCGTTGTGTATGGGGTATTGCTGGTGTAGATACGAACGTCAACATCAGGGAGCCCCTTAATAGCACTGGCAAGTGCGCCATTGGACTTGTCACACTTTCGTAAATCGCCCTCTATTTCCCAGCAGAGCTCGAGAGCGACTTTGAGTGCATCCCAATCCTCAATAACTTGCGCAAATTCTGAGCGCTTCACATAGCTCTGATAGGCGGGAAGCGCTACCACCGCCAATACGCCGATGATAGCTATCGCCACCATCAGTTCGATCAACGAAAAGCCAGCTGCGCGATGCAGTAATTTGACACTCACTTTTTGCATAACAGAATCTCCACACAGCTTTAGGCGCATGAACTGTGGCCAGATTCATGCCTCAGTGCCGTAAAAAAAATACTACGCCCCTGTAATTATGGTCTTACCAGCCCAAAATGACACCTCCTTTCAGCGGCTGCCAGTTTTGGGCATAATTCCCAGCCCACGATTAGAAGGCAACGTAATTATGAATCAAGCCGTAAATCTTGACGAGATGCAGCTGTTCCGCGATATGGCAAGGCGCGCCTTTGAAAAAGAGATCTCACCACATTACGAACAGTGGGAAGAGGATCATATGGTGCCTCGTGAACTTTGGAACACCTTGGGAGCGGCAGGGCTGCTTTGCCCAGATGTCGCTGAGGAGTACGGCGGCGCAGGCACCACACCTCACGTCACCCTCGCCATGATAGAAGAGCTGTCCTACATGTGTTTTGGTGGCTTTGCCTCGGCTTACGGGATTCACTCTAATATCATCGCTCCGTATTTAAGCCGGCATGGCACACCGGAACAGAAGGCGCATTGGCTGCCAAAAATGGTTGCCGGCGAGTGTGTAGGTGCCCTCGCCATGACCGAACCGGGAGCGGGGTCAGACGTACAAAGCATTCGTACCAACGCAGTCCGCGACGGTGATGAATGGGTGTTAAATGGGTCGAAAATATTTATCACCAACGGAATCCATGCTGACCTAGTCATCGTTGCCGCGATTACAGATCCGGGTAGAGGCGCCAAAGGTACGTCCTTGTTCCTAGTTGACGCCCACGCGCCGGGTTTTGAGAAATCGAAAAAAATCGAAAAAATCGGTCAGCACACGTCCGATACGGCACTGCTATTTTTTACCGATGTGCGCTTACCTGCCAATGCCCTACTGGGCGAAGCGAATAAAGGATTCGCAATTCTCATGGATGAACTGCCCAGAGAACGATTGGGCATTGCTGCCCAAGCTGTGGCTGCCTCTGAGGGTGCTCTGGACGTCACCGTTGAATACGTTAAAGAACGTGAAGCTTTCGGACAAAAAGTGGGCAGCTTTCAAAACACTCGATTTAAGCTTGCTGATGTTAAAACCGATATCGCCATTAACCGGGCTTTTTATGAAAAGTGCACGGAAAAATATGCCAACGATGATCTCAGTAGCGAAGAAGCTGCCATGCTAAAACTCGCCAGTTGCGAAATGCAGTGCCGAGTTGCTGACCAGTGTTTGCAGTGCTTCGGTGGTTACGGTTACACCACGGAATACCCCATCTCACGCTTTTACGTGGACGCCCGTATTCAGCCGATTTATGGGGGCACGTCTGAAATTATGCGAGAGCTGGTTGCCCGCTCAATCTTGGGCCGGTGAAGCCCATGTTTTTAAAAATAACGGGACTGAACCGCCTGATAGGCGGTTTTTTTATGCTGGGCGCATCGACTATCGCCCTTGCTACTGACGCGGCTGATGAGGCTGTTGGAAGGGCCATTGCCGAACACTGGGCATGGAGTTTGGATAACTACCCAGAAATGCGGCTGGGCTACGGCGACCGCTCTGGTAACGCATCATGGACCGATATGAGTCTGGCATCAGAAGCACGGCGACAAGAGGCACTGAGCACCTTTTCACAGCAGCTGGGCGCTATTGAGCCGGCCAGCCTGTCTAGCGAGGTCCGTCTTAATCGAAGTATGTTACTGCGTGAAATTAACGATGAACGCGCGGCCTACGAGCAGGGTCTGCATTTAATGCCGATCAATATGCGTTCGGGCCCGCAGCATGCCCATGGCATGGCGGAGCGTTTACCGTTTAATAGTGAGCAAGACTACCGAGACTGGTTAACTCGCTTGCGCGCGCTGCCCGATCGGCTGCAGCAGTATCAAGAACTGCTGGCCGAAGGCATGGCTAAAAATAGGGTTCAAGCCGCCATAATCATTCAACGTGTTCCCGAGCAGATTGAGCGGGTAGTCACTGCTACACCAGAGGCCAGCCCATTCTACAAGGCCTTTGCAGAGATATCGGACAATATCGACCCTGCGGTAGCAAAGGCTTTGCAAGCCGAAGCAAAGACCGTGATTACAGACCAACTTAACCCTGCTTACCGTGATTTTGGGGCGTTTATTAAGGACAGCTACTTGCCCGCAAGTCGACCCGAACCGGGCATAGGGAGTCTTGAGGGCGGCAAAGCTGCCTACAGATTTTTGGTGCAACACTTTACGACCACAGACCTCTCGCCGGAAGCCATTCACCAGATTGGCCTTGATGAGGTCGCGCGGATTCGTGGTGAAATGGAAGGCGTCATCGCCGAGGTCGGTTTCGACGGAGAGCTCGCGGCGTTCAACGACTTTCTCCGGACTGCTCCCCAGTTCTATTACGATACACCAGAGGAACTTCTCGAGGGCTATCTAGCAGTAGCCAAACGTCTTGATCCCGAGCTGGTAAAGCTCTTCGGGAAATTACCGCGAATACCCTATGGTGTGCGACCCATTCCTGATGAAATAGCCCCTGACACCACGACGGCGTACTACATGCCGCCCACCCCAGATGGGAAACGGCCCGGCTGGTATTACGTGAATTTGTATAAGCCCGAAGTCCGCCCCAAGTTTGAGATGGAAGTGTTGAGTGTCCACGAGAGTGTTCCTGGCCATCACCTGCAAATTGCGCTGGCAGGTGAGTTGACCGACTTACCAGAGTTTAGACGGCGCAGCGGAGTCACCGCCTTTGTTGAGGGTTGGGGACTGTATTCAGAGCGACTCGGTTACGACATGGGGCTGTATCAGGACCCCTACTCTCGCTATGGACAGTTGGTTTACGACATGTGGCGTGCAGTGCGTCTGGTTGTCGATACCGGCATCCACTACTTCGGCTGGAGTCGCGAGCGCGCCATCAATTTCTTTTTGGCCAATGCGGCAAAAACAGAAGCCGATATTGTGAATGAGATTGATCGCTACATAGGCTGGCCGGGGCAGGCACTCGCCTACAAAATTGGGCAACTCAAGATGCTGGAACTCCGAGAGAACGCGGAAATTGCACTGGGAACTGCCTTTGATATTCGAAGCTTTCACGACCATTTACTGGGAGCTGGAGCCATTCCGCTGGATGCTCTTGAGGCGCGTATGGACACCTGGCTTGAAGGACAGCTGGCAGCGCAAACGAACCCCTGAGTCGTTTACCTCTACGCGTTCGATAAGGGGTGGTACCCCCGTGCGCACAGAGCGCTCACTAAACCATGCTAATTAGTGAGTTCTGAAACGCTGAACTCGGTGCGGCGTTCATCCAACTCGAGGGCGATGGGTTGGTTGTAAATAAGCGCCGTCAGCAACATAAATGTGTCGACTAGGGTAGGGCCGGACGCTGCTGTTGACGCATTAAACAGGCCCATAGGTGACGTCCTGAGGATAAAGGGTAAGCTGACAGTGGCTGCAGATTATTTCCCCTCGCAGCGCGGTGTTGCAAGGCGTGTGCTGTAAAAGTAACGCGCCTTTGCCGGGCTCGACCAACCAGCGGTTGGCCCAATCGTGCAGAGCCACCACATAGGGGTATAAGTCCCTGCCCTTGTCGGTAAGCCTATACTCGTTGCGTAAAGGCTGTTCTTGGTACATCACCTTTTCGAGTATTTGGGCTTGGACTAGAAGGCGCAAACGGTCGGAAAGAATATTTGTAGCAATGCCGATCGCGCTGGTGATGTCGTCAAAACGGCGTAACCCAAAGAATGCGGCTGCCAAGACAAGTGATGTCCAGCGATCTCCAATACAATCCAAAGCATTGAGCTGCCCGTTCACGGCGCCATTACCTTGTTCACAGGGGGATTTTGTCCTACGTTGGTGCCGCGGTGGGACCTCAGCCAATACCTGAAAGCTGGGACCTACAGACCAGCTAACATCTGCCGACTTTACAGCTTCCCTACACGTACCACACTGGTAAGTAGGCACTGTAGCGTGCCCACATACCTTGTGAATAAGCTGCTGCGGTAGGTCACTCCCACTAGCCCATCGTGAATCCCACACCCATAGCGTTAGCACCACGGGGTATAAACCCAGGCCTTTGTCTGTTAGCCGATAATCCTGACGCGTCGAACTTGATTCATAGACCTGCTTGTACAAAATTCCATTAGCCACTAAAGCTTTGAGCCGCGACGCCAGCGTGCCCCGCGCTGAGCCTGTGCTGCGCTTGAGTGCTTCAAATCGGCGAATGCCGAGATACACATCACGAATAATCATGAAGGCCCAGCGATCTCCGATCACAGTAACCGCCGCTGCAACCTGGGTATTAAGAATGGTGTCCGCTTTCAAAATGTCTTTAAAACCTGCTGTCATTGCTTTTGCCGAGGCCAACTAGACGGCCAAGGAATCATCCAGTTGATGCCTTTTCTATACACTTTATTGTTCGCCCTCTACAGCGCGAGATTCTTCTCTAAAGAGAGGCACGTCTCATAACACTGACCAACCAGTGGGTATTCAAGATTTGGCCTGGGATTGTCAGCCAGGCCGGGGGCCGCCCACAACCCGTAGCGAAAAGCCTACGCTTTACACAATTTGCCTGAATAACGGGGATGTCGCGACAGTTGAACCTAAACCAGCACTGCTCGGGCGTACAGGGCCTACCTGAGATCTATGGAACCCACGACGTCGGCAACAGCATAAGTGACAGATTGCCCTGTCAGCTTAACCCTATCTCCCGCTAGTACGCACTGTAGCTCCCCGCCCCGCTCGGAAACTTGTGCCGCACTTAGCGTGTCGCAACCCAGCTTGTCTGCCCAGTAAGGGGTCAGCACACAATGCGCCGAGCCCGTCACGGGATCTTCGTTAACCCGCAAGTTCGGTGCAAAAAAACGGGATACAAAATCATGGTGCTCACCCCGAGCCGTGACGATAACCGCGTGATCTACAGCCGCTGCAATCGCTGGAAAATCAGGCACAATTGCACGCAGTGCCGCTTCATTTTCCACCTCGTAAAGTGCTTTCCACGGATGGATCTCGGGGATTGCTGCGGCGATCACAGGCGTCTTCAACGCTGCAAGCAGTGCAGGTTCAGGGATGTGCGGTTGGGGCTGCAATGATGGAAAATCGAGCTCAATACCGTCGCCGATATATCGAGCACAAAGCTCACCACTAAATCGTGTCGAAAAGGTGACCTCTTCACCCTGAAATCCCAGGTGTGCCCTCAGCACATGTGCCGAAGCCAAGGTTGCGTGACCACAAAGCTGCACTTCAGCCCCTGGGGTGAACCAGCGTAACTCGTAATGCCCAGCGCCTGCCGGTACAAAAAATGCGGTTTCCGAAAGGTTATGCTGCGCGGCAATCGCAAGCAAAGTCTTGTCAGGAAGCCAGTTTTCCAAAGGCATGACAGCCGCAGGGTTACCACCAAAAGTCGTTTTGGTAAAAGCGTTAACGATGTAAAGCGGCAGACTCATTAGAACCAAGCCGCCTCCATGGTGTAGGTTGTATCGTCTAAATCACTCAGTAAGTCTGCCCAAACCTTGGTTTGTGGCAGCTCCCAGCGGGCGAAGTACAGCATGCTCTGGAGCTTGCCTCGATAGAAATCGGTGTCATCTGAGTGACATTCAGCCGTCAATGCCTGCGCTGCAATCAGACCTTGACGCAGCCACATCCAACCCACCACCACGTGCCCAAAGAACTCAAGGTATTTCGCGGAGTTTGCCATGACCAGATCAATGTCGCGCTCCAGCATGCTACCTAACAGAACCTCCGTCGTGCTCTTGAGATGACCCAAGGCAGTCTGCAGAGCGATGACCATAGGCGCACAATCAGCCACACCTTCTGCTGCTTCCAAAGTCGATTCAATAGCGCTTAAACACGCCTGATACCCCGCCAGTCCGTTTTGCGGCACTTTTCTACCCAAGAGATCAAGGGATTGAATGCCCGTAGTACCTTCATGGATTGGGTTTAGGCGATTATCGCGGTACATCAACTCCACTGGATGCTCATTGGTATAGCCGGCGCCGCCGAGCACCTGAATGGCCAGGTCGTTGGCCTTGGGCCCGTACTCCGAGGGCCAGGTTTTGACAATGGGCGTCAGGAAATCCAGCAGTTGAAAGGCATCGGCCCGTCCAACCTCATCGGGATGCGTCTTCCAGTCATCAACCAGTTGCGAGGCGAATAAGCACAAGCTCCATGCTCCCTCCGCATACGCTTTTTGAGCGAGCAACATTCGTCGCACGTCGGCGTGTTCTATCAACATAACGGGATCTGCCAGCGGGTCCTTCGAGGAAGGTTTGCGCCCTTGTGGGCGCTCTTTTGCATAGTCCAGACTGTACTGGTAACCCGCCATTGCGAGAGTTGCACCACTGCTCCCCACCATCACTCGGGCTTCGTTCATCATGTGAAACATATAGCGCAGGCCTTGATGTGGCTCGCCGACCAAATACGCCACAGCGCCCTCTCCCTCGCCAAAATTCAGTGCCGTTGAGGTTTGACCCCGACCACCCATTTTGTGGAATAAGCCGGCTAGCTGGACGTCGTTGCGCGCCCCCACAGAACCGTCCTCATTGAGGAGAAATTTAGGGCAAATAAACATGGAAATGCCCTTTACCCCCGGCGGCGCTCCTTCAATTCGCGCCAACACGGCATGCACAATATTGCTGGAAAGCTCGTGGTCCCCGCCTGAGATCCAAATCTTGTTACCAAATATTCGGTAGGTGCCATCGTCCTGGGCCACCGCCTTAGTGCGCATATCGGCAAGGCTTGAGCCTGCCTGAGGCTCTGACAGGGCCATGGTGCCCGCAAACTCCCCCGTGCGCAGCCTAGGCACCCAGGTATCAATCTGCTCCTGGGATGCGTGGGTCTCGAGGAGGTTGGCATTCGCGGCAGTAAGGGCATGGAAACCGTTGGTTGTGCTTGCCGCTGCAGTCACATACCCCATGGCACAAGACGCCACGACTAGCGGCAGTTGCATACCGCCCATTTCGTAACTCTGATCCGGACAAATCAGCCCAGCCTCGGCAACGGCATCGTAAGCCGCTTTGATTTCAGGGATCATGATGACCTTTTCACCATCCCAGTCGGGTTGATTCAGGTCGACGGTTTTTCGAATCGGCAGGAAATAATCTTCGGCAATTTTTTCAGAAATATCCAAAGCAGCGTCAAAGGACTCCCGATTGTGATCTTGATACCGCTCGCGGTCTTGGAGGGATTCCACATCGAACATTTCGTAAAGATAAAATTCCAGATCGCGTCGAGACAACAAAGGTGCGGGCATGAGAAGTTCCTGTGAGCTTGGCTAAAAATTTTAATTGGTCGCTTCAGGTCGGGGCAGATAACCTGCAGAGGTCATGTGAAGACTGCCCAACCAGAGATCGTCATCGCAGGGTGTTGCGCTGGTAATGTAATTATAACCCAGCGCAGGATCTTGCAGGTTGGCCACCACCGACCCATTAAGATCAACACCCAAGACAAAACTCACTGGGGTCGCTGCAGCCTCCTGTAAAGCCCTTGGCAACACTGATACCAAACGCCGTAACAGCGGTAAGTGTGCTACCGCATCGACTCCAGCGCGCAGCGAGGGCATAGCAATCCAGAAAGTCTTATTACCGTCATAGTTAATGTTATCGGGTGTGCCCGGAAGGTGCTCAACAAAAACATCACTGCTGCCAGCTTGAGGCCCTTTCAACCAAAAGCGTTGAACCCGCCCCAACCCTGTCTCATTAATCAATACGTAAGCGTCATCAGGGCCTAGAGCGACCCCGTTCGCAAAAAAGAGTCCATCGAGTAAAAGTTCAACAGCCCGGGTCTTGGGTGAGTACGCAAATAATCTTCCCGTCATCGATCCTTCATAAAAATCGAGCAGGTTATTGTGAAACTCAAAGCGCATTGAGGCGTCAGAAAAATAAATTGTGCCGTCGGCGGCAATGTCGACATCATCAACAAACTGAAGGCGTCGACCCAAATACTGGTCAACCAGCGTTTCAACTCGCCCCTCCTCACCTATTTTCAACAGCCCCTGATAGGCATCTGCAACTATCAAAGCACCCTGAGCATCAAAGGTCATACCCAAAGGGCGCCCTTGTGTTTGCGCAAATAGCGTGGTGTTGCCCTGCTTGTTGAAGCGAACAATCTGTCCGTCCTCAAGACCGCTGTAGAACCAACCGTCGCCTGAGCACGCGACATCCTCCGGCCCTAGATCCGGCATAGACACTGTGTCGACATTTTCCAGTCGATTGTTTGAGGCAAAAACGCCAGTGAGCTCAGGATTCGGTGGGGCTTCCCACATTGCGGGAACGATGGGAGCGGCAACAAATGACCACGCGACCCAGCCAAGGACAACACACGCTAGCGCCCCAAAAAATCTCGTCAGCAACTTTTTCAATAGGATGCTCCCCCTAGCAAATTAACGGCGAAGACTGCGCCATGAACACTTTAGCCACATGATGCGCAGATAACGCCGCCCATGCCGTTACATGCCGTTTGGATAACCGTCTAGGTCAACCACCCCACCGCCTCTAAGGGCACCAAGGGCTTCACTGTAGGCCAAAAGTAATTTTAAGCTGTAATCTGCTCGGTCGACAAAGTAGGTATGAGCCTCCGGATCATTCTCCGCCGAGTCGGCATTAAACACTTTGCCAACATTGCGAACGACTAATTGCTCGGGGATGTAACACAGGCGATTGTTTTTATAGCTGCTAGTGCGAAGCTCTGACACGACATAGGCACCCCCATCGCCACCAGAAATAGCGGTTATTAGTGCCGGTTTGTGTGCGAGGCCCGACTGAACGTTGCACAACAAAAAGAAATTCTTCACAGCGGAAGTGGCCATACCGTGCCATTCAGGACTCACAATGACAAAGCCGTCAGAACTTTGTAGTTGCTCCACCAAGCCCGGTAGAAAAGCCCAGGGGCCCTCACCACTACCTAGATTTTCATCCCACAAGGGCAGAGGGTCATGGGCGAGGTCATGCAACCACGTTTCAGCGTTCAATGACTGAAGCTGTTGCTCTAAATAAAGTGCGACTTTTCGGCTTTGAGAGTCATGACGATGGCTTCCCACAACAATACCAATCTTCAACTGAAATGCTCCTGTTTAGGTTTAAAAAATTACTGCGCTAATTCCGTCAGTGAATCAGCCAGAGCACCCACTAACGACTCCATTTCTCGACGCTCCATGACGAACATTGGCGCCAACTGAATCGTGTCGCCCCCGTAACGCACTAGGAACCCTTTTTCCCACATTTTCATCGCAACTTCGAAGGGCCGTCGCATGGGTTCTCCAGGATAGGGATCAAGGGTGATGGCACCCGCAAATCCATAGTTACGTACATCAGCCACGTAGGGCTTATCGGCTAGAGCATCATGAAGCAACCCTTCGAAAAATGGCGCTTCTTTAGCCACTCGTTGAGGCAACTCCTCGCGGGTTAATACATCTAACGCTGCCAGCCCAGCAGCGCAGGCCACAGGGTGTGCAGAGTAGGTATAACCATGGGCAAACTCCAAGGCATACTCGGGCCCACCATGGGCCATAAATGTGTCGTATATACCAGCACGCGCAATAACAGCGCCCATCGGAATCGCGCCATTAGTGATCTGTTTTGCGACGTTGAGAATGTCCGGCACAACGCCAAAAGCCTCGGCTCCGGTCAGCGCACCGCAACGACCAAAACCCGTGATTACCTCGTCAAAGATCAATAAAATATCGTTGGCGTCGCAGATATCACGCAGCTTCTGCAAATAACCAACGGGTGGCGGTATGACTCCCGCGGACCCTGCCATAGGCTCCACAATAACCGCAGCTATTGTCGAGGCGTCATGCAAGGCAATCATCTCGTTGAGTTCCTCAGCCAGCTCAGCTCCGTCTTGAGGCATGCCTCGGGTAAACAGGTTCTGAGGCAGCATGGTGTGCCGCAAGTGATCTGCTTCAACACCTTGACCAAAAAACTTTCGATTAGCCGCGATACCGCCCACCGAAATCCCACCAAAATTGACACCGTGGTAACCCTTCATGCGCCCGATAAAACGCGTCTTGGTGGGCTGTCCCATCAGGCGCCAGTAAGCGCGAGCCATCTTCAAAGATGTATCAGCAGATTCAGACCCTGAATTGGTAAAGAAAACATAATCGAGGTCCTCCGGCATTAAGTCCTTAATGCGATCAGCGAGTTCAAACGCGGGAGGGTGACCAAATTGAAACGGTGGCGCAAAATCAAGGGTGTTGATCTGCTGAGCCACCGCGGCACTGATTTCCTTGCGACCGTGCCCCAAACCTGACGTCCAAAGCCCGGAGTGCCCGTCTAATACCTTGCGACCCTTGTCGTCGGTGTACCAAACCCCCTCAGCAGACGTAATAATGCGCGGGTCGTCTTTAAACTGGCGGTTACCGGTGTACGGCATCCAATGAGCTTCAAGGGTCTTCCTGTCCATGGTGACTCAACCTCTTATTCAGTAATAGCTAGGAGCCTGCGGCGCTAGTGTAATCAATAAATACAACAACCCGGCAATGACCAGAGCGATTGCCAGTGCCAAGCTTGTCGTCTTTGGCTTCGAGAGACTAAAGCGGTTGGCAGTTTTACCCCACCACATCGCCCCTAGTAAGGGTTCTTTTCGGTACAACTGGTGATAGGTCAACGCCAACAGATGCATCACCACCAGCACCTGTAAAAGCAGCCAATTAATTTCATGCCACTCAGCGAAGAACCCCGACCACTCCCCACCCCAATACATCAGTGGACCTTCAAACATGACATCATCGCTGGAAAATAACCCTGAAACGCCCTGCAGCAAAATCGCAAGCAGCAAAGCCACCGTAGCCCAGCCACCTATTGGATTATGCCCTTCTCCTGTAAAAGGGCGCCCTCTGGCATACGCAAGTACTGTCGTCGGGCGAGCAATAAAAGAGGAGAAGCGCGCACTAGGGCTACCCACGAACCCCCAAAGCACACGTGTCGTAACGGCTACGATAAGGCTATAACCGACCCAACTGTGCCACTCATATAGCGCCTCTTCCCCACTCCACCACATAAAAGTGATGGCCACTGGCAAGTACCAGTGGATCGTTCGAACAGCACGATCCCATAAAGGCCAATGCGTCACAGCTAGCAATCCAATTAAAGATTCTGAAGAAGATCGATCAGGCCCGTCACTGATGCCTTTACGCCGAGTTCAACAGAGGGCTCAGGAACAATTTTGAAGAGCGGTGAATGGTGCGATGCGACAGGTGGTCCACCGGCTGCAGCTCGATCAAAGTCGGCTTGATCAGTGCCTCCTACGGCGAAGTAAACCGAGGGAATGTAGGGGTCGACAGTAAAGAAGGGAAAGTCCTCAGCTCCCATCGCAAGTCGCTGCTGATTATAAAATATGCCCTCGCCCAAACTGTCAGTCCATACGCCCCTCACGCGTTCAAGCATGGCGATATCGTTGAGCGTCGGTGGCACACCTTCGTTCTCGTAAACAACAACCTCAGGCAGCATGTCCCCGGACAACCCCATCATACGTCCCGCGTTTTCCGCAACACGCTTGATCCCGTCAAGCAGCAGGGCTCGGTCTGCCACCGACTCACTGCGCACGGTGATTTGGAGTTTAGCGGCATCTGAGATGATGTTGTGCTTTGTGCCTGAGTGGAAAGAACCTACTGTTATCACGCCGGGTCTGCGCGGTGGCAAGCTTCGACTAACCACGCTTTGCAAAGCCACAACAATCTGGGAACCCAGTAATACGGGATCAACCCCTGAGTGAGGACTAGCCCCGTGAGCGCCAACACCTTTGATCAAAATATCTACGGTATCCGCGCCGCTGTAGGGCGCTGGGTCAGCAATCAACATACCTGTAGGCACCGATGAAGTGACATGCAGAGCCATCGCATAATCAGGCTGCCCAAAACGGCCCCAAATATTATCTTCGCGCATCAACCGAGCACCACCGACCCGCTCCTCTGCCGGCTGGCCGATCAGCATTAACGTGCCTTGCCACTGATCTCTGCGCTCCACCATGATTTTTGCAGTACCCACTAGGCTGGTCACATGCACATCGTGGCCGCAGGCGTGCATGACCGAGACCTCATTACCATCCCAATCAATCTGCTTGGCGGTTGAGGCATAGGGAAGACCTGACTTTTCTTCCACGGGAAGGCCATCCATGTCAGCTCTAAACATGACCAGGGGGCCTCCACCATTTTCGAGTAGAGCCACTATGCCGGTGCCGCCAATGCCCCTGTGTACATCGTAGCCAAGGCCTTCTAACTCAGAAGCGAGACGGTCTGAGGTTTTGTGCTCCATATGAGACAGCTCTGGGTTTTGGTGCAACCAGAGGAACAGGTCTGCCAGCTCCTCCTCGTAAAGCATGTCAATTCGCTCATCCAGCTCGTCGGCAAGGCTGAGCGTTACCGGTAGGAAAAAAGCGATCAAGATGGAACCAATTAGGCGTCGAATTGACATAAGAATCTCCTGTGACACGAGGCAGGTATACCTACGAATGGTGTAGACTACGTCTTTTTTTATCCCAGCAACACACTGATGCGCGTACCGGTTTCATGAGTGGTGAAGTTAGCCATACGCACTGGGTCCCTGTCATTATGTTAAGTGATTCTTCACTGGTTGCTGGCGCCAAGGAACATCAACGTTGAACAGCGACAAAATACGCGAGCGCTTCGGGCACTATGGTGTCGAACTACTCGAACAAGACACAAGGACGCGTCTTGCAAGTCTTTATTCCCTCTCCGGTGAGCAACGCATCACGCGGACGCTGGCGTTAACTCGCTTCGAACTACCCACTCATCCGGCGGTCAGCGAGCAAGACGCACAAATTCGCGCTGGCGACAGTATTGGTGCGACGCTTCGTCACGCTGGCTGGAATGTCGTTAAAAATCACACGACCGACTGTCAGGTCGCCGCTGGAAAACGGTTCGCTGCTTTGGGGGGGGCTGCCTTAAATCCAGAGGATCAAGTGCTGGTGAGGGTCTACACCCTGAGTGTTTTGAAACAGGATCTCGCCATTGACTATGCGATCATCGCAGAAGCCTATCATTGCGAGCACATAGCCCCAGCGAATACCCAGCCCACAGCAAGCACGGTCCTCTCATCAATGACAGGCAGCCAGGCTGTTGCACTTAACGACTTACTTAACGTGATGCAGGCAGTCGACTAGCGCTGGCGAGTTATTACCCTACCCCTGCCAAACCAAGGCGAGGGACAGATCAAAGCCAATTCCCCTGGCCACCTCTATAGCCTCTGATCGATCAATATCCTTCCTCGATGCGACCCAAAGGTTGGCACAACGCGTGCCTGTGCGGCAGTAGGCCAACACGCGCTCGCCGCTATCAAACAGTGCTGTCAACGCCCCAAGGTCTTCCCCGGGGAAATTAGACGCGTCTATGGGATAGGGCGTAAAGCTTAAGTCGGAAGCCTGTGCCGCCTCAGCCATCTCAGTCATCGTTGCTTGTCCGGGAACCTCGTGATCAGGCCGATTGCAGATGACGTGCTTGAAGCCCTGTGCGGCCAGATCCGACATGTGGCCGGGTTGAATTTGACCCGCCACAAAAACAGTTTCGCTGAGTTGAATAATCGGTGTTGCTGACATTATCCGTTGTCTCCTCGGTAAATCCGATCAAGCCCCTCTCTAAATTGCTGACCCCACGCGTTCAAAATTCGCTTGGCATCTGCCGTATTCGTCACACTATTACTCCATTGCAGGCGCATTGAGTTTAGATTGCGTCGTCGATCGACAACTCGAAAAAGCGTTTCTCCAGTTGAAGCATCAGCCACCTCAAGAAATAGTGTCATTTCTCCAGATTCCGTCGTGTAAGACCGGCTGACACCGGGACTGCTGATGTCGGGAGCGGCGACGTCGAGATTAATGATATTGGGCCGCAGAAGCAGAGTTCCCGCCGCAGCCTGATCCTCAGAGATTATCGAGTAGGCCGGTTCCTCGGAGAGAACGGTAAGAAATTCGGCCTCGCACAGCTCGGCCAGACTGCTTCGTATACCCTCCATATCTGAATCGGTCACTCGTCGAGAAGTGGCGCGCCTAGTGTTGTTTTGATCACGCTGCCAATTCTTTCGGAATGCGACCTCACAGTGATGGACCGCAAAGCTTTCGTAGGCGGAGATATCGACTCCCGGCTTGGTATAGACCAAGCCAAAGCTTGTATCTTCTTGCAGAATTAGGCCATCGTAAGAGACTTCCGGTGCTGTCGGTGACGAACTGCACCCCGCTATCAGTACCATTGATGCAGTTGCTAGTATGACCCGCACCGCCCTGACCGTGTTGTCTCTAATATTCATAACTCATCCCTGTCTTGGTGTTTGTCAATGTGGCCGCAACTTTCCTACCCACGATTTGGGCTTGTTTGGACTGCAACCCCGCTATTATGTCATGGCTTAGATTAGCCCAAGCTCAACCGATAGCAACTCTTTGATTTCCTCTCGAGGATCGACAGGCACTGCAATCGGCGCGCCGACAATTTGCGCTGCAATATCGAGATAAGTCCTGGAGACATCAAGGAGCATACTTTGTGGCAAGCGTACCGTGCTCGCATAAGCCTCGCGTTCTGACATTCTTTGTTTGTCGAGCAATAGCTCTTGATCAGGCACCCAGCTCAAAAGCGCCTGTCGAAACCCTTCCTTACTATTTTCCAAGATATGACCCTGAGCATAGGCAGATGCATTCCAAATCCGAGATGAATCTGGTGTTCCCACTTCATCCATATAAATGAGTTCGCTGGCACCCGTAGCGCTCGTCGCGTACCCAAACTCAAATTTGGTATCAACAAACAGTTGACCTACCTTGTCCAGCCGATCAGCGATGACGGCAAAGCCCTCACGCAGCAAGCGCTCGTACTGATCGATGTCTGCACTTTGCTCAAATCCAAGGTCAGACCAATGATGCTCTAAATCTGCACGCGTAATGTTCACATCATCGATCGCGGGAATGCCCTCTAATCCTGCAAGCACACCTTTACTCGAGGGGGTTATCAGCAACTCCCCTAACCGCTGGTTTTCAACCAAATCATTGGGCAGATCGATTCCGCAAAAGACACGTTCCCCCTTTACATAAGCACGCCAGAGCGAGCCGGTAATATACTGACGAGCAATCGCTTCTATACGTACAGGTTTCGCCCTCTGAACAACCCAAACCAGAGGATGTGGCGCCTCGAGAATGTGACTACGAGCCAAGCCGGCATCGGTAAAGGCTTTAAACCAAGATTCTGACACCGCATTAAGCGCCGCCCCCTTGCCAGGTACGCCATTAAGGCCATCTTCAGCACGCCAGATACAGTCAAAAGCCGATAAGCGATCTGAAACGATGAGAATAGCGAGATCTGCATCGCGAGCTACCGGATAGTTTCTGCGCTCGATCAGGCGACGACTATCTTCCGGCCTCAACCAGTAGACCGAACGCACTTTCCCTGAGTGCACGGCTTCATTCGAGGGGATATTGAAATTATCGTTGCGCTCCAAAAATTGCAGACTCACAACGATGCGCCCTCGTTGAAAACAATTGAGGTTTTATCGCTAGGCATAGGAACGAAGCCCCACTGCGTCTCGCACTTGCTCTAACAGCGCCTTACTCGTCGGACGCAAACGCTCTGCGCCGGCCTGCAGCACCTCCTCAACCTGTGCAGGCTTCGCCATTAGCTCATGGTACCGCTCCCTAGGCTCGGCCAATTCACCATTAACCAACTCGAACAACTGCTTCTTGGCCTCACCCCAGCCGATGCCACCCTCAAAATCGGCGTACATCCTCGCCCGCTCATTGTCGCTAGCGAAAGCCGACCAGATTTGGAAAACCGTAGATTCTTCAGGGTTCTTCGGTTCGCCCGGCTCCAAAAGGTTGGTTTTAATTTTATTGATGCTTTTCTGAAGTTGTTTTGGGGTCCCAAACAAGGGAATGGTGTTGCCGTAACTCTTACTCATCTTACGGCCATCAAGCCCCTGCAGCACTGCCACGTGCTCACCAACCACGGCCTTGGGCAAGGTAAAGATCTCAGCAAAATTATGATTGAAGCGCTGTGCAATATCACGCGCCATTTCTACATGCTGAATTTGATCTCGACCCACCGGCACATCGTGAGCATTAAAAATGAGGATATCGGCAGCCATTAACACCGGGTATGAAAACAGCCCCATAGTAATGCCAAAATCCGGGTCCTCATTAGCGTCGCGATTATGTTGTACAGCGGCCTTGTAAGCATGGGCACGATTCATTAGACCCTTCGCCGCATTACAGGTAAGAATCCAAGAAAGCTCAGTGACTTCTGGTATGTCAGATTGTCGATAAAAATGCGCCCGTTCGGCATCTAGGCCCGAAGCCAACCAGGTCGCAGCGATTTCTAGGCTGGACTGAGCAACTGCGGCTGGGTCATGGCACTTTATGAGCGCATGATAGTCGGCCAGAAACAAGTAAGCGTCTACCTCTGCTTCTCTTGAGGCATCTACTGCAGGACGAATGGCACCTACATAGTTGCCTAAATGGGGTGTTCCCGATGTTGTGATGCCGGTCAGCACGCGTCTGCGTGTCATTTCAATTCTCCAAACAAGCGTCAGGCGACGCGATTGTAAAATGCGGTGAGCAGTGCCCCTAGGTAATCGACATCCGCAGCGCCCGCTAACTCCCGAATGGAGTGCATTGCGAGCGTTGGGACACCAAGATCTATGGTCATAATGCCTGTTTCTGCCGCTGTGATGGGTCCAATTGTACTGCCACAGCCCATATCTGAGCGAACAACAAAATGCTGCAGAGGCACCTCTGCGCGCTCAGCTAAGAGGCGCAGCAGAGCAGAGCCCTCTCCTGATGTGGCATAACGCTGGTTGCGGTTGATTTTGACAACGGGGCCGTGATTGAGAAGCGGTCCGTGAGCCTCATCATGCCGATCACTAAAATTCGGATGTACCGCATGGGCATTATCAACCGACAACATCGTTGATCGCTCCCGCAAGCGCCGGCTAGCAGCTGCGGTGCCCGTAATCGAGGCGAGAACATCCGTCAGCATTGGGCCCTGAGCGCCGACTGCCGACGTACTGCCGACTTCCTCATGGTCGTTACAAACCAGCAGAGACCACTGCTCGGCATCGGCATCGAGCAAAGCCATCAGACCTGCATGACAGCTCAACAGGTTATCGAGTCGCGCTGAGGCAAGAAAAGCATTATCGATACCGACGATGCCCGCGGATTGGCAGTCATAGAGCGAAAGCTCAAAATCAAGAACTCGAACTGGGCCCTCGTTGGGGTGCTCTAGAGCTACTTGATCAGCGAGCAACTGCGCCCAATCTAGGCTCGAGCCATCCGCCGTTGGGAGCCCTGCAATCAGCGGCAAAATATCGGTTTGCGGATTGATACTGCGGTTTTTGTTGGCCTCTCGATCGAGATGGATCGCCAAGCTTGGAATAATAGCAATTGGCCGTCGAAAATCTATGAGGCGCGAAGTCAGATCCCCTTTGGAATTTTCAAAGGACACGCGCCCAGCGAGGGATAAGTCTCGATCAAACCACGGATTAAGCAACGCCCCTCCGTAAACATCAACGGCAAGCTGATGCGCACCGGAGCGTGTTTTAAGAGGATTGGGTTTAATCGAAAGGTTAGGACTGTCTGTGTGTGCACCAATCATGCGCAGCCCTTCCTCACAGCGCCCCGACCCCGCTCTGAACGCAATAATAGAGCTGTCGTTGGCAGTGACGAAATACCCCTGCCCCGCTTCAAAGCTGATGTCATCGAGGTGCTCTAGCCCCCTGAAACCGGCAATCTCGAGCCGCTTTGTTAGCGCGGCAACGGCATGAAAGGGTGACGTTGCCTCACCCAAAAAAACCAGCAAGTCATCAAGACGCTTAGACATAAACAATTCCAAAATTCATGAAAGGAGAATAACTACGACCAGCCCACAACCCAAAACAAGTCGATACACAACGAACGGCATAAGGCCAACACGATCAAGGATACCCAGAAATACGGCAATTGTGGCGTAAGCACTGATACCAGCCATCAGCATTGCGGTCACAAGTTGGGCTAAAGGTGGCGACACCGCCTCACCAGAAAGCCACGTAAAACCCATATATATCATCGCCATCAAAATAACTGGGACCGATAATAAAAAAGAGAATCGCGCGGCCGTAGCGAGGTTGTAACCCAACATCACAGCGGCAGTTATGGTGACACCTGATCGGGACACGCCGGGAACCAAGGCCACACTTTGTGCTAAGCCAATGAGACAGGCATCTCGCCAGGAGATTGCACGGATATTCGAATCACTTTTAGCAGGAGCCATCCGCGCGGCGACCCCCATTAGAATGCCAAAGAACAACGTGGTGAACGCGATGACAGGTAGCCCTCGCAGGCCCCCTGAAATAACTTCATGAAACAGCAGACCCACCAATACAGTGGGCAGTGTTGCCGCTGCCAAAAGCCACAGCTCGTTGTCACTCCCCCTCTCAGGCACCGCATCTAATCGCTGAGAGCCAAGTAGCCTGATGAGGTCAGCTCTGAAGTAAATCATGACGGCGATTAAAGTCCCGCCGTGAACGAACACATCGAACAGCAGCCCCTGATCGCTCCAAGAGAATAATTGCGCAGGCAAAACCAGGTGGGCCGAGCTTGAGATCGGTAAAAACTCGCTCAAACCTTGAATGAGTGCCAATACAATCGCCTGGGTCCAATCAACCACGTTTCGGTTGCTCCGCCAGCTTCTTCCAGCCGATATCTGTCTGAACATAGAGTGGCTGTAATTGCTCTGCTGAGATGCCCAAGCGTGGATTGGGATGCTCGCAGACAAATTGCAGTGCCGACACCGCCCTTGGGCGCACCTCAGCGTGCACTGCCAAATCAATGGATAACCCTGCTCCCAGCCTGTCTGCTACGCATGTGGCCGCAGAACCCACCACCCGTACCGGATGAGAAGCACAATCACCAAGCTGATCGAGGAGGCGCTCAGACACACCCAAGCAAGGCTCACCCACCGGTTGAAGTCCACCATCACGACCATCGAATAAGCGCCAGTAAAACTGTCCCGTCTGGGCTTCAATTGTGCTCAAAACGTAGCCGCCTGAATCGCCGAGCTCTGTACGCGCAGCCAATGCTTGGGACATCAGTGAACAAAAAGGCAATACCGGCACGTTTAATGACCAGGCTAAACCCTGTGCGACGCCTGTCGCAACGCGCAATCCCGTGAAGGAACCCGGGCCAACGCCACAAACAATACCCTCGACGGCACTCAAAGGCTGTCCTGCCAAGACCTGATCTACCATGGCAAGAATATGGCGATTGTGGGCGCGTGGCAGCAGCTCGTGTCGCTCCGCCGAGTATTCTCCCAGCACGCAGGCAAGGGAGCAGGCATCTGTCGAGGTGTCTAAAGAAAGTAGCGCCGGCATGGAAAACCGCAGAACATCCGTGGGATAATTCGACATGATCCCACAGTCCCACCCTAAATTGCATCGTTCAGAGTTCACACTCGGTGTTCTTGCCGGAGGCTCTGGTATCCGAGCTGGCCGTCGAGATAAAGGCCTGATGATCGCAAAGGGGCGAACGCTCCTAGAGAGAACTCTCGAGCGCTATGGGAAGGGCTTCGAAGAGGTGGTCACCTGCTGTCGTGACAATGCGTGGTTTTATTCAAGATTTTCAAGTCGGGTGCTTTGCGACGTCGAACCAGGGCAAGGTCCTCTCCAGGGCCTTTCCGCACTGCTCGCTGCCACTCAAACGCAATATCTAGCAGTGATTCCCTGCGACCAGTACAGCTTGCCACTGGACTGGTTTGAACGGTTAAGCTCTGCCCTTAGTTCAACTGTAATTGGCGTATTTGCGACAGACGGCGGCACCCACACCCCTTGCTGCGTTCTGCATCGCGATGTGCACTCCCAAGTGAACGCACTGCTTAAGCAAGGCAAACGTTCATTGATGGCGCTCTATGAATGTGAGGGGCTGGCGCACATGGCCGTACCCGGCGCAGGCATGGACATTGATCATACCGATGCGTTGCATGGCGTGATTAGGAAACCGCCGCAGTAAGCGTCAGACTGCGATAAAAAAAAAGCCGACTCATGTCGGCTTCTTTTAAACTTGCGAAAACGCTACTTCTTCTTCGCCTTTTTCGCTCCAGCTTTCTTAGCAGGCGCTTTTTTGGCTGCTACCTTTTTCTTGGCCGGCGCCTTCTTAGCTACCGCTTTTTTCTTCGCCGGCGCTTTTTTGGCTGCTACCTTTTTCTTGGCAGGTGCCTTCTTAGCTACCGCTTTTTTCTTCGCCGGCGCTTTCTTAGCTACTGCCTTTTTCTTGGCAGGAGCCTTCTTAGCTACCGCTTTTTTCTTCGCCGGCGCTTTCTTGGCTACTGCTTTTTTCTTGGCAGGCGCTTTCTTGGCTACTGCTTTTTTCTTGGCCGGTGCCTTCTTGGCCACCGCCTTCTTCTTAGCGGGCGCCTTCTTTGCTACTGCTTTTTTCTTAGCAGGCGCTTTTTTTGCGGCTGCCTTTTTAGCTGGCGCTTTTTTAGCAACAGCTTTTTTCGCTGGCGCTTTTTTCGCTACTGCCTTCTTCTTAGCGGGTGCTTTTTTAGCTGCCGCTTTCTTTTTAGCTGGTGCTTTTTTTGCTGCTGCCATGCTGATCTCCAACTGTGTAGTAGTAGTTACTTTCGCAAACTAACAATGTTTATTTTTAATGACAAGTAAATGGTGTAAGAAAAACCTCAGTTTTGTAATAGTTTTTTTATCTCCGCAGAAATTTTTTCAACATTACCGACGCCATGAATCTGGTGATAGGCCGGACCATCCAGCTTCTGATAGAAATCAACTAACGGTCGCGTCTGCTGTTGATAAACGTCAAGACGCTTGCGAACAGTTTCCTCTTTATCATCATCTCGCTGAATAAGTGCTTCGCCCGTAGCGTCGTCTGCACCTTCCACCTGAGGTGGATTGTGCACAACGTGATAGATACGTCCGCTCTGTGGGTGGACGCGGCGTCCACTTAGGCGGCCGACTATTTCTTCGTTGTCGACTGAAATTTCTATGACATGGTCGACGTTGATTCCCGCATCGACCATAGCTTGGGCTTGGGGAATCGTTCTTGGAAAACCATCGAACAAGCAACCGGTACCGCAGTCGGGTTGCTGCAAGCGGTCTTTCACCAAATCGATGATCAATTGGTCAGAAACCAAGCCACCTGAATCCATAATACTTTTAGCTTGCAAACCTAACTCGGTGCCTGCCGCGACCGCAGCACGCAACATATCGCCCGTAGAAATTTGAGGAACGCCAAACTGCTCACACAAAAACTTCGCTTGTGTACCCTTTCCTGCGCCAGGCGCGCCTAGGAGAATAATTCGCATGGGGACTTCCCTTTAGTTATGCACACGTAGTTTTCGGTTCGACGACCGCCCCACGACCGTCGATCCTGCCCTCAGTGGGAGCGCCAAAAGTACACAGCCTTAGCATCGGTTACAAGCGCTAATCCCTGCTTTTGGCCGACTGCCAACGCGCTTCCATTTGCAAAGTTGACTCATCGCTCAAAGCGCTCCCCTCTTCTAATGCGGCAGTTTCCATATCACCAAAGCGCGTTTCAAATTTTTCGTTGGCCTGCCGCAGTACACCTTCAGCGTCATAACCCAGATGACGCGCAACATTTACCGCGCTAAAGATGAGGTCTCCAAGCTCTTCGGCCATAGACTCTTCATCATTTTCCGTCACCGCTTGCTGAAACTCATCCATCTCTTCGCTAAGTTTTGCCAACACGCCACTCAGTTCCCCCCAATCAAAGCCAACGGTCGCAGCTTTTTTTTGAAGCTTCTGCGCCCGGCTTAAAGCGGGGAGCGCTTTTGGGACATCAGCAAGAACACCACCGGTTTTACTGTGGCCTTTCTCTTTTTGTTTTATCGCTTCCCAGTTTGCCTTAACTTCATCGGTCGTTACCGACCCCTGAACACGCCCTTCAACAGCGCCCCCTGCAAACACGTGGGGATGACGTCGTAGCAGTTTACGCGCAATGCCATCGACCACGGCGTAAAAGTCGAAGGCACCCAATTCTTTACCCAGTTCACTGTAAAAAATGACTTGAAATAAAACATCCCCCAACTCTTCAGCAACATGAGGCAAATCGCCTTGCTGAATGGCATCCACCAGCTCGTAGCACTCTTCTAAAGTATGAGGAATGACACTGGTAAAGGTTTGCTTTGTGTCCCAGGGGCATCCGTCGGACGGATCCCTGAGACGCTCCATAATCCTCAACAAATCTGCAATATCAAACTCATAGCCTTTGTGAACACCGGTTAACTCAGTCATCAACCACAACTCTCCTTGCCGAAATCACATTGTCCAGCTGGTTCAACTTCGCCAACAGTTCCATAAGGCCATCAATCGTGGACACCTCAGCGCGCAGGCGCATGTGGGCCGTATTATCCTCGAGGTGACTCTGCGTGTTGATCGAGGTCACATTGGTAGATGCAAGCGCTAAAACCGATGTCACGTCGGCCAAGAGGCCCTGCCTATCATACGCCGTCAGCTCAATATCAACCGGAAACATTGCCACATCGGCATTACCCCAATTTACCGCAATAATGCGCTCGGGATATTCACTGTGAAGCGTCAGTAGCCGAGCACAGTCTGCTCTGTGCACAGTTACCCCTCGGGATCGGGTGATATAGCCCTCGATACCGTCCCCCGGTACAGGCATACAACACCCGGCAAATTGGGTCAGTAAATTTCCGACGCCATCCACCTTGGGAGCGCCGTCTGGTGCAGGTCTTTCTTGATGAATAGCCCACTCGGGGTGCTGATCCTTCTCAAAGTGGGTGACAGTTTTTGCAACCCGAAGCACTTGTTTAGAGGTGAGATCACCAGAGCCGACGGCAGCAAACATATCATCAACCGTATTCTGACTTAGGGCCTCAGACATCGCCTTATAATCCAGAGAGGTAAGGGCTAATCGCGCGCACTCTCGCTCTACTAGTTCACGCCCTGCTGCCACATTGTCGTCGCGATTTTGAGACTTAAACCATTGCTGCACGCGGTTCCTGGCACGCGCTGTACGCAGAAAGCCTGACGACGACAGTAACCAGTCCCGACGAGGCTGCACGGTGCTGGCCGTCAAAATTTCAACGCGCTCCCCAGTACCTAAAACATAGGTCAAGGGCACCAAAGCCCCATTCACCCGAGCGCCCCGACAACGGTGCCCAACCTCGGTATGAACGTGGTAGGCAAAATCCAACGGGGTAGCCCCCTGAACTAAACTCACCACGTCGCCCTTGGGAGTGAAAACGTAGACACGATCCTGCGCTGAATCAAAGGTAAACTGTTCTGCAATTACCTCATCGTCGCCCACGGTCTCATGCCATTCTAAAACTTGCCGGAGCCAACTGAGCTTTTCCTCGTAAGTATCCGGACCTGCCCCCTGCGCGTCGCTCGCTTTGTATCGCCAGTGAGCGCAGACACCTAATTCGGCTTCCTCGTGCATCTCATCAGTACGAATTTGCACCTCTAAAATTTTCCCTTCAGGCCCAATAACAGCCGTGTGCAGCGACCGATATCCATTTTCTTTGGGGCTGGCGATGTAGTCATCAAACTCATTGGGTATGTTGCGCCACATACCATGCACTACTCCCAGCGTCTGATAACAAGCAGCCACATCGTCAACCAGAATCCGCAGAGCTCGGATATCGTGTACCTGTGAAAAGCCGATACCTTTACGCTGCATCTTTCGCCAAATACTGTAGATGTGCTTTGCGCGTCCGGTAATTTCGAAAGTCAGCCCGGATTGCGTCAGAGCTTTCGTCAGCTGCGCATTTACCCGAGCGATAAAACTGTCTCGATCCTGGCGCCGCCCGTCGAGCAAATTTGCAATCCTGTGATAGGCATCTTTATTGGTGTAACGGAATGAAAGATCTTCTAACTCCCATTTAAGATGGCCAACACCTAGCCGGTGCGCTAGTGGCGCATAAACGTTAAAAACTTCCCAGGCGATACGCTGTTGCCGATGTTCATCAGCTCCCTTGAGCGCACGCATCGCAACAGTACGTTCAGCCAGCTTAATCAACGCCACGCGCACATCATCAACGATGGCCACCAGCATACGTCTTATGTTGATGTTGGGTGCTGTTGACTGCCCTAGAACAGGAACATCACTTAAGCCTGTAAGATCGCTGACTGCCGCCATCCGCAGCACCCCATCGAGTAGGCTGACAACCTTGTCACCGAAGCGATGCCTGAGTTGATCAACAGAGATGACTTGCTGGCGAACTGGACGGTAGAGAAAACCTGCCAGTAAGGCATCTGGACCCAACCGCAACTCAGCAAGAATTTGCACGGTCTCAAGGCCTACAGATAGGACATTGGCATTACCGGCCCAGTCCATAGTCCCTTGAGATTGCGCGGGATCCTGTTCGCTCAACAAGACGAAGGCGTCGATTAATCGCTCTTGGTCGAAAGCGTCAAGAGGTGTGGCAAGACCACTCAGCCAATGGGCAAAACCCGCTTGATCTAGGGTTGCAGTTTCAAGTATTGCTCTGACTTGCACCATGACCAAGCACCCTCAACTCTCGTAGACACCCGTCGAAAGATAACGATCACCGCGATCGCAAACGATCGCAACAATCGTCGCTCCCTCCACTTCCAGATTGACCTGCAGCGCAGCACTGATTGACCCACCCGAGGATACCCCTGCAAAAATACCCTCTTCTGTTGCCAGCCGACGCATCATGATCTCAGATTCCGTCTGGGAAATATCAATGGTTCGATCAACCTTCGCAGCCTGAAAAATTCTGGGACGATAAGCCTCTGACCAACGTCGAATGCCGGGTATTTGCGCGCCATCTTGGGGCTGCAAGCCAATAATCTGGATCGCAGGATTTTTTTCTTTCAAGTACGCCGATACCCCCATGATTGTTCCTGTCGTGCCCATTGAGCTAATAAAGTGCGTCACCTCACCGCGAGTCTGTCGCCAAATCTCAGGTCCGGTTCCACGGTAATGGGCCAAGGGATTATCAAAATTTGCAAACTGGTTGAGAACAGTGCCCTCCCCCCTAGATTGCATGGCTTCTGCCAGATCTCTTGCGCCTTCCATCCCCTCCTCACGACTGACTTGGATGAGCTCCGCACCATAAGCGGTCATTGCTAATTTTCGCTCGGAACTCATATGGGCCGGCATAATAAGCCGCAACCGGTAACCGCGTATGGCTGCAGCCATAGCAAGGGCAATCCCCGTGTTACCACTAGTCGCCTCAATGAGGGTGTCTCCCGGACGAATGTCACCTCGGCTCTCAGCCTCAGCAATCATACTCAGAGCAGGCCTATCTTTTACGGAACCCGCTGGATTGTTACCCTCAAGTTTACAAAGCACGTGATTATTGGAGCCCTCTGCCAGCCTCTGCAAGCGCACTAGTGGCGTTTCCCCCACAACACTTTCGATGGTTGGGTACAGACTTTCAGCGGGGTTCATGTGACTTCCTTTTCAATTCTAGTGCACAGACAAATCATAAGTCATGGTGTTAGGTGTTGCCCGGTATCTCCAGAGGGTTTTTCGCCACACCTGAAGGACTTCAACAACTCGCGGCTTTTCAGGGGCCGATCGCCAAGGTGCAACTGTAAGGCAACGCGCGTCAACTCTTTTAGAGGCTGGCGATTTGATACCTCGAGACCATCGCCGTTAAACGACCAGTCCGCGATGTTTAACAACTGATCGCCGCGCAGGGCCGCCGGGGTATTCATAACCTCATCAGACTTGAAGATTTGGCGCACAAACCCTTGCATGGGGTCATATCGATAGACGTCGGCAGCCGTAACGGCATCGCTTTGCGCATCCACGTCAAAACGCATCCCGTAGCCCAGTTCATCGAGAAGCATCAGCTCAAACTTTCGTAGCGCTAGCTCAGCCTCTGCGATAACCAGCGCATCAACAGTCTCCCCGTAGAGCGCAAAGAGCGTTGGACAACTGACAAACTTCGGCAACAACCGAATCAACAGCTCATTGAGGTAGAGTCCGCTAAACACCTGCTCTCCAGCGAGGTCGAGACCCGCACCAGCCATTTCGAGCCGGTGTAAAGTCTTTAACTCACCTCGCCCCCCCGTGGAGACCAGTAAGGGCGTGAAAGGCTGCAGCACTCCGGCGTGACTTCCACCTTTTGCTTTTCTGCGGGCGCCTCGCACGACGGCAGACATACGCCCAGACGTTAGCCCCAATAGATCAACGAGAAAGCCGCCATCGCCGAAATTGCGCCGATGCAGCAACCATGCCGGCTCCAACTCACTGGCCATGCCTCAGATGCCGTCCTCGAACCCTAAGCTTCTCAGTGCTCGTTCATCATCGGACCAGCCAGACTTCACTTTCACCCAGAGCTTAAGCATCACTTTACGAGAAAAAGCCACCTCCATATCTTTCCTGGCTTCGGTGCCAATTGATCGCAATCGGCTTCCTCCCTCGCCAATCACAATTTTTTTCTGCCCTTGCCGTTCGACATAGATTAACGCGTCAATGCGCAGCAGTTTGCCGTCGAGCTTAAAACTCTCGATTTCCACAGCCGTGGTGTACGGCATTTCATCGCCTAGCTGCCGGACAATTTTTTCCCGGATGAGTTCAGCCGCAAGAAACCGCTCAGACCGATCAGTAACCTGATCCTCGGGAAAGAAATGGACGCCTGGCGGCATTTTGTTGCGGATGTAAGTCATTAAGGAGGGTAAGTTTGCCTGTCGAAGTGCGGATATTGGAAATATCGCGTCAAAGTCAAACTTTGACCGTACAGACTCCGTCCAGGGCAGTAAGACGGCGTGGTCCTCTAGGCGATCAATTTTGTTAATCACGAGGGCGACGGGAGTTTCAGTATGCCTCAGCGCCTCTAGCACCAGATCGTCCTCGGATGTCCAGCGATTTCTGTCAACGACAAAAAGCACCAAATCAACATCCGCGAGAGCACTGCTAGCAGCACGGTTCATATACCGGTTGATCGCCTTACCCTGCTCCAGATGCATACCCGGAGTATCGACAAATACAACCTGATCGCCACTGTCAGTGTAGATGCCCATCACTTGGTGGCGGGTTGTTTGAGGCTTTCTTGAAGTAATGCTAATTTTTTGACCCAGCGCATAATTTAGCAGCGTTGATTTGCCCACGTTGGGGCGGCCTATGATGGCGGCATAACCGCAGCGTTGGCTCCCTTCAGTCATTGCTTAGATCTCCCATTGCCACAGAAGCAGCCTGTTGCTCAGCGTTGCGACGACTGGAACCACGACCCACAAAGCCAGATTTATGCCCCTCAATTTGACAGCGCACCTCAAACTCCTGCGCATGATCTGGCCCTTCGATACCTACTAAATCATAGTGCGGCAAAGGCAGGTTTCTCGCCTGCAGCCACTCTTGCAGCAACGTTTTACTGTCCTTATCGCCATCAATTTGCAGGTCAACCAAAACCTCTGCAAACCAATTAAGGACAACTGGCGCAGCGATTTCGTATCCAGCATCTAGCAGCATTGCGCCAGCAACAGCCTCAACCGTATCCGCAAGAATGCTGGCACGGTGCCTGCCACCGCTTTTTCGCTCCCCGACTCCCAACGTCAGACATTCACCCAGGCCATACTTGTCCCCAAGCTTTGCTAAGAAAGTGCCGCGAACAAGCTTGGACCGCAGCCGCGTCAATTGCCCCTCGCTGGCCACGGGAAACTGAATATATAAGCGCTGCGCGATAACATGATTGACGAAGGAATCACCGAGAAACTCAAGTCGCTCGTTGTTGCTGCGCCCCGCACTTCGGTGGGTTAGTGCTAGCTTAAGATGATTAATATCATGGAAATTGTATCCGAGACGAGCTTGCAGGCTCATTAACTGAGGTGGCTGGTTGGACGCGCTCAATTCCCGTCTACTTTAAAGATCAAATCGTCGAAATTCATAACGCCGTCGACAATCCAAAACAGCGGAAAGCGAACTTCGTAATTCGCATCAATCACAATATTTCGACGTTCGCGGTAAATCTTGATATCGCTGGCATCGATAACATCAACCTGTGAGGTTTGCAGCAGCTTGTTTATGCGAGCTCTAATTTCGATGGCGCTCTGGGTTTCAGGGTCAAACTCTTCAACCGTTCGCTCAACGATGTCTTTCACTGTCAGATATTCTGAATAAGAGGGGGCAACTCGCAAGAAAAAAACCAGTAATACGCTGGCCGTCAGAAAATACATCAGCAAGCCCCAGAACGTAAAACCGCTCTGACGGGCTCTCGCTAGCAGCCTTCTATTCATCATAGCCCCTAAATTCAGTCAATTGACCCGGCCCGACCGAAAGACGGAATCGAGAACAACGACTCCCAGTGCATCCAGATGGCCACGGCCCGACCCACAAGATCTTTTTCTGGCACCTGCCCCCACACCCGGCTATCGCTGGAGTTGTCTCGGTTATCACCCATCATGAAGTAGTGCCCGGGTTTCACCGTGGCGGAAAAATCCCTTGAAGGTCGCCGCTGGTCTGTCTGCATAAGGTAGCGGCCCGTTCCCACAGACTCAAGACCAACCTCGTACCGAGATTTACCCTCGGGGACCGTGGCTAACCACTCCCTCGGTATGGCCTTACCATTGACTGAAATGGCCTTACCTCGATACTCGATCCGATCTCCAGGAATCCCAATCACCCGTTTGATGTAGTAGGTGTCGTTTTGATGGGGGGGATAGAAAACAACGACGTCACCGCGTTCCGGCTTACCAATGGGCACCACTTGAGACCGCGCCACAGGCAGTCTGATGCCGTAATTAAATTTATTCACCAATATAAAATCACCGACTTCCAAAGTGGGCACCATGGAAGACGAGGGAATTTGAAATGGCTCAAACAGAAAAGAGCGAAGGATAAATACGGCGGCCAATACGGGAAAAAATGACCGCGCATACTCCACTATGACAGGCTCAGAGGCCGTCTCTGCAAAGGATGCTCTGTATTTCTTGGCATCCCCTGCCTCGGCCTGATCCCACTTCGGATATCGACGTTGAAGATCCGCAATTCTGACCCGCCTAGGTCCCGCGGCAAAAAGCGCATCCAGCGCCCAAATAAGCCCGCTACCGGACACCAGTATCAAAAGAATTAAAGGAAAATCAATATTCACATTGGCTCCGTTGTGATCACATTCTTCAACTGTCGACCTGCAAAACAGCTAGGAACGCGGACTGGGGGATCTCTACGTTACCCACCTGCTTCATACGTTTCTTACCCGCCTTCTGTTTCTCCAACAGCTTCTTCTTTCGAGAAGCGTCGCCACCATAACATTTAGCAGTGACGTTTTTGCGCAGCGCTTTGACCGTTTGGCGTGCCACAATTTTGCCCCCAACGGCGGCCTGAATCGCCACGTCAAACATTTGACGTGGGATAAGCTCTTTCATTTTTTCCGTCAAAACTCGTCCTCGGCCCTGAATATGGTCGCGGTGAACAATGACAGCAAGGGCATCAACACGATCGCCATTGATCAGCACATCCAGCCTCGACAGCGGGGCCGCCTGGAAACAGTGGAACCCGTAATCCAAAGAGGCGTAGCCCCGGCTGACGGACTTCAAGCGATCAAAGAAGTCGAGAACGACTTCAGCCATAGGGATATCATAAATAAGCTGTACCTGTTTACCCAAGTACTGCAGGTCCACTTGCGAGCCACGCTTATCGATACACAGAGTAATAATGTTACCCAGATACTCTTGTGGTGTCAGAACGGTACAGCGAGCAATAGGCTCACGCATCTCCTGAATCTCACCCACGTCGGGCAATTTAGAGGGGTTGTCCACATTGATAACGCTGTCATCTTTCCTAACTATCTCATAAACAACAGTGGGGGCTGTGGTGATTAAATCGAGGTTGTACTCTCGCTCTAATCGCTCTTGAATAATCTCCATATGGAGCATACCCAGAAAGCCGCAGCGGAAGCCGAACCCTAAAGCGTCCGAGGTTTCAGGTTCGTAAAATAACGACGCGTCATTTAGGGTCAGTTTCCCCAGCGCGTCTCGAAAATCTTCGTAGTCGTCAGAAGAGACCGTAAAAATGCCCGCGTAAACCTGGGGCTTCGCTTTTTTGAACCCTGGCAATGACGGTGTATCCGGGTGCGCCACAGAGATTAGGCTGTCACCCACGGGGGCGCCTTTAATATCTTTAATACCGGCAACAATAAAACCCACTTCCCCAGCGGCCAAGGCCCCGGTTTCAGTCCTTCGAGGTGTGAAAACACCCACCATATCCGCTTGATGTTGTTTGCCAGTAGATTTGACGATGAATTTGTCGCGCTTGCGCAGTGTGCCCTGAGTAACCCTAACCAATGAAACGACCCCTAAATAATTGTCAAACCAGGAATCAATGATTAGTGCTTGCAGTGGCGCGGTGCGATCCCCCTCGGGACTCGGGATATTTTTAATCAAGTATTCCAACGCATCTTCAATGCCCAGCCCTGTCTTCGCGCTGACCGGGCAGGCATCTTGCGCTTCAATGCCAATAATCTCCTCAATTTCCAGCTTGACCGTCTCCGGGTCGGCCTGGGGCAGATCCATTTTGTTAAGTAGAGGAAGCACCTCGAGTCCTTGCTCAATCGCGGTGTAGCAATTGGCTACCGACTGGGCTTCAACGCCTTGGGCCGCGTCAACAACGAGCAATGCGCCCTCACAGGCTGACAAAGAGCGTGACACTTCATAAGAAAAATCGACGTGCCCGGGGGTATCAATAAAGTTGAGTTGATATTCCTCTCCGTTCAGCGACTGATACATCAGCGTGACGCTTTGCGCCTTGATCGTGATGCCACGCTCACGTTCGAGCTCCATGGAGTCCAGCACCTGAGCTTCCATCTCTCGGTCCGATAACCCGCCACAATGCTGTATGAAACGATCCGCCAGCGTGGATTTGCCGTGATCGATGTGCGCAATAATTGAAAAATTGCGAATATGACTTAGTTCAGTCACGCGCTGGATTCCTGATAAGACCGGGCCGGTATCGGCCCAGAAAAGCGCGGCATTCTAACCCACCCCGTTGCAGGATGCATTGGCCGTCGGCGGCACCGCAAACTATTATTCGGCTTGAGGAACACGAATCGCCAAAAATAGCGGTGCGCCTCGCCGAATTAAGCGAATCGCAACTGACTGTCCCGGCTGTAAACGTGCCACCGCACCCGTAAAATCTTCCATGGACTGAACAGCCCTGCTGCCCAGCCGCGTGACCACATCGCCGCCCACAATGCCCGCCGCCGCTGCAGGGGAATCTGGCGCCACTTCTAATACCAACACCCCTCCACTGAGGCCCAGCTCAGCCATCATGTCGTCATCAGCAGCTTCGAGAACCATGCCAAAAATAGCGTCATTATCAACCGCACCGGGCATGCGCCCTGCAACGGAGGGACGCTCATCCGCATTCAGTCCTCCCACGACAACCAGCAAAGTTTGGTTTTGACCGTCTCGGCGCACGACTGCTTCGACCTCACTCCCAGGTGCAATCAGGCCTACAACATGCGGCAAGTCAGAGGAGGAGTTAATCAACTGTCCGTCAAACTCGAGAATGATATCGCCGCTTTGAAGACCCGCCTCCTGAGCGGGAGAATCGGCACCTACCTGAGCGATCAGGGCGCCCGAGGGGCGATCGAGGCCGAAGGACTCAGCAAGATCAAGATCCACATCTTGGATACTAACGCCCAACCAACCTCTAGTGACTTCTCCGGTGGTCTTGAGCTGCATCACCACATTGCTGACAACCGCAGCAGGGATGGCAAAAGACAATCCAATCGAACCACCTGAGCGCGTGAATATCTGTGAGTTGACACCGACCACCTCACCCTGCAGATCAAAAAGTGGCCCCCCTGAATTGCCCGGGTTGATCGCGACATCAGTCTGAATAAAAGGCACGTAGTTCTCGCCGGCCTCGGTGGGCAAGCTGCGCCCCTTGGCACTTACAATGCCCGCGGTAACAGAAAAATCCAGGCCGAAAGGCGAGCCGATAGCCAGCACCCATTCACCAACAGCGACATCGTCCTCCGCAATTTTCAAAACCGATAAATCGTCAGATTCGATCTTCAATAGGGCCAGATCAGATCGAACGTCTGTGCCAACAATTTCAGCCTCAAACTCTCGTCTGTCCAACAACCTGACCGTCACTGAGGTAGCCCCCTCAACGACATGATGATTGGTCACAATGTAACCGTCTTCAGAAATAATAAATCCCGAACCGGTGTTCTGCCGCTGCCGCTGCTGGGGTGCTTGGCCCCGGAACTCAAAAAACCTACGCAAGTATTCTGGCAGCTCTTCTAGTTCGTCAGCACCGGGCATCGGCTGTGCCTGTGCATTGGCCTCGACAAGAATTTTCACAACGGCAGGAGCCGCAGATTCAACAATGGGCTGAAAGTCTGGCAGAGCAGCCCGAGTTGACCACGGTAACAGCGTCAGCAAAGCCACTATGACAAATTTATACATCGATCTTCTCCTTGAATTCATACCTGAACCAGGCACAACGTCCTTTTAATGACGAGCTATGACAGCGGTATTGGCCACGCTCGTTTGCGGTTGCGTCACCGAGTACAAGCGAGGCTCAAAACTCTGTCTTGGGAGCAGCCAATGCGTTACCACTCTGACAACTGCGAATCCCACAGCCAAACCCAAGACGAACGCTATGACAGTAGCAAACTCCCCGTAAGGCTGGGCGAGTAGCACAGCAGCAATAGCGAACAACAATGGGGCAAAGTAAACCAACAGGGAGCCTTTCAACACGGCCGATTCAGGAAGTTCTATTTCAACCTCATCATCGACTCTGCAGTCTCGAGCGCGCACCGCAGAGGTCTCCAGAGCCTGCACAAGCCCTCGATGGCCTGAAGCGCGACTCACAATACCTTGACCACATCCTGCTCTAGCGGCACATTTTCCGCAGAGTGAACTCGGAATAGTTTCCACCCAAACCGAAGCAGTCTCAACAGCAACAACACGCCCCATTTCGCGCAGCATTTAGGGAGTCTCGCTTCGCTGACGAACGGCTTCAGCTAACAGCCTAGCCGTGGTTATAGGGATTTCACCCAGCACCGTGACTAATTTTTGTTGCGCCATCCCCCGGGTGTAAGTGAGTGAGGCCCCCCTCAAAGCAAACCCTTCACCACTAGGCAGTGCGCGAGGTTGTGCTTCTACGAAAATAGATACGCTCGCGAGGCCGTCACTCAAGACAATAAAGTCAACCGGGCTACGCCCCTGATCGATCACCGCGAAACCCGGAGGCACCGCCGATAAGAGATAGCGTGATGGTTCGGCTGCGGTCTTATTGCTGCCATCATCAATAGGGTCAGGTTTTGGCTCGAACGTAATATCAGCGAACTCGTAGCGCTCAAGAATTTGTCCTTCGGGACTGGCTGCCAACACACGAAGCGGCACGTGGTACTCGGCATCAATGTTCATAACATAAGCTAAGCGCAGGGTATCTCTCGGTCGAGCTGACAAGCGGTACGTCGCACGGCCCGCCACCGCAAATCCCGGCTCGATTGCCAATGCGTAATATTGAGCCAACTGACAGGGGCCACGAGCTGCGTGGGCTTGCGCGTTTACCAATCTGGGCAGAGGCTCCGCTGACTGATTCAACCTTTTGAGGCCGTTTTGGCCAGAAGCAGGGTCGACATCAATGGCAATGAACTCGCGATCACCGCCGTACTCGACGAGCAGCGTGCCTTGATAAGCGATAGATGATGAGGCCATGAGAAAACCCTGAATAGCGGCACTCATGGTGTCTGACATCATGCATGAAGCAGAAGCACGGGCTACTGAATTGTCAGCTGCGTGCACTGGCGCTGTCATTACTCCCAACACCACGCAGGCGAGGATCCATGGCTTCATGTTGATTGCGCTACTGTGCTGCTTTCTCGGGAATCCTTGCGAAAGGTACCAGAGCGTTAGGCTGCAGATTGGCGGTTGACCGAGCATGATCTTGAGCATAGCGCTCAAACCGCTCTCGGGCCAACTGATTGTAAATATCAGACGAGCTTGTGGCGGCGTTTGCTGGAGCGCCGATGTTTGCAAGCGGCACCCGCGCTGCCATTGTTTGAGTTGGCGCACCGAATCTAGCCTGAACTGGGGCCGCGCCGGGTATAGGGACAACGCCCCCAGGCACAGCAGTCGCAACAGGGCTTACAGCCGAGCCCATTGGTGAATCACCTAGCCATGTCTGACCACCTATCACCATTGCAAAGGTGACCGATGCTGCAACGGCTAGAGATCCTAGCGGACCAAGCTGCCGCCGCCTTGGGCTATGCGCTATGGACTCTCGAACGGCACGACTGACATCGATATCAGGGTCAGGCTGTCCAGTGCGTAAAAGCCCTCTTGTTTGTTGAACTCGTTGCCAATGCGCCCTGGCTTCCGGGTCTTCCTCAACAGCTTTCAGCACACGTGCGAGATCTAGCTCAGACCCCTCACCGTCGATTACTGCGGACATCGATTCCTTGATCGCGTCAGCTACTGTCATTCCCTTCTCTCCTGTATTCACTGGGCCTGTGCCTGACTCGTCTGGCACCAAAAGGCCGTTACTCACCTGCCAACTGGGCTCGAACACAACTGTCCACGACTTCACGCGCCCTGAATATTCTCGATCGTACCGTGCCTACAGGGCACGCCATCACATCGGCTATTTCTTCGTAACTCAAGCCGTCAAACTCCCTGAGACTCAAGGCTGCCCGCAGCTCTTCAGGCAACCCTTCCAATGCTAACTGCACCGTCTTCGCCAACTCATTGCCAAAATAGGCATTTTCTGGCGTCTCTATCTCTCGTAGCGCATCACCCTCTTCGTACTGCTCCGCATCCTGCACATCCGCAGTTGTTGCCGGCCTTCTGCCCCTTGCCACCAAATAGTTTTTAGCCGCATTAGACGCAATCCGGTACAGCCAGGTGTAAAACGCGCTCTCTCCTCGAAACTTTGGCAAGGCTCTAAAAGCCTTTATGAACGCCTCTTGCGTTACATCTTCAACTTCTGCAGCGTCGTTAACAAAACGGGCTACCAGGGTTGCGATACGCCCTTGGTACTTGAGCACGAGCAGATCGAAGGCTCTGCTGTCCCCCCTTTGGGCCCTGACTACCAGTTGCTGATCGGTTTCCCGAGCTGTCACGTAACCGCCTTGTGTAAATTTTTGGCCAGCCGCAACGAAATTCATCGTAATATCCATCGCTTGCTGAGACTACTTTATCGCGCGAGAGTTCCCTGCGCGCGCTTCAAATCGTTAATTATTCGCACATTGTAAGACAAAAGAGGCTCGAGCCAGCCAGTAATAGCATGACAGACAGTGAAAACTACGACGTTTTAATCATTGGAAGCGGCGCCGCGGGCTTATCACTCGCGCTGCAACTACCCGCCCACTATCGCTGCGCCGTGCTGTCCAAAGCGCACATGGCGGCAGGGTCTACCTTTTGGGCGCAGGGTGGGATGGCAGCCGTGCTGCACGATCGGGACTCTTTTGATGCACACGAAGCCGATACTGTGGACGCTGGCGCCGGTTTGTGCCACGAACCCGCGGTGCAGTTTTGCGTCAGCCAAAGCCGCTCTGTTGTCGACTGGCTGATCGATCAAGGCGTAGCCTTTGACTATCGTGCGGACCAACCCGATGCTGAATTTAGAGAATTTCACCTAACCATGGAGGGTGGCCACAGCCACCGGCGAATCGTCCATGCAGCAGACCGGACCGGGCGTGCCATCTCAGACGTGCTGACCCAAAACGCAGCGGCAGCTGCAAACATATCCCTGTTACCCGATTGCTACGCGGTAGATCTCATTCGTGTTGACGGTCGCTGCGTTGGCGCGCATGTGCTGGACACCCAAAGTCACAGTGTCAAAACGATTGCCGCGCGGGCGGTTGTTCTGGCCACTGGAGGCGCTAGCAAAGCCTACCAATACACGTCAAACCCTGACGGCGCGAGCGGAGATGGTATTGCCATTGCTTGGCGTGCAGGCTGTCGCGTCGCGAATATGGAATTTAATCAATTTCATCCCACCTGCCTGTACCATCCAAAAGCCAAATCATTTTTGATCACGGAAGCGCTTCGTGGCGAGGGGGCGCGCCTTTTGCTACCAAATGGCGAAGCCTTCATGACACGCTTCGATCCTCGCGGGGAACTTGCGCCTCGGGACATTGTTGCCCGGGCGATCGACCATGAAATGAAGCGGCTAGGACTCGACTGCGTCTATCTGGACATCACTCACCGCTCTCCGGAATTTTTGCGCAGCCACTTTCCCACCGTTTACGAGCGCTGCCTCTCTTTGGGCATCGATATCTGCAAAGATCGCATTCCTGTCGTGCCGGCGGCGCACTACACCTGTGGAGGGGTTGTCGTCGATCAATTTGGCGCCAGTGACCTACCCGGGCTATACGTGATTGGTGAGACCGCATGCAGCGGTTTACATGGGGCAAACCGAATGGCTAGCAACTCACTCCTCGAGTGCTTTGTCTATGCGGCGTCTGCGGCTCGACACATCGCAGATACAGATCTGCCTGCCCCGAAAAAACTGCCAGAATGGGACGATAGCCGCGTTAGAGTCTCTGATGAGGGCGTCATCATTCCCTACCACTGGCAGGCGCTACGACGACTCATGTGGGATTATGTGGGCATTGTGAGAAGCGATAGAAGGCTGGCTTTTGCCGCCAACGCGATCGAACTCATGCAGGTTGAAATTGCCAATTACTACAGTCAATTTCTTATCACCAGGCCGCTACTTGAATTGAGAAACCTAGCGGAAGTCGCTGCGCTCACAGTGCGCTGTGCGGCGGCTAGGCAAGAGTCTCGAGGTCTGCATTTTAACCGCGACTACCCCGACGCTAAGCCTCATGCTCAAGACTCCATCCTCATACCGCGAGATCATCCGGCCTTTCAAAATCCTCAATCGGAAGATTTACAGTTGCCCAGCTACTCAACCCAAGTCTCAGGACGAAAATCCTAACGCAGCTTAGACCGGTTATGGGCTCTGATCTGATCGGTAATGGCGATCAGGCTTTCATCACTCAGGGCTTCTCTACCCATGATCCAATTCAGAATATCTTGATCCTCATGGCTCATGAGCTGCTGATAATCCTGACGTAGCTGGGGCTCTAATTCTCTAAAGCAAGATTCCATGAAAGGCCCTAGAAGTAGGTCTAATTCCAGCAAGCCGCGCCTACTGGCCCATCGCATTCTGCTGTAATCTTTGTCTTCGGTCATGAGATCTCCGCTAATACTGCCTCGGGTGAGGCCGTCCCCACAGGCGCTCTGCACTCGGCCCTGAAGTCAGGTCATACAGTAGCGTAAAAAACCAGCCAGCTATTGTCATTCGGGCGCGTTGGAATTACCCGAAATTAACATACAATACCAAGCAACTGACCCTTAGGCCCCGACCCATGACAGACTCACCGCCCAATTCTTCAACCATAATGGACGGATTTATCAATGGCTGGGCGCCTCTCACTCACGAGGCGTTGCTCCAACTCAAGGGCCATGATGCCTGTAAATTTCTCCAAGGGCAGACCACCGCCGACTTTGCCCAAGCGCAGGCACTCGATGTCATAGCCGGTGCCTTTTGTGACGTAAAAGGCCGAGTGATCGCCGATTTCCGCGCCCTTGTTATAGATCCCGAACACCTTATTTTGCGGGTATCAGACTGCTTGGCCGACTTATTGTTGGCGCATCTCACCAAATACTTAATGTTCAGCAAAGCCGAGCTTACCCGTTTACCAGACCGGCCCTGGGGGGTTACCGGAAGCGAAGCGTGGCGCCACTTTGGCGCTGAACGCCATCTCATGACAGAAAATCGGGCCGAAGCTGTAGCGCAGGGATGGCTGATTCCGGTTGCTGAACACGCCGCGCTGCTTATCCCTAGGGATTCTAGCCAGATGGCCCCTAACCCTGACGCTACATCAGCCGAGGACTATGCATCAGCTTGGCGCGCCGCTAGCTGCTTACGGGGTGAAGCACGAATCACCGCTGCCACAACGGGTAAGTACCTACCTCAAGACCTTAGCTACGATTTGGCCGGGTGGGTGAGCTTCGACAAGGGCTGTTACACCGGCCAGGAAATTATTGCGAGATTACACTGGCGAGGAACACCCAAAAGACGTCTTTACCTTGGCAAAGGAGCAATCCCGTGTCCCGTCGAAGGGCTAAAGTTAATCAGTGAAGCTGACTCCCGCACCGTTGGAAGCGTCGTTAACGCGGCTAACCATGCTCAAGGGAGCGTCGTTTTAGTAGAGGCCGTCGAAGCTGCCGCTGGTAAAACCGTGGTAGCAGAGGATACGAAACAGGCAATCACCCTCGGCGATACGCCTATGCACTACTCTACGGAATCCAAGCCTGCCTAAAAATCCGCCTCGGCAGGCTGCATATACTCGCGGCTCAGCCAAAGAGGCTAATCAGGCAACGACCAATCAATGGCACCCCGGCCACAGCGCTCTAGAAACTCGTTGGCTTTAGAAAAATGACCACAACCGAGGAATCCTCGATGGGCCGATAGAGGGGACGGGTGAGGTGCTGTGAGTACACAGTGGGCCAAACCCTCCAGCGCGGCCGCTTTTTTTCGCGCATGAGCCCCCCAGAGCATGAACACGGCTGGCTTGCCGCCATCCCTGACTGTAGCTACGACGCGGTCGGTAAACCGCTCCCAGCCAAGATTCTGATGAGAGCCCGCTAAGCCTGATTCGACGGTAAGCACCGAATTTAACAAGAGCACCCCCTGCTCAGCCCAGTGGTTTAGGCAACCGTGAAGGGGGCGCTCTATACCAAGGTCACGCTGGAGCTCCTTAAAAATGTTGCGCAGCGAGGGCGGAACAGCCACTCCCTTGCGTACGGAAAAACTGAGCCCGTGGGCCTGATCGGGGCCGTGGTAGGGGTCTTGTCCTAAAATTATCACTCGGACCGTTTGAGGCGGCGTTAACTGAAGTGCGTTAAAAATCTCCGATCCGGGGGGGTACACAACTTTTCCCCTCGCTTTCTCGTCACGCAAAAATCGCGCGAGGGTTTGCATTTCCGGTTCCGCCAACGTAGCACCTAAGGTCTCCAACCACTCTGACCGCAAGCGCGGCCTATTAGGCTGGGCGTCTGTGAACCTTGAATCCATTAATGTTCCCCCATGGCAGCCCAAAAATTAGGGACTGGCATATCGAGCCCACAGGCGACACAATCGCAGGGCAGTAATTTTGGTGAGCTATGACACGGGAAAATCCAGACAGCGCCGCCCCAGCCAAGTCTTCAGCGCGCATCATGGCGCTGAGGCAGTACACTGGCAAGCTTTTACAGCCTCGCCTGAGTCTGGTGACCGAGGCGATGGCAGACCATCTTTTTAATTTATCGGCCAGTGCAAAATTGGCGCCCGACCAACGCACTCAAGCATTTGAAGCCTTCTCTGCATTAAAATCTCGAGGCAAGGACTTTGTTACCACACTGCTTGTGGAGATTGACCTTGCCTTTGGCAACTTAGTCACTGAGCGTGGGCTATCCAAAGGCGATAATAAGCTGCCCGCCGAGCTCGACCTCCTGGACCTTAGAACCTTCGACAACAGCGCCGGGATCGACCAAATTGTTCAAGCAGGCTCCGAGAGGTATTGGAACCAATTGCAGTCGCTGACTTCGGGCTTGGGAACGCTGTTAGGTGTTGACCCACTGACCATTCGACTGCCTTTCGGTTTACGAGGCCTGACCACCGCGTATCGTCGCTACATTGAACAACTCAATTTGCCTGATTTCATCATAGCCGAGCTCGACCGATCTTTTACCCGCAATTTACTTCCGGAAGCTGGCGCGCTGTACCACGAACTCAATGCAGTTTTGGCATCCTATGACGAGTTCCCTGCGACTGAAATCAACGCTGAAGCTACGGTAGACACTCCCCAAACGGCCAGCGACGCCACCGGCATTAACCCAGCAAACGCCCCCCCGGTGGATTTAACGCCCAGTGCGTTACGGCCCCGCCGAGGTACTGCTGCCAATGCCCGTCCGCTGAGCCAAAAAGGAACGCCAACGAATTCCAGCTCTGATGCCGCCACAGCAAACTTGCCCTACTCCGCCAGTGGCGTGACCCCCAAGGATGCGGCAACAGCGGCCTCGTCACTGGTAACTTTGGCGCAGATGGAGGGTTTTACAGAGTATTTGCCCGGGCGCAGCTCGTCATCCGAAACCTCCACAATCGACGCCGCGATGTTAGCAAGACTGCGTTTGCCCGCGCTGCCATCCGAGCAACCAGAAAATCCGCTACCCGAGGCGCAACTCAACGAAAAAGCCGCTGAGGTGGCGCAAACTATTGCTGTTTTGCGACGAACTGGTGAAGGAGTCTCTCATTCGGAACCTTTGGTCAATCAACTAGGCCTAGATCAGCTTGACGCGTCGCTACAGCCTTTGAAAGGCAGTGTGCAGCTGATCGATAATTTGTACCGAACCATGTTTGATACCCTGCCGCTCTCGGACAAAGTAAGTCAAAGTTTTGGTAACTTAAAGCTTCCACTTGCAGAGCTCTCGCTGACCGATGCTTCTTTTTTTGAGGACCGGGAGCACCCGGCACGGCTTCTGATAGAGCGTTTGAGTGAACTGAGCTCCCTCGCACCAAAAAATAGCGCGCGCGTTGAGCAAAAAATTGATGACGCTTTGAGCGCCATCCAACGCGAGTTTGATGGCAATCTCGATGTTTTCGAAAAAGCACTCATAAAAATTAACGAGCTTGCGGTTACCATGCTCAAACAACAGCAGCGGAATATTCAACGCCAGATCGCCGCTGAAGATGGCAAGGAAAAGCGCGAGCAGGCGGGCCAAAGGGTCGAGAGCGATTTGAGCCACCTGCTCCCCGACGGACTCATGCCCGCTAGCCTTCTTGTTCTGATCGATTCCTTCCTGCGCGATGAATTGGTGTTGATCCAACTGCTAGACGACAACGCATTGTTTTATGACACAGTCCTCGACCGAATCTCACGAATTAACAATTCGTTGCAACGCACTATGGAGACAGGACTCCCCCTTAAACCCGATGCCGCTAAAAAAATAGCGCGAGAACTTCCGCAGGGTTTAGGGGATGAATTTTTGTCGATCGAAGCGCAAGCGTGCTTGCAACAGCTCCAGCAGCAGCTTAGCGGCGATGAGCCTGTCACCCTCGCGGCCTCGTCTCTTCCCGAGCCGGAAATATTTACCGAGCCGAGATTCTCAGAACGCCTTGCTGCACTCCCTCGCCTCGAAAATTGGGTGAAGCGTGCACATCAACTTAAGTTGAAGAGTTGGATTTCTGAAAGACTGTCTGAGGATTCGACGCAAAACCTGCAGCTTATTTGGAAAAACACCAACTCGACGCGTTTCGCTTTTGCTAACGAACAAGGCTTCAAGGTTAAAGACATCAATCTGATTCAACTGGCACGGCAGCTCAGCAATCGATTAAAACCACTCGCCCCATCAGACGAACTTTCAATTATTGAGCGCAGTGTTTTTCAAACATTAGAAAAACGGCAAGAAGATCTCAGCGCGCCCAACAGCTCACCCAAGTCATTGACACAATCACGCTCAGAAATGATTGATGTCGCTCAAAGTCATATTCGAAGGGCTCGCCGCAAAGGAGCAACAAGCTGTGCGCTGGCGATACATGCAGAGAACTCAGCGGGTGCACAGCAGGTGACTGCCAAACTACTTAGTGGTGCGGTTGCTATTGAATACGAGGGCTCTCTGTCTCAGGCAACTCATGGCATCCTCGTCGGCACTGAAAATATTGAACAACTCCTGGGCCTACTCACTGATGACAGCAGTTCAGCACCACCTGCAGGCATTGGCATTGCGGTCATCGATAGCGGCATTTCCAGCGCTGAAGCGCTTTGGATAAACCTTGAAGACATCGCCAGACAGGGCCTCGCAACAGCACCCAATACCGGCGTCGTTGCCGCACCTCCCCCGAAGCTAAGCAATCTTGCCAGCGCTGTAAGAGAGACTTATGCGCTGCTTCAAAAAGAGACGCCGCCGCCGCAATTTTCTGTGAGGCCTGTGCACCGTCGGACCCTTAATGATGCTGCTGTTGTGCAAACCCGCTACGAGGTTCTTTCCAACGGGATGGCGTTTGGAAATACTGCCGAACAACGCCAACAATACCCAACAACCGCCCTAGCAATAGCAACCGATTGCTCAAAAGTCAGTAACACTTGCCGCTTTGCAGAGTCGGTGGTGGCTGCGGGGCGAACCCCACCACTTTTTCAGCTTCGCATTTGCACCGAGGCCGCCCTGCATCCGGAGTTTCTCGATTTTTTACTTCACGAGGTCTCCGAGAGCGGTATTGGGACCGATCGCCTGTGGTTCGAGTTAACCGATTCAGCTCGACTTCGGGAGGATAATGATGCGGCTTATTTTTGTGGCACCTTGCGTTCCATCGGCTGCCAAATTTCAGTGGCAGAGGTCAACCCAAAACGCGGCAACACGGCAGTGCTGCAGAAGCTCAAGCCGCACACTGTCGCTCTGGACAGCGCCCTCTGGTCTGCAGACCTCGAGGACGAAAAGCTTTTAGCGCTGCATCAGACGATCAGTGATATGCACCACCTTGTTGGAGAGCACGTTGTATTGCGTGATAGCCAAGATGACGCCCGAGCTCAGCGGCTTGGTATCGACTTCCTCGAAACATTTGCTACCGAGCAGCTGTTGCCCGAGGCCCTGCGCAACGAGTTACCAATTATTACCCGCTAAACCATGCTGCCATAATAATTAATGAACTCCTTAAAGCCGCCGGTTTTTTAGCCGCTTCACTCGCTGTAAAATCTCTCGACGGCGGATCTTATAACGGCGTATAATAACCACACTAATTCAAAGGGAATAGAGCCATGTTCCATCACAGCTTGGGCATCATGACCAAGCCCAGTGCCGCTTGGCGCCGCTTGGCGCAGCTCGATGATACGAGCCAAGCACTGATGCTGCTTTATCCGCTAATTTGGGCGATCTTGCCCGCCTATGCTTGGTATATCGGCACCACCCAAGTGGGCTGGACCGTCGGTGTGGGACGGGATGTCATCCGACTTACCGATGAAAGCGCCAGGCTTATCAGCTTTCTGTTTTACGGCGGCATGGTGTCCTGCGTCGTAGCCATTGGTTATTTCATCCACTGGATGTCCGAAACCTATGGCGCTCAATCTTCCTTTATTAAAGGCATTTTGATCGCGAGTGTTTGTGCCACACCACTCTTCATCGCGGGCGCGGTCGGGTTTTACCCCGTTCTGTGGCTGGATATGTTGATCGGAGTATTCGCAGTCTGTTGGTCAACTTATTTGCTTTATAATGGAATTCCCATCGTTATGAAGATTCCAGATTCACGAGGCTTTCTCTTCGCCAGCGCCGTTATTGGCGTCTCCCTCGTGATGCTGGTGTGTTTGCTGGTTGCCACGACCCTGTTGTGGGACTGGGGAGCCATGCCGGCGTTTACTGACTGAGTGGGTTGCCAATAATCACGAGGGTTCGAAATACGAACTCCGCAAAAAGTTAAGTAGTGCGTATCTTGGGAACGGCTCAAGATGCTGCGAAATATGCAGGGCTATGAGGTGCGGGGGCACCACGAGCTGTGCTGACTGAGGTGAATAACTATGGCAACCGCTGGACTAGAAACTTTACCGGTTACCTACAACTACAAGGTCGTGCGTCAATTTGCCATTATGACGGTGGTTTGGGGCATTGTGGGTATGGGCATTGGGGTGTGGATTGCTGCCCAGCTAGCATGGCCAGCGTTAAACTTTGACCTGCCCTGGACGAGCTTCGGTAGACTGCGCCCGCTGCACACCAACGCCGTCATTTTTGCCTTTGGCGGCTCTGCACTTTTTGCGACCTCTTACTACGTGGTGCAACGAACCTGCCAAGCACGGCTTCTCTCTGACAACCTCGCCGCATTTACCTTTTGGGGCTGGCAGGCGGTCATCGTAGCGGCTGCAATAACCCTCCCTATGGGATTGACGACATCCAAAGAGTACGCCGAGCTCGAGTGGCCCATCGATATTTTGCTGGCGGTTGTTTGGGTCGTCTACGCAGTTGTATTTTTCGGCACGATCATCAAACGTCAGGTCGAACACATCTATGTGGCCAACTGGTTTTTTGGCGCGTTTATCGTAACGGTTGCTATTCTCCACATCGTCAATAGCGCCGCACTGCCGGTGAGTATGACCAAATCCTATTCGGCATATGCGGGTGCTGTAGATGCCATGGTGCAATGGTGGTACGGCCATAATGCGGTCGGCTTTTTTCTGACAGCAGGCTTCTTGGGCATGATGTACTACTTTGTACCCAAACAAGCAGAACGCCCTGTCTATTCGTACCGGCTATCCATTGTCCATTTCTGGGCATTAGTATCGATCTACATTTGGGCAGGGCCTCATCACCTTCATTACACCGCTCTACCCGACTGGGCGCAGAGCCTGGGCATGGTAATGAGCCTCATTCTGTTGGCGCCATCTTGGGGCGGAATGATCAACGGCATTATGACGTTGTCCGGGGCGTGGGATAAGCTCAAGGACGATCCCATCTTGCGCTTCTTGGTCGTCAGTCTCTCCTTCTATGGTATGTCGACTTTCGAAGGCCCGATGATGGCGATCAAGACCGTCAATTCCTTATCTCATTACACCGACTGGACGATTGGCCATGTTCACTCTGGTGCACTGGGATGGGTGGCCATGATCTCTATCGGATCGCTATACCACCTCATTCCAAAGCTCTTTGGCAAAGAGCAAATGCATAGCGTCGCCTTAATTAACCTGCATTTTTGGATGTCTACCATCGGCACGGTTCTCTACATCGCATCAATGTGGGTCAATGGCATTATGCAGGGACTTATGTGGCGGGCTTATAACGAGGACGGCACGCTGACCTACACGTTCGTGGAATCCCTAGTCGCAAGCCACCCCGGCTATGTTGTGCGCATGATCGGCGGCCTCATCTTTTTCAGTGGCATGTTGGTCATGGCCTATAACGTGTGGATGACCACACGAAAAGAGATTACCGACGTGGCAACACAAACCGAACCCGCTGTTGCGACGGTCTAAGGGGGACAGCTTATGAAACATGACAAAATAGAACGAACCCCGAGCCTCATGGTGGCCCTGATTATTGTTGCCATCAGCTTTGGTACGCTCGTCGAGCTGGTGCCATTGGCTTTTTCAAAAAATAGCACAACACCGATAGAGGGACTGAAACCCTATTCGGCGCTTGAGCTCGAAGGGCGAGACATTTACATTCGCGAAGGATGCCATACCTGCCATTCGCAAATGATACGCCCCCTTCGTGCCGAGACGGAACGCTATGGGCATTACTCAGTCGCAGGCGAATTCGCCTATGACAGGCCCTTCCTCTGGGGTTCCAAACGCACAGGTCCAGACCTTGCTCGTGTGGGCGAGCGTTACAGTGACGAATGGCACCGGGCACACCTGTACAACCCTAGAGATGTGATTCCCGAGTCCAACATGCCGGCATTCCCATGGCTTTTTGAGGACACGATCGACGCCAAAACAACCCCTGTAAAGCTCTCAACACTGCGTAAGCTGGGCGTTCCCTACACCGACGCAGACATTGCGAGTGCAGAGGCTGCCGTTACAGACGTGCGAGAAATCGATGCCCTCATCGCCTACTTGCAGCAGTTAGGTACGCTAATAAAGGCGCGGCGCTAAGATGGACATCAACGATTTGCGTGGGCTCAGTACTGCCTTCATGTTGGTAAGTTTTATTGGGCTCGTTGTTTGGGCTTACGGCCGCAAACAAAAAACACCCTTTAAAGATGCGGCTAATCTGCCCTTTGCAGATCGAGAGGTCGCTGAACGTACGCGAAGCGAGGTGCTAGATCGTGAGTAACTTCTGGAGCGGATGGATTATTTTATTGACAGTCGCCCAGCTGGTGGCGACCCTTTGGATCCTCCTTGGCAATCGAAAAAAACCCGCTGAGGAAATCAAAACAACGGGGCACAAATACGACGGCCTAGAGGAGCTAGACACCCCGCTCCCTACGTGGTGGGTGTATATGTTTGTTTCAACCATCGTTTGGTCGGTGGGTTACCTGGCGCTGTATCCCGGCATGGGTAGCTACCAAGGTCTGTTAGGTTGGACCTCAACAGGTCAGTACGAGGCAAGAGTGGCCAAGGCTGAAGACCAGTATCGGGCCATGAGAGACCGCTATCTGGCGCTGCCCGTTGAGGAGATTGCCTTTGAACCCAAGGTCCGAAAAATGGGACGTCGCTTGTTTGGCAACAATTGCGCGCAGTGCCATGGTTCCGATGCCTACGGTGCACATGGATTTCCAAACCTTGCTGATAACGATTGGCTTTACGGAGGAAGTCCGGAGGCCATTAAAGCCACACTGATTCACGGTAGGCAGGCTGCCATGCCAGCTTGGCAGGCTATTTTGGGAGATGCCGGCATCGATGAGGCCACCCAATATGTATTGTCCTTAAATGCTCGTGAAGCAGATCCAGCCAAAGCCGCAAAAGGCGCTGGGCATTTCCAAGCCTATTGCGCGGCTTGTCATGGCACTGACGGCAAGGGCAATCAGCTTATGGGCGCCCCCAACCTCACCAATGGCATCTGGCTTTATGGCGGCACCGCTGACCAAATAGCGCACACACTGCGCAATGGCCGAAATGGGAAAATGCCTGCCTTCAACGAGACGTTGACTGAAGATAAGATTCACATACTCACCGCGTGGGTTTATGGGCTCAGCCGGTCATCCACTGTGACAGCGACAGCCGCTAATCTCTGACGCGTCACCCTTGAATACTCCATGTTATGAATAGTCAACACGATGACGTGATTGCCGTTGATTCCGCTGTGCCAGCGGAGGTCAGCGAGCTCGATAAAAAGTCGCGTCGCGAAAAAATTTACACTAGGGCTATTGAGGGGCGTTTCCAGCGACTCCGCCTGTATACCGGCTGGCCATTGCTGCTTGGCTATTTTCTCCTCCCTTGGCTTATGTGGGACGGCCGAGAAGCCATATTGTTTGATCTTCCCGCGAGAAAATTCCACATCCTTAGCCTAACCCTTTGGCCTCAGGACCTGATCCTGCTCGCTTTTATTCTCATTATCGCTGCGTTCACTCTGTTTACCGTTACCGCTCTCTGGGGACGCTTATGGTGCGGATACACCTGCCCGCAAACCGTCTGGACTGCCATCTTTATGTACATCGAGCAACGCTTTGAGGGGAGTCGCAACCAAAGAATCAAGCTAGATCAAGAACCGATGTCATGGCGAAAATTGCGCAAAAAAACGCTGAAACACTGTGGTTGGGGGCTAGTTGCAGCCTTTACTGGACTGACATTTGTTAGCTACTTTGTGCCTGCTCGCCAATTGCTACCTGATCTCCTCACCTTCTCAGCTGACCTGGGTGCGGCAAGTTTTGTCCTGCTTTTTAGTGCTGCCACTTATCTCAATGCGGGGTACTTGAGGGAAAAAGTGTGTACCGATATGTGCCCTTACGCCAGATTTCAATCGGTCATGTTCGATAAGAATACCTTGGTCGTCACCTACGATACCGACCGTGGCGAACCAAGGGGCTCCCGCAAACGCTTCGCCAGCAAAGAATCCCACCAAGGCGACTGCATCGATTGCGAGCTCTGTGTTCAAGTCTGCCCCACCGGCATTGATATACGAGACGGGCTACAGTACGAATGCATTGGCTGTGCCCTTTGCATCGATGCCTGCGACTCTGTCATGGAGAAAATGGGATCACCCAAAGGACTGGTGGGCTATGCCAGTGAGAACGCGCTGGCAGGCCAAAAAACCACAGGGATCCCACCGAAAATCTTGGGTTATATTGCAGCGCTATTGGTTATGTTGGCGTTATTTACTTCATCCCTTTTCAACCGCAGCTTGGTAGATATCAGTGTATCTCGAGACCGCGGTCAACTTTATCTCCCCGCTGCGGGAGGGTTAATTGATAATGTTTTCGAGATACGGGTAACAAATCGCAGCGATGAAGTCGCAACTTATCGTATCGAAGCTGTGGGCATTACCGGGGCCTCAATCCTTGGAGAGGAATCCATAACCGTTTTGGGCGGCGAACTATTCGAGCTCGGTGTTCGGCTCCGAGCTGATCCTAGCAACCTGCCCTTTCCCGGCACCCCCGTTTTATTTAGAGCGGTGTCCATTCACCATGAGGCGATCTATGCGGAAGCAGAATCTCGTTTCATCCGGCCAGCGCTATAACGGGTACAACAGCCTATGCTCCCTTGGTATAAACAATTTTGGCCCTGGTTTTTGATTGTTCTTCCCGGAACAGCTGTGGTTGCCACTCTGTACACAGTGATCATTGCCAATCAGTATGCAGATGACCTTGTCGTAGACGATTATTACAAAGAAGGTTTAGCGATTAACCAGCAGCTCGAAAGGCAAAATCGCGCGAAGTCGCTCGAGCTCACCGCTAAATTCAGCCCCGAAGAGCGCCGGCTTGATATTCGCATTGAAGGTAAGATTGAGGCGCCACAGTTGCGCCTCTTGTTATCTCACGCGATGGAATCCGACCGCGACTTTGCCGTGCCAGTACAGCGAGTTGCCCAAGGACATTACCGGGTTTTACTCCCCCAGGCATTAAAAGGGCGATGGCACTGGACCCTTGATGAGGGTGTCAGCAGCGATTGGCGACTCGACGGCGATCATCTCTTTTGAAGGTAGAGCCTGCCGCAACACAATGCTTTCATTGTGGAGAGCCACTGCCCAATGACACAACGTTCACGGTTTGCGTAGATAACACCGACCGAGCCGTATGCTGCCTTGGATGCCAAACTGTCGCCCACCTGATCGCGGGGGCCGAAATGACAGCCTTTTACCGTCAGCGCACCGATTATCCCCCCACTCCTGACCAGCAATCGACACAAACCTCTGACTGGTATAACGACAAGCTCTGGTTGCAAACCTTCGCCAAAGTCGATGCAGAGCAACAAGAAATACCCCTCATGGTGACGGGCATGAGTTGCGCCGCCTGCGCTTGGGTGATTGAGCGATTTCTTCAGGAGCTTGCAGATGTTCAGTCAGTACACATTCAGCTGACACTGGGAAAAGTCACCGTCAACCTATTGCCCGACTGCGCCGCTGGCCCCGCTATCGAGGTGTTACAGCGATTGGGTTACCGAGTTCAGCCTTGGCGTGCTGACAGTCGACTGCAGCAAATGCGAGAGGACTATCGCCGAGATCTGCGGCGTCTTGGCATTGCTTTTCTGGGAATGATGCAAGTGGGCATGTTTGCAATTGCGCTCCATGCCGGGGCACTGCAGGGTATCGATACTGATCTGCAACAACTGCTGCGCCTCATGAGTGCTCCCCTAACCCTTTTCGTTCTTGGCTACAGTGGCAGAGAATTTTTTGAGCGTGCCTGGCAGCATTTAAAGCATCGCACCCTCATTATGGACAGCTCGGTGTCGCTAGCACTGATTCTTGCAACGGCCGCAAGTCTATGGTCAACGCTACAAGGGGGTGGTGAGACCTACTACGACTCCGTAACCATGTTTGTTTTTTTTCTATTGCTGGCGCGGTTCGTAGAAAAAAGACTGCGAGACAGAGATCTTATTCAGCTGGTACGAGTCGCCGATGAACTCCCCGAGTTTGTCGCGGTTTTACGTGACCACCAGTGGCAGCGACTTCCCAGACATACAGTTCAGCCGGGAGAAATGATTCGGGTGGCCACTGGCGAGGCTATCGCTTTCGACTCACGAGTTGTCACGGGAGCATCCGTTGTGGACGAGGCGGTTTTTACCGGTGAATCTCTGCCTAGAACCGTGCAAAAAGACGACGTTGTTTTTGCCGGCACAATCAATGAAGGATCCAGTCTCGAGCTTATGGTGGAACACGGCTTTAGTGACTCGCGCCTTGCGGCTCTGGCTCAAGACATTGACAGGGCCCGAGGTGATAAGCCCGCTCATCTGCAATTGATCGATCTGTTTGCAGCGCGCTTTATTAGTGTTGTTCTGGCGGCTGCAGCCATCACATTTGTTGTTTGGTGGAATATAGAACCCGCGCGAGCGTTTTGGGCGAGCATCGCGGTTTTAGTGGTGGCCTGCCCCTGCGCTTTATCCCTTGCAACACCGGCAGCACTGACAGCGGGCAATGCGTGGTTGGGGCGACGCGGCGTTCGCGTTCGCAGCGAAACAGGCTTGTTGGCCGTCGCTGCAGCTAATCACGTCATTTTCGATAAAACCGGCACTCTGACTGAGACACAACTTATGATCTCAACCATCAGCACTGCCCAAGGCGTCGATATTGATGAAGCTCTCAGCACCGCCGCAGCGTTGCAACAATTCAGCAGTCACCCCGCCGCCAGACCCTTTCATCAAAGAGAGCACAACTATGCGGTTCGAAATGTCGAAATTATTGCAGCACAAGGCGTCGAGGGCTGGGATAGTGCGCGCAATATAAAATTACGTCTTGGCAGTCTTACTTTTTGCCGTGAAATTGCCCCGGGCCTACCCGATAGACCCGATGACAGCCATTACTGGATAGCCTTAGTTGAGGACGGCCGATGGCTCGCCTGGATTAGCCTTTCAGAAACGTTGCGACCGGGCACGCAACAGCTTATCGACGAGCTCAAGGGAGAGACACTGACCCTTGAGATTTTGTCGGGTGACACGGAACCACGCGTACGCCAAATTGCATCGAGTTTAGGTCTGGCTTACACAGCATCGTTACGTCCCGAAGAAAAGCTCACCGAAATCAAACAGCGCCAGAGCTCAGGCGCCACCGTTATGGCCATTGGCGACGGACTTAACGACGCACCTTTGCTGCGTGCAGCCGATGTCTCAATTGCCGTCGCGGGTGCCACAGCATTAGCGCAAGCCCAAGCTGATTTTGTCATCACCGAGGAAGACACTAACCGACTATTAACGATAAGAAAGGCTGCTCATGCGACTCGTCGTATCACTCGACAAAATTTGCTTTGGGCAGCGGGTTATAATTTGCTGGGGCTGCCTCTCGCTGCCTTTGGTTATGTGCCACCTTGGGCAGCCGCTTTGGGCATGTCCGCCAGCTCACTGTTGGTGGTCCTCAATGCTTTGCGATTGCGTCGGCTGAAGGATTGATATTTTGGACAGCCTGTACTTACTCATACCGATAGCGCTCATCTTTGTCATCATTGTTGCCGCTTTGCTAATTTGGTCGATTAATCGGGGACAGTATGACGACCTCGATCACGATGCTTGGCGAGCCTTGAACGACGACCTGACGAGGAACCCGCCAAAAGAGGGCGACAATGACCAGCACTGAAGCGACCAGCGCCATCCTTCTTGGGCTTGCTGGAGCAGGCCACTGTATGGGTATGTGTGGCGGTTTAGCACTGGCCTTTCAGGCGCCCGAGGGCCGACGATGGAGCTTTCCCCTTGCCTATCATTTCGGGCGTTTACTCGGCTATGCATCCATCGGTGGGTTTATCGGATCGGTGGCACTGTTTCTACCTATTACCCAATGGACATTTTACTTACGGGTCATCGCTGCACTGCTTTTGATCGCTGTAGGCTTGCACACGCTCAAGCTCTGGTACGGCATCACAGCACTGGAGCGACTGGGCGGTGGCGTCTGGCGCGGGATAAGGCCAATGATCACCGCATTTTTGCCGCCAAAACACGAGGGGCATGCCATGGTGATGGGCGCGTTGTGGGGATTTATGCCCTGCGGATTGGTTTACAGCGCCCTCGCTTGGAGCGCAGCAACCGCAAGTGGACCTTTCGATGGGGCCTTTCTCATGGGCTTATTTGGGGTGGGAACCTTACCCGCCATGCTAGGTACAACGTTAGCGGGCCAACATGCAAATGCCGTCTTGCGCCATTCAACCTTCCGGCATCTGATGGGGATGACCCTCATCATTATGGGGTCCTATAGTTTGTGGCTCACCACACCCTTCTCGGGCCATGGCACAACGCCAATGCACCATACGCCTCATGAAGAGCTGACCCCATCAAGCCAATCTGACCATCACCACCACTCCTCCCAAGAAGACACCTCAACATGACGGGCACTGTTGACGCCGGGACAAAACAATCAGGGGACACCGGAGCCGTCATATTGGCAGCAGGCGCGGGTAGTCGGCTGGGCCGCCGACCCAAATGTCTTCTAGAGCTCGACGGAACAGCACTGATTCATCGGCAAATTCAAGCGATCAAAGCACTAGGGGAAATCGAGATCGTGGTTGTGCTGGGGCACCACTGCAACCTGATTGCACCGGTATTAGAGGATCAACCGGTGAGCATCGTAGTCCAACCTGAAGACCAACACAGCCAATCAGCGTCAGTGCGCTTAGGCGTCTCTGAGCTGTCAGCCAAAGTGAATAATCTACTGATATGCCCCTCTGACCTACCCTTACTCAACGCTGAGGATTATCGGGCCGTCTATGACATTTTTAGAACGCGCGAGCCTTCGATGCACTTTATTGGACCCGAGGTAGCCGGCATACCCGGCCACCCCGTGATTTTTGACTGTCAGGTCATCAAACAAATTTTATCCGGGGACCCTACCTTTGGCTCTGGCGCCTGGCGCACGGCTAACCCCTTAAACACCCAACGCTGGCAAACCACAAATGATCACTACATCCGTGATATTGACAGTGAGGAAGATCGTCGCCGATTCGAGGCCGAGACCAAGCGCAAATTACAATGGCCCAAAGCGGTTAGCTAACGTCTCGTGCGAGGCACCACAACGCCGAAAATTTTGAGGGTTAATCGCTGTTGAGACTCGACGCACTTAAGCTTCGATTTTTTCTCGTGCGGTGAAGCGCGCGAAAATTATCAAAAAGAATGAACGCAAGGCCACACCATACGATTAGGAAAGACGCGAGTGTCACAGGAGTAATCGACTCACCCAATATCGTTTGAGCCACGATCAGTTGCAAGGAAGGCCCAAGATAAGAAAAAAGACCGACCGTTGACATCGACAGAATTCGAGCTGAGGCGACATGCGTCAAAAGAGGCACGGCTGTTAACGCGCCGGCACCCAGCAAAAACAAGTCAGTTCGCAAACCGTATTCAAAAAGCCCACCGCCCTGATGCAAAACAAGCCAAATGGCACCAACCGGCATCAAGAACAACGACTCCATAAATAGCCCCTGAATCGCGTCCGCTTGAATATACTTACGAATAACGCTGTAGGTCGCAAATGAGATAGAGAGTGTTAACGAGACGATTGGCAGCGTTCCTACAGCAACTAACTGCACCATCACCGCTAAAACGGCGAGGGCCATCGCTACCTGCTGTGGCCGAGTTGGACGCTCTTTGAAGACTAAAACTCCTGCCATCGCAGTCAGTATGGGGAGCATGAAGTAACCCAAACTGGCCTCAGTGGCACGACCATTAGTCACGGCAAAAAGAAAAACCCCCCAATTAATCGAGATCAGAAATGCCGCCAACGCGGTGAATTTTAACGTGTGCCAATCTCGCAGCAATAAAAGCGTAGACCTAAATCGTCCAAACGCCAGCAAAACGAGCAACACCGCGGGCAGTGTCCAAACACCTCGGTGCGCCAAAACGTCGAGTGGCGGGACCGGCTTTGTCTGTATCCAGTAAAGAGCAGCACACCCCCAGACTGAATTGGCAATTAAGGCCAGTAAAATACCCAAGCGATTTTGGGAGGCTGATTTCATCACGCTTTTATCTCCAGCACCGTCAAAATCACCATACGCAACGCGAGTACAGTTACGATCCATTTAAAGACGGCTTCAAAATTTGTTTGCGGCACAGACTGTCGCAGACGCGTCCCCAACCAGCTACCGATAATGACTGCCAGGCTCATAACCGTGATCGTTAACCACCAGGCATTAAAGGCGAACCCCAATAACCCGAAAGCGACAGCTCTGATGCCATGGTTGATGGTCATGTAAACACCGGTGTTAACGACCAACCACTCACGCTCCGTATTGATTCGATTGAGAACCACCGCCCCCAACGGCCCAGTTGCACCCGCAACCATACCCAAGCCGGTCTGATACAGCCCTAAGGCAAACAACGCTGCACCGCCCTGAGGGAGAAATCGGTCAAGGGGCAACCAAACAACCAGCAATATCATCACCCCCGCCACCCCGGGTAGTACTGCGAAGCTGACAAGATCGACCGCAGGACTGCCAATCGCCGCCCCCAACAGGCTGCCCAAAGTTAAGGGCAGCAAAAGCGTTAAATCCGCGTGACGAAAAGCAAAACCAACCCGAGCAAAATTGCTAATAAATTGCACCACCGCATGTATTGGGATGATAACGGCTAGAGGCATCAAACCGGGCATCAACAGCATCAGCACAACGCCACCACCCAAACCCACCACAGCCGTCATTAGTGACGTCGTAAACCCCGCGAGGGCCAAGATCATTAAGTCTGCGACATTTGCCATTGCTTTGTTGCCATTTCGTTAATCGCCGCACCGAGTAAGCGCGCTCTAGCCTCACAGCGACTTGGCCACGAGCAAATCGGCGGCCAGTGTAACTGCTTTTCGATCATGCAGTATTGTCCATAGCGTACCTTCAGTGTGGTGCGCACTATCCGCTATAGCCGGAGTATTTCTCCCTTATTACTAGGCGATGGGGTTTACGGAGAATCTGTTACTCGGATAGCTCCTTTAACTGGGTACCCATTGCTCTTCATCGCCCAGCGGTCACTGACATTCTGGGCTAGCATCAAAGGCCATCCTCAAGGCACAGCCACAGGCTGTCAGCGGGAAAGTAGAGTGCTGTTTTTATCACAGTTGCAGTCGCATCAAAGGCTTCGATCAGAGCACGGTAACGCTTCAGCTGCCCCAAGTAGTGGTCAGCTTCTCGTGCTAAAAATTCCTGCTGGGTTTCTGCCCCATGAGGTCGGCTCGTTTTGTAGTCAATCAACCAGCGATAGCCCGTTGCTTCATCAATAAACGTTCGATCAATAATATTTTGCACTGCCGGGTTGTCACCTTCTCGGGACATAAGAATCAACTCGCTGTGAGCCGCCTCATGCTGCCCAAGAATCCAACGACCCCGCTCGTCGTTGAGTGTGGCTGCGATCATTGCTTCAGCATTTATCAGTGCAGCGGCCAATGCCTCACCGTCGAGCCCGTTATCGATGAGCCCGAATTGCAGTCCGCGACGAACCGCTGCGTCCACCCCAATGGGTAGCGCCTCTCGCTGACTCAACAGCTCCAGTGCCCTGTGTACAACGACGCCCACCGTTCTCTCGACAAAATGGCCATTGGATTGCACAGAAGCCGATTCTTCACGGTGAAAAGCTTGCTGCTCGGACACCGTCGTATTGGCGCCCTCGTCTGAGTTCTGCCCCAGAAACCGGCTTGAGGGTAACCGCCATAAATTACACGCTGCGGAATCGAGGAACGGAGCGCTAACGTTTACCTCTGAAGGCGCTGTATCACTCCCTGCTGCATGCTCGATCACTTCATCGATCAGTGCCTCACGCAGAATACCCAATGGCGAGTTGCTGCCAGGCCAACCTAGGTGTGCGTCGTCGGAACTCTCGACTTTGCCCAAGCCACTCAACCACACGCGACAACGCGCCCTGGTAACACCGACATAGAGCAGTCGACGCAGCTCTGCAGCCTCCCGCCGTTTTTGCAGCCAATTTAGATAGTTGTAAAGCGTAGGGGCCGTTTTCTGCCGATCGTCAGCTGCAATAAGCAGCTCGCGCTGCTCGGCTTGGGTGTGAAAATGCCAGCGCAAAAGGTCCCGCTGATTAGGCCGAGTTCCTTTGTGCAGCGCCGGCATGAATACATAGTCAAATTGCAGCCCTTTAGCTTTATGCAAGGTCATGAGTTCCACACCAGATTGCCCGTGGTCATGGCTGGCGTAAAGTTGCTCCAAGGCGCCCTCCAACCAGTCAGGATCGAGACCAATGCCCTCAACGTCTGCCCGTGCGAGCAGATCGAAAAAACGTGTGGCATCGTCCCGGCCCTGAATCGACAAAGTTGAGGGCGCCTGAAGCTTCAACCAAATTTGTTCTACCCAAACTCGCAGCGACAGCCGATCGCGTCGTGTTTCAGCCCAGTCCAAAGCGGCTTGTAGCGAACCGGCTCGCTTCACGGCCAAAGTGTCTAGCAGGCCTGGCGCCCGGCGGAGTATTGCTCGCAAACTAAACGGTCGCGGCTGATCCTCAATCAATTGGTAAATCTCAGACAGCAGCAAACCACAAAACGGCGCCCGCAGCAGAGCCAGAGCGGCAACCTCATCGGCGGGATTAGCCAACCAGCGGCATAAGGACAGGAGGTCCATAACCGCCGCTGAGTGCTCAATTTTTTCGAGATCACGCCCCAAGAAGGGCACCTTCTGCTGTTGCAGCGCGGCAATAATAGGTGCCGCATGACTACGCGCTCGCAGCAAGACCGCAACCGTTGCATCGGGCTCACCTTGATATATCTGAGCAACTTTCTCAGCAATCCAATTAGCCTCCATCGAATCGACATCATCGGGAAACAAATGTGCTTCTACCGCATTCCCTGAGAGGGCTGCGTTTACCGGAACTGCTTGGGTATAACTCACTTCGCTGCGCTCAGAGTTGCTCACCGCAGGAAAAACTTGCGCAAACACCCGATTCACCCAGTCAACAACACCAGCTTGGGAGCGAAAGTTCCTAGTGAGCTCCAAAGACTCAAGAGGCAAACCTCCGATACCTGAATCCTTTGCGTCAAGAAACAGGCTGACATCCGCATAGCGAAAGCCGTAGATCGACTGCATGCCGTCTCCGACGATAAAAACGGTTCGAGGCGGCGCGCCCGTCGCATTGTGCTCGTGCCATCCACGCACAAGCTTCTTCAAAAGCGTAAATTGCTGGTTCGAAGTGTCCTGAAATTCGTCGACCAAAATATGTGCTATCTGATAATCAAGACGCAAAGCTAGATCTGTGGGTTCATCATCAGAACCTAAAGCCAGTGAGGCTGCCAAGGCCACATGGGTGAAATCTACACGGCCTTCACGCTGAAACACCAACAAAAGCTGGGCCTGCAACACCGGTAGCAAGCGAGAGAGCCGTAAAACCAATCGCCAACTGGCGTCATCGTCGGATATAACCGGCAACCTCCGCAGCTCCAGTAAAACAGGGGGTATGGGACCCTCACTTAGCGCCGCCAACAAATCTTGCAATCGTGCTTTAGTCTCAGATTTTGCGGGAAACCCCAATTTGACATTCACCCCGTTGGGTTTACGCCACGCGTCGGTGCTCGTCAGAAGAATATGAGCAGCCGCCTTCCAGCTTTCGAAAGCACTATGCTCAGCGCCCAAATACACGTCTGGCTTACCCAACTCATCAGCAGATGCCTGAGCCAAGGCCTGCAGTTCTTCGAGACAAGATCCAAACTCATCGCAAAGACGAGCAACAATTGATTGAACTAAGGATTCAACGGTTCCTTGCAACCTTAAAGCCGCTTCTGTGGGGTCGGCGTGCTGTCCCAATTTCTCACCCCAATCGCCCCGCCTAGCCAGTAGCGCAACCAAAAGTCCGCGCACCGATTCCCAGTCGTTATTGAAATGCAGCAACAGTGAGCTAAGGTCTTCGCCCTCCAGTGTGTTGCTACCTACCGCAGCAAACAGCTCGATCACGGCCTGCTCGAACAGGGGTTTATCGTGCTCTGTGATCTCGACGGCGCCGCCAAGCCCGCTCAATATCGGCATTTGGCGTGTGAGATCGGCGCAAAGGCTATCGATGGTGCGAAGGTTAAATTCCTCAGGATCTAGGGACCAGCTGTGTTTATCGGCATGGGCCAACACTGCTAGGGCCAAATCCCGAGTTTGTCGCTCGTGACTCGCGGTAACTTCAACACCCGCCCGGGCTTCGTCAAGCTTCATCAGCAATCGCTCCCGCATTTCGGCTGCTGCCTTGCGAGTGAAGGTCATCGCCAATACCTGCTCTGGGCGGTCAACCGTGGGGAGCAGCGCCAGAATTCTCTGGGTAAGTAACTCGGTCTTACCTGAACCCGCGGGGGCAGTGACACAAAAGCTGCGACTGGGATCGAGAGCCGTCGCTCGAATCTGCGTATCGCTACCGCTCACAAGGCATCTCCCAACCCGCCTTGCAGGGCCTCGTCGGTTAAGTCTGCAGTTTGAGTGTATCGACAGACGCTACCCAGGGCACAATAGCGGCAGGCTTGAGGTTGTGGATCAATGGCGGCGTGGCCTTTGACAAAGTCATCAGCCAATCGTTCTAGTCGATGTCGCCAAGAAGTTCGCAGTGCCTCCCAGCTTTCTATGGGCACTGTCTCATACTGCTTTACTTGATCTGGCAAGGGGACTTCTTTAACGCCTAGCCCCAGTGCCTCGCCCAAGAACACGTACTCTGCGCCGTCTTGATGGACTCGACCGAAAGCGACCCCTTCGACACTCTCATTGAGCAGCGCGTAAAGGGGTAATTGAGGGTCGCCGGGACGCTCCCCCAGCCAACTCGAGCGGCGAACACTGCCTGTTTTATAGTCGATAACCACTTGACGGTTGTCATCTAACCGATCGATACGATCAGGCCTAAGCTTGAGTACCAGAGAGCCCAAAGGCAGTTCATGACTGTCCTCTTGCTCAAGGACGTAAAAGTTACCTTCTCGCTGTACCTCGAACTCCAACCAGCTCTTTAGCAAAGCAGCGACACGCTGAACCTCCAAATCAAGACAAGCACTGCCAACCCGCTTTCTGATATTGCAATGCCGCCCTTGTGCACGGCGCTCTAAACTCTGAACAGCTCTCTCTGTTGAGTCCTGAATAAGGGCGTCAACCTGAGCGGGGGTCATAGCTCGCAGGCTGTCACTGTCCTTTAAAACCTCCCAAGTGAAATGCAGCGCGTCGTGAACAACGTTGCCACGCTCTGCTGCCGTTAATCCAAATACCGGCGTGGCCACATTTGCAGGACCCAGGCGATGACTAACCCACGCACGAAACGGACAGTTAGACTGGTTACTGATTACGCTGGCACCGCCACCCCATTGAATAACGGCGCCTGCGACGGCTACATTGCCCTCATCCAATGATTCTAGCGGCGACGGCATGGGCCAGTGGTCGGGCGCCTGTTGTTCCTTAACGGGGTCGTGTGGCGGTATTGCACAGGCGAGCTGGCTGGGCAAAACCTCGAGACCCTCCTGCACACTGGCGTAACTAGCACTGACATCACCATGGGTGGTCCTTAAGCTGCTGAGCAGTGCAATCGCAGACTTCTCAAGTGCCGCGCTGTCAGCGCTAAGCAGACCTAACTCATGTTGCAGGCGATTGGGTAAGAAAGGCAGCAGCTGAGCCCTTGGAGGTAATGAACCCGACTGAAGGCCGCAAATCCAAAGAGCGTCAATCTGTAAACCCACCACTTCCTGAGGGCCAAAAACCTGTACTGCAGTATCGTCAGTCTTTGGCTGAAAAACACGATCATCCAAGCACTGCTCCCAAAGGAGCGTGAGCTGCTGAAAAGTGAGCTCCCCAGTAATACAGTCCTGCACCACCAGCTCATCCAACGCGATCTCCAAGCGCTCAAACTGCTGATACTCGAGGGAATCAAGGGCGGCGCGACCGGGCCACTGCCAAAGCTTTAGAACCTCTCGAATCGTATCTAACCACAGTGAGGGCAAGCGTTTTCCTTGCGTAGCGCGATCGGTACGCAACAGCTGTAAAGCGCGGGTTAAGTGGGACTCAGGGGCATAAATTTCAGCCAAATGGTGCAAATCGCGCTTATCAATAACTTCGCTAGACAACTCAGTGCACGCCTTACGCAACTGCAGTAACCCAACGCCATCGAGGTCTTCACCCCCATGAAGAAACGGTGATCGCAATAATGCCAACACCTCACTTCGCGCCAAGCTGACCTTCTCATTAGCGACCGCCAAGCGCAGCGCCAGCAAAGCGTCACGAAACATTGGCGTCTTGGACAACGGCATCCCAGAGCTGAAGTTGACAGGTAATGCCGCGTAGCGCGCCCCCAAACAATCAAATTCTCTGCGTAGCTGGTATTCGAGGTCCGGACGGTCGCGCTCAAAATCGAGTAATACAATCGCAGTGCTTCCCAGGTTTTCTCGATGTCTTCGAGCAGCCCATGCGGCGATGGCCATTGCCTCTGTTCGCCGACTGGGAAATTGCTGTGTCGCAAGCGGCAAAAGACTCTGCTCTCCCAACGCTTCAGGAATTTTCAAAGAAGCCAAGTGACTCAAGACTTGATGGGTCAATGGTGGTAGCTGCAGCACGTGGCATAGCACAACAATTTCTTTTGACGAGACAGGCACAGTCAGCAAACTGCGATAAATATCGGCGCGCGTCGCCCAACCCTTGCGCGCCAACTGGGCAGTGAACTCTGAGCACCATCGGTCGAAAGTGGCGCAATCGGGGTCAAAGCCAAAGTATTGGCGCTGTGTCTTGTTCTCTGGGTTACCCCCCCACATTAGCCACAGCTGGCGGGCCCGAAGCGCCTGCTCCGCAGCGGCAGTTGGCTTTATGAGACTAAAGTCCGCCTGACGCTCCATATCGGCCCGAATAATCTGCATCCAGAGCCTTCGCTCTGCCACCCGACCAAGGAGACGACGAGGCGGCAAATTGCCGGCCTCAACCTGCTGGCGCCAGACAGATTCGAGCCAACCATCTACCGGCCGAATTGTTGGCGGCTGCGTAACCGCTTGCCCGCCCCTCATTTGCTCTTCAACCACCGCCTGTGTCATGACACGAGACAGACGCAATCCGGGGGTCAAAAACACGGCACCCTGCGTCAAGAATTCTCGAAAGGGTGATAAGTCAACCGCCGCTCTCAAAACCACACTCCAAGTTTTTTACAAATCACCACATGACGCTTCGGGTTCAGACAGTTAGAATCCGGTGCGCGTCGGCCTGTGACTACCCACATTGCCGTATCCCAAGTTTCTTTGAATATTGCAGGCAAACTAGCATGTCCAAACCCCATGTTCACAATGTTAACGTCGCTGCTCAGAAAATTCTGGTATCACCTGCCGCCTTACGCGACACAGTAGGCGTCAGCGAAGCATTGCAGGACCGCGTCGCTGAAACTCGGGAGGCTATCGAAAACATCCTCGATAGAACGGACCATCGACTGATGGTGGTCGTTGGACCCTGCTCCATTCACGACGTCAATGCTGCCATGGAGTACGCCCAGAAACTCAAGCATCTTGCTGAGCAAGTGGACGACGCCCTTTTGCTAGTCATGCGAGTTTACTTTGAAAAACCTCGAACAACTGTTGGCTGGAAGGGGCTGATTAATGACCCCCATCTCGATGACTCCTTTGATATCGAAGCGGGCTTAACAATCGGGCGCTCCCTATTAAAAGATATCCAGCAGCTGGGGTTGCCGACGGCTACCGAAGCTCTAGACCCCATCACACCACAATATTTACAGGATCTGATTAGCTGGTCAGCAATTGGGGCCAGAACCACCGAGTCACAAACCCATCGAGAAATGGCTAGCGGCCTCTCTTCAGCCGTTGGTTTTAAAAACGGTACCGATGGAGGTCTCGAAGTTGCCGTGAACGCCATGAAGTCTGTGTGCAACCCCCATCGCTTTTTAGGTATCAACAGCGAAGGCAAAGTCTCCGTGTTTGAGACCCGGGGCAACCGCTACGGACACGTCGTCTTGAGAGGTGGAACGGCTGGCCCTAACTACAACAGCCAGCATATTGCGCTGTGTGAGGAGGCCCTTGATAAAGCCGGCTTACCCGCCAATATTATGGTGGACTGCAGCCATGCCAACACCGAAAAACAGCCCGAACGCCAACCGTTAGTCGCTGCAGATGTCACTGAGCAAATCGTTGCAGGCAACCGGTCCATTATTGGGCTAATGCTGGAAAGCAACCTCCGGGCCGGCAACCAGAAAATTCCATCCAACCTTGAAGAGCTGGAGTACGGCGTCTCCGTTACCGACGGATGTATCGACTGGGAAACCACTGAGTCACTGTTGCTGGACATTGCCGCGCAGCTGCGCGCGGTGCTGCCCCAGCGCATGCAGGCTTAGATCAGCTCCTGTGCATTCAGCCTGGGGCGTGTTTGGAAGAAAGCTTTTGAGGGATTGAGGCGCGACTGCCTTTGCTAGGCCACTGTCGCTGGCTCTAAGGTCCAAGCTCTAACTACAGGCAATCCCGATGTTGGGCCAGACAAGTCGTAGCTTTTCAGTAATAAGCCTGGCTGCGGTCCGAGTGATCAGTGACATCCCTCACACCAACAAGCTCTGGCACTTGCTCCAGTAATGTTTTCTCGACACCATCTTTCAAGGTCATGCTCACCGCGCTGCACCCCTGACACCCTCCTCCAAACTTAAGAATGGCAAAAGCGTCTTCGGTAATTTCGACCAGAGACACTTCACCGCCGTGAGCGGCGAGTGACGGGTTAACTTCGTTATACAGCACGTAATTAATACGGTCCTCTATAGGGCTATCGACGTCAACGCGAGGCATTTTCGCATTCGGTGCCTTGATGGTCAGCTGGCCGCCAAATTTGTCTTTGTTGTAGTCCACCATGGCGTCTTCCAAAAAAGGCACGCTGCGCCCCTGAAACCATGCCTTAAAGTGGCCGAAATCTTCCTCGACATCGCCCTCTTCCAAATCACCCTCTCGGCAGTACGCAATGCACGTTTCCGCTTTTGGGGTTCCGGGCTGATTGATAAAGACGCGCACACCTAGGGCGTCCTCCTGCTTATCCAGCAGTTCTCCAAGGTATTCCCGAGCGGCTTCAGTAATCGTAATCATGGGGTTTCTCGTCTGCGAAATCAGTGAACGTCATTGACGCCGGCCATAATACCCGACTAATGGGGTAGGTCAAAATACGGTGGGCTTTTCACCCCAAATTGCGATCGGGGTTATATATCAATTTATTTTGATATATCATAATACTCCCATTTTTAATCAGTTGTATAACCTAAAATGCAAAACTCTCGGTTTCCAACCTACACAAAACCCTCTGCTAGCGCACTAATCACCGCTCTTGAGCAGCGAATCATGCTGATCGACGGTGCTATGGGCACCATGATTCAAGAGCGGGCTCTGGTTGAGGCCGACTATCGCGGTGAGCGCTTTGTAAACCACAGCCTAGACCTGAAGGGCAATAATGACCTGCTCACCCTGACTCGCCCAGACGTCATTTCTGCGATTCATAAAACCTATCTCGAGGCTGGCGCTGACCTGATTGAAACCAACACGTTTAACGCTACGGCTACTGCGCAGGCCGACTATCAATTGGAATCTATCGTTTGGGACCTCAATCGCGAAGGGGCGCGACTGGCGCGAGCCGCCGCCGACGAAGTCACTCAAAGTAATCCCGATAAACCACGGTTTGTGGCAGGAGTCTTGGGCCCGACACCTCGCACCGCATCTATCTCACCCGACGTCAACGATCCCGGAGCACGCAATATTACCTTCGATGTGTTGAAGGATGACTACCGCGTGGCGACCGAAGCGCTGATTGACGGAGGTGTAGATATCCTCATGATTGAAACGGTCTTCGATACCTTGAACGCCAAGGCCGCTTTATTTGGATGTCGAGAGGCCATGGACAAGCTGGGGGTTGAACTGCCCCTTATGGTTTCCGCGACATTTCCCGATACCAGCGGGCGTTTGCTGTCGGGGCAAACCGGCGAGGCTTTTTGGCACGCAATTGCCCACGCCCGACCTTTGATCGTAGGCAGCAACTGCGGTCGCAGGTTTCGGGAGGTGAAGCCTTTTTTGGAGGAGCTCGCGAAAGTCAGCGCTTGTTATTTCAGCGCTCACTTAAACGCAGGCCTCCCCAATGCGTTCGGTGAGTATGACGAAACGCCTCAAGATATGGCCGCTGACTTCGATACGTTTGCCGCGCAGGGTTTTTTGAATCTTGCCGGAGGTTGCTGCGGTACAACGCCAAAACATATCACCACAATCGCGTCCGCTGTCGCTGAACATGCGCCACGCAGCTTGCCTGCTCCCCCTGAAGACACTTATCTCAGTGGTCTTGAAAGCTTTGCCTTCACCGGAAAAAACTTTGTCAACGTTGGCGAGCGCTGCAATGTGACAGGTTCGGCACGATTTAAACGCCTCATTCTTGATGATGAGTACGAGGAAGCTCTCGACGTGGCACGCAAGCAGGTTGAGGACGGTGCGCAAATCATAGACATCAACATGGACGAAGGCATGCTGGATGCAGAAGCTGCCATGGTGCGCTTCCTAAACCTTATTGCTTCGGAGCCCGACATCGCTCGGGTACCCATTATGGTGGACTCCTCAAAATGGAGCGTTATTGAGGCTGGGTTGAAGTGCATACCGGGCAAATCCATTGTTAACTCCATCAGCCTAAAAGCTGGGGAGGCGGAGTTTCTAGAGCAAGCCGCCCTGTGCCAGCGCTACGGGGCCAGCGTTGTCATTATGGCTTTCGACGAGGACGGTCAAGCCGATACCCTGGATCGTCGTAAGGCCATTTGCCAACGCAGCTATGACCTGCTGAGAGAGAAGCTCGACTTCAATCCCTTTGACATCATGTTTGACCCCAATATCTTTGCCATCGGAACAGGCATTGAAGTCCACAACAACCATGCTGTCGATTTCATAGAGACCACCCGCTGGATCAAGCGCAATTTGCCCGGGGCAAGAATTTCTGGAGGCGTTTCTAATGTGTCCTTCTCCTTTCGCGGTAATAACCCGGTCCGCGAAGCGATCCATTCGGTCTTTTTGTACCACGCGATCGCTGCGGGCTTGGACATGGGAATTGTCAACGCAGGGCAGCTGGCTGTTTATGACGACTTACCAGCCGATCTGAAAGCTGCAGTGGAGGACTTAGTCCTAAACCGCAGAGATGATGCTACTGAACGACTCTTGGAGCTCGCCGAGGAATATCGCGGCACCGGTGGTCGCAGTCGGGTCGAGGATTTAAGTTGGCGGGAAGCACCTGTAGCCAGCCGCTTACAGCACGCCCTCCTAAAAGGAATTACCCAATTCATTGAAGACGACGCGGAAGAAGCACGGCAGCAATCAACGCGCCCTATCGATGTCATTGAAGGTCCACTCATGGACGGCATGAATACCGTTGGTGACCTCTTTGGCGAAGGTAAAATGTTCCTGCCTCAAGTGGTCAAATCAGCGCGCGTAATGAAGCAGGCAGTTGCCTACCTACAACCGTTCATTGAGGAAGAGAAGTCCGGCGCCGCAAAAAACAACGGCAAAATATTGCTGGCCACTGTCAAAGGCGATGTTCACGACATTGGTAAAAACATTGTGGGTATTGTGCTGCAGTGCAACAACTATGAAATTGTCGATCTGGGCGTCATGGTGCACTGCGAAGACATTCTCAGGGTGGCTCGTGAAGAGCAGGTCGACATTATTGGCTTGTCTGGACTCATCACACCGTCCCTTGAAGAAATGTCCTACATTGCGGGAAAAATGCAGCAAGAAGGGTTTCAAATCCCCCTTATGATTGGAGGCGCCACCACCTCTAAGGCCCATACCGCGGTCAAAATCTGCCCGGCGTATCAGAATGATGCGGTAGTTTACGTACCCGACGCATCGCGCAGTGTCAGCGTGGCCAGCAAGCTCTTGGGCTCGTCAAAGAAAGCTTTTGCTGAAAATATCGCCGAAGAATATGTTGTGGTGCGCGATCGAGTAGCTCGCAGAAAGAAACGCAGCGATCGCCTTGCCTACAGCGAAGCGGTTGAAGCCGCCTTCGCTGGGAACTGGGATACCTATCAGCCACCGAAGCCAAGCTTTTTAGGCGTGAAGACATTAAAGGACTATCCGCTAGAAACTTTGATCGACACCATTGATTGGACACCATTTTTTATCACCTGGGATCTACACGGCAAATACCCAGCCATCCTCGAGGACGATGTTGTCGGCGAGCAAGCGCGGCAACTCTTTGCCGACGCTCAATCCATGCTGCACCAAATCATCAACGAGGGCTGGCTACAAGCCCATGGCGTTATTGGCTTTTGGCGAGCTCAGCGGGTCGGCAGCGACGATATTCGACTGTTCAACGCGGCAAATGAACCCCTAGCTGACTTGCATCACCTGCGTCAGCAACTGCAGAAACGTGAAGGTGAAAGCAACCTGTCTTTGGCAGACTTTGTGGCACCAGAACAGGGACCTTCGGATTGGATAGGCGGCTTCTGCGTTACGACGGGGCACGGTGTTGAAGAGCGCGCCAAGGCTTTCGAAGCCGAGCACGACGACTACAATGCCATCATGCTTAAGGCCCTCGCCGACCGCCTCGCCGAATCCTTCGCCGAACAGCTCCACCGCGAAGTTCGAACCAACTACTGGGGTTATGACCCAGAAGAAACTTTGGAAAATGCAGAGTTAATTCGCGAAAGATACCGCGGTATCAGGCCAGCGCCGGGATACCCCGCCTGCCCAGACCATACCGAGAAAGCTACGCTGTTTAAACTACTGGATGTCGAAAAGAATTGTGGCGTGTCGCTGACAGAGAGCTATGCGATGTACCCTACAGCGGCAGTCAGTGGCCTGTATTTCTCCCACCCAGAATCGCGTTACTTTTCGGTGGGTAAAATTGGCAATGACCAAGTGTCCGACTTAGCAGAACGTAAGGGCGAATCTATTGACGACCTTAAATACTGGCTGGCCCCAATTCTTGATGAGGCTTAGGGTGTACCTTACTGAAAAACAACGCGACGCTGAGGTCTCCGAGTTGGTATTCTAGGCGGGATGTATGCGGCGCGGCACTGACAACTGACATGACACAGCACGACAATGAAACTCCAACGCCAACGAACAAGCTGTCCTGGCTAGACTTACTGCAGAGCATATTTGCCGCGGCACTGGGTGTGCAAAGTGCGAAAAATCGGGATCGAGATTTTAACGGTGGCAGCCCGGGGGTTTTCATCGCCGCGGGGTTGGTCTTCGCGGCGATATTTGTAGGGAGCTTGGTCTTATTGGTGCAATGGATCGTGGCTCGCTAGAACGGGCTCAGGCAGGCATACCACCGAGCCAGAACACTACCCACGTAACCACTACGGAAACAATAATCACGGCCGCCAGGCCATCGGCAGCGCCGTCAGACAAATTACTTTGAGACATCGTATCTTTCCTTTCAAAAGGGATAAATGTAGCCGTTAATATTCAGCGGGCGTATTTTGAAAGAAACCGGCCGCCAAAGCAAAGCCAATTGCTACCTAATCTGCAGATTGTCGTAGACTAGGGTAGGCCTTGAGCAGGCGTATTGCCGCTCACGTTATGCACGAACACGGGGAATTTATGGATTTTGGGGGCATCACGTTTACCTTCGCCGCTATATTTTTAGGGGCGGCAGTGTTTGCCTCCATTGCACTGTATACCCGGCAACCCATAATTATCGCGTACATCATTTTGGGTGCAGCCTTAGGGCCTTTCGGCACCGGACTGGTGAGCAATACGGCTTTAGTCAGCGATGCGGGGCACGTTGGTATTATTTTCCTGCTATTTTTGCTCGGCCTCGATATGCAGCCAAAAGCCCTGCTGAACAGCATGAAAAGCTCAAGCTGGGTCGCCCTAGCTAGCTCGGGAATCTATATCGCCATAGGGTACGCAATTACTCGGGGTTTTGGTTTCGCCCACAACGATGCCCTCCTTGTGGGTGCTGCCCTCATGTTTTCTTCCACCATTATTGGCATCAAGCTGTTGCCCACGACCGTGTTGCACCATAAACACCTTGGCGAAGTTCTGGTCGCATTGTTGCTGTTTCAGGATCTGATCGCCATCGTCGTATTGGTGTGGTTACAAAGCAGCGATACTGGAACCTCCGTAATTTGGTCGGTCGCTCGCCCCCTGATTATGCTGCCCCTACTGGCTATGGGCTGCTGGGCTGCCGTTCGATTTATCCTCATTCCACTGATTGCTCGATTTGATCGGTATCATGAGTATATTTTTCTGCTTTCCGTGGGTTGGTGCCTTGGCATTGCCGAGCTGGCAGCACTGATGGGGCTAAGCGCAGAGGTCGGCGCCTTTATCGCTGGCGTGGCCGTCGCAACGAGCCCCATCGCTCAGTACATTGCGGTAAGCCTGAAACCTCTACGCGACTTCTTCCTCGTCATCTTCTTCTTTTCCGTGGGCGCACAATTTGACGTTTCCGCTCTTCCCAACGTCGCTGCAGCTGCGGTGGTTCTAGCACTCAGCTTCTTGTGCTTAAAACCCGTGGTTTACCAAATGCTGCTGCGGGGCGTAAGCGAATCGCCAAAGCTAGCGTGGAATCTTGGGTTTCGATTGGGTCAATGTAGCGAATTCGCCTTACTCATTGCCGTAGTGGCCCTTGAGTCCGGTCGCCTGAGCCCTACTGCCCATACGCTGATTCAGGCGACGACAATCCTTACGCTGCTGATCTCGAGTTACCTCGTAGTCACCCGATTTCCGACGCCTATCGCCAGTAACGATGCACTGCGAAGAGATTAAGCGTTACCGTTGAGACGGACGGCGCTCCTATTAGCATTAGCCACAGATAGTGGCTAAGCCCCAGACTTGCCGATGCAAAGGTCGCTAGCCAGAGGCCCTGCCCGCTGGGGGCCCCACTTAGGCCAAACGCGGCGCCATGCTAGAGGTCGTAACCGCGCTCGTCGTGGAGTACCAGATCTAGCCCAATGGTCTCTTCATCACTATCAACCCGGAGACCCACAAGGGCATCTACCACCTTGAAAAGGACCCAACTCACGACCAAGGTGTATAAAAACGTTGCGCCGACACCGGTCGCCTGAACGGCAAGCTGACCGCCGATACTGTCAATACCATCGGAAAAACCGTTGCCGCTAAAGATGCCAAGATTCGGTGAGCAAAAGATACCTGCCAGCAGCGTTCCCAAAATACCCCCGACACCGTGAACGGGGAAAACGTCGAGGCTGTCATCAATTTTCAAGCGATTTTTCAGGGTGATCGTTGCAAAGTAGCAAACGACACCTGCGGTGAGCCCAATTACCACCGCTGCTGCGGGGCCCACTGAACCCGATGCCGGAGTGATCGTGCCCAGACCTGCAACCATGCCAGTAACAATACCGAGAACCGAGGGCTTACCATGACGCAGCCACTCCATGGCCATCCACGCCAGAGAGCCGCAAGCCGCAGACAGGTGCGTCACCAACATTGCCATAGCCGCACTTTGATCAGCCGCCACTGCCGAGCCGGCATTAAAGCCAAACCAGCCCACCCACAGCATGCCCGCTCCGGTCACAGTCATGGTGAGGTTGTGGGGCGGCATCGCTACTGACCCAAAGCCTCGGCGGGGCCCCATCATGATGGCGGCTACCAAAGCAGCAACGCCTGCCGTGATGTGCACAACTGTGCCACCGGCAAAATCCTGAAGACCCATGGCCCCCAGCCAACCGCCACCCCATACCCAATGACATATGGGCGCATACACGAGCAGTAACCAAGCCGTACTGAATAACAGCAAAGCGGAAAATCGAATGCGCTCGGCGAAACCACCAATAATGAGCGCCGGCGTAATAATAGCGAAGGTCATCTGAAACATGACAAACAAAGATTCAGGAATCGAACCGTTGACGCCGTCAAACTCAATGCCCATCAGCATGAAATTACCCAGGTCGCCGATCCAAGCGCCCTGCTCTACACCTGCAGAACCAAAAGCCAATGTATAACCCACGACAAACCAAACCAGTGACATAAGTGCGGCCAACGCGAAACACTGCATCAGCACCGACAACACATTTCGAACCCGAACTAACCCCCCGTAAAATAACGACAACCCGGGTAAGGTCATAAATAAAACCAGCGCGGTCGCCGTTAAAAGCCAAGCGGTGTCAGCAGGAGAAATTTCCCCAGCCCACGCCGGAGTCGGCAAGAGGAGAGCGCACAGCGCCAAAAGACCCGGTTTACGTATCACTAGCATGCTATTTGACCACCACAATTTCTGTCGAGGTGCGCATGATGCCATATCCTTGCGGCAGTGCCAGTAGAGCCGTACTCTGTGTCACTAAATTTTGCGCCCAATCGCACTTTGACCTGAGGTTAATCATGCTTCGCTCAATCATTTCTTTTGTTTTTATTGGCTTCAGTGGCCTCACTGTGGCGCAGCCCGCTGTGAGTACCGATACAGCCAGCGATCCGCGCGCTGTTATCTTGATTATTGGTGACGGCTTCGACGACCAACATGTCACTATGGGCCGAAACTTTTTGGCAGGGCATGACGGCCAATTAGTCATCGATGCCCTCCCCGTCCGTGCGGCAGTTCAGGTTCAAACCGAGGGCAAAAACACTGACTGGGTTTATGTGGCCGACTCCGCAAATACCGCGACGACGCTGGCGACGGGCGTCACGACACAAATGGGGCGTGTCGGTACCAGCGCTAGCGATAAAGATTTGACCACCATTGCTCAGCGCGCACATGCAGCAGGGTTTAAAACGGGCATTGTAAGCAGCAGCTCGGTTACCGACGCAACACCGGCTAGTTTTATGAGTCACGTGTCCAGCCGAGGCTGTGAAAACCCCGATATTATTTTAGGCGGTGAACTCTACAGCCTCGCCTACGCCGGATGCCCGCAAGATGCCACCAGTAACGGCGGCCCCGGATCGATCGCAGAACAAATTATGAAGGCACCTATCGACGTGGTTCTTGGAGGCGGGCTGATTCACTTCACCACCGCGGATCCGACATCTGGAAAAACCGCCCTCGAGATGGCTGAGTCACAGAAGATTACGGTTGTCACCGACCCTGCAATGCTGGCTGAGGCAGACTCCAATAAGCGACTGATAGGATTATTTGCTAGCGGGCATCTGCCGGTGCGCTTGCAGGGCTCTGATGGGCGGGTAGCCGAACAACCCGATACCAGTGCCCTCAATAAATTGGATTGGCGACTGGGCAGCGTTACCCAGCCAGATCCGATTACCTGTGAGCCCAATCCGGCTTACCGCAACACCCCTGGGTTAGCTGAACTGACTCAGGTTGCTCTAGATCGGCTAACGCAGCCTGACGGCAAAGGATTATTTCTAATGGTCGAATCGGCCTCCATCGACAAAGAGAGCCATGTGCGTAATCCCTGTGGCTCTCTGGGTGAAATAGCGCAACTCGAAGAAGTCGTCAGTGTGGCCTTAAAGTATGCCGAGACGCACCCTCAGACACTGATCATTGTTACCGCCGATCACGCTCAGGCCGCTCAAATCATTCCAGAGCCTAGCCTCTACGCTGAAGTTCCAGTCCCGGTGTACTCACCCGGGCACGTCGCGCGAATCACCATGCCTGATGGCAGCTTAATGACCATTAATTACGCCACCAATGGGTTTCTTTCTGAGGAGCACACTGGTGCCAATGTCCCGCTCTTTGCCAATGACGTGGGCCAAGGGCTGCTGCCGGGGTTTCTACGCCAACGCGAGGTTCACGATGCCATGGCAAATTTTTTGGGCCTTTAAGCTCATCTGCACCATCAACGGCAAAACATCTTTTACTGTCACCCTTTGAGCAACCGAAATGAGTCTTACTGATATCAACGGTCAAGCCGTATCTCGTATTTGTTTAGGAACCATGACCTGGGGCGAACAAAATACCGAGCAGGAAGCCCATGCCCAAATTGATTACGCATTGGAGCATGGTATTAATTTCATGGACGCGGCGGAGATGTACCCCGTGCCGCCGCGGGCGGAGACCCAAGGGCGAACCGAGCAATATATTGGCAGCTGGTTTGCTAACTCGGGACGCCGCGAAGATTGGATACTTGCAACAAAAGCCACTGGCCCTCGTGAAGAGTTCGATTTTTTGCGCGGTGGTCCGCGCTTCACCCGCGAGCATTTGATCGAAGCGGTTGATAACAGTCTGCAACGATTACAGACCGAATACATCGACCTGTACCAGTTACACTGGCCCGAACGCGTCACTAATTGTTTCGGCGTCAGAGGCTACACCCACCACAATGATTCAGACTCAAGCTGGACCCCACTTGAGGAGGTGATGCGCACTCTCGAGTCGCTCATTCAGCAGGGCAAGATCCGCAGCTACGGGCTTTCCAACGAAACACCTTGGGGCGTCATGACTTTTTTACAAACCGCCGAACGCGAAGGCTTGCCCCGACCCCAGTCGATACAAAACCCCTATAGCTTACTGAATCGAACCTTTGAAGTTGGTCTAGCCGAAATTTCCCATCGGGAAGATATTGGCCTACTGGCCTATTCCCCACTGGCTATGGGATTGCTGACCGGTAAGTACCGCGATGGCGCGCTGCCAGAGGGCTCCAGACTGGCGTTGTTCAAACGTTTTGCACGCTATGCATCTAAACCTACATGGGACGCCGCTGAACGCTACGTGAGCCTCGCTGAAGAGCACGACTTAAATCCTGCACAAATGGCCCTGGCCTTCGTTAACACTCGACCTTTTCTCCTATCGAATATTATTGGAGCAACCAGTTTGGCCCAGTTGGAGGACAACATACGCAGCCTTGATGTCGTGCTGTCAGAGGAAGTTCATGCGGGAATTAAGGCGATACATCGGGATATCCCTGACCCCGCCCCCTGATGCCCCGCCAACCACTAAAGGTTTATAAATTCACCCAGCTGTTGAGTGACCTTAGACGGAACGCTGTACCGCGATAGTTTAAAATTACGCTGTCCGTCAAAATTTCTTCCACCTTAAAGCCACTGTTTTTCTGGCCCTCTTGCAGCGCAATACCATTTAACGTCACCCAAGACGTCCCCCCCGGCTGCCAATCGTGACCGGTGTACATCACCGTGGGAATTGCGTTCTTTTTTTGCTGGGATAAATTCTCGATGAGCGGCGTGGGATGTGCCACTAAAGCACGCTCCCCCAGCTCCGCCTGCACTCGCGCCACTACCGCCGCAATATCCAGAGGTAAGGCCGCTGAGTCGCTGACCTGCGTCTCTGCGGTGCTTTTTGGGGCGCTCATTTTTTCCGTCGCTGCAAAATCTGAACCGGGGCGCGGCGTTTCAGGCGCGTCATCCGAGGGCAGCACTGCAGACGAGGACTGAGGGACATTCGTCTTCTCAAACGCATTGGCTGTTTGACCCAAAGACGAGGGCTTGAGCTCTTCCGTAGCCCTTGCGCCAGGCGCACCAACCCAGTTTTCTGGGGCAGCCTCTACCTTACGATACAGTGCCGTTACTTGGGTGCTGTTAGCTGAGGTGTTTTTTTTCGCGACCTGAGCTTGTTGGGCGACACCACCGCTATGACGACCGAGTGTCAGCGAAGAGGCGGACGTCTCTGGCACAGGACTTGTCGAGCGCTGCAATGGCGTTTTAGGAGCTTGGGGTTCTGCCGTCGCTAAAGTTGCGGCCACAGGGTCTTGTTCTGGGGGCGGTTCCCCTAGCTGACCCTGAGAAACGTTCTGCATCGTCAGCACTCCGATGGCAATACACGCAACTACTCCAATGCTAATAGCCAGCCCTTGAAATCCAATGAAAGGCACCACTTTTTTCGCGGTAAATTCGTGACTCGTATCGATCGAGGGCACCGCATTAGAAACATCTCCATCCTCCCGAGAACGCTTTAGAGCATCGAGAATCATCGACATATCAAGGCCCCTCCGTTAGCCACTGCGCACGACGCAGCGCCACATCGGGGGCGAGCCCTATACCCAATGCATCGTTGAGCTTTAACAGAGTTTGAACACCAACGACGCCGTCGGCAGTCAGGTTTTGTTGGGCCTGAAACAACCGAACTCGCTCTGCAAGGGCAGGGGTAAAACGCTGTTCGGTCAACGGCGTGACCTGCTGATCCAGTGTTGCAAAAAGCTGTGCCACCACCGTGATTACGGGATCAACATCCCCCTCGACCAGCGGTCGGCCCCACCCTTGGGGTGGCTGCCAAAACATGCGATAGCGACCCCGCCAAGCCGTTGCTATATCGACCAGCCTGACGCGCTCTACTGCATTACCACTCAGAACCCACGCTACCGCCCCCTCAAAAGCGACCACCAGTGTTGCTGCCGAGAAGCGTCCGGGGGTTTGCATATCGAGCACCACTGGACGATTGAGGGCAATGATCGGATCCCAAACTTGGGCAGCCCCCTGTAGACAGCGCAGGCCATCAACTTCTGCCTCAATCTCTGAGCCGCCGCAAACACCCGCTGGAAAAGGTGCGTCACTGTTGAGCTGCCATAGCTGCTCGAGGGCTAAGTTTTCATTGATCAACCACCCCGCCGCCTGCACCCCATTCCCAGTACTAACACCTTCCCCGGCGTCAGCACCAAGATCGTCCGGCATTACCGAAGTAGCAGGCCCCAAATCATCGGCAACTGACGGAGCTGGCAGGGGTAATGGGCTGGCCCTGAAACCCAGCGCAAACAGCAGTAACAGACCGCCAAAACAGACACCGCCAAAAATCCAAAGCCACAGTGGCACCGAGGACCGATTAACCGAGGCATGAGATGCGCCAAAAACTTCTTCAGCCGCAGCTGCAACGTGGCGACGGTTGACGCGATCCAGTTTACGGCCATACGCCCCTAGCAGCGCTCGGTCACACAGTAAGTTGATTTGCCTAGGAATTCCCTGAGCGCGTTTGTGAATGGCACGCACCACACCCGGGGCAAACAGTTCACGCCCGGCGGGTAATCCCGCAATTTGTAAGCGGTGCCTGATGTAGGCGTTCGTTTCCTCAAGGCTCAGTGCCTCGAGGTTGTAGCGGGCTGTTATGCGCTGGTTCAGTTGCCTTAACTCGGGCCTGCCCAGCTTTTCCGTTAACTCCGGCTGGCCAATAAGAATAATCTGGAGAAGCTTCTCGCTGTCGGTTTCAAGGTTGGTCAGTAACCGAATTTGCTCGAGAACATCGAAATCCAAGTGCTGGGCTTCATCGATCATAAGCACTGTCTTGCGGCCCTTATCGTGATTCCCAAGCAGAAATCGATGCAGGGCATCGGTGAGATCCTTCAAGCTGTGATGACCTTTGGGGTAATCTATGGCCAATTCATCACAAACTGTGGCTAACAGCTCGACCGCGCTGAGCGCCGGGTTAAGCACAATGGCGAGATCCACATTGCCCGGTAGCTGCTCCAAAAGCGCGCGGTTTATGGTGGTTTTACCCGTGCCGACTTCACCCGTCAGCAGAATGAAACCACCCCCACTGCCCACCCCGTACAACAGGTGAGCCAGGGCGTCTCGATGCCTGGGACTCATAAACAGGTAGCGTGGATTAACCGAAATGGAAAACGGCGACTCCACTAAACCAAAATATTTGTAATACATGGTCCGAATTCTTCAAAAAGCCGCACTTTTTGCGGAAGCAGACAGCTTCGCACAGTTAAGGAAACCCCGAAACATACTTGAGCGACAAAAAAACATACTGTATGTTCAAATCCCAAATTTAGTCCGAACCTCACATTCAGCACGATTGAGTCCAAGGAGACTTCGCTATGGCTTTGCCGCCCATTCTTAAAGATACACTTCGTCTACCCATTATTGCCTCGCCGCTATTTATTATTTCTAACCCAGACCTTGTCATAGCGCAGTGCAAAGCCGGCATCGTGGGATCGTTTCCTGCCCTCAACGCACGACCCGAGCCCGTTTTAGACCAGTGGCTGCAGCGCATTAACGACGAGCTCGACCGTCACAACCAAGAAAACCCCGATTCACCAGCCGCACCCTACGCGGTAAATCAAATTGTTCATGGTTCAAACGCACGTTTGGAATACGACATGGAAATGTGCGTCAAATACAAAGCACCCATTGTCATTACCTCTCTGGGCGCAAAAGAGTGGGTCAACGAAGCTGTGCACAGCTATGGCGGCATTACGCTGCATGACATCATTAACAACCGCTTCGCCAAAAAAGCCGTTGAAAAAGGCGCTGATGGCCTAATTGCTGTCGCCAGCGGTGCGGGCGGCCATGCCGGCACCCAGTCACCCTTTGCTCTGATTCAAGAAATTCGCGAATGGTTTGACGGCCCCCTCATTCTTTCCGGTGCCATTGCCACGGGAGATGCAGTACTCGCAGCTCAGGCCATGGGAGCCGATTTGGGCTACATCGGTTCAGCCTTCATTGCCACTGACGAGGCCAATGCTGAGCAAGGCTACAAGCAAGCTATTGTTGACTGTGGCGCCGATGACATTGTGTACAGCAACTTGTTCACCGGTGTCCATGGCAACTACTTGCGCCCCTCTATTGAGAGCGCTGGTCTAGACCCCGACAACCTCCCCGTTAGTGATCCAACGCAAATGAACTTTGGTTCAGGGGGCAATACAGACGCCAAAGCCTGGAAAGACATTTGGGGCTCCGGTCAGGGTATTGGTGCCGTTAAAAGTGCGGGCCCAACCGCCGATTACGTGGCGCAATTGGCCGCACAATACAGCGCGGCAAAAGCACGGGTAATGGGTTAATGAGCGACTCGACGCCTAAAATTCCGCGGTCTGCAGAAGACGACTACAGTGAAGAGAGCCTGGCTGCACGCCAGGCCTTTATTGAAGCCCAAACCGGTGTGGCGTTAAACCACACCAAACAGTACTCCTATGACCCCCACGTCATGGCTGGCAATATCGAAAATATTTGGGGAGTCGCCCAAATCCCAATTGGCGTGGCAGGCCCGCTGCTGGTGAACGGAGAACACGCTCAGGGCGAGTTTTATGTGCCCATGGCTACCGTCGAGGGCACCATGCTAGCTAGCTACAATCGCGGCATGAAGGTGATTCGCGAGTCTGGTGGGGTCACCACAACGGTGTCCGCAGAATCGATGCAGCGCGCCCCAGTGTTTATTTTTGCCGACGCCCGTGACGCCCGTGATTTTCAGGTGTGGTTACGTGCCAACTTTGATGAGATAAAAGCACAAGCTGAGAGCACAACCTCGGTCGGTAAACTGCTTGAGATTGAGAACTACCACGCACACAATTTCATAGCCACGCGCTTTGACTACTCCACAGGCGATGCGGCCGGACAAAACATGACCAGCCGAGCCACCTTTTTTGCCTGTGAATGGATACGCGAAAACTACCCCGGAAACATGCGCAACTATATGCTCTCGGGCAATTTTGATACGGAAAAGAAAACTTCCTCGGTCAACATGCTCAAAGGCCGTGGCCGACGCGTTACCGCTGAAATCACCATCCCTCGCAAAGTGCTCATGGACAACCTGCGCATTACCCCCGAACAAATGCAGTACGGGTATCAGGTATCGACTCTGGCAGCGTTTATGTCGAACAGTTCCAACAATGCCAGCCATCCCGCCAACGGCTTGGCCGCCCTTTACTTGGCCACGGGGCAAGACATCGCCAATATTGGCGAGTCCAACCAATGCACGGTGTATCAGCGCGCCACGCGCGATGGCGACCATTATTTTTCGATAACCCTGCCTTCGATCATTATGGCCAGCTACGGCGGCGGCACTAATTTGCCGACCCAAAGCGAGTGCCTGAAAATGATGGATTGCTTTGGCCAAGACAAAGCCCTCAAGCTCTGTGAGATTGCCGCGGGCCTGGTCGTCGCAGGGGAGCTGTCTCTCGCCGCCGCTACGCGTATCGATAAGGCGACCCGCACCAATGAGTGGGTTGACGCTCATGAGCGCTTAGGGCGCAATCGTTGATTTGAGACCTCCGACTGGGCGCTTTACATAGGTGCACCAAAGGAAAACCCAAAAGGGGCTCTGAGCGATAACTCAGAGCCTCTTTTGATACCCCTCTACTCATATCGCGGCGAAAAAAACTCAGACCACTCTTTTGTAACCAGCACCCACTTCCCTCTAGATTGAGCTGAACTGGAGTGACGCTCCCACGCCTCCTACGCTATGATCGAACCTAGTCTTTGGACCGGAGTCATGAGCGACGATGAGAAACCACACCAAATCGGGATTTACCCTCATTGAGCTGCTGATTGCGGTGGTTATTGTGGGGGTGCTCACTGCAGTGGCCCTCCCAGCGTATCAAGACTTCGTTAAATCAAGTCGCAGAGCTGACGCAAGAAACGCACTGCTGGCACTACAAATTGCTCAAGAACGTTACCGCAGCAATGGCACTACCTACGGCACGCTGGCACAGCTGACATCGAGCTACGGCATTGCGAGTACCTCTGAAGCCGGATACTACGCGATTACTGTTACCGCCAATTCGGGAACCTCATATACCGCCACTGCGGCACCCACTGGCATACAGCAGACTGACAGCTGTGGCACTTTCGCCGTGCAAGACGGCGCCCCTTTAATGACGGGAAGCTATGCCAACGGTGATTGTTGGCACTAAATCTCGTCGGCGTGGGGCAAACAAGATTTCACCGTTTCTGAAGTTGAATAACGCAGATAGGCTTTGGAGGGTTTAATGACCAACCCTATAAACAGCGATAGCAGACCGCCCGGACATCTGAGCATTGATCCTTGGGGCTTTTTTAAGACGTTGCTCACAATCATTGGTATTCTGCATATAATAAGCGCCTTCGCAGTTTGGGCTCGGGTTTCGGGTGCCCCTTGGTACATCAATGACTTTGCCGAGTACCTCAACGTCGGTATTGAACAAAATATCCCCACGCTCTTCTCGGTACTCATTTGGACCACTGCGGCTGCCATCACAGCTCTCATCGCCCACTTCGAAGCCTTGGAGAAAGCACCCTTCACAGGACGCTGGCGCGCGCTGAGCCTAATTTTTTTATTTCTGGCCTTCGACGAGGGCACCACCTTCCACGAACACATTGGTAGTTTGACCGAGGAGTACCTGACACCCATGGGCTGGATAGCGCCCACAGGGTATCTCTACTTTATCTGGGTGCTACCCTACGGCGCGTTAGTCTTACTTTTAGCGGGGTTATATGCACCTTTTCTTGACGCTCTGCCAAGTCGCACCAAATGGGGCCTGATACTCAGCGCTACGGTTTTTTTGGGAGGCGCTATGGGAATAGAGATGATCAGCGCGTCGGTGTACGAGCAACAAACCGTGCGACATTCGGCACTATATGCCGTGTTGTATTCCATTGAGGAATTTTTGGAAATGCTGGGGGTAGCCCTGCTGAACTTCTTTATGCTCGATTATCTCAAGACTCGCGTTCCCACACTGTCGCTGTCTTGGCGGCAGTGACGAGGAGAGACGAGGGTCAAAGTCCATAAAATCCTATTCGCCGATAGCTAACTGAAAACCAGATGCAGCAGAAGTTGACCGTGGCTACATTCCAGAGATTTACACAGTAACGGCCGGGAAAAGCCCCCACTTACTAACCTTGGGAATACCGCAGCTAAGATTTCTCAGATTTAGTCTTAGCAGCAGGACACTGAGCCTTTTGCGATTTCCCGGTAGCAGACTTTAATTTTCCGTCCTTACTACTCACGCTGTAACACTGACAGGCCGTCGTGTTTGGCAAGTAATAGCCTTCTTTTGCCTTGCCCTTGCTATCTGTATAAGCGCCGTAGAGCGCCTCACATACTTCACCCTCAACGGTGATACCAATGGAAACTCCTTGCACGCCGGAGGTACAAACTCCGCTTTGAGTAGCGGTGACGGTGCACGTACCCGTAGAGGGCCCATAGGTGAGGGTTGTGCCGGAAAGTGAGCAAGCTCCACTCGCACCTATGTTGTAGGATGTTGGGCTGAAAGTGCTACCACCACTCACGTTACTTCCATTTACTTGAACGCTGTTATCTATGATATCGCTGGTTTGCAGGCCGGAGATGCTAAGAGGATTAAACGCGGGACAACCAATATTGATAGCTTTTTGGTCCGACCCCTCAGCATAGGTGCAGTTTTGACCCGGCTGCACGGCCTTAAAAGTACAAACACCTTCGCCTGTAGACGTAAGCGTTGAACCGGATACGCTGCAGGAATTTGGAGTCAAACTGCTAAAGGCGATGGGATTGTTTGAGCCACCACCAGTTGCCGTTAGGTTGCCTGACTGCCCCAGCGTCAGTGAACCGGGATAACCGACAATATTCACCGTCTGGGATGTGGCAGTGCAGCTAACACTGTCAGACTTGTCGTTTTTGTAGGTGACAGACTTCGAAGACTTCGACTTACTCGTCGTATTACAGTCTGTCCCGTCGGACTTTTTAGATTTGCCCTTCCCTTTTTTGGAGCCCGTTGAAACAATGCAATCATCGTCGACTCCAGGGCAGCTTACACCCACACAAACAGGTACTGTGGGGCTGGTGACCGAAACAAAGCCTCTGCGCTCGGGGTGATAGGAGTGAAGACCGAATTTTGAGTTAGCGTTCCCTCCTGACTCATACGGGTTCAACCATGTAATTGAAGCCTCAAACTTGGTCCGGTTCACACCAGCCACTGCGGTAATGTCGCCCAAGGTAAAACCGCTAATTCGCTGTGTCGGAGAAACCACGCTATTGACTAGGCTTGCGTTGTAGTTCGGGTCGCTGGGGTTAATCAAGGCAATTTCGTGTTTCCCAAGATCCATAACGGAGACAAGGCGCACCAAAGCGTCGGTACGGTTGCGGGTTTCAGACAACGCTTGTGTCCACCCGCCCAACAACGTTACTGAACCCGCAACTGTGAGTGCTAAAATGGCAGAAGCAACCAAAACTTCAACAAACCCCATGCCACCTTGCTTAGGCAGGTTTTGCGGTGTTGATGGTTTCACCGTACTCACATCAATCCTCCTGCACTTTCCACGTGCCGGCCGCACCGTACACTCCAGTTACTGGGAATAACTTGGTGTCATAAATCCCGCCAACCTCGGCGGAAATAATTTCAGGATTTTTCTTTATAATTTTAAGGTCACCATTAATTACCAGCGTTCCCAGCATCATAAACCGTTGCCATTCATCTGCAGTACACTCCAAGGCCGCGTTTTCAGGGTTTGAAGCGCTCTCAATATACAACACGCCAATAATGATATAGCTGCCGCTACTCTGAAACCTTAGATTCGGACAGCCAGCGCCACGATAGATAATGACCGCAGGGTTGGCAAAAGTACCCCATGCGCTAAAGGAGTCACCCGGCTGCGGCGCACCACTATAGTCAAATGTCGCAGTTTTGTTTGGCCATTGTGTGGACCCGTTTGACCGCTTTTGTATGTTGCTTGGCCAAGTCTGCCCAGTATCAGGCGCACTCCCCGGAGCGGGCGCTGCGCCATTCCAATAATAAATATTCATATCAGCCAGCGCGTTTGGCTGATTGACTCTAAGGTCATCAAACCAATCCCGTGACTCCGTGAAAATACGGGGCCAAAGATCGCCGCCACTGTACTGAGATAACCCAATGGGTTCGGCCGAGTTAGCGAAACGTCCATTCTGTGTGCCAACGAGGTGACTGTTGAGGCGCCAGATCGACTCAGGAGCTTCGGCTGCGCCTTCCTCTGGCTGACTCCCAGTCCCTTCATCACAGAGACCGCCGGCCGTGCCGTTGAGGGCAGTACGGCGCGTGGGGCCTCGATAATAAGTAATGTAATCCAGAGTATCATTGTGAGGCACGAGGTCGGCATATATATCGGGCACCCCACTAGCTACGTTGAGGCAACCCGCGACCACCAACGGCGCGTCTAACGCAGTGGATTGCAATAGCGTGTTAAGTGACACCCATTGGCTAACCGTTGCCCCCTGCCCTGTGCTGCTAGCAGCGCGACCAATAACCTTTAGAAGAGACTCTCCGGGAGGTCCCGCTTCAAAACCAAAGGAAAGCGTGTAGGCCCGACTTGTCGTTTGCCCGCCCATGTTTTCTACTGGAAAAGAAAGCGGTGTCCCAACCGTGTGAGGCGCAGAAGGCCACAAATGCGTGGTGTAGCTATTGCTGCTGGACGCGAGCCACTCCATACCCTGTGCCATGGCTTCCTCAGCGGCCAAAAACCCTTCGGTGGCGTTGTGCGTATTCGAGGTGAGGCGAACAGAATTGACGGTTGATGTCGTCATGCTGCGCACGGCAAGCAGCGTCAACAAACCCAGTACGGCAACAAAGAAAATTGTGTAGGCCCCCTGCTGATCGCCAACTCGCCGAGAACTTAAACGCCATGGGCCCAAGGTCATGAGGCCGCCGCCTGTATGAGTACCGCATTGCGGGGTTTGGCGTAGAGTTCGACATAAATTTTATCGTCGGGATCACTGGCACACTGGTTATCGGTGCTTTTGGGGTACGCGCAAAGCGTCACCTTATATAAACGGTCGATTCGACATGACAATGTCGTCGAACCGCAGGCCTGTAAACTGGTGCTGCCGTAGGTATCGCAGGGGGCTGTTCCCGCGACACCCAAAACACAATCGTTGTCACCGTCGGCAATATTCTCGTTGACCAGCTCCACCGAAAATGTGTCGACGAACACATCCCCCAACCTCGTCACCGGTACCCAGGGAGCCGTTGCGGGCGGCACATTGCACCCAGAAACCGGTGCACCTGCCGAGTATTCCCCTGGGTGAACACCAGCAGTGGCCTCAAGCACATGGTTGCGAAGGCGATAACCAAATCGATGATGAACCTGCACAACTGTACCGGCACCAGCACAGCCAGTGACTCCATCTCCCGCTGCGCATGTATGTTGTTGCACATAGGAGACGAGCACGCAGTCGGTCGTCGTGGTCCCTGACAACGTTGGCGCGCCCGATGTGCCAAATTCAATTGCAGGGTAATTACCCTCATCCCCTGCCGTGGCACCAAACCCCTGAGTCGTCAACAGGTAAGTGCCAAGCGCGGCGGGCGTACCCCGGTAACCTGCTCTACGGATGTCGTCAAGCAAGGATGCCGCCGGTGAATATATTTGCTCGGTACGCGCCGCAGCATCGAAGACGTCTTTACTAGAGCCCACCGTCGTCACATAAAATGTGGTGCCTGCCAAAGCGATAAAGCTGCCAATAGCAATGGCAACCATAAGCTCTGTCAGGCTAAATCCCCGCACAGTTTTCCCCGTTATTAAACGACGCACGTCCTTCAACTGCATGTTCTATATCCAAGGTCGCCACTAGGAGAGCAAACAAAAACTCCACCTAACAAGTCTCTGTCGATTTTAGCACTGACACTGCCAAGGGTAAAAGTAATGGAGCCAGTCCCCGCGGGGTCTAACCTTCGCACGGCTGTAATCGTAAAAGCGGCCGTACTTCCCGCCTTATTCCACCCGGTCACTACCGCAGTTACGCCGTCACCGTAATCGTTGTGGGCTCTGGCTACCGTGGGCGTGCTTCCAGTGCTCGCTATGCTGTAGTTCCACGACACACCGTCATTCAACGTGACCCTTACCACGCCACTCAGCCCAAGCGTGAGGGCTTCCGAGCGGGCAACTTGAAGGTCAGATAGTGCAGTTTCTACCACTGATTTTAGCCGTTGCCGTTCAATAAGATCTTGAAACGCAGGCGCTGCAATAGCAACCAGTATCGCCATTACAACGAGAGTCACCAATAACTCCACCAAGGTGAAGCCTTTGATGCTTGTTTTCAGTAAATTCTCCACCACACACCTTTACTAACGCCGCGCGACCGTAACGCTGATTTACCGTACTGCACTCAACCGGCTTTAACTACGGACCTTGAGCTAGAGAGCCCGCAGACTTGATGCCGACTGCGCTCAATTGACTACTTCAGCATAAACGGCCGGTATCTTGGCGCCCAGACTACCATTGTCCTAGCGTCAGCCACAAAATTGTCGCGAGTGCCCCAACCAACCGGGTGGGGTGAATTGACTACTCTGCCATTAAGGGTTGTGGGCCTCCGGTGGAACGCCTTGAAGCCAACACACTGAGAAAAAAGCCCCACGACGGTTTCGAAAGTATAAAGCAGGCGATGTTAAAGGCTCTAATAGCCATCATTTAGTCTAATTCTGACCGTCGCAAAAGCGTATAGGGGTTTACAAGGGATACAGGGCTCAATGCTGTAAACTATCAGCTTTGTCATGAAGGGGCCTCCAATGCTTAAGCTCACTACCCACCTCGTGAAAACATGTGGCGCTTTTGTACTCTGCGCCGTGTTTTCTGTTGGTGTACACAGCGGCGCCACAACAGCGCAGGACGCCATACCCGCGCCAGAATTCAGCTTGCCTGCCATTGCAAATGCCGAAGGCGTTATTTCACTGGCTAATTACAAAGGGGCCGTTACCTACCTTGATTTTTGGGCCTCGTGGTGTGGCCCCTGTCGTTTATCTCTGCCCGCACTCGACGAAATCTATCAGGAACTCGCCCCAATGGGGCTCAAGGTCACCGCTATCAGTGTTGATGTGGTCGAGGAAGATGCATGGGACTTCTTGGCGCGATATCCAGTGACGTATCCCGTTGCCATCGACACCGAAGGCAGCGTACCCAAGGCCTACGCCGTCAACGGCATGCCGTCGGGTTACTTAATCGATCGCGAAGGACGCGTTAGGGCCGTTCACGTCGGGTTTAAACGAGGAGATGAGGATGCTCTGCGCGCTGAAATTCTGCAGCTTCTGGAAGAATAAAACTTTAAAAACCTACCGGTTTTTTTGTCTTTTTGCTCTCGTTGGAATAAGCGGTTGTTCGGGTCTCGAACCCGTCGCGGCGTGGGAGCGCGGATACCTCGCAGAAGATGCTATGCAATGGCAATCGAGCACCCGCGAGGCTAAATTTAAGGGCCACGTTTATACCAGCAAGGAGGCATCCTCCGGGGGTAACGGTGCTGCAGGAGGTGGTTGTGGCTGTAATTAGTAGCGGCCAAAACAGTGAGCACTCGGCCTCGACAATCAAACAATCGCCATTGGTAAGAACCTTGGGCGCCGCTGTGGCCGCCCTGCCCGCCTACCACAACACCTATGCCGATGCGCCCCCAGAGTTCACCGAGGTGGGGTTGCGCTATAGCCATTACAGCGAGGACAACCTGTCCACAGATAACTTTATTGCCGGAGCACGCGGCCGTTACGACATTGATGTCACACAGCTCTGGATCGAGGCGCCCATAGGCTCGAGTTGGTCTATTGCTGTTGATGTTCAAAACGACTCCATGAGCGGGGCATCTCCATGGTTTGTCGGCACTCAAATCGATGGCCAGCCCGGCGTTATAATGAGCGGTGCGAGCATTTACGATAATCGCGTTGAGGTGGGTGCTACCACGCGTTACTTCTGGGCTGATGGCAACGCCGGGTTCAACGTGACGCACTCCAAGGAAGACGACTACGAAGCCTTGGCTCTCGCACTCGACGTGGCTTGGAACAGCAGTGACAATTCAAGAACCTGGTCGGCTTCGGCAAGCACCTCAAACGACAGGGTCGAGCCCGTAAACGGCAACATCCCCGTATTTATCGACCGTGAAGACATTGACACGGCCTCGGTCTACTTTGGCGTCAGCCAGATTCTGTCTAGCACCGCTATTGTACGCATTGGCCTGGGTTACACCTTTAGCGAAGGCTATCTGTCTGACCCTTACAAGCTGTTTGATGCGCGCCCTGATGAACACAGCCGCACGGCGCTTAGTGGCGGTTATCGAAAGTTCTTTCCAGAGGCTCAAGGCGCCCTGCAAATAGACTACCGCTATTACTCTGACGATTGGGGCACTGACTCCCATACCGCCGAGGTGGCCTGGCATCAAAATTTTGAACGCTTCACAGTGACACCTTACCTGCGCTATTACAGCCAAAAAGAGGCTGATTTTTTCAGCGTTATCGCTGATTTAGACGAAGAATTTTATGCCGATGATTTTAGACTGTCGTCCTATGGTGCCTTTACTATTGGGTTGAGAAGCTCTATTCAGATTGGCGAATGGCACATGGAAGGGCAGCTTGAACGTTATGAGAGTAATAACGATTGGGGGTTATATGACGGAGAGGCCGCTCCTGCCCTGGTGAATTTTTGGCGCGCTACCATTGGCATCAGCTGGCGCTTTGACTGACCCTATCGCGGTTACAGAGCACGCCTTTACAGTCATGGGCGGCCCCGCTCGACTGGTTATAGAACACCCAGAGCCCGATGACGCCAGTGCGCGGGCGGTTTGTCAGACCGTCGAGGCCCTCTTGCATGATCTCGAAGCGCGGTACAGCCGTTATCGCGAGAACAGCTTAATCAGCCAGATTAACCGCCTTGCCGGCACCGGGACGTTAATCCCCGTCGATGAAGAGACCCTCGCGTTACTGGGGTTTTGTGGACGCTTATGGGAACAAAGCCACGGTTTGTTTGACCCCACGGCAGGAATCCTGAGACAGGTTTGGGATTTTTCTAGTGGGCAGCAAGGCGATGTCAGTGAACTGCCAGATCTGCTACCCAAAGTGGATTGGTCTAAGGTGGTGCAGAGCGAACTGGGTGTTGGGTTGCGCGATGTCGGAATGGAATTAGACCTCGGGGGTATCGTGAAAGAGTATGGCGCCGATAAAGCCGCGCAGTCTTTGCGGGACCACGGCTTCAACCATGCGCTGATTGAACTTGCCGGGGATGTCGTGGCCGTGGGCAGTAAAACTTCTGGGGCACCCTGGCATGTTGGCATCAGCGACCCTGAAGCTCCATCAAGAACCTTGCTCACCATCGAGCTGACCAACTGTGCTCTGGCCACCAGCGGCAGCTACCAACGCTTTATTGAAATTAACGGCCGACGCTACAGTCACTTCCTCAATCCACACTCGGGCTGGCCCGTCGAAGGGGCGGCGAGCGTCAGTGTAATTTCAGACAGCTGCCTGACTGCGGGCGCGGTCGCTACCGTTGGGTGCTTGCACAGCGGTGCCGATGCCACAACATGGCTTGAAGAGGCCGGGCTGCCTTGGCTGAACATTGGACCAGCGGGCGAATGCTCCGGCCCTCTGGCCCCCCAATCATCCAGCCGATGACATTGGCCGTAACTGAATATCTATTACTGCTTTTGGTCCCCCAGCATGCCAGATACGCTTTATTACGACGGCCAGTGTCCTCTCTGCGTTAAGGAAATGGATCGGTTGCGCGTCATCAAGGATGAGCAACTGCGGTTGGTTGACATCCATGGACTGAGTGAGCCGAACAGCCCGGTCGACAAGGACCAATTGTTACGCGTGCTCCACTTAGAGCGCGATGGACAAATGGTTACCGGGATTGAGGCCAACGTTGCCGCTTGGCAGCACACCCGTTACGGGGTGCTGTGGCGGTGGATGACCTGGCCTCTCATTCGTCCCATTGTCGAGGTCGCCTACAATCGATGGGCGCGCTGGCGCTACGACCGACTCTACAAGACAGGGCTGTAACCAATGAGCAACTGGACCGCAGAAGAGCTCAAAGCATTACCCAGTCGGTACCGAGGCAACCTGATTAATGGTATTGCTGGGTTTAAACCCGCCTTGCTGGTGGGAACAGCCGACAAACAGGGACAAAGCAACCTCGCGGTTTTCTCTGGCGTCTTTCATATTGGTGCCAGCCCACCAGTGCTGGGATTAATCATCAGGCCCTGCCCCGAGGGCACTGAACGTCATACGCTCGATAACATATTGGCCACTGAGGTGTTCACCCTCAACCATATTACCGAGCCCATGATACCGGCCGCCCATCAAACTTCAGCGCGCTACCCCCGAAGCGACTCCGAGTTTGACGCGACTGAACTCACTGAAGAATGGATCCCCGAGTTTTCTGCGCCAGCCGTGAAAGAATCACCAGTGAAGCTCGGACTCTCACTCATCGAACACCAGGTGCTCGCCGTGAATCAAACGCACTTACTGATCGCAGGTGTGCAATGGCTGCAATGCCCAGCCTCTGGAATTCGAGACGATGGCTCGGTAAATCTTATCGACCTCGGTACGCAAACGGTTTGCGGTTTGGACAGCTACCACGGAGTCAAAGAGGGGCGGCGATTTGCCTACGCTAAAGCCAATCGAGCGACACAGGCTTTGACTTGAATCGATCAAAGTCTCGGCTCCGACCCGCATTAAACGAATTTCAAGACCAAGTCTCTCCCGCAAAAAGCCACCGACACCTATATCTAGGCACTGCGCCAAAAACAGAACCCTGAAAGAATAGCGCGAACACCGCCGGGCGTAGTGTTACCCCAAAGTTGAAACCGACAGGGCTTTTGGAACTTCCTCAAAGTGCATGAGTCATAGTGGTGTAACATCATGACACTGTCGGCCGAATTGATTCAGGAAAAGCTATGACCACAGAAACAGACCAAAATTTACCCCCACAAAAGTCCAACGCTGGAATCATTCTCGCGGGGGTGGGCTTTGTCGTTCTGTGTGGCATTTTATATTGGGGCTTTATGCAGGAAAAACCGGCACCAACGCCAGTTGAGGCTCCGGTGACTCCAGTCGCTCCACCGGTTGTCACTCCAGAGGCGGTTGTTACTGAGCAGGCACCCGCATCTATTAGCGAGCCCACGCTTGAGCCGGAAGTCGTTCTCGCTGACGAAGTTAAGACGATAATCGAAGCTCCGGCAATTACGCTGCCAGAGAGCGACGCGGTCATTACCGAATACTTACCGCAGTTAAACAGCGGCATGCTCGGGCAACAATTTGCTATGAGCAGTAACGCCCTCGAACGGGGTGTTGCCATTGTTGACAACCTTCGCATGGGTAACGTGCCCTATAAGCTTTTACCCGTAGGCCGCCCCAGTGTGAAATTTCCGTTTCAAGATAGCGGCCTTGCAGTGACCCTAGATCCCGTGGGCTTTGAGCGCTATAACGGCCTCGCCGATACCTTAGCTGGGGTCAATGTGGCAGCCGTTGTGACCCTCTATGACATGCTCTCGGGCGTGCTGGAAGAGGTTTGGTCAGGGCTGGGTTACGGTGATACCACGTTTGACGACGCCGCATTAGGCGCCCTCAATATGATATTGCTGGCACCCGCCACAGACCTAGAAGCGCGGTTGTACAAGGACGAGGCAAACTGGCGGTATGAGGACGACAGCTTAGAGACCTTGCCCGCCCTGCAAAAGCAGCTTATGCGTATGGGCTCGGGGAACGCTGAAAAAGTTCAGGACAAAGCACGGGAGCTGCGCGGAGCATTGCTTGATCGCAGCACCTAGTTAAAAGTTGTTTAGCGGCATTGGGCTCCCCCGCTCATGCCGCCCGCAGTCACTAATTCAAGTCTGCGCAGTAAGACACTGGTTGCAATACCTAGCAGGGGCTGAGTGCGAGCGCTAGGTTTTGGGGCTAATCAAAAGGCTCACTCGCGTCGGTGATGAGCTCCATAAACTGCTCCGGCTCAAAGCCTCGATACTGCATGAAGCGGGCACGCTTCCCCCATTCCCGACGCCGATCGTCAGAGTTGGGCTCCCTGATGGGGTTGGCGAATTTTTTGCTGTACACCTGTTGTGCCTGCCAAAACCAATCGACCTCTAACTCAGCCAAAGCGGCACAGTCTTGCCAGGAATTTTTTATTCCCTTGCTGCGCAGCTCCTGATCCAGCCGGCGCGGACCGATACCTTTATTGACCAGTTGCCGCACCATGGCCGCTGCAAAACGTGTATCGCTGAGTAAGTCTTCGTCGATAAGCCGCTGAAGCTGTTCGGTGACAACAGTGTCAAAGTCTTCTTCCCGACCAAAACGCCGCTTCAGCTTCAGTTTCAACTCCTCTACCCCATGCTCACGCCGAGCCAACAAATCCATTGCGGCCCGGCGTACGTCAGTGGGATTAAGAGGAGATTCCAAGCTCCTTACTCGGCAGAGGCTTCCGCACCCTCACTTGGCGCCGCTTCCACTACGGCGAGGGGTAAGCCCATTGTCTGATGGCGAATTTGACTTTCGATCTCGTTGGCAATGTCAGGGTGCTCCTCTAAAAATCGGGAGGCATTCGCTTTACCTTGCCCAATTTTGTCGCCCTTGTAGGCATACCAGGCGCCGCTTTTATCGACGAGGTTCAGTTTGACACCCCAGTCGATTACCTCGCCCATATGGTAAATACCTGCGCCATACATGATCTGAAACTCGGCCTGTTTGAACGGCGGCGAAACCTTGTTTTTTACCACCTTGACCCGGGTTTCGTTACCGACCACCTCGTCGCCGTCTTTGACCGCTCCGGTGCGTCGAATATCAAGGCGCACAGAGGCGTAAAACTTGAGTGCGTTACCACCCGTGGTGGTCTCTGGGCTGCCAAACATGACGCCGATCTTCATGCGAATTTGGTTGATGAAAATCACTAGGCAGTTGGTTTGCTTAATCGCCCCGGTCAATTTGCGCATCGCTTGACTCAGTAAGCGCGCTTGTAGACCTACGTGTGACTGGCCCATTTCGCCTTCAATTTCGGCTTTAGGCGTCAGTGCTGCCACGGAGTCTATGACGAGTACATCGACAGCGCCGGAACGAACCAACATCTCAGCAACCTCAAGAGCCTGCTCACCGGTATCAGGCTGGGATACGATCATGTCGTCCACCTGAACCCCTAATCGCTCTGCATACTGGGGATCTAGCGCATGCTCTGCGTCAATGAAGGCTGCTGTCCCCCCCTTTTTCTGTGCCTCGGCAATAACCTGCAGTGTCAACGTGGTCTTACCCGACGACTCCGGACCGTAGATCTCGACAATACGGCCTTTGGGCAGACCACCAATACCCAGAGCAATGTCTAGCCCCAGGGAGCCAGTAGAAATAGCCGGAATGGCTACGCGTTCCTGATCACCCATTCGCATGACAGTGCCTTTGCCAAACTGCCGTTCAATCTGCGACATTGCCGCGTCAAGTGCCTTCGCTTTGTTGGGATCCATGCGATTTTCCTCGGGTTGAGATTATAAAGTAAACTACTGTATGTATATTCAGTGTTTTTGCGTTCAGATGCAAGTCACTTTAGCGCTTTCCGGTGGTTCAGAAACTATCGTTAGAGAACACATGTCGTCATTGGCGACAGGTTGACCGCAAAACGAGACTTTGGGCGCAACAACAGGCAGTGCCGACCGACTGTTCCCAAAAGTACGACAAACAGAACGCCGCCACTGCCAGCACATTGCGACGCACGCGGAGAATCTAGCCTCAAATCCGATGCAGCAAGACCCAAAGTACAGCGAACCCATTGGGTTAGCGGGCGTTAACAGTTTCTGCTGCTGGATTTGCTGCATCTCTGATCGCCTCCTGAGGACATAGGCCGTAGAATACGAACAACAGCCACACATGACTCATCGGACCCAGCTGAACACTATGTCAGACCCCTCATCACACACGCCTATGATGCAGCAGTATTTGGCGATAAAGCGCGAACATCCGCACGAGTTGCTGTTTTATCGCATGGGGGATTTTTACGAACTTTTTTACGAGGATGCCAAAGTGGCGGCAGAGGCCCTCGACATTACCCTGACCGCGCGGGGAAAGTCCGCGGGACAGCCGATACCCATGGCCGGCGTGCCCTTTCACGCCGCAGAAAACTATCTGGCGCGTTTGGTGCGCAGCGGATTTGCAGTCGCAATTGCCGAGCAAATTGGCGACCCCGCCACCAGCAAAGGGCCCGTCGAGCGCAAAGTCACACGCATCGTGACCCCCGGCACCCTCACTGACGAATCCCTGCTTGATGCCCGCAATGACGCACTGCTGCTTGCGCTGCATCAAGAGCATGGGCGCGCTGGGCTTGCCTGGGCTGATATTTCCAGCGGTCGCTTTGTCATTACCGAGGTCAGCGACAACGAAGCCTTACTAGCGGAGCTTGAGCGCCTGTCGCCGGCCGAAATTTTAGTCGCTGAGGGTAGCTTCCATACCGGCTTAGAGGGTCGAAGCGGCGTGCGGCAGCAACCACCGTGGCAGTTTGATACGGCCGCCGCGAGGCGCGCTCTGAATGCCCAGTTTCAAACCCAAGATCTGCGGGGGTTTGGCTGCGAGGATCTTGACCTAGGCCTCGCTGCAGCCGGATGCCTACTTGACTACTTAAAGGACACCCAACGGGGCAACCTGCCCCACATTCGAGGAATCCGCGAAGAAAAACTCACAGAAACCGTACTGCTTGATGCAGCAACCCGCAGGAACCTTGAAATAGATCGCAACCTTCAGGGGGGCGAAGAACACACCCTATTTGCTGTTTTTGCGACAACCGTTACCGCGATGGGTACACGGCACCTCCGCCGATGGCTGCATCGTCCTATTTGTACCGTCGCCGAGCTCACCGCCAGACAGGAAGCAGTCAAGGACCTTATCGAGGACTATCGATTTGAGACAGTCCGCTCTCTGCTCAAAACCGTGGGCGATGTCGAGCGTATTTTGGCACGGGTCGCCTTAGGGTCCGCACGTCCTAGGGATCTTACCCGCCTGTGCGACAGCCTGAGCGCACTGCCCCAACTCAGAGCAGAACTCTCGAGCATTGGTGTTGAACACTCTCACCGACTTGCTGCAACTGCTGAGGCGCTAGGCGAGTTTCCTGAGTTAGTGACGCTGCTAACAAGAGCATTGATCGAGAATCCGCCCGTGGTGATACGGGATGGGGGTGTCATCGCCGACGGCTACGATGAGGAGCTTGACGAACTGCGCAATATCTCGCGCAATGCCAGCAAATATCTTCTGGAAATTGAACAGCGTGAGCGGGAAGCCACAGGGCTCAACACGTTAAAAGTTGGCTACAACCGCGTCCATGGCTATTACATCGAGATCTCACGCGCACAATCTGACGCTGCTCCCGATACCTACGTACGCCGACAAACACTGAAGAACGCTGAGCGCTTTATTACACCTGAGCTCAAGGCCTTTGAAGACAAGGCCCTCTCGGCGAAATCTCGGGCTCTCTCCCGTGAAAAATTTCTCTACGAAGCCTTGGTCAAAGAATTGCAGCAACAGCTGGCCCCACTGCAAACCTCGGCCGAGGCGTTGTGTAATCTTGATGTCTTCGCCTGTTTTGCCGAACGGGCTCTGACGCTAGACCTGGTCTGCCCCGAATTCACCGACACCTTGTTGCTCGATATAGAAGCTGGCCGCCATCCCGTTATTGAACAGGTGCTCGAAACACCTTTCATTGCCAACGGCACCCGGCTCGACGCTCAGCGACGAATGCTACTCATTACCGGTCCGAACATGGGGGGTAAATCCACCTATATGCGACAGACAGCGCTGATCGCGCTGTTGGCGCACGTTGGTGCATTCGTCCCTGCAAAGCAGGTTCAGTTGTCACCCATCGATCGAATTTTCACCCGCATAGGGTCATCGGACGACCTTGCCAGCGGCCGCTCAACCTTTATGGTGGAAATGACCGAGACTGCCAATATTTTGCACAACGCCACGCCTAGGAGCCTCGTTCTCATGGATGAGGTCGGCAGAGGAACCAGCACCTACGATGGTTTGAGCCTTGCCTGGGCGGCAGCGGTTGCTCTCGCAACACAAGTTCGTGCCTTTACCCTGTTTGCCACCCACTATTTTGAGCTCACACACCTACCAGAGCAGCACGACGCCATGGCCAACGTTCATCTAGACGCCACAGAACACGAGGACCATGTCGTTTTCATGCACAACATTCAGGAGGGGCCTGCCAATCGAAGTTTCGGCCTGCAAGTGGCCAAACTTGCCGGTGTTCCGGACAGCGTTCTCGCCCTCGCTCGCGACAAACTCAAACAGTTGGAGACTGGAAAAATACAGGTTGAAACCGTGATACCCCCCTCTCAAAACGATTTTTTCGCAACTCCCAACGCGCACCCGGTGATTGAGCAACTTGAAAGTTTGAGCCTTGATGAGGTCTCACCGAGGGCCGCGCTAGAAATTCTGTACGAACTTCGCAAACAGTTGTAACTGGCGTATTTCAAATCGACTCAGAAGGCCGTATCCTTGCGTCGGACCAACTGGAGATAAGTAAGCATGACCTTTGTTGTAGGCGAAGACTGTATCAATTGTAAACACACCGACTGTGTCGAAGTATGCCCGGTGGACTGTTTTTACGAGGGCCCCAATTTTTTGGTCATACACCCCGACGAATGCATCGACTGCGCGTTGTGTGAACCTGAGTGCCCTATTGATGCGATCTACTCAGAAGATGAGCTACCCGCAGGGCAAGAGCAGTTCCTAGAGTTGAATGCCGAACTCGCCGACATCTGGCCCAACATCACAGAGAAAAAACCCGCCTTGGAAGACGCCGAGGCTTGGACTGGAAAGTCAGACAAACTGCCGCTGTTACAGCGTTAGTCGCGTTCGCCAAGACAACAAACCAGAGAGCTTTGTGGCGTAGGCCCGTAGAGAGGCGCCGTTGAGTGGTGTCACATCTTAACGGCGGGGCAGTAAGCGCAGTGGATCAACCGGCTGTCCCTTGCGGCGAATCTCAAAGTGCAACTTGACGGTGTCTGTCCCGCTGCTGCCCATCCGGGCTAACTGTTGTCCAGCACGGATATTGGCACCCTCCGCTACCAGCATCGCGTCATTGTGCCCATAAGCACTGAGAAACTGATCGTTGTGTTTAACGATCAGCAACGCACCGTACCCCTTCACGCCGGTACCTGCGTACACAACCACACCCGCAGCCGTGGCATAAACCGGATCACCACGCTGACCAGCAATGTCGATACCCTTATGGAGCACGGCCGAATAGGCACGCTCCACCGGGCCCTTGCCCGGCCACAACCAGCGGGTCACAGGTCCCAGCGTAGGCGCCTCGCCGCCAACCACCGATTTAACCTGCGGGGCTGGCGCTTTAGCCACGGGTATCGCTTTGGTCGGGGGTGGACTTGAAGTCACTTTGGGCGGCGTTGCCCCTTGCCCACTTGCCTCGGCAGCAGACGTTGCTACTGAACCTTTCGGCGCTGCCGGCTGAGGTTTCGCTGCGGGTTGAGTTTGTGATTGGGGCTGAGACACAGACTTTGGTTTAGGTTTGGATTTAACCTCGACCGCCTTTGGCGCTGGCGGATGAGATAAAGCGACAGCTGCCGACCCGTCGACCACAGAGCCCGCAACAGGATCGATGGTGCTGAGAGTTTGCCCCGGATAAATAAGATAAGGGGGCGCAATGTCATTGGCTCTGGCTAGTAATCGATAATCAGCACCGAGACGGAAAGCGATCGAATATAAGGTATCGCCCTCTTGCACAGTGTACGGCTCACCATGGTCAAGAGAGCCACCGTACTGGGGAGCGTGCGCCACCTCAGGGGTGACGGCGTCCCTATTGCGCTCGAGGGTAACGCCTTGTCGAGTTTCAATAGGCGCTGGCGGATTATTCGAACAACCCCACAGTAAAGCGATCGCTAAGTAGCAGAGCCTTGCCCATGGGACGGTCATACTACTGCGGCACATCCGCAGCTCGATTCGTCGCTGAGCGACCCGCCAACCTATGCAGCGAAATAACAAGGCCTGCACCCAATGCAGCACTGAGTAAACAGCCTAGTAACTGACTATCCCCCGTAGTTTGCTCGTAGTAGAACGGCGAGACCGGGGCCGTTTGTGTGGGGCGAACCTGACCATCGCTGTCGATCGTTGTCTGCAGCACCTGTTGCCATGGCCATAAAATGACCAAAGAGCCCAGTAAAAATCCCACCAGAAGTGCCATAGTGGCAACGCGCGCCCGGGCTAATACAAAACTCAGAAATCGACTAAAAATAAGCAGGCCAATGCCGCAGCCCCCAGCGAACACTATTAAGGGAATCCATTCTCGATCGGCAACTGACGAAATAATTGGCCCATACATGCCAAGCAGCAACAAAATAAAACTGCCTGAAATACCGGGTAAAATCATCGCGCAAATACCTAGCAATCCCGCCACAAAAAAACCGCCCAAGTGCTGTGGAAAACTAATTCCAGAGCCCAATCCCAGCAGCAACATCGCGGCTACGCCCAGCAACGACATGAGGACAACAGTGGGCGTCAGACGCGCAATTTCGGTGCGCATAAGTGTCAAACTCGACACCAACACCAAGCCACAAAAAAACGACCAAACTAAAAGAGGCTGTGTCGCCAGCAACAATTTTAGTGTTCCAGCCAAACTAAAAATAGCCGACCCAATACCCAACATAAGGGGCAACAGAAACTCGCCATCGACGTGTCGCCAAAGAGCCTGCCATTGCCCGCGTAACAACAGGCGCATGGCAGACGCGTTCACCGATGTCACTGCGGCCAAAAGTCGCGGATAGATTCCGGTAATGAGGGCTACCGTGCCCCCAGAGACTCCAGGGACAAGATCAGCGGCGCCCATCGCAGCCCCACGCAGAAAAATGCTCCAGCTTGGAATCGCCATTATCGCTCCACCCCCGGCAACATCGGCACAAAATTAACTGGCTCTACAGCCTCAGTTTCAAAGCCTGACTCGGTTGCGTGCACGACAACTAAATCCTGAGCCCGGTTGCCTACGGGCATAATTAGGCGCCCCCCCATGGCTAGCTGCTCCAGCAATGCCGATGGTACTTGTTCCGGTGCGGCGGCCGATAAAATTACGTCAAAGGGACCTTTATCTGGCCAGCCCGCGAGACCATCACCAAATCGCAGCTGAACGTTGCGCAAGCGCAGATCTCTGAAACGCTTCCGCGATCGATCTGAGAGACCTTTGATCCGCTCCATCGCATAAACCTCCCCCGAGACTTGCGCGAGTATGGCTGTTTGATAGCCCGATCCACTGCCAATCTCGAGGACTTTTTTCGGTGTGCCATTGGCTATTGCCAGCTCGGTCATTCTGGCCACAATATAAGGCTGTGACAGCGTTTGGTTCCATCCAATAGGCAGCGCAGTGTCTTCATAGGCACGGTGGGCAAGGGCCTCATCAACAAATAAATGTCGCGGTGTTGACCGGACAGCCTCAAGGACTTGAGTCGATGTAATGCCCTGCTCCACCAAACGCTGCACCAGTCTCTGGCGCGTTCGCATGGAGGTCATGCCAATTCCGTCACGGTCCATCGATCAGGCCCCTTCACCGGCCCGTGCAGTCAGCAGGGTGACAGCGTGGCACGCGATACCCTCTTCTCGCCCAATGTAGCCCAGCTTTTCTGTCGTAGTTGCCTTGACGTTAACGGCATTAAGCTCGACCCCAAGATCACTCGCAATATGAGCGCGCATGGCGTCAATGTGGGGGGCCATTTTTGGCTGCTGCGCGATGATGGTGATATCAACGTTCATGGCCTGCCACTGTTGCGCTCCCAGCAAGGTCACAACATGTCGCAATAGCCCACGGCTGTCGGCATTGGCATAAGCCGCGTCGGTATCGGGGAAGTGCTTCCCAATGTCCCCTAACCCAGCCGCTCCCAAGAGCGCATCACAAAGGGCGTGAAGCACCACATCACCGTCGGAATGGGCAACCAGACCGGCGCTGTGGGAAATTTTTTCGCCGCCTAAAATGACGTGGTCTCCGGGACCAAAAGCATGGACGTCAAAACCATGTCCGATACGCATCATGTTCGCTTCACCGCCCACGTTTTTAAATAATACTCAGCAACCCTCAGGTCATCTGGCACCGTCACCTTCAAATTGCAGGAGGGCCCTTCAACAATTTGTACGTCATACCCCGCCTGCTCCATCGCACTGGCCTCGTCGGTGACCGGCAGGCCTTTATCCAGTGACTGTTCTAAAGCGAAAGAGAGCTCAGACCAGCGGAACATTTGAGGTGTCTGAGCGCGCCACAAGCTCTCTCTGTCCAAGGTTTCTTCAACGCGTTGGTCCTTCCCCACTCGCTTAATCGTATCACTGACCCTCTGCGCCAGCAGACCGCCGACACCACCTGCTTTAATGGCATCGATAAAGCGCTGCAAATCTGCCAAAGGCAAGCAGGGCCGAGCGGCATCGTGCACCAGGACCCAGTCGTCTTGCGCGGCAATACCGGCAAGACTGCGCAGTCCTGATAGAACCGAGTCAGCCCGCTCTGCCCCACCAGAAGCCCGGGTAACTCTGGGATCACTAAGGCTCAAAATCTCATCCGCGCGGCGATCTGCAGGATCTACTACCACGACGACACCACGCACATCGGGGCAAGCGAGTAGTGCACGCAGGGCGTATTCAAGAATGGTGGCCCCTGCAATTCGCAGGTATTGCTTGGGTATTTCTGCGGCCATACGCTGGCCCGACCCAGCCGCAGGAACTACGGCCCACAGGCTACTCATGGTTGCGGAGACGCCGGCTCCGATGGCTCGACAAACTGATAGTAGGTTTCGTCGTCTTTCACCAGCCCCAGCTCCTCCCGCGCATGCTGCTCTACGGCTAAATGACCGTTTTGAAGCTCCAGTACCTGATGCGCCAAGCGATCGTTACGGGCCTTCAGTTCAGCATTACGCGCTTCCTCTACCACAATTTTTTCCTGTAATCGCACACCCTCGGCAATGCCCCCCTCGCCAAACCAGAGTCGGTACTGAAGAAACACCATCAGGCTCAGTAACACGGCAGCCAAGATACGCATGGGCATTAGCCTCGAGCAAACTCGTCGCGGCCACGATAAGGCGCCGTTAGTCCCAGCGCAGCCTCAATACGCAACAACCGATTGTACTTGGCAACGCGATCTGATCGACACAGCGACCCGGTTTTTATCTGTCCTGCGCCCGTACCCACCGCGAGATCGGCAATCGTGGCGTCTTCGGTTTCCCCAGATCGATGGGAAATCACGGCTGTGTAACCTGCGCCTCGCGCCATGGCAATGGCATCCAAGGTCTCCGACAAAGAGCCGATCTGATTAAATTTAATCAAAATCGAATTGCCGATGTTTTCGCGGATTCCGCGCTCCAAGATTTTTGTATTGGTCACAAAGAGGTCGTCGCCAACTAACTGAATGCGATCCCCAAGTTTTTGGGTCAGCGTTGCCCATCCCTCCCAGTCGGACTCGTCCAGCCCGTCTTCGATGGAAATAATGGGGTGTTGGTTGCACAAATCGCCCAAGTAGTCGGCAAATTCGCTGCTATTGAATTGCCGGCCCTCGCCCTGGAGATCGTAGAGGCCATCTTTATAAAATTCAGAAGCGGCACAGTCGAGGGCTAAAGTAATGTCTGACCCAAGCTTGTACCCCGCCACATCAACGGCCTCAGCAATGACATCGAGGGCCGCGGCATTCGAGGGGAGATTGGGCGCAAACCCACCCTCATCGCCCACTGCCGTCGCCAGACCACGAGCAGATAGCACCTTCTTTAAATGATGAAAAATTTCTGCCCCAATCCGCAGCGCATCCGAGAAAGTACCGGCAGAAACTGGCTGAATCATAAACTCTTGTATATCGACATTATTGTCGGCGTGCTCACCACCGTTAAGAATATTCATCATCGGCACGGGCATCGTCATCTGCTCATTACCCGATAGATTGGCAATGTGTTGGTAAAGAGGAATACCGCTGGCCGTTGCTGCCACTTTGGCCGCAGCCAATGAAACCGCGAGGATGGCATTGGCGCCAAATTCACCTTTGTTTTCAGTGCCATCGGCCTCAATCATACGCTGATCGATGCCCCGCTGATCGCTAGCATCGTGTCCCAGAAGCAGATCACGAATGGGCCCGTTAACATTGCCCACCGCCTGCAAAACTCCCTTGCCGAGGTACCGTTTCGGATCGTTGTCGCGCAATTCCAGAGCCTCTCGGCTCCCGGTACTAGCACCGGAGGGTGCACAAGCAACGCCCACCGCATCGTTGTCTAGCGTGACCTCCGCCATTACCGTGGGATTTCCCCGTGAGTCCAATACTTCGAAAGCACGTACGTCGACGATCTCGTTCACTTCAGGTTCTCCAGTTGTGTTTAATTAATGGTGAGGTGGGGTAAGGCTTTTGCCATCGTATCAACGGCTTTGACTTGCTCAAGAAAAGGCTCAAGCAGGTGCAGCGGCAGTGCGCTGGGACCATCGCACAAGGCTTTATCGGGATCGGGGTGGGCTTCCAAAAATAAACCCGCAAGACCCACGGCCATACCTGATCGCGCCAATGACAACACTTGTTGCCTACGACCACCTGAAGCGCTTTGCCCGGGGTCTCGACGTTGCAGGGCGTGAGTCACGTCAAAGATTAGCGGCAAGCCGCCCGAGACGCGCTGCATCACGCCAAAGCCGAGCATGTCGACAACGAGGTTGTCATAGCCAAAATTACTGCCCCGCTCACAAAGTAATAGCTGGTCATTGCCACACTCACGAAACTTATCCACGATGTGGGCCATTTGCTCTGGACTTAAAAACTGGGGTTTTTTGATATTTACAACGGCTCCCGTTGTCGCCATTGCCTGTATTAAATCGGTCTGGCGCGCAAGAAAAGCAGGGAGCTGGATAATGTCACAAACCTCAGCAGCGGCAGCGGCTTCGTCAGGCGCATGAACATCGGTCAGTGTGGCAACACCCAGCGCGCTTTTTACCGCACCCAGTTGCTTAAGCCCCAACTCCAGCCCAGGTCCTCTATAAGATTTCACCGAAGAGCGATTGGCTTTGTCGTAGGACGCTTTGAACACCAGCGGAATGGATAAGCGTTCGCAAACCTCGCGGTAATGTCCCGCGACATCGACTGCAAACTGCTCGCTCTCGAGAACGTTAATTCCCCCAATGAGTACGAAAGGCAAATGGTTGCCAAACTGAATATCGCCGGCAGAAATGGTAACTGGAGTGTCAGACACGAGTCAGCCTTTAGCCTTTGACGCTGCCAGCTCTTCGGTATGCTGCAGCGCTGCTTCAATATAACTGGTGAACAGTGGGTGTCCGCCCCTGGGCCTTGAAGTGAACTCAGGGTGAAACTGGCAGGCCAAAAACCAGGGGTGTGAAGGCAGCTCGACCATTTCGACCAACTCGCGGTCCTTTGACCAGCCCCCGACGCGAAGCCCTGCGGCCTCAATTTGGGCTACGTAATTGTTGTTGATCTCATAACGGTGCCGATGCCGTTCGCGGATTTCCGGTGCACCATAAACTTGGTGAGCCAAACTGCCCTCTACAAGGTGACACGTTTGGGCTCCCAATCGCATGGTTCCTCCCAAATCGGACTGCTCATCACGCCGTTCGAATGTGCCATCCGCATCCTGCCATTCAGTGATCAAAGCGACCACCGGATGAGGGGTATTGGGCTCCATTTCTGACGAGTGGGCCCCAGTGAGTCCGCATACATGACGACCATACTCGATCATAGCCATGTGCATCCCGAGGCAAATGCCTAAAAACGGAATGTTATTTTCTCGAGCGTAACGCACGGCTTCAATTTTTCCATTGATACCTCTGTCACCAAAGCCCCCTGGCACCAGAATTGCATCGAGGTTTGCCAGCAGTGCGACCCCCTGAGACTCTATATCCTCAGCGTCGATATACTGAATATCGACTTTGGTCAAAGTCTGCAGCCCCGCATGATGAAGCGCTTCATTAAGCGACTTGTAGGCATCGGCCAAATCGACGTACTTGCCCACCATCCCTACCGTCACAGTGCCTCGAGTTTCACTAAACTCTCGGGCAACAACTTCGTCCCACTCTGACAAATCAGCGGCCGGGCATTCGAGCTGGAACTGTTCAAGCACATAGTCGTCTAGGCCATTAACGCTCAAATTTCCGGGAATTTTGTAAATAGAATCGGCATCGAGCAGAGGAATAACCGCTCGAAACTCTACGTTGGTAAAGAGTGAAATTTTACGCCGCGCACCCTCATCGACATCGACAGCGCAGCGGCACAGCAGGACGTCGGGTTGAAGACCAATTGAGCGCAGCTCTTTGACAGAGTGCTGAGTGGGCTTTGTTTTTATCTCTCCTGCGGTGGCAATGTAAGGAATCAGGGTAAGGTGCATAAGCAGCGCCCGGGTTGCACCCAACTCCAACTTGAGCTGCCGAACAGCCTCAAGAAATGGCTGACTCTCAATATCGCCCGCAGTACCGCCAACTTCTACCACCGCCACATCAGCGCCATCAGCACCCTCAATGACCCGGCGTTTGATTTCATCGGTGACGTGAGGAATCACCTGCACCGTGCCACCCAAATAGTCACCGCGGCGCTCTTTACGCAGCACAGCGTCGTAAACTCGCCCGGTGGTGAAGTTATTACGCTTCGTCATGGTCGTTCGGGTAAAGCGCTCGTAGTGTCCCAGATCCAAATCGGTCTCGGCACCATCATCGGTCACGAACACCTCGCCGTGCTGGAAAGGGCTCATCGTACCGGGGTCAAGATTTATGTAGGGGTCTAATTTGAGAAGAGTGACCTTCAATCCCCGCGCTTCCAAAACGGCGGCGAGAGAAGCCGCAGCAATACCTTTGCCTAGGGAAGAAACTACCCCACCTGTAACGAACACATAACGCGTCATGCCGACCACCGTTGCAGGGGCGAACCCCATGAGGTTGAAGCCGTTAGTGACAGCGCCATAGAGGCCGTCGTCACCTTAACTCAGATGGGAAGTTAGTCTACCATCTCGCCGCGACGCACTCAATTCCAAGGTGAAGGTTTAATCGGCTGCCACAGGGGCACGAGGCGCTGGAAACCATCCTTCTCGTCATGTTCTCGCTCCCACAACGCCCCGATCAAGGGAATGTATAAGGGGGTCTCTCCACGGCAGAAAATAGGCAGTCTCGATCGCCACCAGGGCGGCACGTCATGGGCCTGACACAGGGTCCCAAAGTCCCGCGTATGCGCACCTGTGCGCCTAAAACGCTCCCCTTCAGCCCGATACCTCACAGAGACCGCCTCTCCGGGGCAAAACCCCTGACTCCCCGATGTAAGAACCCAAGTCACCTCGCCGCAACCCACTTCACTGCACTCTCCGGCCATTAAGTTTGCGGCTAGGTGGGGGCGTGGTTCAGAGCGAAGGAACGAAAAACTTATCAACCCCCGCCAAGCTCGTAACACACCGCCACCCACATCGATTTCAGGGCAGCGATCGGCTCGAGCCTCAAAACACTGGCGAACAAACTCGGTGAGTCGCACAGCCCCCGGTACATCTACTGCCTGCTCAGAGAGCCAACGGTGCAAGGAAGACGCCAATAATCGCCGACTTTCCTCCGAATCGTCGTTAGCGTTGTAGGCCAGTGCGTCCTCACCCATCGCATTCTCAGTCAACACCAGTGGCTGCTCGTAGTATTGCCTCAGAAAATCTGCCTGTAACGTCGTCGCCCGTCGAATAGACTCACGATAGCCAGGCCACCTCTGGCCTAGTTTTGGAAGGATCTGAGTCCGCAAAAACCCCCTGTCAAAGCGATCATCAAGGTTGCTGACATCCGTCACATAAGCGAGGGCGTGGTGTTCAGCCCAACGCCTGATAGCTGAGCGGGGCACACCGAGTAAGGGTCGAGATAAATAGCCCTGCCCCAACGCCCGGCGCCGAGGCATCCCAGCGAGCCCTCTGGGCCCTGTGCCGCGCAATAAGCGCTGCATAACCGTCTCAACCTGATCGTCGGCATGATGCGCGAGCAGCAGAACTTCTTGAGCTTGTAAATGTTGCCGGTAAACACCGTAACGCGCGGTTCTGGCTGCAGCCTCGAGGCCTTTACCCTGATCTGTAGCTGGGCAAACCCGATAAACCGACAAGTCGACCGAGTATTGCTGACAAACCTTCTCGCAGAGTTCCGTCCAAGCATCAGCCTCTTGAGACAGGCCATGATGGACGTGTACCGCACGCACCGCCGGCCCCCCGCCATCGCGCCACATTGCCGCTAAGTGGAGCAGCACCATACTGTCACAGCCGCCACTCAAGCCCACCACCCACGCGCTTGCGTGGTGGTCCTGCTTAAACTCGGGGGTTAACTCATCGAGTAAAGAGGTATCGGGCAGAGTCAGTTACCGTACGACATAAGCCGCTGGTACCGCGCCTCCAGCATAACGTCTGTCTCCACTGAGCAAAGCCTATCTACCTGCTCCACCAAATGTGCTTTCACACGACGTGCCATTTCCAGAGGGTCTCGATGAGCGCCCCCCAAAGGCTCACGGATCGTTGCATCAACAATGTCTAAATCTTCCAAAGTGCTTGAAGTTACGCCCATTGCGGAAGCCGCCTGTGGTGCAAACTCACTGCTCTTCCAAATAATATTGGCGCACCCTTCTGGGGAAATCACGAAGTATGTGGCGTACTGCAACATCGCAAGATGATCTCCAACACCAATGCCCAATGCGCCTCCCGAGGATCCTTCACCAATAACGGTGCATACAATCGGCGTTCGCAAACGCGACATAACTGCTAGATTTTGCGCAATCGCTTCAGAAATGCCGCGTTCTTCTGAGTCAATGCCGGGGTAGGCTCCGGGTGTATCGATGAGAGTGACCACCGGCATTTTGAAGCGCTCCGCCATCTCCATTAAGCGCAACGCCTTCCGATATCCCTCAGGTTTAGGCATCCCGAAGTTTCGGTAGACCTTATCTTTAACCGTTCGACCTTTTTCCTGTCCAATCACCATGACAGGACGATCATCGAGACGGGCCACACCCCCTACAATCGCTTTGTCATCGCCAAAATGCCGATCTCCGTGTAATTCATCGAATTCGGTAAAAACATGGTCGATATAATCCAAGGTATAAGGACGCAAGGGATGTCGAGCGACCCGGACGATATCCCAAGGGCTGAGATCGGCATAAATTTTTTCAGTGAGACCCGTGCTCTTCTCACGTAGCCGATCGATTTCCTCGGCAAGATTTATGTCCGCATCGGAACCCACATTGCTGAGTTCCTCAATCTTGCCCTCAAGCTCGGCGATGGGTTGTTCAAAATCGAGGTAATTGGGATTCATGGACACTTACCGTCTCGGCTGCCTGTTTATGGCCCTAGTCTACAAAAGGGTGGCCCTGCACGCCATGCCAACATAGGACTCTATTACCGGGTCATGTATGCTTGTCGCGCGATGATGACCTCCCATACGATCAAAACCCCCACAACAGACCACCGTTTGGTCCTCGCACCTATGGAGGGCGTGATCGATAGCGTTATGCGAGAACTGCTCACAAACATTGGCGGTTACGACCGTTGTGTTACGGAGTTTGTTCGAATTTCTCAAACCGTGCTGCCACCCCGAGTCTTTTATAGGCTGTGCCCTGAACTTGCGCTGGGTGGCAGGACCCCTGCGGGCACCCCAGTTTTTTTGCAATTATTGGGCAACAACCCCGACCTCATGGCTCGCAACGCACAGGTGGCTGAAAAACTCGGCGCACCGGGAATCGACCTCAATTTTGGCTGCCCTGCCAAGACCGTGAACAAATCCAACGGCGGCGCCGTTCTTCTAAAAACACCTGATGTTTTGCGTGCCGTCTGCTCGGAAGTTCGCGACGCCGTAACGCCAGAGGTGCCTGTCACAGCCAAAATCAGGCTGGGTTTCGACGATGACGGGCAATTTGAGGCCATTGTAAAAGCGGCCATGGACGGCGGGGTCTCTGAGCTGACTATTCACGCAAGGACCCGCCGCCAAGGCTATCGCCCGCCCGCACACTGGTCACGATTGGCTGCTATTGCTCAAGAATCCCCGATACCGATTATTGCAAATGGAGAGCTTTGGTCCCCGGGGGACGTCATACGCTGTGGCGAGGTCAGCCACTGCCACAACTTCATGTTGGCGCGTGGCGCCCTTTGCCGGCCCGATCTCGCCCGCGCTGTTCGCAACACCTGGCAGGGGTTAAACACCCCAGCCATGACATGGGCCGAGGTTTTTCCGCTTTTGCAAACGTACCTGCGCAGCAACGCCAATGCCTATGAACCCCGATATGCCTGTAATCCACTAAAGCAATGGCTGGTTTACCTTAAGCATTATTTCCCCCAAGCTGGCGCTTTATTTGCTTCCGTCAAACGCATCAGAGATTTTGATGTTATGGATCAAGCGCTAGACGACATTGCACCCGCCATTTCGGAAGCTGCATAACCCTTTTTCGATATCAGGAAGGAATCCAAGACCCTATGACTACAACAGCGAACAGCCCGTTACAACGCGGCCGAGAGTTTATGGGCCACCCAGCTGGCTTGTACATTTGTTTTGGTACTGAGCTTTGGGAGCGCTTTTCTTTTTACGGCATGAAGTACTTGCTGCTGCTTTATCTCACCAAGTACCACTTGTTTGACGATGCGGCTGGATTGGCTGTTTTAGGCAGCTATACCGCGTTGGTATACGCTATGCCCCTGTTGGGCGGCCTCATCGCCGATAGGTACTTAGGAATGCGCCGGGCCGTAGTGTACGGCGGACTGCTGCTGGTCGCAGGCCACCTAGGCATGGCATTCGAAGGTGAGCAAGCACGAATGCTCGATGGTGATGTGGTGCGAGACGATGGCGCGCTGCAAATTTTTTATCTCTCACTGGCCTTAATCATCATGGGCGTGGGATTCCTGAAACCGAATATCTCAACAGTCGTGGGTAAACTTTACGGCGAAGACGATCCCAGACGGGATGCGGGCTTCACTATTTTTTACATGGGCATCAATATTGGCGCATTTACCGCCACCCTGCTTTGTGGCTGGCTTGGAGAGGTTTATGGCTGGGCCTACGGTTTCGGTGCCGCAGGTATCGGTATGGCACTGGGGCTCGTGCTTTTTCTTTGGGGACAGCCCCTGCTAGAGGGACACGGTGAAGCGCCCTCAACGTCTGCACTGCGTGAGAAAAGAGGCCCTCTACGAGTGGACCACCTGATTTATCTCAGTGGCATTGCAGGGGTCTTTGTGATCTGGCAGATCGTTCAGGTTACCGCCGTTGTGGGAACACTTCTCAACGTGGTGTCACTGGCGACATTGGGCGGTTTGGGCTGGTATATCTTCGCCCGCTGTGACCGGATACAACGGGATCGCATGCTGGCTTTGGTCGCTCTTATTATCTCAACCGTCTTTTTCTGGGCGCTCTTTGAGCAAGCAGCTGGCTCCATGACGCTGTTTGCAGATAGAGATACCGACAAGTCGCTATTTGGGGTAACGCTGACCGCATCGCAGTTTGGCGCGGCGAATTCCTTTTTCATATTCACTCTGGCACCACTGTTTGCATTTCTATGGACGTGGCTGGGCCGGAGAAATATGGAACCCGGCACTCCGGTAAAGTTTGGACTGGGCATCATTCAGGCAGGACTGGGCTTTGGCGCCCTGGCCTACGGCGCACAATTTCCTAACGAAGCCGGCGTTGTCTCTGCCTGGTGGTTAATTCTTGCCTACTTGCTGCACACTACCGGCGAGCTTTGTCTCAGCCCTGTCGGCCTGTCGGCCGTCACCAAACTTTCGGTGCCCGGAGTCGTTGGCGTAATGATGGGCGCATGGTTTCTTGCCTCGGCCTACTCGGGCTACGTGGCAGCGCTGTTAGGCACGATGGTGTCTGGATCCGACGGGTTCGTCACATTATTCGACCAACTGCTGTGGGCGGGAGTCATTGCCGGTGTGGTACTACTTATTGCCACACCGCTTCTGAAGCGCCTCATGCACGGGATTCGCTAACTGCGGAGCCCTCACTAGCAGGCTCCTGACCTTTTAGGCGCCTGACAAGCTGTTGATAGTCCCAGCCGATCATATAAAGGGCTGGGACCATTAGCAGACTCACAAACAATGCAAATAAAACGCCGAACGACAGCGACAGCACTGCAGGTTTGAGGAACTCCGCAGTGGTAGATCGCTCTGCCATGATCGGTAGCAATCCGACACAGGTCGTAACGGTTGTCAGAAAAATAGGCCTAAAACGATTAATCGCGGCATCTATCACGGCCTCCGCCGAGCTAAGACCGTCGTCTTCTCGTCGGCGAATATAATCCACCAAAACCAGATTGTCGTTGACCACAACACCCGCTGCTGCCCCGATACCAAAGTAAGAAAATAGGGCTAAGGGCATATCAAAAAGTAAGTGGCCAAAAATAGCACCCATGAAGCCAAAGGGGATCGCCGTCATAATAAGCAACGGTAACGCATAGGACCTGAATGCCACTGCAATGAGCGCATATATGGCAAAGAGCGCCACGGTATACAACGCCGCTATCTCACTATAAAACTCTGCCTCAGACTCTTGAGTGCCTCCCTTTAAGACCTTTAAACCGGGATATTTACTCTCCAGTAACGGCATGTAGTCATCGCTCACCGTACTGGATATCTCTTCCATAGCGTCGCGCTCTACATTGGCTACGACCCGAACAAAGCGCTCGCCGTTGCGCCGATTAATACGTTGAACTCCCGTACCAAAAGACACATCTACAACGGACATAAGGGGAATACTGCGGCCATCGGGCATTCTAATCATGAAGTCATCAAGGGACGATAATTCACTGCGGGCATCGCGGGGATAGCGCACCATGACTTTTACGTCTCCAAACTCTCTCGGCAGTCGCTGTACTTCTTCTCCGTAGTAAGCCTGCCGCACCTGACGCGACACCTCTGCAAGATCGACACTGAGCTTTTCAGCGCCGGGCTTTAATGAAAATCTCAGCTCACTCAACTCGCCCTGCTGATCGTCGCGCACGTAGTAAGCGGCGTCATAACCCTGCAAATGCAGCTGTAGATCTTCACTCGCTGCTTTGAGCGAGGCAAAATCTTGATGCTGTAATAAGAAGGTCACCGTGGGCGAACCCTCATTAAGGGTGTAGCGCACTTCTACTTTTTCAGCATCTGGAAAGTCCCCTGCCAATTCTCTTAACCGCTCAGCAGCAGCTCGAGCACTGAGATCTCTCACTTCAGGGGGAGCCAACCTAACGATGGCAATCACATTTTCGGGCCTAGCGCGGGTGTACCAACCTTCTATTAGCTTGCCAGTTCCCTCTCCTGTGTCTTGCGCTGAATCCTCTACCTCGGCGATCAGCGCTTTCTCAGCAACTTGCAACTGATCCAATATTTGTAGCGCACGGTCGTAAGGGGTGCCAATTGGCAGATCAACGCTGATGTAAATTTGCTCATTTTCTACCTGGGGCATGAAGAAAAACTTAACCCAGCCAGTCGCGAAAAGCCCGATAGAAATCATGAATCCCACCAGGAACACCATGGTTGTGGTGTAACGGTTACGGATGCAGCGCTCGAGAAAAGGGCCGTAATAATTGTGCGCAAAATCAACAATGGAGTGGGCAATATTTTGTTGCCAAAGCTTAATGCCTTTCAAATTTTTGCGCGGCTCAATGTGCCGCAAGTGCACTGGGAGAATAAAAAAAGCTTCAATCAGCGACATGATCAGGGCCAGCGTGATGACAATGGACAGCTGCCGCGTCACTTGTGCATCAATACCTGAAACAAAAAGCCAGGGGGCAAAAGCTACAATAGTCGTTAATACGGCGAAGATCACAGGGCGCGCGACACTCACCGCCCCGGCAACTGCTGACTCCTCGCCACTGAGACCCATACTATGGTTGTGGTGGTGAATGCTTTCACCCACCACGATCGCATCATCTACCACGATCCCCAGTACCAACAAAAACGCGAAGGTCGAAATAACATTTAGCGAAACGTCACTGGCCGGCAAAAATGCAAAAGCCCCCATGAAGGCAACACCAATACCTGCAGTCACCCACAGCGCGACGGCGGGTCGAGTCGTCAGCACTAAAACGATAAATACCAGAAGCAGACCCAGTACTGATGATTCGGTGATGAGATCCATACGCGAGGTATAAATATCGGCGGTATCAAACCACATCATTAATTCGATGCCGGGAGGGAGCGTAGGTTGCGTATCCGTGATCCAGCGCTTCGCCGCTTCACTGGACTTCACCACCTGCATATCGTCAGTGGCTTGCACCTGCAGCAATACGGCAGGCTTACCGTTGAGGGTGGCTATGATTTCGCTTTCTTCGTACCCGTCAACTACCCTCGCGACATCGCCCACGCGAATAGTGCCGCCCTCGCGTGTTTGTTTAACAATAATATTTTCAAAATCGCGCTGCGTATCGGCGAGGTTGAGCACCCGTAACTGCACATCACCCGTCGCTGCTTTGACCTGACCTGAGGAGGAATTGATTGAGCTTCCTCGGATAACTCCCGCAACCTCGGCGAAGGTCACGCCATAACGCCGCAAAGCCGTTTCTGAGAGCTCAATGGTGACCTCTTCTTGCCTAACGCCAAAGAGTTCAACCTTGGAGATATAGGCTCGTGAGGCTAGATCCTGACGAAGATCCTCGGCTAGTCGCGTGAGCGCTCGCTCGTCAATATCGCCAATAACAGCAACTCGCAGCATCTCTTGCCGCCACTCAAGCCGTCGTACTCTCGGGTTTTCAATGTCTCTGGGCAGCGAGGTCACGGCGTCAACAGCGTTTTTGACATCATTGACGAACGCGTTGATGTCAACGTTGGCATAAGTCTCAACGCTTACATTGCCAAAGCCCTCTCTGGCCTCGGAATAAACCCGATAAACGTTGTTAACGTTTTCAACAGCATCCTCGATGCGCTGAATGACCTGTTGCTCCACCTCTCGCGGGGACGCACCTGGCCAAATAACCTCCACTTGAACCTGATAAGGGCTCACGGTAGGAAAGGCCTCTTTCTCGATATTTTGCAGACCCAACCAACCCGAAATAATAATACCCAGCATCAGCAAATTCGCTGCTACCGGATTTCGAACCCACCAACCAACCAGTGCCGTCACCTCAACGCTCCTCAGTCAGCCAAGTTTGAATCCGAGGCAACAATGATCGCCTCGGATTCAGCATTAATGGATTCCAGCGCCATTCCCGGAATGGGATTTCGAATCGCTGAGATAATGACCGCCTCGCCCGCGGCGATGCCACTCGCTAAAAATGTCTCACGTGTGTTGCTGTGAATCACCTCGACGTCTCTTATTTCCAGTTGTCCGTTAGCATCGAGAATGAAGACTCGATCACCGGCACGAAGGCCGTCCGACGAAATAGCAATGGTGTCAGTTAAAATCCGGCCGGCAATGGCTGCTTCGACAAATAAGCCCACCGCCAAGGGCATCTGAGAGGATGCCTCTGGCAATTCATAGGGTTTATCAACGACAGCAGTGGCATAAACGACGCGGGTTTCTGGGTCTATGGCGGCGTCTAATCGCTCAACCCGCCCGGTCCATAACTGATGCGCTCCGGCCACCTTGGCGGTGAGATCTACCGCCAATCCTCCGCCGTCAGGGGCGCGGTAGCCAATGGGCACGCCCAAGGCTCCCAGCTGATTGTCAGTAAGGGGCAATCGAATTTCCACGCGATCGGTGCCAAAGGCCGAGGCAAGTACCTTTCCCGGGCCCACGTATTCGCCCAGATCTGCAGAAGTTTCTCGCAATCGTCCTGTGTAGGGCAATGCGATATTAGTTCGATTAAGATTCGTTTTGGCCAACGACAACCCCGATTGAGCTGCCTCCAAAGCCATTTTAGCGCGGGTAACCTGAGGTTTTTTTAGTGCCAATGGCGAAGGTTGGTTTACACCCACCAACTGTTTTCTCGCCACATCGGCATCGGCGTAAGCAGTCTCTAGGTCAACCTTTGCCGCAGCCACACGGGCCTCGGCTTCATTGAGCGCTGCTTGGTAATCGGTATCTTCTATTTTAAGCAGGGTTTCGCCGGCCAAGAACCGACCACCCTCAACAAATTCGTCAGAGACTTCGATAATGCGCCCTGCCACCTGAGCCACCATGTCAGACCGCAGCGTCGCCCTGACGTCACCACTTGTCTCCACAGTCAGTTGATTGGTCGCTACTGCCGCGATCTGAGTATGAACTCTGATGGGTCTGGGCGCCTCGATAGCAATATCAGGCTTCGGTTTAGTCGCATTGAGGACCACAACAACCCCGATCCCCAGCAGCAACACCAGCAGTGGTATCAAGGCTCTCTTAACTCGGCTAAGCATGCAGACTCCCTGTCTAAAAAATAAGCTTTCGCATCCAAAAGGGCGCGTGTGGCCAAAAAATTACGCGGCGTAAGTTTACCAGTGCCCTAGTGTTCTAACTCGGCTGGCCCATCTTTTTTGATCAATTCGGTAAAATTCCCAGCCAAACTCGAAATTTCCGCAAAAAAAGCCCGCTATTGCGGTCTTCTGAGGCAATCGCCACTACTTTTGGGCTTGTGGGAGACCTTTTGCCCTCCCAGCGTCGCCTCGTACATTTGTCCACCTTTTGCAATGGTGAAAATCGCCATACCCTTGCGAAATCCTGAGCTGCCTACGTTTGCATTATTTTCACCACCGGAAGCATTGGTGCCGACGCCCGTTGTACTCGCCTCTGCTCCAGCCGCCACCGTTAACGCCACCGCAGTAGCCTGAGCGCCAAACTCGAAATTACCGTCAGTAAACGCATCGAAAGATCTTTCATCTTCGAACAAGATAAGCTGACTATAAGCCTGCCCGCCCAGCTGCAAGCCGTAAGTAATTTGGGTCATTTTTGTTTCACCCATGAGCTTACTCTTGCCCTTGTGAACACGGCCTGAACCATGGGCACCACCAATGCCGATACCTCCCTTGCCGATCGTGGGGAAAACGGCATAACCGAAAGCCGCATCGATCAGCTCGCCGGCACGGCAAAATTAGCTGCCCCACACCCGAACAGCGAACGAGGTCAAAAACTCCGACATCTATGCAATCCGGCCACTAGCTCCAATCGTATTCTTTACACAAACCAAATGGAGCGAACCATGCTGACATCTACCCACTCAAAGGCCCAAACCCTCGAACTGGCTGACAACACCGTTAACCTTCGCTCAGCTATCTCTAGAGAGGCTACCCTAGTGAGGGAGGCATTGGTCGCTAGGGGGCTTGAAACGCCGCTGATTGACAACGGACTGAACCGTGATCAAAAGCTGACAATAGTTAAACAAGCTTTCACTGACATTACCCAAGCACTGGGGCTTGATCTTACCGACGACAGCCTCTGTGATACTCCCGATCGTATTTCTCGAATGTATCTCGATGAAATTTTCTCGGGCTTGGATTATAGCAATTTCCCCAAAATTTCCGTCATCGACAATAAAATGCAGGTCGACGAAATGGTGATGATTGACGACATAGATCTCACCTCCACCTGCGAGCACCACTTTGTCACCATTGATGGTCAGGCACGGGTCGCGTATCTACCACGCAATAAGATTATCGGACTGAGCAAAATCAACCGCATCGTTCGCTTCTTTGCCCAACGACCGCAAGTACAAGAGCGACTCACCCAGCAAATTTTAGTGGCACTACAGACGTTGCTGGAAACCGATAATGTTGCCGTGTCGATGGAGGCGGTTCATTACTGCGTAAAATCTCGAGGCGTCATGGATACCAACTCCAAAACTCGCACCACATCCCTAGGGGGCATGTTCAAGGAAAACCCTGCGGCCCGCAGTGAATTTCTGCGTTGATGCTAAAACGGGATGGGTTTCCCATCCCAGTCTAGGTATAGCAACCGCTCAGTAGTGGGAACTTCATCGAGGAGCGTCACTAGACGCTCTGCAACAAACGCTGGCTTAAACAATTTGTTTTCGGGCACGCCACGTTGGAAGGGTTGCGAAAGCGCCGTATCCACCGTACCGGGATGAAAGGCGACAATCTGTGCCGACTTATTAAGGCGTCCGAACTCAACGCTTGCGCATTGCAACATCATATTCAACGCTGCCTTACTTGCTCGGTAGCTGTACCAGCCCCCCAAACGATTATCTTCAATGCTTCCTACTCGCGCTGACAGTATTGCCACCCTTGGCTGATCAGCTCGGCGCAGCGCATCGTGAAAGGCAGCAAGCCACAACATCGGCAGCATAGTATTGACCTCAAAAATCTTGGCCATCGTTGGACCATCAAGCTGCCTGAGTGCACGCTCGGGGCGATAGTCATCCCCTTGCAGAATACCGTTGGTGATTATCAAACGCTCAAGAGTTCCCGGCTGCTCAGTAATCGAGCTCGCGACAGATTCAATGGAGGCCGCGCTGTAGTCGCTGTACCAGTGGTGCACCCCCGCAGATAGGTCTGAGGATGAACTTCTACTCACAGCATGAACCTCACCATAACCCTGATCGAGCAGCGCATTCGCGACGGCTGCACCAATACCACCGACCCCTACCACCACTGCTTTACCCGTCACGAGTTGCTCCTGAAAATTGGCAGCAGGGAATCAAAGCCAACGACCGTTTGCGGCACACACCGATGAGGGAAGACAGAAAAGCCTGTCGGCAGATTAGCGATTTTGCCCATGATCACCACGCAGCGACCGTGCCATCTTTACGCATTTCCGTTGCACCAGAGTAAACGCCGGTTTCGTCATGTCGTTGTATCGCCTGATATCCTCCGAAAGGGCCTCCCGATTCGTCGACGACAACTTCATGTCCCAGCGCACGAAGTGCAGCGACCGTTGTGGCAGGAACACCCGGCTCCACGTAAAGAGTGCCATAGCCTCCGGGGCTTCCACCGTCGGGGCTGCTGCCACCATCATGCAGGAATCGGGCAGCGTCTCCTGCTTCCTGAAGGTTCATGTCAAAGTCAACAATGTTTATCAGAACCTGCACATGACCCTGAGGCTGCATACCCCCACCCATGAGACCGAAACTCATCCAAGGCTTGCCCTGACGTGTAACAAACCCCGGGATAATCGTGTGAAATGGCCGCTTTCCGGGGGCATAAACGTTAGGATGCTGCGGATCCAGAGAGAACAATTCGCCACGATCCTGCAACATAAAACCTAGGCCTTTGGGCACTAGGCCCGACCCCATACCGCGGTAGTTAGACTGAATCAGCGAAACCATCATTCCGGATTCATCAGCTACTGTTAAGTAGGTAGTATCTCCCTCGCCCTCCAAAGGTACTGCGAGGGCTTCGGCGGTTAAAACGCTGTCGGAGTTAATACGGGCAAATTGCGCTTTTGCAAACTCGGCAGACAGCAGCTCTTCCACAGGAATATCAGCAAAATTTGGATCGGCAAAGGTTTGAGCCATCGCTTCAAAAGCCAAACGTTTTGCTTCCACCATGAGGTGAAACAGCTCTGGCGAGCCGCGCTCCATAGTCGCCGTGTCGGCCTGCTTGATAATGTTGAGCATCATCAACGCTGCGAAGCCCTGACCGTTAGGGGGAAGCTCCCACAAAGTGACGCCGTGGTAGTCAACGCCCCGAGGCTCCACCCACTCTCCTGAATGCTTGGCAAGATCAGCTGCGGTGAGGTCAGCTTCAATCGCTTCAAAGTAGCCAACCATGCGCTCAGCTAACACTCCTTTATAAAAGCTATCCCGACCCTCAGCGCCCAGAATTCTCAGAGTTTTTGCAAGATCGGGGTTACGAAATACTGAACCGACTGTCGGAGCGGTGCCAGCGGGAAAATACAGCGCGTTTGCGTTGTCGAGTTCTTCGATCATGGGCGCACGCTGTTCAAAACGCCGTTTATTCGCTGCAAACGCAGCGGCAATAACCGGAGACATGGGAAACCCCACCTCGGCATATTCGGCAGCGGGAGCTAGCACTTCGCCCATAGGCAAATTTCCCCAACGTTCGTGAAGCGCAAACCACCCATCAACCGTGCCGGGGACGGTGACGGCGAGTGAGCCATGGGAAGGTATGCCTTGATAGTCTTCAGGCAGTTGGCCCTGAGACTTCATTTTCTCGATGGCGCGCAGCATTGCCGAAAAATCGCGCCCTGCAGGGCTACGACCTGATCCGTTATAACCGTAAAGCTGCTGGGTTTCCGGATCCCAAACGATGGCGAACAGATCCCCACCGATACCATTACCCGTGGGTTCCATAAGCCCAAGAGCCGCATTTGCTGCTATGGCAGCATCCACAGCACTTCCTCCCTGCTTCAAAACATCAATCGCAATCTGCGAAGCCAGGGGTTGTGCGGTCGCGGCCATTCCACGAGCGCCATAAACCGGGCTTCTTGACCAGTCTGCGCCCACCGGTCGAGCACCGGCACCCAAAGGCTGTGCATTTAGAGATGCCGCGCTAACGCACAGTGTGGTGACCGCCATGACACGGGCAAGCAATGCGCCTACTGCGGTTACCCGTTGCTGAAAAGTCGTCATACATTTACCTTTTGAGTGGTCGCGCTGAGTAGTGTCAGCAACGTAACGGCAGCTTGCGTTAACTGCTCGTGAGACTCAAGGTAGGGTTATTGAGTAATCTCGACAGTCGCTCGACACAGGACCGAATCACTATGAGTACAGATGCGCCCCAAGATGAAGCCAGAAAACAAAACCTCACCTTGGGCTTTATTGGATTAGGTGCAATGGGGTTTCCTATGGCGGGTCATTTGCAAACCGCAGGCTACGCCACAACGGTGTTTAATCGCTCTCCCGACAAAGCTTCCAGGTGGCAGGAAACCTACGGAGGGAAAACTGCTTTGACACCAGCGGCGTCCGCCCGCGATGCTGATGTCGTTTTTGTTTGCGTAGGCAATGATGACGATGTCAGAGAGGTTACCCTTGGCAATCAAGGTGTATTAGAAACCCTCAAACCCGGCTCATTACTTATTGACCATACGACAGCCTCGGCTGATCTTGCCCAAGAACTCCAAAGTGCCTGTATGGAAAAAGACATTGGCTTCTTAGACGCACCTGTTTCAGGGGGACAGGCCGGCGCTGAATTGGGCCAACTAACCATTATGGTTGGGGGGGACAGCACGAGTTTTGATAGTGCCAAAGCCGTGATGGCTGTTTACGGAAAGAGTGTCCGCCTGATGGGTCCATGTGGCTCTGGTCAGCTCACTAAAATGGCTAATCAAATTTGTATTGCAGGCGTTCTCCAAGGTTTGTCTGAGGCGTTACATTTTTCCGATCGAGCCGGACTAGACACAACAAATGTTGTCGAGGCCATTCGTCAAGGAGCAGCCCAGAGCTGGCAAATGGACAACCGTTCTCAAACAATGATCCAAGGCGAGTTTGGCTTTGGCTTTGCCGTTGACTGGATGCGCAAAGACCTGGGGCTAGTGCTTGACGCCGCAGATAAAGCGGGAGCATCACTCCCCTTAACAGCCTTGGTCGATCAATTTTATAGCGATGTTCAAAATTTGGGCGGCGGTCGCTGGGATACCTCAAGCCTTATCGAACGGCTGCGTAAACTCAGCCGGTAAATTTACGACGAAACCCTATTTTTCATCGTGTCCCAGTAGAGCGTTTCTATCCATTTTGCCTCGCCAATAAAAGCCCATGCAAAAGATTGGTAAGCCTGATCCAAGCCCCTTTCCTGAATCTGGGCTAGTGACATCCCGGCGCTCATACCTTCGACCACCGCTGCACGGGTAGAACGAATCATGTCGTGCACTGCCAACAGGTCTCCCCTACTGGCGATTGGGCCGTGGCCAGGCACAACGACGGTATCATCATTAATCATGGCTAACAGTGTCTCCTGACTCGATAAATAGGCACCCACGCCACCGCCGCTGTCAGTGTCGATAAATGGAAAGCGCTCATTGAAAAATAAATCCCCGGCGTGCAGAACATTCGCACCTTCAAAATAAACAGCCGTATCACCATCTGTATGCCCCTCAAGAGCAACAAGTTTGAGGCGGTCGCTGTTAAAGTAGATGTGCACACCCTCGTGGTAGGTAATCACCGGCAGAGGGGCCTCTGCTGATGGAGCTCGCGCTAGCAGTCGCACCCGAGCAGCCTCATTAGCAATAATCGTGGCACCGGCTTTAGCAAAAAAATCATTCCCTCCCGTGTGATCACCATGGTGATGCGTATTGATGACGTATTTTAGAGACTGCTGCGTCGCAGAAGTGCTTGGAAGGTTCGCAAGTGCATCCGCAATCCGCTCGGCCATGGCCGCATACTGATCATCGACCAACAGGAGTCCATCAGCACCCACGCTAACGGCAAGATTGCCGCCAGCCCCCGTGAGCATGTAAATAGAGTCTGTGAGCTTGGTCGCCTCGATTACCACCTCAGAGAAGCGATCCGGTTGCGCCACGAGGGCGCTATTAAACGTCAACAGCAAGGTGACAATAACTACTTTCGAGCAAAACCTACCGACGTGGCTCATAAGAATATTCCTGTATGACTTACCTAAAAAAGGGTTCCGGCGACAACTTTACCGTAGACGGGTAGACTCCCTCCACGCACTTCGTCGCCCCGGGGCCCCTCATGAAAGCACACCACCACGCGGCAGCCACCTCTGCCGCATTACCCAACGCACGGCAACGGCTTTACGTACGCTACTACGTTGCCATTACTGCTGATTTGATCGTCTTAGGTCTGCTCTCCCAGTTTTGGGACCGAGTGCAAATTAGCAGCTTCACAGCGGGGTTGGTCGCAGCGATTATGTTACAGCTGCTCTTGCAGGCTACCTTAATGATCGAGCACGCCGCCTCTCGGCCCTTCGAAAACAAAAATTCCTGGCAAGCCAAAACGGGCAGGATATTCGTTGCGTGGCTGATTTTATTTAGCTCAAAATTCGCTATGTTATGGGCAATTGGCTTGGTCTTAGGCGATGCAATACATTTTTACGGCGCTATGCACGGCGCGCTTCCCTTTATTGCCACGGTCATTTGTATGATTTTGGCTGAGGCGCTGGCATTTAGCACCTTTGCCAATTTAGAGAGCGCAAACTAACGAGAGTAAATACCAATGGCTGAAAACGGCAATGGCTCAGTGCTCGTCACCCACGAGGGAGGATGCCACTGTGGCAAAGTTCAGTGGCAAATACAGGCCCCCGCTCACTTGCAGACACACACCTGCAACTGCTCCATATGCAATATTAATCACTACCAACATCTGATTGTGCCCAAGCAACGCTTTCAGCTGCTATCGGACCCAGACACCTTAAGCGAGTACCGGTTTGGTTCGGGTCTAGCAAAGCATTATTTTTGCAAAGCCTGCGGCGTGAAATCATTTTATAGACCGAGGTCAAATCCTGACGGCGTAAGCGTTCATGCACGATGCCTCAATCCAGCTTCTGTTTTGTCGATTACGGACACACCCTTTGACGGACAAAATTGGGAGAAAAATGCCGCCTCCCTTGCACACCTGTCAAAAGCATGACGGCGCCCAACTTTTGGCAAACAACGCCGATGAACGAACTCTCAACTCAACAGTGGGAGTCTCTATGCGATGGCTGTGGCAAATGCTGCCTCAACAAACTTGAGGATGAAGACACCGGAGAAATCTATTACACCAGCGTTGCCTGCCAGTTACTTGATCACTCCTCGGGCAGATGCAGTGACTATAAAAATCGATTAAAACGCGTTCCTGACTGCCTAGATTTACGCCAAACAAACCCTGAGTCCTATCATTGGTTGCCCGCGACCTGCGCCTATCGGCTGCTTGCTGCGGGTGAAGACCTTCCCGAATGGCATCACTTAAAAAGCGCAGATCCGATGCAAGTGCACCGAGCAACCTGCACCGTAAAGCACCGGGTCATTTGTGAGACTACTATCGACCCCGAGCAGCTCGAGGACCACATCATCGCTTGGACCGACCGCTAATCGGTCGAGCACATAAACTAAACCCACGCCGACAACTATCTCCGGCTAATACAAGGAAATCATCGACTCGCTATGCAAAGCCAAGATCAGGAAGTTTTTGAAAAACTCGTCGAGTGGCTTAATAGCGGCAGCGCCCCATATTTGTGCACTATTGTAAAGGCTGTAGGGTCATCACCTCGCCCGGTGGGCTCGATGCTCGGGAGCTGCGGCGAACACAGTATTGGCACGCTGTCGGGGGGCTGCGTTGAAGAAGACCTGCTCGACAAACTGCGTACAGATGCAATTGATGCCTCAACCCCAAAACTCATCGAATACGGCGTTTCCGCGGAGGAAAATGAGCGATTAGGGCTGCCCTGCGGGGGGCGTTTACATATTTTGGTGCAGCAGCTCTCCCCTGCTAGTGCAAACTGGGTGACCGATGTTGTCACTGCACTGCGAGCAAGAAACTCCGTAGTCAGAACAACAGAGCTGTCAACTGGCATTACATCTGTAGATGTCACCGATGATTATGCCCCTCTGAGCCTGACACAAAATGCATTAAGGCAAGGGCTGGGTCCTAAAATGCAGATGCTGCTCGTAGGCGCCGGGCAACTCGCTCAGGTGTTGGCTCACTTGGCACTTGCTATGGACTACGAAGTGATTGTTACCGACACCCGCGAGGACGTTATTACTCAGTGGCAAGGACCGGACGTAGAACTGCTACATGGCCTACCAGACGACATCATCGCCGCGCGCAGCTGCGATCCCAAAAACGTCATTGTCACGCTTACCCATGATCCCCGCATTGACGATATGGCGCTTCTTGAAGCTTTAGAAACTCCCGCTTGGTACGTCGGTGCGTTGGGTTCTATCAGAACCACCCGTGCTCGCTTAGAGCGCCTAACCGCACTGGGGGTCACTCAGGCCCAATTGCAACGACTGCACGCCCCTGTTGGTCTCGATATTGGCAGTAAAACGCCGTGGGAAATTGCGGTAGCCATCATGGCTGAAATCACTCAACTGCGGCGCAAGACTGCAACCAGCACTACGAATCCTGAGCTGGGTCCATAGCCGATGGCGGCTGCTTTGCCTGCAAGTAGTGAATGAGACGACCTAACCTCACAGCCTCTCGATCAATCAACTGAACAGTCTCCTCAAAAAGCGCAGCGATATTTTGAGGTGTGGCGTTATCCAATTCATCACTCGCCTTATCAAGAGTGAGCTGGAACCGTTGATAGCGTTCACCCAAGAAAAGTGCCATCTGATAATCAGCGGCTTTGGCCATGCCATCAAACACGCAATCAAGCACCGGCAACATCCAACCAATCTTGCCCCAGCCTGCAGCTTGCTTTCCCGAAATGGGCTGCGCAAGCTCACCTGTACCCAATGAGATAACGGTAATCCTGTCACCCGGAAACAACCTCAACGCTTCAGCGTAAGCCGACACAACAGGAGAATTTAAGAACACTGCGCCGTCAATGAGTGCCGTCGATTTACCGGCTACTTCGAACTGCGCCGGCTCAAAAAAAGTTGGGGCAGCCGACGTTGCTCTTGCCGCTGACTTACAAAGCATCTGTGCGTGCTCAGGTTTAAAGCTTTTAAAAAAAGCCGTCGACCTAGCCTCCAAGTCATAGGCCGTGACAATGGTGGGACAGCGACAATCTCCTAAAACGTTGTCATCGAAGTAATCTGCAAGAGCCGTCTCGAGGGGGCTAGCTGAATAGCTTTCATCAAAAATACCCAGCGCCGACCGAAACTGGCGCCACAGATTGTTGCCGAAAATTTGTGCCCCACGATTGGCGTAAAGGTCAGCCAGGTCACGAGCGCCATATCGACTCTTTGCAGGTTTTTGGGGATCCGGTTGCGCCAATCCCAAGGCTAAAATACCCCCCGTTGAAGTACCCACCATAAGGTCAAAAAGATCAGCTGCCCGATGACCCGTCGCCGTCTCGAGGTGATGCAGCACCATCGCGGGTATGATCCCGCGAATACCCCCACCATCGATCGATAGAACGGTTCTCTCTTGGGACATCACCCGCGCCCTCAATGAAGCCTATTGTCTAAGTGCCCTCTAACCAGCTGGAGGAAGGTTGCCCCCTCTAGTAAAGATAATCCTTAGCTTTGTATTCATCGTGGCAGGCTTTGCAGGTTTTTCCTGTAGCGCCAAACTGCCCCTGAATTGCAGCGCGATCTCCTTGCGCGGCCACCTCAGACAATTTCGCAGCTTCTCGTCGAAAATCAGCCAGCTTTGAGTTGAAATCTTCACCGTTGAGCCAAATTTCAGGTTTAGCGCGAGTCTTCCCCTCTTCAGAACCCGGGGCAAAACCTCGTTCGACTTGATATCCAGATACACCAGCCAGATCGTCAGCCCATGCCTGAAAAGTCTCATCATTCCACTCAATCTTTCCCTTCACCATGTCCGCCATAGGCCCAAAGGTCATGCCTAGAAGCGCGAAATACGATTGACGCAGGGACTGCAGTGGCTCAGCTTTCTCGATGTGAGCAACCGCAGGGATAGTTGCGGTGAGGGTGATGGCGACAATGACAAGACGGTTCAAAAACTTCATGTTTGATTCTCCTAACGGTGTCCATTAATTCATGCTGAAATCGCTACAGCGGCTATCATGACTTGCCAGGATCATCCTCGCAAACACGGCTGCACTGGCTGCGGCAAGCCCACCGCGGCACCTTAAAGCGTACTGTTAAAACCACCGCCGTCCAAGAGTATATTTTGTCCAACCATAAACCCCGCGTGCTCAGAGCATATAAACGCGCATGTGGCTCCAAATTCGTCAGCGGTACCGTACCTGCCGGCTGGAATAGCCGCGCAACGACGCGCAGCAACGGCCTCTTTACTTTCCCCCGTAAGGCTCGCCTCATAAGTGTCCAGACCCACCGTTCGATCTGTGGCGTGGAGGCCCGGCAACAAGTTGTTAATAGCGACACCTTGCTTGGCGACATCACGCGCAATACCCGCAACGAAACCCGTGAGGGCCGCCCTTGCCGTATTCGATAACCCCAGCACTCCAATGGGCTGCTTAACAGAAACACTCGTGATATTGACCACCCGACCCCAGCCACGCTCGCACATACCGGGCACAGTAGCTTGCATAAGAGCGATCGCTGCATAAGCATTGGCATCGAAGGCAGCAATAAAGGCGTCGCGGTCCCAGTCGCGCCAGTTTCCCGGTGGCGGGCCTCCAGCATTGTTAACCAAGATATCTAAATCACCGCTACCCGCTAAAATCGCTTCACGGCCGCTAGGCGTTGTCACATCAGCAGCCACCGTGGAAACTTCAACACCATAGGCTTCTCTAATGGCTGTTGCCGTGCTCTCAAGCGCCTCATGACCCCGGGCATTGAGTACCAGGTGCACCCCTTCTGCTGCTAATGCTTCAGCACAACCTCTTCCTAAGCCCTTTGACCCCGCACAGATCAGCGCTCGCCGACCTTTGATTCCCATCTTCAAGCTAATTACCTCCAATAAAACCATCGGCTACGTCACCGCGTACATGTTGCATGTACTATTACAACAGTACCTGATTACAACGATGTAGTAGGGCGCTCAGTCGCAAAAATTGTCGGCGACCGAGCATAACTTTACATGACAGGTGACAGTCTGTAATTTTGCGCATTGCAAAAAACAGGCTCCACCCACGCCATCGTCGAACCCATAGGTCGTTGCTAGCCTAGAACCCCTTGCCAGCACTTAATCCCACCAACTTACTAGGACTCTATTTGTGATTACCTTCTCCCTGAATGGCGAACCCGTCCGCTTTAATGGTGACCCGAGTACACCATTATTATGGGTTATACGTGATGACTTTAAGCTCAAGGGCTCCAAATTTGGCTGCGGCGCTGGCTTGTGTGGCGCCTGCACCATGCACCTTGACGGAACGGCCATTAAAACCTGCGTTCTGCCTGTAGCCGCTGCGGCTGACAAAGCAGTGACCACGATAGAAGGGCTTGGAAATCCAGAGGATCTACATCCTCTGCAAACCGCTTGGATAGAACACAATGTGCCTCAGTGCGGCTACTGCCAGAGCGGTCAAATTATGGCTGCAGCCGCATTGATAGCCGATAAACCCAGTGCTTCCAGTGAAGACGTTGACAACGCTATGTCAGGAAACATTTGCCGCTGCGGCTGCTACCCCAGAATAAAGGCTGCCATCATGTCAGTAGCTGCCAGCGCTCTCAGTTACGACGCCGCTGCTACGGAGGCGAACTCATGAGCAATCAAACCCTCAGCAGAAGACACTTTTTGAAGGCCTCTGGCATGGTCGGAGGGGGCATCGTGGTAGCTGTCGCCCTACCCGGCTGCGCGTTTAAGGGCCCGCACCCCATCGAAGTTACTGACGCTGGCTTTGTACCCAACGCTTTTCTACAAATTACTCCAGATAATCATGTGACCTTTTATTGTCCCAGCGATGAAATGGGCCAGGGTATCCGTACGGGCCTAGCGACGATTGTCGGTGAAGAACTCGATGTAAATCCCGCCACCATGCTGGTCAAAGCTGCGGGCTCTCACGAAGACTACAACAACCCCGAGTTTCGTGTTCAGGGAACCGGAGGCTCTAACGCCGTTCGCGTATTTTATGAGCCTTTAAGGCAAGTTGGCGCTGACACCCGTGCACTGCTGCTTAACGCGGCCTCCTTAGACCTAGGCATACCAGCCGACCAACTACTCACCGCTGACGGGTTCATTGTTGCCGGTGACCGGCGCTATCCCTACGGTGATTTTGTTGAAACCGCTTCATCTTTAGAAATGCCCATCGCCTCCGAACTAAAAGCGCCCTCACGTTTTAAATACATTGGTGCCGATGCTCCCAGAGTCGATGCTCTGGCGAAGGCCACAGGCACAGCAAACTTTGGCATCGATGCGGATGTGCCCGGCATGGTCTACGCCGTTGTCGTTCGGCCACCAGTAGCCGGATCCAAAGCTTTGAGCTTTGATGACAGCACTGCAAGGGTCGCCCCGGGTGTTCTCGCTGTTGTGCCGGTATCAAGCGGGGTTGCGGTAGTAGCCGAACGATATTGGCAGGCCAATCAGGCCGCAAAAAAGCTCACCATCGATTGGGAAGAGACCCCGCTTTCAACGGTGACCTCTGAGCAAGTTCGACAAGACCTTAGCGCGGCACTAGAGGCCGACAATGATACTGAATCGACCCGTGCGGGAGATCCAGAAAAGGCCTTTGCCGACGCTGACGCCGGCACAATTTTGGAAACCGACTACTACGCGCCCTTTCTCGCCCATGCACCCATGGAGCCGCTGAACGCAACCCTGCGAATCACTGAGGACGGTGCCGACCTATGGACTGGCGTGCAATTTGTTGGCGCGGCACAAGGCGTTTTGGAGCGCCTGACAGGTCTGCCCAGAGGGAACATAAAAATACACAATCAGTTTCTAGGGGGCGGGTTTGGTCGCCGTGCCACGTTGTCTCATATTGTTGAGGTAGCTGAGATTGCGTTAAGCGTCGATAAGCCCGTGCAACTGCTATGGTCTCGAGAAGATGACCTGCGGCATGGTTTCTACAGACCCGCGGCGATGATGAAGATAAAGGCAGCTGCGGATAGTGAAGGCCACATTACAGCGTGGCAGGCCCGTCGCTCCGGCGCTAACATCTCTGCACAAACCTTTAAAAATGCCCTACCAGGCGTGCTGCCTAACCTGCCCACCGGCTTACTCAATGGCCTTGCGGGCGCCATGGATTATGTCTTCAAAAATTGGGCCGTCGACGGCTCCAGTGTTGAAGGACTTCATGAAACCTATTCCCTGCCGAGCTACCAAGTCTCCCACGCATCGGTTGACCACGGCTTACCCACCACATTTTGGCGTTCAGTAGGACATTCCTATACCAGTTTTGCCGTCGAATCGATGATGGATGAGCTCGCGGAAGCGAAGCAGTTAGACCCCGTTGCACTGCGTCTAAAAAACTTGAACGACAAACCCCGAATGCAAAATGTCGTGGCTGAAGCAGGACAGCTCATGGCCGCAATGACAGTGCCAGAAAACCACCATTTGGGATTTGCTGCGCATTCATCCTTTGGCACTGATGTGGCTCAAATTGCTGAAGTGTCGGTTACCGAAGGCCAGATTCGCGTGCACAAAGTGACCTGCGTTGTTGATTGTGGGCTAGCAGTCAACCCTGACATCGTCACAGCACAACTGGAAGGCGCCGTAATGTTCGCGCTAACCGCTGCGCTTTATGGGAGCATAGATCTGGAAGGTGGTGCCGTTGTGCAAAGCAATTTCCACAACTACCCGATCTTACGCATGAACGAATCCCCCGCCGTTGACGTTGTCATTATAGAAAGCGAAACGCCCCCGACGGGAATAGGCGAACCCGGCGTACCGCCGCTTGCCCCTGCGGTGGCAAATGCGGTGTATCGCGCAACCGGGCAACGTTTACGTGACTTGCCCCTGCAACTCGCTTAATTGACAATCTGGCCCCATGTCGTGCAACCGCGACGGTTCAACAGACAACTTCGCAGTCCCAGCCTTAGGCGTTAATGCAGCCCGGCCGGGGCGTGCGGAGTGAGCCCCGCAGAAGCAGGGTCCACGCCACACCACCTAGGAGCATTGGATGCGCTTGCCCGCCACAATTTCGACCCTTTTACTGCTACTTACAACGACAGCGTGCTGGAGCGCGACTGCCAAATCACAGAACGCCATTGACCCATCTGCGACTACACCCCCTGCGGGCACCGAAACAGCCGCTACTCAAACACGCTCACCTGCGGACTCACGACTGTGGCTTGAGAATGTAGAGGGCGAGCAAGCTCTGAACTGGGTAAGAAAACAGAACGCCCGAACATCGACCCGACTGCAGGACGACGCGCGTTATGACTCACTTCTAGCCACCGCCCAAACGCTGTATGAAAGTGACGACCGCATTCCCTATGGCAGTTATTACGGCGGATTCGTCTGGAATTTTTGGCAAGACAATACATTTACCCACGGACTTTGGCGACGAGCATCGCTGACGAGCTATCTGACTGATAACCCCGAGTGGGAGGTCATTATTGATCTGGACGCCCTCGCTGAAAAGGAGGCCATCAATTGGGTTTGGCGCGGCGCCGACTGTCTGGCCCCACAGTATGATCGCTGCCTAATCACACTATCTAAGGGAGGCAGCGACGCCGCGGTGCGACGCGAGTTCTCGCTTTCTGATCGACAGTTTGTACCCGATGGCTTTGAAACACCCGAGGCCAAAGGCAGCATCGCGTGGGTCGACGAAAACACCGTGCTGGTAGCTCTAGCAACAGAACCTGCCAACACCACAAATTCGGGTTATCCCTCCGTTATTTATCGCTGGTCCCGCGGCTCCAAGCTCGAAAGTGCCGAGATCGTGTTGGAGGGAAACACAACAGATGTCGGCTTGTGGCCGGTCCGCCTAGAGGATCATGGTGGCACGGTGCACATGATGGCTGCCCAGGCACAAACATTTTACGAGTCTACCTATTGGTATTTGCCATCTATCGGCGAACCTAAAACTCTGCCAATTCCGGCCAAAACATCGATTGAAACGCTCTATCAGGGGGAGCTCGTTTTTTCTCTTGCCGAGAACTGGCAGGCTAAAAATACGACAGCAATTCACCCCGCCGGCGCTTTAGTCTCGATTAACCTGCCTGACTTTATTGATACGGGGGAGATTTCCGCCGTAAGGACACTGTATCTGCCTTCTCCAACCGAATCGGTTGGGAGCATCGCAGCCACCAAAAGTACGCTTTTAGCAACCGTGGACAATAACGTCATTGGCGGTTTGATGGCATTTGATTTTACCGATGGTGAATGGTCAAAAAGAGCCATTCCTGCACCTGACAACTTGACGATAAGTTTGAGCAGCGCCAGTCGCGAAGAAGATATTGCCTTTATCAATGCCGAGGGTTTCCTAACTCCAGACACATTAATGCTGGCGGATACGGCCAAAATGACGCTGCGCTCGATTAAGACTATCCCAGAACGCTTTGATAGCTCAGGCCTCATCGTAGAGCAAATCGAAACACGATCTCCTGACGGCACCGTGATCCCCTACTTCGTCGTTCGGCATAAAAACACAGCTCTAGATGGATCCACCCCCACTCTGCTTTATGCGTACGGCGGCTTCCAAGTTTCCATGCGCCCCCGATACTCGGGCAGCCTTGGCAAACTTTGGCTGGAGAATGGCGGCGCCTATGTCTTGGCGAATATCCGTGGCGGCGGAGAGTTTGGCCCTGCCTGGCATCAGGCAGGGCTCAAGACGCAGCGGCAGCGTATTTACGATGACCTTATCGCCGTCGCCGAAGACCTGTCAGCTAAAGGTCTGACCAGTGCTGAACACTTGGCGGTTTATGGAGGCTCTAACGGCGGGCTACTCACCGGCGTTATGTACACCCAGCGACCCGATCTCTGGCAAGCCGTGGTTTCAGCCGTGCCCCTGCTCGATATGCTGCGCTACCACAAGCTACTGGCAGGAGCCTCATGGATGGGGGAGTACGGTGATCCTGACGACTCAACAGAAGGGGCCTTTTTGCGCGGCATATCGCCCTACCACAATGTTAGCGCAACCCAGGAGTATCCAGAGATTTTCCTTTACACGTCAACCAAGGATGATCGCGTTCATCCCGGGCATGCACGGAAAATGTCCCACCTGCTTGAAACGCTGGGACATGACTATTTGTATTTCGAAAATATTGACGGCGGACACGCAGCGGCAGCCAATCTCAGCGAGTATGCCCGCCGCGACGCCATGCTCTACGTCTTTTTAATGCAAAAGCTCATGCCAGCGCCAGCCGACAAATAGTCGGCCTTCAAAGCTTGCCCCGCCTGCGAGCTTGCTATTGCAAGCTCGCAGGCGCATACCGCAGTCTGACTGCATGCACCGGCATAGAGCAGCAGCTAAAACAAAGGGCGAGTGCAAGCCGTCCTTGGCAGTACCCCAGCCTTAAATCGCCGACATGCCACCATCAACGGCAACAGCCTGTCCGTTCATAAAGCTGTTCGTGGGGGACATGAGCATCAGCATCACTTCCACCATTTCTTCGGGATCACCCATACGGTTCATGGGTGAACTTTTCTTGAGCGTGTCCATTCGATCCGCCAAGCCGCCTTCCTGAGTCACCAAAGGCGTCGGGGAAAAAAACGGGCAAATAGCATTCACGCGAACACCTTGCCGACCAAACTCATAGGCGGCGGTTTTTGTGAGTCCAACCACACCATGCTTAGCAGCCGCATAGGCACCCAGCAAAGGTGCCGCGCCAATACCCGCCATTGAGGCCACATTGAGCACGGTGCCACCGGGAGCGTCTTGTGCCAGCATCTGCCGTACAGCGTGCTTGATGCCAAAGAAAACGCCCTTGGTATTGACGTTGTAGTTGAGGTCCATTTCCTCCTCGGTCACTTCAGTCAACAGCTTTGGCTCGGAACCTAAGCCTGCGTTGTTCACCATGATATCGAGTCGACCAAAACGCTCTTTGGCGGCTGCAACGATGGCCTCAACATCTGCCTCGTTGGCCACGTCACAGGTCATCGCAACAACCCGGGCGTCATCGGCGAGAGCAGCCGCAACTGCCTGTAGCGGTTCGAGGTTAATATCACTAATCACTAAACGTGCGCCTGCCGCATGTAAATTTTCAGCCATGAGTTTGCCAAAGCCACTGGCCGCGCCCGTAATACAAATAACCTGATCACAAAAAACATCCCACCGGGACATATCACACTCCTAGTTAAAAAGATTTGTCGGGGGCCTTAACCCCCAAGCATCAAAGGCACTAAAGACTAGCGACTCAACGGCCCTTCCAATTGGGGGCTCGCTTCTCAGCAAAAGCCATCGCGCCTTCTATGGCATCTTCACTGGTAAATACCGGCTGAAGGATGTCCTGCTGGCGACCAAACATTTCGTCAGTGCTCCAATCTTCTGAATCTCGGACGACCTGTTTACTCAGTTTAACTGCTAGGGGTCCGTTACCTGCGATCTTTGCCGCCAGCGCCTGTGCCGCAGCAAACGCCTCGCCTTCAGGCACCGTTTGGTTGATGAAACCCAAATCCTTAGCCCGCGCGGCATCCATAAAATCGCCAGTTAATGCCAATTCCATCGCGACGCGATAGGGCAGCTGTCGTGGGAAGCGCAGCAACCCTCCAGCGCCGGCGGCCAATCCTCGTTTCACTTCAGGGACACCAAATTTTGCTGTTTCCGCTGCGACGATCAGATCGCAGACCATGGCCAGCTCACAACCACCCGCCAAGGCATACCCCTCAACGGCAGCAATCAGCGGTTTTGCAGGGGGCGCTTCGGTTAAACCACCAAAGCCTCGATCCTTAATATAAGGCACCTCACCACTGACGAATGCTTTTAGATCCATCCCCGAACAAAAGGTATTGTTTGAGCCTGTTAGAATTGCCACTCGAATATCATCGTTGCTGTCGAGCTCAATAATGGCCGCTGCAAGACCTTCGGCCATGGCCAAATTAACCGCATTTTTTGCCTCTGGCCGATTGAGGGTAATGGTCATAATTCCGTCGCTTACCTCGGTAATAACTACGTCGCTCATTTTTCTATCCTCTTTTTTCATTGTATTCGAAGGCCTCGCAGTCGCGCTTGCGGGCCGTTTCAGTTGTGTCGATAAGTGGAGGCAGCTCTACAAAAAGATGAAGCTATTGCCCTGTTCACTCGGCGTCACCACGACAGACCTATTGTCAGCTTCGTGACGGTTAAAAACTTCAAGTATCTCAGAGGCTTCGCGCCCTACTTTGGCGATAAATCGCGCATCGCTCTCGAGCAAACGCCCGACAATTGTTGCGGTCTTCGGCTGTCCCTCTCGATCATACGCCACTGTGTAGGCCTCCAATCTCCCTTTACCGCTTGGGTTCGCCTCGAAGTCTGGGGCTGTTTGGTTGGACATTTGCTCTTGAAGATCAGCGCTGTCATAGGGTTCATAGCCCGTCGGCGTTGTCGAATAAATACCGACCGCATATTTGGATAGAAGCCCACCGTTAGCCGCCACTAACCCAAACTTTCCAGGGTTCACCCGGAGACACATCACCATTTCTGCCAGGGCATGCATTGAGTAACTATTACCCGGCCCCCCAAAAAAGGGTAACCCACCGGTCACGGTAAGGCCTCTGGGATCATCCCCTGATAACCCGATCGCGTCGATCGCATTGCTCACCGCAATCGGGAAGCAGCTGTAAAAGTCAAAATAGCTGATGTCATCGGTGGTGCAGTTCGCGCGCTCCAGCGCGCGCCCCAGCGCTAGACCTGCTGAAGGCGCCTGACCCAGTTCTGCGCGCAGTGTGATCGGTGGCTCCCCTGCTGCCGCCTGACCGTGAAGATAGACGCGATTCTCAGAAGGAATATTTAACTCGTCAGCCAGCTCCGTCGAAATTACCACCAAAGCCGCACTTTGATTGACCTGATCACGTGCCACTAAGCGTTGAGGGTAGGCATCAACAACCCGACGGTTGCCTGCTTCTACGGTAATGAGGTCAGCGGGAGTAAACGCCCTGTCACGCTGAGCTGCCAAGGGGTTTTCTGATGCCACCGCGGCAAAAGGTGCAAACAAGGCCCCCATTTGATCGGCCCATGTCTTTACGTCGACCCCTGCAGCGATTCGTTTGGCGTTCTCCATAATTCCATAAAATAACGGCGGTGATATCAAGCCATTCATAAGTTCATCATGCGTCGCATAATCCAAGGTCGGCTTACGATCAATTACGGGGTCATCGGAACCTTCCGACCAGTCCACATCACTGCCCTGCTTTTGAAGAAAGCGTGTCGTTGAAAGCGCCTCACCGCCACTGATCAGCACCGCTTTGGACTCCCCTTGCCAAATGCGATCGCAGGCTTCGGTGACGAGTTTCTGAGGAGTATCACCACCACTTGTTGCCCAGATTGCGGTCGCTGGATTCATGGCTAATCGCTGGCAAACAGAACGCGGGAAGTTGGTTGAACGCCCAAAGGGCCCTTCTAGGTGAGGTGCTGAATCTTCGAAGATTCGCGTGGTCATCAGCGTGTCAATGTGCTCTTTACAGTTAATCATTCCAGCATCGACGAGGGCCAATTCGGCGGCTCGAGCAGTGATTGCCACTGGCGACAGCATGGCATAATCGGGATCGTCGATGCGCTCAGTAAACTGGCTGGCACCAACGATGACTGGAGTATTTGCTGCAACGAACGGCATAGAGTGTTCTCTATTGATAAAATTGCTGGCAAGCTTACCTGCTGACCGTAGGTAGTAACACATGCATTTTTCAAATTTTGCCACTCGCTATCAAAAAAGCACGGGAACCGTGCGACTAATGGAGGATCTGGGAGCAGCAACCTCGGCAACCGGCCCCATTTGCCAACTAGGCGGCGGTAATCCCGCGCACATTCCCGAGGTAGAAGCCCTGCTGCGCGAGGCTATGGCAGATGTGACCGCCGATACTCACGCCTTTGGCAAAATGATCGGTGAATATGATGCCCCGGGGGGAAATGCGGCCTTCCGGGAGACCCTCGCAGATTTACTGACAGAGCAATTTGGCTGGCCTCTGACGCAAGACAATATTGCCATTACAAACGGCAGTCAAAGCAGCTTCGGGCTGCTGTTTAACAGTTTTTCCGGCCCATTTCCTGATCATAGCCACAAACGCATACTCCTGCCCTTAACACCTGAGTACGTGGGCTATTTTGATGTTGGTTTGGCAGAGCAGCCCATTTTTGAAGGCCGGCGCGCTGAAATCGATTTACTCCCCAATCGTCAATTCAAGTATCGGGTGAATTTCGAAGGTTTGCAGCTGAATGAAAACCACGGGGCTGTCTGTGTTTCCCGACCTACCAACCCGACGGGCAATGTCATCACCGACAGCGAAATGCGTCAACTTCGCAGCGAGTGTCAAATAGCTGACTTACCCTTAATTGTTGACGGGGCATATGGATTGCCCTTCCCAGGCATGGTGTTTACCTCGGCAACACCCTTTTGGGACGCCAACACAATTTTGCTGCTGAGCTTATCGAAGCTTGGCCTGCCGGGCCTACGCACCGGTATCGTGGTTGCTGCGCCTGAAATTATTCAACTCATACAAAATACCAACGCCATAAACACTTTGGCGCCCAGCCGCGTGGGTCCCACGCTCCTTACACCCCTGCTTCAACAAGGAAAACTACAAAGCATTTGTGATGAATTGATACGCCCGTATTACGAGCGCAAACGTGACCACGCCCTGCAGGTTATTGACGAGGTCATGGCTGATCTCCCGGTTCGAGTGCACAAACCCGAGGGTGCTTTGTTTTTGTGGCTTTGGTTTGAGGGGCTCCCAATAACCTCAGAAACGCTCTATCAGGAACTCATGGCGCTGGGAGTATTTGTGTTGCCCAGTCGCCCATTTTATCCACCAGGGCGAACTAGCTGGCGACATCAGGACGAGTGCATTCGGGTTAATTACGCCGCCTCGGAAGACACAGTGATTGCTGGATTAACTCAAATCGCCCAAGTGGTCCGCTCCCACTTCTAAGCTCCTGTTAACGAACGAAGCCACAGGTCACTGCAACGCTAAAAGTCACACTATCAGCTGAGCGTGACAAGGCGCCGCGAGAGATTCGTGGGGGCAACATTTACGCATCAGCAACGTAATTTCCTATTATTGGCGCCGCATAACACTACTCAAGGCGGTTTACCCGGCGCAAATAGCTACGCTCCGCCTCGCGAACCAACAAACCCGTATTTTGCTTTTCATCGGGGTCTTCTGTAATGAGAAAATGCAGGCCCAGCGCACAAGTCCTCCCATCTAAATGACGAACATCAGCCTCCCTGTGAACGCTTATGTCATTAAGTGTCAGGGTAAGGTGAACGTCTTCTCCAATCATGAAGCGGGTAAAGTCCTGCGCCTGCAGTCTTAAGCGCACACCACTGGTATTGATGTCCTGCGCACTCGCAGAGCAAGAGAAGCCGGCGACAGATTCAATGCGCACCGCCATGGGGAGGTCTCTCAGAATAGGCACTCGATATAAATTGCGCCTGCCCGCCGTGTGAATGGCATCAGGCATATATAGGGCTACGTCCAACTGGCCCTGTTGCCCTAGCTTTGATCTTTTGACCGTCGTTAGAAATACGTGAGCGTGATCATCGTAGTTAAAGGTCACGGTACAAAAATCGCCGGCATCAAATAGCGTCTGCACATCGTTTAATTCGAGGGTGAGTTGCACCTCTGATTCTTCTATCTTACGAAAAACTCCAAGCCAAGAGGCCCCGAGCTGGGAACTGTTTACCATGAGCTCTCGATGCCCCACGCTCGCACGTTGGAGGAGTCGCTCAACTTCACGCCGCTCTTGGCTATCAGGAGCTGTATCGATTGGCATTTCTTGAGACGCCTTAGAAGTGGGCTGTGATGAGAATAACCCTCTCAACCAACTTTTCATTCCCTAAACCCCCTGCTCCATAGTCACAGCAAAGTAAGTTACACCAAAGCGGCATTTAGGCACCACTCATCCCCCTGATAGGTATTCACAGAGACTGGCAATTTTGACCTTATCCGCCGTGGACTCTGGCAGCCTCGATCAAATCAGTCGCCAATGAGTTTGGCTATCATGGCGAAGTCTTTCTGTTTTTGTTGCTTACTGAGTCTTGAATTGGCAGGCTAAGGCTATGAAATGAACCTGCGCTGATTAGCACAGATCATTCGATAAAAGCTTGGGCTCTAAATCAACGCCTTCATTTCGCAATGCCTGTGAGGTCATACATTCCAATATGAAGCTCTATCCACCTAAGGTGGCCTTTGCGGTTGTCGTTGCCAATATGGTGGGGACCGGCATCTTCACCAGCCTGGGCTTCCAACTACTGGCAATTTCTGACACTCAACTTATTTTACTGCTGTGGTTTATCGGTGGTATCTGCGCACTTTGTGGCGCTCTGTGTTACGCAGAGCTGGGCGTCAGGCATACAGATTCGGGCGGGGAATACCATTTTTTAACGGAGCTGATACATCCTTATGCAGGTTTTATCTCAGGGTGCGTCTCGGCAACGGTTGGATTTGCTGCGCCGATTGCTCTAGCAGCCCTCACCTTTGGAAGCTATCTTCAAGCCGGCCTCGTGCCTATCGATCCGAGGTGGTCGGCCACATTTCTTATCGCTACGCTAGTCATCATTCACACTCGAACTCGCAGCGAGAGTAGTGCCGGGCAAGTCTACCTGACAGCACTAAAACTGTTGTTAATCATTGGCTTTATTAGTCTCGCGCTGTTTAATACTCCCGCGTTTATTGACCAGCTCCGTGCCGACACACAGCCCACTGCCGACACGCTATTTAGTAGCGAAGTCGCTGTTGCCCTCATTTATGTCACCTACGCTTACTCCGGTTGGAATGCGGCAACTTATGTTTTAGGGGAGATGGAAGATCCGCGACGCTACCTACCCCGGGTGCTACTCGCGGGTTGCGCTTTTGTGACTTTGCTTTATCTGGCACTCAATGCGGTATTTCTCATCTCAGCGCCCATTGATGCCATGCGAGGAGAGGTGGAAATTGGCTACGTCGTCGCAGGCTATTTACTGGGAGACACGGGCGCCCTTGTCGTCGCAGTCATACTGGCAGGCATTCTTATTTCAACCGTTAGCGCGATGGTACTTGCCGGACCGAGGGCACTGATGCGTCTTGGTGGCGACTACCGGCGCTTAAGATGGCTGGGGGTCCTCAACAAAGACGGACTGCCTAAAAACGCCATTTTTTTCATGGGCGCCATTGCACTGCTTTTTTTGTGGTCCTCAACCTTTGAGCAAATACTCGTTTTTGCGGGATTATTAATGGCGACCAACACACTGGTCACCGTCATAGCGTTGTTTATCAGTCGTTTCCGAAGCCCTGGGCATGCTGGAGACAACCTTTATCGAATGCCGTTTTACCCGCTGCCAGCCATTATTTTTCTCGGCATTACCGGTTGGACCGTCATTTATTCAGCCTTTTCATTTCCAACGCAAGTTGGTGTCTTCGTGATTGCGCTTATCGGCGGCTGGCCCCTTTATCGTTGGGCGCAAGGTTCTGGAAACTGACCTGCCTAGCGTTATTAGACTCCGCTACACTCACCCGCAGGATGGCTAGGGTATTGAACAATGACTGAAAAAAACGCTAACAATGGCGCTCGCGCCGCCGAGAACCTGACAGAACTCAAGGTTCGTATGAAGCGGTTCATCAATGAGGCCGTTATTCCTCATGAGGCTGCTCTGCTAACCGGTGATAGTCATCATCTGATGGAAGACCTGAAGGCTCAGGCTAAAGCTCAAGGTTTATGGGCATTGGGCCATCCCAGTGAGCTCGGTGGCGGAGGGCTTCCCTTCATGGACTTTGCTCATCTCAACGAAATTATTGGCCGCTCTTACTTTGGCCAAATGGCCGTAGGCTCTATCTCCATGCAAGATTCGATCATGCTTCATCGTTTTGGAAGCGAGACTCAGAAAGAGGCGTGGCTTGACCCCTTGGTCGCCGGTGACATTTACCCTTCGGTAGGGTTAACCGAGCCCGATGTCGCAGGCTCTGATCCAACACTGATGCAAAGTCGCGGCGTACTCGAGGGTGACGAGTGGGTCATCAACGGACGTAAATGGTTCACCTCTGGTGCAAATGTTGCCGCCTTCACCACCGTCTTCTGTGAGACCGAGCCGGAGCAACAACGACACGGAAAGTTTTCAGCGATCATCGTCCCTACAAATACACCGGGTTATAAAATAAAACGTGTTGTAAAAACCATGGGCGATACCGTAGGTGGACATTGCGAACTGGAACTTAAGGACGTGCGAGTTCCCGCCGCTAACATCCTCGGTGAGCGTGGGAAAGGATTTACGATTGCTCAGAAGCGCCTTGGGCCGGGTCGTATTTTTCACTGCATGCGCTGGCTAGGACAGGCCCAGCGGGCCTTCGAGTTGATGTGTGAGTATGCGGGCAAACGCTACGCCCACGGATCTTTGCTGTCTGAAAAAGGCGAAATACAGCGCTACATTGCTGAATCTGCTGCGGAAATTCAGGCAGCACGCCTTATGACCTTGGACGCAGCCCGCGTCATGGATGGTGGCGATGATGCACGCGTACAAATTGCACTGATTAAATTCTGGGGTGCTCGCATGCTGCACAACGTTATTGACCGCGCTATTCAGATTCATGGGGCCCTTGGCGTTACCGAGGATACCCCCCTTGAATTTATGTACCGAGAAGCACGTTACGCCCGCATTTATGACGGACCTGACGAAGTGCATCGCATGACAGTAGCCCGAAAACTCGTGCAAGACCCAATAGGTAATGCGCCCTGGTAAACTTTGTACAACCGAGTCGATAGTTCCAGCGTTCGGGTCGCATCTTCAAACGGGTTCCAAGCCGTCAGACTGGGCCCTGCAATTGCTTTCGTATCTCTCGGGCAATAACCCAAAGGCGGTCTTGGCCCCATAGGGAGACAATGGGCACGCCGCTGCCATCGAGCAGTCGAAAGCTAGGCACCCCCCAGCATCCGGCACTGTACATGGCGACACGATTTTCCTCTAATAACGATTCCCACCCCGCTTCACCTAGGTGACCTTTCGCAACCTGCCAATCTAACCCTGCCGCCTCAACGACCTTTTGTAATCCCCTGTCGGCTACGGTATCGACCCCCAGAGCAAACGCATGGCGCAGAAAGCTGCTGATCAGCTCAGTACCTTTTCCTTGGGTTACTGCCCAAGGGTAAAGTGAATAACATTTGCGTGCAGGCTCACCAATGGGGTCGCTGAAATTGCCATAGTCAACGCCCAAGGCCCGAGCCTCTCGAGCTGCATCCATAAAAATATACATTCCCTTCATTGGCGTAGCCGGGACGCCACGCATAACCATAGGCAATACCGGGCGCAGGTTGAGGGTTACTCCAGAATCTTTCGCGAGTTGTACCGCGCGATCAAAAATTACAGCGCTATAGGGGCTGCGTAATGACGCGTATATTTCCAACGTTAGCGAGCCGTCACTGCGTACACCACCCCAATTGGGCTCCTGACGTGGCGCTAACCATGGTGCGCTATCATTGCGATCTAGCCCCAGCTCCGCCAGTCGTTGTTCCAAGTGATGTAGGCGATCGACCCCCCAAAACCACTCACCGCCGTAATAAAACATAGCACCCGAGTAATGTTTAAGCGCGTTCCTGCGCGCGTTTCCCAAGGCCAAAGCAGCATCAACTTCCGCTTCTGAGGCGCACCCCAGCTCAGCGGCTAGTCGATCTAACTCCGAAGCATCACCAGACCAAAGCGCGCGACTCACCGGCTCAACCGCTGACACGCGCTTTACGCCACTGGCAGCCGCCAAAATCCCCTGTGCCTTTTTAATCTGCTCAGGATCAAGTGCTTCGTTGTGCTCAGCAAATTCCAGCCCATAATCTGGCGCAATCTGATGCGCATCGTATCGGGACAATCGAGCAAGCATTTCGGGCTCGGCAACGTTCTTACCAAACGATTGATTCACAAGATGACAAGTCAATTCAACATCGTAGCGATCCGCCATTTTGACAAGCAACTGAGCTGCCAAATGGCTATAAGCGTCGTCAACCTGATGGAAGTATTCGATGGTGTGAGGCCGCTTTTTTTTACGCCTCGCCCGCTCTGCGGCCGCCCGACGTTTATTGACCTGCTTTATCGTAAACAACCGGGTCATTACCCGTGAAGACATCCAGCGGACTAGGCGATTAGGGTCTGATGTTGCCAAGCCCCCCTGGTCTTCAAATTTTTCTGTCATATTGTGCACCTAGCGCTCTTGGTACGAATCCGACACATTGTTGTACTGAAGGTCCAAACACATTCCGGCAAAACCCTGCCGCGGGGTTTAATGCTTACACTATTGACTTTACAAACACAAAAATTCGAGCATTTATTGAGGCTCATGGCACAGTCTTAAACGCGCTGAAAAGCGCCCATCTAAGGTTAAGAGCACTCTGTAGAGCAAGGAAATTAGGCATCCTCCAGCGGAAAACGGTGAACCTAAAGGCAGGCCAATCACAGCAAACAGGCAGCCACCACCGGCTGCTAATGATTTTACCTTTTATAGTTTCGCCCAATGTTGATGCCAGCACGATCAACATGACTTTGGGTGAACCGCTCAGCACGGACTGAAGGCGCTGAAGCAAAAATCTCCTACCCAATTACGTCCAGCTGCTCGACCTCTGGCGCACCCGCGAGGAGCGCTCCTACTTGTTGAAACGCCGCCGCAAAATGCGCGGTTTCACCATGGGCCTTGAGTGCCGCAGCATCGACATACTGCTCCATCACTTTATACGTCTGGGTATCTGTTGTGCTTCGGTGTAACGCATAGAGCATATTACCGGGCTCGTCTTCACGCACACGTCGTGCAAGCTCTAAAAACGCCGTCTCAAAGGCTTCGTTTTTGCCTTCTTGCACTTTTATTGTTGCGATTAATCCTATCGCCATCACTGTTTTCCTTAAGTCACTGTCTGAAAAAAAACCTAATACCCTGCCGTTCCTGAACACAGGCTTTGATAAAAACTGTCATCAAGGCGCTGGTAACTCTCTGCCTTAGGAGGGCGCACATAAATTGCGTCTTGGCCCACTTGGTCTAAATGAAAGCTCTGCTCTCTTAACTCGGTCTTTACCAGTTTAAAAGTGCCCGTTGTTTCGAGGGCGCATTGTAAGCGAATAAACACGGGGCGCGCATACGCAGGCAGCTCTGTATCCACCAAGCGGCTAAACCCCGCCACATCGAAAGTGTCAGGCGACTCGACCGCCAGCGCAACCATTCCCGCTTTACCCTCGCAACCCGGCACCTCGACGCCGTACACATTAGAGAGATGAATCTGGGGGTGTTGATTCAGCACCTCTGCAACTTCATTCGTCGACACATTTTCCGACCGCCAACGGAAAGTATCCCCCGTTCTGTCGACAAACTGAAAGTGACGAATTCCAAAGGCAAAACCAACATCGATTTCTCGAATTAGATCTCCGGTATCGAACCACTGATCACCTGCTTTGAAAACGTTTTGAACAACTTTCTTCCCTGTTGCATCCTTGTTGGTGTACCCGTCGAAGGCATAGTCAGTGGTTATTTCGCCCAGTAACAGTCCTGGCGTACCAGCCGCCACTTCAATGCAGTGACCCTCATCATCGCGCAGGATTTCTTCATTTTCTTGGTCATACGCCACCAAGGCTACCTTGGCAAACGTTGCGCCAATGGTTTTATCTTTATTAAAGAAATTCGCAAAGGACACATTGCCCTCGCTGCTGCCATAGATCTCACAAATTCGCGCAACCTTGAAACGTGCCTTAAAGGCATCCCAGACATCAGGTCTTAACCCGTTCCCCAACATTTTTTCCAAAGGGTTATTCTTCTCTTGGGGATGTTCGGGCTGCTGGTTTAAATAGCGACACAGTTCGCCCACGTAGATAAAGCTGTTCGTTTTAAACTGCTGAACTTCGGACCAAAATTTTGAGGCTGAAAATTGACGCCGTAAAAATACTGAGCCGCCTGACAATATAAACGCCAACAAACCAGGGCCTAGACCGGTGATATGGTAAACGGGCAAGCAAAGGTATAAACGATCAGTGGGTTTCACTCGAAAGCCCAACCGTCCTAACACGGTGCTAGCTGCCAATGCCTTGCGATGCAGCATAATGGCCGCCTTAGGGAGGCCGGTGGTGCCAGAGGTGTAAATATAGAAGGCCACCTCTCCGGCGGTAATCTCTCGGGTTATGGGAATATTCTCAGCACTCTGACCAGCCATTTCAGCCTTGAGATCTACACACCAATCAGGACAAGTCGATGTGCCCGAGTCAGAGCACCACAGATAGGACCCAAAATCGCTCAGGGCTAGCGCCTCGCGACTCGCGTCAATGACCGAAGTCCGTTCATCGCCAACAATGATGTGATTAGCCCCGGCTGCTTGAACACAGTGCACCAGACCTGCGCCGGTCAGACTGTTATTGATCAAGGCACAACTTGCACCCACTTTGAGTGTCGCTAACAAACTTAGAATAAATTCAGCCCGGTTCTCCATCAGCAAAGCAACACTGTCGCCTCGCTTTACACCTTGCGCCTGCAGAACTCGCGCGAAACGATTGGCCGAGTCATTAAACTCACTATAGGTCCACTCTTGCCCTTCAAAAATCAGCATTATACGTTCAGTATGATCGGCTACCGTGTCTTCAAACGCTCCGGCCACCGAAACAGTTTCAGCGTGGGCAGGCATTTTAAAATTAAGCGCTGGCAATAAGTGACGCATCTCGCCAAAAACTCGGGCAACCTCTTTTATTTTTCGGATCCTTTCCAACATAACTTTGCCTCCAAGGCTGCACTTACTCACTCCTGCCGATCGATATTCGCCTGACTCATTTGTCGGGTAACACCATAACCCGTTCCCACTCTGCAGAACGACTGATAAACCCTATTTTTACCTTAAAACGCATGATGTCCTCTTCAAGCAGCGTTATTTCCGCCGGCTTATACTCACCTAGTGGCGGCGCATACACCTCGCCCCTCCATGTATTTTCTTCAGCACTCTCCACCTCAAGGTTGCGTGCCACTGCAAAACCCACTGCATCCGGGTTTTTATCATTTCTAACAACAACACCCGTATTACTATCAGCGTCGAATTGAATCCAAACCGTCTCGCCCTGACGCTTCCAAACACCCTCTATCGTGCCGGCCAAAAGCTCCATGGCGAACCCCAAAAACATGAAAAAAATAATCCCTCGAACCATTGTGAGCCTCTCTGCTATTGAATTGCCGATGCCGTTTACTACATATTCTAGTTAATACACTCCGATCATCTTAAACGCCCCGCACCACTATTTAGCATAGAATATGCCAATATATTGAGTGCCATGGCAAGTCCATTCCTTTATATTGTCGATTGTGATGGAACAAACGCGGTTGGGAAACCACCAAGCTCTGTAAAAACGATGGCATTATTTGAAAAAGAAATCTACGGGAGCACTTTGCGCCAAAGTGCAACGTCCCCGACCGAGGGCCACTCGCAGCCGCAACCCTTTACTTAATTACACAGTTGTCTGAAGATTCTCAGCGCATTGAACCAACCATTGGAGCCCGTTGTTGTGGAAATCAATCAAAAAATTATCGTAGTCACCGGTGCCGGCAGTGGTATCGGCAGGGCCCTCGTTGAAAAGTTTGTGGCTGACGGCGCTAAACAAGTCATCGCCGTCGATATCAACGCCGCGAATGCTGCAGAGACCGCCGACGCAAACGCCTGTCTGGCAATGACCGCAGACGTTTCATGCGAAGCGGACATGATTCGCGTCATCGAAGACGTTGAGTCTCAGGTGGGCCCCATTGATCTTTTTTGCAGCAACGCAGGGTTGGCTGCAGCGCCCAGCGAGCAATCCCCCGATCAAGAGTGGCAAATCAGTTGGGATGTTAACGTCATGGCACACGTTTATGCCGCTCGCCATCTGGTGCCACGAATGATCAAGCGAGGAGGCGGTTACCTCCTTAATACAGCCTCTGCCGCTGGACTTCTTAACCAAATAGGCGGTGCCGCCTACGGTGTTACCAAACATGCAGCTGTGGGCTTTGGCGAATGGTTAGCTCTTACTTATGGCCATCAGGGCATTAAAGTATCGCTACTGTGCCCACAGGCAGTTCGTACCGCTATGACCGCAACGGACCCTGATCAAATCGGTACTGAAGGGCTTCAAGCCGCTGCCGGAGATGGCATGCTCGAGGCCAACGTCGTGGCCGACATCGTGACAGCAGGCCTCCAAGAAGAGTCTTTCTTAATTCTGCCTCATCCCGAGGTCACTCAGTACATGCAGCGAAAAACAGCAGATTACGACCGTTGGATCAAAGGAATGAATCGGTTCCATCAGACGCTCACTGAAGCGTGATCACAAAAACCTGCAGCATAAAAAGACGAGACGCCAACTTCGAAAATTTTTCGTAAGATTTTAGCGATAGCTTCGCTTTGCCAACTGATGTGCAGGCTCAAACAACAGGCGTTTGAATTATCAGTCTTAGCAAGCTCCCCGGCGCCACCCTACCCATGTCGCATTAACTCCCGGGCCTACCTCACCAACCAGTATCTGTGATCGCTAATAGCTGGGCTAGTGGGTTGCGCAAAGGGCTCTGACCGCGGGCATTTAGGGCAGCGCCGCGGCAACCAGTCAGCCAGCACTAATCTTGGGGGCCAGCACTTGGTGGCATATTTGACTGGCCTGACGCCGTTGAGATATACCCGGCAACGGATAAGCCAGAGAGCAATGTCATGGCAGTAGAAATAGACCATCAATTTTTTGCAAGCGCCGATAGTTTGTGGGCAATTCTAGGCACGCCAGATCGTGTCGATTGGGTGCCGGGGGTAGAGCATTGCGACCTAGAGGGCGATGTTCGCTCACTAACACTGCCGGGAGCAGGAGACATTAAAGAGCAAATACTGCTTCATAGCGATGAGTGTCACACCCTAGAATATTCCTGCATTGAGGCTCCGGGGCCTTTGCAGTCACATCGTGCGAGAATTGAGGTTATTCCCACGAGTACTGGGTGTCGGCTTCTCTGGCAGACAGAAGTCACTCCTGTTGAGCTTGAAGCCTTTATACGCACCAGTATGGAGGGGTGCTTAGTTCGCCTAGAGGAATTATTGGCCGCACAGCGGTGAAGCATTGCCCACGCCACCCCGAAGCTATAGCACTCAGAGGCAATAGCGGCAAAGGTCACAAGTGAAATAGCAAAGCTTTAAGCCTTTAAAGCTCGAGCCCTAAGTCATTTAGGCTTTTTCGCACTTTTTGAGCCTGACAATTAGTAGCCAACAGCAGCCTTTAAACACGGGCTCCCAGTTTGCGGTGTTGAGAGGCACAAAGCTGACGGGGTGCGACATTAGGTCTCATTTCACATCTGTATTCCAAAAACAACCCGCAGTATTTGGGCATACAAAAAACTCCAACATACTTACAATTAAAGTGCTCAGAAAATCTTGAGCGCTCTTAAGAATCTTATAAAAATCCCTGGGAGGGTGAGTTTTGAGTTATAGAATCCACACGCAATCACTACGACACCAGCTAGTCGGCTTTGCACTGGCACCACTATGTCTCGCAGTAGCCAACACAACTATGGCGCAGCAAGATGAAGGCATAATTGAAGAAGTCATGGTGACAGGTAGCTATATACGCTCCACCAGCCAAGACGAGGCGTCTCCAGTAGAGGTCCTTTCCAACGATTACATTGTCAATTCCGGCGCCGTTGATGTCGGCGAGTTGACCAGCAAATTGTCAGTGAGTTCAGGCACGGAAAACAATCCTGACTCGTTCACCTCGGGTGAGACCCAGGGCACCAGCAACGTGAACCTACGTGGATTAGGCCTCACATCTACACTGGTCCTAGTAAACGGCAAACGCCAAACAATCACCGCTGCAACCGCGAACGACGGCAGCGTGTTTGTTGATACCAGCACCATTCCTATGGCAGCACTGGAGCGTGTCGAAATTCTGAAAGAAGGGGCCACCGCCACCTATGGCTCTGATGCCGTCGCGGGAGTGGTCAACTTTATTCTTCGCAAAGACTTTGAAGGCGTTGAATTCTCTACTGGTTATGAAGAAATTAGTGATGGTGGTGCAGGCAAGTACGACCTCAACCTCCTAGCCGGTTTCGGCAATGATCGCACTCACGTCACGTTGGCTGGCTCATTTATTAGCCAAGACCCGTTGAGCTCCTCAGAGCGCCCCTACACAACAGAAAATGCGGTCTCTACCCTTGGACGAAGTTTTCTGACATTGGCACCCGGCGGCGTCGGCACAGGTGATTATGCCGGTAGCTATGGTTTCCTTGAGACCGTTCCTGACGCAGCTTGTGTTGCGAATGGCGGCGCTCCGGGTACGCCCTTTGTACCCCAAGGGGCGTTTGGCCCCGGCACCGGCGGTGGCGGCAAGTGTGGGTTTGCCTATGGACCACGTTTTAACATTGTGAACAAAGAAGAAAAGCAGCAGCTCTACGGCAATCTAACCCATGACTTTTCTGATGCATTATCGCTAACAGCCGAATTGGGTTGGACGCATCACGAGGTAAAAGACAACCCTCAGTCCCCCTCATACCCGGCCCTCACCTTTCCCACGCTTTTACCTGGCACAGCAGGCAGCCCCTTTAGTGTTCCTGTTCGTTGGTACGGAAGACCTTTGGGTGCAGAGGCCCCCTCCCCGCTGGCGCCGAGAGATAGCGATACCCTGCGCGCGTCGCTGCAGCTCGACGGTGAATTTGACAGCGGCTGGAGCTGGATGGGAGCACTCACCTACTCTGAAAATGATCGCGAGGTCTATCAGCCCGATACCATCAGCTCGCGATTAAGCGCAGCGTTGAGCGGTGTGGGTGGCCCAAGCGGCACCGAGTCTTTCAGCCCTTTCGACCCCAGTGCAAACTCACCAGAATTGATCGAATGGCTGAGTTACCAAACCTTCACCAACAAAAAAACCGATCTAACCGTCGCTGACTTTGTTGTGAGCGGTGATCTCTTCGAGATGAGTGCTGGACCCGTCGGATTTGCCGCAGGTGCTCAGTGGCGTGAGGAGAGTTACTCGGCCAATCGTAATGAGCTGTATACACAGTCCATTGATCCTGCAACAGGTGCGACGATTCCTGTTGACTTGATCTTCTTGGGTGGTGGCCTACCCATCGACGAATCGAGAGATTCCTACGCTCTATTTGCGGAAGCCAACTTCCCCCTCACTTCATCATTGGAAGCTAATCTCGCCGTGCGGTACGAGGATCTTAGTTCGGATAGCAGCATTGACCCTAAGCTATCGCTTCGTTGGCAAGCTGCTGACTGGCTGGTACTTCGAGCCTCTGCCTCCTCTGCGTTCCGTGAGCCCTCATTGGTGCAGGTATACAACCAAGAGACCTCACTGCAGGGACTTGTTGACCCTGCCAGTGGCTCAAGCAGCGCGCTGTTTGTACGGGTGAATTCGCAGGGAAGCACGGCTCTGGAGCCTGAAACCTCGACCAACTTCAACATGGGCGCGGTATTCACACCGACTGATAACCTCACCTTCAGACTCGATTACTGGCGCTTTGAATACGAAGACGTCATCACAGTCGAAAACGCCCAAGGTAAGCTGAACGACAACCCCAACGGTGCTGACATTATTCGTGATTCAGCTGGCACCCTATCGGGCGTCAATGTGGCTTACCTCAATGCTCAAGAAGTGACGACCGATGGTATTGATGTGACGGCAGACTGGATGATCCCCTCCAACGCGGGTGAATTCGGACTGCACTTGTCGGCGACACACTTTCTGAGCTACGAGATCCCCTGCACTGCAGCCAACGATCGAGGATGTACAGGCGACAGCGGGGTACAGGACGTTGCGGGTTACTTTAACTACGACAACTTTGCACGGTCTATTCCTGAGACAAAGGTCAACGCTACCGCCGACTGGCGTGTAGGCAATCACAAGATTGCACTGCTGGCCTTTTATACCTCTGAGTATGAAACATCGCGTGTTATTCCCGATGCTTTGGTTGATCGCGGATACTCACAGGACATTGATTCTTGGATGACTCTTGATCTGCAGTATTCCTATAGCTTTAACCTAGGCAATACGGAAGCAATGATCACTTTGGGCGGTAAGAACATTACTGACGAGGACGCACCTCGGCTCTTCGATGCAGCTAACTTCAGCTACGACCCAAAGCACCACGATCCACGCGGGCAAATTTGGTACGGGCGTATCAAGCTTGCTTTGTAGCGCCAGAGCGTAACAAAAGGGCCGCGGCGTGAGTCGCGGCTTTTTTTTGCCTTACCGAAAAAGCCGCAAAGCGAGGCATAGATATGCCGTTCAAGAGCTCCTATGATAACGAGGTAAGCATTAACGCAAGGGCACCAAATACTGCAATGCTGGACCGATCTCTTTACGGTACGCCTAATCGCGCCATTCATAAACGAGTCACCAAAGCGGTGCTGACTCAGGCCCAATTGAACCTAGTAAAACCTCTTCCCTTCACCATAAGAAATGGTGGAGCCGTCTTTGCTCTTTCGTTCACTGTGCTGAACTGCATTGTGCCTCTGGCAAACAGTGATACTCAAACTCAAGCGTCAGATCTTATCGATATCATGACCAGTGTCCGTGGCATTGGTGATGGTTCACCTAAGAGCGGCAGCGCCAGTTATTGTAAAGTCGCCGATAGCACCGATGTCATTATCTATGTGGGCGAAGGAACCACAGGCACGACTCAAATGTGGGCGGAGGCACTCATCGACTTTTGGAAAACAGGGCGACGCCATCAAGAAGATACGGCGCCCCTAAACGATACTAGGACCACCTGGGCCGGTGATCCGAGTCTGAATTATGTCACGCTAACCTTGGCCGAATTTAACAGCTGCAGCGCCTCAAGCCTTGCAAACGCCTCCTTATTTCTCATGCCCGGCGGTAACCCCTATGAAATGCAACGCAACTTAGGAGCCAGCGGTAAGGCAAAGCTCACACAGTTTTTGGACCAGGGCCGTAATTATTTAGGGATTTGCGCGGGAGGCTACTATGCAACTGCGGGTTACTACTGGAAAGGAGATGACGGCGTTCCGACTGAAAATTGTGCAGATAAGTTTTGTCGTTATGGGATCGATGGCACGTATTCTTTTGATAACAACACTCAGGACTTCACTCGTCAGGAATTGAACGGAATTTCTTATCACGCGAATCTACTGGGCTATGGCCCGCTGGCGACTACCTTTCTGGAGGGACCTATAGAAGAAATTGCTGGCCCCTGGCGCTCTGATAGCAGTCCCAACCCCCCGTACGACTCTCACCAAATAAGCGCTAGCGGGGACGAGGCTCAACTTTCTTTGAGGGCCATTTATTGGGGCGGGGCCACTGAAAATTATATTTACACCCAAACCAAAGATTGGAACATGGCGTCAACCGAATGGGCTCACTATATCCAAGACACCAACAACAACGATGACTTATATTTTCCACAAGAAGGCAGTCTTTGGGCCTTGAAAAGCGTTAAAACCGATACGGGCGGCACCATCTTGCTGACCAGCGCTCACTTTGAGGCTTCGCTATTTTATTCCGAGCCACCCTTTTTGAACGGAGGCCTCACTGAATGCCAGCAGTACAATAACTATACCTTCATGATTCACCGCATGGCGGCAATGGTTGGCCGATCAGCCGTTCCAGATTACGATATGAACTGCAGCGGTGCGCGCGACGGGGAGGTCAAGCAGACTCGGCTATTGTTCCCAGATGGGCTCGCTCACCAAAATACCCCTCGACCAGCTGCCGACATTTCAGCCCATGGAACAGCCGCGCATCTCCAATAAGTTTTGACGACCTAGGCCTAGTCAAAAAGGGTTATAGGCCGCAGCGCAAACTGCACTGGCCAGCTGCTCATCCGGCTAGCATGGCCAAGATAGCTGTGGTTTGCTCTCTCCAGAGGTTTATGAAGACACTCAAAGGTCACGCGGTGCTAGCAGCAACACCAAACCCTTTGCATGACTGCTGTCCTCTGAGATGATAGAGGCACAAGAAACATAAATATCGTAATTGGCGCCAAAAGCAGCCCGCACTCCAGCTGATCTGGCAACACCCATTGACTGGGCAGCGCATTGGCTGAATTGCGGCACATGGGGACTCTACCTCAAGAAAATCTACTACAAACAGCAGAACGCTGCACTTCGCTGCAAACCTCACTTACCGCCAAGCAGGGCCCCGTCATGGATTTCAGTCAGCATGCCTAACTCACCTCGAAAGAAATGGTTACTGCTCACCTTGCTCTGCTTTGCCGGTGCAATGGTGTACACCTTCCCTTTTCTAAGATACTCCTACTACGACACCATGAAGGAGGCACTTGGGGTCACTCACACTCAAATGGGGCTCATGCAATCTGTCAATGGTATTGCAGCCACCTTCGGTTACATCCCCGGTGGCTGGCTTGCAGATCGTTATTCGCCCAGAAAACTACTCGCGACTTCGCTCATTGTGACAGGGCTGAGCGGTTTTTATTTCTCGACATTCCCATCTTTCGTTGGCGGTTTATTTCTCTATGGCTTTTGGGGCATCAGTACCCTCATTATTTTTTGGGCGCCCTTTATCAAAGCCACACGAAACTTGGGGCCCGATGAAGAGCAGGGACGGTTATTTGGTTTATTAGAGGGTGGACGTGGGGTCTTTGGCTTTCTCATCAGCATGTTCACGCTCTTCGTTTTTAGGGAGATGGGCGAAGGTCCGGTCGGCTTGATGTGGGTCATCAATATTACTGCCGTCGTAACCATAGCGGCCGGTATCACCGTCTGGATGATGTTTGACGATACTGTTCAGTACGGCGGGTCGGAACCCATCTTAAGAAATTTTAAAGCTGCCCTTAAAACGCCTCAGGTCTGGATTATTGGGCTCATCATTTTTTGCGGTTACGGCTTGTTTGCCAGCCAAAGTTACATCACGCCCTACATGACCGGCGTCATGGGTGCCGTCGTATCCTACGGGGTATTGATGGGCATTCTAAGAACCTATGGCATCCAAGCAATCGGGGCTCCCGTGAGTGGCTTCATTGCTGACAAAATTGGCGGCGCCACGATCGTCATAGGCTGCGCATTTGTAATAGCCGCACTCTGCGTCGTGCTCTTGCTTGCCGTTCCCGCTGAGGCGAAGTATCTAACGACCGTATCGAATGTCATGGTTGTACTCGCGTTTTGTGTTTTTGCACTGAGAGGCAATTTTTACGCGACCTTTGCAGAGTCAAAAATTCCCGTACACACCATGGGAACTGCCGTTGGGGTAGCCTGTTTTTTGGGCTACCTGCCCGAGGGTTTCACCTACCCCATGATTGGTTATTGGCTAGACAAATATCCGGGGCTACCCGGCTACCAAATCACCTTTGTTTACATGCTCGGATTATCAGTCGTGGGCATCGTTGCTGCTGGACTTCTCCGGAGAGTAAATCGCAGCGGCATTAGAAAGGGTCTGCTCAAGCATGGGTAAAGTTTTATCTGATGAGCAGATTCGTCAGTACCACGAGCAGGGCTTTGTTTCACCTATCGATGTTATCAGCGAATATGAAGCCGGGCTTTATCTGAAGCGGTTTCAAGAGGCTGAACACAACCATCCGGAAATGGCGCACCCGCACAAACGCAACAACATTCATTTGTCCTACAAATGCCTTGATGAGTTGGCACATCACCCTGTCGTGCTCGACGCGGTAGAGGACATCATCGGGCCGGATTTTGCGCTTTGGGCAACGGTCCTTTTTTGCAAGGAACCCAGCAGCCCGCACTATGTTAGCTGGCATCAAGATGCGACCTACATGGGAATGAGTAGCCCTGCATTCGTAACGCCATGGCTGGCACTGACATCAAGCAATCCCGCTACGGGATGTATGCAGATGATTCCAGGCTCACATCTCAGCGAAATTTTTGATCATGAAGACACCTATGCCGAAGACAACATTCTGACCCGAGGGCAAGTTGTTAAAAATGTCGATGAGACCCACGCCGTGGACCTTATTTTAAAGCCCGGTCAAATGTCGTTGCACCATGGCAAAGTGGTTCACGGCTCTCGACCCAATACGAGTCAGCGCCGGCGTATCGGTTTTGCCATGCAGTCTTTTATGCCACCGAACATCAAACAGCTTGTGGGAAAAAATCTCTGGCTCAACATGCGCGGAGCCAATGTGCGAGAAAATAGCATTGCACTTCACCGACCGGCACATGACCTAGATCCAGTGGCGGCTTCCGATCGAGCGCTCGCCGATGCCAATTTAGACGATATCCTGTACCTTGGTGCCACTCAGAAGAGAGGGTTTTAAGAACGTGTCAAAACTGTCGCAGCCCGTGCTTGACGCCGGCAAACTGACCCGCTGGCGCCAGACACTTCACCGGTATCCAGAACTCGGGTTTGAGCTGACCGAGACAGCTCAATATATTGCAGAGCAGCTTCATGCAATGGGTATTGAAACCCATACTGAGATCGGAAAATCAGGCATTGTCGCCGCACTGCGCAAAGGATCAAGCAACAAGGCCATCGGCCTTCGAGCCGACATGGATGCACTCAAAATCCAAGAGCTCAACACCTTTGATCATCGATCACAAACCGATGGCTGCATGCACGCCTGTGGGCATGACGGCCACAGTGCGATGCTGCTGGGTGCGGCAGAGGCGCTATTAGAAATAGATTTCGACGGCACGGTATATTTCATTTTCCAACCCGACGAGGAGCACGGATTGGGCGCCCAAATGATGATCGATGACGGTTTATTCGACCGTTTCGAAATGGATGCAATCTACGGCATGCACAACATACCCGGACGTCCAGCAGGCCAGCTCGCCATTAAACCGGGGCCCATCATGGCTGGGGAAGACAATTTCTGCCTGACGATTATCGGGCGTGGAGGACATGCGTCACAACCGCATCAACTTATTGATCCTGTGATCATAGGCGCTGAAATTATCTCGGCCATGCAAAGCATTGTCTCTAGATCCATTGATCCGGCAGAGCAAGCCGTTATCTCGGTCACGGAAATTGAGGCTGATGGCACGGTCAATGTCGTGCCCAGCAACCTCACTATCAAGGGCGATTGTAGAAGTTTTAAGTTACAAGTCAGCCAAACAATGGAAGCGCGTTTACAGCAGCTGGCTCGGGGTATTTGTGAAGCTCATGGCGCCGAGCTGCAATTCTCCTACCAACGTGTATTTCGTGCCACCGACAACCACCTACCAGAGACTGAGCACGCCCTAGCCGCTGCTCGAGCCACCAACGCAGCAGACCTCGTTGAATACCCTTGCGTTCCTATGACCGCATCGGACGACTTTGCCCACTTTCTATTGGAAAAAAATGGGGCTTATATTTTTATTGGAAACGGCGTTGATAGTGTTGGCGGATGTGCCTTGCACAATCCACACTATGACTTTAATGACGCGATACTAGTCACTGGCGCAAGCTTTTGGATCAACCTCGTCAAACAACAACTTGCAGATTGAAGCAGCGAGTCTTCCGATGCCCTACTCCTTCACCCACCACTTTCACAACACTGAGCAAGACAATCACTCTTGCCAATTAGCCGACGACTTATTTGGAAATGAAGAATGCGCGCAAGCGCTTTCCAGTATCAGTCAATGGCCAAGTTATGAACCAACCCCGTTAGTGAGCTTGACCGATATAGCCGCTGAAGCCCGGGTTCAAAAAGTTTATTACAAAGATGAATCTACACGCTTTGGTTTGGGTTCTTTCAAAGCGTTGGGCGGCTCCTACGCGGTCAGCCGCTTGCAGCAATCAGCTACCACGCAACCCCTCGTCGTTTGTACAGCCACCGACGGCAACCATGGCAGGTCTGTTGCTTGGGGAGCTCAACAACTTGGCGTAGAGTGCCACATTTTTATTCATGCCAATGTCAGCGAGGCCCGGGCTGATGCTATGGCAGCGTTTGGCGCGGTCATTCATCGTGTTGCTGGCAACTACGACGACTCCATTGCCGAATGCATCGACTATGCCGCACGGAACCACTGGCAAATCGTCTCCGATACGTCATGGGAGGGTTATCGAGATCCCCCCAGACTTATCATGGCCGGTTATTCCGTGATGACTCACGAAATTCTCCAACAACTCGATGGCGACAGGCCGACGCACATCATCCTTCAGGCCGGCTGTGGAGGTATGGCTGGAGCTCTCATTGCGTCAATGTGGCAATTTTGGAAAACGCTTTTACCAAAAATAGTGATTGTCGAATCAGATAGATCCGACTGTGTGTATCAAAGCCTAAAACGCGACGAGATCCATCGAGTCAATATTGTCGAAGAAACAATTATGGCCGGCCTGTCCTGCGGCGAGGTTTCCGAACTTGCTTGGCCACTGATTCAGAAAGGCAGCTCCGACGTGCTGACGATTAACGACGAAGGGGTGGCACCGATGCTGCGGTGGCTGGCCAACCCCACTCGACAAGACCGTCCCCCAATAGTTGGCGGTGAATGCTCGGCATCGGGCCTGATTGCTTTGTTAGCAATACGGGGGGACCCAACCCTTGCTAAAAGTATAGGCATCGACAGCGACTCGAAAGTGCTAGTGATTGGAACTGAGGGCAATACAGACCCCGATGTTTATCAAAAGATACTGCAAGGGGAACTATGAAAACCATAGATTACGAGCTTATCGCTGAAGACCATCGTATTCGTTTAGGCATGATCGTGTTGCAATCTGACGTCACGATTGAGGATGAATTTAGAGCCTATTTTAAAGATAGCGATATCAGCCTTTTGGTCAGCCGCATTCCTTTTGAAAACGAGGTGACTGCTGAAACCCTTGGCGCCATGTCCCAACACCTAAAACAATCGACTGCTCTATTTCCCCTGACACAGTCATTTAATGCGGTGGGCTACGCTTGCACCTCAGGTGCGATGCAAATTGGCAGCGACGTCATCAGTCAAGTAGTAAAAAATGAGCGTAACTGTGATTACGTCAGTAATCCGATGCAAGCGGCTTTAGCGGCGTTTGGGCATCTCGGCGCTAAGAACATCGGATATTTGGCCCCCTACTCCACCGATGTCTGTCAGACCATGATCGACCATATAGAAGCAAGCGGATTTAATGTAGCTCACGCACTGAGCTTCGATGAGGCGCATGATCAAGCCGTGGGTCAAATTTCACCCGATGCCATTTACCGTGCTGCTCTGGCGCTGGTAAACAGTGCTAGCCAAGACCTTGATGCAATTTTTATTGCTTGCACCAACATGAAATGCGCCACGGTACTCGATCAAATTTCTGCCGACACGGGTATTCCTGCGCTGTCTAGCAACAAGGCTTTGGCCTGGGATCTCGCTCGGTCTTCGGGCATTCCTTTTTCTTTTTAGCCTTGGCTAAGGAGGCAGCATGTCAAACATTCCCCAGCGCGGTTTTAGTAATAGCGAGTTTGAAGCGCGCCTAACCGCGATACAAGCTCTCATGGATAAGCAGGGAACCGGCGCAATTCTGCTCACTACCGAACACGACATTTTTTACTTCACCGGATTTCTAAGCCAATTTTGGCAGAGCCCTACGCGCCCTTGGTATGTCGTTATTCCCCCTAAGGGTCGCCCCATTGCAGTCATACCCGAGATAGGCGCAAATGCAATGAACAATGGCTTCATGAAAGACATCAGAAGCTGGTCTTCCCCCCATGCGACGGACGACGGTGTTGGACTCTTAACCGACACGTTACTTGAAGTCCTCGCCAGCACCACCGCCAAGACCATTGGCATCAATAAGGGCCGTGAGACCCACATACGCATGCCATTGGAAGATTTTGAAAGGCTGACCGATCACCTGTCTAGTAGCGACTCTCATATTGGATGGGTCGATGCCACAGACAGCATTAGAGCAGTACGAATGATTAAATCGCCTGCCGAGATCGCCAAAATTCGACACGTCGCAGGCTGCGTATCTGATGTGTTTGAGACGCTATTTTCTTTTGCAGAAATTGGCATGCGCGACGTCGACTTGTTTCGATCCTTCAACATCGCCTGCCTTGAGGCAGGCGTCGATACGGTTCAGTACCTCGTCGGTGGCGCCGGGCAACATGGTTATGATGACATTATTTCACCACCCTCAGGTCGGCTCCTCAGCGATGGCGATGTATTGATATTTGATACAGGCTGTACCTTCGACGGTTACTACTGCGACTTCGACCGCAATTACGGGTTTGGTGAGGTCAATGATGGCGCCAAAAGAACGCATCAAGCCGTTTGGCAGGCGACAGAAGCCGGTCTAAAAATGGCACTCCCGGGGAACACATGTGCGCAGGTGTTCGCCGCCATGCATGAGGTACTCCTCAAAGCTGGCGCACTTGGTGAATCGGTTGGACGCTACGGGCATGGTTTAGGCATTCAACTCACTGAGCCCCCCTCTTTCACCGCTTGGGAAAATACTGTTTTGCAAGAGGGCATGGTGATGACACTGGAACCGGGAATGATTTACGCTCCCGGAAAAATGATCGTTCATGAAGAAAACATTGTCATCGGCGGTGACGGCCCTGAACTTCTCTCACGTCGAGCGCCTGCGGAGTTACCGATAAGCCAATGAGCACACAATCACCAACGCACCCATCGAACAAACTGACATTACCAAGTCATGCCCGGGTCGTCATCGTGGGGGGAGGCATTCTGGGATGTTCCGTTGCTTTCCACCTTGCCAAATTGGGCTGGAAAGATATTGTTTTGCTGGAACAAGGGCAGTTGACCTGCGGAACGACCTGGCACGCGGCTGGCCTCGTAGGGCAGCTGCATGGCAGCCATGCAAGCACCGAGTTTGCAAAATACACCGTAGAACTTCTCAATACTATTGAGGCCGAAACGGGACAAAATCCGGGCTACCGTGAGTCGGGTTCCATATCCATCGCCATCAATCAAGAGCGCCTCGCTGAGCTGCGACGAAAGGCAGACTTCGCCTCACTATTCGGAATAGAAGCGCACTATTTATCGACTCAAGAGATTGAGCAGCGCTGGCCACTTATGAATCCAGAGGGTGTTCTTGGCGGCATTTTTATGCCTAGGGACGGCTCTGCCAATCCCATTGATTTAACCATGGCGCTTGCTAAAGGCGCGCGACAGTATGGCGCGCGATTGCTTGAAGGCATTCAAGTCGAGGACGTACTGGTAGAACACAATCGAGCCGTGGGAGTTACGACGAAGCAAGGCACAATTAAAGCGGAAGTGGTGGTCAACTGTGGCGGTATGTGGGCGCGTGAACTGGGCCAGAAAAATAATATCGGTGTGCCCCTCCATGCCTGTGAGCACTACTATTTAGTGACCGAAGCCATCGAATCTCTTCCGCAGGATTTACCCGTGCTGAGATCTTACTGCGACGGCACCTACTTCAAAGAGGATGCCGGTAAGCTTTTGTTTGGTTTTGCCCACAACCGAGCCAAGCCCTGGGCGACCGCTGGCATTCCTGCAAATTTTTCCTTCGAGTCACTGCCCTTTGTTGAAGACGATGTCATGGATATTTTGGAGCAGGCCATGCATCGAGTGCCACTGCTTGAGACTACCGGTATTAGGACGTTCTTTAACGGGCCCGAGAGCTATTCCTATGACGGACGCTTTACCCTTGGTGTCGCGCCCGACCTGCCCAACTACTTTATTCTTGCGGGACTCAACTCAACCGGCATACAGACAGGACCCGGTGCTGGTAGAGCGCTGGCAGAATGGATTGTTTACGGTCATCCCACACTTGACCTCAGCAGCATGGACCCCGCCCGCTGCGAAAAATTTCAGGCGAGAGATCCTTACCTCAGGGCCCGATGTCCCGAAACCCTGGTTCAGACCTATGCAATGCACTGGCCTAACTATCAGCGTCAAACCGCACGCAACATTCGGCGAACACCCTTTCATCATTTATTGCAGCAAAGAGGCGCTTGCTTCACCGAGGCCCAAGGCTGGGAGCGCCCAGGATGGTTTGCCCCCGAGGGCATTAAGCCCGAGTACCAATACAGTTTTGGTCGCCAAAATTGGTTTGAGTATGCAATCGCCGAACAACAGGCTGCCCGGGAAAGAGCGGCCATTGTTGACTACTCCATGCTGGGTAAAATTATGGTTGAGGGGCGAGACGCTGAGGCTTTTTTAGACCGAATTTGCACGAATGCAATGACAATGCCTGTGCACAGGGTTGCCTATACGTTATTGCTTAACGCGCGTGGCGGCATCGAAAGCGACGTCACGGTTGCGCGCCATGCCAAGCACAGCTACATGATGATGAGCCCTATCGCACGCACACGCAGAGACTTTGAGTATCTCAACCGACTTGTAGGGCCCGAAGAGGACGTCAGGTTGCGAGACGCCACGACCAGTTATGGCGTCATTGGATTGATGGGACCACAAAGTAGAGCCTTGCTTGCCTCGGTTACAGAGATAGACGTATCCAACGAGGCTTTTCCCTTCAACACCCTGCGTAAATGCCATATTGGGCACGCTGAAGTCATTGCACAGCGTTTGTCTTATTCGGGCGAATTGGGGTGGGAAATTTTTGTGACGCCAGACGTCGCAGAGCATGTTTTAGAAGAGCTACTGACAGCAGGAAACGCCTTTGGCTTGCAATTGCTAGGGGCCGAAGCACTTAATGCACTTAGGCTGGAAAAAGGGTTCCTGCACTGGGGCCACGACATGGCTTATACCGAAGCTCCTCATCAAGTGGGCCTAGAATTTACCTGTAAAACTAAGAGTGATAGGAACTTTATCGGGAGAGACGCCTACCTAAGGCGTAAAGCTGAGGGCGACGGGCCTTATCTCTGCTCCATTAAACTTCAGGATTCAGTGTCGCTGATGCACCATAACGAGCCAGTTCTTCGGGACGGAGATGTCGTTGGTTACGTGACCTCAGGCGCCTATTCTGCACACTTCCAATGCTCAGTGGGTCTTGGGTTTATTGAGCCTCCCAAGGGTGCATGCAACAAAGCCGCACTTACACCTGGGAATTACAGTGTCATGATCGAAGGTCAGGCCATTCCCGCTGAAGTAAGTACGCAGCCTTTTTATGACGTGAACAACGAGCGCATGCTGTCATAAACCGGCGACACCTTCTTTATGCCACGTCGTGTTCGCAGGCTCACAACGCTGACTACCCAAGCAACGTTTCACCTTAGGCCAGATTGACCAACAGGCAGCCCGTAGCGGGTGAGACGCCACACCGGCAATTATCAGTGCTCAAAAAAATTAATCCTGAAGACCGCCATGAGCCATGACATCTAAGATGGCCTGCACACATTGTTCGGGCTGATCCTGCTGCAAGAAATGGCCCGCAGGACTAATGGTTCGGTGCTCTAGCCCCTGGCATCCGGGAACGCGCTCCTTGAATGTTTTATCACCACCTTGGGTGACCGGGTCATTGTCAGCAAAAGCCAGCAAAAAGGGCTTATCGAATTGCTCGAGGATTTTCCACGCCGCCTTGTTCTCCTGCACCTCCGGTTCATCGTGAAACAACGGCACTAAGGAGGGAAACTGGCGAGCTCCCGCCGCATAAGAAAGATCTGGAAACGGGGCATCGTAGGCATCAACTTCTCTCTGACTCAAGCCTGCACTCATTAAGTCATTCATTAATGATTTGCCGGGCTGCGCTATGGCTGGGTTCTCTGCCGCGAATTTGCGCCAGTAGAGAAATCCGGGAATGCCCGTAGTGTCCCGAAATCTATCACCAAGCTCGTGTGCATCAGGCACTGGCAGCGTTTCGTAGGCCTCCTGCAAGGGCTTGGCAAATGCCTCTGGAATAATGCCAGCGGGCAGCCCGCCGTTGGCTAGCACAACGTGACTAAAGCGTTCAGAAAATGCGGTCACAAGCCTTAGACCGATTAAACTGCCCCAGTCCTGAAAAAAGACGGTTATGTCGTCTAGTCCAAGCTGCGTAAGCCAGTCACTCATCCAGGCCACATGATTAGCGTAGGTATAATCAGCTCTCTCGGTAGGTTTATCTGAACGCCCAAATCCCACGAGGTCCGGGGCAACAACCCTAAATCCTTTGGCAACCAGTAAGGGAATCATCGATCTGTAGAGGTAGCACCATGCCGGCTGGCCGTGCATCAGCAAAACAACCCTGCCATCACATGGGCCGGTGTCCACATAGTGAATTCTCAGCTGCCCTCCTTCACCATCGGCCACTGACAGGTAATTGGGCTCGTAGGGGAAGTTTTCCAAATTCTCAAACCGGCTATCTGGCGTTCGTAAAAACTCCATGGAGCACCTCATTTATTGACATATAGTGTGCCATTATATAAGGGTCGCTGCGGGAAGCAACACCTATTGATACTGTTGGTTGGTTAACACCCCTCAACAGCTCTGACCGGGGATGTCACGCCGGCAGGCGATTTATTCCCCTAAAACTGTACTGCCGGATGTCGCTCTAGTAACGGCCAAAGGCCAAACACCGGCAAAAAAAAAGGCGACCGATTGGCCGCCTCATTAGTTCAGCTAATCGCTTAGAACTCCCAGGCTGCTTGCACACCCCAAACCTCACCGCGAGCTTGATAACGGCCGTGAGAACCCGACGCGAGGGGGATGTCAAAGGCACCAGTAGCGAATCTCTCATCGCCAATGTTGCGTCCGTAAAACATTAACATCCAGCTATCGCCACGAAGACCGGTACGAATGTTGACCGTTTCAAATCCCGCCTGAACGTCAATAGGATCAAGATCACCCGTCATGAAGTAGTCGTCAGTAAAGTTAACGTCCAACTGCGTAAACCAGGCCATGGCACCGATGGGTTGAACAAACTCAGCACCAAAGGACCCTGAATACTCTGCGCTACCAAGGTCAGCACCACTTAGATCTTGAGAGGCTCCCGAGGGCGCTCCATTACCCAAGAATTTCTGCTCGCAAGTCCTGCCATCAACCGTGACCGACGTTACTGGCGCACTGGAATCGGTAATGCCTAAGCCGCGCAAAGCATCTTGCTGCAAAGCGGTACAACCAGCACCTGGGAAGGAGCCGTACTCACCATCGATATAACCGAAGGCTAGGTTCAGGCGCAGCTTGTCAGTAGCCTGCCAAGCAGCATCGACCTCAAAGCCTGAGATTTCGGTACTCGCCGCGTTGGCGACTACGAAGCCTAAGCCCACGAAAGTTGATACTTGCTGATCATCATACTCACTGTTGAAGTAGTTCCAGTTCACACGCAAGGAACCGTCTAGGAACGTATGCTTACCGCCAAACTCAACAGACCAGGCAGTCTCATCGTCGTATTCGAAACCCACGCCCGGTTGGTCACGGAGAATGGTTCCATCGGGCAAGAAGATGGGGTTTTGGTCGTCAACCGAGTTGAAGCCGCCGCTTTTGAAACCTTCGGCATAGCTCACATAAAGCAAATGATCATCAGCGGGACGCCAATTAATAGAACCCGCAGGCATCAACTGATCGGTGTCTCGCTCCTCATTAAATTCATGCGCATAAGAATCAAAAGATGCACCCATTAGCCCGTGTAAGAGCGGATTAACTGACGGGGGCACAGGGTTCATTATTCCAGTAGAACCCGTCGTAATGTCGGTACGAGCAGAAACCTTCTTGGTTTCCTCGGTGTAACGTAAGCCTGCTGTAATGCTTAGGGTCTCAGTTAAATCAAAAGTACCCTGCAGGAACACCGCCCAGGACTCTGTGTCTTGAACCCAACGCGACAATCGCGCCACATCAGTGTACATGGAAAGGCCCTCAACACCCGGCGGAAGCGAACCAGGTGGAAGCCCAAGACTGGCTTCAATACCCGCTAACTGCGCACCGCTATACGCCAAGAAAGTCGGGATACCACAGGCACCGAGAAGCTGGGGCACCGGGCAAGTGATTAAGCGCATCACGTCGGGCTGCCCTAAGGAACCCCTGACATCGACCAAGCGATCGATTTCCTGCTTTGAATCAATATAGTTAGCCCCCGCCACCCAACTAAAGCGTTTCGAGGGGTCCGATGACAATCGGATTTCCTGGCTGAATTGCTCATATTCGGAGTCGTCGCTTCGACCAATAAATTCAACGGGCAAAAAGTCGGCGTCAATGCCATCTTCGTATTCGTAGCTTGACACACCTGTCACCGCCGCAAAGGTCATGCCGCTGTCAAATTCGTGCTCAAAGTTCACCGAAAATTCATGGTTCTGAGTATCAGTTCCCTCTAGTCGCTCAGCGCCATCACTGCCCGACAGCGCCGCACCACCGATTGAATAGCCATCGCGATAAGTATCATTTGACGAGGCTTGAAACGTTGGAAAGGCGAGCCCCATGGTGGCATACATTGCCGCGTTCGATGCGGGCGCATTGGGCAACGGTTGGAACGTTGTGACCGTGGCCGTGCCGCCCTGACGAACGAAATCACTGTAGGTATAACGAAGCGCTAGGGTCGTTTGATCAGAGGGTTCCCATTGGGCACCGATACGCGCAATCGTTTCATCCGTGCTGGGCATATCATTGCCCCAGGCATTGGGTGATGTGTTGTCGAGGTAGCCATCGATTTCACGGTCCATAATAGCCAAACGCATGGCGAAGTTATCCGATAGGCTGCCGCTGACATAACCCTCAAAATACTTACCATTGTCACTCTCAAAACTCGCAGCCACTCTGCCGGACAGGCCTTCGCCCACCTTGGGTGCAGCCGTGCGTACGTTGATTGCGCCCGCTAGTGTGTTCTTACCAAACAAGGTTCCCTGGGGCCCTCTTAGGACCTCAACCTGTTCTAGATCAAATAAGCCAAGTCGCGCCTGTCGGCTCTTACCATAGTGCACGCCGTCGACAAACATGCCGACCGACTGCTCAAAAGACTGTTGAGCACCTACTGAAATGCCCCGCATAGTAATGATGGTGTTAACCGCGTTTTCGGTGACTGAGAAGTTGGGGACGTAAGCACCCAAGTCGCCTAAACCTCTAATCGAGGCATCCTGAATTTGCTCGCCGCTGATCGCGGTTACCGATATCGGGACATCCTGCAGGCTTTCAGTCCGCTTTTGGGCAGTTACCAATACTTCTTCAAGCTCGGCAGCCCAGGTACCAATAGAGGTGGCAGCAACGGCTGCGCTCAAGGCTAATTTCGACACGACTTGCTTCATTGAGGAACTCCTAGGTATCTATTTTTTATTAGTTGGTAGTTCTTATCCGAGTAAACCACACCGCGCAGCAAAATTGTAGGTGCAAATAGCCGCATTAACTGAGTGCCTTGCTAGCACCAAAAATCAGCCATCCGACCCATCTATTACTGCCTGAAAGACAACGTACAAGCCGCCCTTTTTTACCTAATGGTTTCGATCATGTTATAGCATATAATATGCCATTTTATTCGGCTTGGTGGCAACTCCGAGGCAAATCACAGAACGTCGGCGATTTACTCTGAGCATTATCAAACCCTTTAAGTATCGAACTCGCCCTCAACCCGCATCATCTGCGGTAATTGTCTCTCGTAGCGCCGCAATCACTGTTTGTGCCGCCGGTGACAGGGTCACACCACGGCGTGTGATGATGCCAATCACGCGAGTCACAGTAGGGTTTTTTATGGGGATGAAGCGCAGCGTTGAGGCACCATCCTGAAATGCCAACCTCGGCAATGTCGTATAGCCAGTGCCGGTCTCTAACATGGCGACAATAGAAATCATCTCAGAAATGTAAATCCGGCTTTCGGTCAGCAACTCCTTGGCCGGTGTCGCCTCGAGTAAACGCGAGGTACCGTTTCTTATCATCGTTTGGCCAATCAGATCATGCCAACGCAAGCTATTGGCATCGGCCAAAGGGTGGGTCTGATGACAAACAGCACCAACGGCATCTTCCAGAATAGGCTCAAATTCAAGGTCTTCAGCATCGGCCCAAAGCGAGCTGACGCCAAACTCCACCTCTCCTGTGCGCACCATGTCAGCGACGACATCAGCAGGGCCATCGTGAAGGCCCACCTCCAACCCCGGGTACTTGCGCAAAAAATGATTGAGAACATAGGGCATATACCGCCTAGCGATCGATGGGGCCGTGACCACTTCAACGCGTCCACTGCGTCGATTGACCACATCATCGAGATCTTTGACGATGCGATCGTGCACCCCCAGTAGCTCCCGGAATCGAGGAATACACACCTCACCAAAAGGCGTGAGTCGACCCGTGCCCTGCTTTTCCAGTAATGCAGCCCCTAAGCTGTCCTCAAGCTCTCGAATCCCCAATGACAGTGCAGGTTGCGTGCGATGCAGGTGCTTAGCCGCAGCTTTGAATCCGCCCTCATCCAAAACGGCTAGAACGTATCGCAGCTGCTGCAGCTTCAACCCTTTGTTCATGAGCAACTCCGGTAAAATATAAGTATTATTTATATTTTTATTGGTTTAATTAATTTTCTTTATTTAACACAAGCCGCTAGCCTGTGGCAATCGCCATTGTTCCTTACCACAGTTCGGGAGTTCATCATGTCAGAGCAGCACGCCCTTTATATTGACGGTAACTGGGTGAACACCCCTGAAGCCATTGCCAACCAAAACCCTTCCGACACCGACGATGTCATTGGGCACTACGCGCAAGCCAGTATCGACCAAGTTAAGGAAGCCATTGACGCCGCCAACAGGGCCGTAGCGCAATGGGGACAGTCTCCGCTGGAAACCCGATACCAAGTCCTTATGGCGATTGGTGACGAACTAATAGAGCGTAGTGCAGAGCTGGGGGAATTATTGGCTCGAGAAGAGGGTAAAACCCGAGCCGAAGGTGTCGGTGAAGTTTATCGCTCGGGCCAATTTTTTCACTATTACGCCGCAGAGGTTCACCGTCAAATCGATGATCGCGCTGAATCTGTTCGACCCGGCATTGAAATAGAAACTCGCCGAGAACCGGTTGGTGTGGTGGTGGTTATCAGCCCATGGAATTTCCCAATGGCAACCGCTGTTTGGAAAATTGCGCCCGCGCTTGCTTTTGGTAACTCGGTGATTCTCAAGCCCGCCAATCTCGTTCCCGCCAGCGCCTGGGCACTGACTGAGATTATTGCCCGGCAAGCCGCCCTTCCCTCAGGCGCTTTTAATCTGGTCATGGGTAGCGGCAGTCAGGTCGGCAACACACTGATTAATAGCGACCAAATTCACGCGGTGAGCTTCACTGGGTCACTCCCCGTTGGACGCCAAGTAGCCAGCGCGACAGCCGCAAACTTGGTGAAATGCCAACTGGAAATGGGCTCTAAAAATGCATTGATCGTTGCCGCTGACGCCAATTTAGACGTCGCCGTCAATGCGGCTTTCGTCGGCGCTTACAGCGGCACAGGGCAAAAGTGCACCGCTTCATCGCGGTTAATTGTTGACGCCAGCGTTTATGACGAGTTCGTTGCGAGGCTAGGAGAGAAACTCTCGGCTACTCGTGTTGGACATGCCCTTGAAGATGGCGTGGACATGGGCCCTATCGCATCAGAAGAGCAGCTGGAAGCGAATCTCGCTTGGATCCAGCGTGGGATAGCAGAAGGCGCCCAACTCACCCAAGGGGGCGAGAGACTGAGCCTCGACAAACCGGGCTATTACATGTCGCCAGCGCTTTTTGTAGACACCGACAATGCCATGGCTATTAACCGCGAAGAATTATTCGCCCCCATAGCAAGTGTCATTAAAGCAAACGATTACGAGCACGCCCTCGAGATTCTCAACGATACCGAGTTTGGTCTTACTGCAGGCATCATTACCCAATCCCTCGCGCTGGCTATGGACTTCAAGAAACGCGCCGTCAGCGGTTGTGTCATGGTCAATTTACCCACCGCAGGAACCGATTATCATGTGCCTTTTGGGGGCCGGAAAAACTCAAGTTTCGGCCCTCGAGAGCAAGGGCAATATGCGCGAGAGTTCTACACGACGGTTAAGACAACTTATATTCAAGCTTAATAAGCGGGAGCGACACATGAATCCAGCCTGGACCGTGGTCGATGGATTACAGTACTCAGCGTGGTCACGCGAAGTTTTTGAGCAAATGCATGCCGGTGGCCTTAACGCCGTGCACGTTACCATCGCTTACCACGAGACCACTCGAGATACCCTGACGCAGCTAGGCGAGTGGAATGCTCGCTTTGAGGCGTTCCCCGACTTAATCCGACCCGTCTTTGAGCCAGAGGATATCCTCCTAGCAAAAAAAGAAGGGAAGATTGGTATCATTTTTGGCGCCCAAAATTGCTCGCCGATTGAAGACGAAATTCGACTTGTTGAAATTATGCGGCGCATGGGCCTCATGATCATGCAGCTGACCTACAACAATCAAAGCCTTCTCGGCTGTGGCTGTTACGAAGCTGAGGACAGCGGGCTAACCCGATACGGCAAACAAGTTGTACGCGAGATGAATCGAGTGGGCATGGTCATCGACATGTCTCACAGCGCTGAGCGCTCAACCCTAGAGGCGATAGAACACTCCCAGCAGCCTGTGATTATCTCCCACGCCAACCCCAGTCATTTTCACCCCGCTCTGCGTAATAAAAGCAACACCGTGATTGATGCCATAGCCGATAATCAAGGCTTGCTGGGGTTTTCTCTGTACCCTTTTCATTTGAAAAATGGCCCGCAATGCTCCCTCGAAGATTTTTGTGACATGGTCGCCTGGACCGCAGACCGCATGGGTATCGATCGCATCGGTCTGGGCTCCGACCTTTGCCAAAACCAACCACAAAGTGTGCTCGAGTGGATGCGAAACGGACGCTGGTCTAAGGCCATGGATTATGGCGAGGGCTCATCGGCCAATGCGGGTTGGCCTGATGCATTGACTTGGTTTAGAGACAGTCGCGACTTTCCGGGCATTGCAGCCGCACTTCAGGCAAAGGGTTTCAGTGATGAGGAGACGGGAAAGATCATGGGTGGTAATTGGGTAGATCTATTGACCCGCGTCGCCAAACCTCAAGACATCAAGCCTCTTTCTGTAGAGAATGCTGCGTGATCGACGCGGTCTTACAAGCCGCCCGTGTTGCGCCTGCGCTGCGACCACAGGGCTTAGTGATGGACCTCGAAAGGCTAGGCACCCTCGTCCCAAGCCGCTTGAGTTTTGCGCGCAGCCTCATACGTCAGATGGCGCGACAGCGCTGGCAAATCACTCAAGAATATTTTGCCTTGGACGAGGGTGGCTACGGTGAAGTCATCTATCGAGTGCAAACACCTCATGGTCGATACCATGTGGTTATTTTCTCGCAACATATCACCGACGAACAACGCACCGATCGTGTCATTGCCAACGCATGGGACGTTACTTTTGGCCTAGTTGAGGGCGATGTAGAAGATTCATTGTTCACCGCACTGGCTGAAAACGTGCCACTCCAGGAGGCAGGACGACAACACCCGCGTTTGCTGGTTATTTCTCGGGCCAACAAGAGCCTGCGCAATTTTGAAGTGTTTGTGCAGTCACTGGCCTCAGGGGAACAGCCGCCAGTCGAAGCCATTCGCGAAGTGGGCTACCTCTACCGCACGACAGCCGTCTACGGTAATGGTAAGTTCGGAATTGCCGACTACGGACGCCTGCAAGGCAACCCAGACTTTCGATATCCCTTCTCAGCCCAAATGACTGCGGTCTATGTGTTGCGACAATTTTCCATCGATCAAGCAGAGCACTTAGCACGAGTAGCAGCTCCCGAGACCGCGGTGCCCCTAGCTAATGAATTGCGGCGCTACCTAGGCATTGGAAATTCTACTGGGTTAGGCATGGCCCCCTTTCTTATTCGCCATCCGCAATTGATCAATCAATGGATTCATGCCCGAGAACAGGCATTGGCAACAGCCAAAGCGCAGATACCCTCGGAACTAAGTCGGGAACGTTTACTCTCGCTGTGCCTGAGAGCCCAACGCTACCTCGACGAAACTTCAGTCGAAAATACTACGCAGGCAGAACGCAATGCCACCGTTGTGGCCGAGTTGACGGATATCATTCCGTGGCTGGAACAGATCGCCCTTCATGAGACGTTATGGCAGCAACTTACTGACTGGTCAGAGGCCGCTCAGACCACCGACACTCAAGAGCTTTTGAATACACTTCTGATCGAGCTCTACCCTGAGTCAGTCGACATGCTCGAGGATGCCATGGCCGTTGAAGAAAAGCTTGAGCTAATCCCCGATATGCCTCTCGTTCAGCTGAAGCAGGTTATCGAGACCCAGTTCGACTGGGCTCTATCCGAGGATTTCGAAGCCCCGGAAGCGAAGCATTGGTTTTGGTATCAGTCAGTAGAAAAAGAGGAGCCAAGACTGGGCGTTCGTGGTGTTGATCCCGGGGAAAGCAAAGAGCTACCACTGGCCATTGCACCCCGCGTGCAACGCAGCTACGCAGCGCTTGCTGAGTTTCTACAGGCCAACCCTAAAGCCCTCACGATTGACTTTCTTCTCGCCCAGCCAAAGCACATGGAAAGCATTCGTCGCATTCAAACCATGGCCACCACCGCCTACGGCGAGATTCAGGGTAATTTGTGGCACCGCGACATGAAGCCCATGCACTTATTACGCGCCAAACTGTCATTTTTGGGCGCCAATCGCTTTGACCCTCGGGGGGACCGCTGGGTACGCGTTACCTTTTTCCAAGGTGCCCCACTCATTGATGAACTTAATGGAGAGCCAACCGACCTGTTTGCTTTCGATGATTGGAGCTACGCCTTAGCGCCAACTGATTCAAAAACGGGCGAGGGTTTTGACGCGGTGGAAAATCATGAAAGTTTCGTTTAACGAACTCCAGGGTCTCTCTCGCAAAGCCTTTATTGGTATTGGCTTTGCCGAGGGTCATGCTGATGACGCCGCCGATATGGTGACGTGGATGGAAAGCTACGATCTGCATGGTCTCGAAGCACTGAACTTGGGGCTCGAGCATTTGATCGGGGAAGATCCCGACACTCACCCTGAAATTCTTTATCAAGATAGTGATTTAGCCGTTGTCGACGGACACAACCTAAGTGTCTTGCGGGCCTGTAATTTGGCACTGGAACTGGCCTTCGCCAAAGCGCGATCTCGAGGCCTCTCAGTAATCAAAATAAGGCGTTGTCGACAACGTCAATTGATCATGGGCTACCTGGCGCGATTGTCGGCCCGGGGCATGAACGTGACGGCCTTTTGGCGCAATGCTCAAGTCCCGCTCACAGAGCAAGTGGTGGGCTTTAGAGCTAATTCGACCGTGCCGTCGATTCGAGTTTACGCGGTTGAAGAAGTTCCAGAGGAAAACGAACCCAACGACGGCGTCACGCTATTTATGGCCAACCACGTCGACTTGCTTCCCACCATGCGCTCTGACTTCAAGTATGACTTGCTCGCCAAACACGATGAGTCTGAGTTGCTTGCAGTGAGAGAGCGCGCAATGACGTCGGGTATCGAGGTATCAAGAGAGCTCTGGCTAAGACTCAAAGAGCTCGCACAATATGCTTTGGTGGAATCCTTCGACGCCTCGCGTCTGGGAGCGGGGCCGGCTGAGTGATGCACCCTGTATGATGATGAACTTCAGTACGGTGTCGATTGGCGGCACCGCCAACTCAAAGTGTCGATTCGCGGTCATAAAGCCGAATCTACTGCAACTGAAGGGACCCTACTTTGCCAACTGAGCATTTACCGAGCACCGCTGCGCCCGGGCGCGTCACGGCGCTGTCCGCCTTATTTGTGTGTGCTTTCTTAGCGCTTTTTTTCATTGATTCAGCCCTTTTTTCACGTTGGATTGATCAATCCTTTAATTGGAGCGCACAGTACTTTGGCCTATTTTGGCAGTTACTAATGATCGCCAATTTTGCAGTTGCCATTTTTCTGGCAACCCGCCCCTATGCCCGATTCAAATTGGGCGCTACCGATACACCCGAGTTCCCAGCGTTCCAATGGGTCGCCATGGTGTTGTGCACCTTACTCGCAGGAGGCGGCGTGTTTTGGGCGGCCGCAGAACCCGTCGCGCACTTTGTTACCGTCCCTCCAGTCTTTACCGATATCGCACCGGGAACCCAAGAAGCCGTGCCACTGGCGCTGGCCCAATCGTTTCTACACTGGGGATTTCTTGCTTGGTCAATTCTGGGGAGTCTGACAGCCTTGGTGTTGATGCGCTTGCACTACGATATGGGACTGCCTCTGGCGCCCAGAACACTGTTATATCCGCTGCTTGGCGAGAAAGGTGTCCGAGGACCTATCGGTGATATTGCTGATATCGTGTCGATACTCGCAGTATTTGCCGGCACTGTGGGGCCGATTGGTTTTTTAGGCCTGCAAATCAGTTACGGACTGAGCTCGCTTTACAACACCCCCGACAGCACCACAATTCAACTGCTCACCATTGCCGGCCTGATGGTCGTCTATCTCACATCGGCCGTCAGCGGTATGCATCGTGGTATTCAAATCTTAAGCCGACTTAACATTGTCCTTGGCGTCGCCCTGCTGCTTTTTTTACTTTTGGCCGGGCCTACGGCTTTTATTTTTCAGGCATTTTTCGAAGGGTTATTGAGCCATCTAAGGTGGCTACCTGAGCAAGCGCTTTATCGCGGTGAGGCTGGCTGGTTTAGCGACCCCGGTTGGCTGTCGTACTGGACGATTTTCTTTTGGGGATGGTTTATTGGCTACGGTCCCATGATGGCCATTTTCATTGCACGTATTAGCCGTGGTCGCAGCGCAAGGGAAATCATTATTTTAATGTCCGTAATTGCACCCGTATTAACCATGGCATGGTTCTCGATTCTCGGGGGCACAGGGCTGGGGCTTGAGATAGCCAATACCGGCACGATCACCGAACCTTTTGAGGGCTTTAACCTGCCCGCCGTGCTGCTAGCTATCACTCAATCCATGCCATTTAACACCGTCGTATCTTTTCTATTTCTGATTCTAACCGCGCTCTTTGTCGCTACTACGGGGGACTCGATGACCTACAGCTTATCGGTGGTCTCGGCTGGGCACGACAATCCTCCTCGCTCATTGCGGCTGTTTTGGGGTCTAGCTTTGGGCGTGACTGCGATGATTCTGGTGGGCGGCCCCGACGGTGGCGTCGGTAAACTTCAGAACTTTATTGTAGTGACCGCCGTGCCAGTGTCCCTACTACTGCTCCCCTCCCTTTGGGGTGCCTTGCCCTTATTAAAGCGAGATCAATGACAGTTCCAATGCCGATGCCGCGCCTCATTGAAGGTTGCCATGAGACACCTCAAAACGTCACTGCAAGCGAGGACAGCGCATGCCCCTAGGTCTTTTAAAATATGGTCGAGGCAGTGATTATCCTTTCGAACGTCAGCCCGACCTTCCCGGGCCACGAGAGCTTAAAAAACACTATGATGTCGTGATTATTGGTGGCGGTGGTCACGGCGTTGCTACTGCTTATTACCTCGCTAAATATCACGGCATTACCAATGTTGCGGTGCTCGAAAAAGCGTATCTAGGCGGCGGCAACACCGCCCGCAACACGGCGGTTATTCGATCTAACTACCTCACCCCAGAGGGCGTTCGTTTCTACAGCGCGTCGGTGAAGCTCTTTGAAAATCTTGCCAACGAATTTGACTTCAACATTATGTACTCCCAGCGTGGTCAGCTTACTCTTGCCCATACCGATGCCACGGTGCGTGCCTTCAGACAGCGGGCCGAAGTAAACAAACACTTCGGTGGCCGTACCGAGATGATTGATCGCCAGAGCATTGCCGATTTGGTGCCCTGCCTAAATCTTGATCCAGCGGAGTTGCCGGTTTTAGCTGGACTTTGGCACCAAGATGGCGCCACCGCCCGCCACGATGCCGTCGCTTGGGGGTATGCGCGAGGCGCCACCCAGCGTGGCGTGGAATTGCATCAATTGACTGAAGTCACAGGCATTGAAAGTGAGGCTGGGCAGGTGACGGGCGTAGTCACCAATCGTGGAAAAATTGCGTGTGGCACAGTCATCCAGGCGGTCGCAGGCCACAGCGCTGTGATGTCGCAAAAAGCCGGCTTTTCGTTACCCATAGTCGCCTATCCTCTGCAGGCCATGGTTACCCTTCCGGTGAAGCCCTTTCTCAACCCATTGGTGAGTTCGTCAGCGCTACACTGCTATGTTCAGCAAACCAGCCGCGGCGAAATTGTCATTGGCGGCGGCTCTGACCCCTACCCCTTGTATAACAGTCGCGCATCGCTGCCGCTCAAAGAAAGCTTGGTCGCCAGCGCCGTCGATATGTTTCCGTTTCTCAGTGAGATGCGGCTGCTGCGACAGTGGGCCGGGATCACTGACATGACTGCCGACTACAGCCCTATCATGGGCGTAAGCCCGCTAAAGAACTATTACCTTGATGCGGGCTGGGGTACTTGGGGTTTCAAGGCGACGCCTATTTGTGGCAAGACCATGGCTGAACTCGTCGCCAGTGGCGGCCAAGTACCTGAACTTATTCAACCGTTCGCTCTCGAGCGCTTCGATCATTTTCAGCAAGTCAATGAAATGGGCGCAACGGCGGCCAGTCACTAGGGGGATAAATGAAGATAATGCAATGCCCCTTGAATGGGCCAAGAAACATTAGCGAGTTCGTTTACGGAGGGCAGGTTGAATCCATGCCAGATCCTCAGCAGTGCTCTGACAAAGACTGGGCGAGCTACGTATTCTATGACAACAATGCCATTGGTATCGTGCGGGAGTGGTGGCAACACGCCCCCAGTAGCTATTGGTTTATTGCCGAGCGCCATAATGCCAGCGACAACATTCTGCGTACCTATGACCCCGGTGAATTATTTGACGAACGCGTCGACTTCACAACTGGCGAGAACGAACCATGAGCCCCCCAAGACTCGAGCACCCCTTTGGCCAACTAATCGACCGTGATTCCCCGGTGACTTTTGAATTTGAGGGAGAAACCGTGCAGGGCTATGAGGGTGATAACGTTGCCTCTGCCCTACTGGGTCAGGGTCGCTGGCTGATCTCGCGCTCCTTTAAATACCACCGGCCCAGAGGGCCACTGTCACTAGCAGGTCACGACGCTAACACGCTAATACAGACCACCACCGCAGCCAACCGATTGGCTGAGGACCTGCCAGCCACAGAGCAAGAAGTCTTGTCGGGGCAAAACTATTGGGGCTCGTTAAAGACCGATTACTACGCCGTTCTAGACCGCCTAGGACGCTTTATGCCGGTAGGCTTCTACTACCGGGCCTTCTTCAAACCTCAAGGTGTTTGGCGCTTTTGGGAAAATATCATCCGTAGTGCGGCAGGCTTGGGGGTTGCTAATCTCGAGGTCGAGGCCCGTTACTCCGACAAGCAATATTTGTTTTGTGACGTGGCTGTTATTGGCGCAGGCCCCGCGGGACTTAACGCCGCCCTCACGGCCGCCGCGGGCGGCGCTGAAGTGCTACTCATCGACGAACAAGAGCGTCTTGGTGGCGCACTCACCTATCATCGTTTTACTCTTGAGGATGACACTCGCGCCGAGACCCTAGAGGCTTTATCTAACGCGGTTGCCAATCACGACAAGATCCGCGTGCTGAGTGGCGCAACTTGCAATGCCTGGTTTAGCGATCACTACCTGCCGGTTTTTCAAGGTGACCGCCTCTACAAAGTACGGGCAACAACCTGTGTGTTGGCGACCGGTAGTAGTGAGCAACCGGTTGTGTTTCGAAACAATGATTTGCCAGGTATCGTTCTGTGCAGTGGCCTTGAGCGCCTAATGATGCATCACGGAGTCTGCCCCGAGGGCCCCGCAGTCATTCTGGCAGGCAATGACGATGCATATTTAACGGCTATTACAGCCGCGGATGCGGGCTTATCCATCGCGGGGGTTGTCGATCTCCGGCCGGAGCCTGATGACTCGGCACTGCCTACGGCACTCAGTAAACGCGGCATAACGCTCTATCAGAACGCGACGGTTTATGAAGCCCATAGCGATAAGTCAGGGGCGCAGCTGGGAGCCGTCACAGTTCATCCTATCGCAGGTAAAGGCAAGGTAGGCGCAACCGCCACTCATCTAGAGTGTCGTCTGCTCGCCATGTCTGCGGGGTTTATGCCCGCCTATCAACTGGCTTGTCATGGCGGCGCTAAACTGGCGTATCACGATGACAAGAGTGAATTTACCCTCACAGAATTGCCAGAGGGAATGCTCCTCGCCGGTAGTGTTAACAGCACTCATGATTTACAGGCTGTCTGTGCCGATGGCCGCAATGCCGGTCGCGGTGCCCTGCGCGCCTTGGCCTTGGAAGCCGATAACGATGAAACGGTTCACTGTGAACGTCACGTCAATCACCCCTGGCCCATTTTCAAACATTCCAAGGGAAGAGAATTTGTCGACTTTGACGAAGACTTGCAGATTAAGGACATCGTCAACAGCGCAAGGCTAGGCTACCGTGACATTCAGTTGGTTAAACGCTATTCCACTGTAGGTATGGGGCCCTCTCAAGGGCGTCACTCGGCACTGACCACTGCCCGACTGATCGCAGATGCCACCGAGCGCACCGTCACTGAGACCGGTGTGACCACAGCGCGCCCTCCGGTGAAACCCGAATCACTAGGGGTTCTTGCAGGTCGACGTTTTCATCCCATCAGAAAAACTCCGATGGACCAGCGTCACCGAGCGCTGGGGGCCCATATGATTCCCGCGGGCAGCTGGCGCCGCCCCGCCTTTTACGGGGATCTCGGTCATCGAACCGCCAATATTGCCGCCGAAGCCCACGCGGTACGAAACGGCGTGGGTATGATCGACGTCAGTACGCTGGGAGGCATTGAACTACGTGGCCCCGATGCCGCCGAATTCATGAATCGCATTTATACTTATGGATTCCTAAAACAGCCCGTAGGAAAAACACGCTACGCCGCACTCGCCAATGAACAAGGCGTGATCATTGATGACGGCGTCGCCGCGCGCTTGGCGGAAGATCATTTTTATGTCACCGCAACTACCACGGGTGTTGACCGGGTCTACAGTGAAATGTTGCGCTGGAATGCACAGTGGCGGCTGGACCTAGACATCGCACAGGTGACCTCTGCCTTCTCTGCGGTCAACGTGGCTGGGCCCTTCTCCCGCGACGTATTGGAACAGGCCGGCTGCAATATTGAACTATCTTCCGAGGCCTTCCCCTATCTCGCCTGCCGCGAGGGTACGGTTGCGGGAATTCCCGCTAGGCTTATGCGAGTTGGCTTTGTGGGCGAGCTCGGCTTTGAGCTTCACGTACCGAGTCTGATGGCGCAAACCCTCTGGGACAAGCTGATGGTCGCGGGTGAACCCTTCAATATAAAGCCGTTTGGCGTCGAAACTCAGCGCTTACTTCGGTTGGAAAAGGGCCACATCATTATTGGACAGGACACCGATGGCATGAGTCATCCCGGGGAAGTGGGATTGGCATGGGCTATTAATAGGAAGAAGCCTTTTTTTGTAGGCCGACGCTCGGTTGATATCCTAATGTCACAACCCTTAAAGCGTCAGCTGGTGGGCTTTACTCTATCCTCCTCAGCGCCACAGCCTGAAGAAGGCCATTTGGTGTTACGTGAAGGTGATATTGTCGGGACAGTAACCTCCTGCGAGTACTCCCCCACCCTGACTAAGGTAATAGGGCTTGCCTATGTGCACCCCGCTGATGCCGAGCCCGGCAGCACCATTACGATACGGACCGCCAACGGTGTTTGCGTGCAAGCACCCATCGTCACCCTCCCCTTTTATGATCCGGGCAATGAGAGGCAGCAGCTATGACCTCAATCCTCGTTAGTCCCTTACGATGCCCAACGTCTGAAGTTGGCAATCCCGATGAGTCACTTTGGCTTCATGACTTGAGCCTTGCCACTCGTTCAGGGGTGAGAGGTGTGCAGGCGCGTGAATGGCTCAAATCAGAATCATTTCCCCACGAGCTTCAGCCCAACACCATTGAAACGCTGACAGACAACCGTCTGCTAATGGCCCTAAGCACTCGGGAGTTCTGGCTCTTGGACCCCGACAACCCAAGCCAGGACACTGAGTCAACGTTTGAGCGAAGGGAGCCCGGGGTCTGGCCGCTGTACAATCAAAACAGCCATGCTTGGTTGGTGCTTTCAGGAGAGCCCCGAGCCGATATGCTAGCGAAACTTTGTGGTGTCGATCTGCGGCCCACGGCCTTTCCGCTTGGCTCCGTTGCGCAAACTCAAATGGCACTGGTCTCGACTGTCATCGCGCACCATCTGTGGCGCGGTAAGCCCGTATTTTCGCTATTTATTGACCAAAGTCTGGCTGACTTCGCCTGGCAAGCACTGCAAGACGCCATGGCTGAATTCAACGCCGCGCGGTAAGCCGGCCTGAGCCGTTGCAGAGGCAAACCCAAGTAATGCATTGCCAGGCGCTCGCCTCAAGTCGCCGTTGATCAGCACGCGCCGCAAAACTTACCACCGCAACCTTTAACGCAGGGCATCACTCAACGCGTGAAGGAAGCTTCGGTTTAATCGGTGACTGATGGCGGCCGAAGGTGTAAACACCTCACCAGCGTGATACATGCCAGGAAACAATGCCAACTCTGTGGGTATATTTGCGTCCATCAACCGGCGGGCATACCCGATGACCTCGTCGCGAAACAAATCCTCTACACCCACATTGAGATACGCAGGCGGCAGCCCTGATACATCGCTTGCTCTTGCTGGCGCCGCCATGGGTGACGCCGCTTCACCGGGGGTTCCGTTTAAGTACATTTCCCAGGCACTAAACGATGCTTTGCGCGTCCAGATCGGATGATTCTCAAACTGCCCCGACTCGGTCGCGTGTAAGTTATCGAGCATGGGATAAATTAGCAGTTGTAAACGCAGAGGGTAATTGGCGGCCTCGCGATTTTTCAGCGCCAACCCTGCAGCAAGACCACCTCCGGCACTGGCACCGCCAATGGCGACACAACTCGGGTCAATGCCCAGGCTATCGGCCTCCTGCATAAGCCAGCTCAGTACGTTGTAACAGTCATTTAAACCTGCAGGAAAGGGCTGCTCGGGGGCCAAACGGTAATCGACAGAAAATACCGTGATGTCACACTCATGGGCAATAGTCTTGGAGCGCTCGTCATCTGCAGCACCCATGACATAACCTCCACCATGGATCCACAGTAATGCAGGCTGATTGGCCCGGTCGGTTTTACGATAGACATGCACAGTTACAGGCCCCTCAGAAGTGTCAACCGCTTCAACCCTTTGCAACAACCCGCTGGGAGGTGCAGGCCTAGGCGTCTCAGCCATTAAGGCCCTGATTTCAGCAATGTTGTCGCGGGTAATATCCAACGCGGGGAAGCTCTCGAGAATGGGTAATAACTCGGGATCAAGCCTGCTGTAATCAAGTTGCATCAATAGTGTCTCCTGTCAGGTACCGACGATTGAATCAGGTGGTTTGTGCCAGCTCGGTGATTAGGTCAATCAGGCTTTGAGGCACCTCAACGCCGTCGGCTTCATGCTTAGCCCGAAGCTGCGCACGACGCTCACCGGGGATTCGAACATCATTGTCCTCAGTGAGTGCTGCAAACATGGTCTCCAAGTGGTTCGTGAAATTACCGGCAAGGAAATTGGGGTCAATAGCAATAATCGTTTGGCCCACATTCGGCGGGCCGCCGTCGGTGTTGGCAAACATCGAAGCCTCGTAAGAACAATTGCTGCCGGTCAACACCCCCGCCAGCACGTCTACCATGAGACCCAAACCAAAGCCTTTTGGCCCACCCATGGGCAACTGTGCACCCTTCAAACCTGCAGCAGGGTCCGTGGTGGGATTGCCATCAACGTCAATGGCATGCCCCGGTTCAATCTCTCGACCTTCCGCTGCAGCTTTTACCAAATTAACCCGAGCGGTAGAGGCCGTCGCCATGTCGACAACCAAAGGTTCATCTGTGCCCCGAGGGGCGCCAAAAGCAAAAGGATTGGTACCAAAAAATGGCACTTTGCCGCCGTGAGCCGCGACCGCTTTTGAGCTGTTAGCAAACATCAGCGAAACCAAACCCTGCTGGGCCAACCGCCGTACAAACCATCCCAACACGCCAGCGGAAGAGGATTGATGAATAGCCAGCATGGCTACCCCCTGCTCTCTGGCGGTCTCGATAAGACGCTGCTCACCCACCATGTAGGCATGATGACAAAAACCAAAATCAGCATCGACTACCGTGGACGCAGCCGATGTCTTAACGACTGAGGGCTGGGCATTGGGTTTCACCTTGCCCACTTTTAAATGTTTTAAGTACAGATGGATGTAACCCAAACCGACATTGCGGATGCCCTCGGCCTCGGCCTCAGCAATCTCTGCGGCCACGATGGCGGCCTGCTCCTCACTGGCACCCACTGCGAGCAGTGACTCCTGACAAAGGGTCTCTATTGCTTGCAACGATAAGACAGGCATGGGCCTTTCCTCTTTGATTTTTTATTGATCGGGACACAACATTGAGCCGGCAAATTATTGCCACGTGCGCAGCCGCATAATCAGCGGCACATTATGTCGTATTCTTGGTTAGAGAAGAAATAGACGCATCACTTGCACGGGCAAAAAAGCCTTCGGGCTTTTACCGCTGATTTCTGCGCCATAGAGGCGGGGCTGCAGATGACGCCAGCCCCAATTGAGTCAACCTATTTTGGGGCGGATTCCGGTTGATACTGATAGTAACCGGCCACCGGAATCATCAGGTGGGCGTAGTCGGTCCCGGAAAACATTACGTAAGGCGCACCCGTATTGAAGTCGGTGGGGAAGTGGGCCAATGAGGCAGGATCCATGGGCATCAACATGAGGTGGGGGCCTGACTCGATCCATTCCCCGGGTGCCGCATCGGCCTCGTCGAACACGGCGGGCTTGGTGTTGTCCTCGCCCATATCACCGTGCAGCATCCACATGAAGGTATCCCGGGTCATTTGGGGCTTTTCGCCCGTCATATAACCGGCCATCCACTTCATGCCCTCTCCATCATGGCAAGCTGCCATCGCCTCGTGGGCCGAGCTCCACCCCGCCGCAGGGACTGGCCTGGGGTTAGCTGACTGACAGGTCCAGCCATTACTCCCCTCGCGCAGAACATCTCCGCTGATGCCAATGATCGTTGCAGACCGACCAATAAATTCAGGGGCGGCTGTGCTGTAGGCCTCAATTTGCCAAGCTGCAGATCGATGGTCTGCCGCTGTTGTTTGGTGATGCTCCGCGGCCGCATGTACTGCTGAAACGGTCAGGATTAGCGTTGCTATTGTTTTTGTTTTCATCGCACTGTCCTCTTGTCAAACCTATGCTTAAGGGTTTACTTCTCTGTGTTACTACATGAAGCCGTGGTCATCGCCAAGCCTAACCACGCTAAGTAGTTGTCTTGGTGGCCCTTTTTGCCAACCCCATCGCAATTCTCAAGGAGGGCCTTTTTCTTGAGGTCTGTCAGAGCACCGGTCTTTTTCGTGGGCTTTTGAGAGCTGATTAGCGCCGCTTATACCAAAATTTCAGCGGGTTGATTGGCGCCATCAACACCAAGGCTTCATCGCTCACTGCCCCTTTAACATTTGCTGCTGCGCAGATCCGTAAATCTTTTAGTTGCAAAAGCGCTCCTCGTCCGCCGCCTTTACCCCCTGACTCCGCACAAAAGTGATAAGCCCTTACAAGTGCAGTCGCTTTCTGTAGGATGAGGCCTAAGAAAATAACGGGTGGCCAAGCTATGCTTAGACCATGAAGTACTACCTGGCCGGGTTACTCCTCCTCGCGGGCTGCAGTACCCCCGAGAAAACGTCCGTCACTGCAGAGGCCGTGCCGTTCTTCCCCGTCTGTGTGGCAGAAGAGTCCGGCGGCTTTCGTGAACGACATTACACTCGGCAGTACATTGGCCTACAGGAAAGCAGCGATCGGGGGATTATCGATGCAGATTGCATTGCCGTAGAGCCCTGAGGAAAAGCCCATGCAACTTGGCGAAACACCAAAATTAAAAACACGGGCATGTCGTGTGTAGCCCAACTCAAATCTCTGCTGTATACTCTCGCCGCGGCGGCCTGCTCGAATAGGCCGACGGGTAGCCCTTGAGTTTTCACGCATCTGGGGCCGCTCGAAGAGCCGCAAATTTAGCGCCTGTAGCTCAGCTGGATAGAGTACCTGACTACGAATCAGGGTGTCGGAGGTTCGAATCCTTCCAGGCGCGCCATATAAAACAAAGAGGATCAACAGCTTATGGCGTTGGTCCTTTTTTGTGCGTGGGGAAGACTAGTCGCACGGGTTAATGGCGGGTTAAAAACACATGCCTGTTCGGTTGCGACTTGCACAGTCTCGCATAGCAGGGTTACCCCCCTACCCCACCTCCTAGGGGCGATCTAAAACGTAGTCAAAGAATCAATTTCAACAACCCGTATAAAATTTTGGGATTCCCGCGGATGAGGGTTATGCCTGGAAAAGCTGGTTAATGTGCCTCGAGAGAAATCGATAATCTGCTACAGGCCTTTCTTGATCCCTGAGCATTTTTTGCCTCTTGGCGCTGCATGACGTAGACATACGTCCCAGCGATAAAGGCGAGGGCTGGCTCGACTTCAAAGTGCACCCCGTGCATCGACTACCGCAAAGTCACCAGCTCCAACGGTGAGCCCGAAAAACGTCCGGTTGTGGAAATGCAGCTGGCCTTAGGAGGCCCCACTTTCTGACCGAGGTCACCCTCACTAACCGGGACGGTATGGGGTTGCGCATGCTCATTGGCCGGCAATCTCTGAAGAAACGTTTTATTGTCGACCCCAGCCTGTCGCTTTGCTGCGGCACCGAAGACGAAACCGAGCTTTACCCGAAAGCCAGCCGGTAGCGCCCAAGGTAATAGCTGCCTAAAGACCAAAGGGCAGAAAAGAAAATAGCCGCGCGCTGAAAAACACGGAGGGCCGGCATGAAATAACGGCCCTCACCGGCAGATGAGAGCCTCATCGTGATGGCAACCGCTACTCAGCGAGGAAAAGTCGTCAGAGAAAAACCCTGCGGATTGGGGTACGCCTTAATACTCGCCTGGTACTCCCCCACGATTTTCATATAAGCGCCAATTACCCACGCCTCGGTACCGACCACATTCATCTCTTCACGAGGATCCCGAGCGATATTGAAAATCGCGGGATAGCCGGTTCCTTCTGCGCGAGTGGCATACACGCCATGGGCTGAAGGATTACCAGAGGACGCAATAATCTGCTTAGGGTAGAGCCGCCAGTGCCGCCAGCGTACTGCAGCGATCTCACCGTCAATGAAAGCGAGGTAATCTTCCCGCGCCGATTTTTCGCTGACGCCCATGAAAAAGGGAAGTTGATTGCGGCCATCGATGGCTCGATCCGCGGGCAAAGAGTCATTCACTAAAGCGGCAAACGTCGGCAGAAAATCATGGATTGATACCATCTCGTTACTTTTACGAGCAGGAATTTTGCCAGGCCAGCGCACCATGCCCGGCACGCGCAAGGATCCTTCTAAGACATCCCCCACCTCGCCCCTAAAGGGGCCCGCTGAGCTCCCCAAAAAATCGTGGTTATTACCCTCGTGTGCGACGGGACCGTTGTCAGAGATATAAACCACAATAGTGTTGTCGGAGATTCCCGCTGCATCAATTGCATCCAGCACCACACCGACACTGTGGTCGTGCTCGATGAACATGTCACCGTAGCGACCCGCCGCTGATCGCCCACGAAACGCGTCAGACACGCCCGTCGGATAATGGACGCTCGACCAACCTACGTAGAGGAAGAAAGGCGCCTCCTCTTGAGCTTTGGCTTCGATGAATTGGCTTGCCGCGCGAGCGATATCACCCTCAATGCGATCGCGGTAAGCCAGATCATAGGGCCTGACCCGCTCGAGCTCACCCGCCTCGTTGGAAGCCCAGATATAAGGTTGCGACTTTTGTATAGCCGCCTCAGACATCCCTGATCTGCGCATGGATTCGGGGTACAGCGTGCCATCAGTCGTCTCCAAAATGCCAACATCATAGGAATCAAAGCCTTGATTCGTCGGCAGACTCTGCGCCTCCTGGCCAAGATGCCACTTACCCATCATGCCCGTGGCGTAACCCTGTTTTTTGAAGAGTTCAGCGATGGTGAATTCCTCATCTTTGAGAGTCTGAGGAGTACCCGCGACGATAATGCTATTTAGGCCAGATCGAACACTGTAGCGACCTGTCATTAAGCCAGCCCGCGACGGGGTACAGCCAGGCTCTACAAAAAACTGAGTCAGCATCAATCCATCAGCGGCCAACGAATCAAGGTTCGGAGAGGGGGTGCCTAATATTTCACCACCGCCATAGGCGCCAATATCACCAAAGCCCAAATTATCTGCCAGCATCAGGACAACGTTGGGACGCTCAGCCGCTATTGTGGCGTGCGCCCATACCGAGACACACACCACCCCCAACGCAATCAAACCTGTTTTCAATAACATCCGCATCATCACACTCTCCTGAGCGACTCGCTCGACATCACTACCATAACCAAATCGGCGCGGGGCGCCCCAGTGCACCCCTCACTGCCCACGTTCTATAAAGCCTAGAGTCTACTGATTGTTGCAGCCCAATAACAAACATTTGTTTGTTTTGTCACTTTTTGAACCAAAAATAGTGACAACCCGTGGTACCTTAGACGCTTAAGAAGGCATCAAAACACGGCGGGCTGCCCGACAAAAACCACGGACCGGCCACTCAAATACGAAGATCAAGCACCGGAGCTATACCCGATGACCCTACAAAAAAAACTTTACCGAAGCGGACCCTATGCCGACCTCTTCAGCCAGGGGGTTCAGGTGGGCAACACCCTATATCTAGCCGGTCAGGTAGGCATGGATGACGGCGGCTCAGTCCCTGAGGACCTGTTATCGCAAATGAAACTCGCTTATCAGAGCGTCGCATCTGTTCTCGCAGAATTCGGGGCTGACATGGATAACATCGTCGATGAAACTTGGTTCGTAACCGACGTCAATGACTGTATGGCTCAGGTCGAGGCATTGTTTACCGAGCGACACATGATCTACGGCAAGGCACCCGAAGTCAGCCAGACCCTGGTACAAATTGGGGCGTTAGTGGATCCGGCGCTAAAAATCGAAATCAAATGCATCGCGGTACTTGGATAAACAGGAGTAACCGACATGCCCGAAATCAAGCACTTTGCCATGGGAACCGACGCGCACACCATTGTGGACGCCATTAAAGAAGATGGCGCAATCATCCTCGATAACGTCGTCAGCACGGAATTCATCGCCGCACTGAGAGAGGAGACAGACCCTTACATGGAGGGGTCCAATCTCGGCTTTGACGATTTTGCCGGTTTTAAAACGACGCGCACCGGTGGCCTGATGGTGCGCTCAGAAAAATGTCGCGAACTGATCGCTCACCAAGATATCCTGGCGGCATCTGAGCTTTTTTTGAAGCCCTACTGCCAGAGGGTGCAACTGCATCTGACACAGATCATCCGTATCAGCCCTGGTGAAACCGCACAACTGATCCATCGCGATCGTTGGGCGTGGGGCAAGCACCTTGCGCACGTCGAACCCCAGTTCAATACCATCTGGGCGATTACCGACTTCACCTCTGAGAACGGTGCGACTCAGGTTGTGCCGGGCAGCACCCAATGGCCTGACGATGCGCAAATTAGCCCAGAACAAATCACGACGGCAGAAATGAAAGCGGGCTCTGTACTCCTGTACTCAGGGTCCGTTTTTCATGGTGGTGGCGAAAACCGCAGCAAACACGATCGCATCGGTATCAATATTACCTATACGTTAGGGTGGTTGCGGCAGGAGGAAAATCAATATCTGACCTGCCCTCCAGCGATCGCTAAAGATCTCTCCCAACCGCTTCAAGAATTAATTGGTTACTCGATGGGCCAGTATGCCTTGGGCTACTTCACCCCCCCAGGTCAACCGGGAGAACACCCTGAAATAGTGCCCCCACAATATGCGCTTGGGCATAACATTGAGACTAGCATGCTCGGTACTTCGGATGAATTAGACGCGCTGCAGGCGGAAATTGGCACACCGTCAGACTGAGTGCCGTCGTTTACCGCAAAACCAAGCTGGTCGATTATTTCAGAGGTGGCCGCCTAAATGGTGGGTGCCAGAAATGCTCGGCCAAAACCCCTTTACTTGCGAGGCTCAGCACCATGAGTGAGCTGCCACCTTCTTCTTGAGTCTTGCCATCGCAGACTTATGCGCGCTGTTAGTTATCCTGCCCTTGGTGTTACGAATCAGGCAACATGACGACCGTCATCTAGCGGCTGCATGCGCCCACGAGTAAATTTGGCATGACGCTTTGACCTTTGGTTATAGCGAGGTATTTTCTTGTGCGTCGCGTTCAGCTCTGGGCTATCCTCTCACTTAAAAATTGACCACAAAAAGTAGGTATTTATGACACAGGTAAAATCTGTGGTGTTAGCCAGACGCCCCCAAGGAAATCCAGTTGCTGAAGACTTTCAAGTTAACGTCTCTGAACTTCCTCCGCTTCGAGAAGGTGAACTTCTCTGCCGCAATCATTTCGTGTCGCTGGACGCGGGGTTTCGCAACTGGATGAACGAAGGATCGGGTGATGCCGTACTACCCGCTATGGAGCTGGGCGCGCCCGTTATTGGGCTGGTTTTAGGCGAGGTCATAGCGTCACTCAACCCACTTTACGCCGAGGGCGACATGCTTATGGCGCGATTTGCCTGGCAAACCCATAGTATTAGCGACGGCAATGATTTCATTGCAAGACTACCAACCACCTTAGAGTTTGACCCCGCAGCTTATATGGGCGTGCTTGGGGATACCGGAATGTCTGCATACTTTGGTATGACCGATATACTCAAACCGACAGCAAAGGACTGTGTGCTGATCAGTGGCGCCGGTGGTGCGGTAGGCTCTATCGCCGGACAGCTGGCAAAAAAGACAGGAGCTCGCGTGGTGGGGCTAGTTGGCTCTGAAGAAAAAGGCCAATGGATCTGCGACGTGTTGGGCTACGACGCGGCGGTGGTTCGCACCGGTGCCGACAGCCTGAGTGAGGCCATCAGCAAAGTTTGCCCTGAGGGTGTTGATGCCTTTTTTGATAACGTCGGCGGTGCGACGCTAGAGGCCGCTATTGCAAATATGAACCATCGTGGACGCATGGCCTTATGCGGCGCCGTATCAGGCTACGGCGTTCCAGCCCATGGCCCTAACAACCTCTTTGAAATCGTTACCAAAGAAATTCGTGCGGAAGGCTTCATGACCCACTTTCGCCATGACCGCTATGAAGAGGCACGCGAGGCCTTGTCTGAGGGTTTACGCAGCGGCGCCTTGGCATCACCCGAATATCGTCTCAAGGGTATCGATCAAATAGGACAAGCTTACGCTGATCTTTTTGCTGGGCGTAATTTCGGCAAAACCGTTGTAGAACTTTAAGACGATGCTTAGCGCTATAAACAGCTGCTGCATTACCTGGGTGGGCTGCCTTTTACACTCAGGCAACGGCAGGCCCAAATAGTGAACAAACATGATTTGTCCCTGACATGAAAGATCAACTGATTTACCAACAACGCCTCTGTAAATTGAATCCGCTGAAACAGCTGACAACCCTCGCGTTGCTGCTCATGCTGCAAGCCTGTGCGATCACACCAGATATAGGCACGCAGCAAGTCAAAGGCGTGACTGTCTGCGACACTTATTTGCTGTTTAGCATGTGTGTTCAAGACATAGACGGCGATGACACCGTCGATATGGTTTACTTCACCGACACAAAAGAAGCGTTTATGTATCAGGAGGGAAAGCAGGCTTTAGTCGGAAAAGTACTCCCCTTCCATCGATGTGCCGTGCCATTAGATACCGGCATGCAGGCGACAACTAACCGGCTCCTAGAGCGAGACACCTTGAGCCTGACTGAGGAGATCAGCATAACCAAGGAACTGATCGTCAACTACGCCTCGGCAAAGCCAGAAATCGATGCTTGCAACGCACGCTTTGAAGATGCAGAGAGTGATAGCAAACAGCAAACGCCCGACTTCTCTCAATTCGAAGAGGACTGGGAGCAACAATCACCCCCTGATTAACGCACTAAGCCAGTGTCACGTCATCACAAGGTCGCTGCGAAAGTACCTTGGGACAGAAAGTTGCTGGCTTGAGTTCCCTATTTTTGTGCCAAGTTAGCGCCGAACAGCACCCAGTTTCTGAAGCGCCCAGCACTCCTAATCACTTTACAAAACGGTAGTCACTGACGTCAATCTGCTGAGTGCGTCGCTTGTATTCAAGCCAGGGACCTGGCCAGTTATTGGTGTTGACCCCGCTTTCGGTAACATACCAACTGTTGCACCCCCCCTGGGTCCAAACGGTTTCAGCACTGCGCTCTTCCATCTCATTACGCCACCGCTTAAGCGCTTCGGCTTCCAGATCTAGATAACGGTAGCCACCTGCACACAAGCGCTCAACCGCGTCGAGAATGTAGTTGTATTGGCACTCGTTTGAGTAAGGCACTGAGCCAGAGCCATGGTTAGTGTTGGGGCCATACATCATAAAAAAATTGGGGAACCCTGCAACGGTGGTACCCAGATAAGCCTCAGGGCGCCCATCCCAAACCTCGCTGAGCTCACGACCTTCAAGCCCTCGGATTTCCATAGGCGCGACAAAATCTAAAGGTTGGAAACCGGTGCCCCAAATAATAACGTCCGCAGGCCGCTCAACGCCTTCAGCGTCAACGAGTCCAGTCGCGGTAACACGAGGTGCTTTCCCATGTACCAATTCAACATTGTCGCGCTTAAGCGTTGGGTACCAATCATTTGTAAACAATGCTCGCTTACAACCAATTTGGTAGTCAGGGGTCGCCTTTGCCAACAATTTAGGATATTCGCCCAGCTCTTTGCGGCGATAGGCATTCGACAATTTAGCCATAGGCTTCAAGACCCAATGACGATTCGTGAAACCGTAGGTGAGAATTTCAAACACTGAGAAGAAAAAGCGACGACTCAATCCGACACGCGCAGGGACCTTCCGAAATAGGCGCTTTTCCCACTCCGGATACTCGCGATCAAACTTATGCATGATCCATGGAGCCGAGCGCTGATAGATGTCGAGCTGCCCCGCCTGTTTCGCGATTTCGGGAACAAACTGAATAGCACTGGCACCGGTGCCTACAACCGCGACACGCTTGCCCGTCAGGTCACAATCATGATCCCAATTTGCCGAATGAAAGGTGGGCCCCTCAAACGTGTCAATGCCCTCAAGCTTGGGAATCGCCGGATTTGAAAGCTGCCCACAAGCCGCAACGACAAGATCAAAGTTTCGACGCTCACCGTCGCTTGTCCTCACCTGCCAAGACCCAACCTCGGCGTCAAACTCAGCGCTCTCAACACCCGTGTTACAGCGTAAATGCGGGCGTACCCCAAAGTCGTCAACCAGCGTATTGAGGTACTGTTCGATATCGGCTTGTGGTGCATAGCGCCGCGACCATTCGGTGCCAGGAGCGAAAGAAAAAGAATATAAGTGCGACGGCACATCGCAGGCCGCGCCGGGATACGTGTTGGCATGCCAAACACCACCAACGCCTCCACTCCGCTCGAAGACGGTAAGGTCCGTTACACCGGCCTGCAACAGGCGAATGGCCGCGCCAACGCCCCCAAAACCACCGCCCACTATTGCCACTGAAAGGTCAGATGCAACTTTGCCATTTATCTGATCTGTCATATCTTGGTTTCCTCAAACTTAAAATTTTTGTCGGCGCCACTGTGGCTGTTGGGGATAAAAACCTATTTCTAGCGTTTCGCTACTGCACTCAGTAATTTTTTCAGCCGACTGGCGACTGAGCCGGCAGCAAAAAAAATTCATTATAGACCTTAGAAATGGCGGCGATGTTCCACTGCAACACTAAAACCTGCTGCCATTGAAAAAATGCCTACCCGAGACCGAGGATAATCATGCGCTGTTACTCTTTGTGTTTGCGTGCCGAGCTTCACGAGAATGTATCGGTACACCACCCTCTTTATTTCTACCCGCCCTTCGGCGTCAAACCGACCTACTTCAACCGCTTCACTTCTAAACCCCTCGCGTAACAACTCAACGGCAGCCCCCGCTGGTAATTTGCCGTAGCCTCAGGCGCTGTGCCCTAGAGCAATTATCGCTGTCACCAAATATCAAGCATGTGGGAGCACATCTCATGACACGCTTCGCTGCCTAGATATAACAATCTTTTTGCTGCAACATAAACTGCTAGTCAGACAATGCAGGATCCGCACAATGAGCCAGTCTTTTCCAGGGCCAAAAACAAAAGCCGCACTGCGTCGAGGAATCCCACTTTTCAAAAACGGGCTTCGATTTGATCAAGACGAGAAAAAAGCAGGCTCCAGAGGCTTTAGACCCGTTCGCCAGATTGTGATCGACAAAGCGGCTGGAGATTATGTTTGGGATTTAGACGGCCGGCGCTATATCGACTTTCAAAACGGCTGGGCCACTAACCCGCTGGGCAACTGTCACCCAGAAATTTTGGATGTCGTTGAGGACGCTAACCGGCGCTACGGCTTTCATTTTGACCATCCGCTGCGCTACGAACTCGCCGAACGTTTGGCCGACATCATGCCTAACAAAGCGCTACCCAGAACCAACTATGAAGTGTCGGGCACTGAGGCTGCTGAAGCGGCAGTGCACCTAGCCCTGACCCATACTCAGCGTCGCTACGTTGTGACTTTTGGCGCCTCCTACCATGGCAATTCCCTGGCCGGAAAAGTACTGAGCGGGTTAAGCGGCGAGTCGGCCGCCTATCTGGAAGGTTGGGGAGGTGGCGTTATTCGCGCACCCTACCCTTTCAGCGATCATATCCCCGCCGACATGACCCCTCAGCAATACGTTGATTTCTGTTTATGGTACCTGGAAAAGCAGATTCCCGAGACCGTAGTCAGCGCTGATAATATTGCTGCCGTGCTCATCGAACCAGGACTTGCCGAGGGCGGCAATTGGATTCCTGCAATAGACTTTATTCAAGGGTTGCGCCGCATTTGTGATCGCAACGATTGGCTGCTAATTAGCGATGAAGTGCTGACGGGAGTGGGCCGCACCGGGAAAATGTGGGCGATCGAACACTACGATGTTGTCCCGGATATTCTGGTCTACGGAAAAAACTTGTCGGGGGGCATCGCGCCGCTGGCAGGCATTTCAGCCAGAGATGATATTTTAGGAGACAACTCCCATTTTAATTCGGGCTCAACTTTTGCAGGGTCCCCGGCCGGCTGTGCCGCCGCCATAAAAACCCTTGAAATCTATGAGCGCGATGGCATCGTTGCCCATGCCAAAAAACTGGGCGACGTGGCTGACGAGATTATGTCGGAATGGGAACAGTACGCCATTGTTAGACAAATTCGCTGTAGCGGCTTGCTAATGGGCGTTAGCTTCAATGCCACCCAAAAAATGCACCCCGATGCCGAAGACTGGTGGGCCGCAAGGGCAGTAAGGGGGGAGATGCTAGAGCGCGGTGTCTGGGCAATCTCAGATCACGAAGATACGATACGACTGTACCCAGCGCTCAACATGGCAGAAGCGACCTTGCGTGAGGGCCTCGCAATCATGGAAGAGGCAATAGAACGCGTTGCCAAGGGCTGTGTTATCGAGGGCGATGGGGCGGCCTATCCCTCAGGAGTCTCCGGCTTTTAAATACCGCCAGCATCCCCTGAGCTCCCCGCTTGCCTATCCCTAGGGCTGTTTAGGACGACAGTTAATCAACGACCTCAAAGTTTACGTCGACCTGTGCCAACCTGGTGATCAGCTGCTCAGGAAACGCCGTCGCCGGCGTCCAGATACCACCCCCTACACTGAGGTCATCCTGCGCCAGACATAAACCAGCTTGAGCGAGCATGCGTGACGTGGCTCCATAGCCGGGGTCGCGTTTGCCCGTCACTTTTACGCGCAAGTTATTCTGATTGTCCGCTCCGGATACACCGTGCGCCCAAAATTCAAAGAAGCCATTTTCCCGGGCCTCGGCATTCGGGCCCTCACCGGGGTCAGGTAAAAATCGCTTGAGCAGCGCCCTAGTCGGCCTAAACAGCGCCCCGCCCATGACGGCACCAATAGCAATCGATGAGGTCAATGCTGACAATCGGCTCTTACAAAGTTGCGACTCCTCGTACCGGAAGTCACTACCGTAAGGCAGGCCCGCCAGAGCGTTAGAACGACGCACAACCTTGGTGTTGATCGCTGCCATGATAAATGGCCCGGTCCAAGACTCGAAGTTTCCATCCCAAGCGACGCCCATCTGATCAGGCTGGTCAAGGCCAGGTTCCATGGCCTCGGGATACAAGGCATAGGGGTTCATCAGTCGCTTACGAAGGGCTTCATCCTTCATAATTTGCTCGCTCACCAACATCATGCTGGCGACCGTGCCGCCACTCACCGCACCCGAATAACGTCCCATACGCCCTGTGATCGACTGCGCGTATTCACCGAACTGTGCCTTAAACGCTTGTTGCAGGAAATACACCGAAAGATCCGAGGGCAGCGAATCAAAGCCACAACAGTGAACCAGTCGGGCACCGCTGTTTTTTGCGATGGGATCGACACGCTCATAAACCTCGGCCATCCACTGCGCCTCTCCGGTGAGATCGCAGTAGTGGGTGCCCTGGCGGGCACAAACCTCAAGCAGCGTGGTTCCATATCGCGCATAGGGGCCCACGGTAGAGATGACCACTCGGGCTTGATCTGCCATAGCGGTTAGCGCGGCGGCATCATCGCTATCTGCCACCAAAATGGGCAAATCGGGCTGACCAATTCTTTCTCGTACTGCCTCTAATTTACTCGCGCTTCTCCCCGCAATTGCCCAGCGTATATCGGAGACGTTCGCTGCGAGATACTCGGCAACTAATTCACCTGTAAAACCTGAAGCTCCAAAGAGCACAACGTCGTATTGTCGATCGGTCATTAGAAAACCCTTGCTAGTCGTGTGGTCGGTAAAAGTGGCTTGCCCAGTGCCTACGTGATCGATAGCGATCTGGACGTCTTGAGCGTGCTCACTGCCGGATATCCGCTATTAAAACGACTTAGGCATCCCGAGATCATGAGTCGCAACGTGTGACAGGATAAGATTGGTCGAGATGGGCGCCACCTGATAAAGCCGTGTTTCGCGGAACTTACGCTCAATGTCGTAGTCGGTGGCAAACCCCGCTCCTCCAAAGGTTTGGATACAGGTATCTCCCGCAGCCCACGACGCTTCCGAGGCTAAAAGTTTGGCCATATTCGCCTCGGAGCCGCAGGACTCACCGGCCTCAAATAAACTAACCGCCCGCGATACCATACCGGCAGCGGCTTCTGCCTGAATGTGCGCCCTTGCGATGGGAAATTGCACTCCTTGGTTTTTTGCGATGGGCGCGCCAAAGACCTCGCGCTCTGACGCATATTTTGCCGCCGCTTCAATAAAGTATTTCGCATCACCAATGCATTCCGCTGCTATCAAAATGCGCTCAGCATTCATACCGTCGAGTATGTAACGAAAACCCTTTCCCTCTTCCCCGATTCGATTAGCCATTGGCACTCGCAAATCATCAAAGAAAAGTTCGGTCGCCCCGTGATTCATCATAGTTTTGATGGGTTTGATCGTTAGACCACGCCCGACCGCTGTGCGCATATCAACCAATAAAACAGACATACCGTCGGAACGCTTTGCACAGTCTTCCCTCGGTGTTGTTCGCACTAACAGTACTAGAAGGTCAGAGTGTTCAGCTCGTGAAATCCAAATCTTCTGACCATTAACGACATAGTCATCACCGTCTTGTACCGCGTGAGTACGAATCCGCGTTGTGTCGGTACCACTATTGGGCTCGGTTACCCCAAAGGCTTGTAAACGCAGGGCGCCACTAGCGACCTCAGGAAGATAGCGCTGCTTTTGCGCCTCACTGCCATGACGTAGCAGTGTGCCCATGGTGTACATTTGCGCATGACAGGCGCCACCGTTACAACCACTGCGATGAATTTCTTCGAGAATTGCGCAAGCAGCACCCAGGGGTAACCCTGCCCCACCATAAACTTCTGGAATCATGACTGACAGATACCCTGCTGCCGTCAACGCTTCTACAAACTCGACCGGATAACTGCGCTGTTCGTCTTTGTCACGCCAGTAAGCCCCGGGAAATTGATCACAGAGGCGTTTTACACCTGCCCGGATATCATCATATTGCGACTCATCACTCATGCTATAAAAACCATGAACCGCCATCGACCATATGGGTCTGGCCGGTAACAAAAGCGCTCGCGTCAGAAGCGAGGTACAGCACGGTACCGGTGACGTCGCTGGTTTCAAGGTTACGCGGTATCACCTGACCGGAAGCGATGACTTTTTTGGCCTTTTCCAGCTTCTCGCCAAAAAATTCCTCTGTACCCTCCGTCATCACCGCCGACGGCGCCACGGCATTGACTCGAATACGGTCACGCCCTAGCTCTCTTGCCATACCCCGGGTCATGCCGATCACTGCCGCTTTAGAAGCCACGTAATCCAAGCCGTAGGGCAACCCATAGACCGCTGCTAGCGAAGCAATGTTGATAATTGAGCCACCACCTGAGTCACGCATGGGCTGTACGATCGCACGACAGGCGTTCCAGACGCCTTTAACATTGACGTTCATCACCGCATCCCACTGAGCTTCTTCCAGCAATTCAAACCGTGCGCCTTTGAGCCCGCCGTAAAGCGCTGCATTATTTACCAATACGTCTATCTGACCAAAAGACTGCTGGGCCATGTCTGCCATTGCCGTGCAGCTCGCCATATCGGTGATATCCACGGTTGCTGACACAGCTTTACCACCCCCCCGTACGATAGCCTCGACTGTTTCGTCGCAGTCATTGACGTCACAAGCCAGTACGGCTGAACCCGCCGCCGCCAGTGCTTCGGCATAGGCTCGCCCCAAACCACGGGCTGCACCGGTCACGATCGACACTTTATTTTCTAACTGCATAGGCCTTCCTCTTTGCCACAAGGTGCCAGATAGGCGGTCTGATAAGCAAGCCACTTGTTTGTTGGCACCCTGAGAGATTCCTCATCGAAATGAAAAAATTCAAATGCCAAAATTAAAACCGATTAGGCCCACTTAAAATTTTTCAAACTCAAAGCAACATGCTTTTTAAAGGCTTCAGCATAAGGAGACGAACGTTTTCAGTCAGCACTGAATAAATAACCGCCAGTGCCAAGCCTAGAAAGCGCGCTTTGCGTGTAATCACACATCCAGCAAGAAGCGCTGGATTAACTTTCGATGAGTGTGTTTAATTCTGCCTCGTCAATTTTTGAAGGAAAGCCAGCATGAGCTCTACCAGCAACGAGGTACGTCCTAGCCTCTGCACAATGTTGTTAGCCACAACCATCGCAACATCGCTCATCAGCCTCGAAGCACTGAGTGCACCCGTCACCACTATTGATGCGTTCTTTGACCCCAATGGTCAGGAGGTCGCTCCCGAGGATTACCCCACAGTAGAGACGTCCAGACAGCTGCTGATTGCCCAGTCTCGCGCACCCGTCAATGTTCTCAACCACGAACGTCAGCTCACACAGACCAATGACCAACCCGTGGTGCGCATGAACCGCGACAGCTACTACAGCTTTGCTGTTGTTGACGTGTCAGCAGGTGCCAGCATTACCATCCCGCCAATGCCCGAAGGAACCTATGCCTCGGTGCAACCCGTAACCGAGGATCACCGAATACAACCGATGTCTTATGGCAGCGGCACTTTTCAACTCGCCACCCACAAAGGCTCACATATTTATTTATTAGTACGACTGGACAGCACGCTTTCTCAGGCAGACGCCAACCGTATTCAGGATGGCATGTCTATTTCTGCGGGCAATGCTGAAACTTTTTCAGCCGAGCCCGTGAATGAAGCATCCTTCATGGCCACGGAAGGTTCCATACGCGCAAAAGCCCCTCAAATGCTAGCCGAGGAAGGGGGCAACGCTATATTTGGCATGTTCACCGCGCCTACCGACGCATCCCGCAGTAGCTACACCGTTTACAAACATCTGATGGGAGCGGCCCTAGGGTGGGGGGGAGCTCAATCTATCGATAATCTTTACGAGCTTTCACCACAGTACCCCGCGGAAGGTTGCTATCAAGCGACGTTTGAAGACCCTAGAAACGGCGCCTTTTGGTCATTCACTGTTTATGATGAGGCGGGTTTTATGTTCGACGACCTCGCGAGTGTGAGCTCTGATACCGCGACACCTAATGAAGATGGAACCTTTACGGTGAGTTTTGGCTGCGGCTCGGACGCGATGAATAACATTCCTACAATGAATACTTCTGGGGTGTTTAATTTGACCGCAAGGCACTATCGCCCCTCCGAGCGGGTTAGGGATGAGGGCTATCGTCTCGTACCCTATGTTAAAAAGATTTCGGAGTAGTCCCTACCTGATGTTGATCAGATAAACGGCACCATGGCGCTCTCTTCGCTACTGAAGATAGCGCCATTTACATCCTCATTTTACCTTGATTCAAACTGCCTGCCAGATCAATCCAAGCAACCCCTGTACTCTATCTCAGGTCGCACTGATCGCTGTTGACGTCAAAACCTCTTCACATACTCAATCATTAAAACCGACAATGAGTGCCTTGAACTCGTGCTCGTAAACCGAATATCCATTCACGACATCTTGCCGCTCTCAGTCGCATTATCTTGACCTGCGCTGGTTGATCCCAGAAAGTAACTTCAACAACGCGGGCGAAGCCGCCCTATAGGAACCCCATGCAAGCTGCACATTCCGTTTGGCAGGTCGATACCTTTTTAGCCGTCACGATAGGTATTGTGGTCTTGTTTTTGGGCAAGCGTATCAATCGGCTAGTGCCCGTTTTTGGCCGCTATAGCATTCCAGAGCCCGTCACTGGTGGCCTGTTTATCGCCGTCGTTCTTTTCGCAATCCACTCCTTCGCCGACATCAGTGTCGAATTTGAACTCGGCGCTCGCGATGCACTTCTGGTTTACTTCTTTACCACGATAGGCATCAACGCAAGCTTTAAAGACCTTGCCGCAGGCGGAAAGCCCCTCGCGTTACTGCTGCTCGTAACTGTTATTTATATGATCATCCAAAATTTGACCGGCATAGGTATCGCGACCCTGCTCGGACTTGAACCTGCAGTGGGCTTACTCGGAGGCACCGTTTCACTCATCGGTGGACACGGAACCGCCATTGCCTGGGCACCGCGATTTGCCGAAAACTATGGCATCACCAACGCCATGGAAATTGGGGTGGCCTGCGCTACATTTGGGCTAGTTCTGGCAAGCTTGATCGGAGGCCCCGTGGCCAAATTCTTGGTCACGCGACACCAGTTGGTTGCGGGAAGCGATGACAACCTCGATGTGGGCATCGATGACGAGGCGGACCCTGTTAGCCTAAATTATATGGAGTTACTCGATGCCGTTTTAGCCCTCCACATTTGCATCATCATTGGTTACTTCCTCAATGAAGGGCTCAACCAGTTGGGTGCACACCTGCCGGTCTTCGTCAGTTGCCTGTTTGCCGGCATCATCATGACCAACCTGCGCCCCCAGGCACTACCTCGCATTACAGGCACCCAGTGGCCCACTCGTACGCCAGCCATGGCACTCATTGCAGATATCTCCTTGGGAACCTTTTTAGCCATGTCGCTGATGAGCATGCAGCTGTGGGAAGTCATTGATCTCGCTGGCGCACTCTTTTCAATTTTGGGGGCGCAGGTGATCGTTGCAGCACTCTTCATGATTTTTGTCGTCTTTCCCATCATGGGAAAGAGTTACGAAGCCGCCGTCATTGCCTCAGGGTTTGGGGGATTTTCGATGGGAGCAACGCCCACCGCCATGGCGAATATGTCGGCCGTTACCCAGCGCTATGGCCCGTGCCATCAAGCGTTTATCGTTGTGCCGCTAGTCGGTGCGTTTTTTATTGATGTCACCAACGTCGTTTTAATTCAGCTTATGTTCGGCTGGCTCTAGCCTGTTCTCGCTACCGCCTGTTTAGGGCTCTATTTGGTTCTGGCATCTAAAACCTGTTGCTAACACCAAAGAAAAAGGGAGCATCACAGCTCCCCTTTAAAATTTACAACAGCCCGCCACTTTCAACGCTGTGGATGACTTGCTTTGCAGGGCAAATCGACGGCCAACCCCCAAAAGTTGGGAGAAACTATTCCCCCTTGTTTGCACCAAAGAGACCGACGCCCAATTCTCCAGCAATGTAACGAATCGCCTGCATGCCTCTGACACTGTTACCCGCCTCATTGAGGGGGGGAGAAAATGTAGCGATTGCAAACTTGCCCGGCACTACGGCAACAATGCCACCGCCAACGCCAGTTTTAGCTGGCAGGCCAGCGCTGTACATCCATTCACCCGACTCGTCGTAAAAACCCGCCGTCGCCATAATGGCGAGTAACTCTGGGATATGAGCCGCATCAAGCACTCGCTTACCTGACACCGGGTTAACGCCTTGATTAGCCAAAGTTGCACCCATCATGCCCAGATCAAGGGTATTGATGCCGGTAGAGCACTGCCGGGTATAGACCCGCAATGTTTCTTCAGGGTCACTGTAAAGTCGCCCGTAGTTGTAGAGCAGATTAGCAATGCCACGATTACTCCAAGACTCTTCGTACTCAGAGGTATAAACCTCCTCCAAGACTGGCAGCTCTCGGCCTGCATAAGCATTCAAATTAGCGTGAATTTGGTTCCAACGATCTTCTTCAGAATCTGCTTCTACAAGGCTGACAGCAGCAATAGCACCCGCATTTACCAACGGGTTTACCGAACGGGCTGCATATAATTCAAGCGCCATCTTTGAATTGAACGGCAAGCCAGTGGGCTCAACACCAATTTTCTCACGCACGGCAGCAGGACCTTGTTGATTCATCACGAGTGACGCCGTAAACGGTTTTGATACCGACTGGATCGAAAACTCGTAATCCATCTCACCCGCAGAAAAGACCTGCCCGTCTCGAGTCACAATGACTACACCGAACATATCGCTGGGAACCGTTGCAAGAATTGGAATGTAGTCAGCATTCGCTCCATCTTTAACATCTTTAAACTGGGCGTGGGCACGATCAACCACGGCCTGAAAGTCTGTTGGCTGCTGTTTAGCGAAGGCCTGGCTACACACCAGCACCAAAGCCACACAGGATGCTACTAATCGCATTGTCATCGTTGACACTCCTTTTAGTGATAGTCAGAACAGCAGGAGTGCGTTGTACTTTCTGCACCTAGCCATTCAGTTTCAAATCTCGCCGTTTCGTTCACTGCACAAGTTCAGCAGCTCTGTTCAGCTCACATGCCCCGCAGAAAATTGCCCGAGTCAAAGCCCACCTTGAGTGAGAACTGAATGCGGTAATCGTCGCCGGTTGCACCATCCACGTCTTCACGCTCACCCCAAATAATTTCAGTCCCGAACATCACGTTGTCTCGAGGTGTATGGAGTAAGTTGATTTGCGCTATTTGGCCTTTGGCAAACTCAGATCCTGACTGACCCGCACTGTTATCGAGATCGTTCATTGACCAGCCGATGGAGGTCGACCACTGCTCATTCCAGTAGTGATCGTAATAGGCGCTGATACCCAGCAGTGGCACTGCCTCAGCTGTCGCCGTATTGAGGTTGTTGGTGGACGGAGCAATGTCGATGCCGCCATCGTTCATGTAGTTACCAATGCCCTCGCCGTAAACAAGCTGTAACTTCAACACGTCGCTGTTGAAGGTTTTGATCCCAGCACTCAAGTTGACACCCCACCCAAACTCGCTGTTTTGCTCACCGGTGTCCAGCCGCTCGTAACCGAGTTCTCGAAACATGGCCGCTACTTGATAATGACCAAAGTTACCGTTGTTGCGATACCTCAGGCTTAGATCAGGCACATCATTATGGGCCTGGTAAATGTCAGCCGCTGTCGAGCCAGTAGATTCGCAATCGTAGGCTGATGAATTCAGCTCACAAGAGTTGACGTCTCTAAATCTGCCGACGGTCAAAGCGGTGGATGGATCCTCCAGAGCGATAGCAAATTCATCTTCCCCTAAAGGAAAGGTATACCGCGCCTGTTGGTTTCTATAAAAAACCATACCAGTGGGACCCCAGTAATCGATGGTATTGGGGAAAATATCGGCATCCATAAAGTTAGACCAGGTTTGACCGACACCCACTTGCTTGTAGGTTGCCCAAGCATGCCGCAAGCGCGGAGTCGTCTGCCCCTCATCCCCCCGACCCCGAATAATTCGGCCTCAAGGAGGTAGGTGACGTCATCACCGTAGTTGCCTTTGATGCCTAGGCGGGACTGCCTAACACCAAAAATAAACTCACCATCCTGACCGAATTGGCCCGCATCAGTTGGAATTGTGCTGACACGAAGCGTATCGTTCCAGTTGGGATCAACCCGCTTGAAGTCATAGATCATGTCGGCCATGACAAAACCATAAAGCTGGGCGGAAGATGACGGTTCGCTCTCAACCGTCGTTGCAGACACTGCTGTTGAGGGCGCAACTGATGCGTCTTCCTCCAGTGACGTAACCACCAGTGGCTCACTATCGCCGGCACCCACGACATCAGCCTTCAGCCGCTGCAGCTCAGCCTGCATGGCCTCAAGTACCTGTTGTTGGTTTCTCAGCTGCTCTTCTAGCTGCTGAATACGGTCGGCATCACTCGTCGCAAATACCCCGGGGGACATCAGCGCCAACACAATGCACAAGGCGCGCACTTCAACTTTCATTTTTTACCCCGCAAATGATGATTTGCCGCATTATGCTGAGATCAGCGCGGCGCAGACCAACAAAAGTATCCGTGTTTTCTGCGTCATAAACAGCATCAATTTGCGATAATTTTAAATAATTTATGGATATCACTCACTCAGAGGAAACTCGTGCCGTATTCGATAGAGCACAACGCCCACGCAGATAGTCCATAGGCACCCCTTTAAACGTGTCAAACCCATCGGCTTTTATTACGCTAATTGCTAACAATTGTTGCCTCAGAAAGAATCTAGGTTGTGCTGGTAAACCAAGCCCGGAATCTTTAGCCTAATTACCCACTGCCACCCACCGCACCCATACCCGCAGGTTACGGTTGGCGAGCGACGAGATTTTCTGGCGCCCAAGGAGGCAAACCATGCGGACACTGGCGCTCTTTGTCTTACTCGCCCTCGTATCGTCAAACTCGCTGGCGCGCACGCAAGTTGTGATGTTGGGTACGGGGACACCGATACCGACACCCAACCGTTCCGGTCCCGCAACCGCTATTGTGGTCAATGGCAAAGCCTACATTGTCGATTTTGGACCCGGCGTCGTTCGCAGGGCTGCTGCCGTATCGAAGGAGTATGGTGGCCCTCTCAACGCACTCAATGTAGACCAGCTGGGCATCGCTTTTCTCACTCATTTGCATCACGACCATTCTTCTGGGCTGCCGGATTTGGTTTACACCAGTTGGACTCACGGTCGCGAAAAGCCTTTTGAACTTTACGGCCCCCCGGGCACGACAGCGATGGCAAGCAATGTTGCTGCCGCCTGGGAAGAGGACAATCGATACCGGCTCTATGGTTTGGAGCCTGCGACCACATCTGGCTGGAAAATAAATTCCCACGAAATTGAAGAGGGTATCGTTTACACCGACGAGCTAATCACCGTTGAGGCATTCAAGGTCAAGCATGGGACTTGGCCCAATGCCTTTGGCTACCGGTTTACGACTCCCGATAAAGTGATTGTTATTTCGGGTGACGCCGCCTACGACCCTAAACTGGAAGCCATGGCAACAGGCGCCGACATATTGATTCACGAAGTTGTCTCCGAAACCGCTTTGAGTCAGCGCTCAGCATTTTGGCAGCGCTACCACCGCAGCAACCACACCACCAGTTATGAGCTCGCGACGCTGGCATCTCGAGCAAAGCCAAAGTTACTCGTTTTGTATCATGTATTGGTCTTTGGTCTCGAAGATGAAATCGTGCTTCAGGAGGTAAAGTCGCAATACGACGGCGAGGTGATCCTTGCTGAGGACCTAGATATTTTTGAGTGAGTGCGTCCCGCTCAGAGAAAACCATTAAAGCACCGAAACCTTTAGAGGCCCGCAACCATGCGAACTCCCTTGCTGCAGATCATGCTTCTGGCACTTATTGGCCTGTCCTTCAAAGCCGCAGCGCTGTCCGACAATGAACAAGCCATTAGTGACTGGGTAGACCAACATCAAGAAGACGCCATAGCGCTTTTGGCAGAGACCGTTAACATTGGTAGTGGCACCATGAATCACGAAGGCGTGCGAGCCGTAGGTGATGTTATGGCCCGTGAGCTGAGCGCCCTCGACCTCAGTGTTCGCTGGATCGATATGCCCGAGACAGTCAATCGCGCTGGCCATTTGTTCGCAGAAAACAAGGGCTCGGGCACCCGATTGCTGCTTATTGGGCATCTCGATACCGTATTCGAAGCCGACGACCAATTCCAAGCGTTTAGCCGCACAGGTAACACTGCGGAGGGGCCCGGCATTAGCGATATGAAGTCGGGCAATGCGGTGATCGTTTATGCCTTAAAAGCGCTTGATCACATTGGCGCCCTTGAGGGCATGGCTGTGACAGTGGCCTATACCGGAGACGAAGAGAAGCCAGGACGCCCCCTTGCTATTTCCCGAAGGGATTTACTGGAGGCTGGCCAGTGGGCCGATATCGCGCTGGGCTTTGAGGGCGCCATTACGACCGAGGGCAGTGACTGGGCAACCATTGCCCGTCGCAGCTCGAGTAGTTGGACACTTAACGTTTCGGGGCGTCAGGCGCACTCCTCTGCCATCTTCAGCGGCGACGTCGGCGCGGGCGCCATTAACGAAACGGCACGTATTCTCAATGCTTTTTACACGGAAGTCCGTGGTGACTATGGCCTGACTTTTAATGCCGGCAATATTCAGGGCGGCACTGCAGTGACTTATGACGCTGCAAAAAATCGCGGCACCACCTTTGGAAAAACTAACGTGGTACCCAGCCAAACCATCGTTCATGGAGGTATTCGAGCACTCTCAGTAGAACAGCTAAAAGGCGCCAAACAGCGTATGCAAACGATTGTCGCCGCGCATCTACCTCACACTGAAGCGACTCTAAATTTTGACGACAGCTATCCGCCCATGGCGCCAACGGAGGGCAACAGGGCACTTGCGCTTGCCTTCTCGGAGGTGAATCAAGACTTGGGGCGTGATGCCATGAAAATTTGGGACCCCCTGCGCCGAGGGGCCGCTGACATAGCGTTCGTGGCGCCTTATACCGACGCGCTGGCGGGGCTAGGCGCCCTGGGCAAAGGCGGTCATACACCGAATGAGAGCTTGCAGCTCGACTCGATGGCCCTCGCCATCAAACGCGCCGCAATACTTATGCTGCGCCTCTCTAAAAATCATCAGGAACCCACAGAGGCTCACTCAGTCCAGCCCTGACTGTAACAGCGTAAGACCGTCATCAGATGCGACCGGACAACGATCGTATGCCCTAGGCTCTATTCAATGGAAAGTAGGCTTATTCTTGATGCCAAACGGGGGATCGTTTCTCGATAAAAGCCATCCGTCCTTCCTCGGCATCAGCACCACCCGTCATGCCCTCGAGCATAACTTGGTTGGCGTAGTCAAAAGCATCCGCGAGGGGCATTTCTATTTGCCGGTAAAAAGCAGCTTTGCCGCCGCGAATACTTTGCGCTGAGCGTGAAGCAATTTTTTGCGCCAGGGCCGCCGTTTCCGCGTGGAGTGCCTCAGGCGCAACGTGACGATTGATCAAACCAAACTTAATGGCTTCGTCTGCAGAAAACATATCGCCAGTTAAGGCCATTTCCATCGCGTGTTTGCGAGACAGATTGCGGCCAATACCCACCAAGGGTGTCGTGCAAAATGCGCCGACATTTACTCCAGGCGTACAAAAATGTGCATCACTGGCCGCAATGGCCAAGTCACATGCCGACACCAACTGGCAACCCGCGGCTGTCGCTGTGCCTTGAACACAAGCGATAACCGGCTTGGGTGCTTGAACAATGCCCTGCATAAGCGCTGCGCAGTTTTCGAGAATATTCGCAATACGCGTTCTCACAGCGCCACGGTCTTCGCCCTCTGAAGGCTGCATTTCTTTTAAGTCGTGCCCTGAGCTAAAAACAGGGCCTTCGGCTGCCAGTACAATCACTCGACAGCTGTCGTCTTCATAGCCCGCAGCTAAGGCTTGAGTTAGGCTCGCGATCATCTGAGACGATAGTGGATTGCGGCTTTTTCCCTGATTCAGGGTAATCCAAAGAACAGGACCCTCAGACTGGATTCTTACCAACGCTTCATTCATAGCCGTTTCCCGATAAACAGAGCAAAAAACTGCAAGTTTTAAAAGATTACGGACAACGATGTAGCGTCGCAACCACAAAAATAAACGCAGTCGATAGATTTATAATTGCGCGCCACCAACCCGCCGCGGCAGTATAGCCGCAACATTGAAAATCATTTCTCAACGCTTTCCAACCCGAGGCTTAATTTCACCATGTCGCAAACTCACTTTCAGCGCTGGCTCATCATGGTGTCCCTTATTATGGCAGGCGAAGCCATCTTCACCCTGCCCTATCACGTCACACGTTTCTTTCGCCCAACCGTACTCGAAGTTTTTGGCCTGTCTGCCACGGAGCTGGGAGTCGCTCAGGCCGCTTATGGGGTTGTCGCCATGGCCGCTTACTTTTTTGGTGGCCCCCTTGCCGACCGTTTCCCTGCCCGTAAACTACTGGCGGTTTCACTCTGGCTAACCGCCCTAGGCGGACTTTATCTGGCAACACTCCCGGGCTATTACGGCGCCATGATGGTTTGGGGCTTCTTCGGCCTGTCCACTATTTTGTTTTTCTGGGCAGCTTTAATAAAAGCAACGCGAAGCTGGGGCGGGATGTCTCAACAAGGTCTTGCCTACGGCGTCCTTGATGGAGGTCGGGGTTTACTCGCGGCGGTGCTTGCATCGCTGGGAGTGCTGTTGTTTTCCATGGCTTTTCCAGAGGGATACGAATTGGCGAGTGCCGCCGATAAACGGGTGGCGCTGCAACAGATTATTCTAGGCTATACCGCCGTTACGGCTCTGACCGGCGTTTTGGTCTGGTTCACGCTGCGCAGCCTCCCTGAGGTCAGCGCCTCAGTGCATGCCACTATATTTGGCCACTTCTGGGAAGTGATGCGCTTTCCTGCGGTCTGGCTGCAAACAATTATTTTGGTTTGCGCTTACACGAGTTATAAGGCCTTCGATCAGTACGCGTTGTTTGCCGTTCGAGGGTACGGGATCGATGAAATTGAAGCGGCACAGATTGTGACACTAGGGGCTTGGACAAGACCGCTAGCGGCGTTGCTATTAGGGCTTATGGCAGATCGTTTTGGCGTGTCTAAAATGACCGTTATCTGCTTCGTTATCTTAATCATCAGCCACAGCTTGTTCGCGTTCACAGGCCAGGAAATGGGCAGTTTTAGTTATATATTGGCCAACACCGCTGTGACTGGCATTGCCATTTTTGGGCTTCGCAGTCTTTACTTTGCACTGTTTGAAGAAGGCCAAATTCCACTGGGGATGACGGGTACCGCGGTGGGCGTTGTGTCGATTATTGGCTATACCCCCGATGTTTATGTGGCTGCTATTGCGGGGTATTTAATCGACAGCAACCCCGGCCTGCTGGGGTTTCAATATATGTTTATGTGTTTGCTGGGCACTGCGCTCATTGGAGCTGCAGCCGCTTATGCCTTCACTAAGCTGCCTAAAGTCGTCTCAACCTCGCCATAGCGTGGGTAACTCGCGCTGGTAACGGCGCGCAAAGAGACCTGCGCACACCTAACGTTTCGAAGGGTAGAAGTCTACTAGCAACCCCGCTTAGCCAAGCGCAGACACTCGTTGCTCAATAAATAAACGGGATAATGCGGTGCTTTACCCGTTGGGTGTACTGCTGCCAGAGGGGGCCGTATTTGGCCGCGCAACGCCGGTCGTCGTCGCGCTCTCGAGGAAACAAAAGTACAACGTAATAAAGCGGGTAGAGCCATGGCCAAATGGCCCCGGGGTAGCCTACGGCAAGGGCTATGCCGCTGGCCATGAGGACCTCACCCAAGTAGTTGATGTGTCGGCTTAGCCCCCAAAATCCGTTGACCAAAAGAGTTCGCTCGCCATCGGTAACCGTTTGCGGGCTAATCCCCAAAAACGCCTGATCGGGCTGAATTTTGAAATAAAATTTTTGCATATTTGCGCCACGGGCAAGACACCAGCCGCAAAGAAACACCGCAATGCTCAGATAGGGCCACCAACCCGGTTGCTCGGGATTAGGCAGATCGACGGTTGACCAAAGCGCTATGGTGTAAAAATAGGGATAAAACGTAAGGCAGCCCCAGCCCAATTTGAAGCCCACCCGTTCGGCAAAAATATCGTAGGTGTAAAGGTGTACTTTTTCGAAGGTGAGGTAATCCAGAATGAAATAGATCAGCAGTGCGGCACTTACAAAGATGCCAGTGGACGACTCGCCCTCGTAAGTAAGATGGTGATACGCCGCGAAACTCAGAACATTCAGCGCCAACATGACGGCACCAATGAGATACAGCCACATCTTCGCGTCTATGTGTCCATTCTTGAATTGAGGATTCTCAGGTCGGCCCAAGAAAAAGTCGACAGCAAAGTTTCTGCCGGTTGACGGGAAAGGCAGCACCGATGCTAGGGAATAAACCAAACCTATAACACAGGCTCCCGCGAGGCTAGACCAGCGCACTTGGTAGAGCCAGTCCCAAGGCACCCACCCTACATACCCCAGGCTGTACCACAGACCGATAGCGGCCAGTAGCACAAGGCGACCGTTAAGACGGTAGCGCAATTTCTCACCTGTCTTCGGATTGTTGACGTATCCGATCACCCATCGCCCGGGTAAAAAATAATGTAGAAGGGTGACCCCCAGATAAATAATAAACGGCGTAAAAAAACCCATAACTGTCATTGTTATTGTAACCCCTTGGTACCCTGAGACATTAAACGTATCGCCTTCGCTCTAGACAACAAACGTCGCATCAAAAATCCAACTACCTTATTAAGCCGTCCGGGGATCACAACGGGGGTATTCCCCAACGCAGTCAGGGTCTCCTCAGCCACGACACGGGCATCAAGAATCCCGGGCGCTTCACCACCCCTTTGCGCATTTTGGTAGCCAGGGGTTCGAATTGCCCCTGCACAAGAAGCAATCACATCGACTCCCTGGCGGCCAAGCTCCTGCCAGAGACCCTCAGCAAGCACGGTGTTAAAGGCCTTAGTGGCAGCATAAGTAGCGATGTTGGCACTCCCCTGCCCCCCGGATAAAGATGACATCAATACCACCCCGCCACTGCCACGCTTGATAAGTCGCGGAATCAACTCTCGAGTAAGCGCCAGCGGTGCTGCAGTATTCACCGACAAGATCTGCTGTAACTGGTTCAGCGGCACGTCCTGAAAACGCCCAACCGCAGAATAAGCGGCGTTACACACCAACAAGCCCACATCATGTTCGACAGAGGCGATGAACCTTTCCCCGCAGCCCGGCTCGGCCAGGTCTAGTGACTGCGTTTCAACGGCAACGGCATAGCGATCTCTCAGCACGCCAGCAAAAGCCACCAGTTCTGGCTCTCGTCTGGCTACCAGAATTAGATTTAAACCCCTTTCAGCCAAAGACTCAGCGAATGCGGCGCCCAGTCCTTCCGAGGCACCCGCAACCAAAGCCCAGGGTCCATACGTTGTCTCAAAATCTTTCATCGTTAAACACCAGCCCCTCAAGGATGCCGCGACTTTTACCCAACAAATTAGAAAAGTCGTTTCTAAATTCAGTATAGACCTCAAAATCAGTCTGCAACCACCTCAAATCTGACAAAGGCAACACCCATTGTGAGTCGCCAGAGCGTGATCAACGCCCAGAACCGACTGCAGCGTCAAATCGATCAAACCTCGAGCTCAGGGGATAGTTGAAACCGTGCACAGCTCGTAGTTTCACAGCGGTTTGGGGTATAAAAAAATTGCGGCTTATATCATCTTTAACAAACCCATCGAGTGGCTTACCCACGTGCCCTTTTAGGGCGCTCAAACAGGCTAACTTTTTTCTCCTAAACAGGTCGTTTTTGGTACTGTCTATGTCGGTCTAGATCAAGTCTCAAAAGGCCATTGGGGTGACATTAGCGGCGTTCCTGGTTTGTTTTGAGCCTGCGATGCAGGGCAAATCGGCAGACAAAAAAAGGAGCGCTCTTAGGGTGCTCCAAACGGGCTGACCGGTACACCCCAGATGCTTTGAAATGGGGTAGAAGACAGACAAAATTGGCGGTTTGAGTAGCCCTCTTACTTAAGCACAACGGGGGCTAGGCGTACAAAAAGCCCAACCCATGATGGCGGTGAGTAAAGCGCCCGCAAAGCGCGGTGAAACAGCACAACCAAGACTTGAGGAGGATCATTGCTAAAATGAGTGAACGAGGAGCCAGACGAAAAGGTGGTGGACGCGCTGGTCGTCGCGAAGCGCGCAATACTGTCGCGACAAGCGCCCCCTTCATCGAACGCAAGATCCCGTATTTCGAGATGCTATCAACCGAGGCGCTCGAACTCATCGAACACAATGCTGATCGCCTGCTGGCCGAAATTGGCATTGATTTCTTGGATGACCCTGAGGTCTTGGAACTTTTCAAAAACGCCGGGGCAGAAGTTGATGGCACCCGCGTTCGCTTTGCGCCGGGGCTCTGCCGATCAATCATTCAGGCTAGCGCCCCAAAGAGTTACACCCAACACGCCCGTAACCCCGCACGCAGTGTCACTATTGGCGGTAAAAATACGGTCTTGGTGCCCGCTTACGGCCCTCCCTTTGTTCATGACTTAGACAAAGGGCGCCGATACGCAACCATCGAAGATTTTCGCAACTTCGTGAAGTTAGCTTACATGGCGCCCGGCCTGCATCACTCAGGCGGCACGGTTTGTGAGCCCGTTGACCTACCCGTCAATAAGCGCCACTACGACATGGTCTACAGCCACTTCAAATACAGCGATAAGCCCCTCATGGGCTCAGTGACGCTGGATAGCCGGGCACAAGACTCGGTCGATATGGCAAAACTGGTCTTTGGCGATGAGTTTGTTGATCAAAACTGCGTGCTGACCAGCCTGATCAACGTCAATTCACCCATGGTCTTTGACGGCACGATGCTAGGGTCACTGAAGGTGTACGCGCGCAACAACCAAGCAACCGTTATTTCACCCTTTATTTTGGCAGGCGCGATGTCGCCAGTCACAGTGACAGGAACCGTCACGCAAATTTTGGCAGAAGCCTTAGCGGGTATTACGCTCACGCAGCTCATCAGGCCCGGGGCACCCGTTGTCTTTGGCACCTTTGCTGCCGCAGTTTCCATGGCAACCGGGGCACCCACTTTTGGCACCCCTGAGCCCAGCATGGTCATTTATGCCGCGGCGGCCCTTGCCCGGCGTCTAGGCGTGCCCTTCCGCAGCGGTGGCGGTCTTTGCGCTTCTAAATTGCCCGACGCCCAGGCCGCGTATGAGTCGGCCAATACGCTGCAAACCGCGGCCTTAGCCGGGGTTAACTTCATGCTACATACCGCAGGCTGGCTCGAAGGCGGTCTTGCGATGGGCTATGAAAAATTCATTATGGATTGTGATCAGGCCAGTATGATTGGTGTACTTCTCAACGGTGTAGACCTCTCTGAGGATGCCCAGGCGATGAGCGCCTTTGAGGAAGGCGGCCCGGGCAAACACTTTCTTGGCTCAGCTCACACGCTCAAGCATTTCGAGACGGCTTTTTACCGCTCGACTGTTGCTGACAGCAATAGCTACGAGCAGTGGTCTGCGGAGGGCAGTCTTGACACCGCCCAGCGGGCCAATGTTATTTGGAAAAAAATGCTAGCGGACTACGAAGCACCTGCGCTAGACCCCGCTATTGATGAGGCCCTGCTGGACTATATGCGCCAGCGGAAAGCTTCATTCGAAGATCGTGATTACTGATCACTGCCTAAGGAGGACCACCCAACATGTCCGATGAAGAAGACATCATCCTCGCCGACCTCTCTGACGAAGATCTCATTCCTCAGATACACGACGACCTCTACGACGGGCTGACCGAAGAAATCGAGGCCGCTACCCATATTCTGCTCGATCGAGGCTGGTCTGCGGAACAGGTTTTAAGCAAAGCGCTGGTTGACGGAATGACTATCGTTGGCATCGATTTCCGCGACGGTATTTTGTTTGTTCCGGAGGTCTTGCTCGCGGCCAACGCGATGAAAGGCGGCATGGCTATTTTGCGCCCACTTCTCGCTGAGACCGGCGCAAAACCCGTGGGCACCATGGTCATTGGCACCGTAAAAGGCGACATTCACGATATTGGCAAAAACTTGGTGGCCATGATGTTGGAAGGCGCTGGCTTTGATGTCCACGATATTGGCATTAACAACTCGGTCGAGGATTATCTAGCAGCCCTCGAGGAGCACAAGCCCGATATTCTCGGTATGTCAGCGCTGCTGACAACGACAATGCCTTACATGAAAGTAGTTATCGACGCTTTGAAAGACCAAGGGCTGAGAGATAAATACATTGTTCTCGTTGGCGGTGCACCGCTTAATGAAGAATTCGGCGAAGCAGTCGGCGCCGACGCCTACTGCCGAGATGCCGCCGAGGCTGCGACCACTGCCGTCAGTTTTGTGCAAGCACGACGCAGCGCGCAGGTTCCCTGATGACTGCGCCTGAGCCATCATCACTGCTTGTGATTGCCTGTGGAGCACTTGCAAGAGAGATTGAATGGCTCAAGCGCACTAACGCCTGGCGCAACCTGTCGGTCAAGTGTCTCGACGCCGAGTTGCATAACCACCCTGATAAAATCCCAGAAAAACTCGAAACCCTCATTGCTGACAATCACGATCAGTTTGATCAAATTTTCGTCGCCTATGGCGATTGCGGCACTGGCGGTCGCATAGACAAGGTCTTGGCGCGCTGGAACCTAGAACGTCTTCCCGGTGCCCACTGCTATTCCTTTTATGCCACTGAAGCTCGCTTTAACGCGCTGGCCGACGCCGAGCCCGGTACCTTTTATCTCACCGATTTTCTTGTGCGTCATTTTGATCGTCTGGTCGTCCGGGGCCTACAGCTCGACCGTCATCCACAGCTATTGCCCCAGTTTTTTGGTCACTATCAACGGGTTGTTTACCTCGCGCAGCAAGACGATGATCAACTGCAACTTGCTGCACGCCGAGCCGCGAGCTACTTAGGGCTTCGCTTTGAAACCCTGACAACGGGCATGGGCGAGCTCGGGCAGCACCTCGAAAGACAGGTCCTTAATTTGCAACGTGTTAGCGGAGCTCATCATGCAGCGCATTGATGTTTATTGGCGTGATATTCCAGCCCAGGTTTTAATCAAACGCGGGCGCGATCGTGGCAAGCACCTGCTGAGCCATCGCTTTCAAGCTGCAATTGACCGCGCGGCTATGAAAGCCGGAAAAGGTGGCAGTGATGCCTACCTTGAGGAGTGGCGACGGGTAACAACGGCCATCGAGGCTGAAGGCTCAGTAAAAGACATCGCTAAGGAGTTCGGCGAACAAATTGAAGCCCGGTATTCCGATGAAGATATTGCGCGCCTCGTGTCTCAAAAGGGCTTCGACGAGGTACCCACGTGAAAGCAGCGCGAGATTGGTCGGTACGACACGCTAAAGGGCTGCATAAACTCTATGAAGTCTTGGCGTGGACACTGCATTTATTTGACCCGGTGTTGCGTCGTATTGGCTACGAGCGTCTAGATAAGCCTTTCGCTCGTGTAGAGGGGCTCATAAAAGGATTTTTATTCGACTCACAGTCTTGTGGGCAGTGCACCCTAGGATCAACGGGGATGGCCTGCCCAATGAACTGTCCCAAAACCCTGCGCAACGGCCCCTGCGGCGGCGTTAGGCAAAACGGTGGCTGCGAAATCAAACCCGAGATGACCTGTGTTTGGGTTAAAGCCTGGGAAGGCAGCCAACAGATGGGCGAAGCAGAGAACGGGCTGCAGGTGATACAACTGCCCGTCGATACCCGCCTCAAAGGTCACAGCAGCTGGTTGGAGGCGTTAAAAGCGCGACGGGAGACATCTGCATGAGTTTCGCTGACGAGCCTGCCGCAGGCGAAAATCTGCCCATTCTCCCAGGCCACTATTCTCCTGGTCGCTTTGAGCGCGTGCTTAGAGCGGGTCAATTTGCCGTTACCGCTGAGATTGCACCCCCTGATTCCGCAGATCCTGCCGAGGTCTATGCCCGAGCTCGAGATTTCAACGGCTTTGTCGATGCCATTAACGCCACTGATGGGTCCGGCGCGAACTGCCATATGTCGAGCATGGGCATTTGTGCCCTGCTGACTCGCATGGGTTATTCCATGATTTTGCAGATGTCTTGCCGGGACAGAAACCGCATTTCTATGCAGGGTGACGTGCTCGGTGCGGCCGCTATGGGGGTTGCCAACATTCTTTGCCTCAGCGGCGACGGCGTGCAATCTGGCGATCACCCCGAAGCCAAACCTGTGTTTGATATGGATAGCATTTCTGCACTGGCTATGGTGCGGCACATGCGCGATAACAGCGCCTTTCTCAGTGGTCGAAAGCTGTCCTCACCGCCTCAGCTCTTTATGGGTGGCGCCTCAAATCCTTTCGCGCCGCCCTTAGACTTCAGACCCCAGCGTCTCGCTAAAAAAGTGGCTGCGGGAGCTCAATTTGTGCAGACCCAGTACTGCTTTGACATTGATCGCCTCAAGTTATTTATGGCCAAAACCCGAGACATGGGCCTTCACGAAAAAGTGTTTATTCTCCCCGGCGTTGGGCCTATGGCCTCAGCGAAGTCAGCCGACTGGATCCGCAAAAATGTCGCCGGTGTGCACATTCCCGATTCCGTCATCAAACGTTTAGCCGGCGCCAAGGATCAAAAGCAGGAAGGGGTCGATCTGTGCATCGACCTCATGCAGCAAATTCAAGAAATCGAGGGGGTCAGCGGTATACATCTGATGGCCTACCGTCAGGAACACCGCATTGGTGAAATCGTTACAAAATCAAACGTATTGGGTACTCGTGTGCCCTGGAGTCCCCAAGACTCTCAATAGGAGCGCCACATGACCACAACCACCCTGAGCTCAGCGAGTAAGGAAGTTCGAATCGGCTTTGATCAGCCTTTCGTCATTATTGGCGAACGCATCAACCCCACGGGACGTAAAATTCTCGCCGAAGAGATGAAGGTCGGAGACTACAGCCGTGTCGAATCTGATGCCCTTGCGCAGGTGGCGGCAGGAGCCCAGATGCTCGACGTTAACGCTGGCATTCCCCTAGCTGACGAGCCTGCAATTCTTGCCGAGGCAATTCAACGCGTACAAGCCATCACCGATGTGCCCCTGAGCATTGATTCCTCCATTGTAGAAGCTCTGGAAGCTGGCCTCGCTGTTTATCAGGGAAAAGCGCTGGTAAATTCAGTGACCGGTGAAGATGAGGTGCTGGAACGTGTTCTACCGCTTGTAGCTCGCTATAATGCAGCGGTAGTCGCTATTTCTAACGACGAGACAGGGATTTCAGAGGACCCCAATGAGCGCTTCGCTGTTGCCAAAAAGATTGTTGAACGCGCTGCTGATTACGGCATCCATCACAGCAACATTGTGGTCGACCCTCTGGTTATGCCCATCGGCGCGATCAATACCGCAGGAGTTCAGGTGATGCACCTCGTGCGCCGCCTTAGAGAGGAACTTGAGGTCAACACCACCTGTGGTGCCTCCAACGTCAGCTTTGGCCTACCTAACCGTAATGGCATTAACGCCGCGTTTTTAACCATGGCAATGGGCGCGGGTATGACCTCAGCCATTACCAGTCCACTGCACGCCGAAGTTATGCAAGCAGTCCGCGGTGGCGACGTTATGATGGGGCATGACCCCAACTGCGCAAACTGGATCAAAGCTTACAGAGAGCCAGCCCCTGAAGGCGCGGGCCGCGGTGGACGCGGCGGTCGCACTGGGCGGCGCAGGAGTGCCTAATTTTGTCTGATGCACCGGTGAAAATCCTTTTCATGCCCTCGGGGCGTCGAGGTAGCTTCCCCAAAGGCACTCCGGTCCTCGATGCGGCAAGAAGTCTTGGCGTAGATATTGACTCGGTCTGCGGCGGCCGAGGTCTCTGCGGACGGTGTCGCATCGAGTGCATGTCTGGGCACTTTCCAAAACACGGTCTCACCTCAGATACCGAGCACCTGTCGCCATTTAGCGCTACCGAGGCGCGCTTCGAAGATCGCAAAGGGACACTCCCAGAGCGCCATCGCTTAAGTTGTCATGCGACGCTGGTTAACGATGTGGTCATTGATGTTCCCCCGGAAAGCCAGGTGCACCGCCAAATTATTCGCAAAGACACCGAGCATCGAGACATACGCCTCAATACGGCAACTCGCCTGCACTATGTGGAAGTCGAGGCCGCCAGCCTTGAAGATATAAGGGGCGAAGCCCAGCTCCTTCTTGACGCCCTGAAGCGTGACTGGGATCTCGAGAACTTGCAGATTGAGGGTGCCGTCTTGCCGCGCTTACAGAAGGCATTAATCGAGGGCAAGCAGGCGGTTACTGTTGCGGTTTACAACGCCAGAGACGTTATCGCCGTCTGGCCCGGATTATTTGAGTCGCCCAGGGGCATCGCTATTGATGTGGGATCAACAACCGTTGCCGCACATCTGTGTGATCTAGGCAACGGTGAGGTACTGGGTACTGCAAGTGTCATGAATCCTCAAATCCGCTTCGGTGAAGACCTGATGAGCCGGGTGTCATACATTATGATGCACCCGGAAGGCGCTGGGGAAATGACCACCGTCATTCGCCGAGCCCTAAATGACTTGTTTATTGAGCTAAGCGAAGGCGTTGCGGGTTCCCTCGAAGATATTCTTGAGATAACGCTAGTTGCCAATCCGATCATGCATCACATTTTGTTGGGCATAGATCCCGTCAATCTAGGCGGCGCGCCCTTCGCCCTGACAACCACCGAGGCGCTGGAGCTACGGGCTAGAGATTTGGACCTCAATATTCACCCTGGGGGGCGAATCTACGTCTTACCGTGTATCGCTGGGCACGTGGGTGCTGACTCAGCCGGTGTCATCTTGGCAGAACATCCCGAGCAAGACACCGAAATGACCTTGGTCATTGATGTCGGCACCAACGCTGAGATTGTCTTGGGTAATAAAGACCGCATGCTAGTTTGCTCCACGCCTACAGGCCCCGCCTTTGAGGGCGCGCAAATTAGCTCCGGACAAAGGGCGACCTTCGGCGCCATAGAGCGAGTCCGCATCGACAGGGAAACCCTAGAACCGCGCTTTAAAATTATTGGATCAGACCTGTGGTCTGACGAACCCGGCTTCGAGCAAGCACTCGGTAGCATTGGCGTCACCGGTATTTGTGGCTCGGGCATTATTGAAGCCGTTGCGGAGATGTTTCTCGCGGGCATTGTTTCGGAAGATGGTGTGATCAACGGCGCTCTCGTCGAGCAGAATCCGCGAATTTTTTCTTCAGGTAGAACTTGGTCTTTTACCTTACATACCGCCAGTGCCGATGGACAATCCGATATATCGGTGACCCAAAACGATATTCGGCAGATTCAACTGGCCAAAGCCGCCCTGTATGCAGGGGTTAAGTTACTGCAAGACCATATGGGCACCCAGCAAATTGATCGCATCCGCCTCGCCGGTGCTTTCGGCAGTCACATCAGCCTATCTCACGCCATGGTGCTGGGATTGATTCCCGACTGCCCGCTGGAAAATGTCTCCGCCGCAGGTAACGCTGCAGGCATGGGAGCACGCATAGCCCTACTCGATCGCGACAGTCGCGGTCACATTGAAAAAATTGTGCGTTGGGCCGAACGCATCGAAACTGCCGTCGAAGATAAATTTCAAGACTACTTTGTCGACGCTATGGCCTTCCCGCACAAGTCTGACCCTTTCACACATCTGTTCGCTGAAATTCCACCGCCAGTTGTGCGAGCTCAGCAGGCCGAATCCGGAAGTGCACGGCGCCGACGAGGACGGGCTCGAGGCTGAGGGGTTTAGTTTTAGGCAGGCAGGGCCGCCTGCTGGTAATGACCCGCCCCGAGCGGGTCTCGCCACGAAGCCAAAAGACTGCGGGACCACCCTAAAGCGGGCTCGTGCACGCACTGCAGAGGCCCTCTGTCCTCTGGCGGCTCACAACCCTCTCGCCGGTGAACATGCTAAATACTGAGTCCCCCCAATTTCGTTTCTAGGTACTCCTCTAGCCCCTCCCGTGCACCCTCTCGTCCTAAACCACTCTCCTTCATACCACCAAATGGCGCCGCGGCACTGGTTGGATTGATGTCGTTGATGCCGATGATGCCAAAATTCAACGCTTCAAAGGTGCGTAATGCCCGAGACAAGTTCTGCGTGTAAACGTAAGCAGCCAGACCATAGTCAGTATCGTTCGCCATTGCGACAACGTCATCGTCGTCATCAAAGGCAATGACAGCGGCAACAGGTCCAAAGGTTTCCTCGCGATAAATCAGCATGTCAGAGGACACATTGCTGAGAAGGGTTGGTGAATAAAAGCAGCCCTTTTCGAGACCGTCCTCAGTAAGGCGACGGCCGCCACTGTGGAGACTAGCGCCCCGGGCGACGGCATCCTGAACTTGCCGGTCAATTTTTTCAATTGCAGCATGATTAATGAGGGGGCCTATCGTGGTCGATGGCTCCATGCCGTCACCTGCGTGAAGTTTCTCAATTCGGCCCTGAAGTGTGTCGAGGAAGCTATCGAGAATTTTTCGCTGGACAAAAATTCGGTTGGGGCTGATACAGGCCTGTCCCGTGTTCAAGAACTTAACCAAGGAAACACCCTTAGCGGCGTGTACCGGATCAGCATCATCAAAGACAATAAAAGGCGCATGCCCTCCAAGCTCCATAGATACACGTTTTAGTTGCGGAGCCGCCGCCTGAGCCAGCGATTTCCCTACAGCGGTGGAGCCCGTGAAGGTCAGCTTACGAATGGCTCGGTGCGTACAGAATATTTCGCCGACAGGCTTGGGGTCGCTGACCGTTACAAGGTTCGCAACACCCGCGGGCAAACCGGCTTCATGCAGAATTTCAAAAACAGCAACGGCACACAATGGGGTAGCCTCTGCCGGTTTCAAAACTGCGGTACATCCTGCTGCCAGAGCTGGGCCCAACTTCCGAGTCAGCATAGAAATGGGGTAATTCCACGGAGTAATTGCGGCAACAACGCCGACGGCTTGCTTGTGAACGAAAAAACGCTGATCTGATCGGGCGGAGGGAATCGTCTCGCCGTATATACGCTTGGCCTCTTCAGCAAACCACAGTAGAAAATCGGCGGCGTATTTCACTTCGTTCATCGCCGCTTTTAAGGGCTTGCCCTGCTCGGTGGTCATAAGCTCGGCCAGCGTCCTTTGGCGCTCCATCATTAAGGTATGGCACCGCGTCAAAATTGCCGATCGCTCGTAAGCGGTTGTCTTTGACCACGCCGGAAAGGCCGCTTCGGCTGCAGCAACCGCATCTAGAACTTGCTCGTTACTAACATCGATTACCGAACCTATCGAGACGCCAGTTGCAGGGTTGTACACCTCAAAGGTGGGCCCTTCTTCAAGCCACTGTCCGTTGATATACATGATCTACTCCTTACTTATCACTGACTACTTTGATTAGCCCCGCTACAGGACGGGGATTGTGCCTGGGACTGCGGCGAGCAGCATCAGAACAACGACTGCCGATCACCCACACGGGGCTGCTCCGTTCCGAATTCCAATACGCGTTAGCTATTCCCATAAAACCCGCCAGACCATTTTCAATCGCCGGGTGCAGCAACATAACGGTTTAAAGTTGGCGTGGCAGGTACATCGCTTACAAATCGATCCGGTTGTTACGCATCAATCAAAAGTCGCGCCTACTGCATGAGCAGGGTTCGCAAGTCATTGACAACCGTATCCGCGTGCAAGTAAGACGTACTATAGATATTGCGAATGCGTCGATCACTGTCGATCAGGTACACCCGTAATATGTGCGACATGGTGCCTAAGTAGTTACCCTCTTCATCGTAATCTCGAATCACCCACTGATCGTAGGCATCGAGGGTAGGTCGAAGAGCATCCTCTGAGGCGGTCGTAAGAAATTCCCAATCAAAACCTTCAGCCCTGAACTGATCACCGTAACGCCCCAATACCGAAGGGGTGTCTTTCTCGGGATCAAAACTAAAGCTAACGATACGGACTTGATCGACAAGATCAGGATCTTTTAGGACGGCCTTTTGAACACCGCTCATAACATAGGTCGCAAGGGGACAGCCGTTCACATCGTTGCAGGTGGTGAAGATAAAACTCAACACCGTCGCTTTATCACCCAAGTAGTCATGCAAACGACCAGCATTACCCGAGGTATTGAGTATCAGGCCATCGGCTGCATCACCCATAGACGGAAGTTGATAGCTGCCCGCAGACGGGGGTTCAAACTGAAGATCCTCATACCCTGGCGCCAATACCACTGGGGGCTCGTGTTGGTGGGGTGCACCAAACGCTGATACCGCACACCACCCTAGCAGGCCAATTAACCACTGCCGCATAGCGTTAGCGTGCGGCCATATCATCGTGACCGGTTTTAGCAGGTGCGTTGCCGTAAAGTGCATGGGCCCCAAAACGCATTTGATGCGGTGACCCAAGACCCATCTCGACAAAATCGAGACTAAATTGCGGCGTCAGCGTTGCCCCATCCCAGTTGTAGAGCTTGAAGTACTGAACGTCGCTCTCATCACCAGACTCGGTTTTATCCCAGTTAGCGAGCAGCGATGAAGTGAAGTACACGCGTTCGCCATCCCAGCTTTGAGACACCATGTTGATTTGCTCGCCAATACGCTTTTCAAATACCTGCTCAGGTGCGTGGGGATCAGAAATATCAAACAACCGCACCAAACCATCATTCCAAGTGTTGACCCATAGGTGGTTATCATCGGCCGAGATAGAGATATCTACCGGCAGCGGTATCTTGCTGGCGTCACCGATATCTGCCACGGGCTTAGACTGCCACTCGCCAGCGTCATCCTCGTAAATCAACCAAATCTTTGAGGTTAGCGCCGTAGTCGTAAAGCAATAGTTGGAGCGTGAACCCCAAGCGCAGCGCAGCTCTAAGGGTGCACCCGGAACATCGAGGACCTTTTTGGGTGTGCGAGCATGTAAGTCCCAAATGACCACAGTATTACCAAAGCGCTTCATCGCCTCGGGATCACCCATCATTTTGCCAAGGTTCATCATGTAGTTGTTCCAGCCCGTGAATGAGGACGTCACCAGAACATTTCTGCGGGGCAGTGCTCGCGCATCGTAACCATAGCCATCGGCATAGTTCCCCGACTTAACCGCACCCTGCAAGTTATCATCGGTAGGCATCCAGACGCTGGTAATAAAATCACCGTCGTTGGTGTACTCGGCCATACCTGTGCGTCCGCCATGATCGCGATTGTTAGACAATCCCGTTATCAGCATGCGGCCCGGCAACGCATAGTTTGTATGGGGTCCGACAATACCCCCGGTTTTTGCCACGAAATCATCGATTTCGCGATGCAGACGGGGCTGGGCAGGGTCAGTGTAAATATCGAAGATAAAGATTTTGCTAGTGTCTAAGCCCGAGGCCCAAAGATAGCGGCGGTCATCAGTTAAACCGGAGTGGTGTGCTTCGTTGCGGCCACCCACTGACAAGCTGTGCACCACTTCGCCGTAATGCTCTGAATCGGGATTAACGTCAACGGTAACCAGCTTGTCCTCGCCGTCGCCGACATCCTCCATGCCCAAGGTCCAGATATAAACATAGTCTTCTTGACCCACGATCTTCGCCATATACGGCGACATACAGGTCTCATCTGCCAGGGATATCGGGGCTACAGCCACCATTAAAATTCCCAGTAAGGCAATTAACATCCGACTCATAGTTTTCACTCCAATGGTTTATCCTTATAACCATGAGACTAGCACTTTCTAAAATAAAATCGCAGCCCTTTACGGGACTTTTAAATCAAGCTGTGACGCCCGTAAAAATGCTGTGTTTGCTGGGGCTATTAGTGCCTTTTGCCCATGGGCAGGCCACACATCGCGTGGGACTGGCCGACAACAGGGACGGCTACGACTCCACGGAGTACAAAACACAATCAGAAGCGATACTTGAGCAGTCTGGGCAGCGATTGCCGCTGGCAGAGCAAGCCAGTGTGCCGCAGTTAGGGCTACCCCGGATAGCTGCCCCCCTGCGCAGCGAAGAAGTTGATCTAGGGCGCCAACTGTTCTTTGATCGTCGCCTGTCTGCCAATGCCAATTTGTCCTGCGCCATGTGTCACGTGCCTGAGCAGGGCTTTACTCAAAATGAATTGGCGACCCCTGTAGGCGATGAAGGCCGCGGAGGACGGCGCAATGCACCTTCACTCTACAACCTAGCGTTTCAATCAACGTTATTTTGGGACGGTCGGGAAAATTCCCTTGAAGCGCAAGTATGGTCACCGCTACTGGCACGCAATGAAATGGCCAACCCGTCAAAGACAGCTGTGCTGTCACGGTTAACGGCAATCCCTGCCTACCAATCGATCTTCACAAAGCTCTATGACGAAGGCTTAACGACGGCAACGCTCGGTCGAGCACTTGCCACTTATCAGCGCGCCCTTATCAGCGGCAACTCATCATTTGATCGCTGGTATTTTGAGCCTCTAAAAAAATCAGAAAACCTCGCTGATTTCGGTGACAAGGCTGCGCAGGGTTTTGCGATTTTTCAAGAACAGGGCTGCCATTCATGTCACACCTTTACGAAGGAGTATGCTCTTTTCACCGACGGCCAATTTCATAACACCGGCACAGGCCTGCTGCGCGAGGAACGGGGAATCATGCCCAGACAGGTGCAGGTTGCACCCGGGATCTTCGTGACACCTCGGGTCGACGTTGAAACAGAAACCTTCATCGATAAGGGGCGCCAGGAGGTCACCGGGCGCTCTGAGGACCGCTGGCGATACCGTACGCCGTCGCTGAGAAACGTCGCGTTAACGGCCCCCTATATGCACGATGGCTCGATTCAAAGCCTTCAAGACGTCGTGAAATTCTACGTTCAAGGCGGTGGGCATGATCCCAATCAAGATCAACGCATTCGACCTTTAGACATAACGGCAGAAGAACAAGAAGCCCTTGTTGAGTTTTTGAAGACACTGACCGCGAGCAACGTCGATGCTTTGGTAGCTGACGCTAGGAGTACCGAGATCGGTGACAGGGACCATACCGCTTACTGACGTCTAGCGAAGCCGGCACTTCACGAAAGTGACAACAGCCGGTCCAAAGTGAAAGAAGCCCCCCCACTCGACTTTGAGGCAGTGGCTCGAACGCTTACTAGAGCTACGCCCCGACTTTAAGCAGTAAGGAGCCTGTGCCTTACTTCAAAGACCTCTGCAGGGACTAACCTATACCCAATCAGGCCGACAACTGCTCACTAGCCGCTGACTGGTAATCGGGCTGGCAGTTGAGTCGGTCGACCCGGGGAGACACGCCAATATACTTGCGGTAACAACGGCTAAAGTGCGTCGTGGACACAAACCCGCACATAGAGGTGATCTCCACGATTGAGCGTGAACTCTGTTTGACTAGGCGTCGAGCGCGGTCAAGTCGAAGCTTTAGGTAATAGCGCGAGGGCGTACAGTGCAAATACTTTAAAAATAGCCGCTCGAGCTGCCGGCGAGACAGGTGTACGAAGTCTGCCAATTCCTGCAGCAATATGGGTTCCTCTAGATTTGCCTCCATCAGCTGCAATACCTCTTTCAGCTTGGGCTGCATTTCGACTTTTCTTGACCACATTGGCACTAGCTGCATTTCTACATCGGCACGGTAGCGCTCACAGATCAACATATCGGCCACCGCATCGACTAAAGCCTGAGGGTGTCGCGAGGACAGCATGGCCAGTATCATGTGCATTGGGATCGTTCCGCCTGTGCAGGTCATGCGATCCCTGTCGATGGTATAGAGTTGGTTGTTACAGCCGACCCGAGGAAATCGCTCCGTCAGTATTGTGAGGCAATCCCAGTGAGCACTGCATTGATAGCCATCGAGCAGGCCCGCGCTTGCCAACACATAGGCCCCCGTGCACACCGATCCAATCACCACACCACGTTGTGCTTGCTTACGCAGCCACGCGAGTACGGACCTTTCGAGGTTTTGCTCAATTGATAAACCACCGACCACAATCACGAGATCGTAGTCAGTAGCATCTGCGAGTGTTTTGTCGAGGTTAACGGCGAAGCCATCGCTGCAAGACTGTATCGCAGGGCCCTCACCGAGTAGCTCCCAAGTGTACAACTCGCGCCCTGCCAGCTGGTTAGCCACACGCAGGGGTTCCACCGCGCTGGAAAGCGAGATTAACGTGAACTGGTTAACCAGCAAAAACCCAACGCGGTAAGGGGTCTGAGATGCCCCTTTTACTGTTGAATCGTGCACAGCATACCCCCAAATTTTTATTTTACGGGATTAGGTTTTGACCCTTACATTGTCGGGGTCTAGCATCGCACGATATCCCACCGCGGTGACTTTTGCGGAGAAAAAATTACCGAAATATTCCATATAAACGGTATCGCCCTCTTTAGCGCGGTCGGCGGGCAGATAACCCATGGCAATATTTTGACCCAAAGAGGGGCCAAACGCCACGCTAGTGGTATAGGAGCGTCGCCCATGGCTGTCGACAATAACTTCCTTGGTCTCTTTGTCCAACAGCGGCCACTGCCCTACCGGGTAGCGCACCACACCGTCGCTATCGGTAGTATCCTCAAGCGCAAAGGTACATAGGTAAGCGACCTGTTCGGGCAACTCACGCTGCGCCACATAGGCTTCTTTGCCGTGAAAATCTGCCGCTTTTACTTTTGGCCGTGCCAAACCCGCCTCGTACAGGTTGTAATCCGTTTCCAAGTCGGCATTTTGTAACCGCAGACTTTTTTCCAGACGCCGGCTGTTCGCATAGGTCTCAATGCCCACGGGCGTAACGCCGAGTTCTGCAAGTGCGTCCCAAAGCTTTAATCCATCAGCGAATGGGAAATAAAGCTCCCATCCCTGTTCACCAACATAAGAGATTCGGAATGCCCACACCTTAATGCCCAGAACATCAATTTCCCGAGTCATCGTGTAAGGGAAAGCCTCACCTGAGACACTTTCAGGGTCGTCCATCAGCTTTTGTAACGTAGCTCGCGCCTCTGGCCCCCACAAACCTAGGGTTGCCAGCTGTTCAGACTGGTCGATGAACTCTACGTTCGTAAAGCCAAGCTTACCTCGGAACTTTTTCATCCAAACGTAATCACGATATCCCGTATCGCCGCCACAGATAACGCGATAGGCGTCTTCCGCTAGCCGGACAATGGTCAGGTCTGAGCGGACCCCTCCAGTATGATCAAGGAAGTGGGTATAAACGCCTTTACCGATCGGCGTATTGGTGCCCAGTTTTGCGACTGACAGATATTCGAGCAACGCTTCCGCATCGGCCCCGATGACATCAAAGATCGCAAAGTGCGACAGGTTGATCATGCCAACCCCATCGCTCAACGCCAAATGCTCGGCGTTGGAAACTTCCCAAAAGTGCCGGTTGTCCCATTCCGCTTCTCTGTTGGGTACCTGATCCCGATATTTCGGCAGCAATGTCGCTTCGTTAGCAGCATAGCCATGAGCTCGCTCCCAGCCCGCCACCTCCATGAAGTAACCTCCAAGGGCCACTTCACGCTCGTAGAAGGGACTAGTGCGAAGACCCCTGGAAGACAGGTAGGGCTCTCGAGGATGCACACCCGGGGTGTAGATTTTCTGAGCAATTTCGTAACTGCGATTGCGCACGTACTCTGGCGTCAGCTGAATAGGGTAGTGCCGGGCCGGATCCACATTGTGAGAATCCATCTCAGTGCGACCGTGAGTCATTAAATCTGCCATCAGTTTGCCGGCGCCGGGGCCATCCTTAACCCAAACAGCCTCGCACAACCACAAACCATCGACATCGGGAGCTTCTCCAATGACGGAGGTGCCGTCAGTTGTCACCGACAACAAACCATTAAACGAGCGCCGCTCTTCCCAGCCCAGTTCACCCAGCACAGGTGTCAGCTCAACAGCTTGCTCAAAAGCCTCCATGACCTGATCAAGGGTGAGGTCTCGCATTGACGGCGACAATCTGGCGTCACCAGCCTCTAAAATTTCCTCTGGGTCGATGAGTCGTGGGTTGTGAGGCTCGTAGTAGCCCCACTCGAGCAAGCCCCCTTCAGGTGTTGTTGGGTCGCCAGTATCACGCACATAAGCTGAATTGCCCTGATCACGGAACAAAGGGTAAACGATGTCCTTGCCAGTGCCTTTGAGGGCATCCCAAGGCCCAAAAAACAGAAGGGGGTGTTCGAGCGGCATCAGAGGCAACTTCACGCCTGCGGTTTTAGAGACCAAAGAGCCCCAAATACCCGCACACAGCACGACATGGTCCGCCATGATGGTCCCTTTTTCGGTCTCAACACCGACCGCGCGACCGTCTTCCACAATTATTTTGTTCGCTGCCGTGTAGGCAAAGGTCGTTAACTTGCCGCTTTCAACGGCCTCATCCACCAGGTCACCGGCGACTTTCTGAGATCGTGGCGTCACCAAACCGGCATCGGGATCCCACATAGCCCCTTGGATCATGTCTTCCTCAACGAGCGGAAACTTCTCTTTAGCTTCCTCCGCTGAAATCATGTAAGCATTGCTGCCGAAGGCTTTACCCGAAGCGACCTTGCGTTGCAGTTCCAGCATTCGCTCGTCGTCGCCCTTTCTCGCAACCTCCATGCCACCAATTTCAATATAATTGCCCCTAGCGCGATAAAATTCACGGCTGTAGGTGCTCGTAAACACATTGAGCTTGTCGTGGGAGGTCATGTAGCAAAAATCAGACGCATGGGACGTTGATCCAATGTCGGTAGGAATCGCGGACTTCTCAAGTCCTACAATATCGTCCCAACCCGCTTCGATCAGGTGGTGTGCGACGGAGGCACCAACAATGCCTCCCTGTCCAATAATAACCACGCGTGCATGTTCGGGTAACTTTGCCATGGGGCCCCCTGAAAAAACGTTAAAAATATGCCGTTACATCGCCACGGATTTGGCGCTTTTTAGCCACTTTACGCTCAATTATTTACGACATTTATGCGTCTAAAAACGCCACCCTAAATGTCGCAATCTCTCACAACCGAGCCGCCTTGTGCCAACAGTGGGTTCCTGCTGACATTGCAAATTTAAAAGCCGATCGCGCCGACGCGTTTAAGGCAGCAAGTCACTGCGCTTATACAAACTCATCAACCCTCAAGGGCTAACGCCGCTAACACCTCACCATTCAAAGAATCGGGCAGTTGCTCGGCAAGTTGTTTTAAGTCGGCACGCATTGGTGGCGTCCAAAATTGCGCCATATGCTGGACAATTTGCTCGGGAACATTATCTCTGCTCGGCATATTGCCCGCTATCTGATTGGCCATCTTGATGAGATGTTGCTGACTGTAATCAAGGGTCACGTTACATTCCCACGGCTTGCGCACTGGAGGGACGAATTTCGACGGCCGTCACCTTGTACTCAGGGCAGTTGGTCGCCCAATCTGAATTATCGGTAGTGATTACGTTGGTGCCACTTACCGGGTGATGGAAGGTGGTGTACACCACCCCCGCAGGAATATCGTCGCTGATATGCGCTCTCATACGCGTGCTACCCGCCCGGCTGGCAACTTCGATCCAGTCACCATCTGCCACACCTCTCAACTCGGCGTCGGCCTCATGAATTTCGAGAATATCTTCGGCATGCCAGACCGTGTTGTCGGTGCGCCTAGTTTGAGCCCCTACGTTGTACTGGCTCAAAATCCTGCCCGTTGTTAACAATAATGGAAACTTCCGAGTCGAACGCTCATCGGTAGGCACATAGGGGGTCGTTATGAATTGACCCTCTCCGCGTACGAAACGCTCGGCATGCATAATCGGTGTACCTTCAGGAGCTTGCTCATTACAGGGCCATTGGATGCTGCCCCGCTCATCCAGCAGGTCGAAAGATACGCCAGCAAAAGTGGGCGTCAGTGCTGCGATTTCGTCCATGATCTCGGCGGCATTGGCATAATCCATGGTGTAACCCATCGCCTCACTGAGAGCACAGGTCACCTGCCACTCCGCCAACCCTGAGGCTGGAGGTACCACAGGGCGAACGCGATTAATTCGCCGCTCCGCGTTGGTGAAAGTGCCATCTTTTTCCAAAAAGGAAGTGCCAGGCAGAAACACATGAGCAAATTTGGAGGTTTCATTCAAAAATAGGTCCTGAACAACCACGCAATCCATGGCGCTTAACGCAGCTGTCACGTGCTGCAAGTTGGGATCAGATTGCGCAATATCCTCTCCTTGAATGTACATACCTCGGAAATTTCCAGAGATAGCTGCATCGAGCATGTTAGGAATCCGCATCCCCGGCTCCTCGCGCAGGTCTACACCCCAAAGTGCGGTAAATTGCTCTCTAGCAGTTTCGTCAGAAACGTGTCGATAGCCGCTGAACTCATGGGGAAAAGAGCCCATGTCACAGGCGCCTTGCACATTGTTCTGGCCCCGCAGCGGGTTTATACCAACGCCGTCACGACCAATATTTCCAGTCGCCATAGCCAAATTCGCCATGGCCATTACCATGGTTGAACCTTGAGAGTGCTCGGTCACCCCCAGTCCGTAATAAATAGCGCCATTGCCGGCTTTAGCGTAGATCGCTGCTGCTGATCGTATGGTTTCTGCTGCTACACCGCTGATCTCAGCGAGATTTTCGGGGCTGTTTTCTGGAAGAGAAATGAACCGCCGCCAAGCGTTAAAAGACGCCACATCACAACGCTCTTGAACAAAAGCCTCATCAATCCAGCCCTCTGTGGCAATGACATGGGCCAGTGCATTGACTACAGCGACGTTAGTTCCCGGCTGCAGTTGAAGGTGTTCAGTTGCCCTAATGTGCGGTGACTGCACGAGATCAATAGAGCGTGGGTCAATGACAATAAGCTTGGCACCCTCTCTCAGGCGCCGTTTCATGCGCGAGCCAAATACCGGGTGGGCATCGGTGGGATTTGCACCAATAACCATGATGACATCCGCCTGTTGCACCGAAGCAAAATCCTGAGTACCCGCGCTGGTGCCAAACGTCTGTTTCAAACCATAACCCGTGGGCGAATGACAGACTCTGGCACAGGTATCCACGTTGTTGGTTTGCAGCGAAGCACGCACCATTTTTTGAACCACGTAAACTTCTTCATTGGTACAGCGCGAGGAGGTAATAGCACCCAATGCGTCCATGCCATGCTGCTGCTGAATCGCTTTAAAACGATCTGCTGCAAAAGCGATGGCCTCAGGCCACTTAACTTCACGCCACTCACTGTCAGTGGTTTCCCTAACCATGGGGCGCGTAATGCGGTCAGCGTGTGTCGCATAACCCCAAGCGAAACGTCCCTTCACACAAGAGTGTCCCTCATTGGCGCCACCCTGCTTATCGGGAACCATACGGACCAGCTCATCCCCGCGCAGCTCGGCGACGAAGGAACAACCCACACCGCAGTACGCGCAGGTCGTTTTGACTTTGCGAGTAGGCACACCCAAGTCGATAACCTGTTTTTCTTGCAGCGTTGCAGTAGGACAGGCTTGAACACAGGCACCACAGGACACGCACTCACTGTCGAGGAAGGCATTTTCCTCACTGGGAGAAACCTTGGATTCAAAACCACGTGCGGCGATGGTCAATGCAAACGTACCCTGAACTTCGGAACAGGCGCGCACGCAGCGGCTACAAACGATGCACTTGCTGGCATCAAAACTGAAGTAAGGATTGGACTCATCTTTACTCGCCGCCAAGTGGTTCGAGCCCTCTTCGTAGCGCACAGAGCGCAATCCCACCACGCCCGCCATATCCTGGAGCTCGCAGTCACCATTGGCAGAGCAAGTTAGACAATCGAGGGGGTGGTCTGAAATATACAGTTCCATAACGCCCTTTCGAAGCTTATCCAAACGCGGCGTTTGAGTTTTTACTGACATACCTTCTTGGCAGGGCGTCGTGCAGGATGCAGGAGTCCCTTTACGACCTTCGACTTCCACGAGACAGAGGCGACAGGAACCATGGGCATCGAGGCTATCGGTAGCACACAACTTTGGGATCTGTGTGCCAGCGAGACTTGCCGCGCGCATGATCGAAGTACCTGCAGGAACCTCGACAGCGGTGCCGTCAATATGGACAGTAACCGTGCTCTCTGAGAGCGCTGCGGGGGTACCTAAATCCAAATCTTCAATGGCAATCTCTATTGGTTTATTCACGGACAGCTCCTTGCACGGCGTCACTACTTTGGCTCACCGAACGCTTAAAATCTTCAGGAAATTGGTCTAGGGCACTCAACACGGGTTGCGGTGTCAGCCCGCCCATCGCACACAGTGACCCCTGAGTCATAACATCGCAGAGATCACGTAACAGCTGCTCCGCGTTAGTCGAGGTATCGGAAGCCAAAAGGTCGTCTATGACTTCAACGCCTCGCACCGCACCAATGCGGCATGGCGTGCACTTGCCGCAAGACTCTTCGACACAGAATTCCATGGCGAACCGCGCTTGCTCAGCCATATCGACCGAATCATCAAAGACCACCAAGCCACCGTGACCCAGCATCGCGCCTTCGGCAGCTAACGCTTCATAGGCCATAGGCACCTGTAGTGATTCTGCCGTCAAATAGGCTCCCAAAGGTCCACCCACTTGCACAGCCTTCAAGGGCCTACCCGATTTGGTGCCCTGACCCAGATTAAAGATGAGTTCGTGGGCAGAGATCCCGAAAGCCACCTCGACAATCCCGCCTCTAGCGATATTTCCAGCCAGTTGAAAAACCTGCGTTCCGCGAGACCGCTCTTGTCCTAACGCCGCGTAGGCCTCAGCCCCACGAGCGAGAATTGAAGGAACGCTGGCAATCGTTAGTACATTGTTGATGACCGTGGGCGTACCAAATAGACCCTCAATAGCAGGAAGTGGTGGCTTGGCTCGCACGGTCCCGCGACGGCCCTCTAAGCTTTCGAGCATGGCGGTTTCTTCACCACAAACATAGGAGCCAGCACCGACGCGAACGGTGACGTCGAAGTTACAGGTCGAACCCATAATGCCCTGCCCCAACCACCCCCGATCTCTCGCCTTGTCAATCGCCTCGTGCATCACGGCTATGGCAGCCGGATACTCAGACCTCAAATAAATCATGCCTCGATCGGCGCCCACAGCATGTGCCGCAATCGCCATGCCTTCGAGAAGGCAAAAAGGATCGCCTTCCATCAGCATGCGGTCTGCGAAGGTGCCACTGTCGCCCTCGTCTGCGTTCACACAAATGTATTTGTGACGCGGGGCGTCAATGGGGTCACCTTTGTGGGGCACGGCAGCTTGCTCAGCCACCGTCTGCCATTTAATACCCGTAGGGAAACCGGCACCACCGCGGCCTCGAAGGCCCGATGCCGTGACTGCGGTAACGACATCGGCGGGGCTCAGATTCAGGGCGCGTTGCAAACCCACCATCCCACCGTGGGACAGATAATCCTCCGGGTCGACCGGGTCGGTAATGCCGACGCGCTCATAGATCCAGCGCTCTTGGCACGCCAGATAATCCAGCTCTTCGACAACTCCAAGATAATTAGGGGCAGTCTCTGTTAGGTCACCACTGGCGAAGTCTGACGCCTGCACATTGCCCCAGCCCACCCGTATTCCACTGCGCGAATCAGCGCGTTCGACCAAAGGCTCCAGCCACAACAACCCGCGACTTCCGGTGCGCACCACCTGCTCGCCTTGCGCCTCAAGCGCAGCCGCCACAGCATTGGCACCCACCGAAAGTGCTGCCGCGTCGCGGGGAACAAACCAAACCGTCATAACGCTGTCTCCGCCGCATTCTGAGCGGCCTTTATCGCGGATTTTAGCGCTTCTACATTCGCGTTCCCAATAAGCTCATCGTTCACAAGAGCTGCTGGACCCAAGGCACAATTACCGAGACAGAACACCGGCTCGTTGGTACCTGTAGCTGCGGCCAATTCCGGGTCAGCCGCGCAAGCCTCGTCCCAAGCCGCAGCCAGCCCTCGACCACCCACCGCTTGGCAGGCCTCGGCAGCGCACAAACGCACGGAAATCTCGGGAGGGGGCGCCTTCTTAAGATCGCTGTAATAAGAAAAAGTGCCGTGCACATCGGCGCGCGAGACGTTACAAACCTCTGCGATAACCGCCACCGCGCCATCAGGTACGTAACCATAATGCGTCTGTGCCGCCTGCAGGCATAACAAAACGGGGCCGGGTTCTCGTTCCACAATGGGCATAAGCAACCCCTTTAGCGCGTCAATCTGCTCGGGCGTTTTAATAGGTGCTTCCATCAGAGTTTTACCCGTCCCTTACCTGAGTAGACATTGAGTCGATCATCGCGTGTGAAGCCAATCAACACCAAACCATGGGCTCGGGCGAGGTCCACGGCTAACGTGGTAGGCCCAGAAACCGCCACAATCGCAGCAACACTGGCGCTCAAAGCCTTCGTCACAATTTCGTAAGAAACACGCCCGCTCACCACCAGTATGTGGTCAGTGAGGGGAAAGTTACCTTCGAGAAATGCATTCCCCACGACTTTATCGACCGCATTATGTCGCCCAACGTCTTCCCGAACGACTAGCAATTGATTATCGGGGCCGGCCAGAGCCGCGGCGTGGAGAGACCCCGTTAAGTCAAACATCTTTTGTTCGCAGCGCATCTGCTTGATAAGAACATGGGCGGCTTGTGGCGTGATCACCCAATCTTCGCTGTGCAAAGCCACACCCGGCTTCGGCGTTGTCGCCAGAACATCACTGCTACACACCCCGCATGAACTTGAGGTCAGGTAGGCCCTTGGCCTTGGGGGAACAACGCCGGCCCCCAGCTCAGCCAGCACCGTATCCACTGCTGACTCTTCCTCTACTCCCCAATGACGCAGCTCAGAGGCACCCACCCGTTCGACACTAATAATGTCAGCTGGCACCTTTATTTCAGCTTCGCTCAACAGCCATCCAACTGCCAGCTCCTCATCGTGACCTGGCGTTCGCATCGTGGTCAGTAGCGTTTTTTGGTCTACCGAAATCGCCAGTGGCGCCTCCACAACAACGCGATCAAACTGATCCACTGAGCGCGTGCTCGTCTCCGTCACGTCGTTAACGCGGAGCATAGGCCTTGGATCGGTTGCATGTGCTGGCATCTAGAAAAGTCCGGTCACTTGTCCATTAACAACATCGATATTTTCACTGGCAGGCACCTTCGGCAAACCTGGCATCGTCATGACATCGCCGCAGACGGCGACGACAAAACCTGCGCCCACTGACAGTCTGATTTCTCGGATATCCATCACATGCCCCGAGGGCGCCCCTTTGAGCGAAGGGTCGGTGGAAAACGAGTAGGGGGTCTTAGCAATACAAACCGGCATGCCACCGTAGCCCTCTGCTTCAAGTTCTTTCAGGCGATTGCGGACTTTACCGCTCATCGTCACCTCACTGGCACCGTACACCTTTGTAGCAACCGCCTCGATCTTTTCTTTCAGCGTTGCGGAATCAGGGTAAACAAAGGTGTCATGACCAGCGTTCGCAGATTTCTCATCCGCATCGCAAACCTCGGCAACCATGTGAGCCAGGTCCGCAGCACCTGCCCCGCCGTTTGCCCAGTGACTCGCAATGGCTACGCGCACGCCCATAGCCTCGACCCGTTCCACCAGCAACGCTAACTCTGCATCAGTGTCGCTAATGAACTGATTGATCGAGACGATCGGTGTGACCCCGTAGTTGTCACGAATATTCTTAACGTGGCGTTCCAGGTTAACCATGCCCGCACCCAATGCCTCCAGATTTTCTCCATTGAGGTCTTCTTTAGCGACGCCACCGTGGAACTTCAGAGCCCGGATAGTAGCGACCAACACTGCGACTGAAGGTCTCAGGTTTGCTGAGCGACACTTGATATCGATAAATTTCTCAGCACCCAGGTCAGCACCAAAACCCGCTTCGGTGACAACATACTCGGCCAGGCGCAACGCACCCGTTGTCGCAATAACGCTGTTACAGCCGTGAGCAATATTGGCAAAAGGTCCGCCGTGAACAAACGCTGGAGTCCCTTCTAGGGTTTGCACCAAATTGGGCGCTAACGCGTCTTTGAGAACCGCGGTGAGGGCTCCCTCAGCCTTTAAATCGGAAGCTCGCACGGGGGTCTTATCCCGAGTGTAGCCAACAACGATGCGACCAATACGCGCTTTGAGATCTGCCAAGTCCGTAGCGAGGCAAAAAATCGCCATAATTTCTGATGCCACGACAATATCGAAGCCATCTTGTCTGGGATAACCATTGCCAACGCCTCCCATGGCAACGGTGATGTCTCGTAGCGCTCGATCGTTCATGTCCAGCACCCGCTTCCAGGTCACACGACGCACATCAATTCCCAACGCATTCCCGTGATGGATGTGATTATCGAGCAAGGCAGAGAGAAGGTTGTTGGCTACGCCAATGGCATGCAGATCGCCATTAAAGTGCAGATTGATGTCCTCCATGGGAATCACCTGCGCGTAGCCACCGCCTGCAGCACCGCCTTTCATGCCAAACACGGGCCCCAAAGATGGCTCCCTCAGGCAGATCATCGCGTCCTTACCAATATGTCGCAGGGCATCGCCCAACCCCACCGTCGTGGTGGTCTTGCCTTCACCCGAGGGCGTTGGACTGATCGCGGTGACCAAAATCATCCGCGCCGAGGGTCTTACAGGCTGATCCAGCAGCCAGTTAAGATTGATTTTCCCTTTTGTACGACCATACGGTTCCAAAGCCTCTTCAGGTATAGACAAGCCCGTTGCAATATCAGCTATGGGTTGTGGGGTTGCCGCCTGGGCAATATCGATATCACTGGGCATGGTTCAGGATTCCTTCAAAATGGCCATTGGTAAACTGCTCGAATTATCCGAGCTTGTTTGTACGTTTAAGAGGCGGCTACAACCGCTCCCAAAGGCAGGTCGCAGCTCGAGTTGTGTTGTTATCTTTATTTTATGTTTTAAAGGGGTCCCCAAAGCCCGTAGGGCCTAAGATAATCCTTCAAACACCCCCTCAAAGTTACCGACGGGATTGACCGCAGATGCCGCCCCAAACCCTGCGCACCCCGGCATTATTGGAGACATGATTGCGCATAGCAATCACTCCCACCGTGTTTTGTTATAACGGTGTGCCCTAACCGTGACCTGACGGATTTCGGCTGGGACATCAGCGTTGCGCTCTTCAAACAGCGTTTATCGCTTTAACATGGGAAAAACCAGCCTTTCTGCGTTGCACGCTAACCATGAGCCGATTCGGGCAGGTCTTTTCTGCGTGCCGGACTGTGCATAATCCCGCTGCATTGACGTCGCTTTTTTGACTCAAAATGTCGCTCATAAGCGCGTCAATTGGACCATTAATGACGCTTTTGGGAGCGACTGAGGGCCATAACCCAATGAGTCCGCAATGACGACAGGTTCAAAGCTTTAAAGCTTGGTACCTACGCCGGGCGGAGGTCATAAAAACCCCATCTCATCCCCCGATAAAACTTTGCACAGCCAGCGCCTAACTGAGCTAAAATTGCCGGCCACGGCCGTAACTAGGCCAGAGACCAAACCGGGGGCAGTATCAGTGGCAAGCACATGGGACCTTTTAATCAAGGGCGCGACGTTTTTCGATGGCAGCGGTGATCTTCCAGCCGTTCAAGATGTAGCGATTCGAGAAGGTAAAGTGGTCGCTAGGGGCGAAAATCTACCGGCTGGCCATGCAGAGGCCGTCGTTGAGGCCTCAGGCCAGTGGCTGATGCCGGGCTTACTCGACATCCATACCCACCTCGATCTTGAAGTCGACGTCGAGCCTGCCTTGCCCGAGGTTGTTCGGCATGGCACGACGACAGTGGTCGTGGGTAATTGCAGCTTGGGGACCAGCTTTGGCAGCCAAAAAACCGGCGATCAGGAGCCGATCGTTGACTGCTTTACTCGCGTCGAAAACATCCCCAAAGCCGTATTGCGCAAAGTTTCTGAAAAAATAACCTGGGACAATACCGGGGATTACATGGATCACTTCGCCGATCTTCCCCTTGGCCCCAATATCGCCACCTTCGTGCCGCACTCGATGCTACGCATCGAGGCCATGGGCTTGGAAGCAAGCGTCAGCCGAGCGCCCACCGAAAGCGAGCTAGTGAAGATGGAAACGCTGCTCGAAACAGCTATGCAACAGGGGTACATGGGACTAAGCACTGACGGACTGCCTTTTCACTACCTGTCAAATGATCCCAACACGGCAAAACGCATACCCACGCAGTTTGCAAGCTTTAAGGAGCTGCGTCGTTTGTTAAAAGTGGTGCGCAACTATGATCGCGTCTGGCAAACCACCCCCATCCTTGAGAATCGTCTGACAGCGCTGCTTTATTTCTCACTGACCAGCGGCCGTTTGTTTGGCAAGCCGCTAAAAACCTCAGCGCTCTCTGCTATGGAGATGACGGCGGCACCTAAATCGGGACGACTATTTCTCAAAGTCGCCCGCCTTTTAAATACGTGGTTATTCAAGGGCAAGCTGCACTTTCAAGCCCTGGGAACCAATTTTAGGGTCTGGTCAGATGGCATTGTTAGCCCCCTATTTGAGGAGATGACAGCCACCTCGCAACTCATCGCTAGAGAATACGATGACGTTGAGGGGCGAAAAGCGCTGATGCACGACCCCGACTGGGTGGAGTTGTTTCGCAAAGAGTGGATGCACGGTCGCACCGGCGGCGATTTTGCCAGCTGGAAAACTCGGCATGGGTTCCCTGACAGTCTCGTGATACGCGATGCCCACCAACTAATATTCGACGGTGCACCTATTAGCCATTGGGATGGCGAATCAATGGCTCAGGTCATGGAGCGGGTACAACGCTTTAAATCTGGAGACGAAACCGCCGCACGCTCGCGGGGAGAACAAACCGCCTTTGAGGAGTTTCCCGCGATTCTGCGTGACGATGCTGATTTTATGCTTCACATGATGCGCCGCTACGATAAAACGTTTCGATTTTATGCCGACATTGCTAACGCGGGAAACAAAGCCACCCTCGACTATTTACTCGATGATCAGGCTTTACCGGGGTTTAATGATTCCGGCGCCCACATTACTAATATGGCGTTTTTTGACAGCAACCTGATGTCACTAAAATTGGCCAAGGAGCGCGACGAGGCAACCGTGGCGCGAATGGTTCATCGCCTCACCAAAGAGCCTGCCACTGTGTTTGGGCTGGACGCGGGCTCTCTCGCTATCGGTGCTCGTGCCGATATGGTTTTGATCAATCCAAATGCCCTCGATAACTGGGAGCCCGATCAGACACGAGTGCTGGAGCACCGTGAGATATTTGATCACAAGCAAATGGTCAATCGTCCCAAGGGGATTGTCGCTTCTGTATTTATCAAGGGCGTCTTGGCGTGGGCCAATGGCGAAGCGCAGGAGGCGTTAGGGCGAGACACTTTAGGGGAGGCGCTTCGAGCCGCCTAAAGGAGATCTTCCCTCGTCAGGCCGTGACTTGACCAAAGGGTAGGCCCTCGCCGGCCCACCCTAGCACCCAACGCCTGGCCAGAGGGCCGGCAGCTCAGGTGAGAAGCTCCTCGCGGTCCCTGAAGGCATCTAGGGCCTCTGGATTAGCGAGGGCGTCGGTGTTTTTTACCGGTCGATCGTGAATTGCATTGCGTACCGCGAGCTCTACAATTTTTCCGCTCAAAGTTCTGGGGATATCGCTAACCTCAAGAATTTTTGCGGGAACGTGTCTCGGGGTCGTGTTCTCCCGAATGGCCTTGGAAATACGACTCCGAAGGTCCTCGTTGAGTGTGACCCCAGGAGTCAGCACCACAAACAGAATCACACGAACGTCGTTAGCCCACTCCTGACCGACCACAATGCTTTCCTGCACCTCTTCAAGCCGCTCAACTTGACGGTAGATTTCCGCCGTACCAATCCGCACCCCGCCGGGGTTCAAAACCGCGTCGGAGCGCCCGTGAATGATGTAACCCCCCGCAGACGTTAATTCACCATAATCACCATGGGCCCAAATATTGGGCCAGCTGCCGAAATAGGCTTGGCGATACTGGTCGCCATCAGTATCGTTCCAGAAACCAATGGGCATGCTAGGAAACGGTTGGGTGCAGACCAACTCCCCTTTCTCTTCCAAAAGCGCCTCACCGGCATCGCCCCAAATTTCCACCGCCATGCCTAAGCCCGGTGCTTGAATCTCTCCAACGTGCACCGGGAGAATCGGGCTCCCTCCTACAAAGCAGGACAAAATATCGGTGCCGCCACTAATTGATGACAGGCAAATATCCGCTTTAAACCCCTTATAAACGTAACGGAAACTCTCATGAGAGAGCGGCGAGCCCGTCGAGAGGATCGTCTTAAGACTCGCCAGATCCACCTCGTCATTGGGAACAATGCCCGCCTTCTCTAACGCCGCAAGGTACTTTGCCCCCACGCCAAAAATAGAAATCCGTTCTGCCTCTATTGCCTTTAGTAATGACAGCCCTTCCTCGGCAAAGGGCGACCCGTCGTATAAGACGAGTGGCGAACCGCTAGCAAGCCCTGACACCAACCAGTTCCACATCATCCACCCGCAGGTCGTGAAGTAAAACAGAACGTCATCTCGACTCAGATCAACGTGCAGCTGATGCTCTTTTAGGTGCTGAATTAATGTGCCACCTGCGCCGTGCACAATGCACTTGGGCATGCCCGTGGTACCCGAGGAATACATAATGAATAAGGGGTGATCAAAAGGGAGCTGCGCAAACTGCACCTCAGTTGCCGAGGTATCGAGAAAATCTTGCCACTGCACAGCATTGGAAATCCCAGAACAGTCAGGTTGCTCCGAGATTACTGGCACCACAACCACCCTTACTAAGGAGTCGATGGCACCGCTAATTGCAGCTAGGCGCTCTAGTGAGTCGCAGACTTTACCGTTATAAAAGTAGCCGTCGGCGCCGACTAAGACCTTGGGTTGAATTTGACCAAAACGATCAAGCACGCCGTTAATACCGAAGTCGGGGGAGCAGGATGACCAAATGGCACCCAAACTCGTTGTCGCCAGCATCGCCTCGACAGTTTCGATGATATTCGGCATGAAGCCAGCAACGCGATCTCCAGGGCCCACGCCTTGGCTTCGCAAACTCGCCGCAAGTGCCGCCACGTTGTTATAGAGCTGCTTAAAGGTAACGACCCGACGCTGGCCATTTTCCAGGCGAGAAATCAGTGCGGGCCGATCGTCACGGTAACGCAGCAAATTTTCCGCAAAGTTCATGCGTGCTTCTGGGAACCAGCGCACTCCCGGAACCGACTGGCAGGGAAAGGTATCGGGATTTTCTACAACCACAGTGCCCTTGTGCGCTGCAATAATGTTCGCGTAGTCCCAAAACGCCGACCAAAAGCTCTCCCGTTGGGTCACCGAAAACTGATGCAAACTGCGATAATCGTCGAAATCACCGAGGCCCCGTGTTTCAAGGAAACCCATAAAATCATAAATGCGACTTTGCGCCAGCCGATCTGCGGAAGGCTGCCATAGAAGCCCCGAGTCATTCGCTGTTGACGTGTCTGTTGGTACCACCATGAACTCATTACCCTTATACAATCGCGCTACTGAACCCTGAGGGGAGGCTGCCAGGCCTACGCTCTGAAGGGCGAACGTGAAGCTCACTCACGACCCCGCGACAGGTTAAGGAGTGTTACAGGCAGTTTTCGGCTGGTGCGCTTAGTCTACCACCCCGCTCAAAGTGCTTGGTTTTCCAATTTTTTAGGAAACCGCAGAAGCTCCTTCAAACGCCTTGGCTGCGTTCGGCAGTAATGAAATCTATCCAGCCCGTGAATATCATTTTTTCGTGACTGTTAGACACAACCCCCCGGTGCATATGCGTCATATCACTGGGCCAAAGAATGAGATTCCCTTTGACACATTCGGTGGTCATACCTTGATGTGGAAACTCAGTGCCACCACCCGGGGTATCCGTAAGGTAGAGCATCCACACCAAAGCCCGATGACAGTATTCAAGTCGGTCGCGCTCACAATGAATAGCGGGGTAACCGCCTCCTACCGGATACTCCTGAATGTTTGACCACTCTGAAAAACCGAGGGGTCCAAGCCCATTTGCGCCAGTGTTGTAATAATATTTATCGACATAACGCTTCACAAAGTCCGTGAGCAATTCGAAAAAGGGATCAACCTGACCATACAGGCGAATAGGAACACTCAGGTCGAGTGAATCCTTCATCGATTTATCGACTCGAGGATTTTCCCCAAGCCGGCCAGCTTGGGCCAAATGCTTATTATCTATGAAGAAGCCCACAATACGGTCGCAGACAGCATGGTCGACTTGGTAGGTTTCAATGAAGCTGTGTGGGGACATGACAGGTTCAGCCTTTTTGAGAGCGCCAATCATATCGGTTTGCCGCCCTCTTCGGCCAGCGGGCTTCTGCCAGCTCAAGTTAGATGGGTTCTCTCAGAGAAGGAGGTTGGACAGTGGGTTGGCGCCAAAATTACCGAGGTTGGGTAGCGCTTGTGCCAAGCTACTTTCATCGAGACCCAGCCACTGCCCCAGTGAGGCCGCATACTGATCCACGGCAATTGTAGGAATCAGTCTGCCATTGCCGGCGTCCTGACTGTGCTCAAGGCTCGGAGGTGGTATGTCACCGTACAGCACCCCGCCATTAACCGCGCCTCCCACGACAAATTGATGGCCGCCCCAACCATGATCGGTGCCGTCCCCATTATCTGTCAGTGTGCGTCCAAAGTCCGACGCCGTTGCCAGAGTCACCTGATTAAAAATACCCAGATTTTTAATCGCCTCGCTGAAGGCACTTACTCCAGCATCGAGCTGATTGTGCAGACTGGACAAAGTCTGGGCTTGAGAGCTGTGAGTATCGTAACCATAAGCGCCCACTAAAAAGATCTGGCGGTTAACCCCAAACTGCTGGCGGCTTGCGATAATTTTTGCGACACGCTCGAGCTGATTGCCCAGCGCTCCTGAGTCAAACGTAACGCCCAAATCGGGGGCTTCGCGAAGAATGGATGAATATTCAATATTTGCAGCAAAAGCGTCAACGGTAGTGGCCGCAAGATCACGGGTTAAAATGTGGGCAGCGGATTCGCCTTGGGCCGTCAGCATCTGGTAGACATCCGCCAAAGTTCCGTTAGCTTGATCCTTAACTAAACCATTAAGATCAACACCTAAGCCGCCCGCTGAGGCCGTATAAGGTACGGTCTCGTATCCAGTAACAAAAAGGCGATCCCGGGCCGTTGTTAATGCGGAAAAATCTGAAACAGAACTGATGCCCTGGGTGCTCAGTAAATCTGAAAACAGCCCACCCCAGCCAGCGGAAGCACCCTCGGGTGAGCCCGACTGCCAAAGTGACTGTTGATCATTGTGTGAAAATAGCCGTGGCGGTAACGCGATCCCCCCAGCCGAGTAACTGTCTCGAGTCACCGGTTCAACTAGGGGGCCAATGTTGCCCACTACAGCTGCCGCACCCTCGTCAAACAATGTTTTCATTCCCGAAAACTCAGGCGGCAAGGCAAATTCTGCGCCCACCCCAGAAGACGCCAACTGCAGCAAGCTACTGCGCGCTCGACCATCTCCATAAGCACTCAAAAGGTCACTACGAATATTGGCATACTCGTTGTATTCGCTCGTGCCGTAGGGAATTACCGTATCGTGGCAGTCCACCCCGCCAAATTGAAAGAGCAAAACTAAAGCTCGGTAGTCGTCGCTGACTTGTGCCCTAACAGGACTGGTGAGCGAGGCTAAGGCCAACGAACTCAAGCAGCCTATACCGCTCGAGAGAAACTGCCGTCTATTGAGAGGATGCTTCATTGTATAGTCCTCAATGCGCGACCAAATAATCGGCTGACGTCATGACCAGCGCAACAGCCAGCCCAACGCGAGTTGTACGCCAATCATCATCAGTATCAGAAGGCACTCCAGCCACTACATCGATAAAGCTGTCCACCGCCGGTTGCGACAGAGCACCACTCGCCAACAACAGATTTAAGTGCGCAAAAAGTTCTGGCAAATCATCGGCCAAACTTTCCTCGTAACTGTAGTCGGGAACAAAGCTGGTGCGCGCCAGCTCTGGATCAAAATCGACACCGGTCAAGCCCCCGATTTCGCGATAGGGTGAAAGGTCTGCGTTTTGAGTGCTGGCCGTAGCAAAGAACGTTATAAAATTCATATAAGCCGGGATAGTTTCTGTGTTCACTATTTGCAGCTCCGGCACTGTCATACCTGCAGCGCCACTATTTGTTCCAGGCGGGACATAGCCGGGGCGGTAAAAATTAAATACCGAGGGCGCACGAAAGGGGTGTTGAGCTAAATCCTGACCGTACTGGGTAACCGATGACAGGTCGTATAACTCTAAGGTGTATTCGGGCGTAACGGTACCGACATTGAAAGCTCTGGCCCATTGAGTAAAACGTAAAACAGGTTCGCGCAATTTCCCAAAGTAGTCTGGTTCCTCGGGATCAAGATTTTCGCGATCGAGCAATATAGCCGCAATCGTTGCCTTTAGATCGCCGCGCATCCCGCCACCAACGACCACCCCATTGGGAAGGGTGTAACGGCCGTCATTGAAGATCTCCGTGACTCTGGCGATATATTCAGGCGAGGGATTAGATGTAGTAAAGCGCTGAATGAGCTGCCGGGATAAAAACGGGCCAACACTCGGCACGCTCATCAGATGATTCAGAGCAAGCGTAATACTGTCTGAGGCGTTCGTATTTTCTGGGATCGTCAGCCCCAAAAAGGTTTTCACGGCCTCAGCATGTTTGGCCGGGTAGACAACCATCGGCTCCCGCCAACTCTTCAAGACTTCCGGGGACTCTGGATTATTTTCCGCCTGAGCACGGGTTACGTTGCGATCCAAACCCGTAAACACCTTTGCAAGGCCGGTAATGTCATCGTTATCGTAAAGCTCCAATGCACTGCCCTCGCCCTCTACATCTGTGGCCAAGGATCCATCGTCATTGAGCGAAACCGTCCCCATCGTGAACAACTGGAGAATCTCTCTGGCATAATTTTCGTCGGGTTGACGACCTGTTTCTGGGTCCTCCTTTTCATTACCCATATACGTTAAGTAAAAGCCCATCCCCGGAGAGTACGTCACGGCCTCGAGGAGGTCGCGGTAACTACCCAAGCCAAACTCTGTTAACAACGACTGATGATATGCCACAGCCTCCGGGTAAACGCTGAGCGCATTGGCCGTCGCATTGGATAACACTAAGATTTGAGACAGCGCGAACACCATCCGCTGGCGGAGCTGATCGCTCCCCGTGATACTGTGCTGCCAAAATGCAAAAGTCGTCGCCTCGCGATTCCATGGGTTTAGAATCAGGAACGGAAGCCGAGCCTGATAACTATCGAGAGTCGCAAGATAATCAGAAGGATCCTCACTAAACTGCTGCAGCAGCCAATCAGAGACGCTAGTACCGACCAGGGCCGACACATCACTGCGCGTAGCCCCAAAGGTCGCTTGAGAGAGAAATCGGGATGTATTGGCCTCACTCGCGAAAGGTAGGGCATCGGTTTCAGGGTCGCCAAAGTTATCGTCAAAGAACTCGCCACGGACCTCTTTAACGACACGTAAAAGGTCTATGAAGGTATTTCCTGCACCCTGAGCCGAGGAGATACTGGAAAAGCCCAGAGCGACGAGCAGCCCTAATATATGAACGGTTGTGACAGCAGTGACTCTTTGCATAGCAATACAGCTCGCTTTGTGTCTGGCCATACTAAGCGCTCGTTTACTCCGTGACGTCAACTGATACGACTGAAAATAAAATGTCCGTCGTTTAATGGGTTTTTATAAGACGCGCAGTTGCGTGACGCGCATGATATTGCGCCCACCGCTAGCAAGGCGTTTTTTGCCAACGGGTCGAGCCCACGCTCTGGAGACTCACAAAGTTTTTCCTGAGCATCTGCCGCCCTCAAGGCATCCCATGCCCTTCCGCTACCACCAGAAGTCATGGCTCCGTGCATCTGACAGAAATGTCTGCAATCTCATGCCTGCGGCTAGATTGCTGTCTCAAATAGATAGCGATGCAGATACGGCAGCGAAGCCGTTTGCTAGGCGGCTATTTAAAGCCCCCATCAGGTCATCAGTCGCTCGCACCTTCGGGATGACTGCGTAGCCGCGGAAGCAACATGGGGATTCGTGCCATTGTGTCCGCGTATTCAGGCCGACGCGCCAAAGAGCGTTTCTCCATCATGGGAATACTGGCGTAGCGGAACATTAGAATCATGGCCAGAGCGCCTAGCCCTACCCACCATGCACCCTGAGGGTAAGCAGCCAGTCCAAAAAGCGCCAAACCCACCCACATACCGATTTCACCCAGGTAGTTAGGATGTCGACTGCGTGACCAGAGCCCCGTTTCCAACGTATCTCCGGGCTTTGCCTGTGCCGCAAATGCGTGCAGTTGGACATCGGCGGTCATCTGCAAGGTAATCGCAGCGAACATAACAAGCGCCGCCAAACCGTCTATTACATTGAGGGGTTGATCTCCGAGTACCGTAACGGCATAAACCGGCAACATACCCAAAAACACCTGTATGGTCGGAAATACATGGACTCCCATTAAATCCACAGCAACAGCATTGCGACCCGCCTGCTCTCGAAGCATGCCGTATCGCCAGTCCTCATGGTGCAAGCCCGGCCAGTAATACGCCCAGTGGCAGGTCAGTCGCGTCGCCCAAAAGAGCAATAAGGCAAGGACCAGCATCTCACGAAGCGTTGACGCACTACTCCCTACCACCATCCACCAAAGCATCAGCACAGGCGGAATCACAGACCAAAACGCATCATAAAAACTGCTATTACGGTGCCAACGGCTAGCTCCAAATACCACGACGGTTGCCGCCAAATCAGCCCATAATGCGCGCCACAAAGGCTCAGCCGTTGACAAAATGAGCACCAGCCCCGCGACAAACAAGGCAATCACGTAAACCACAGTAACTCTGACTAAGGCTTCAGACTTTGGGATATCTGGACGGGGTCTTTGCCAAATTGCATGCATGGTAGAGCTACCTTTTAATTGTGTAGGGGGCGGTCGGTAAATCGTCCGAAATAAGTCATCAGAACCGGCACCAAGGAGAAAGTCACAACCACCATAATAGGAATTGCGATAGTCAGTAACTGACCCAAAGACGCCGCACCTCGATGGGTGCTTGTCATCAAAGAGGCAAAGGTTGCCACCGTCGTTACCGCTGACAGCATGACCGCCCTTGGAGTACTCGATTGCATCAGTCGCTCGACAGAACCCAAAGTCTGATAACGGTGCGCAATGTGAATCGCTGAATCAATCCCTAAACCAAAGATGAGTGGCACTACTAAAACGTTAGCCATGTTGAGAGACAGCCCTACCCACTCCATAACCGCAAAGGTGAGTACGGTTGTCAGCATCAGTGGAACAATAACAACCATGGGCATAATCAGATTTCGATAATAAAGCGTTAACATCAGAGCAATGCCCAGCACTGCCAGAATCGAGGCCTGCTGAAAGGCTCTAACAACCACACTGCCTACACCGTACTCAATGACTGCGCGTCCACCTCCGTTATCCACAACTGTGTTTGCCGCACTGACAAATGTGTTCAACCCTTCTCTGCTTTGGGTCGGCGTGGCAGGTCCAAACTCAAGTCGATGACGTCCATCCGGCAGGATCCACCGACGTTGCAACTGTTGCGATAAATCACTGATTTGGGGCGGCTCACTAGTGAGTAATGGCTCTAGGTCTTTGCGCCACTGTGAAATGGCCTCACGAATGTCTCCATCAAGGGCAATCAACTGGGCGTCATCGTAGCCCTGCAGCATGGATATTAAATTTAAAATCTCCGCGGGCAATGTCGGCATCGTTGACAGCGCCGCTAATTGCGCTCTTACAACTTGAGGCTCAAGAGCTGGAAACCCTGAAACAAGGTCTAGGGCCTCGCGCAATTGAGTCAGCGCTAAGACGCGATCCTTGTGATCGGACTGCGGTAGAAAATCTTCGATAGATCTTACGTAGCCGACAGCCTCCAATTGGGCAAGCTGTGCTTTCAAGTCTGGCAGCTCATCCGGTAAGGCCATGGTAGAAATACTGTAGTCGGTACTGAAGCCACCGCGTTGCAGTCGATCAAGTAACGTCATGGCCGGCGTCTCGAGATCGCGCAGCCCCGCGACAGAGTAATCAAAGTGGGCATCACGCGCTTTTAATGTGGCTGTTACACCTAAGACTAACCAAATAGCCAATGTTAACTGCATGCTAGGCCACCGTAATTTCAATGGCCGTACTCTGGAGGGTAGGCTGCCGGGTAAACCCAGCAAACCAAACAGTGCTGGCAATAAGGTGACTGTTAGAAAAATGGCGACCAACATACCGCCAGCGGAAATTATCCCCAGCTCCCCAAGCCCTTTGTATTCTGTTGGCATGAAAGATAAAAACGCCCAGGCCGTTGTTGCCGCCGACAGCATCAGAGCAACACCCGTATTGCGAACCGCACTCGCCACGGCATTACTTTCGGCTCGGACTTCGCGCACCGCCAAGCCGTAGTGCAATCCAAAGTCGACACCCAAACCAAAGAACATGACGAGAAAGGCGAGGGACAGGGTGTTGTACTGACCCACCGTGATCATAGCTAAAGCGTGGGTCCATAGACTTCCGATAACGACTAGCAGCAGCATGCCTGCGGTCAAAACCCCTGACCTTACACCCAGCGCCAACACCAATATGAGAAATACAGTCGATAACCCTGCCGCCAATTTAACCCCAGCTAGAGCATCGGAAATTTCTTCATGAGCGAGCACGATATCACCCGTCAAAGCTATAGTTAGCGCAGGGTGGGCTGCCACCACAGGTGCAATCCACTTTTCTATATTCTGAACAATCTCAGCGCCGGGAAACTGCGCATCAAAATTCGGCTTATCACTGACAAGAATCAATTCATAAAATAAATCATCATAGGGGCTGAGCATGGCTGGCACTGCATTTTTGACCAGATCCAGGTTTTTTAATGTCGTCGCTTTTCCCTGTAAGAGATCTAACAACGCCGGCGGCGTCTCATTGGGCAAGGTTACACCGAGCACGCCTAATGCACCGGTCAGGGCACCCTCACCCTGCAGTGCCGTGCTTAGCGTCACCAATGGTTGCACGCCGTCAATAAGCGCCAAGAAATCTGGACGGTCGAGATAAAACGCTAGCGCATTACGGATCGCGGGTTCCCGCATAGGAGTAGCGATTTGATCGAGCTCTACAAAATCGGGAGCGGCAGCCAAAACCGTATCAACCGCTTCAGAGACCTGCGCAGCCTCGGCACCTGCCACTACAATGATGGTCAAATTACGGAGTTGAGGAAAATCCGTTTTTAATGCTTCGTCATCACTGAACCAATGCTCTGAGTCGCGGGGCAGTATGACCTCGTCCATGGAAGAATTAAGGCGGAATTGATTCGCTCCAAAGGCGCCGGCTAATACGGTAACGCCCAGCAGTAACAGCAGCGTTACTGTTGGGTTAGCGAAGCAGCGAGTGACCCAGGCTTCAAGTAGCCTCATCAAACGCTCCTACGCACATTAATCTCACACCACCGATGGCTCGCGCTACGCTGAATATCTGATCGCAAAGATCTCGCAAGATGACAGCAACCATTTGATCAAATACCCGACCAGCTGTGGGGATTCACAGGCTCTGAAGATGGCACAACGTTTACAGGAATACCGGTTAAGTGCGCCATGCCCGAGAGCGGCTCCAAACCCTCAGGGCCATCAGATGCGAGAATATTGACGTTGGCCCCCCGCAGCTTGTTGGCGATATTGAGTCCTTGAGCATGCTGGTGCCCCCACCCATGAGGTACCGAGACCAAGCCCCGCTCCAAGGTTTGCAAAGCCGCTACGGGCAAGCGGATGCTCCCCGCTGCAGAAGTAATATCAACAGCGCTTCCAGCCGAAAGCTTTAAGCCTGCCAAATCGGCTGGGTTCATATAAGCCACATTCGTTTGTTCGTTATCGCCTCGCGTCAAAGAAGCCACATTCTGGGTCCAACTGTTGTGGGTATTGTGGCGTCGCTTTGAAATCAGTCTGAAGTCGCCCGGCGATGTGGTACCGCTAGCGGGTGTTGCCAACTCTGCCAACCGTGCCACAAAATCTGAAGGCGCCAGCTGTACTTTACCGTTTTCGGTGGTTACGCGTTTACCCAAAAAACTACCGGACTTGGTGCTAGCCACAGGATACCCGTCGGGATGGTCGAGTAGTTCCCGAAAACCGGGTGCCTTATTGTGTTTTAAAATACGATTAAGCAGCCAGCGCTGAGGGAAGCCCCAACCCCGCAACGTACCCAGCCAAGTGAGACCACTCAAAACGCTTTGAAGCAACTTGGAACCAAACAATCCCACTCCGCAGGCTGTCGCGAGTTGTGTGTAAATTGTGGCCTCGTCGCGGGTCTCGCCCGGAGGCGCCAATACCGCTTCGGTTGCCGCCAAATAGGGAATCGACTGCAAGCCTAAAAACAGTGGAAAAACGAAGGGCAAATCAGGTCTCTCTAACGGCGAAGTCGCCGGCAAGACGTAATCCGCCAAGCTGGCCGTCTCATTTAAATAAATATCGGTCACCACTAAAAGCTTCAATTTTGTGAAGGCAGAACGAAGGCGCTCGGCATTAGGCATTGTCATCAAAGGATTACCCCCGGTGACAAATAAGGTTGAGACCTGCTCTTTTCCCGGTGTTAGAATTTCATCGGCCAATATGCCACCGGGCATGGCACCGTTTAAACTGCGGAAGTTGCCAACCCTCGAGCGCGTATCTCGGGCAAACAACCCCTTGCGCTTGGCGTAGGCTGCAAAGTCGAAGATTCCCTCACCAATTAAATGACCGCCTTCCCGATCCAAGTTACCACTGAGGGCAATAATGACCTCAACCAACCACTGGGCGAGGGTGCCCTGCCCCCCCATACCCAACCCCGTACCCGTCGCGATGGCAGCACCTTGAGCACGACAAAATGCGCCAACAAGGTCTCTCAATTGGCCGGGGGCAATACCCGTTATTGTGGCTGTGCGTTCTGGGGCCCAATCTTTGGCAAGAGACTCGAGTTGTTCGATGCCATCAAAATACTGTACGTCCAGCGTTTTTTCCGGCGGGTACAGATCAACCAGCACGTGTAGGAAACTGAGTAGAAAATACACGTCCGTTCCGGGACGAATAGCCTGATACTCACCAGCCACTTTGGCGGTCTCAGTCTCTCGAGGGTCAACAACCACAACGCGACCGCCACGTTTTACGATGCTTTTAAGCCTCTTTACAGGATGGGCGACTTGCAAAAACGTCCATTTGGAAACAACTGGATTGGTCCCAAGAATCAGTAGAAATTCGAGCTTGTCTAAATCGGGAAAAGGCTGCGTGAATGGAAAGCCGTAGATTTCTTGGGCTGCAGCAAAACGATGTGCGCAATCCTGCGTTGCGGAACTGTAAACATTGCGCGAGCCAATGCCTTCCATAAAGCCCTGGGCAAAAATAGGGTGCAGTAAACTAAAACCTGCCGCTGTCCCTACGTACATACCAATCCGATGGGGGCTAACCTCGCGTTCTGCGCGCACAACAGCGCCAATTTCATGAAGCGCCGTCTGCCAACTCACCGGTTCATAACGATCACCCACGCGTTTGAGAGGTGTGGTTAAACGGTCAGGCGAGCTATACATCTCACCCTGAGCCAACCCCTTCATGCAGGCGAAGCCTAGGGTCCCATGGTGGCCTTTACGGGGTTCTATGCGCGCTACCGCACCGGCCTCGACAGATACCTCCAGTGCGCAGCTTGCCTCACAAATTCGACAGAAAGTTTGCTTCTTCAAAGACTCAACCTTCATCCAGCCATTACCCTAGACGGCGCTCCATATCTGCGACATGTTCAAGCGATTAAAAGCACCCAGAGGCCAAAGCCTACACCAAAATACAGCCACGCTGCTCAGCGAATTTCAGGGGCTCAAAACGCAGATGTTAGCATCGGGTTGGCTAGCCCACTCAGTCCAAGACCCGTCGTACACTCGAGCTGTGATACCCAGATGATACAGCGCCAAAGCCAACACGCAGGCCGTTACACCGCTACCGCAAGTCGTAATAATGCCCCGCTCAACAGACAGTGCGTCGCCAAAAATATTACGCAGCTGATCTTTTGACTTAAATCCACCGGTCGCTGAATCAATGAGCAGGTTAAACGGAATATTGACAGCACCGGGCATGTGCCCACTCGGGAGGTTCGGTCGGGGCTCGGATTCTGCGCCAGAAAAACGCCCGGCCGACCGCGCATCAAAAATAGTAACATCCTGCGCTTCAACGGCACGACCAACGTCGTGATGGGCCGCAAAAAGCGCGTCATTAAACACGGCAGAATAGGGCTCAGGTTGCAATTGAGAGGCCTCGCCGGGAGACGTGGGCAGGTTAGCGACTTCCCATGCCGGCAGCCCGCCCTCCATAATCGCGACCCGCTCGTGTCCAAACAAACGAAATAACCACCAAACACGGGCCGCAGTAAACAAACCCTGCGTGTCATAGATAACAATAAAGTCGGTGTTTTTTATGCCCATCGCCGACATGGCTTGGGCAAACTGTTCTGTCGTGGGACAGGTGTGAGGTAGTTCTGCAGCGGTATCTGCCACTTGTTCAATATCGAAGAATACGGCACCGGGAAGTGCTTTCTCCGCAAATTCAGCGCGGGCATCGCGCCCCGCGGCAGGCATGTGCCAAGAGCCATCAATAATGCTGATACCCGGCGCCTCAAAATTGGCTTGGACCCAGGGGACACTGACGAACGCGGGATTAGACATCGAAAACACCTCTGTTAAGTAGGTCGTATACAACCCGTTAAGTTCGGCAGCCAAGATACACTTTTACCCGCCGAAATTCTTGAGATTCATCGAGGTCGGGAAAAGTGTAACTACTATTGGCACTCAGTAGCTGATAGTTCTCAGCACTGAAATCCCGTACCCGTGAGTCGGCAACCAGCACTGAAGGCGCACGGTTAAGAAATACCTGTAGCCACGACAAATTCGCCCTATCGTAGAGAACGTCAGAGGCCAAGATAATATCGATCTCACCACTGTAGCTGTCTAATGACGAGGCATGCTCGAGCACCACACCGTTCAGCTCGGCATTACAGGTACAGGCAAGCAGCGCGAGTGGGTCGGTGTCGCAAACCACTACCGATCTCGCGCCCGCAATTGCGGCTGCCACTGCAACAACACCAGAGCCAGCGCCAAAATCTAGCACTCTGCGCCCTTTTACATAGTGGGGGTTATCCAAGATAAATCGGGCCAGAACCTGTCCAGATGCCCAACAAAACGCCCAATACATGGGAGTATTCATGATCTTAGCGACTGTATCGTTGTCCAGCAGATGCTGAGGGTAAGACTGTTGCAGCAGCGCGAGTCGTATTCCAGGGACCTCGGGGAGCGCAACGACCTCCAAATCAGCATTGGGTATTACTGCACTCAGCCGCCGACTTAATTCACTGCGCGTCATGGTGAATCCTATTGCGACCCCAAAGCCCCCAGCCTGTTGCGGCATTGACTTGAGTTCAAGACTTTTGTTTAAACGCCTAGGATATTTTGCGCCCCGCGCCGCTGATGACGTGGGCTACTCAGCGCAAATGGCGGGGGCAACTGGACAGCAAGCTGAGGATGAAACTCAGATTATTCAGCACGCAGCAATAGCGTTTTCAATTCACCGTTGCCCAACCATGCCTGCCCTGACTGGCCTGATAATCCGGACAGCAACAGCGATGTTTGCAGCGAAGATGACAGTGCAGTTGCCATCATGCGTTGCTGATATGGCAATTGCTGCTCATAAACAGGGAGGGCTGCCTCCAAGCTATCGGCGCCATCAATCCTCTCGACAAAACCGCGCAAATGCGCCTCCAGTGCATTTACCAGCTCAGCATCATGAGCAACTTCGGGGGCGAGATTGACATCCCAAGTCATATCCGTGCGCAGATCACATTGCGCAACCCAACGCCCGGCTAAACGCTCCCCCCATTCTTGAGGAGAAATGAGAGACAGACGCCAGCCGTCGTCCTGCCGATAGAGAAAATAGGTTTTCCCCGGCACGACCCTAAAATCAAAACGGGCAGACAGCACCAGCGTCGAAAGACAGAAGTCTCTAAGAATTGCCTCTCCAGACTTCTTATCAACGGACCAAGGCTGTAGCGCATTGAGCGAGTCGAGTATCGGCACCAGCCCTTTGCCCTGAGGATTACCTTCGGGAATAACCGGATGCGTCACTAAGCTAACTCAGGCTGCAGCGCAATAATGGCCGTGCGCAAAGCCGCAGGAATAGGACAGGGTTTGCGATCACTCTTATCGACAAAAACGCTGACAAAACTTCCTCGGGCCGCAACCTCACCCGTTCGGCGGTTTGTCATTTCCCACTCTGAGGTGAGACTGCTGTTACCTAGCTTTGTAAAAGCAACACCAACATCTACCCAGTCACCCGGTAAACATTCGCTAACAAAGTCGATGTTAGCGTTCACCGTAAACGTGAGTGTCGGCTGCTCATGAATCTTGTTGAAGTCCCAGCCCAGCTCCGCCCAAAAGTCTGCAGACACCTCATCGGCTAAGACCAGATAGGTCGCAAAATAAGCGTGGCCATTAGCATCTGTGTCTGCAAAGCGAACCTTTTGCTCTCCGACGTAGGGGTAGGACATAGTAAACCTCAGTTTTTTAATTGCTCAGTTGTTAACGACAACCTGAATCAGCTGAACGGCGCGCCCCGTCAACAAAGCCACTCAGTAATCGGCGGATTATGCAGGCCTCCCGCTTAGTCAACACAGGGAGGCGCTACGTTGTAGAATGCACCGAAAGCCGTAACACTGTCACCATACGGCCTAGGAGCGGAATTCGATCAGTAAGCCGCAGCACATTGACCCGAGTCCCCGGGACGCTCTTCATCCAGCACTGCGGGTCACCAAAGGGCCAATAAAATGGCCCATGTCGTCGCAAAAACCCTGTTGTTAACCATTGAAAAGGAGTCCCAGTTTGGGACAACAACCCTCCAAGTCCCCCGAAGAACCAGAGTCAACTCGAGGGCTAAGCCGCGGGATGTCTATTATTGCCTGGGTGCTCTTACTGGGCATGATGACTTCATTTTTTCAGGGGAAACTCGATGATCGAAGCAACCCTAATCGAACAGTCAATTCCACCCGAGGGGAAGATGGCCGCACCGAGGTGGTTCTGCAGCGAAACCGCATGGGGCACTACGTGGCCAACGGTACGATAAACGGGGTGGGCGTGACGTTTCTGTTGGACACAGGCGCTACTGGCGTAGCGATTTCGCCCGAGTTAGCCCAGCGCGCTGGTGCCCCGAGAGGCAAAGCCATTGTGACCCGAACAGCCAATGGCAATGCGCAAGGCTTCCTGACACAACTCAAGTCCGTACAACTGGGGGCGATTGAGCAAAACAATGTGCCGGCACAGATCGCACCAGGCCTCGCCACTGCCGAAGTTTTGCTGGGCATGTCATTTTTAAAGCATCTAGAAATGGTCCAGCAAGGCGATACCCTCACCCTTCGGCAATAGTGCCTAGGCCATGGGTTCTACTTCCCGCCAAAACCCTTTAATATTCGCCACCGCAAACTCTCTATCCCCGTCCTTTTGGAGCCCGTACTACGATGAATAGCAATTTCGCCATACTCCTGTTTATGCTCGTGATCTCCGGTTTGACCTGGACAGGCATGCAGAACAACGATCCCAGCTGGACTGGCAACAAAAACCAGTGCGTCGATGAGTGCTATGCCGACTGGAAGGCCGAAAACGGTGGCAGCATTGCTGATGTCGAGCGAGTGAAACAGGAAGCGCTTGCAGCAGCTTCCCCGGCCGCGTTAGGGGAAAAGTATTACGGCCAGTGCGTTGCTTGTCATGGCGGCAACGGCGAGGGCGGAATTGGGCCTCAACTGCAGGGGCAGCCAGGATCCGACATTGCAATGAAGTTGACCGCCTATCGCGGCGGTGAGCAACGCGGCGGTCAGTCGGCAATGATGTGGCCAGTCGCCAAGCCAATGGCAGATTCAGATATTGACAATCTCGCCGCTTACATTTCTTCGCTATAAAGCAAAGGGGGTAAGGGCGTCAACGACGGCCTTGCCGCCCCGCTCGGGCCCTCGAGTTACAAGCATGCAGTTCGCCGTCTCCGGCGATAAAGCGTGCCCTGCTTAGGGGCCGTTGTCTGAGCAAACCTCGCACCGCTGCGCCATCCCCTACTTCATACTTCGCGGCCAATTCGCAGCGCGGGCAGCAATGCCAACTGGGCTCGAAGGCGCAATGCTTATATTTTGGCCATCAAACCCTAGCCGTGTCGCGCCTAAACGCATCACCAAATTCCCAAGCTATGATCGCCAGGCTGATGCCGCACCACAGGTAACCAGCCAACAGCCAACCCACGCTAGGCATCACAACGACCAGCGCCACTGCAACCACTACTAAACGAGGCACATCCAGTAAACACAGCGTTGATAAGCGCCAACCCTGCAGCCACCCTGCCGTCACTACGCCCGTCCAAATTAACAATAGCCACCACATCCAGTAGCCTGCAGCAGAAAGGACTTCAAGTTGGCCCCAAAGTAATAAAGCCGTTGCAGCGGCCAACTGCAATCCGCCATAAACCCTTCGAGGCACAGACACTTCAGGGTCATAGCGTACGAACTCCTCAAGATCAGACTTTTGTCGGGGCCAAGTGCTACTAACGTCTGAGGGCTGCCAACCGGTTCGCGCCCACAGAACGCGAAATCGATCGCGCCAACTCGCGGTTCGACGCATGTCATCGAACATATCTCGGTAAATGTGGGTCAGAGCCACTAGCGGGTTCCAGCTTCGTATAGGCCCCCTGATACCATAAACGCAGGGCTCATTCGGCAATTCCCGTTGGTAAGTCCCAAAAAGGCGGTCCCAAATAATGAACACACCCCCATAATTACGGTCCAGATAGCAATCATTCTGCGCGTGATGCACCCGATGATTGGAGGGCGTTACAAATGCGCGCTCCATCAAACCCAGCTCAGGGATATGCTGTGTGTGCACCCAAAATTGATAAATGAGGTTAAGCGCTCCAACGGTAACCACCATCTCGGCGGGGATTCCTAGCAGGAACAATGGCACATAAAAGACCCACCCCAGTAAAAAGCCGGTACTAGTTTGGCGCAGAGCCGTCGATAGGTTGTAATCTTCGCTTTGATGGTGGGCGACATGTGCAGCCCAAAAAAACTGCCGTTCATGACCTATTCGGTGCTGCCAGTAGTAGCAAAGGTCGTAGAGCACGAACGCGATGATCCAGGCCCCAACCGAATCTACTGACCACTGCGTAATCGTCGTCTGTTTTGCCGCCCAAGCGTATGCAAATCCTCCCGCCCCCAAAACGACGAACTTTCTTGCCTGGCTCAGAATCCCCAGCATTAAACTGCTAAACGCATCGTTTAAGCGATAGGTATTCCGACCCCGAACGATGCCAAAAACAAGCTCAAACACCATCGCCAACAAGAAAAAGGGAACTGCGAGCTGAATAAGGTCCACTAGTAATGAGATTCCTAATAAATTGATTGCCAAGGCCCAGCGAACCGGGCGCGTATCGACGTCACTATAGAGCAAACCAGTCAAACGCGGCACCGCCTAACACTGGACCCAAAGATGGCCCTACATCACCTGAAGCTATCGCTGCCTTCACAGCAGCGAGCTTGAAAATCTAAGGGCAAACTTGGTCTAGCCCGTCAGAATTTTCGTAGCCATAATGACCAATTACTCTCTAACACACTGAACGCCGCAGCCTTTTTTATCGAGGCGCTGCTCGACCGCATTTTACCGCTGCAGTCTAAGCAGACAGACGAGCCCCCGAACCTCGGAGTCAACATGCCTAAGTTTTTTGCGCCAATCATTTTCTCCCTAGCCCTGTTGGGGCTCCCTGCCTCCGTGGCCGCTTGGGAAGCAACCATAGAACGAGACATCTGGGGCGTGCCGCACATCAAGGGCGCTACGGATGCCGATGCTGCCTATGGGCTGGGTTACGCAATGGCTGAGGATACCTGGAAAGTTATCGAAGCCATGATCCCCTACTATCGAGGTAATGCAGGGAGCTTTTTTGGTCCAGACGCCGCCAAGCAAGATTATGTGGTTCATTGGCTAGGCCTCTGGGACGATCTTGAGCTGCGCTACGAAAGTGATTTAAAGCCAGAAACCCGGGAGTACGTGGAGGCCTATGCTGCAGGCGTAACCCGCTACGCCAAAGAGCACCCAGAGGCGGTGTCACTCGATGTATTGCCGGTCACGGGCAAGGATGTCATTGCCGGTCACATGCTGCGACACCCGCTGTTCTATGGCTTCCAAAGCACAGTGACTGAGTTGTTAGGAGAGACTCGAGCCCGCCCCATTGCCACCGCCGGCAGCGTCACGCTAAATGAACAACCCATCGGCTCTAATGCAATCGCGGTAGGGCCCCAGCGAAGTGCTGATGGCTCGACCATGTTAGTGATTAATTCCCACCAACCGTTAACCGGACCAGTAGCCTGGTACGAGGCACACCTCCAATCTGAAACCGGCCTCAATGTGATGGGAGGCCTGTTTCCCGGCGCGCCCGCTATCGGCGTGGGCTTCACCCCTGAAACGGCTTGGGGAGCAACCGTTAACAAGCCGGATCTTGTCGATGTCTTCGTTTTAGACATTGATCCCGACGATGAGGACCGATACCGACTCGACGGGCAATGGCTGGAATTGGAACAGAAAAAGGTAAAAATCGAAGTTCTGATCTGGGGGTTTATACCCTGGTCAGTCACGGAAACCGTTTACCGATCGGTGCATGGTCCAGTGCTAAAAACCGCGCACGGTACCTATGCCGTGCGCTACTCAGGCATGGGCGAGTTAAAGCAAGTTGAGCAGTGGCGGGCCATGAACCGGGCCCGGAGCTTTGAAGCATGGCAAGACGCGATTGCCCTCAATCATATTCAAAGTTTCAATTTCGTTTATGCCGGACAGGGCGGGAACATCCACTTTATTCACAACGCTCAAATGCCCAAACGCGCCCCCGGCTGGGATTGGTCTCAATATTTGCCGGGAGATCGCTCGGATCTTATCTGGAAAAGCTATTACGACACGCGCATGATGCCGCAGGTCACCAATCCTGACTCCGGCTTCCTGCTCAGTACTAACCAATCGCCCTTCGCCATTACCGAAGCCGGTAGCAACCCGGATCCCGGTAGCGTCGCACCCAATGGCGGCTGGCAAACCCGTATGACCAATCGAGCCGTGCGCGGACTTTCACTGTTTGCGCGGCACAACACCGTCTCGGAACAACAGCTTTTAGACATAAAGCATGACCACACTTACGACGAAAACTATCGAGGAATGGGTTTTCTTCGAAAGGTGGCAACGCTGCAGCTCGTCGATCCGCAGTTGCAAGAAGCCCAACGTGTCCTCAAGGAGTGGGATCGTGCCACCAATAAAGGCAATCAAAACGCCCCTCTGGGGGTGTGCGTGCTAGCGGCAGAATGGCTGTCAGAAAGCGGCGGCACGGCGGTGCCTGACGCCAGAGCAACACTGCAAGACTGTGTCGAGAAAATTGTCGAAATGACCGGCCGAATGCGCCCTACTTGGGGCGAGGTAAACCGACATGGCCGCGGCGACACCCACTACGCTATGGCGGGCGGACCCGACACGCTACGTGCAGCCTACGCGGCGCCCAACGAAGATGATGCCACTTTCAATCGGGTCACCGGGGGTGATGGACTCTATTACCTCGTACGATGGGACGCCAATGGCGAACAAACCGTTCAAGGCACCCATCAATACGGCAATCATTTTGATGACCCTTTGGACCCGCACTTTCATGACCAAACAGAAGACTTCGCTAACGAAATAATCCACCAAGCCCTTTTTCGCAGTCGAGACAGAGCCGCGAAGGTAGAGCGGCGTTACACCATTTCTAGTGACTATTAGGCCTAATATTTAGGCCTAGAATTGATGCTTCAATGGCACCTATGCACTGCATACGCCCATGTGGGCCATCAGCTGCGGGCCGTCAAATCATTGCAGCACGCCAGCTGGCCTGATTGATTGCCTCTTTGGCATCAAGCTCCAGGGCTTCTTCAGCGCCACCGACAAGCTCAGAGGAAATATCCCGAGCTTGCAGTTCATCGTGCAGGGCGCGCAGAGGTTCCTGGCCCGCACAAATAATCACGGTGTCAACGTCAAGGGTCCGGGGTTGATTACCGATCAATAGGTGCAGACCCGCGTCGTCGATGCCCACGTACTCCACGCTGTTCAGCATGTTTACCCCGCGGCGCCCCAAAGTGAGACGGTGGGTCCACCCTGTGGTCTTGCCTAGCCCACGACCGACTTTTGTCTCCTTACGCTGCATCAGCCAGACCTCACGATCAGCTTTGGCAACAACAGGCTCTACACCAGTCACACCCCCTCGAGGATGGTTTTCAAAATCGACACCCCATTCCTTAGCAAACACGTCAATATCAAGAGCGGCAGAGGGACCCTCATGGGTAATTGTATCGGTCACGTCGAAGCCGATTCCCCCCGCGCCAATCACAGCCACTTTTTTACCAATAGGCCGAGTGCCATTAATCGCGTCGATATAGCCCATCACCATCGGGTGGTCGATACCGGGAATATCGGGTTGCCGCGGGATAATGCCCGTGGCGACCATCGTGTGGTCAAAATTACCCGCAGCAATGGTGTCAACATCGACACGAGTGTTTAGCCGCACATCAACACCTAATTTTTCGAGTTGTTTTTTGTAGTAGCGAATCGTTTCGTGGAACTCCTCTTTACCGGGCACCTGCTTCGCCAAATTAAACTGACCGCCCACTTCACCTGAGGCATCGAACAAGGTCACCCGGTGGCCACGTTCAGCCGCGACAGTGGCATAGGCAAGCCCCGCAGGCCCCGCACCCACAACTGCGACCGACTTGGGGTTATCGGTAGGGTTGTAGTTGAGCAGCGTTTCGTGACACGCCCTGGGATTGACTAAGCAGGAAGTGGTTTTGAAGTTAAACGTGTGGTCTAAACATGCTTGATTACAGGCGATACAGGTGTTGATTTCATCAGCGGCGCCAGCGTCGGCTTTACGCATAAATTGGCTGTCTGCCAACATGGGGCGCGCCATGGACACTAAATCGGCATCCTCTTGTGCCAGCACCGATTCGGCAACCTCGGGGGTATTGATGCGATTCGACGTAATCACAGGTATTGATACCTCATTGCGTACGCGATGAGTCACCCCCGTGAAGGCCGCGCGGGGCACCATGGTAGCAATGGTAGGCACCTGAGACTCGTGCCAGGTAAAGTGAGTCGAAATCATCGTAACGCCAGCGCTTTCGAGCTCCCGCGCCAGCTCAGCCACCTCGTCCCAACTCATGCCTCCTTGCAACATATCCATGGCCGCGATGCGAAAGATCACAATAAAATCATCGCCCACGGCCTCTCTAACCCGACGCACCACCTCTAAGGGGAAGCGCATGCGGTTGGTATAACTGCCGCCCCACTGATCGGTTCGTTGATTGGTTTTTTCAACTAAGAAAGTGGACAGAAGGTAGCCCGCCGAACCAATAATTTCGACGCCGTCGTAACCCGCCCGCTGAGCCAATTTAGCGCAATTAGCGTGATCGGCTATTTGCTTCTCAATGCCGGCTTCATCCAGCTCTAGCGGTGTGTAGGCGGCAATACGCGAGCGCACAGCCGAGGGGGCTACTAACTGATCGTTGTAGGCAAGGGGACCCATGTGCAAAATTTGCATGCAGATTTTGGCGTCGGGCGCGGCTTTGTGTACCGCATCGGTTACCCGCCGATGGCCCTGAGCCTCCTGGTCGTTATTGAGCTTTGAGGCAGAAAAAGCCGGGTTGCCCTGCTCGTCCTTTACAACAATGCCACCCTCTTCGTTAGGAGCAATGCCACCCGTAATGATCATGCCGATGCCACCGGCAGCTCGTTCAGCGTAAAAAGCCGCCATACGATCGAAACCGTCGGGCATTTCTTCTAGGCCGGTGTGCATCGACCCCATGATGCTGCGGTTCTTAAGCGTCGTAAAACCTAGATCTAATGGGGTAAAAAGACGAGGATAATGTGCGTGCCCGCCAAGTTCTGTTGCCGCTTCCATAGTATGCTCCGCCCTTAACTACGTTTAATACATGACTTCCCAGTTGATAACAGGAGATTTATCGATGTCAATCAGCCTATACGACGCCAGCGTTCTATCGTATCTACAAACGGTACGAGCTGTTTCAAAAACACTGACCCTTGCTGAAGACGCCGCCGCTGAAAATATCTTGGATTTAGACGCCACCTTAAACTTTCAGCTGAGAGACAACATGCTGCCTTTTTCTTTTCAGGTTATTTCAGTTTGGCACCATTCTATGGGTGCACTGAAGGGCATGCAGGCGGGTGTATTTGAGCCGCCACCAAAGGTCGCTGATGTCACCTGGTCAAAACTGCAAAGCCTGCTTACCGAAGCCGAAGACTATCTCGTCGCGCAAGAGCCCGAGGCGATTAATGCGCTCATGGGTAACGACATGGTTTTTCGCATTGGCAAACGCGAAATGCCCTTCACCACTGACGGTTTTCTCCTAAGCTTCTCCCTACCCAACGTCCATTTTCACGCCGCAACCACATACGCTATCTTGCGGCACCTTGGCGTCACCCTAGGTAAACTCGACTTCCTGGGTGAGATGCGTTTTCGCGGCTAATCTGCCCCATTGCCACTCGGCAGTAGGCGCTAAAACAAGCTCAGATTGCACCACTTTCACGAAGCTCCGCTTCATCGAGACCCAAGCCTTGAACAATCTCAGCTGTGTGCTCTCCCGGAATTGGACAGCTACCGACCGAAGGTTTGCTAACACTAAATCGGGGCGCTGGAGCTGGCTGTACCACATCGTCGCGAGTGATGAAGACTTCTCGTTCAACGTTGTGTGGGTGCGTAACTGCCTCGGTTAAATTAAGCACGGGAGCAAAACAAACATCCGTACCCTCTAGCAACGCGCACCACTCATCTCGGGTTTTTTCGCGAAATAACGCGGCCATGCGCTGCTTCCCTGCGGGCCACTGCGTTTTATCCCACTGATCTGCAAACAGCGGATCGTCCCCAAGCCCCAGCCGTGCGAGAAGGTCTGCATAAAACTGTGGTTCAAGGGGGCAAATCGTAATGTATTGGTCGTCTGAACAGGCGTAGGTGTCGTTCCATGGCGCGCCAAAATCTGCCCAGCCAGACCCGGGCTCATCGCTGATCTGACCGGTGTTGTGCATCATGCGCAGCAGTGACGAGATGTAGGCTGAGCCATCGGTAATTGCAGCATCGACCACTTGGCCTTGACCGGTTTTTTGCGCATGGAACAAGCCGCTGAGCAAACCAAAGATCAAGATCATGGTGCCTCCGCCAATGTCACCAACCAGCGTTAACGGAGCCGAGGGCACGCGATCTGTGCTGCCGCCCGGCCACAACGCACCGCTAAGGGCAATATAGTTGGGGTCATGCCCTGCTGCGTGGGCCAATGGCCCGCTTTGGCCCCAGCCGGTCATGCGACCAAAGACCAACCGGGGATTGCGCGCTAAGCAAACATCAGGGCCGAGCCCCAATCGCTCCATAACACCCGGACGAAATCCCTCGATCAACAAATCGCTGTCAGCCACCAGTTTAAGCACCAACTCAACCCCTGCAGGATTTTTAAGGTCAACAGCTACTGAACGTTTGCCGCGGTTATAAAACGTATGCGCCGCCATTTGTTGACTGGTTGGCGCAGCATTGGCATTGGGAGATCGTCGCTCGATTACGGTAACTTCAGCGCCCATATCAGCCAGCATCATCCCCGCACAGGGACCGGGGCCAATGCCCGCCAATTCAACAACTTTGACACCCGCGAGTGGTCCTTGGGACATTGAAAACTCCTAATCTTTTTAGAGGGTTTGTTTCGCCGAAATCTGAGCTATTTTTGACCCGTGCGGCGCTAAGCTGCCAACAAATCACGACCAATAATAAGCTTCATAATTTCGCTGGTGCCGCCGTAAATGCGCTGTACTCGGGCATCGGCATACGCCCTGGCGATGGGGTATTCGGTCATATAGCCATAGCCGCCATGCATCTGCACGCAATCGTCTACCACCTTACACTGCAATTCCGTCGCGAGCAGTTTTGCCTTGGAGGCATCGACTGCACTGAGGGCTTTACTCAAGTGTAATTCAGCGCAGCGATCGACGAACGTGCGCATCGCCGTCACCTCGGCATCGAGCTGAGCCAACTGAAACTGGGTGTGTTGGAAATCAGCAATGCGTTTACCGAACGCCGAGCGCTCTTTGACGTAGGCTACGGTCATCGTCAAAGCCGCTTCAGTTGCCGCTACCGCAGAGGCGGCAATTGTCAATCGCTCTTGGGGCAGCTCCTGCATAAGGTACATAAACCCCATGCCCTCTTCCCCAAGCAAATTCTCCTTTGGCACCTTCACATCATTGAAAAACAACTCCGACGTATCTGCCGCTTTCTGCCCGACTTTGTCTAAATTGCGGCCGCGTTCGAAGCCGGGCATGCCGCGCTCAACCATTAACAGGCTGAAGGCCTTTGCACCGGCATCAGGTGCGTCATTCGTGCGACAAACCACAATCACAACATCGGCCTGCTGCCCGCTGCTGATAAAAGTTTTGGCACCATTGAGAACATAATGATCGCCGCAATCGACGGCGGATGTGCGAATACCCTGCAAGTCTGAACCGGTACCGGGCTCAGTCATCGCAATAGCCGTGACAATTTCTCCAGAAATACATTTGGGCAAAAATTTCTGCTTTTGCGCTTCGTTTCCTACGTTCTCGATGTAGGGCACCACAATATCTGAGTGCAAAATAAAACCGACACCCGCCATGCCCAGGTCAGACAGCTCTTCACCCACAATGACGTTGTAGCGGTAGTCTGCACCGGCGCCACCGTAAGCTTCAGAAACGGTAGGGCATAAATAGCCCTGAGCCCCCGCCTTCGTCCACAGGCTTCGATCTATTTCCCCGTCCTTCTCCCACTGGTCGTAATGGGGAACCGCCTCTGCCTCTAGAAATCGGCGAAAAGACTCACGGAATTGCTCGTGCTCGGAATCAAATAATGTTCTTGGAATCATGATGAGGCCCTTGCCTGTTCGTTTTAAAGTACACCGCTTAATCAATGTTAATCGTTTTGCCGCCGGCACAGAGAAAGCACGTCCAAGCTTATGTACCCGGGATCTGAGCCGTTATTGGGGCCTTAGCGGCTGCCGGCACCTTAACGGTTGTAAGTAGCGCTCCAACAAAACGCAGCGCCCTGCGACAAAGCCCGCGCCCAAAAAACGCAACCGTAGTTGGTGTTTCAGCCACGCCTGACGCGCGCGTCAAGCTAACTGCAGGCCATGCCCACTTGAGGGACCTAACACTCGATGAACCGCAGACAGTGCCCCGGAAACCACAAACCAAGCTTAAGGTTTCTTTAGCGTAGAAAAACATACGCGAAGTTCAAATTAAACCACAACGCCAGTAAATTCAATGACAACAACAGAAATCACCTGTGCCCCACCCAAAAGCACAAGATGCTAATATGCCGCGCTTCCTACCAACATAGAGAGAAACGCAGTGACAGGTGCAGATGTATTGATTAAAGCGTTGGCGGACGCGGGTGTGGAAGTCTGTTTTGCGAATCCCGGCACCTCGGAAATGCAGCTCGTCGCCGCTATTGACGGCGAACCCCGAATGCGGGCTATCCTTGGTTTATTCGAGGGTGTTGTTACCGGCGCCGCAGATGGCTACGGCAGAATGGCAGACAAACCGGCGCTAACGCTGCTACACCTTGGCCCAGGATTCGGTAACGGCTCTGCAAACCTGCACAATGCCCGTCGCGCCCAGTCTCCAGTGATTAATATGATTGGCGACCACGCAACCTATCACCGAAAATTCGACGCACCACTCACATCCGATATTGAAGGCTTTGCCTCTCCCGTCTCCGATTGGATTGGGCACTCTGAAAGCCCCGAGCAACTCGCCGAAATTGGTGTCGCAGCCTTGGAGGCCGCCCAAGTTTACCCGGGGCAAATTGCCAGTTTCATCGCACCCGCTGATCATGCTTGGTCAGAAACCTCCGCAGCCGCTCCAAAAGCTAAAGCGCTCACGACACCCCGCGTTACTGACGACACCATCGCGATAACGGCCCAAGCACTTCGCCAAGGGGATACAAGCGCCCTATTTTTGGGTGGCCGAGCCCTGCGAGCTGATGCCTTGTGGCAGGCTGGCAGAATCGCTGCGGCTACCGGCGCTCGCCTTATTAGCGAAACATTTTGCGCACGCATTCAGCGAGGGGCTGGCCGTGTTCCCGTTGAGCGATTACCGTATTTTGGCGAACAGGCCGCCGAGTTTCTCCAAGATATGGAGACCCTTGTTGTGGTGGGGTCTAAAGCGCCCGTCTCATTTTTTGCCTACCCTGATAAGCCCAGTTATCTGCCAGCCGAAACAGCTGATGTCCTAACACTGGCCGACGTGCGCCACGATGCACTGGATGCTCTCACACGGCTAGCGGATGCCCTCGATGCACCGGAATCACCGGCCGTGTTACAGGCAGCCACCACCCATGCGCTGGAACCCGGGCCCATGAACATGTTGGAGCTGGGTAAAGTCATCGCCAACCACCTTCCCGAAAACGCAATCGTTTCAGATGAAGGGGCCACCAATGGCATGGGTGCCTTTGCTTACACCGGTTATTCGGCTCCCCACGAGTGGCTCATGCTAACCGGAGGTGCTATCGGCCAAGGGCTGCCCTTAGCCCTGGGAGCAGCAGTAGCCTGCCCTGATCAAAAAGTTATCGCCCTGCAAGCAGACGGTGGCGCTATGTACACCGTGCAATCACTTTGGACCATGGTTCGGGAAAACCTTGACGTCACCGTGGTCCTTCTCAACAACAGCTCTTATGCCATCCTCAATATTGAAATGGAGCGTGTCGGTGTAGTGAATCCTTCTGACAAAGCACGGTCTTTACTGGACTTGAGCAATCCCACTATCGACTGGGTACATATTGCCCAAGGCATGGGAATGTCCGCTAGCCGCGCAGAGAGCGTGGCTGACTTTGATCAGCAGTTTGCTGATGCAATGCAACAACAGGGTCCGCGCCTGATTGAGGTTATCTTACCCGGTTACATGTTTTCCAATCCCCAAGGCTGACTCGAAGCTAACCCAAAGGTGTGGAAGGTTCCTCGGCCACTAAGCCGGTGGCCACTCACCTTGTTACTCGCTAAACGTCTTAGGACACACAGTCTTTCAAAGAGCCCTTGAGCCCAACTATCTTGCTGGGTCGATAGGCAATAGAGTCTCCGGCGTCACCGGTCCTATGATGACTCGGTGGTACTATGTCGTCATGACAACATGCATCCTAAGGGTAAGACTTCGCGTATACCTAAAGGTCATCCAAGGCTGCCCACTTATGGCTTCCAGCATTCCTAACTTAGTCTTACATCCGCGCACCAACCGCAGACGTGGTGGTGCATCGGTGCTGTGCTTGGCTGGCTTAATGACGCTAGCAACCGCAGGCTGCAGCGGTGGCGATAAAAGCAGCACCAACGGAGCCATGGATTTTCGTCAGCGCAGCGGCGCCACCAACGTCGTGACCCAAGCTATCGTTGAGCAGCCACTGGTCGAGACCATTCAGGCTGTTGGTACTGCCAGAGCCCTGCAAAGCGTCGTTTTGTATCCCGAGGCTGCGGGCATCGTGCGCCGGGTGCAGCTCAGTGCCAATACTTGGGTCAATGTTGGCGACACGCTCCTTGAACTGGACACCCGTGATGAGCGGTTAGCCGTTGAACTTGCCGAAGTGCAGTTGGCCGACGCCGAGCGCTTAGTTAGGCGTTACAAGCAGGTCAACCTTGAAAATACCAACCTCCCGGAAAGCCAAATTGACGCGGCAATCGCGACGGCTGACACCGCGCGCATTACGTTAGATCAAGCTCAAGTCACCCTAGATCGGCGGTTCATTCGAGCGCCCTTTGCCGGGGTTGTGGGCATCACTGAAATAGATGCTGGCGACCGTATCGATACGAGCACCCAAGTCACTACTCTTGACGACCGCAGCCAGCTGCTAGTGAATTTCGCAGTTCCAGAGGTTTACGTGGGAAAGATTTTGCCCGGCACCTCGGTTGAAGTGCGACTGTGGGATGGAGCCGATCAACCAATCCCCGGAGAGGTCATTGCCGTCGACTCACGAATAGACCCCACCTCAAGAGCGTTTGTTGCAAGAGCCGCCATCGACAATACGTCTGATCAGTATCGCCCGGGGATGGCATTTGAAATTAGCGTTCGCGCTGAACGTGGCACATTTAAAGCAGTCCCCGATGTTGCCGTACAGTGGGGAGCAGACGGTGCCTATATTTGGACATCCGTAGACGGTAAGGCGGTGCGGCGCGATGTCCAACTGGTGAAACGATTAGCGGGTGAAATACTCATTGAGGTAGATGCCCCTCTAGGCACTCGTGTTGTCACTGAGGGGGTTCAAGCCGTCCGCGCGGGCGCGGCGCTTAAGGACCTCAACCCAATAAGCAGCGGTCAAGACACTTCCAGAACCGCGGCAGAACTCCGCTCAGATTCGGATGCCCCCAACAATGGGTGATCGATTAGGCAGTGCATTGAGCGGCGGCCTTCCCGAACTCGGCGTCAAACGCCCTCTATTAACACTTGTGCTCAATTTACTGATCGCTATAGCGGGTATCGCCGCGCTGATGGCCATTGAGGTGCGGGAGCTACCCGATGTCGATAGGCCATTGGTGATGGTCAGAGCACAGCTCCCCGGGGCATCGCCGGAGACAATGGATACCGAGGTAACTCGACTCCTCGAAGGCGCTGTGGCGCGGGTTACCGGCGTTCAGGAAATAAATTCTTCCAGCGAAGAAAATAATACACGGATCTGGGTCGAGTTTCGCCCGGGTACTAGCGTCGACAAAGCCGCATCGGACGTGCGAGAGGCGGTGAGTCGTATTGAACGCGACCTTCCCGACGCCATTGAGGCCGTATCAGTTTTCAAAGCCGATCAACAAGGCGATGAAATACTCCGAATAGCGGTCAAGGCTGACAATCTTAGGGAGGAAGCCCTGGCAAGACGTATCGAGCAAGACATTGTGCCGCGCTTTATATCCCTTCCCGGAGTTGCCGATGTGCCCTTGTTCGGAGCTCGCGAACGGGTCCTACGAGTTATCCTCGATCCTCTAAGGCTTACGAGCTACGGACTCACGGTGACCGATGTGGCCAGCGTGCTTCGAGGTGCGCCACTAGACGTCCCCGCAGGCAGCTTCAGAGCCGGGGAACAGCAGCTTCTAGTGCGCGCTGATGCCGCCGTGACCCAGGAACAAGATATCGAGTCTTTGGTCATACGAGACGGAATTCGAGTGAGCGACGTCGCCCGGGTGACCTTCTCACCTGCAGATGCCAACAGCATTGTGCGCTTAAACGGAGAGCGGGTTGTCGGCATTGGTATCGTTAGACAAGCTGGCTCTAACACCATCGAAATCTCAGACGGCGTAAGAACCGCTATTGATAGAATCAATGCCGACTCTGGCGAACTGACGCTGTCGATCATTTCTGACAACGCCGTCTTTATTCGAGGTGCAGTAAAAGAGGTGCTGTTCACGCTGGGCATCGCCGTGCTAGTGGTGATTGCTACCATTAGGCTTTTTTCAGGCTCGATGCGGCTCACATTAATTCCCGCCATCGCTATCCCCATCTCGTTGCTGGGCACTATGGCGGCCTGCTGGCTTCTTGGCTTTTCCATCAACATTCTCACCCTCTTGGCGCTGGTGCTGGCCACGGGGCTGATCGTTGACGATGCCATTGTTGTGCTTGAGAGCGTACAGCGACGGCGCGCAGCAGGTGACCCGTCAAGCGTTGCCGCAGTGATCGGAACCCGACGGGTTTTCTTTGCCGTCATCGCGACCACCGCTGTACTCGTTGCCGTATTTATTCCGATTGCCTTTTTACCCGGGACAGCGGGTCGCTTGTTTCGAGAATTTGGGCTGCTTTTGGCCATTGCAGTCGCCGTTTCATCTTTTGTCGCTTTGAGCCTTGTGCCCGCTGCAATGGCGAGACTCGCCACGCACAACCCGCGCACACGCCGTGCCGACGCCCTAGGCGAGGTCCTGAGTCGCTTCTACCAGCGAAGCCTAAACCATGTGCTGCGCTGGCCAATCTTTGCCCTTTTAGTTTGCGTGGCGGCCGCCAGTGCCGCTGGCGCATTGTATTGGCAGCTGGACCGCGAGCTGCTGCCCCCAGAGGACCGAGGCACTCTCAATATATTTTCAAGGGGGCCCGATGGCGTTGGCCTTGCTTACGTTGAGCGTCAGGGTGATCGACTAGAAAATATTTTGGTGCCTCTCATTGATAACGGTGAAATCGAAAGCCTCTACACCGTTATCGGCCGGTGGGATCCCAACATTGTGTTTATTAATGCGCGGTTGGTACCTTGGGATCAACGAGACCGTTCTCAGCAAGAAATTGCCGCAGAGCTCAAGCCCTTGTTCGCCAGTATTCCGGGTATGACCACACGAATTTTCAGCGGCAACTCGCTAAACATACGCGGCGCTTCTTCTGGAGGCATTAGCCTGGCGCTACTGGGTACCGACTACGACAGTTTGTTTGCCGCGGCAAGAACCTACAGCGATGCCATTCGCCAGCAACTGGATAGTGTCAGCAGGCCACGATTGAGCTACGACCCATCCCAGCCGCAATTGTCGGTGCAAATAGACCGCGAACGCGCTTCTGACCTTAATGTTTCACTCGACGATGTTGCCCAAACCCTGCGGGTTATGGTCGATGGCTTCCGAGTGGTTGACCTTAACGTTGATGATCAGACAGTGCCCATTGTTCTAGAAGCCGGCGCGGATAAAATCAACGACCCCAGCGATTTGGTCAACCTGTACATTCGCACCGCCAGTAACGCGGTGGTCCCGTTGTCGAGTGTAGTGACCCTCGCCGAACGCGGTGTCGCCGGTCAGCTAGACAGACGCGTGCAACGACGAGCGATTGAGCTAGACGTTGAAGTTCAACCTGGGGTTGCACTCCAAACCGCCATTGACGACCTCATGGCGCTATCGCAAGAAGTTTTACCGGCAGATATATCGGTTATTACTCGAGGAGAAGCTGCTGCCCTCGATGAGGCAACCCAAGATACCTTAATGAGTTATGGCTTCGCGCTGTTAGTCGTATTTTTGGTACTCATTGCCCAGTTTGAAAGTGTGACATCGGCTGTCGTCATCATGACCATCGTGCCCTTCGGGCTCGCCGCCGCTATTTTTGCGCTGTTTATGACGGGCACCTCGCTCAACATATATTCTCAAGTTGGGTTAGTAATGCTTATTGGCTTGATCGCAAAAAACGGCATTTTACTGGTCGAGTTCGCTGACCAGTTGCGAGATGAGGGGCTCTCCGTGCGTGAAGCGATCGCAGAAGCCGCCCACACCCGGTTACGCCCTATCGCCATGACGCTGGTCTCAACGATTGTGGGGGCTGTGCCCCTGATATTAGCCTCAGGACCCGGCTCTGAGGCCCGCGAAGCCGTGGGCTGGGTGGTCTTTGGTGGACTGGGCCTAGCCGCGATTTTCACCCTCTACCTGACACCGGTGGTGTACTTAGGGATTGCACGACTCGCAAAGCCTCGGGGCACCGCAAAAAAGCGTTTGGAATCGGAGCTGGCCAGTTTAAACAGCTAGCGGCCACACTGACGCCGCTCTCACAACAACTATAAGACACCGATACAGCGCACCGGTAAACGCTCTCCGACTCATAATCGATTGGTCGTAGGTTCAAGTCCTACTGGGCCCACCACCCTCATTCAAATCGCAGCAGACACAACTGCCCTACCCCCGCAGTTATATTTTCTGTACTTCACACTGACTTTATATCGACATTACCTCACGTCGCTGTAAACGCTGCGAAGTAAAATTGTTTTAACAGCCCAGCGCGGACCAATGCCGTTATGCCTTTTATAACCGGGGTAAACCCAGTGATCGTACTGATAAAAACATGCGTTCTGCCGAAGCGAGACCAAGTTATTTTCAGCCACTGACAGTTGCAATAGATGATTCCATGGCAATGTGCTACGTTTATTGTTAATGCGACATAAAAGACGAGGGCGTAGGTGAATACAACCTCCCCCGCAGAGAACACCAAACTCCGCGCACCGGGCCTCTATCTGAGGGCCGCCCTTGTCGCTCTGTGTCTTCTACCAATAACACAATACACTGCGGCCGCTAGCTGTTCTGACGATGTCACGCTAGACAGTCAATCGGCCATCAATAGGTTTGCTAACGATTATGTCGGGTGCACCTCGCTTGGATCGCTTCGAATTGAAGAGGCCGTAGTTGGCGACATTCAGTCCTTAGCGGGGCTCTCTCAGCTCACTTCCGTCGACGGCGCTCTGAAAATTTTTAATAACGCTAGGCTTCTCACTGTTGACGGCCTCGAGCAAATCACCTCCGTTGGTGCTCAGCTCGATTTATATAACAACGCGCGCCTTAACTCGATAAACGGGCTCAGAAGCATTAGCCAAGTTGGCGGCTTTTTAGATATCAGTTTTTCGAGCTACTTACCTAACGTGGATGCGCTCACTAACGTTACATCGGTCGGCACGCATCTGCGCCTGTTCCATTTATACGGATTACACGACTGCAAAGGGGTCGCTCCTTTCATCACCTCTCTACCCGACAATCTCGTCACCCGCACCGAGAAGATAAAAGTGGGGCTTGAAGGTCAATTACCAAGAAACGGTTCAGGTGCCAACTCAATTGCCGCCTGTCTCAACAGCTATCAAGACCATAAAAATGGATTGGCGCTCAGCGGCTCCAAGCCCAACATTGTTATGTTCATCATGGACGACGTAGGCCTAGATCAGCTCGCTACATTTAATTATGGAGGAACAGCACCGCCTTTGACTCCATCGCTGGATCAGATCGCCAACGCAGGTGCACGGTTTACCAATGTATGGGCCATGCCGGAGTGCTCACCCTCTCGCATCGCGCTATTCACCGGACAGTTGCCGGTCATGTCCGGTACTACTGGTGCGCTAGGGCCGAGTGATCTCGCAAACTCACAGCTCAACCCGTATCGGGATACCTTGATCGATCATCTGGGGCGGGCGGGCTATACCAGCGCCATGGTGGGCAAATGGCATATGGGCGGACCCGAAAACAACCAAGCCGAAAAAACAACTCCTATTGAGGCGGGCTTTGATTATTACTATGGCAACGTGCACGGATTCTTAAGATCCATTGACACCACTGCAGGTGGAGTGGCGGCGAAAGGTACCTACAACTGCGGCTTTGTTCCGAGTGTTGCGAGTGACTCTACCCACGGTGCAGACACCGGTGCTTGCTACACATTCGACGGCAGTTGTAGCGTCATCAGTGCTCCGGCGACCACCGAGCCTGGTCGTACCTGTATGGAACAAGGCGGCTTATTGGATCCCGGAGCGACTAGCTGCGCGAGCTCGCCACCGAATACCTTAGACTTTGATATGGAGAATGCGTACTACGTTGGCAAGCTGGAGAAAATGAGCAAACCAACCAGTTCGGGTGCACCGATTCAGATCGATGAATTTACTGCTCGAGAATATCGAACCTCGGTCGAATCCGAAGAGGCGATCCGCTGGCTTAATGCCCAATCAGCTAATGAGCCTTACTTCCTCGCAGTGAGTTACAGCGCCGCCCACACGCCGCTTCAGCAAATCCCTCAGGTGTTCGGGACAGCGGGTATTGGTGTAACGACCAGCTCCTCTCTTGACTGCACCGACTCGACTGATCAGCGCGCGCTGCAAAAAGCAGTCATCTCTTTTTTGTCTGAGGAAATTGGAAGGGTACTGACCGAGTCAGGCCTTATGGCAAGAACAGGCGCGGGCGGATCTCTCGAACTTACCGCAAAAGGTGCCAATACGTTGATCGTGATACTGGGTGACAACGGTACACTCGGTTACTCCGTTAATGCCCCTTTTGATCCCACTCGTGCTAAGGGGCAGGTCTATCAAACCGGTGTTCAGGTACCGCTCTTGATTGCTGGTGTTGGCGTGGGTGACACAGGGTTTCCTCGCTATGGCTTGACCAGCATTATTGATATCTATGGTGCCATATCTGATGCCGCCGGCCTGAATCTTATATCCAGCAGTTCTTCCTTTGGTCCCGTCTCGCTAGCAGGCAACATGGCGCATGCGTTAACCGCGAACCAGCGCAGTCAGATGGCTGTCAATGTGGCGCCAAACATTCAGCCCAACGATGTATTTAATCCACCATGCGCGTTGGGTACCGCGTGTTCTGTCACTCCCATCAATAAAGGGGTTTGCGAGGACAACAATGGGGTCTGGTACGGACCAGGCGCGACGGGCTTGACGGCCGCAGGCTCACCTATACCGTCATCGGGCTTCACCGCCTGCTGGGCAACAAATCAGTTCTTGCACAGGCTGAATGAGCCACTATTGAATGTCCTGCCCACTGGTCAGTCAGCGGCAGCCACAGAGACCTATAAGTATGTGGTTACAAGCTGGGTAGATTATGACCCTCAGGGCGATGGGCCAAAGACCACTGAAATCGAAGAACTCTTTCTAATTAAAGACGCCGACGGCGACCCGCTCATCGACCTGGAGTCTCTCAACCTACTCGCTGCACCGAGTCTGACCGATGACGCCGGTCTCGCGCTGGAAGTGCTCAAGGGAAAGCTACAGCAATACCAAGCCCTCGGCGACTGGGCGGCTGAAGATGGCAATCGCGATGGTATTGTCGATGAGCGCGACCTTGAGCTGGCGCAGAATGTAGCAACTTCTTGGGGCCTATCCAGCTTCTATGACGTCAATCAAGATGGACTGACCAATGCGGAGGACATTAAGGTGATCGCTCAGGCTATCGCCGCAAAGCTGGGAGTTCCTGTGCCCGCGCTCCCCGTTTTTTTGTTATTGCTTCTGGCATTTTTCCTCTGGCTAATAGCTCGTAGGAGACTTGCTCGTTTGGCATGAGCTGCTACGCGCCGTCGGCTGGATGAAAAGGCTTTTGCAATCTCAACGTACCAGCAGATTGAGTTGGCATTAACTAGCGCGGTCGGTTCGGCCTCAGTTTGGTATGCGGTTGTAAAACCTTGTTATGAATCTTCGACTTGCTGAATTCGTGTTGGCCTAACGTTCAGCCTAGGTTCGGGATAGGTTCGGACGGCTGCAAATCGAAAATCAGCATCCAGAAATGACGTTACACTTCTTCTGCTGGTTCAAAGCAGCGCTTATCGAAACCCCACCTCACCCGGTTGGGCCCACCACTTAACTGCGTCGGTGCTGAACCTCATCGGCCTATGCCAAAGGCCTCTTGTCTAAATCAGCGCGAACTTCAGCAGATCAGCTTGCTTAGTGGACAGCATCTGCGAGGCTGTCTACACTCAATTCAATTGTTGCAAACTTTCATGGGGTATTTAGCATCATAAAGTTTTGTTCGGTACACCACCGATTCACAATACCGGTCCTTGCGGTACTTAGTATTCTGTTGATTCAGCCTCAGGTCCGGGCCGAGCCGGTGGCAGCCGTCAGCAGGGTGGAGTGGATTCACGGCAACGCCAATTGTAGTGAGGGCATTGATCCGCCGATTCAGGTGTTTCAACAGGACAAATCTACCTGGGTGCTGCGGCAGAACAAATGCCTAAGTTTTGAGGCGCCTTTCATGTACCTGCTGTTGGGAGATGACCGCGCCCTGCTGTTGGATACTGGAGCCACGGATAACCCTGAGAGTTTTCCCCTGTTTACAACGGTGCGGTCTCTAATTGGCGAGCGATCGTTGCTGGTTCTCCACTCTCACAGCCATGGCGATCACCGCCGGGGTGATGAGCAGTTTTCCGGTCAGACGGGCGTTGAACTTGTGGCGCCCAATGCGGCCGGCCTCCAAGCATTTTTGAACAGAGCTGATCGCACTGGAAGTGACCAGAGCATTGAGCTTGGGGGACGCGAGGTCATTGTTATCGAAACGCCCGGACACCAAGAAGAGAGTATTACCCTGTACGACAGCCAGACCCGATGGCTGTTAACGGGAGATACGGTTTATCCGGGCCTGATCTATGTAAAGGACTGGAAAGCCTATCGCGAGAGCATCAGCCGGCTTGCCAGTTTTGCCCAGAGCTACGAGCTCGCGGCCGTGCTGGGTGCACATATTGAAATGACAGATAAAGCTGGAGAATACTACCCAATTGGCACCGTCTATCAGCCCCATGAAGCGCCTCTGCCCTTGAGCCCGGAGGTATTGAAGACACTGGATACAGCTCTAGCTAAAGCGGACGGTAAAGAAACTGTGCAGCTCGATGAGTTAGTGGTTCAGCCGATGAATGCTTTGCAGCGAACGCTGAGTAATGTGGCCAGATTCCTCACCCAGTAGTAGAGAAGCCTTTCTAGCCTGTTGTTGATCGCCATGCATGGGCTTGGAAATCTCTCTTGAGTTGTGAGGTAGCACCGCCCCTGAAGTCTGGGCTACTGAAAGAGATCTGCATTGCCAGGGGGCGATTCTGGAATACTTGCAGAAACCGGTAATGTCAGCCCGATATCGTCTTCGCTGGGACGGTTTACCCGCGTGCTCACCTCATGGCAATGCACCCGATGAGTCACAGCACTGGCAAACAAATCATGGCCTTGCAGCCAGTGTTCAACGCCCCGCGCCTCCAACAGCACCGGCTGACGATGGTGAATGGGCGCAACCGTGTCCAATGCACTTCGGGTAACAATGGCGCACCCGCTGGTGTCGTTGTAGAGGCCGGCAAAATACAGCAGCTCGCCTTCAATGTGGTGATACCAAGGCCGCTTTTTCCCCTCTACACGTTGCCATTCATACCAACCGTCTGCCAATAGCACGCAGCGCTGAGTTCGACGAAAAGCAGGTTTTTCACGAAGGGTTTCACTTCGGGCGTTACTCAGGTGCATAGGCTTTTTGGCCCAAGGAGGGGAAAAGTCCCAAGGCATCATGCGATGCTCGCCCTGTTGATCTCGCGTTAACACTGAGGAACCTGGCGCGATATTAAAACGATCAGCCGTTTGTAACCCAAGGGCATTAAGCTCGGGTCGCTGGGTAACACTGAGCGTGTAGCGTCCACACATTGTCAGATGACTTCGCTGGTCCTGCTGATTGCGCATTGTCACCCATGTGACGGCGCCATGCGAGGGGGCTAGGAACTAGAATACGCCGGGACCTGTACCGGCATTACCGATACAGCGTCCCACGTGTTTTCAGTATCTGTTGTGACTCACCCACCGAAGCCAAGCCACGCTTACTCGGTGGGCGTCGTGCTCAGTTAAACGTCTCGCCTGCGGCTATTTTATCGGCGACAATTTTTGGCGCTTTAAACCGCTCTCCGTACACCGCCGCGAGCTCGTCGCATCGGCTGGAGAATCGTGCCAGCCCGTAGGTATTCACGAACTGGAGCAACCCTCCTGTCCATGCTGGCGCACCGATACCCATGATCGATCCAATATTGCCATCGGCGACCGTGCGCAAAACGCCTTCCTCAAGACAGCGTAAAGCTTCGATCACCTGACGAAACAGCAAACGATCTTTGGCATCGTCAACCGGGATATTGACCTCAGACTTGTAATAGATATCGAGCAGCGGAGGCCAAATGGCTTTTGTGCCATCTTCAGCGTATTCATAAAAACCGCCGCCGTGATGGCGACCGCCACGACCGTGCTCGCCAATCATGGTATTCACAACGTCACGGGCGACAGCCCCATCTCTTGCGCTGGTATCGATACCCATTTCCTCCCAGGTCTCCTGAGCCTTACGGGACAGCTCTAAACTCACCTCGTCATAAACCGCGAGGGGCCCAACGGGCATGCCAATGGCTTTCCCTAAGTTATCGACCTTCACCGGGTGCATCCCTTCACTCAATAAACGAACGCCCTCGTCAATAAAGGTACCGAAGGTTCGCGAAGTGAAGAAGCCCAGTGAATCGTTGACCACAATCGGGGTTTTGCGAATTTGCAGCGCGTAATCGAAAGCCTTCGCCAATGCGACATCACCGGTATTTTCTCCCATGATAATTTCAACCAGGGGCATTTTGTCGACGGGAGAAAAAAAGTGCACACCGATAAAGTTACTGGCATCCCGACTCGCTTCAGACAACTGAGTGATCGGCAGCGTTGACGTATTCGACCCCCAAACACCGCCCTCTGCAAGGTAGCCTTCTAACTCTTGGGTAATCTTGTGCTTAAGCTTAATATTTTCGAAAACCGCTTCGATGATTAAGTCACAATCTTGCAGGTCTTCGTTAGCGGCAGTGGGTTTGATCAACGCCAGAATGCCCTGGGCTTTTTCCTCGGTCATGCGGCCTTTACTGACCCGCTTGGCCAATAGCTTTTCAGAGTAGGCTTTACCCTTATCGGCAGCTTCCTGAGAGATATCTTTGAGGATAACTTCAATGCCTGCCATGGCTGAGACGTAGGCGATACCCTGCCCCATCATGCCCGCACCAAGAATGCCGACTTTACGCGTCTTCTGGGGTTCAACGCCTTTAGGCCGAGACGCACCGCCGCTGATTTGATTCATTTGGAAGAAGAACGTGTTGATCATGTTCTTGGCAACAGGTGTGCAAGCCAAGTAAGTGAGACCACGACTTTCAATGCGCATAGCGGTCTCGAAATCAACCCGCAGCGCAGCTACGGCGATATCTAAAATTTTCGCCGGTGCGGGTAGCAGCCCTCGTGTTTTTTGCTGCAGCATAGCTGCTGCTGCCGGTAGCATTTGAGCCACGGCCGGATGGTTTACACCGCCACCGGGTATTTTGTAACCCTTGGTATCCCAAGGTTGAGTACTCGCAGCCTCATCGTCTTTGTGGGCCTTTACCCAGGCTTTCGCCGCTGGCAGCAATTCATCGAGAGAAGCAACGGTCGCATCGATCAACCCTGAAGCCTGAGCCTTGGCGGGTGCGACGCGCTTGCCCTCTAAAATGTACTCGTTAGAGGCCATCAAACCCATTAAGTAGATCGCCTTAACGACGCCACCGCCTCCGGGAAGCAGGCCTAAAGTCACCTCGGGGAATCCTAGCTGCACCGATTTATCGTCCCAAGCCACACGGTGATTACAGGCAAGCGCCAGCTCGAGACCACCGCCCAAGGCCGCGCCGTTTATTGCGGCGGCAACGGGAACTGGAAGCTTTTCAATTCGCCGCATGGTGGTCTTGGTAGCTTCAACGCCATGGAAAAACTCTTCGGCCGAGTCTTCGGTCACTTGGCAGAGCATGTTGAGATCGCCACCGGCAAAGAAGGTCTTTTTAGCAGAGGTCAGCACCACGCCAGTCAGGCCCTCTTCCGCCTCGAGCTTGTCAGCGGTCTCGCTGAGCAGAGGAAGAAATGCGTCACTCATAGAGTTCACGGGCCCATCCATGTCCATAGTGATGGTGACGATACCGTCGGCGTCTTTTTCGTAATTAAATCCAGTCATGATAGTGATGTCCTTATCTTTGGCTTAAACGCGCTCGATGATGGTTGAAATGCCCATGCCGCCGCCCACACACAGCGACAACATGGCGCGCTTGGCATCTCGGCGCTCGAGTTCATCAAGCATAGTGCTCACAAGGCAGCCACCTGTGGCTCCCAGCGGGTGCCCCATAGCGATAGAGCCGCCATTCACGTTCGTCACCTCTGGGTCTAAATCCAGATCTTGCATGTAGCGCAGCACGACCGATGCAAACGCCTCGTTGATTTCCCAAAGGTCGATGTCTGCTTTTGTCATTCCCGCCTTCTTAAGGCATTTGATGGCGGCCGGGCCAGGTCCGGTCAACATAATGATGGGATCGGTGGCGAGTACTGCTGTCGCAACAATTCTGCCACGAGGCTTGAGGCCCAAGTCTTTCGCCGCACGCTCACTGCCAATCAGAACGGCTGAGGAGCCGTCGACAATACCCGAGGAGTTGCCCGGAGTATGAACGTGGTTAATCCGATCCAACTCTGAGTACTTGTTCATAATAATGTCGTCAAAGCCTAAGCCTCCGTGCATCTCGAAAGAGGCTTTGAGCTTGCCCAGACCTTCCATGGTTGTATGGGGCTTAATGAAGTCATCCCGCTCTAAAATAGTAATGCCGCATTCATCTTTCACAGGAATCACAGACCCATCAAACCAGCCGCTGTCTCGGGCGTGGGTTGCGCGCTGCTGAGATTGCAGGGCATAAGCATCCACGTCCTCTCGAGACCAGCCAGAGAGTGTCGCAATCGTGTCTGCGCCAATCCCTTGGGGCACAAAACCGGTTTTCATAGAAAAGCCCGGATCCGAACCCATGGCGCCACCGTTGGAGCCCATCGGCACACGAGACATGCACTCGATTCCGCCGGCAACCACTAAATCTTCCCAACCCGAGGCGACTTTTTGCGCCGCAATATTGACGGCTTCTAAACCTGAAGCGCAAAACCGATCAAGCTGAACCCCAGCCACCGATTCATCCCACTCAGCATTTTGAACAATCATTTTGGCAACGTCAGAACCTTGTTCACCGATGGGGGTCACACAGCCCATCACTACATCGTCCACATAGGAGGTATCGAGGTCTTGTCGAGACTGCAGGGCGCGCAATAAACCACCACCTAAATCTACCGGTTTTACTTCGTGCAGAGTGCCGTCTTTTTTGCCTTTACTGCGTGGGGTTCGGACAGCGTCATAAATGTATGCAGTTGTAGTCATGATTTCTCCGTTGGGATACACATGGGATTTATGTTTGGCTGCTGTGATTTGTAAATGCTTGCAGCACACCAAAAAAACTGGCGAGTAGAAAAACATACTCCAAGTTCAAATTCAAGCAAATTACCGTCAGCGTACGTCTCGAAAACGCGGCTAATACTCACCTAAAACAATGGCCGAGGCCCTCATAATGCTCAACTTCGCTTTGGCAGTGACCCCGCACTTACCGCCTTAGCAAGCTCACATTTTGGTAACCGGCCCCTACCGATGAGCCGATTGAGCACCAGGCCCCCAACATCAAACCGGGATCGCTGGGGAAAAAGCCTTGCCTGAATTGTTTTAAGCACTTTGTGGCGCCCTGAATTTGGAACACGCGAGGAACAATAAGTACTCTTAATTTATTTGGCTAAACCGACTTTTTGCCGACCAAGATAGATGCTTTCCAAAACTTCTCCGTTAAAAATTCAAGCTTTGTAAAAAGGCAATGATTCCCCTTAAGTTGGAATCCAGTTCTCCTTTTTAACAAGAATGTCTCGCAGAATTCTCGTTGGTGTCTACATTCAGGTGATGGCATCACGCAACATTTGATGACTAAAAAAAATAACTCCAACTAAAAAAGGCCAAAACTATGCGCTATTTTTCAGTTCTACTCCTTACGCTTTTCGCAAGTTCCGTGTTGCAGGCACAAGAAGCCCAGATGCGCTCAGAGTTCGTTTATTGTTCGCTGAATCCAGAAAAAACGATGGATGACGTCAGAGCACAAAGCCAACGATACGGCGAATTTTCGAAGGCCAAAGGCACCAAGTACGCACAGGCGATCATGACGCCAATGCATAGCGGGGATACCAGCAACTACGATTACATCCTCTGGGGGACCTGGCCAGATGGCGAGGCGATGTATAAAGAGTGGGGCTCCTATGCCAATGAGTATGCTGATTGGCTGGCAGAAAACTCAGAAGGCGAACCCGCAGGACCTGCATCGAGTTGCAAACGGTCTGTCGCCACTATTGACAGCCTCGTAAGTCGCGTCGCAATTCCAGCGGAAGACCGAGATGCAAAGCGTCCTGTTCAATTTTCTCCTTGTTCGCTCAAAGACGGTGTATCTATCGATCAAGTCTACGCTCAGGCTGCAGCTAATAAAGAAGTTATGGAAGAAGGCGGCTTCAAGGGCTGGGCAATCAGCTATTTATTTCCCTACATGGGATTTGATGGCGGCTCCGAATTCGACTTTATGCAAGTCAACTATTGGTACTCCTTTGATTCCAGGGCTCACATGGCAGTTAACTGGCTAGACTTTGCCGCGGAGAATCCCTCGATGGAGACCAATATGAATCTGTTGGTGAGTTGTGAAGGCTCAAACTCCTTTGTCTATGAGTCGACCTTTAACAACCTGTAAAAAACCTCGCGGGGTGCTCAGTGTCAATGAGCATCCCGCACATCAACTCAGAGGAATTACAGTGTCACTGAGATCCCTGGTGATTACCTCACGAATCTGCGCCTGCAGTTCTTGATAAAAGTGACGTGTGGGTGCGTTGCGACGGTATAAGAAGGCATGCTCTCGGAACAATCTCCCACCCTGCAAAGGTTGGACGCGCAACTCCTCGGGTCTATGGATCTCGCTGCGCACGTAGAGGGCCGGTAAAAATGCAAGGCCCATACCCATCACCACCATCTGACGCAGTGTATCTAAGCTCGTGCCCTCATAGTCGGTATTCAAACGCGCACCGGTTCGCTCACAGATGCGCTCAACCTCTCGGCGTAACGTATGGCCCTTCTCAACAGCGAGAATCTCGAGACCACTGAGGTCGCTTTCCGCAACATTACTATGCGGGGCTACCTCCATATCGACCGGGCTTGCCAGATAGAGCGGCTCCCGAAACATGGGTTCTCTAACTATCGTGTCGGGCACTGTGGAAATGGGTCCGATAACAATGTCGAAACGCCCTTCCTCTAAGCCCTTGAGCAACATATCGGGCACCTCTTCCCTAACGTGTAGGCGAAGCCGCTGAAATCGTTGATGCAGAGTGGGCAGTAAACTGGGCAACAGGTAGGGACCCAGCGTTTGCGGCACACCGAGACGGTAGGTCGAATGACTGTGATTACCAATGAGGTGCGCGCTTTCCACCATATTGCGCCACTGGGAGAGGAGCGATAGCGCCTCGGGCAAAAGATCTCTTCCCACGGGTGTCAACAACGTGGCGTTTCGGGTGCGTTCAAACAGCACCACGCCCAAGATTTCTTCGAGTGCGCGAAGCTGAACCGTCAGCGTAGGCTGAGTAACACCCAGTCGCTGCGCCGCCTGACGCAACGAGCCAGCATCTGCGACTTCAGCAAAGTATTCTAGCTGCCTCAGGGAAGCCATTTTTCTTACTCCGTCTTCTGTGGACTGAGAAACACGAACTTCACAGGGCTGATATGAAGCACCACCATTGGCCAATCGTCACGTAACAACGCTCTTGGTATCCCTCTGAATCGAAGGCTTTTCTCTGGCCTTGCTCAGGAAGTACCAGCTTTTAAGAGTCAGATGTCTTGCTATGACTCAATAAAAAAACACCTTGGCGATGGGTATCACTAGCATATAGCAAAAATCTATCGCCAAATAGTAAAACCTTTCATATACCATTGCACGTACATTACGCATCTTTGAACAAACACGGTATTTGTTATGCGCGCTGCGTACACATTCGACTTAAAACACCTCAGGGGCGATATCTACGGCGGTCTCACGGCAGGCGTTGTGGCCATTCCACTGGCTCTCGCCTTTGGCGTGGCATCGGGGCTTGGCCCCATGGCAGGTATGTACGGTGCCATCATTGTGGGTTTCTTCGCTGCTTGGCTTGGAGGCACGCCCACCAATGTCTCGGGCCCAACCGGCCCTATGGTGGTCGTCCTCGCGGGCTTATTTGCCAGCCTTTCGGGGGATGTTGGTCTGATTCTAACTGCGGTTGTCTTAGCCGGCGTCTTTCAGATCATTTTCGGCCTTATTAAGCTGGGAGATTTCATTCGGCTCGTGCCCTACCCCGTGGTCTCTGGGTTTATGAGTGGAATCGGGGTCATCATTATTATTCTGCAGCTCGACGCCACCCTAGGCCATATGGCACCTGCGGGCACCATCCCTGCACTTCAGTACCTACCAACTGCACTTACCGACATCAATATGTCGGCGCTCGCCGTCGCAGCAGTGACGCTTATCGTAGTTTACGGTTGGCCAACGGCATGGGGAAAGTACTTGCCCGCCGCATTAGCGGCTCTCGCGGCCGGCACAGTGGTATCGGTGTTTTTAGGTGAGACACCGATTTTAGGTGAGATACCTAGTGGACTGCCCAGCTTCCATATGCCCAGTTTTAGTCAAGGCGCCATGATGCTGGTCATTGAAGCCGCATTTATCCTTGCTGTGTTGGGCGCCATTGACAGTTTGCTGACCTCCCTGGTCGCTGACAACATGACGAGGACACGGCATGACTCCAATCAAGAATTGATCGGTCAAGGTATAGGTAACGCAGTAGCAGGCTTATTTGGCGGCATCGCCGGCGCCGGCGCAACCATGCGCACCGTAGTCAATATTCGTTCCGGGGGTCACACAAAAATATCCGGCATGATCCACTCAGTCGTTCTTGTAGCCGTGGTCTTGGGCCTTGGTCCTATCGCCGCCTATATCCCCCACGCGGCACTCGCTGGTGTATTAATCAAAGTGGGGCTCGACATCATCGACTTCAGCTACCTCCGTAATGCCCACCGTGGTCCGCGATGGGATTTGGCGCTAATGGCACTGGTGCTGGGTCTGACTGTACTGGTCGATTTGATCACCGCCGTGGGAGCAGGTGTCGTGCTCGCGGCATTGGCTTACGTCCGCCAGGTCGCAAAAGCACAGCTTGACGACCTGCTATCTCGACCCCTTACCGCGACCAGCGAGGAGGAGCAGGACCTGATCGAAACCCTTAAAGATCGGGTAACGGTATTTGAATTTGGAGGGCCCTTAAGTTTTGGGGCTGCCGCCGACGTAGGCCACCATGTGAGAGAACGGTATCGAGATGGTATGCATGCCATCATCCTAGATTTTTGCCGAGTACCCTTCATTGACGTTTCGGCAGTGCGCGCAGTTGAGACCATCGCTTGCGATGCCGAACGTGCGGGGAAAAAAATATACATTACAGGTATGAGTGATGACATCGCCGATACCATGGTGGGGTTAGGCGCTGACTGTTGCCTCGACCTAGGTAGTGCAAGGTATACCGATCGGGTTGAATTACTGCGTACTTTAAGGGACGAGTATGCTGGCAAGCTGAGCCGTCGCTCGCGTGCTAAACACCCGAAAACCACCATTGAAAATTAAGCCTTGGCTTAATCGGAGAGGGTTGTACCGCAACCCAAAATTGAACTAGGAGAATGAAGTAATGACCAAGCAAGACATCGTGCAGTTGTTTGCCAATTGGAACGCAGCACTGCAAACCGGCGACCCGGATCAAGTGACCGCGCTTTACGCCACAGATGCCATCCTGCTACCTACCGTTTCAAATCAGGTGCGCCACAATCATGCTGAAATCAGAGATTACTTTGTAAACTTTCTGAGCAAACAACCTCAAGGCGTCATTGACGAGGCTAATACTCGGCACTTGGCAGAGAATTTGGTCAGCAACGCCGGGGTGTATACCTTCACCTTTGGCGACGGGAGCTCGGTCACCGCACGCTTTAGTTATCTCTACCAGCAGATCGACGGGGACTGGAAAATACTTGAGCACCACAGTTCAGCCATGCCAGAGGGCTGAGGGTCTAGAACAGTCCTTGCGCCAAGATTGTCTAAGCTTGGCACCCAAAAAAAACCCCGCACATCAGCGGGGTTTTTTAATACTCAGCCGGCTAACTCACCCAGCGCCATGCAACTCATCAATGAGATTTTTCGCCGCCTCTCGGATCACATTTGCATCTAATCCTAAAAGGGTAACGTGCCCGACTTTACGACCTTTTCTATGCCCTTTACCGTAAGTCTGAATAAGACTACGCACGCCGCCCTCAGGCAATGTGGCTGGAAACTTATCATCAAGAAGATTGACCATAGCCGCAGCACCTGCAAACGAGACCTCGCGAACCTTGCCCCCTAAGGTGCAAACAACATGCTGAGTAAACTGATCGGCACCCACGGCGCCAATAGTCCAATGCCCCGTATTGTGCACGCGGGGAGCTATTTCATTCACGATGAGGCGCTCCTCGGTCACAAAGAACTCAATGGCCAACACTCCCACGTAATCCATTGCATTCACGAGCGAGTGTGCGAACCGCGTCGCCTCATCAGTCATCGCATCAGTGACGTTGGCGGGCACCAAGCTGCCAATAAGAATGCCGTCACGCATGACGTTTTCCGTCATGGGGTAGGTCATCACCGCCCCATCACTATCTCTAGCCACAACAATCGCTAACTCGCGCTCAATAGCGATCTCAGCCTCAGCAATCACTGGAAAGCCATCGTCGGGGATTTGTGCACTGTCTGCAGCAGAAGTTACCCGCCACTGCCCGCCGCCGTCATAGCCCCCTAGGGTTCGCTTACAACGGAGGGCGCTCTGTGGCGCGGCCGCCATACCCTCAAGCAATGCTTCTCTGCTGGCTGCACAGAACCAAGGGGACGTTGGAATCTCCAAAGCATCAAGCATGGCTTTCTGGGTGTCTCGTTCACGCAGTACGACCAACGCCTCATAGCGCGGCGCCAATCCGACGGTATCCCGCACACGCTGCAAGATCACGTCATCAATGCTCTCGCGCTCAACGGTTACCACATCACAGACACTCAGAAACGCTTCCAAGTCTGAAGCTTCAAAAATTGGCCCCAAGCCCTGCACAACAGGTATTTCATCGAGACATAAAAACGCGACAGACACTCCTTGCCGGTTAGCAGCCTCTCCCAACATCTGACTGAGCTGGCCACAACCAATGATGCCCAAGCGAGTTTTCAATCGGTCACATCCTCTGGAACAGCGGCTGTTTGCTCTTCTCGAAAAAGGTCTAGGGCTGCGGCGATCGTTGGGTCGTTGTTCGCCAACATAGCCGCAGCAAACAGCGCTGCGTTGGCAGCGCCTGGTTGCCCAATGGCAAAAGTAGCCACAGGCACACCTTTAGGCATCTGAGCGATGGAAAGCATGGCATCGGCGCCATTGAGAACCGTAGCAGCAACAGGCACGCCAAGAACGGGTACCGGCGTCATTGCGGCACACATACCTGGCAAATGAGCAGCCCCGCCGGCGCCGGCAATAATCGCTTTCAAGCCCCGGCCTCTGGCTTCGCGGGCATAGGCATAAAGTCGATCTGGAGTTCTGTGGGCTGACACGACTTTACACTCATAGCGTATACCAAGAGCGTCGAGCATATTGGCCGCCGCTTCCATCACACTCCAATCAGAGCGTGAACCCATAATGATACCGACCGAAATATCCATGACGCTTGTCCTCGCCCCCTGTCCTTACACCTCAGGGCAGCTCTGCAATGAAAAGCGGCGCAGTATACCTCAAGTGTCAGGGCGCTTCACCTTAGCCATCCATCAAAATTGACCTTCTTAACAGCGTGTATTCTCACTACCGGTGTTCAAACTAAGCGCATTAGTTTGAGTCCATAAACAAGGCGCACTGCTTGGCAGCTTGTCGCTGACTACCAAAGGCGCGATGCCGTGCTGGAGTCTACTCCTCGTTATAGCGATACTAGAGCAGCTACCGCACGGCGGGATGTGTCAGTGACATCGCAAGCACACCTTGAGCACACCCTGCATAAAAAGACTGGAGCTAGGCTATGGGCGCACTTGATGGACTTAAAATTCTCGACCTGACCTCTATGGTTTCTGGCCCAGTTGCCGCCATGATGCTCGCGGACCAAGGGGCACGGGTCATCAAAGTAGAACCCACCAGCGGCGAGCAGATGCGGCACATTGGCTCCAAACACAACGACATTACAGCCGCTTTCTTCTCCTGCAATCGCGGCAAAGAGTCTATAGCCCTCGATTTAAAATCTGATGCCGGCAAAGACATTTTGCTGAAGCTAGCAAAAGACGCCGATGTCTTTATCCAAAATTTTCGACCGGGTGCTATCGATCGTATGGGCTTTGGTGAAGCGTTGCTGCGCAGCGCTAATGAGCGGTTAATTTATGTCTCAATCAGCGGCTTTGGCGATCAGGGGCCCTACGCCGATAAGCGGGTTTATGACCCCATCGTCCAAGCGCTATCCGGTGCCACAGATATACAAGCCGATCGCGTGACGGGCAAACCCAACATGTTCCGTATTATTTTAGCCGACAAGGTCACCGCACTGACCGCAGCGCAAGCCATTAGCTCCGCCCTGTACGCTCGGGAAAAAAGCGGCCGCGGGCAGCACATCCAACTCTCAATGCTAGACACCATGTTGTCCTTCTTTTGGCCCGAGGGTATGGGCGGACTCACCTACGCCGAGCGAGAATTCGATCCTAAACAGGCGGGGGGTGCAATGGACTTGATTTACGAGACCCAAGATCGCCACATAACAGCGGGGGTCATATCGGACAAAGAGTGGTTAGGCATGTGTCGGGCTTTGGGCCGTGAAGATTGGATCGAAGACGAGCGTTTCGCCACCGCATCTGCGCGCTTTAAAAATGTCAGTGAGCGAAAGCAGCTGACTGCCGCTGAGATATGCAAATGGTCTAGTGCTGAGATCTTGCAAAGATTTGAAAATGAAGGGGTACCCTGTGCCCCTCTTCTAGATCGAACCGAGTTACTCGATCATGAGCAAATCAATGCCAACGGTTCTATTAGTCGCATCGATTACCCCGGATTTGGTGAAGTTCGACAGGCCCGCCCTGCGGCACAATTCAGCGACACACCCAGTAGCATCGCGGGCCCAGGCCCAAAGCTGGGCCAGCACGGGGTCAGTGTGTTAACTGAGTTGGGTTTTGACGTCGAAGAAATCGAGGCGCTTATACGCAACAAAACGTTGCGCGTGGAGTAGATCAAAGCAACACCAGAGGACGTTATTTTGAAAAAAGTTTGTTTAATCATTGGGGCCGGCGCAGGTATTGGTGGCAGTGTCGGCAGCCGGTTTGCCCGAGAGGGTTATCACGCTGCTCTGTGCCGGCGTAGCGATGCGAGTGGACTGCAAACTCTGGTTGATGGCATTGAGTCGGAGGGCGGATCCGCCTCTGGGCATTTACTCAACGCGGTGGAGGACGATGCTTTAGAAAATTTGATCACCGCCGTTGAAGAAATAGGGCCCATACACACCGTGCTATTTAATCTTGGCGCACAGATTGGCAATAGATCGCTAGAAGCCACAACACTCAAGAACTTTGAACTGGGCTGGCGAATGGCGTGCCTCGCCCTATTTCGAGTGGCTAAAGTCGTTATCCCTGCCATGGAGTGTCGTGGCGGTGGCACACTGTTGGTGACATCGGCGACGGCGGCGGTACGAGGTAACGCTGGCCAGCATTCCCATGCTGCGGCAATGGGCGGGCGACGCATGCTCTGCCAAACCTTAAATGCCGAATACGCATCACGTGGAATCCACGTCGCTCACGTCATTATTGACGGTGCGGTAGATGCACCCGACACCCTCGGGAAAATGCTGGGAGATGAACAATTCGCCGCGCTGAGGCAGGCCCGTGGCGGTGATAAAGACGGTCTACTTCTGCCAGAAAAAATAGCCGAGACCTACTTTCATCTCGCGCATCAACATCGTTCAGCATGGACCCATGAAGCTGACCTCCGGGCCCACTCAGACCTCGCGTGGTGGAATCATGAGAGTGGCTAACATCTGATACTCTAGCCTAGAATCCTAGCCAGATCGCATCAGGTAGTTCGCGTTCACACGCCGATAAAAATAAGGAGGGCCCTATGCCATTAACCGTTACTTCGAGTCAGGCATCTTGCGGTGCATCAATTACGGGCGTGGATTTTACTCAAGACCTTTCCGATGACTTGGTCGCCGAAATCCGCAGTCATTGGCTGAATCACAAGGTTATAGCCTTTCCCAATCAACACCTCACTCCCGAGCACCTAGAGCGCGCTAGCCAGTACTTTGGTGACATTGGTGAAGATCCGTTTTTTGGCCATATCGATGACTACCCGAACATTTCCGCAATTCAACGCAAGGCCGATGAAACGACCTCTATTTTTGCTGAGACCTTTCATAGCGACTGGAGCTTTATGCCGATCCCCCCTGCGGCAACCATGCTCTTTAGCATTACTATTCCTCCTCACGGCGGCGACACGCTGTTTGCAGATCAAGTAAAAGCCTACGAGGAGATGCCTAACTCACTGAGGGCTCGAGTAGAAAATCTCACCGCCATTCACTCCGCCGCCTTGGGCTATGCCCCAGATGGCGCCTACGGTGACCAAGACCAAAACAGCGGACGCAGCATGATCATAAAACCCAGCGAGCGCGCTCGTGAAACCTGCAACCACCCGTTGGTGAGAACCCATCGCGAAACCGGGAAAAAAGCGCTATTTTCCTCTGCCGCCTACATTCAAAGCTTTTCCGGCATGGACCTTGAGGCAGCACAAGCATTGCTCATGGAGCTCTACCAATATCAAACTCAAGAGCAGTTTCTTTATCGGCACCAATGGCAGCCCAACATGCTCGTCATGTGGGATAACCGAGCGCTGCTGCACGCCGCTACGGGGGGGTATGACGGCTATGACCGCCTGCTCCACCGCATCACTATTGCCGACAACGCCTGGTAATAACACTACCCTGCATTTTGCTATTTCCTGACCCACGTCGGCGACACGATTTCGTTACTACGCGCTTGCTGTTAGTCTCAGGCAGCCCTAGCCACCCACTATAAAGCGGAAAGCTCATGCCCATCGATCCACTGCAAATTTTGGTCTTCATTGCAATTACCGCTTTAATCGCAGGCTTGACCTGGCGCCGCTGCGTGCAGGACACCGCTCACCTCAGCCCAGCAACCTCTACGCGAGACGACGTCTTTCTTGCGGGTCGCGGCCTTAGCTGGGTCGTGGTTGCCGGGTCTATTACGCTGACCAATCTCAGCACCGATCAGCTGGTTGGAATGAACGGCAATCAAATGGCGCTGCTGGCGTGGTGGGAATTATCAGCCGTCGTCGGTCTTATTATTCTCGCCAAAGTCATTCTGCCGGTTTACTACCGCTATCAATGCACCACCACTACTGAGCTCTTGGAGAAACGCTACAACGACTACCGCATAAGAGCGCTAATTGGACTGCTATTTTTGTTGGGGAATTTATTCATCTTTATTCCCGCCATGCTCTACAGCGGCGCGCTGTTCATGCAAACACTTTTTAATGTGGAGCTTCCGATAATTATCATAGCCACCGCTTTCGCGGTTGTTGGAGCGGCCTACGCCGTTTTAGGCGGCCTGCGGGCCGTCGCTATTTCTGACGCCTACAGTGGCGTGCTTTTATTATCGCTGGGAATGGTTGTGGTTTTTTTGGCCCTAGCAGCGATCGACTTTGATTTTTCTGGCATCCCCGCCGAGCGGCTAACGCTGATCGGCAGCAATGACTCGCCAATTCCGTGGCATACCCTGCTGACCGGCATGTTGTTCATCCAAATTTTCTATTGGGGCACCAACCAAACCATTACGCAGCGTGCCATGGCCTCCCCAACCGTTAAGGAAGGCCAGAAAGGCGTTATCGCCGCGGCGGCCATACGCTTACTAATTATTCCTCCTATGGTCGTTATACCCGGCATCGTTTCCTTCAAGCTCTACGGCGATATCGGAGATGCCGCTTTTGGCAAGATTGTGGGAGAGGTACTTCCGCTTTGGTTATCAGGCGCCTTCGCAGCCGCCATTGCCGCCGCCGTACTGACCAGCGTTAACAGTGTTTTAAACTCATCCACCGCTCTATACGTTTGCGACATTCACGAGCGCTTCATCGCGCCAGAGCCCGACCTCCGACGACTCAATCTGATCATAACGGTCAGTTTTGTATTGATAGGTCTGGCCATGGTGCCAATTTACGCCCAAGCCGAGAGCATCATTAATTTAGTTCAGGAGCTTTATGGCTTACTCAGCATGCCAATACTCTCGGCGTTCATTGTGGGCCTGCTGTTTCGTGGGGTATCTGCTGGGGCCGCGATTGTTGCCGTGGTATTGGGGGTCTTGCTGTACGGATTTTTCTCCTTTGTTTGGGCACCCTTCCACTACATTCACATGATGTTTATCACCGTGATTTTCTGCGTATTTGCCGCTCTGCTTGTCAGTCGCTTCGTTTTCGGTGCCACACCGCAATGGGCCCCGGCCATTCTTTTTGATTCGTCAAAGGATGGGTCAACCTTTCAGAATTAATGAATGCCGTAGGCGAAAGGTACTGTACCCCCTACACGCCCTCAGGCTGGCTCCAGCGGTCGGTAAACTTCGTTACTAACTAAGCCTGACTCAAGTGGTAAATGAGCACGCTCTCAGGCTTACGAATGGGCAGTGCGATGCCTAACTGCATGAGCACAGCACCCGACAACGGTCGCTCTTGCAGGGATGCCACATGGTCATTTAGAAACTCGCTATCGATAGGCGGCCAGATACATTGCACTCGGTAGTGTGCGCTGCTATCCAACCCCTGAAAGCGGTAACGCACAGGAAAGGGTCGAAGAGCGCTCATCAGCTGAGCATGGCAAAACAGCGCCTCTTCCTGCGCCATAGATACCACGCCCCAACCCATTTCCTCTTTGGGCCTATTGAGGCGTTGTGGCTGACCGCTGTGCAAGAGTTGTCGGTGATCCTTGTGAAGCTGAATCAACGACATCAAAGTCTCTCGGTCATGATTACCCAGCGTTGTGATGTCCATCTCAACACCTAAGTGTCCCCAAAAGGCTACCCCGGCACGAAAGGTCAGGGCGTGTTGTCGCCCGGTTAGATGGCAGGTTTCAGGACCAATGTGGCTGCCCATTAACTCGGGCGGGTAAAACAGTGAAAAACCGCTCTGAACACTGAGCCGATCGAGAGCGTCGTTGGTGTCGGAGGGCCAAAATCGACTGGCATAGTTTAAGATACCGCAGTCCACACGCCCCCCGCCTGACGCACAACTTTCAATTTCCACTTCAGGAAAGTCGGTCTTAACACGGTTCAATAGTCGATATAGCGCTTGAGTCTGATCACTAACCGCGGGGTGGCCCAGTGCGTTCCCCGCTTGATGAATATCGCGATTCATATCCCATTTCAGGTAAGTAATAGCGTGTCGACCCAGCAGTGTTGAGAGGGCTTCGAAAATATAAGCCTCTACCTCGGGACGGGCGAGGTCCAACACTAATTGATGTCGAGCTAACATTTTTGGTGACGGGTCATGACTTAAAACCCAGTCTGGATGACTGCGATAGAGATCACTGTCCGGGCACACCATTTCGGGCTCAACCCACAAACCAAACTCCATCTCATTGCGGCTGCAGGCCTCAATCAGCGGAGTCAAACCCCGGGGCAACTTTTGAGTATCTGCCCACCAATCACCCAACGAGCTTTGATCATCGTTGCGTCCACAGAACCAACCATCGTCGAGTACAAAACGCTCTATACCTAAATTTGCAGCTTGCTCAATCAGCCCCAACAACTTCGACTCGTTGACGTTAAAATAGTGTCCCTCCCACGTATTGATCTGCACCGGACGTGGCTTTTTTTGCAGCTCTCCAACGGTGGGGAACTGCTCTCGGATGAAGCGGTGCCACTGACTTGATAGCCCCGTCAATCCTCCATTTGAAAAACTGCACCAGACAACAGGCGCGCTATGAGCAGCCCCCGGGCTTAGCACGATTTCTTCTGGCGCTAATAGCTCACCCAGCTGTAAGTAACGGCGGCCATCCACTAGCTGCTCGACTCGAAGACGATGATTGCCGCTCCAAGCCAGGTGGCAGGACAAGGCTTGGCCATAGGCTGCTGACAGCTCCTTTTCATGTACGACAACACTCGCAGAACCCCGGTGTGAAGTTCGCCCTGTCCGATTCTCTCTGGAATATGCAACTTGCCGAAGAGACTGAGTTTGAGATTGAAATTCAAGGCCCCAGCGTCCGCTAAAATCAGTGAAATCAGAAAAATAATCAGGAATCGGCAAAGTTAAATTGCACTGGTCCAAACTCAACATTTCGGAGCTGCTGTCATTAACGACAGTGACTGCAATAGAAAGTGCCGCACCAGCGGTGGGCAGTGTCAACTCGTAGCGCACACTGACCTGCGTCATCGCGCAGGTTGCTATTAGCACAAGGCGATCACTCTGAGGCTGGCTAACCTGCTGTAATACGGAGTGCAGCTGCCAACTTTGCCGCCCCCTGCGGACGGCAATACCCGGATGACCCAGCCACCCTGAGGTGATGTCGGGCAACAACGCAATGGGAGGCTCCTCCGGGAGCGAGGCGGGCGCCTCATGGCGATCAAGCAGCGCTAGATCAGCGGCATCAAAGCGTTCTAACCGGGGGCCTATATAGGCAATCGCGGGTAGTCGCTGGCGGCAATCTACCAGGACAGAGATATCAGCATTGATCAATTGGTAAAACGGTTGGAATTTGGAGTTTTCCATTCCCACGGTACTCGACCCTATTTTAAAATCTTATGACAAAATCGCCGCTGCAATTCAAAGCGTGAAGCATACCGTGACACCCTGCTTCAGATACACTCCCAAGCGAGGATTGATTGCATCGAGATCGGCAGGCGATGGCAAGTTGTCATCGACATCACCCCGGAGAAATTTTGAGCCAGACAAACAGCTATCGACGTAAGAATGCATTAACGGGCGATTGGGTGCTGGTCAGCCCTCAGCGCGGCAATCGGCCCTGGTCGGGGGAAGCAGCCGCTGCTGATTCAGAGGAAAGGCTGACGTTTGACCCCAATTGCCCCCTCTGTCCGGGAACCGAACGCGCCAACAATACGTTTAATGCCGATTACCGCGGGCCCCATGTATTCAACAACGATTTCTCAGCGCTCACGGGCCCTGAGGTAAATCAAGAACGGGAACCGGGAAATGTGACAGGTGAAGCCAATGACGCCAGTCCCGGATTCATCATCGAAGAAGCCGCTGAGGGAGAATGCCGCGTAATTTGCTTTGATCACCGCCACGATAGAACCCTGGCAGACTTCAGCCAAAGTGAGTTATTCCGCCTCCTAGAGGTAATACAGCAGGCCTACCGGGAACTTTCAGCGAAGTATCGCTGCGTTACCCTGTTCGAAAATAAAGGCGCGCTGATGGGCTGCTCTCAACCTCACCCCCACGGACAAATTTGGGCCCATGCCCACCTTTCTTCAACCATCGCCACTGAAGATCAACGCCAAGTAGACTATTTTCGAGAAAACGGTTCGGCTTTACTCGCGGATTATCAACAGTGGGAATCGAAACTCAATGAACGCGTCGTCTTTGAAAACGCCGACTGGTTGATTGTTGTTCCGTATTGGGCGGCGTGGCCCTTTGAAACTTTACTGCTGACCAAAGGAACTCAAAGCGACTTTGCTGAGCTTACGCCAGGCAACCTCGAAACTCTCGCCGAGGCATTAGCGGTGCTCAATCGCACTTACGATGCCCTCTTCGATTGCTCCTTTCCCTATTCCATGGGGTGGCATAACGCACCCTCTGATCAGCCGAAAAAACACTGGCGACTGCATGCGCATTTTTTTCCTCCGCTGTTGCGGTCTGCAAACATTAAGAAACACATGGTGGGCTATGAAATGCTGGGCGAGCCTCAGAGAGATTTAACCGTTGAGTCGGCCGCTCATAAACTGCGGCAACTGGCAGACCCCATCAAACAGCAGCTGGCGAAATCCTCATGAGCGTCAACTTATTTGAACAGCACTTCGATGTATCACCCGAGGGCACGGCTTCAGCGCCCGGTCGGGTCAATTTGATCGGCGAGTTCACCGATTACAACGACGGCTGGGTATTACCCTGTGCTTTGCAGTTTCGTTGCCACGTTGCGTGGCGGCGCCGAGAAGACAACACAATTACCGCAGTTTCTCGAGAATATCCCGACGAAATTGACTCTTTCCAAGCTTGCGATGAATACAAGCCCAGCACCCGCCCTTGGGCTAACTATATTCGGGCCATTGTGGCGGCCCTGCGAAGTGAAGGCTATGTGACCCAGGGCATTGACCTGGCCCTATGGAGCGACGTTCCTCAGGGACGTGGACTCTCTTCTTCTGCCGCACTCGAAGTCGCCCTGCTGGGCGCCCTTAACAGCGCTTTCAATTGGAATATTGACGGCGCAGAAATTGCCAAGCTTGGGCAGCTCTCCGAGAATGCTTTTATTGGCTGCCAGTGCGGCATTATGGATCAGCTGATATCAACCAAGGCTCAGCCCGGCGCTGCTTTACTCCTTGACTGCCAGTCTTTGGAAGCAATCTCTGTGACAATCCCCAAGCAGTGGTCAATTGTTATCCTAGATTCAAACTACCCACGCAAACTGGTCGATAGCGAGTACAACGCTCGAAGGGCTGACTGCGAAGCGGCCTGTGCCGCAATGACCATACCTTCTCTGAGAGCCGCAGATACTCAGCGACTCGCTGCCTGTCGGGACACCCTGACAGCAACGCAATACCGTCGTGCAGCCCATGTTCTGGAAGAAAATAAACGGGTCAAGGCAACCGCAGCAGCCCTGCAGCAAGCTGACTTAGCGGCAGTCGCTGAGCAGTTAGCAAACGGACATCACTCCCTCGCTAATCACTATGAGGTTACCGTACCCGCGACCGACGCCCTGGTGGCTATCGCAAAAGCTGAATTAGGCAATCGGGTCGCCGCACGCCAAACCGGAGGGGGATTTGGTGGCGCCGTCGTATGCCTTTGCCATCGCGACGATGTGCCTCAGCTCCTTAATGCGGTCGAACGTGACTACACCCAAAGAACAGGACTTAAAGCAACCACTTTTGTCTGCGAAGCAGGCACCGGTCTAGAGGTTAATAACAATGGCTAAGCAAAATTTTGTCGGCGGCTTTTCCGAGTTGGCGCTAGGGGTTTGCTATTACCCGGAACATTGGCCAGAACAAGATTGGGCCGACGACGCAGCGCAAATGCGCGCATTAGGATTACGCTGCGTGCGAATTGGCGAGTTTGCCTGGTCAAAGCTTGAGCCACAACGAGATCAATTTGACTTCGGCTGGCTGGATCGTGCCATTGCCACCCTTGCAGCCGAGGACTTGAAAGTGGTGCTCTGCACTCCAACGGCGACACCGCCAAAATGGCTCATCGATGAACACCCCGCAATACTCCCCAGAGACCCCAGCAGTGGTCATGAACGCGGCTTTGGATCTCGACGCCACTACGATTTCTCCAGCACCACCTACCGCGACGAGGCCGTGCGAATTTCTACGGTTTTAGCGAAACGCTATGGCAGCGATAGCCGGATTATTGGTTGGCAAACCGATAATGAACTGTGCTGCCACGACACCGCCCACAGCCGGTCCGACAGCGCACGACAGGCCTTCCAAGGTTGGTGCCAAGAACGTTATGAAACCATTGGCCATTTGAATACAGCTTGGGGCAATGTTTTTTGGTCAATGGAGTACCCAAGTTTTAGCACTATTGAACTGCCCTTTGGGGCCGTGACCGAAACCAACCCAGCCCATCAAATCGCCTATCGGCGCTTTGCCTCAGATCAAATTTTACGTTTCCACGATGCCTGCTGTAGCGCCATTGGAGACCACGCCCGTAATCAGTGGATAACCCACAACTTCATTCCAATGAAGGACACCCAAACCGATTGCTTTTCTCTGGCAGCGCCCCTCGATTTTGTGAGCTATGACAGTTACCCGCTGGGACGGAGTGAATTTCTACTGGGTCTGGATGAACCTGAGTTGGCGCGACGTTACATGCGCACCGGGCACCCTGACTACACCGCCTACTACCTTGATCAATGCCGCGGCCTCAAAGATCGTGGCTTCTGGATTATGGAGCAGCAACCCGGCCCCGTGAATTGGGCACCCTCTAATCCTCGACCAGCGCCTGGCATGGTCGCCCTTTGGACCCTTGAGGCCATCGCCCATGGCGCCGACGTCGTGTCTTTTTTCCGCTGGCGCCAGGCGCAATTTGCTCAGGAGCAAATGCATGCCGGACTGCTTCGACCCGATCGGTCCCGCAGCGATGCCTGGCAGGAAGTCGAAACTGTCGTTGGGGTACTCAAGACACTCGAGAACGAGTCGCTGCCGCAACCACAGGCTCACGTAGCGCTGGTCACCGATGTTAGTGCACAGTGGGTTTCTGACATTGAACAGCAGGGTCAAGAAGTTGAGGCCCACCGAGTGGCTTTTCAGTTTTATCGAGCCCTGCGTCAGCTGAATGTCAGCGTCGATATTGTGAGTACCTCAGCCGATCTATCGCAATATGCATTGGTCGTTGTAGCCTCTATGCCCATTATTTCAAACACATTGCTGGAGGCCTGTGAGCAATCCGGCGCAACCTTGCTGTTTGGTCCGCGTTGCGGTGCCAAAACTGAGGAGTTTCAGATCCCTCCCAATCGCGCCCCCGGTGTGCTCCAGTCATGGTTAGATCTACAGGTTAATTCTGTGGAAACCCTGCGACCCGATGTAGCAGAGCCTTTTGAGTACCAAGGCGAAGTATTTCAAAGCCGCTTGTGGTGCGAGGATCTGTCGGTGGGTAGCGCCACCGTAGCGGCCCTCTATCAGGAAGACCGCCCCGCTTTGGTTCGCAAAGGGCGATGCCTGTATTTGGCCACCCTTACTGACGACGCCTTCCTGCGACAGCTGCTGGGGGATCTGCTGAGAGAACGAGAGATAATGGTTCACGAGTTGCCTGAGGACGTGCGCATGATGACCCGGGGCTCGGTCACATTTGCCTTTAACTACGGCGCAGAAGCTCACACGTTAGACGCTCCACCTAGCGCCGAATTTCTCGTGGGGAGTGTCAAGCTGCCGCCCCGAGGATGCTGTATTTGGCGGGGCGAGTAAGGATGGCTGGAACCACCTCCCTACTACCCACCCCATCGATAAAACGCGCTGTTAGCGCGCCTGCAGACGCTGGCGCTCTTGCTCCCACAACCAAGCAGAGTCAACAATCTCACGCAGGCCTCGCGTCGCACGCCAACCCAATATTTGGCCTGCTCGACCGGCATCTGCTACAAGTCGTGGCGGATCGCCCTGCCTACGAGGCCCTATATCATGGGTAATTGGCTGCCCTACCGTGGTTTCGCAGGCCCGCAGAATTTCACGCACCGAATAGCCTGCTTCACTGCCAAGGTTGAGCGTATGGAACCCCCCTTCGCGGTGTAGCATTGCCATTGCTTTGAGGTGGGCTTGTGCAAGATCAAGAACGTGAATGTAATCGCGAATGCAGGTGCCATCGGGCGTGTCGTAATCGTCACCAAAAATGGTTAGTGGGCGTGCTTCTCCCGCGGCCTTGCGTAATACATTGGGAATAAGATGTGTTTCAGGCTCATGCCACTCGCCTCTATGGGCATCGGGGGCAGCACCTGCCGCATTAAAGTACCGCAAACACACCGCGTGCATTGCTCCCTGTTTGTGAACCGCAGACAGCAGTTGCTCCATAGCTAGCTTAGTCTCGCCATAAACATTGACGGGGTTTAACGGGTGCTCCTCGGCTATGACGGCCGATTGAGGGCTGCCATAAACAGCCGCGGTTGAAGAAAACACGCAATGGCGCCAGTCATTCTCAAGCGCAACCTCCAATAGGTTAGCCGTGCCAGTGACGTTATTTTGGTAATACAGTAGAGGCTTCTGACCCGACTCACCCACCAAAGATTTCGCGGCAAAATGAAAGACACCATCAAAATGCCGGTGCAACAGCGCGCTGCGCAAAGCCGCCAGATCTCGAATATCGACTTCGATCACTTCATGGCCCTCGGTCGCCCAGCGATGCCCCGTAGAAAAATCATCAAGCACCGTCGCCTGATGCTGGGCCCCAACGAGGGCGAGCACTAGGTGCGAACCAATATATCCCGCGCCACCCGTTACCAAATAATGCAAAGACATGCTCCTGTGATCTGTCTGCGTTATGTCATGTTGTGACGTCGAACATTATGCGTGATTTGGCGAGCAACGTGTCGTCAGTACGCAGATTTTACTGCACGCACGCGATACAAATTTCTACGGCGTTCTAGGCTAACCAGAGGGTTTGCCAATAAGACGACTTCGTTACGCGCAGCGCGTTACGCTAGGCAACGCAATAATAGCACCGGCCAAGAGGGCATTGCGGAGGGGACTCTGCAACACCAACTCGCAAAGTGCTCTCATCTTTTTCTTGAGGAAATCCGTCGCTCTATTGTGCTCTGACACTATTTGAACAAAGCGCAACCAGCACCGTATTGGGCTGCCATTTCATAGATGCCGGTTTTACAGACTCTGTTATTAGAGACACCCGTTTTACAGAGACCGCTTTAACCAACACACCATTTGCCAATACACTCTACGTCAACACACGAAAAGCGGTTGAGGTTGAGAGCGTTCTAATCATGCTGATTTATACCCATCAAAATTGCATTGAACATGAGGTTCCCCAGGGTCACCCGGAACGACCTGATCGGCTAATACATCTTTTACAGCATTTGAAAGACACCGGCGTTACCGATGACTTCCCGCTAATTCCTGCCCCAAAAATTAGCAGCGCTCAAGTCGATATTGCCCATGACCTTCATTACTTTTCGTCGCTTGAAGCGAAAAGCCCTCATGAAGGTCTAGAGGCCCTAGACCCGGACACTTGGATGAGCACCCTCAGCCTAGCAGCCGCTGAGCATGCCGCAGGGGCTGTATGGCAGGGCGTTAACGACGTTATCTCGGAGCGAGACTCTCGGGTTTTCTGCGCGGTGCGGCCACCCGGACACCATGCTGAAATCAGCAGCCCCATGGGGTTTTGTCTACTGAACAGCGTTGCTATCGCCGCGATTAACGCACTGGAAATTCCCAGCATTCACAAGGTCGCGATTCTCGACTTCGACGTGCATCACGGTAATGGCACGGTCGACCTTTGTAAGGACAACCCCAATATTTTAGTGTGCTCAAGCTTTCAACACCCCTTTTACCCCGGTCGATTTCACGACCTAGAGCGACCCAATATTGTGAATACACCACTGCCTTCAGGAACAGTCGGCAATGCCTTTCGCCAAGCCATCGCCCGTGATTGGTGGCCTGCCATTCATCACCATCAGCCCGACTTAATTCTGCTGTCAGCCGGATTTGACGGCCATCAAGCCGATCCCTTAGCACAGCTGCAACTCGTCGAAGACGATTATTACTGGATAACCCAAGAAATTGTTGCCTTAGCAAAACAGTATTCCAAAGGGCGAGTTGTTTCAGCCTTGGAGGGCGGCTACGACCTGCAGGCATTAGGCACTTCGGTCGTGGCACATCTTGAGGCTCTAAAAGGATGACGGTGAAAGCAAAAAAGCTGTCAATTTTGAGGCACGTGGCCAGCGTCCGTTTCTTAATGGCTGCGCCCATGCCCACAGCGTGTATCCAAAGCCTTTGGCCCATAACAACCGCCCGGCTCCGCACCGCTGTATGCCTTTGACCTTTGCCACTTTATGAATTATCTGGCCCACCTACTCCTTGCCGATAGAACCTCAAACAGCTTGCTGGGCAGCCTTATGGGAGACTTTGTGAAGGGCCCCGTTGACCGGGCAATGTCCGAACCGCTGCGCGCAGCCATTGTTCAACATCGCCGTGTCGATTCTTTTACCGATGCACACGCTATCGTAAAACGCAGCAAAGGCCGCATTAGCCCCGAGTTCAGACGCTATGCCGGAATTTTGATCGATGTTTTTTATGATCATTTTTTAGCCACTCAGTGGGTCAGTTTTAGTGACCAGCCACTCAGCACCTTCACAACACAGGTATACGCTCAGTTAGAACAGAACAGCCATTTTGCACCGGACAGAATGCAGCGCACACTGCATTATATGATTCATTTCGATTTACTCGGCAGCTATCAACAAATGAATGGCATTCACCGAGCGCTGTGTGGCATTGAGAGCCGGCTCAAGCGCCCCAGCCAATTGGGCCGTGGGATTATTGAGCTGCAACAAAACCACAATGCGCTGCTTGCAGATTTCATGGACTTTTTTCCAGAGCTAATTCAGTTCGTCGAGGATAGCCCCGCTAGCACAGAGGGTGTCCTGAGCTGATCGTGCTGAAAAAGTGCTATCCCCAGAGCTCGGGAGCTGGGGGTTGAATGACCCCATTAATAATCTGTAATTCAGGCTGCACATCATTGGACTGCCACAAGGGGCCATCGAGATCGACAAAAGCAGCGCCCTGAGCCACGACCATTGCCGGCGCCATGGCCAATGACGAGCCCAGCATATTCCCGACCATGACCTGCTTACCGTACTGACGACACCAATCTCGCATGCGCAGCGCGTCGGTAAGGCCGCCACATTTATCCAGTTTGATATTTATCGCCTGATAGCAGTCGGCAATACGTTCGAGGTCACCACTTGCCTGGCAGGATTCATCGGCACACAGCGGCACGGGGTAATTTAAGTTCTCGAGACGAAAATCTTGGTCAGGCGCGAGGGGCTGTTCGAGCAGCGCAACATTTAGCCGCTGTAAATCGTCTCCCAAGTTCCACAGCAAGCTTTCAGGCCAGCTGCCATTAGCGTCGATAACGATGCTAGCGTCTGGGCGAGCCTCGCGCACGGCCTCTAGACACTGGAGCGTTTCGTTGGCGTTTAACTTAAGTTTGAGGTGTTTTAGGTGGGCGGCATCTCGGGCACATTTGGCCATATTTTCGGGATTATCAAGGGACAGGGTATAAAGCGTCGCAACGGGGCTCAGCGGTATGCCTGTAAGGGCTGCGATACCCTTGGAGGCGTGTTTTGACCGTAAATCCCACAGCGCGCAATCCAATCCGTTGCGGCTTCCCCCCGGAGGAAGCAGGGCCTGTAAATTAGAGCCGTTTAATGACGCTAGAGTCGCCTCACTAAGTTGTCCTAACTCCTGCTCCATGGAAGTGATCGTCTCGCCCAAATAATCGACCCCCATGGTCTCAGCTCGACCTTTGATGCCGTCAATACTGAGCTCAATATGCAAGACATCGATTTCAGAGACCGTTTCCCCTGCGGTGACAAATGGCGCAGTCATCGTCCATTGGCGCGGTGTGATTTTGAGTTTCAACTCACCTCCTTCCACAGCGTCCTGACGCAATTAAAATTCAGCCTAAGCCCCTGCATCACAGGCCATCCATCAGGTTAGAACCGCTACCCAGGGTGCCAAATCGTTTCGCATCGGATCCAAACAGGGTAATCCTGTTTGTTCAGAGACCTCAGCACACACCCGCTTCGCCTCCTCTGCAGTGAGTGTTGATGTATTGAGACTCACACCCACCACCCGCGCCAGTTTATTCGTTAGCGATGCAGCCTCCTCATACCGGGTAATACAGGTTTTTAAATCAGGAATTTCGAAGGCTTCATATTCATCAATCGCCGTCCGACCCGCATCGTGACACAGCAGCAACGCATCAGGCTGACTGCCATGGAGCAGGCCCAACGTTACCGCAGCATAAGCCGGATGAAACAATGAGCCCTGCCCCTCTATAACATCCCAATGCGCCTCGGCCGCGTCAGGGCTTAAGCACTCTGCAGCCCCAGCAATAAAATCTGAGACCACCGCATCCATTGGGATGCCCCCACCAGCGATCATAATGCCGGTTTGCCCAGTTGCACGAAATGTAGCGGAGAAGCTTTGATTTTTAAGCTCTCGAGCAAACGCAAGGGCCGTATATTTTTTCCCCACACAGCAGTCTGTACCCACCGTCAGCAAACGTTTACCTGTTCGACGTTGGCCGCTGGCAATAGGAATATTGTCAGGGGCAACCCGCACATCGATAAGTTGCTGTTGCGCTGCGTGAGCCGCCTGAGACAGTGCCGGTAGCTCCTGTAAGTTTTGATGCAACCCGCTAACAATACTCAGCCCACTGTCTAGCGCATCAACCAGTGAAGAAATCCAGGCGGGCGCCAGGGCACCGCCCAAAGGCGCAACACCAATGAGGACACTTTTCGCCCCTGCCGCCACCGCAGCATCCGGGGTCATATCAGGCAAACCAAGATCGACGGTGCAACCGGGGAGACGCCACTGGCCCACACACTGCTCTGGTCGCCAATCACGAAGCCCAACGGCAGTCTTGGCATCCAGTGGGTTGGTGATATCACCCAAGAAAAGTAAATGAGGCGCGGGCAAGTGCAGGGGCATTAAGGGGTACTCATTCGACGAATAACGCGACCCGGATAAGCCTCAGTCTGGCGCCCGTTTTCCATAACCCGCGTACCATTGACCCAAACATCACTAATACCCACCGCGGCTAAAAAAGGTTCCGATGTCGTCGCACGATCGATGACAGTTGCGGGGTCAAACAGCACCAAATCAGCTTTGTAACCAGGCCTGATCACGCCTCGGTTTTTCATCCCTAAATGTTGTGCGGGCAAAGCAGTCATTTTCTGTACGGCGCTCTCTAGGGAAAAAAGTTCGGCATCTCGCGCGTAATGACCGAGCACCCGAGGAAAACTACCGGCGCCCCGGGGATGACGATCTTGTAAACCACCGTCAGTACAGATGTTGGTATGAGGCCAAGCCATAAGGTCCCGCAGATCGCTCTCGTCCATGCTGGTACCAATCATGCTGTCCCCGGGTTGGCCGGTTTTCTCTTCATAAGCTATCGACTGCTGCGCCAACTGAGAAAAGGCCTCCCCCGGAGTTTCATCACGCAAACCTGCAATCTCCATAAGGGTTTTACCTACATAGCTGGGTTCGGCGGGGAAATGCGTGAAAATAATCCCTTCAGGGGGTGCAAGCTCTCGCATAACCAGATCAATAGCTGGCATATCGAGTGGGTCTCGTTCGGGCAACAACACCATCATGTGCGACTGCCAAAAGATATACGGGTAAATATCTGCGGTAATATCAACGCCCTCAGCGCGGGCGGCATCTAATTGTTTGAGCAACGCAGGGGCGCTTCCCCAAAGACGCTTCATCGCGAGCTTAATGTGAGAGATTTGCACCGGCATACCGGTAACACGCCCTATCTCAATAATCTCTTCGATACTGTCTTCGAACCAACGATCTTCACTACGCAAATGACTAATGTAGCGACCGCCCCGCTGAGCGGTCTGCTGTGCCAGCAATAAAACTTCGGCTCGGGAACTGTAAATACCGGGCTCGTATTCCAGACCTGTCGAAAGGCCAATAGCTCCTGAGTTCAGCTCCGATCCCAGCAAGCTTGCCATCGACTGCATCTGTAATGGGCTCGCTTCCTCCCGGTTGCCTTTACCCATTACGGCATCGCGCAAAGTATTGTGGCCCACATAAGCCGCCACATTGATCTTGGCGGGAGTCTGCTCCAAGGCCTGAAAAAAATCCTTCAGCGGATAGGGCGAACTACCATCTTGGCCAACTACAACGGTGGTAATGCCTTGGGTGATTTTAGGTGCAGCACTGCGCTGAGTCAGTAGGTGCTCGTCCGCGTGGCTGTGGGTATCAATAAACCCTGGGCTCAGCACCAGGCCCTGAGCATCTACTAAGGTATCGGTAGCGCGCGCCGTCAAGTTTCCCACGTCGGAAATTTGGTCGCCGATGATTCGAATACTGCCTCGCTGGCCGGGACTACCCGTGCCGTCAAGCAACAGCGCATTGACGATAAGCGTGTCGGCCAAGGTTGGAATTGGCACTCCGAGACACAAAACCACTGGCACTAAAAGCCCGAAGAAAGTCTTCTTTCGCTGCCTCATAGTGCCCTCCCGTTTTACCTGTCGCTGCCACAACGGCGCCGATTCGCTTTGTCGTGATCACTACGAAAGGTACAGGCCTGCTTTTCGCAGGTCTACCCTACCGAGTCCGGCCAAGCGCTACCACGTAGGCCCTACTTTAGGTTGGCCTCCACCGCATCGAGAAACCCAATCATGTCGACCACGGCTTCTGTTTCGGGATTGAGAGTTTTGCCCTTTAGGTCACCGGTAATAGTCCCCTGTGACACCGTCTCAATGAGCGCTGATTTCAAGCTGCTCGCGTAGGTATCTAGTGCCGGGTTATTTTCTCGTCCCGCCAGCTCTTCAAGGGCATTGGCAACCGCAAAAATAAGTGCCGAGGAATTGAAGTTGGCCTCTTTGCCATCGGTTTCGAGGTAGCGTAGATAAAGGTCGTGGGCGGTACCGTGGGGCGCTTCAAACAGCTTGGTACCGTCTTTACTGATAATAATGGAGCTCGCCGTGGCGAGGCTGCCACCAAGTGCTGCAGAAATATCAGAGAAAATGTCCCCATCAAGGTTTTGTGCGGGGTATAGCCCCCAACGCGGCGGGTCGCAAATCATTTTGCTCAACTGCCGTGAAGGCCGCATGATCATGAAGGACGGGGGTGGAGTATCAAGAGCCGCCAGCTCTTGACGCAACTCTAAAATAATTGAGCTATAGACCTCGTCGTATTGCACGAACTCTCGCTTCAAGCCAAAGTAAATTTCTTTTTTATTAACTGCAGAATCCAGAAAAACCTGCTCCACCCAATCTTTAATAGCCTCGCGATCATTCGACATAAATAAAATAGGATCGCTAGCCTTGACCGTCCGTGCGTGCTTCTCCACACCATCGACCAAAACTTTAATCACACCATCTTCCGGTGCAGGCATGTTGTAGCTGCCATACTGGTCGCCGCCACCCGCGCTCATTCGTGAAATCGATACGTGGGCTTTGCGCTCGGGTAAGCCATAGCGCTTTAACTGCTGAACCAGCTTGTACAGCTTCATTCCGCTGACATTGTCGGGCACACCCCACAAGGCGCGCTCAGGAGGGTTAGAGATAATACGTGCCGCCTGCGCATCGATCAGCTCATAAAAGTAAGACAGCCCAGCAGCCGCTACTTGTTCTTTGTAGTCGCGCTCATAAATTTCTTCGATAGCGGCACGCATCACGCCGTCATAACCCGGAACTACGGTATCTTTAAGGCCAAGATAAATATCGCGATCCTCAGCAATAGCGCGCTGAAAAAAGCGATGGGCCCAAGCTTGCACTTCTTCGATGGCATTCGTTGCCAGCATCCAGGGATCACCCTTTTTCAGGCTGCGCCTGTGAACTTCCATCGGATCGCCACTGGCGCCTACGAAGATCACCTTGGCAACACCCGTCGCCTCTGACAGCTCGCTATAGCTGAAGTCCAAGCCCCCGGTTTCCATGGTATCGACCTCAATATCTCGATCGATCCATTGCGGGCGAACACTCTTCAAATTTCTAAACTCAATATCTTCGCGGGTGATATTGCCACTAATGCCTTTTCGAATCGCTCCGTTGGGTGACTTAGTCGCAAGCTTATCGAGTGTACTTTCGTCCACAGTAGGGTGACGCTCTAGCAGCGCATCAAGCTGGGCGCGGTTTACTGTCATTCCTGCATTTTTTATACCCACGCCGTGAGTCTTTAGAGCCTCGATCGCTTCTACGACCACTTCGCCATTACTAGTGAACCGCTCTTCAGCAGACAAGTCGACCTCGATCAAATCGATAGCGAGACGGCTGCGCACGAACTGCTCCAAAATGCGTTCGAAAGCAATTTGTGCCATCTCATCACCGTGCAAAACCACCAAGGGCTTTTCGACTTTTATTTTGGCGCTCACGCAGCACTCCCGGAATAACAAATTGTGGTGGGCAAAGGTACCCTGATTGGCCCCTTTGAGACATTGTAAAGTGCGGAAAAAATGCGACTTACATGTTCAACATAGCCTGGCAACTCACTTTTAGGGGTGCCACTTGGGATGAATGGCTGCCAAGTCGTCGAACTGTTCCACATTTCAGGGGTATTTGCGCTGAACCCGACGTTAGAAACACACAACGGTTGCTATCTCTAAGGTGTTAGACAACGGCAGTTGACGGCAGCAACAGGTGATCCCAAACACTACGCCAAACCCTGCCACTGTAACGACGCGAGAGTGGGGGGGCTAGAGAGCCCCCAGCATATCTAGGGGCTCAGCCAAGCCGAGAGCCTTAAAAGGAAACGTCCCATTGCAAACGAACTCTGTTTTCAGACTCCTTTTGCATTAGCAGCGTGTCATCCAAAGTCAGATGCGAGAAGTCAAAGGTCAACTTGTTTCGGTGGCCATTGAAAAACCAGTTCGCGCCCAGAGTGAATTCCTCTCGCTCGTTGTAGAGCATTCTGTCGGCTTTATTTGGCTCTTTGACGTAGGCGTATCGCGCCGCAAATTCAAGCGGTGCGGGAATCGCGTCAATCCAGTTGTGAAAAAAGTATCCCGCTTGAAAGTAGGCGCCTGTCAGGTCGCTCTCGGTACCCTCTACGCGGTCGGTAATAAACTTTCGATGCCATTCCTGCTGAACTGAAAACCCTCGGTACTTAAAAGCAAATTCCTGCAGACCCTGCTCAATTTTAAATTGGTCGTCTTGTGCAGTAGCAGGTTTGGCAAAGCCATCTAGGTTGCCACAGCCCGATGACGACCAACGGGTACAAGGTCCTTCGTTGGTCAGACCCGCGACTGCGAAGGAGCCCGTGGGAAGCTCGGTAAACTCAACGTCGGTTTGGCGCGTCTTCAACTGCCGCCCCAGAAAATTCCATTGCAACCGACCAACGTAGAGGTGTTCATCAGAGCTGTTTTTAACGCTGCGACCCTCGCCGTTAAAAACCCCTGCGTAATAATTAAGGTCCGCCAAACTGCCCTTGAATAGACGACCCCTAAGTTGCACACCTACCTGACGATCTACAGTAAAAATTCGATTTACGATGGACCGCTCTACAAATTGCTGACGCCCCGAGGAGTCGACCCTCTCACGGTTGAAGTCAACCTTCCACTGGCCCATTCGAATACCGCCCCAATCCCATTTCGCCAAATCGACGCGCCAGTCAATAACACGAGCCCCGGAAGAAATGGCATCAGCATCGACGTCTCGAGCGGGCTGAAGATCGACCTCGAAATAATACTTTATCCAGGGCTGAAACCCGTGACCGCCAATTTTCATACGCAGACGTCGCTGCTCAAAGCTAGACGTCGTGTCCGCGTTAAAGTTGCTCACTTGGCGTGGGTCAGAACCAAAGGGGTTGCTGTAGCGAAACTGCGCTCGCCACTGCAAATTAGTGGCAAAGTTTCCATCACGAGTCGCGAGTTGAAAGCCCTTGGACCCGTAGCTGGCTTGAATGGGTGACTCTTCAGAGACGGCACTGGCGACCGCCTCATCAATGGCTATTTGAATATTTTCATCCAGAGAAACATCGACTTCAAGCTCTTCTTCGCGCACCACTACGGTCTCAGGCGCGGGGGCAAGAATGTCTGCTGTGGTTAGCGACTCTTTGTCGACCAAACGATCAAACTGTTCTTGAGTTATCACGTCGTTTTGAAGGAGTATTTCCAGCAATTCTCTGTCAGCGGCCTGGGCGCCTTGGGCACCGAGAACCGTTACAAACAGCATTGGCGCAAACGTCTTTACCACTTGTTGTTGAAAAGTCATTAGGCTCTTCCTCGTCGATGATTGCCGCAAAATATGACAAGTTTGTTGCAGTAATATTACAGTGCACAGACTTTTCAATTTTTCCCCAAAATACTCGGAAAAATTTGCTTTTACACCCAGCTGCCAAGACCTGAAAAGCTTAGGCTCAGGCCGCCTGAGCCGCAACTCCTCGCACTTAAGCAACTGCAATATCGAGCTTTTGGGGAATGACCAGCGCTTTTAATTATTCAGCACTGACGCAAGGCACCGCATGTTAGCCCGCGCGCTTTAACTCGCCAATCGCGAACGCGAGACGCCTCCCGAGGGCTAATTTACGAGGGCACAGCCCAGCCAAATGGCAAAGTGCCGAAAAAGCAAAGTGAGGATTATTAGGGTTGTCTAGTGCGCAGACGAGTATCATTTCCATACTGCGGGCTGCGCCGCGTTGCGCCTGAAGCTCTGCGGCCAAAACTTTTGCCTGGTAGTCAGGTCTTAGCGGGAAAATAAAGGGTTTTGAGCTAGGTTACGCCCAAAAAAAAGGCCCAGGAGCAAAGCTCATGAGCCAAGCAACCACTGCTGGATGCTGCTAACTGTTGGCAATAATTTGGGCGCGGTGCGCGACTTTTTCAGCGCTATTAGCGATTTCTCCAATCTGGGAGAGTAGTTGATAAAGAAAAATTGCATCGACGGGAGATACGTTCTCTTCGTGAGCTTTAAGCTTGGAGCGAAGCTTTGTTTGCATCTCATCAGACTTACGCTCTAGCTTCTCCACGGCCAGCGATTTGGTCATTATGACCTTCACTTGACGGGCACCAAACGCGGTTCGCGACAACTCTCGCGTGGCAGTAACGACCTCAACTCCTAAACCCACACAGTCGACAATGGTCTTAATGTACTTGGCTAACGACTTCTCCAATGGCGCGGGAAACGCGAGCTCTCTGCCAAGAGATAGGCCGACCACATCTTTGGTGTGATTGGCCATCGTGTCCTGCATTCGTACTAATTCGAGAAGGTCAGAGCGAGACACCGACATCCATATACCTCGAGGCATGTTGCGACGAACGTTGCGCTTGAGGTCATCAGCAATTCCCTCAAGGTCAACAATCTCTGCCTGCACTTTCGCCGCCTTTGTCCACTTTCCTGCCTGAGCAGCGTCAAAGTAATCGGGTAATTTAGCGACACATTTCGCACAAGCTTTGACATGCTCATCCAGCATGGCCAGTGGTGAACTGCTAATCACTTCAGATATCGCAGACCTAACTTCCATGATGTTGCCCCTCAAATTTATAAAACATTAATTGACCAATGATGCCCAGCTGCACTGCGCGATATAAGTGCTGCGGCAGCGCCTTATGAAGCTGACGCCTAGACATTTGTTGCACACTTTTTCGGGCGACCGGTCGGCCATTCGCCAAGCTCATGGCTTCCATCAGCCGCCAAAGGCCGCGCGCAAGATAAAGAAGAATATCACGGATAATGTTGCTCCCGCCGGCAGCGTTACCACCCACGAGGTGACGATCGCGCCAATAGTGGGCAAGTGAAGTGCCTCTACGCCCCGCGCTAAACCCACACCGAGTACTGCACCCACCAACGTATGGGTTGTAGAAATGGGGAGCCCCGTGGCCGATGCCAACACTACCGTCGTCGCCGCTGCCAATTCCGCAGCGAAGCCACGACTGGGCGTCAATTCCGTAATTTTACGTCCTATGGTTTGTATTACTCGCCAACCGTAGGTGCCTAAACCCACAACGATACCCAGCGCGCCAACACCGAGAACCCACCAGGGCAAACCCGATTTAGCCACCACCTGACCCCCTGATTGGATCGTGCTGACCACGGCCGCCAAAGGCCCTACCGCGTTGGCCACGTCATTTGAGCCGTGAGCAAAGGCCATTGCACAGGCGGTAAAGATCATGAGGATTCCAAACACACGCTCAACGTTTGCCGCGCTGTTGATATCGCCGGAATCCGATTTGATACGACGCAGCAAAAAAGCGCCCATTAGTGCTACCGCTGCCCCGGTGAAAATCGAGAGCACCATGGCATTGGCAAACTTCGAATCCATGCCCAAGTCGACCTCGACACCAATATGCTTGAGCCCCTTCAGCAAGGTCACCATGCTGATCATAAAGCCAACGAGCCACATGTACACGGGCACATACTTTCTAGCACGGGCGAAGGTATCTTCATGATCAAGAATAAAGTGCTTCACCGACATGAAGAGCAAAAACGCGATAGTGCCCGAGAGCAGGGGCGAAACAACCCAGCTCGCGGCGATAGCGCCGACCTTGCCCCAGGCAACCGCATCCACTGAAATTCCCACCGCGGCGAACCCGACGATGGCGCCCACGATAGAGTGCGTCGTTGACACCGGCCAACCCCGCACACTGGCAATCGCCAGCCAGGTCGCAGCAGCCAGCAATGAGGCCAACATGCCATACACCAGAAGTTCGGGTGTATCGGCCAACAACGAGGGATCAACAATACCTTTGCGGATTGTAGAGGTCACCTCGCCTCCCGCGAGATAGGCCCCCAGGAACTCAAAGATTGCCGCCACTAAAATCGCTTGCTTGAGTGTGAGAGCACCGGCACCCACTGAAGTCCCCATGGCATTAGCGACGTCGTTCGCGCCAATCCCCCAAGCCATAAACAAGCCAAAGGCACACGCTAATGCCAGCAGTACAACACCATGAGAAGCAATGATTTCCACGATCTAAGATCCCTGTATGGACACTGTGTTGACGCGCAGTATAGCGGTAGAAATGTTACAGTCAGATGACAAATTGGCTCACGTGAAAAATAATTCAATATTTTTCAAACTATTGATTTATAACGTTTTTATGGGTTTTTGGCGTGACTTTCAGAAAAAACTCCCACAAATAACAACGTCACAAAGCGTCATTTATGACTCTATGTACGCTCAATTCCACACGTGATTGAAACCGTCTCATACCGCTATGCGCGCCCTGCGCACAACGGGTAAACAACGATATTAGCTGCGTTGAGCTGCGTCTGACTTTCTCCGGCTCAAGCCATGTCAATCTTGGTACCGACTAGACCTATTGTCTCGAGACTAACCACCGTTGATTCGAGAGGTTCAACGAGGCCTGATATTCGAGCATGAAAAATGTATCACGGTCAGGTCGAGGCTTTGCTGGTACCCTTCACCGTCCTCCACGCTACGAAACTTACGAGACCATCAGCATGTATTATGAAATGGCAGCCAATGACCACGGACTCCCCCACGACCCTCTCAAAGCTTTGGTCGCACCACGACCCATTGGGTGGATCAGCTCAATCAGCGCCGATGGCATACCCAACCTTGCCCCCTATAGCTTTTTCAATTTGCTCGCCACGTCACCGGCGATCGTGGGGTTTTCCAGCGGCATGCGCAAAGACTCTCAAAACAACATTGAAGAAACCGGTGAGTTTGTTTACAACTTTGCCTCGGTGGATTTAATTGATGCCGTTAACATCTCATCCTCCCATGTGGCCAGCACAGTCAACGAATTTGAGCTTGCCGGCGTGACTGCCGTCGCCTCTACCTGCATAAAAGCACCCAGAGTTGCCGAAGCCCATGCACACCTCGAATGCGAATACTTACAGACAGTAGAATTACCCCATGTTTCAGGGAAGGAAATCCCTTGGAGCCTGATCTTAGGACGGGTAGTTGCAGTACACATTGACGATGCGTTTATTAAAGATGGTCTTGTCGACACTGTGGGCATGCAACCCCTGACACGGATGGGTTACATGGATTACGGCGTATTGAGCCACAAGATCACCAAAGAGCGTCCTGAGGAAATTGGCAACATGGAGACAATCAAAGCCTCTCCACACATAGCAAAATAAACTAACGAAAGGTCGGCGCAAGTGTTCTGATAATCTCTCACCTGCAAAACCTTGGTCTAGCGCTGAACACTTAGAAAGCCTTGTAAGACGTTACTTCTAGTTGAAATAAATCGCGGATGATGCACATGCTGTCACATACAGGCTTCCACCGCGTATCTGAGACCCTAGCTATTTTAACTATTATGCTACGTGCAACAGACCCCGCAGCCGTGGGAGGTGATAAAGAATACTCACCTGATCGGCAGCACTCTTATTTAAATTAGACTTTTTTTAAACGTCGATACCCCAAACCGCCGATCAGCACAGACAACAGGGCGAATAGCCAAAGCGGAAGCGGCACGGGCACTGCGGTGGCGGTGAATGTGAACGACACCGCCTCGGAGGGAGGACCTGCACCGTTTTCATTCACCGCTTTTAGCGTCAGCGAGTAGGCTTTACCGTTGGTCAAGCCCGCAACGGTAATTGGGCTCACCGCCACCGCAGGATTCAATGCCACAAACGTCACACCATCGACACTGTATTGATAGTTTGTAATAGGCTTACCGCCGTCGTCTCCGGCAGTAAAGGTAATGACTGCGGTGCCGTTATCCGCTGCGGCAGAGAGGCCTGTGGGCGCATCTGGCACGCCCGTGGGCACGGCCACCGCAACAGGGTCGCTGATTTTTCCGGATGTGGGATCTGCATCCAGAGGGCCATTGTCAGTGAGGTTGTAGCTAATCGTTTTGCCGCTGATAGTTGCACCCGCAATAACGCGCCATTGACCACCTTGATACTTGTAAGCAATGCCATCAGCTGGCGGGTCCTCACTCAGCGTGATGGCAACGGCCACTGTCTCCCCCGCATTGCAGTTCTCGAGGGTGAAATTAAGCATATTCACGTAGGCCAGTTTTACGTTTGCCTCTAGCGCGGGTGCTGGTGTCAGTGCCGCTGTGGCGATAGAGCAGCTACTGCCACTCTCTGGCGTAATGTTCAGATCGATTGTCTTACCGTCGTCCGTGATAATGGTGAGCTTGGGCTGGGGCAATGTTGCGGTCACCTGCGTCGAGTTTGCACCCGGACCCTTCGCATTAATCGCCCTGAGAGACACCTGATAGGTCTCACCATTACTTAACCCAGTAATGACCAATGAGCTGGCCGTGCTTGCTGGGCTCAAATTAAACCAAACCCCGCCATTGATTTGGTAGGCGTAGTTAGTAATTGCCGCGCCATTACTGCTGCCCGAAGTGAAGCTCACCGACAGCTGATTATCCCCGGGGGTGAGCACCACATTAGTGGGCGCAGCGGGGGGCGATGCCCCCGAGACAGGGGTAAAAGTAAGATTCGCAGAGGCCACGCTAAGCCCTACACTGGTTTGCGTTTTGAGCGCGACCGTGTGAGCTTGATCATTGGTAAGGCCAGTAATCGTAATGGGCCCGCTGTCATCGGGGGTACTTAACGGAACAAAATCATTACTGTCGACTTTGACGTAGTAATTCATGATGTCGGCACCATTGCCCGTGCCGCTGTTGGTAAAGTTAATCTCCGCGGAGCCATCGCCCACCGTTGCCGATAAATTCGTGGGAGGCAAGGGCGGGCCTACTGGCACAAAACTCACCGAATCCGACGCCTCACTGTAGAGCGTCTCGTCACCCAAGCCCGCGCTCAAGGTACGCATCACGAGTTTGTACCCTGTGCCGTTGGTCAGACCGGCGAGGGTAAAGGCCGCCACGCTATCGCCCACAGAAGTCCATTCGCCGTCATCCACTTGGTATTCATAGGCCAATACGGTTGCGCCAGAATTGTCGCCAGCGCTAAAGCTCAGCAGGACCTGACCGTCTCCGGGCGTCACGGATTGTATGGTTGGCGCCGGGGCAATCACGGCCGGCGGTACGGCCTCAAAATCGTAGGTAGCACCGTTGATTTCAAGAAAATCAAGGTAGGTTACGCTCGGTACATTACGCGTGCCCCCCCACCGAATGCGTTTGACCACCCGATCACCGTAAAACGCGATCCATTGGTTGAGGGTATAGGTGGCGCCGGCATTGGCGTCATTACTGTCGTTTTGATTATTGTTTTTGAACAGTGACGTCGCGGGGTCCACGGTGACGGTATTCCAAGCATTCGTCGTAGCCAAAGACTGTTTATTGACTTGTAAATAAAGCGCTTCCGCTCTTTCCCCGTCCAAACGATCGATGAGAATGCTCAACTGAGGATAGTTGCCCTTCGCGTCGTGCCACACCTCGTAGCTCAAACTCTCAATATCATGGAGTTTACCGAGGACCCGGCCCCCAGCATTAAGATCTTCAGCTTTGATTTCTGCTCGCCAAACATCACCCGAGTTCGCGAGGCTCGCATTTAAGCTCTTGGTGGTTCCCCCGTTTTTATCAGGGATGCCCGCCTGGTCACGCGCTTTGACATAATCAGAGGAAGCGCTCGACAGATAAAATCCACGGACGTCGGTACTGTCGACCGTCAGTGTGATGTCGGCAAAGTCAGCCCGAGGACGGAAGGCCACGGTGGCGCCCTCACCCACGCCCGAATTACTCACAGCACGCAGAAACAAGGTGTCCTCACGACCGTTTGTCAGCCCCGACGAGACAACAAACTGATAAGGCGATGCGATATTGCCCAGTGAAGTCCAGGTAGCGCCACTGCCGGCGTCGCCGTTTAAGCTATATTCATAGCGCGTAATCGCACTGTCACCGGGATCGCCCGGCGTAAACGTAAAGGTAATGCCCGCTTCGGTGCCAGGTGCTGCGACCAGGTCGGTGGGTGCCGATGGCGGCAACGGTAGCAGCCCCTCAAAATTGTAGGTGACACCGTTCACCTCGATTTGGTCGACGTAGGTGGTGTTTGTGGTTGCGCCTCCTCCAGAGCCCGTCTGCCACCGGACTAAATTGATCCGCCGGTCGCCGTACACGGCAATCCACTCAGACAACGTCTTTGTTTCGGATTTTTCCCCTTCAGAAAGATAAGAACTGCGGACAAGCGTTGCATCGAAGTCAATACTGACATCATTCCACCCGGCGACGAGTGGTGGCATTTGAGACATATCCACATCTAACTGCGCGACGGTTTTCCCGTCATCTGCAGTGGTGTTGCGCGCCATCTGAAATCCCAGCTTGGGATAAAACCCATTACCGCTGTGGTTCACCCTGAAGCTGAGACTCGTGAGATCAGAAAGCCGGTCAATCTTGCGGCCGCCATAGGCGCCGCCTTCCTTCACTTTTACGTCGGCCTTGTATTTTGCGGGGTTGAGCGCCAGTCCCCAATGGTCGCCTCCCTGGCCGGTTAATGAAGCGTTGATGCTGGCGATACCGCCCAGTCCGTCGGCAATACCGACTGCACTGCGGTCTTTCACATAGTCTGATGTCCAGCCTGCCAAATAGAAACCTCGAGGGGTTCCCGCTTCCACTGTGAGTCCAATGGCGGTGGTCGCTCTTCGTGGCGCGAAGATCACAACAGGGGATTCATCGCCCTCGCCCGCATTGCTGACGGCGCGCAGGCCCACGCGATAATCGGTCCCGTTGGTGAGACCAGTAATGGTGATAGGGGAGCTAGTGCCACCGGTCGACGTCCAATTACCCTCGCTCCAGTTCCCAGCGCCGTCCTGAGTGCCCAACTGATACTCGTAGCGGGTAATCGCCGAGGTGTTAGCCACGGCAGCGGTGAAGGCCACGGAGACTTGGCCGTCCCCCGGCGTTGCGATCACCTCAGTGGGCGGGCCCGGCGGCTGAAGAGGGGCGCCCTCAAAATTAAAGGTTCTGCCATTAATTTCGAGGTAATCGATATACGACGTAAAGTCTAAAGCGTTGTCTTTGCTGCCATAACCCCACTGAATCCGCTCAATTTCCAGCTCGCCATACTGGTCTATCCACTGATTAATCGTTTGCTTTTGATGCGTGTTGGGGTTAATCGGCGAGAATATGTCTAATGGGCCGCTGTGGCGAAATAGCGAGCCCGCACCACCCCTGCCCGTAAAATCGACGGTTACCGTGTCCCATTGACCCGGATTCAATCTCTGATTACCCGGCACAAAATTAAGATTCTCGTACTTTTTATAGTAAAACTCATCGCCCGGGGGACCCTGTGGCAGTGCTTTAAGAGTCACGATAAATCGGGGGTATGTCAGTGGGTCGCTGTGATGAATACGCCAGCTGATGCTGGAGAGGTGTTTCAGCTTCGTAACGCCCGATATTCCCGCGGCTTCAAAATCCGTTTGATGTAACCTCACCTTGCGGGTGTTACCCATCACGCCTGAGAGCGTAAAATTGAGCGACGCAGAGCCGCCATCATGATCTTGAATACCAGTGCCCGGAGCTTCCCCCACATCTGTTGTTTCAGGTCTGGCAATAAATTTCCAGCCTAAGAAATTGTTGGAAACATTGGCCTCCACCAAGGTTTCTTCTGCGGACGTTAGCGAGGCGCAGGCCAAAAGGCAGAGTGTTGCTATCTTTAAAATCAGATTAACCATATAAACTTCAACACCCTTTTTCACAGAACAACCCCGGTTTACAGCCGAGGTAAACGCGACCATGGGACCTAAAGTCCCGTCGCCGCAGGGTAGTGAGTTGAAGCATGAAAGTTAATGGCGTTGTTAAAAACTGTCGCTTAATGCTAAAGATTATGTTTTTTAATACATTGTGGGGCGTAGAGCACCAGCCACAACGTGCAAACTAGTGGGCCAACAAAAGAACGTAAAATTAATGTTTTGAGACTCATATAACTACAACAGCTCGCAGAGCACCGACCAATAGATGGATAACCGCAAATACGCGGTTTCATGGTGTATGCCCCAAGCCAGATACAAATACGAACCTAATGCACGTTGCCCGCTTTTGAAACAATTTAAGGTCAGTGGTTTACTTAAAATAGAGCTCAGCGGAGCCTATTGCACAGCACTTGAAAAGTTAACCGATTAACTAAATTTGTCACACAATGCTAAACAACTGTTAATTAATAAATATTCTCAAACAATAGTAATTTTCTATAATTTAAACCAAAGGCACGAGCGTGCTGAAATTTCGCGACTGCATACGGGAAGTTTTTACCCCCACGGAGTGGCGTCGCAACCAGTTCGGCCAAATCACTCAGACAAACACATGATTGCAACTGAGCAATATTCCATGGGTTTTATATTTTGACGCTTACGTTGCGATGAGCAGTCCTTGGGACGCCATTTAAGGTTTCATGCACTACCACATGAAGAGACGAGGAACTCTCGAATAACGGCGTTAAACTCGTCATTCTGATCGCCAACAACCATGTGCCCGGCTTCGGCAATATCTACAAAGTCGGCATGGGGTATCAGCTCCGCCAAGTGTGCCACCCCCTCCGCACTCACCACTCGGCTGCGCCCGCCCCGCATCACCAGCGTAGGCACATCAATCAACCTCGCGGCGGCTTCCATTCGCAGCGCCATGGTTTCAATGTCATCGGGAGAGCCTGCGCTACTGTGGATCGCAGGATCCCAATGCCAGTGGTAGCGTCCGTTGCTGCGTTGCCTCAGGTTCTTGAGCAGGCCATCTCGACTGGAACGCCGAGGGCGATAGGGCAAATACTGCCCAACCGCATGGGCCGCTGCGTCAATTGACACAAATCCGCCCGTGTTAGCTGACATAAAATCAATCACTTCCCGCAGGCCAAGCGTCTCCATGCGCGGCACAACGTCGACCAACACGAGTGCCCGTGCGGGGGGCAACTGCTGCTCACCCAGACCCACTAGCGATACCACACCACCCAATGAGGCCCCCACCAATATCGGCGACGAAACTAGGGTACCCATGATGAGCCCCAAATCGACCATATAGTCATCCAAGGTATAGCGGCCCTCGGGGCACCATTGACTCTCTCCATGGCCTCGCAAATCAGGCGATATCACCTTGTATCCCGCAGCCGCCAATTCTGAGAGGGCCTTGCTCCAGGAATGGCGCGTTTGGCCACCCCCGTGTAGCAAAATAACGGGCTGACCGTTCTCGGGCCCGGCCATATCTGCCACAAGGGTCAGACCACTCGCCGTTTCGAACCTTGTTTTCTGCCAGTGCTCAGCCAACTTCAGTCTTCACCTGAAATCCCTTCAAGACGTTGACCACATTAACCCCCACTTCGTCGACATCATAACCACCCTCCATCACGAACAAGGTGGGGATATCGATTGCGCCGATCATCTGGCCAGTAGTGAGAAAATTGGATGAGGTCAGCTTGAAAAAACTGATCGGGTCATTTTCGAAGGCATCGACACCCAAGGAAACCACCAAATACTGGGGTGAAAAATTGACTATTCGAGACAGGGCACTGACCAGAGCCTCTTGCCACTGCGCAAATACCGTCCCTGGTGGCATAGGATAGTTGTGGTTAAAGCCGGCCCCCAATCCAGTGCCGGTCTCATCGGCATAACCGAGAAAATGCGGAAACGCATCCTCAGGATTCCCATGCAGCGAGCAGAACAGCACATCATCGCGCTCATAAAAGATATCCTGAGTACCGTTACCGTGATGAAAATCGATATCGAGGATGGCCACACGCACAGCGCCTTGATCACGCAGATATTGCGCCGCGATGGCCGCATTGTTGAGAAAACAATAGCCGCCATACATATCCAACGCAGCATGGTGGCCGGGAGGGCGGCACAGGGAAAACACGCCGCACTCCCCTTTTAACAGGGCTTTCGCACCCGTGAGCGCCACGTCCTTGGACGCGAGCGCCGCCGCCCAGGTGCCCTCGGAGATCGATGTCTCCGCCGCCATGGCGTAGTAGCCCACCTTACCGTCAATGCACCGAGGCACTCGGGATTGCATACGTCGGGCTGGCCAAACATTGGCAATCACCTCTCCGGCGTAGCCAGCGTCCTGCCACTCCTGCCACGCAATCTGAAGAAACGCGACGTAGTCGGCGTCGTGCACTGCCAATACCGGATCCAAGGAAAACCACTCAGGACCTAAAACTTCGCCAAGGCCCGACTCTCGCACCACCCTGAGCACGACTTCAGCTCTTGACGGCTTCTCGAAGGGTCGCACCAGCTCTCCCCCGTGCAGCTCGGTCTTAGCGTCTCGCAGACGGTGCTGCTCGCTGTAAATCGTCTTCATACCGCGTTACTCAATAACGGTAATAGCGCCCTCGGGACACCAGGATGCGCCTAGTCTGGCGGCGTCCTCCTGCCCCTCAACCACAGTAAATTCGCCCATGCTGTTATAGCCGGTGTCGTCCAACTCATAGACTTCCGCCGCCTGAGAAGCACACATTGCATGCCCCTGGCATTTATCGCAATCCACTACAATCTTCATTAGCTGGCTCAAACTCCCTTTAAAAAATACCGTTAATCTGCTCATTATACTATACACTTATGTAAAGCATAATTATGATTAAGATCGCCGCAAACGCAGGATAAGAACCATGCCACTCAAAACAGACTACGAGTCACTTTACATCGGTGGCAGCTGGGTTAAACCTCAAGGCAGCGAAACCTACACCGTAATCAACCCTGCCACCGAGGAAGCCATTGGCGAGGTACCGGTTGCGACGGCCGCCGACGCCGACGCCGCCATTACCGCGGCCAGAGAAGCGTTCGACCATGGCCCTTGGCCGAAGATGGCGTGGCGTGAGCGCGCGGTGATTCTGCAGCGATTCCACGATGCCCTGATTGCCAGAAAAGATGAGATCGTTCAGCTCTGCGTCGCTGAAGCAGGGTCCATCATTCCCGTTGCCTCCATTATGCAGTTCGATATGGCTCTCGACGGCCTGCAGTACTATATCGACCAAATTCAGCGCCGCGAATTCGTCATACCCAGCTCCGTCTCGGCGCACACCAACTGGGCCACGGGGGGCGAAACCCTGGGCAGCACCGTCAAGGTCTACGAGCCCCTAGGCGTGTCCGTAGGCATTACCGCCTACAACTACCCGTTTTTCTTAAACCTGGCCAAACTGGGCCCTGCTTTGGCGTCTGGCTGCACCTTTATTCTCAAGCCTGCGCCCCAGACGCCTCTCGAGGCGATGATTCTGGGCGATATCGCAAACGAGGTGGGCATTCCCCCGGGAGTTTTCAGTATCGTCACTGGCGGCGTCGATGTGGGCGAAAAACTGACCACAGACTCGAGAGTCGACCAGATATCCTTCACCGGATCAGACAAAGTCGGCGCGATGATTCAGGCCCAGGGAGCCGCCACACTTAAACGGGTTGCCCTCGAGCTGGGGGGCAAATCTGCCATGATCGTCTGCGAAGACGCCGACCTGGAACAGGCGGCCTTCGCCGGGTTGATCCACCTAACCAACCAGTGCGGCCAGGGCTGCGTGCTGCAAACCCGACAACTGGTGCACAACACCATCAAGGATCAGTACCTTGAGATGTTAAAGGCCATGGCAAGTCAGGTAAAACTGGGCAACCCCGCCGACCCCGAGACCGGCATGGGGCCACTGATCAGTGCTGCGCAGCGCGAGCGGGTGCTCGCCTATATTGAACAGGGTAAGCGCGATGGCAATTCTCTGGTCTACGGCGGCAACATACCAACGGGCATGGCGCAGGGCTTTTTTATTGAGCCCACGATTTTCGACTGTCCCAGTAACAGTACTGCAATTGCCCAGGAGGAAATTTTTGGCCCGGTCGTCTGCGTTATTGGCTTTGATACCGAAGAGGAAGCCATTGCAATAGCCAACGACTCCCAATATGGCCTCAGTGGCGGTGTATTCTCGCAAGACCCGGGCAAGGCCTATCGCATTGCCATGCAGCTGCGCACCGGCGGCGTACTGATCAACGGAGGTGGCGGTCGGTTGAATCCCAGCGTACCCTTTGGCGGCTACAAGCGATCCGGCATCGGCCGCGAATACGGCGAAGAAGGCCTGAACGAGTATCTGGAAATCAAGGTCATCGATTTCCGGGCCGCCTGAACCTCACGTGCAAACCCGCGAAAACGGGCAACAAACATTCTTGCAAGGGTGAAACAGTGGGAATTCACGTACCAAGAACATTACCCGACATCGAGCCTCACACCGAGGCCTTCTGGACTGGAGGTCAGTCAGGCCATCTGATGATCAACCAGTGCCAGAGCTGCCAGCGGTACGTTCACCCCCCCGTGCCCATGTGCCCCTCCTGCCACAGCAGAGACGTTGTCGCGACCCCCGTGTCCGGCAAAGCCACCGTGGTGTCTTATACGGTAAACCATATGCCCTGGGTGCCAGATCTGCCCGTGCCCTATGTGTTCGCCGCCGTGGAACTCGACGAACAACCGGGCCTGCGACTCAGCACCGAAATCGTCAACATCGATCCGGAGGCTGTATTCATAGGTATGTCTGTAAAGGTAGTTTTCGAGCAACAGGAAGAGATCTACCTACCTCTGTTCGAACCGCAACTGCGCTAGGCGATTTACCTCGCAAATACCGACTCTCAAACACAAGCTTGTCTGCGGTGATCGCCGCCCTGCTCTCGGGAGTCGGACTGACATTCATTGCAACCCTGTGAATGACCGGGAACGCCAACTAGTTCGGGTTACTGCGATCTTGATTGAGATCCAGCTTTCGTCCTAGGAAAGCGAACACTGCGTCCCAGTGCAGCCGGCCCGGCGGGGACGCCGGCAACAGTGTTTCCATACCGTGCACCCCCCCCTCGGTGACAAACAACTCACAAGCGACCCCGTCGGATTGCAGTCGCTCGGCGTAGGTCACGCACTCCTCATGGAACAAATCCAAATCGCCAATGGTCAGCAAAGTCTCGGGCAGGCCGGCGAGCGATTCCCGGCGTGCCGCTACAGCGTGGGTGGGGGCCTCGGGCAAACCGGGATCCTGTCCCAGGTACTGTTGCCATCCCCCCCAGTTGTTGCGGTTGTTCCACACGAAATGCTGCTCCGCCGTTAAGTCCTCACGTGTGGCGGTGCGATCGTCAAGCATGGGGGCCAATAGCCATTGCGCCACGGGGGGTGGGCCACCCTCATCGAGTAATCGCTGCGCCAGCGTCGCGGCCAGCCCACCACCGGCGCTCTCACCGGCGACAACGACCCGCTGCGGATCGATACCTAGCTCTACACTGTGCTGTTGCAGCCATTCCCAGCTAGCCACACAATCATCCAGCGCCGCGGGAAAGGCGCTTTGGGGCGCTGAGCGGTAATCGACCGATACCACGGTAATACCCAGGGCATCCACGAGGCGACGGCAGGTAGCATCGTCAGTATTGGCGCTAAAGCACAAATAACCGCCGCCGTGAATCCACAACAGCGCGGCATCGCTTGCCGGACTTGCCGGCTGGTATATCTTGCTACGTGATGGTCCATGCACTGCCCAACGAACTGTGGTCTGTGCATCCCCCCTAAAGGGGGGTATCAGCTTCACCAAAGCGTTCACCAGCATGCGAACAGGCGGCCAATGATAGGGCAGCGCCGGGATCCAACGCGCCGAACTTTGATAGTCAGGGTGTACTTTATTGAGCTTCATTTCGACCGTTTCCGCGAGCGTAAAAATACTATCTTTGGAGCGACATCACGGCATCCTGCACCGGAATATCACCGTCTGTAATCTCTATAATTTCTCGACGAATAGCGGGGGTATCGATGAGGGCTGCCAACATCCTGGCGACGTTGCCTCGAGCTACGGAACCGTAGCTAATGGCCAGTCCTGCGTTTACCCTGCCATTACCGTCCTCACTGACAAGCGTTCCGGGGCGCAGAATGACCCAGTCTAATTCCGATTGAGCCAAAGCATTGTCTGCCTGTCGCTTCACTTTCATATAGTGCTCGAAGCCGTCTTTTCTCGGCTGAGCGCGACCCGCATCCATAAAGGCGGAGACCAAATAGACACGCGCTATACCATTTGCCCGGGCTGCATGAACAGTTTTAATGACACCTTCCCCATCGATGGCGGTGGTCCGCTCAGGCCCACTGCCAGCGGCACCGGCCGAGAATACAACGACATCGCAATCCCGCGTGGCTGCAGCCAAGTCTTCCACTGACATGAACATAATGTCACCAAGCCAAGGGGTAATACCTGCACTCAGCAGTTTATCTGCTTGGTCAGGGTGACGATGTAGCCCTGTCACCCCGTGTCCTGCTTCAACCAGCATTGGACCCAGTCTTGAACCCACGCCTCCGGTAGCACCAATAATGAACACCTTACTCATACTTTATTCCGCGTTAGAGACCCAGTAACTGAAGCATGCCTCGACATTGTTTCTGGGGCCTTCTTAAGTGTCTGCGCTGGAAAATACCCGCAGGACAACAACGCCACTAATAATCAGGGCGATACCCAAAATGGCCGCTAAATCCATTTTTTGGCCGAAGACCACTGCGCCCACGATGGTTATTAGTACAATGCCGAGCCCAGCCCACAGTGCATAGGCGACACCTATCGGAATCGTTTGGAGGACAAGCGAGAGAAAGTAGAACGAAGCGCCGTAGCCCGCCATTACCAGCAGCGTTGGCAGCAGCTTGGAAAAACCTTGTGACTCCTTGAGTGCACTTGTTGCTAGCACTTCAGCCACTATTGCGATTGCCAGGTACCAATAGCCCATATTGCTCTCCGAAAAAACTACGCCGATGATGGCCTTTAAGGCCGCAAAACCGCCTTGATCACTTTCCCCTGCTCAGTGTCTTCGACCGCTTTATTGATGTCTTCGAGTTTGTAGAATGTGATCAGCTTGTCAAACGGGAAGCGGCCCTGTTTGTATAACTCTATCAACCTGGGGATGAATACATCGGGAACACTGTCACCTTCGATGATGCCGCGCAGGCTGCGGCCAAACATAATACTGTTCATATCGATCGCACACTCTGTGCCCACAGGCGATACGCCAATGAGACCACATACCCCGGTCAACGTCAGAGAATCCACAGCTTGCCGGAGGACCTCGGGTATCCCTGTGCACTCCAGCGTGTAGTGAACACCCGTCGGCCTGATTTGATGGATACCCTCGATGGGGTCGCCCTGGGTCGGATCGATAGCATGGGTAGCACCTAATTCACGCGCCAACTCAAGGCGCGAAGCATTGGGGTCGACGGCGATGATTTGACTACATCCTGCGACCTTTGCCGCCATCACTGCGGCGAGCCCTACAGAGCCGCAGCCAAATATCGCAATACTCATACCGGGTCGCGGATTGAGCGAGTTCATTACGGCGCCGGCTCCGGTCTGAACGCCGCAGCCCAGCGGACCCAATAGATCGAGCGGAACGTCGTCGGGTACCTTAACCGTGTTCTTTTCAGTGGCTAAGGCATGGGTTGCAAAAGAGGATTGATTGAAGAAGTTACCGTGAATAACTTCACTACCCTTGCGCAGGGTTGTGGAGGCATCGCGACGAGTCGCGGCGAAGTTACAACCGTAGAGCTCGTGGCAGTATCCCGGACTGTGTTCGAGGCAAGGCTCACATTCACCACAGGAGAGATAGCTGAGCACAACGCGATCGCCAGGCTTCACCTTAGTGACTGACTCCCCGACGCTCTCGACAATGCCAGAGCCCTCATGGCCAAATACACAGGGTAAGGGCACTGGAAAATACTGATCTCGACACACGAGGTCTGTATGGCAGACTCCAACACCTGCTATTCGTACGAGAACCTCGTCACGGCGTGGCGTCTCTAGGCACAAATCCTCAATATGAAATTCCCCGGACTTCTCGCGTATGACGGCTGCTTTCACGCCGATTGATGCTTCACTTGGCATGGTTTCTACCCTTGGTAATTATTTGACCCGTTATCTCAAGATTTCTTTTCACACTTTACATGTCATATGACATGCCGGATACTATCATCCGTTCATTTTTGTTATCAATCGTGTAAAGCAGAAACAACAAGCATGCATTTAAAAAAGGCAGTTGCCGCATTCCTCGCATCAACAGCTCTGGCAATCGCGCTTCTTATCCCACGCGCGGGCCTCGCTGCCGATCCAGATCCTGACCCAGCAAGTTATCCCGCACTCTCGACCCAGCAGATGGGCCATGTGCGCCACATGATTAATTTGGCAAACCAGCTTGATGGCGATTTCTCGCTAATGGGTGAAACTGATCCCGTCTACTATATGAACTTCCACGCATACCAGTTTCAGATTGCCTTTGCGCAATACGCCTTAGCTACTACTCACTATCACTATACACCCGCCCATCGCGATCTTTACCAAAACGCATCGGCGAGACTGATTCAGAGGATGATCTACAAAGATGTGTGGGACTATTGGGCACATGTGAGCAAATTTGATCTAACGGACCGCACTGAAATCGAAGCCGGTATGGAGGCCATGACCACCTATACCGAAGATGACTGGTACGGCTGGATCGACCCCAATATTAAAAAGAACATTATGTATAGCGGTCATCTTTTACAGATGGTGGGCCTGCACCAAAACTTGTTCGACGACAATCGCTACGAGGAACCGGGCGCTCTCACATTTCGCTTCGCACCGGTTGAATATGGCCAGGGTCCCATCGAAATGAAATATGACTTCAATCGACTGACCAAGGTCATCGCCAATCAATTTGAGGAGGATCATTACCGCGGTATTGAGTGCGAGCGCAATGCCGTTTACGCCGAGTGCAACCAGCACCCTATTCTCGGCCTTATGTCCTACGACCTAGAAAATGGTACGGAGCTTTCGGTAAAGGTCCGCAAAGAGTTTAAGAAGGTTATGCAAAAGCGTAACTATATTGACCCCGAAACAAATACCACGATGTATTTTATGAAAGTTAAAGAGGATGAAGTTGTCCCTGCAACCTATGCCTGGGCTGATGGTTGGAATGGTCACGCCCAGCACGTTTGGGACAAGGAATATATCGAGAGCATTTATCCAGATCAGAAAGAACGCTACTTTCCATCATTGCTAAGAGGCTGGCCCTTCGAAAACATGGGGTGGGGCGTTTCGTTCGACTTCGGTTTTTTTGCCCTCTTAGCTTCTGAGGTTGGCGATACTGACACGGTACAGACAATGATCGATTACGCCGACGCGCACTTCGAGCCGACGTGGAAGGACGGGGGCTACTACTATCCGCACACAAGGTTTTATATATACAACTTCTTTCGGGACTGGCTGGGGTACATTCATAACGTGGGTCCGTTGACGGGCAACGTCCTAGTCGGCTTTGCGAGCATCAATCCGAAAGACGGACTCTGGGAGATCTATAACCGACCCTGGGAGAAGTCCCACTTCGCAGACCCGTTCATCAGCGATATCGACTACCTTGAAGCCAGTGTCACGCAGGCCGTTTTTGATCGCGAAAAAGACGCTCTTGTCGTAACGCTAGTCGCTGGACCTGTAGCAAGCAGCACCGTCTCGTTCACAGTCCGTCAGTTGGGAACGGACAAGACCTATGCGTTACTAAAGGACGGAGCATATCTGGGTGACATCAGTAAAGGCGGCCCGTTACCTCCGGGGACCTCATGGCAGGAGGACGGCTCCCTGCTCATTACAACAGCATTACGCGAGTCGCACTCTTTTGTTATCAAGGCGAATCAGTAGCGCACTGCCAGGAAGCCAAAAACTGCATGTACCGTGCCCTAAGAAATTTTGTCGCGCTCATCTTGGTCCTCGCCGCCGTAGCCTGTGGCTCCAGTGACTCCGGTCCATCCTCAACGGGTAATATTGATCCCGACCTGGTGAGAGAATACCTCCTCATGCATCCTGACATCGTGTTCGACGATGAAGCAGTGAGCGATGCGATCCGTAGAGCACTGTTACGCCGCGGACAAGGTCGGGTTGCCGAGGAACGACAATCAATATTAAGCGCTCACCAGGAATTGTTGGTATCACCGCTCACGCCCTCTTCAGGCAGCACAAACACAGATATCACCATTATCGAGTTTTACGACTATCAGTGCGTTCCGTGCAGGGTCAGTTACCCTGAGCTACAACAGGTCCGCGCCACAGAGCCCGGTATTCGCTATGTATACGGCCAACTTCCCATCTATGGCAGCCACTCGATCATGGCTGCGCGGGCAGCCGTCGCTGCTCACCGGCAGGGCCTCTTTCCGGAATTCCATCACGCTTTGATGACGATAGATTCAGAGCTGGATATGACACTGATTTTCGCCACAGCTGCAGAAGTCGGGCTCGACGTCGAAACACTGCAGGTGGATATGCGCGACCCGCAGGTCCATCAATACCTAAAGGAGATGCGCGCGCTGGCAGAAGTCCTCGACATCACGGGCACACCTTCGTTCATCATAGGTGGTGCAAAGCTGAGCGGCGGGATAACCGCTGGCGATCTCAAAAGCGAACTCGATCGTCAGCGCAATCAGATTTAAGACGTTCGCCAGCGCTAACCAATCGTAACGTATGAGGTGCTTTGTGATTAAAAAGGCAAACCCTGCCTACAAACCTGAACCAGTTTCAAGCGGAAGATAGCCCCGCTAATGGCAGCTGAACGAACTGAGCAGGGGTAGCTCGTCTCATCACCCACGGCAACTCTGAAACCCGGGCCAGCGTACACGCGGTGATTGATACTGGCTCTAGCACAGCAGGAGAACCCCCTGCCTATGTCACCAACAATCTCGCCGCCCTATATTACTAGTCACTACTGTAAAGCTAATATACAATACAGATCTGTTAATAGGAACTAAGCCAATGAGTGCCAAACAAAGCGAGCCAGCAGATGCGGGAAAAATTACTCACTCGACACTGCACAGGATGCAAGAACGCGTTGGCATAGAAGTACCGGAACCCCGCCGTTACCACAATGACGTGGTTACCCAGGACGGCTCGCGCCATTTCTGCTGGGGCTATGGCGATGACAACCCGCTCTACTGTGATGCCAACTATGCCAAAGATTCCCGCTGGGGTGGCCTGATCACCGCGCCGGGGTTTACCTACACCATGGGAGAAAATGACGTCCCTCCCCTGCCCCCGGAACTTAAGAAAAAGCTTAAAGGGGACCCACTCAGCGGGCTGGGTGCCTATCAGGCAGAAATGACTTTCGAATGGTGGAAGCCGTTAAAGGAAGAGGATCGCTGCTACTTGCGTAAGGCCCTGGTCGGCACCCGACTGACAGAGGGTCGCTTCGGCGGCAAGTCGATTCATGAGGTACGCGGGATCTTCCAGCGAAACCAAGATGGGGAGCCTGTCGCCGCACGGCGAGGGCTGTTTATCGCTAACGAACGCAACCAGGCCAAGGGTGACCAAAAGCCCGAGAAGAAAAAGAAGATCATGTCACTACCCGAGCCCTACAGTGATGAGGAACTTGCTGAAATCGATGCCTGCTACGAGGCAGAGAACGACATTCGCAGAGGGGCAAGCCCCCGCTACTGGGAAGATGTAACTGTAGGTGAGACCCTGCCAAAAATGGTTAAGGGCCCGCTCAAACTCACCGACCTGATTCTCTGGCACATGGGATGGGGCCTGCAGATTTCGCCCCCGGGGGCGTTCAAGCTGACACACGACGTACGCAAAAAAATACCCAGTCTGTTCCCTAAGGATCACCTCGGGGTACCCGATACGGTGCAGCGCTGCCACTGGCAGGAAGACTGGGCAAAGGAACTTGGTTTCCCGGGGCCCTACGACTATGGCGGTCAACGCGAGGTATGGCTCACCCACCTAATGACCAACTGGATGGGGGACGACGGCTGGTTGTGGAAATTTTCAGTGCAGCACCGGAAGTTCAACTTTCTGGGTGACACCTCATGGCTACATGGCGAGGTGACTGACAAACAGGAGCGGGACGGCCGATTTGAGGTGCACCTAGACGTGTGGTGCGTGAACCGGGCAGGTGAAAAATCTAGCCTGGGCAACGCCGTCATCCTGCTCCCCTCAAAGGAGCATGGCGAGGTTCTACTACCACAGCCGCCAGCGAACAATCTTACCGATCTGATTCAGTTCGAGGTCGCCAAATACAATCAGGAACACGCCTAATACCGATCTGCGGTCGAGCAGTCACTGACGGAGAGAAACATGGATTTACAGCATAAAATCGCCATCATCACGGGCGGCTCGGGCGGCCTGGGCATGGCCGCAGCGAAGGCGTTTCTCGCCAAGGGTGCCAAGGTCGCGGTCTTTGACCTACAGGAGGGTGACGTCAAGACACTGGTCGAAGCACACCCCGGACAGATCAAGTATTACGAGACTAATGTCATCAGCGAAGAGAACGTTGCGACCAATATTCATCAGGTTGTGGAAGACTTCGGCGCTATTCATGTCTGCATCAACTGCGCAGGCTTCGGCCCCAGTGCAAAAACCTACAGTAGCCGTAAGGGTCCACACCCACTGGACCAGTTCCAAAACGTCATTAATGTAAACCTAGTGGGCACTTTCAATGTGCTGAGGCTCGCCGTCGAAAAGATGAGTGCCAACGAAGGTGAAGAAAAAGGCGTTGTTATCAACACCGCCTCCGTGGCCTACATGGATGGTCAGAAGGGCCAGGCTGCCTATAGCGCCAGTAAGGCTGGCATTGTTGGCATGACCCTGCCTATCGCCCGGGATCTCGCCGAGCTGGGCGTACGCATCAACGTGATTGCGCCGGGACTGATGGGTACCCCCGCCATGATGGCCATGCCAGAAGATTTTCGCCAGGGGCTGGAGCGCATGGTGCAGTATCCGAAGCGCTTGGGACAGCCCGAGGAATTCGCCCTGCTGGCGACCCAAATTGCCGAGAACCCTTACCTTAATGGCGAAACCATTCGTCTCGACGGTGCCATACGCATGTAATGGGATTAGAAATTCGAGCTAGCCCGCGCCCACACTGGGCAATGCTAGTCTGTTCTGAGCAGGAAACAGGAACCGAGCGGGCCACCGCCGTTCGCCACAGCAGCCACCTTTGGACGCCTGGCCAACTGCCGTTCACCCGCCTCTCCCCTGAGTTGCATAATCGCCTCGTAAAAGTAGCCAAAGCCATGGGTGCGCCCCCCTGATAGCTGGCCGCCATTGGTATTCAGCGGTAGCCTACCCTCTCGAGCTATATTGCCCCCGCCCTTCAGAAAATCACTGGCCTCGCCCCTGCCGCAGAAACCCAGCGCCTCTATCCAAGACAACGTTAACATGGAAAAGCCATCGTACAACTGCGCCGTTTCAACATCTGCAGGGGTCAGATCTGTCTGCGACCACATCGCGCAGGCTGCGTCGTGGGCAGCCATCTCGGTCAGATTTGGAGAATAGTTGTCCCAGGAATCCTGCCCGTGCAACGCACAACCCATCGACTCAAGATACACAGGGCTGGCAACATCCTGCGCGGCTTCGGCACGGGATACAATAATCGCCGTACTGGCATCTACCGGCACATCACAATCGAACAGGCACAGCGGCGAACTGATCATGCGTGCGCTCAGATAATCATCCATATCGAGCGCCTCAGTAAATACCGCCTTGGGATTCAGCGCCGCATTGCGCCGATTGTTGATCGCAATCTCGCCCAATGTTTCACGAGTTGTACCAAAATCATGAAAGTGCCGCTGGGCATAAAGCGCAACGGTATTTACGGCTGAGTAACCCCTGAAGGGCACCATCCATTGGAAGGGACCCGAAATTCGATCACCCCCCGTTCCTGAAACACTAGCCTTGCGATCCGCTGTAACCGACGAAGCCTCCGTCACCGTACGAAATACCAAAACGTGGCGACACAGGCCACTGGCCACAGCAGCACAGGCATTAACGATCGCCCCGGCTTGGGCCGGCCCTTCCCAACCGGCGGAGTGCCAACTCAACTTAAGCCCCATGGCATTCTTCACGTCAGCCAGCGCTACCGGACCAAACCCGGGAGAAATGTCTTTGCGTACCCCGGGGTATGAGCAGAGACCATCAATATCCGAAACACTCAGGCCAGCATGGGCAATGGCTTCCAGTGAAGCATCGAGCGTCAAGTCAATTGCAGATCGCTCAAGCTTGCGACCGACCGCCGATTGCCCTGCTCCGCTGAAAACAACCCGTTTCGAATCTAGCAAGAAGCCATCCCATTTCCCGTGCAAAAAGGCGCATGCGTAAACGGTAGCGCCGTCATATCGATTGCCTGAATTTAACTTTACAGCTGTGTACAGTTTATGTAATCTTTGAGCCTATCACAAGCTTACAACAAGCCCTCCTGCTGACTTACAGGCGCACCAGTATGACCCACATGTTCGATTACACGGTACCTGACCATGTCCCGCAAGAATTGGTCTTACCTCTGGACGGCGAAACTCACCCGGAACTGAAGAAGAATCCATTCGAAGTATTTGCCAATCTGCACAAAGAAGCGCCACCCATTTTCTACAATCCAGCCGCTTTTCAAGGTGCCGGTGGCTGGTCGATTTCTGACGGCACTATCATGAAGGAAGTTCTGCAAAGCCCCGAGCTTTTTTCCTCTAAAAATGGCACAGGCTTTTCCTTTCTGCTGGGCCAGGAACTTGATCTAATCCCCCTCGAAATCGATCCGCCCGAACACATAAAATACAGAATTCATTTCAATAAGCCGCTGTCGCCACGAGAAATCGCGCCCAGAGAGGATGCCGTGCGCGCCACAGCCGTAACGCTACTGAAAAAGTTTCAAGCGCAAGGCCGATGTGAATTTATTGATGACTTTGCCGTGCAATTTCCAGTGCGAATATTTATGGATCTGTTCGGGATGCCGCCTTCGGACTTCGACAAAATCCTCGACTATGAATACAAACTGCTGCATGTCTCCAACACCATTGAAACCCGCGCTCAGGCGGCTCGGGATATCTACAATTACCTCGTTGACATGCTGGCGACAAAGCGCGCTGATCCTGCAGAAGATCTTGCCACAGCAATTCTCGGTTTTACGGTGGACGATCGTGAGCTCACCGACAAGGAGATACTGGGCATGTATTTCCTGCTGTTTGTCGGCGGATTAGATACGGTTGCCTCATCGTTGGGCTTCGCCTGGCGCTATCTCGCGGCGAATCCAAAAGCACAGCAGCAGCTGCGGGACAACCCGCATCTGATCCCTGGCGCTATCGAAGAATTTTTCCGAATGCACTCGGTGGTAGAAGTGAGGCGCAGCGTCACCGAAGACGTTGTCTTTCACGGCGTACAGTTGAAAAAAGGCGATTTCGTCAACTGCATTACAGCGGTCGCCAGTCTCGATGAAAAGGAGTTTGAAAATTCCTTGGAAGCGAACTTCGAGCGATCTCCCAACCGGCACTGTGCCTTTGTTTTTGGACCACACCGCTGCATGGGCTCTAACCTTGCCAGGCTTGAGATGCGGGTGGCACTGGAGGAATGGCTTAACCGTGTGCCGGCATTTGGCATCGAGGAAGGCGCTGAAATTGATGTCAACCTAGGTGCCGTTGTCTCTCTAGCGAGGCTGCCACTGACCTGGTGAACAGCCAACGACTCAAAGACATATTACTGACACAGGATTACCCATGAGCAAGAGCACTGAAGAGCAGGTTTACACAGCGTTTTCCAATGCGATTAACAGCGGGGACCTAGCAGGCGCATTTCAGTACGCAACCGACGACATTTCCTTTAGGCCCATTGGTGGCCATCCGGAACTGGGCCGTGAATTTAAAGGCATGCAGGACATTCTGGAAAATTGCTGGATGAAGGTCTTCCAGCATATCGATGAGAACGGTGTTGCAATCACCGTCAATGACATTGTGACGGCAGACGGTATCGCCTTTGTGCAGTTCAACGGAACAGCAAAGGGCCGCTCAGGCATGACTTACGACAACGAGTACGTACACCTACTCCGCTACCGAGACGGCAAGATCTGCAGCATTACCGAATTCCTAGACACGAACCTACTTAACAAACTGCTGGAACAATAAAACAGCTGAGAGAGAATGAACAAATTGGCTAAGCACATCACACGAAGGGACTTTCTCAACGGCGTTACCGTCAGTCTGGCCGGCGCGGCCACAATGGGCCCACAGACTGCGCTAGCGGCGGCAGTAAAGTCAGCATCGGGGCGCGCAGGCAACTACTACCCGCCTGCGTTGACGGGTATTCGCGGCAGTCATGACGGTGCTTTCGAAAGTTCCCACGCCCTAGCCTGGCGCGGAGAGAAACCTTCGAGCTATCAGGCGCTCAACGAAGAATACGATCTGGTCGTGGTAGGCGCGGGTATTAGCGGCCTAGCTGCCGCCCTGTTCTATCAGCAGAAGGCCGGCAAAGATGCACGCATCCTAGTGCTGGACAACCACGATGACTTTGGCGGCCATGCCCGGCGCAATGAATTTCATAGTCAGGGCCAGATGTTACTCGGTCCCGGTGGTAGCGGTAACTTCCAGGATTCTCACCTCTACTCCCAGCAATCCAAAAGACTGATCAGTGAGCTGGGCTTTGACCTAAACAAGGTGCGGGATGCCATGGCGCCCAGCTGGGGCATGGCAGACGCGGAAGTTGACGTTGGCCTGTATACCGATAGCAAACATTTCGGTGAAGACAAAATTATCAACGGTCCCTGGATGGGCACCTGGTTCGGCATGGGCAACTACCCAGAGCTTATCCAATCCCTGACGGTATCGAAATCCGAGCAACAAAAGCTCATCGCGTTTGTGGAGGGTACTCTTGAGCTCCAGAAAACAATACCAGAGAAGGACATCAAACACTTCCTCAAGACCACGAGTTACCAGACGTTCTTGTCGGATTACGTTGGACTGGCAGAACCCACCTCATCCCTATGGAACACCATCATCGGCGTCACCTTCTGCCTATACCCCGATTCCATATCGATTGCCGAGGCGGTTAAGTGGGGAGTGCCGGGCTTCAGTGTCCTTGGAGAGGAAGCCTATACAGTTCTCGCAGACAGCCTGATTATGGAAGAGTCCGATATCGTCTGGATGCCCGATGGCAATGCTTCCCTGACCCGGCAAATGGTGCGTCGACTGATTCCCGCAGTGGCCTCCGGTGGCACTATTGAAGACGTAGTCACGGCTCAATTCGACTACGGCAAACTGGACTTGCCGAACCATCCGGTGAAGCTTCGCTTAAACAGCTCGGCGGTTAACGCGAGCAACAATCCCGACGGCACCGTTTCAGTAGCCTACGTTACCAAAGGGGCAGCCTACCGGGTCAAAGCCAAGCATTGTGTTCTAGCTTGCTACAACGGACTGATCCCCCACCTTTGCCCAGACATGCCCGAGGAGCAGAAGGAGAGCCTGCGCTACAGCGTCAAAGTGCCACTGCTGGCGACCAACGTCCTGATTCGTAATCGCCAGGCCTTTAACAAAGCAGGCGTTGAGGTATTTCACTGCCCAACCAGTCACTACCACCTGGTATCCAGCGCGCCACCCGTTTCGATCGGTGATTACAAGACAAACGACGATCCCGATTCACCCATGGTCATCTACATGCTGACATCGCCTACGGACAGGAACAACGGCAGCCAGACCGGCCGCGACCTGTATCGCCAAGCCAGGCACAAACTGTATACCACGACCTTCGCCGACTATGAGCAGGACATACGCGAGCAGCTAACCGGCATGTTTGGTCCCTTCGGCTTCGACGCCGACCGGGACATCGAAGCAATCACCATTAACCGGTGGTCACACGGCTACGCCTACGATTATATGGAACTGTACGACCCAGAGTGGCCCACGGGGAAAGCCCCCCACGAACTGGGTCGCAAACCCTATGGCCGTATCAGCATTGCAAACTCTGACTCGGAGAATAAGGCCTACCTCAACGGCGCGATCGATGCAGCCTGGCGCGCCGTCAATGAGCAGCTGGAGAGCGAGCAGAAGGCAGATGACAGCGCCGCATAACGATTAAACCCTCAAGAGATTCGGTCATGGAGAATAACGAGCTGCAATACCTTTCGGATTATGTGGCGATACGACAACTCAACGCCAAGTACAACCGCTATGCCGACCTCGCAGACGGCAAGTCGTACGCCAACCTCTTCACCAAAGATGCCGAGTTCACTATTTGTGGCGAGGGAATTTACGTTGGGCGTGAGCAAATTGCGGCCCGCTGCAATGCCACGACAACAGCCGTGCACGTTACCACCGAACCCGAACTGGATATCACCAATGACGCGGCCCGGCAACGTGTACGCATGCTCACGGTGCTCCAGGACGGAGAAGGAACGCGCAACGAATTTGTCGCATCAGGCTGGTACATCGATGAACTGAAGCGAACGGAGGGTAGCTGGCGCTATCACCGACGCCGCGTGGAACTGGACCTAGACATCAATGCCGTTGTGGAAAAAGTGAAGTAATGGGTACGTCAGCTAACAATCATTGTCAGAGGAACTCGCTATGAGCACCACCGCCCGATTAGACAGTCAAATCAACAAAGTTGCCTATCTCTCAGCTATTGTTCTTTTCGTGTTCACAGTCGTGAGTATGTTCGGAGTCTATGATGCCCCCGCTGGCAGCACCGCCGCCGAAAAAATCGCCTGGCTTAATGAGAACAACGGCGCCTTTGTGCTGAGCTGGGTCACCCAAATTGTTCAGGTGTTCACACTTGCCGCGGTTTTCGCCGCTACCTGCTGGAAGGTGTACCGCGTTAACCCCCTGGCTGCAGTCTCTGGCGGTATCATGCTGGCGCTGGGCACTATGGCGATCATAATCACCAAGGGCACCGAGCTTTGGGTTGTCCCCCTGATCGCTCAAGACCTGGCCGCTGGTGCACACAGCCAGGAACCCGGGCTGACACTGTTGTCCATTAATAGCCAGGCTTATCCTTACAGCCTGACCACCTACTTCGATTACCTAGGGCTATGGCTTTGGTCTCTGTTCGGGTTGTTGGTTGCTCGCCCACTGTTTCAGCTCTCAACCAGTGCGAAGGTCGCCGCGATCAGTTTAGGCCTCTTCGGTATTATCTATCCGGTCTTCTACGGCTTTCTGGTGACCGGTATAATTCCACTGAGTGAAATCACCGACTACAGCACTTTCATGCTGCTAGCCTGGGTTGGGGCATTTGCCATGGGGGTTTACTGCCGTGGAGAATCAAAAACCGCACCGGCATAATATAAAGCGTCACTCTCATTAACGCGATTAGAGATAGCGTGGTCTGCTTCGAACCGGGTCAAAGTGAACCCCAGCCTTAAAATTACTGCGCTATTGCGGCGGCGTACTCAGCAGGCTGAGCAACGACACAGCTTCCCCCACAGCAACATAGACAGCTTCAGTGAGCCCTTGGACTAATTACCGAGGGGACCACAAAGCATCTCGTTAGCATGAATAGTATCTAGGTACTCGCGCCGCCCACAGATCAACCCGCCTCTGACAAGTATCAAGTAGTGATAGCTGTTTCGGTAGATCTCACCGTCAATGCGCGTACCTAAGGACTCTGCCTCTACTGCAACGCGCTCACCCTCGACGGTCATACCCGTGATAGTGACCGTCAGACCGTGGGGAAAGCGTTCCGCGACAGTAGCGTGTATTTTTTTCAGGCTGGAGAGATCATGGCGGCCGCCCAGTGGCCAGTGCCCCTCCCCCAGAATCCAGAGCGTGCTATCAGGTGACAGACGCGCAGCAGCTCTGTCAAAGCGGCCCGCCGAAATATCCGCGTAATAGGCCCTGACCACCTCTTCAGGGCTGGCCGTAGCGTTTGAATCGGTCATTTGGCCGTGCCTGCGTCGATACGAACACGTCTCAAAGGCGCTGAGACTGCATTGGGGCAGAGGACCATTTATTTATGGCCCACCTTCTGTTTGAGCATAATCTGTATTGATGATGATGAGCTCCCGATACTTTTCAGGCATGTACCAATAACCTTTATACCCCTGGGGCACCACCAAGGACTCGCCCTGCTTGAACTCGATAGCATCCCCGCCATCGGGAGTGAGTATGAGGCGCCCTTCCAAAACTTGAACAAATTCGTCATAAACAGCACCATCAATGTAGACCCTGCCGGGCCCAGCCTCGTAGACGGCAACGAAGATTTTCCCAGCGTAAAAAGCGTGGGTATAGGAATCCGAAGTGAAGTCATCATCTCGCGTTACATTTTCGCCATCGAACTCTGATGGATCAACGCGAGTCAGTCCTCTGCCTTCCAGATAGCCCTGATCAATGGCAATCGGCATCACTGGCGCTGGCTCTGAAGATGACTCCTGACTGTTAACGGTTTGGCCAGAGAAGATAAGCAGTAACAGCGTAACGACCGTGGCGTAGTACATAATCAGATACCAAAAGTGGAGGCGCGTTGTGAAAAATTGAGAATCAGTACCGATTGCAAGATTGTCAACTTCGGCATGAATCCATCTTTAGCTTCTGAACAAAACGTGAAACCGCGAGCAGTTGCCCAGCGGTTTCAGTGATAGGGTGTCGCGATCTAGAAATCGTACCGCAACTCAGCCGTCACACTCCGGGGCCGGCCGGGCACATCCCAGTAGCTACCACCACCGTCTCCAGAAGACATAGTGACGTACTCTTCATCCGCCAGGTTGTCGGCCCTGAGCGCGATCTGCCAGCCCTGGTCAAGGTGTGCCAGCGCAATGCGCAGGCTCAGCAGGCCATAGGCTTCGACCCGTATCATTCCGTAATCCACGTCCCCTAGCTGCATAGCCCGAGTGAGTGGGTCGTCGCGCCAACTATATATCGCTCCAATACTACCGAGCAGATTGCCCGCAAAGGTGACTTCCTGTCGGGCGCTGATGGTGTAGCTCGATTTAGGTGACCACTGGCGATCCACACCCTGCAGAGACTGGACCTGGCCGAGTTGATCTAAAGACGTTTCATCTGAGTCGCTTATCTCAGCGTCAAGCCAGCCCGCAGACACACCAAGCTGAAAACCGGGCAGGCTAGACGGCGCCCATAACAGGTCTACTTCCGCGCCATAGTGCTCGGCATCACCCACTGTGCCAATCGTCGAGAGGGTGCCCGAAGGGGAACCATCTGATGGAACCATAATTCCCCCCTGAGCGTCTTGGTAGTCATAGAAGAACGCCGCCGCGTTAATCTGCAGGTCGTCGGTAGGGTTCGACTTGATACCGATCTCGTACGAATCGTTGATCTCCTCGGCGTAGGGTGTCAGCTGGTCATTGTTGTCGGTAAATGCCGCAAAGAAGCCGCCCGACTTAAAGCCCCGAGACAGTCTGGCGTACACCATGGTGTGGTCAGATACATGCCAATCCAAGCCAATGTGACCGGACCAGTTTTCTTCCAAAGAGGTCTCAAAACCTTCGACATCACCAAGAGGAACCGCAAACCCACTAATAAAGACCGTTGACAGGTAGTTAATGCCCTTGTCTTCATCCGTGTAGCGAAGCGAACCATGAAGGTTTAGGCGCTCGGTTAAGTCATATCCCACTTGGCCATACAGCGCCCAGGTTTCGGTATCTTGCGTGTAATCAGCGGTGGCCTCCTGAAACTCCACAAAGCCCAAGTCTGCTAATGCCTGCACCGAGAAGGCTTGCTGGCTCTCGTTGGTATCTTCTGCATAAGTGGCACCCACGAGCCAGCTCAAAGGCCCGTCACTAGTAGATGTCAGACGAAACTCCTGGGACCATTGCTCGAAGTTGGTGATCCCATCAGGGAAGCCATCGACACTGGAAACAAAGACAAGTGGTGTGGCGTCATAATCGAAGAACTGGAAGTAGTCGTACTCGTAGTAAGACGTGATCGATTTGAAAGTGGTACTTCCTAGGTCCCAATCAATGTTGAGGTTATAACCCGTCCATTCGTTATCCAGCCTATTAATAGGGTTAGAGACCACCGTTTCGCCGTTGGTTTTCTGGTCAGCGGGAGTCGGCAGACCCAGCGTAAATCCATACAGCGCATCAACTAGGTTATGGAACCCGATACAGCTCGAGTCATCACGCCTCCCTTGGTAGATCGCACCACAATAATCAAAGTCATAGGCAGTACTGTACGTACCCGTCAAGCGCGGCATGGTGGTTTCCGACTGATCCCTACCAGAATCGATTTTGAGTAAAACTTCTAATTCATCACTGGGGGTAAATAACAGCTGCGCTCTTACCGCCTGAAAATCGCGATCGCCATGCTCGTCATCCTCCGGAGTCGTCAGAGAATCCTGCCAACCACCACCCTGATCAGTATTGACCGCAAGCCGGTAGGCCAGTTTATTTTCAATAATGGGTCCGCCTATGGCACCCTCCAGACTCCATCGATCCCATTGACCATAGGTCCCTCGCACGAAACCGCTTGTCTCGTTCATGTCAGGCTTCGCAGATAGAATTCTGATGGCGCCGCCCGTAGCATTTCTACCATAGAGCCCACCTTGCGGACCTTTGAGCACCTCGACGCGGTCCACATCAAACAAGCCGATGCCGCCGAGCGCGTTCGAGGTCATATACACTTCGTCGTAGAAAATAGCGGAGACTGGCGTGTTGTTGGTGTTAAAGTCCTCCAATCCTGCGCCACGAATAACCCAGGTGGGCTGACCAGCACCTCTAGCATCAGAGAGTTCCACGTTGGGAATTATCAGGGGCAGTTGCTCCAGGCTCGTCAGCCCCAACTCAGCCAGCTGTGTGCTGTCAAACGCTGAGATCGCGATAGACACGTCCTGAAGGCTCTGCTCCCGCTTCTGGGCAGTGACAATAATTTCTTCAAGCTCAGCATGGGCCACAAAAGGCGTGACAAAACCGGCTATCGCCGTCGCAATCAGGGTTTTTCGTAGGGTTTTCATTTCACCACTCCCGCCGTGTTATGTGTGTAACTCATTTTTTATTTATACAGCAATGTAAAGTATATTATTATTTTACAGGACTGTCTAATAATACTGGCATGTCATATGACATGTAAAGTGGATTCCTAATTTAAATCAAGCTAGGAAGCGAGAATAATGAAAAGAATATTGTTAAAGCTCCTTCTGCCCCTGGCAGTAGCAAGCACGTAAAGCCAGGCGCTCCAGAGCTCATCCCTTTATATCCAGACGCCGTTATGAAAGCGTCACTCGATAAGATTCCGCCTTTCCCCGAGGACGAGCGAGGAGGACCGCAAGCCAACTGAATGAGGGTTCTGCACTCGTGCGAAGTCACTATCACCGTGCATGAATCAATGCCTGTGCTGTTCGAAATAAAAAAAACTCCCCTCGTGACGAATACGTGCATATTCTGCAGGGAGAAGTCACACTGACTCACATCGATGGCAAACGAAACAACTTCAAAGCGGGCGAGAACTTTCTTGTCTCAAGGGCTTTTTGGGCACGTGGAATATGAAGACCCATTATCGAGAGAAGGTTGTTGCCGAAACCAAAGCCATGATGAAAGCCCAAGGTTGGTAGCCTATTGCCTTCTTCACGGTGAAGGCAAAACTTCAACCCTCGATGTCGTGCAAAGCCGCGATGTTTTGAAGTGGCCGTGGTGGCCGCACCAAGCGCTCACCCCACGGCCGACCATCATTTTGCATTGTCACCTTCGTGTGCGTTCCAGGCGGTGTTAACAAGGTAAGCGTATAGCGCCTCCGTGCTGGCGTCGTCCAGCGCTATTTCGGGCATACGGGGCGCGAGTGCTCCACCCAGCACGGCTTTCAGGTGCTCGATATTTACGGGCAGGCGCACACGCAGATCGGGTGCCGCGCCACCGACAGATTGGCCGCCGTATCCGTGGCATGCCACGCATCCCGCGCCCTCGTATATCGCCTCCCCCATCGCTGACATCTCAGCGGGATACCGATCGACCATAGGCTTTGTGAAGGTCGGCTGGCTCGCCCACTGGGGCGTAGCAGCGTCACCTCCCAAGACAAAGGCCAACAGCCGCGGCCGACTGCGCGACTCCCGCGTCGAGCTGTAGTCTGTCAGTCCGGCCGAGGCGGCGGACGTAGAGGGCGCACCTGCCGGCACAATGATGTACTGGCGACCGCCTGCCACCGCTGTCGCAGGAGCAGCGCGAATGGCCCCTCCGGCTGTGAAGGATCCCAGCTGCTCTCCCGAGGCAGCGTCGTAGGCGTTCAGGTAGCCCTCGGCTGTTCCCTGAAAGACCAGCCCTCCCGCCGTGTGCATCGCACCGCCGTTGTAGGGCAAAGCATTGCGATGACGCCATACATTGCTCTGGCTGATCGGATCCCAGGCAACAAGCTCCCCAAAGGCCTGCCCTTGTGGGTCTCCGTCGTCAGCCTGCCGGTGATCGTAGCTAAACTCGCCAGTGGCATTACGCTCGCGGCGTTCTGGCGTCGTCATCGCAGGGATGAAAAGCACGTTCTTCTGTGGGTCAAAGGCAAGCGCAGTCCAGTCGTGCGCACCCGCGTTGCTGGGTAGTATGATCGTAGGCTCGCCCTCGGCCGCCTCCCAATAGCGTGCAGCCGGGTCGGAGATCGGTCGCCCGGTCTCGTCAAGGCCTTTCGCCCAGTTGACCGGCACGTAATTACGCCCCGAAATGAACTTCCCGGTCTTTGCATCCAGGAGATAGACGAAGCCGTTCTTTGGCACACTCAGCACGACGCGCTTTTCCACACCATCGAGCGGCAGGGTAGCCATCATGAGTCCGACAGCGGGCTCGTAATTCCATGCATTACCCGGCACCTGCGTGAAATGCCATCGGTACGCACCCGTCTGAGCATCCAGCGCGACAACGGCACTGGTAAAGAGCTCATCGCCTGCATCATTACCGCGTTTCGTCGGATCCGAAGGTGCCGGCGCGCCGGTTCCGATGATGAGTTGGTCCAACTCGGAATCGTAAACCATAGCGTCCCAGACACTGCCGCAGCCTCTGGTCTTTTCATACCACCCGTCGCCCCAGGTCTTCAACGCCATCTCGTAAAGCTCACTGTCCTGCGGCTCATCTGGATCGCCTGGCACCGTGTAAAAGCGCCACAGGTGTTGACCGGTCTTCGCATCAACGGCATCTACATGACCACGATTGAGACCCATATCAGCACAGGAGTTGCCAATGAAGACCTTGCCGCCGCCAATACGTGGCGCACCAGTGATCATGTGGTTTTGTTCGCCATCGCAGGTTTCCACCTGCCATTTCTCGATCCCAGTCTCTTGATCAATAGCAACGAGCCGACAGTCGGAGGTGCCGACAATGACGAGGTCTTCGTACAGTGCGAGCCCCCTATTTAGGCTTCGCAACCAGGTCTCGAGAAACGAGCTCGGGGGCCTGTCCGCAAGAGGTTCGTAAGTCCAGAGCAGTTCTCCCGTCTCAAGATCGTTGGCAAACACCTGGCTCTGCGACCCGCTCTGGAAGATGCGTCCATTTCTGATGAGGGGATTGCCAACCAGCCCATCCCGGGTGGGGAGATCGACCGCCCAAGCGAGCCCCAAGCCCGACACCGTCTCAGTGTTGATCTGACTCAGACCGGAGTGGTGCTGCATGTCAGAAGAGTTTCCCAGCAACGTCCAGTCTGTGGACTCCTCGTCGCTCGTCATTGGCAAAGGCGCTTGCTCTTCGTCTGCGTCCATCGCACAGCCGCTGGCCACGATCACAAAAAATACCAGCGTGACGCCGACTATTGCCAGGCGAAGCTTTTTCAAATTCATAATCGGTCCTTTTAGTATTACGCGTCAGTCAGAGCTATGACTGACCTGCCATAGTTCTACATTGGTACAGTCATGCTTTATTGATACAGACATGCTTTGATCCATCGCGTCCAATCCCACCACACAATTGCGTCGCATACCGCGAGCAGTGAGTTATAGCTGGAGGGCGTGATGAGGGAATCATCGTTAAGAATTGTCACTGCCTTCTTCGAGATACGCAGTGTCAATAACGATTAACTCTCGATACTTTTCAGGCATGTGCCATCCGCCCTTGTACCCTTTCGGCACAACCAAAGACTCACCTGTCTTAAATTCGAATTCCCCGCCGCTGTCGGGGGTCAGGATTAGCCGCCCCTCGAGGATCTGCACAAACTCGTCATAAACAGCACCGTCGATGTGGACCTTACCCGGCTCAGCCTCATAGACCGCTACCATGATCTTACCGGTATGAAAGGTGTGCATACTGAAACCGGCAGAGCCATCTTCGCCCTGTGTAATATTATCCGAGTCTTCAAATTCGCTCATATCCCCCTGAGTCAGGCCTTTCCCCTCAAGAATGCCCTGCTCAATGGCAATCGGCAAAATCCCCCGTGGTCCTGCTGAAGATTTTTCACTCATATTATCTTGCTCCTAAAGTCGCCAAATTCGGGCCGAAATCGGTATTGATTACAGGAAGCGAGTATTCCCGTTCCGAAAAAGTCCGGCCAAAAACTCGAAGCGGACTTATCCGTCGAGCTCCGGCAAAGTTGTTTAACACCGGGGGTGCCGCAGCCGAAGGACAACGCCTAGATCCAAAAGATTAATTATTTTATACACATGTGTCTAGTATTTTTGTGGGGCCATGCTGGTCTCGAATACTCAGGCCCATCCCCGACGATCAAGCGGGGCTAATGTCCTGCTTGCCTAAGATATTGAAACTCTGTGTAGCAATCTTCCACTCGCCGTTCACCTTGCTCAGCTTCCAGTCATAGTCAACGGTGAAGGTGTTGCGCTTGAACAGGGTCAACATCTTAAGTCGAGCAGTCGCCCGCGTATCGTCCACCACATCGGAATAAAAGCCCGTTGCATGATGCCCGAGACAGTCTGGCGCCGACTCGAAGAACGCTCGAATTTGCGCATGACCATCAAAGGCCTTGCCATAGACTGCCGTGGCATCGAGGTGAGCGTCTTTCGCAAACAAGGCCAGAGCTGCATCCCAGTCCTTGCGGTCACAGGCATCGCAGTAGCGCGCGCCCATTTCGGCTAATTCTAATTTATCCGCCAGTAGTTCAGCGTTCATCGGCATTCTCCTTGAGTCAGCGTGTTAAAAAACCTATAGATCTAAGAAATTGGTCGCCCGTTTTTCTTTTAGCGCTCGCAACCCCTCCTTAAAATCGGGCAACTTAATTGCCGCATTCATGTCCTCAACCGAGCGGGTGTAAGCCGCAGAAAAATCTCCTTCTGCGTCAAAATTGACCTGCCGCTTGATGCAAGCCATGGAGAATCGAGAGCTTTCCATAGCCAGCCGGGTGGCGTAATCGACTGTTTTTTCTAGCAGCTCTTCGGGTGGGAAGATTTTCTGCAGCCAGCCCAGACGACATGCCTCAGCGCCATCAATCCGGTCACCATCGAGGAGTATTTGCAGCGCATTGCTGCTGCCCATAATCTTCGGCAGGATCCAACCTAGACCATATTCTGCGGGCAAGCCCAAGCGCGCAAACGCACTTTTGATAATGTTGTTATCAGCACCAAAACGGAGGTCGGCATAGCTCGCGACAATAAAACCAACGCCCGCGCAGCTACCGTTAACGGCGGCTATTACCGGCTTGGAGATACACAGCGGGTAGGCGTGATTGCGTCGGAATTGCTCGGGTGTATTTTCCGGGTAAGGGGGCAGATCGAGCTGACTTTTTTGGTATTGGCCACCGGCCCTTTCGATCGAATTAAGCTCCTTTGAATCAGCCCCTACGCAGAAATCTGCACCACTGCCAGTAACCACTACCACCCTAACGCCGTCATCTAAATGCGCGTTGTACAGCGACCAGCGATATTCCACAGACATTCGACCACCCCAAGCATTGCGCCGATCCGGGTTATTGAGGGTAACCAGCGCCACCCCCTTAGATACCTGATAGCTAATTTTCTCGAAGTCTTCAGGTTTCATAGAATCGCCCAATGTTTGAGTGTCGCTGATGCGGAGGCTGCGTCACGAGTTGGCCAGCCAAGTGGGAGTCGTCGCAGGGGCACGTGTTGCGGCCAGGGTTGCACTGATCAATTTTTCTTTCCATTGCCGCAAGCTGCCCAAGCGCAAAGCTAGGTCTCGGGAACGCTTGAGATATAGGTGGCAGTCGACCTCCCAGGTGTAGCCCATACCGCCATGGAGGTGCAGACCTTCTCGTGCAGAATACTCAAAGCACTCGGTGGCACTGATGCGTGCTGCCGAAGCCGCAATGGGCAGTTCGCCACTGTCGGACGCTAGAGCCCAAGCCCCGTAATACGCATTGGAACGCGCCAGCTCATTTTGGGCATACATTCTGGCGAGCTTATGTTTTACCGCCTGATAGGAACCCACCGCCCTGCCAAAGGTCTGGCGCTCCTTGACGTAATCAACGGTCGATTCAAGGCAGCGATCCGCACCCCCAATCTGCTCAAAGGCCAGTAGCACGGCCGCCCGATCGAGCAGCGCGGGCAACGATCTGCGATCGCTATTACCCAGTATCTGTGCGGGGCATCGGTCGAAAGTGAGTTGAGCGTTACGCACGGAGGGGTCTGCAGACTTTAGGGCCTCCCTTTGCACCTGCTTACCACTAGCTACCGTTGATTCTGCGAATTCCACCAACACCAAAACCTGTTTGCCTTGTGGTGTCAGTGCACTGACGACGGCAATGTCTGCCAATGTGCCACCCGCTACCGGGCGTTTTGTGCCAGTAATCACATCGCCCTCAAGTACAACTTCTTGTTGACGGGAGTCGCTCCATGCCAGGGTGCCGATGATGTCACCGGACGCTAACCGGGGAAGATACTGTTGCTTCTGCGCTTCAGACCCAAACTGCAAAATCGCCTCAGCCGCAAGATAAATACTCGAGGAAAAGGGCACCGGTGCCACCACTCTGCCCAACTCTTCCGCCAGTACACACAGCTCCAGGTAACCCATGCCAAGCCCACCATAGGCTTCAGGTGTCGCAGCTCCGGGCCAACCCAACTCACAAATTTCCTGCCATAACGGGCTGATAACAGCGGGGTCGCTGGTAAGATGTTGGCGCACTTCGTCCATTGGGCAGCGGTCGGCCAAGAAGCGACGGGCGTCGTTGCGGATAAACTGCTGGTCTTCGTTAAAATCGAATTTCATCGTGGCATGTCTATATGCTTAGCACGCATCAGCGCACTTCATGGGGCGACTTTTTCGCCGTTGTGTGGTCAACCTGACCGTCCATCAGGTTATTGACCTGAATGTAGAGCATGGCCCTGTCGAGCGCCGTTGAGAGCCCAGAATCCAAGGACTGCCAGACGGCCTTCACGGTGCCCTGGGTCGCCAAGGTTGGCTTACTGGCGACCTTGGCCGCCAGCTCCCCTGCCCGCGCCCACAGCGCTTCCCGGGATTCCATCACCTCGCTGACCAGGCCAATTCGCAGGGCTGTAGCCGATGACATTCGCTCATCATTGCCCAGCAGGTTCATGCGCATGACTTCGCCGTAGGCAATCCGACGTGTCAGGCCAATAGGCTCACAGGCACTGACCATGCCGAAACTCACATGAGGATCAAAGAACTCTGCATCTTCTGAGCAGATCACAATATCGGATTCGTTGAGCCAGTAGTACGCACCCCCACAGCACAAGCCATGTACTGCACATATAATGGGCTTCCACATGTCGTTCTGCTTGGGCCCCAGCTTCTTGCCCGGATCCCACTGGGACCACACAACTCCCTCCCGCCAGACGGAATCCGCTTCCTTGACGTCCTTGCCCGTGGAAAATGCCCTGCCATCAGCCGCCCTGATCACCACCGCGTGCACCTGGTCATCGGCCTTAATCAGCGCCCAGACCGCGGCCATTTCTTCAACCATCTGGCTGTTGAAACTGTTCATAGCGTCCGGTCGATTTATGGTCACCGTGGCCACATGATCGTCTTGGGTCTCGTAGCTTATCGTTTCGAACATAGTGCCTCTCATGGGGGTTACTCGCTGGAAATTTAGCCTGCGTTAACTGTCAAACAGGCGCCTTACATCCATCAGACTCACTTTCATGGAAGATGTGCGCGGCAAGGCATCTACTATGGCAAAGCGCACGGGCACAAAGTAGCTGGTCATGTTCTCTTTTGCCCAGGTTTTCAGCGACGCCTCGGAGACCCCGCTTGCACCCTCGCAAAGCTCCACCGCCGCCACGGGCACCTGGCCCAGGCGCGCGTCATCCATCGCGACAACAGTGGCCTCCTTTACTTGCGCATGCGCCTCAAGGATGGCCGCAACCTCATTGGGAATAATTTTAAAGCCCCCGCGATTAATGGCTGCGTCGGCACGACCACTGAGCCAGACAAAGCCATCGGCATCGATGCTGGCGAGGTCTGTGGTAGACACCCAGTCATGTTCATTTGCCATTTGTTGAGACCTGACTTGCAATATCCCTGTCTCACCCATGGGTAGTATCTCGCCGCTCTCTGGGTCGGCAATGCGCAAACCAACGCCGTCGTAGGCACGGCCTACACTGCCCGCTTTGACATCACCAAATGCTTTCTTGGCTTCCAGAGTCCAACCGCAAACAGCGCCAGAGAACTCGGTGGCGCCGTAGGTCGGCAATATGGGAATCCCAAATCGCTGCTCGAAGGTCTGTTGCGCATTCACCGACAGCGGCGCAGTACCGGAACGCACGCAGATCAGACTTGAAATTTTTTCAGCCGGCAAATCAGATTCCAGCACCATGTTGATCATGGCGGGCACCAATGAGCATACTCGGATCTGATACTGCTCCACCGCCTGTGCCCACTGCGCCACATTGAACTTGTCTAACAGGCTAATAGGACGCACATCCAGCAACGAATGCACGACCCAGAACAAGCCGCCGATATGAACCAGGGGCTGGGTGATAAGCGCCGGTTTGGTTTTTATTTTTGCGCCGCCGTCTGCAGTCATACCAGCAGGAATATTGCCGTATGCCGCACTGAGCTTGGCCGCGTACATCGGAATCCGTTTGGGTTTTCCAGTGGTCCCACTGCTTTGTATCAGTACCGCCACCCCCGGATTCTGGGGCGCCAATATCAACGGGTCAGCGGCTTGACGGGTCGGCAACACCGAAAGGTGCTCGGTATTGCGCGACTCATCTAGGCTAAGCCCCAGTACTTTATTCTCCCTCGCGAAGGCCTGTAATACGGGCGACTCCCAGTCCGCCGAACTGGCGATGACGACCGCCGCCTTAAGGTCCTGTAAATCAGCGACAATTTTTTCAGCGGAGGCAAAAGGATTGACTGGCGCAACACAGCGATCACTGCTGATCACGGCACAAAATGCGGCAACCTGATGCGGGCGATTGCGGCACACAACGGCAATTTCAGCGCCGGCAGGGACTTGGAATTCTCGAAAGATATCTGCCAGACCGTCAATAGTCTCGGCCAGAAAGGCCCAGTCATACCACTGGCCCTGAAACTCCATGACCCCGGCCTGATCATCGATCTCGCAGTTGCGGCGCATGATCTGACCAAAACTCAACTCGCTCATATACTGTATTGTCCAACTGTTGTCATCACAGGTCCTTGAATGCCTTGCCCTTGTCCAGACGCGGTGACCCCGGCAGGCCTAGGGTTCGCTCCGCGATAATATTCATGAGTATTTCGTCTGCCCCACCGGCAATTCGCAGACCTGGCGTCCACAGATAGGCATCGTAGAGCTCGTCCTGTAGCGCATGGGCGTGTTCATCGAGAATTGTTCCCTCCTCGCCAAACAGGTCCATGGCGTAGGCACTGAGGTCCTGATTCAGCTGACAGGACATCAGTTTCAGTATGGAAGCCTCGCCACCCAACTCGCCCCCTTCGGAAAGCACCGTCAAAATGCGCGACATAAAATTTTCCAAAGCGCACTGGTTAGCCAGCGCTCCCGCGAGATACTGTCTGACATCATCGCGCTCTATCGCAGATTTACCCTCAATGTCGCAGTGCTGGGCCAGATCGAGGACCGACAACATGGACGGCATGCGCGTGTTAAGGCGCTTAAAGCGTTCTGCGGACAGCGCATGCATGGCCACCTGCCACCCCTGATTGACCTCACCGAGACGACAAGAATCTGGCAGCACCACACCATCTAGAAAGACTTCATTAAATTCGCTGTGGCCAGATATTTGTTTGATGGGCTTAACTTCCACACCCGGTTGGCGCATGTCCACCACAAAGAAGGTCAAGCCTTTGTGTTTTGGTAGTTCGGGATCAGTCCTCGCGAGCAAGATGCCGTAGTCGGAGACGTGCGCGCCGGAGGTCCACACTTTTTGGCCGCTTATTTTCCAGCTGTTCCCTTCGCGAACGGCTCGGGTTCTCACCGCCGCCAGATCCACCCCAGCACTGGGCTCGGAAAACAGCTGACACCAAATCAAATCCCCCTGCAGGGTGCGTGGAATCAGTTGTTTCTGCTCCTCAGAGCCGTAAGTCATAATGGGTGGCAGGCATTGCCCAATACCAACAGAAAAGTAATTAAAAGGCCGCGGCAGGCGCCGTTCTTCTTGGTCAAAGATAGCCGCCTGCATCCAGGTGCCACCCATGCCCCCATATTCCCGGGGCCACACAATATGTGCATAACCCGCGTCTGCCTTTTTACGCTGCCACTGACGACAGCGTTCTATATCGGCCTCGATATACAGCTCATCAGGAACGGTTGACTGCAGAGCAGCGCCGTTGGCGTCGAGCCATGCCCTTACCTCCGCGCGGAAAGTCGCCTCTTCAGGGGTATCACTGAAATCCATAGCCTTAGCCTGCGGGTAGGTTTATGGACTTAAATTCGAGGTAGTCATGCAGCCCTTCCTCTCCCAGTTCGCGACCCAGTCCGGAAGACTTATAACCGCCAAAAGGTGCCGCCACATCCATCGAAAAACCGTTGATGGTGAAATTTCCGGCTTGTATTTTCCGGCCTATCTCAATTCCGGCTTCTACATCTGACGTCCAGACCGAACCAGAGAGCCCCATCTCCGAGTCATTGGCAATTCGAATGGCGTCCTCTATGTCATCGTAGGCGATCGCACAAACTACCGGGCCAAAGATTTCTTCACGCGCAATCTGCATATCGCTGGTCACATCCGCCAGCAGTGTCGGTTCGATAAAGTAACCCGACTTAAGGTACTCAGGTGTTCCACCCCCGGTGACAAGCCTAGCCCCCTCCTCTAAGCCAGCGCTAATACAGGCCTTCACGCGTTCAAAGTGCCGCTCATGGATCATGGGTCCGAGTGCGGTTTCAGGGTCGAAAGGATCTCCCACTTTCATTGCTCTGTAAGCATCACCCAGGGCCGAGACCGTTTCTTCATAACGCTTTCTAGGAATAAGAATACGAGTCTGGGCGGCACAAGCCTGTCCGCTGTTAATCACAGAGGCTTTGGCCAGTTCGGGGACAACTGTGGCGAGCTCTGCATCGGCACAGACAATCGCCGCAGACTTACCGCCGAGCTCCAGGGCCGCTCGTTTGATCTGGGAGCCACAAATCTCCGCCACCCGTCGGCCGGCGACAACACTGCCGGTAATGCTCGCCATATTGACATCGGGGTGCGCCACCAGATATTCACTGGCATCGCGATCTGCTGTCAGAATATTGATGACACCGGCCGGTATCGCCGCCTCCTGAATACACTCAGCGAGCACATATGAAAACAGCGGCGCCTCCACTGGCACCTTAAGCACCACCGTTGAACCGGAAGCCAATGCGGGACCGATCTTGAGCATCGCAGCAAACAGCGGACCGTTAAACGGCACAATCGCTGCGACCACACCGACCGGCTCCTTACGCACCAGCACCTGTCCAAAGTAGCCGGTCCTGCGCTCTTCAAATTTATAATTTCTGGCAAGTTGTCCGTAAAATTTAAGCGTCATTCTGGCCATAGCGACCTGGCCTTTGCAGAAGCTGTAGGGAGCAGCGATCTCCCGGGCGGCACAGACAGCCAGATCATCGGTTCGCGACTTGATAGCCGCAGACAACGAATCGATATGGGATGCCCTATCCTCACCAGAGGTGCTCGACCATTTTTCCCCAGCGAGGGCCGACTTGGCGGCATTTACTGCCGCGTCAACATCCTGTTCGGTCGCCTCAGGACAAGAACCCATGATTTCCCGATTGGCAGGACACTCTACTGAGATACGCTTCTCTGATGCAGGCTCACGCCATTGACCGCCTACAAAAATATTCCGATATTCCATGACTATTCCAACTGCGGGTCGTCGCCCGATCAGCCCTTCTTGTAGGTTATATCTGACTGCTCGAGATCCCAGGTAACGTCTGTGCAGCCCTCGTCGCGCAGCTGGTTTTTCAAAATTCTACCCACAGGGTTTTTGGGTAACTGAGCCCTAAACTCTATATAACGTGGTATCGCGTAATACGGGACATGGTCTATCGCCCAGGTTGCCAGTTCATGTTCGGTCAGGGGCGATTCCGCCTCCTTGACCACGGTCACCTTGATGTCGTCTTCGGTGAGCGCGGACGGAACCGCATGTACCGCCACCTCATTAACAGCGGGATGCAGGGCAAAGGTTGTCTCCATTTCATAACTGGAGATGTTCTCTCCCCGACGGCGCAGATAATCCTTCTTCCTGTCGACGAAATATAAAAACTCATGCTCATCAAACTTGCCGATATCACCGGTGTGAAGCCACAGACCCTCAAAAACATTGAGGGTTTCCTGTGGCCTACCCCAATAACCTTCAAACATCACATTGGGGCGTTTGGGCCGGACGACGATTTCTCCGGTCCGCCCCGCCGGCACCTCTTCGAAGCTGTCGTTTACGATCATCACCTCGAAATCACGATGATTGAGCTTTCCGGATGACCCCGGAGGTGCATCTGTAGCTTCGCTATAGGAAAGCATGGATATAAAGCTTGATTCGGTCAGGCCGTAAACATGTGCCCCCACGATCTCAGCGCCGAATCTGTCCCGCCAGATCTCTTGGAGCTCGCCGGGAAATGGTGCTCCCCTGGCCATTCTCAGCTGCCCCTTGCAACGCAACATGTCCTCGCTATCAGGCATATTGGCAATAAGAGGGATCATGGAACCCAGCACAGACGCTACCGAGGCACCACTCTTTTCTATATCCGCCCAAAAGCCGGACAGGGAGAACCGAGGGGTAATAGCGGCGGTAGTACCGCTTACCACCGAATACAGCAGGGTCACGACGATGGCGTTCAAGTGGAATAAGGGCAGGCAGGTCCAGTTAACCTCGCCGGGCCGGGGGTCGCACATTTCCCGGGTTCTGAGTGCCTGGTTGGCGATATAGTTTTGACTGAGAATACAGCCCTTGGAGGGGCCGGTTGTGCCCCCCGTGTAAATAATGCCCGCGATGTCTCCCGGATCTGGGCAGATATCAGTGTCGGCACTGTTGTCTGAATATAATTGCGCAAATAACTCACCGGCCGTTGCGCCCGCTGAGGATTCCCCCCGAATATAAATAGTCTGCAGGTCGGGCAAGCCCTCCCTGATCGCTGCCACCCGCTCAAGGTATTGGGCCTCGCTGACTAGAACCCTTGCCCCGGAATTGGCCAGAGGATTCCTCAGGAACTCGCCTTTATTCGCCGTGTTGACGGGCACGTACACAGCATTGACCTTGGAGGCCGCAATCAACAAGGCGACTGAATCCGCATGGCTGTCCAGTAGCGTGGCAATGCGATCCCCAGAAGCGATCCCGCTGCTCAAGAGGCCTTGGGCCAGCCGATTAGATAACGCATCGAACTCGGCGTAAGTATACTTCTCATTGTCATTAAGAAAGTGCAGGAACACCGTATCAGGCGATGTTGCCACGGCTTCTTTCCACAGCTCGAGTATGGTGTGTCGCTGCTCGGTTCTCCAGGCAGAATTGGTCATTAGCGCCCTATTCCTCTTAACACAAGCCGTTACGCCACCCAACGCCGTCGGGAATCTCATCGGATTTGATACGGCGAATTCAACCGTTAGGTTAACATGTGTGTAAAGTTAATCGCAAGAATACAGTCGCTCCTAGAGAGACAGATTCAACACTCAGTACATTTTTTGCAGGGCTGATAAGGGTTCTGTTATTATCTTCGAAGCGGATGAGCCGGGAATCTAGGCTTCCCAACCACTAATAAGCTGAAAACGATTATGGCATCCAATATCGAATCCACGGCAGAGCCAGAGAACGGCTGGTCAGCCCGAAGCCGTGCGACCCGCCAGAAGCTAATTGCAGCCGCCGCGAAACTCATCGTTGAAAAGGGCATTAACTCGGTGTCTGTCGTTGCTGTAGCCAAAGCCGCCGAAGTTACCCGCCCTGGGGCTTACTATCACTTCAAATCCCGCGATGCCCTGCTCGAGGCCGTGCGCAAAGATACTGATCACCAACTGGTCAGAACCGTAGCCGGCAGTAAAGAAGACAAATACCTTTATTCACAGGCCGCAGAGTTTGCCGCAGAGGATCAGGACACCATCTATCTGCGCATTCAGAGACTGCTGGAACAAGGCACAGATGACGTCATCATACGCTTCCGAGAAAGGGGCCTTACCCGGGCAGCCCGTGAAGGCCTGGTGAAACCTGGCGTCGAAGCCGATATAGCTGCCATCGTTAGGGGTACCACTCTGGTTTCTTCTTTTCTGGCGGTATCTGAATTCAAGCAAAAGAGCCGTCGACACAAACAAGCCAAGCTTTTTGGCAAGGCCAATTACCAGCTGATGTTCGATGGTGCTTTGTTACCAGAAAAACTCAAAGACTGGCCAAAACTGCCCCGCTACTCTCACGACGGAGACGGTGCTGAAAAACCTGTGTCGACGAAAGACACGATCCGCGATGGCAGAAAAGCCAAATCTGTAGAGACCCGGGAACAACTGATGAAGACAGCCATGTTGCTTATGGCAGAAGTGGGGGAACAGGCTGTCTCCGTCTCTGAGGTGGCGCGCAGGGCAGGCGTCACGCGTCCGGGCGCCTACTACCATTTTAAGAAGAAGGAAGATCTTATTGCCGCTGTCGAGGAAAAACTCGACAAGGAACTCATCTACACGCTGGACCGCTCATTCGCTAGACGTGAGTCCTTCACAGATGCCTCCGATCTTAGCGCCGAAGACCTGAGCTTACTGAGAATCCGTATTCAACAAATGCTCAGGGATGGCGCTCGCAAGGATCCGCTTATTGCCCACTACCGCAAACTCTTCCGCTGGCACGCAAAGCACGGACATCTGCGCAAGGGTACAGACCCGGAAATGAGCGCCATCATTACCGCCAGCGCATCGCTGGTAGGTTTGTTCCTCGTTCTCAAAGGAGCGAATTCTGTCAAGGAGCGGGTAAAGCAAGCGAAACGCTTCCGCAAAACCTATATGACTTTCGTTTTCGAAGGCCTCTATACGGCAGCAGCTAAAGCGGAATGGCCACCGCCACCGGAACTGGACTAAACCCGCTCAAATACCGCAGCAAGGCCTTGACCGCCACCGATACACATAGTTTCGATACCGTATCGACTCCCCCGACGGCCCATTTCACGCAGCAGTGTCGCGAGGATGCGCCCCCCCGTTGCCCCTACCGGGTGGCCCAACGAAATGCCCGAACCGTTGACATTTAAACGCGCGAAATCGGCCCGCTCAAACCCCAGCGCGCGAGTACACGCCAGCACCTGCGCGGCAAAGGCCTCGTTGAGTTCGATCAGGTCTATATCGGATAACTTCAACCCCGCATTTCGCAGCGCCTTTTGTACTGCGGGCACGGGCCCAATGCCCATCCGTGCAGGCTCAACCCCCGCAACGGACCAAGACACCAGCCGACCAAAGGGCTTTAGCCCATACTGAGCTACCGCGTCTTCACTTGCCACAATACAAGCCGAGGCACCGTCGTTCTGGGTACTGGCATTGCCCGCGGTGACCGTAGCGTCGGGATCAGCACCTGCCCTAATCGCCTTGAGGCCTGCCAGAGCTTCCACGGTAGTTTCCCGGGGAGTCTCGTCTTGGGTCACGACGATATCGCCCTTGCGAGCGGGGACAGTGACAGGAATGACTTCGTCGTCAAACAAGCCCTGCTCTTGAGCGGCAATGGCTCGGCGCTGGGATTCCACCGCAAACATATCCTGCTCTTCACGGGGTATTCCATACTCGCTGCGCAGATTTTCTGCTGTTTCCAACATGCCACCGGCCACGGGATAGTTGACGCCGCCCGCTGTGACGCGACCACGCGCTAAGGAATCCTGCAGTTCAAGTGTCGGCTCTTTTAGGCCCCAGCGCGCACGATGAGTAAAGAAAGGCGCGTTACTCATGGATTCAGCGCCACCGGCTATCACGACATCAGAGCCACCGCTTGCTACCTGAAGATAGGCATAAATCAGCGACTGTAAACCAGAGCCGCAGCGTCGATCGAGTTGCAATCCTCCTACCGTTGTCGGCAGGCCGGCATCCAGCGCCACCACGCGACCCAGTGCAGGTGCATCCATACTGGAATAACACTGGGCGAAGAGCACATCCTCCACAGCCTCCCCGGGAAGCCCGGTTCTCTCCAGGAGACCCTTCACTACCGTGGCACCCAGGAATTGTGCCTCTAAGGGCTTGTAGGCGCCGCCGAACTTTCCTACGGGTGTCCGTACAGGTTCGCAGATATAGGTTTGACGAATTTTCATCTTTCTTGACCTGTGGTTCAGGCGGGCAGCATGGTGTCGCCACCATCAACCCTGAAAGTTTGACCGGTAATCCAGGCCGCTTCATCGGACGCCAGAAACAGGGCCATATTGACGATATCTGCAGTATCACCCAGCCGTTTCAGTGCCAATCCATTCACTACGTGGTCGAGAATCTCCGCTGGCACCTGCCGGGTAGCCTCAGTATCCGTGGGGCCAGGTGCGATAGCGTTGACCCGAATATTACGATCACCGAGTTCACTGGCCAGGCACATTGTCAGCCCCTGCACCCCCAGTTTGGCAATACCATAGTAACCCCCCTGTGCCTTCCAGGCTGCCGTAGACGATTGATTGATCACGCTACCGCCGCCCCTCTCCGCCATGGAACTCGCCACCGCCCGTGTCATGACCAACGGACTGTGCATGTTCACTTTCATAATCTGGTAGTAGTAGTCGAGATCCACATCAAGCAGGGTTTCATAACGCATGCCATGAAAAATTGCTGCGTTGTTCACCAGAATGTCGATGCCTCCAAACTGCTCCCTTGCTAGGCTGGCAGCCGCCGCTGCGTCGCTTTCGGAAGACACATCGGTTTTCACAAAAACCGCCGAGTTTCCTGCCTGACAGATTTCGTCGGCAATCCTTTGACCGGCCTCTTCATTAAGCTCAGCAATAACCACTGATGCGCCCTGAGCGGCAAAGCGCTTGGCATAGGTTTCTCCTATGCCTTGGCCACCACCCGTAACAATCGCTACCTTTCCCTCAAATGACATCGCAAAACCCTCTCCCATGTTTAACTTGAACGTCTGATTAAGAAATTGATCTCAGCCGCTGCTTACCAACTTCTGATCGTGAAGCCGTCCGATTTCCCCGGAAGACAACTGTAATAATTCAGATAGAACCTGATCGGTATGCTCACCAAGGCCTGGCGCTCCCGTCACGTCCTTTCGATCTAGGCCAGTAAATTCAAGGGGGCTACCCGGCATGAGCATTTCCCCTATGCCCGCTTGTTCCCTGTGAACAAACAGGGGGTTCTCTGCAGAACATGCGGGATCATTTAGCACCATTTCCTGGGTACTTTGGTAACGACCCCAGCAAACATTTTGTGCCGAAAAGGCGGCATCGATCTCGCCAATTTTTCTGGATGCTGCCCAGGGTTGAATCAGCGCTGCAATCTCCTTGCGCGCCTCGTATCGATCGCCCTCACGACTGAAATCCAAGCCTCTTGCGTGGGCTAGCTGCTCCATTTTCGTCTCCAATTCTGTGGCCGAACAAAGTCCTCGCCACTGCTTGGGCGTGAGGCCAACGAGCATGAATTGAACGCCGTCGGCTGAGACAAAATCTCTCCCGAATGCACCGTATAGGTAATTGCCGGACCTCTCACGGTCAAAACCCAGTTCCGCCTCGGCGATAAAGCCCAGCGTACCCATGGTGGCCATGGCCACATCTTCCAGCGCCAACTTAATGTGCTGCCCCTCTCCGGTGCGGCTGCGATGACGCTCGGCAGCCAATAATCCCGAGACGGCCATTTGTCCGGTAATACAGTCCCAAGCAGGTAGTACACTGTTTACAGGGCCCACATGGTCCTCTGGCCCGGTGAACATCGGAACACCTAGGGCGGGATTGACGGTGTAGTCGACGGCCGAGTCACCGTGGTGATTGCCCATGACGGTCAGCTGGATCAAATCCTGCCTAGCCTCGCGCAAGCTGTCATAATCCAGCCAGCCCTTGGGTGGAAAATTAGTCAGCAGGATCCCCGCATCCTCCCCACTGGCACAAATGATTGATCTGGCAAGCTCCCGGCCTTCGGGCCGACGAATATCAATGGCTACGGAGCGCTTACTCTTGTTAAGACCCTGCCAGAAGAGGCTGGTATTGTCCTCGGTGACAGGCCAGCGTCGGTAGTCAAGCCCGCCCCGGATATCATCGATGCGAATTACTTCAGCCCCCATCTGCGCCAGTGCCAAGCCCGCAGAGGGCGCCGCCACAAAGGCAGAGACCTCAACCACCCGCAGACCCGCCAGAATACCCATCAGGAATGTCTCTCGCCCTTGTTCAGCGCATCTTGCAGCAGCTGCCGGGCGATGACCTTGAGGGCCAGTGTCTCTTCGGCACCCTCAAAAATGGACAGCACCCGGGCATCGACAAAGTAACGGCTTACCGCGGTCTCCTCGGCGTAACCCATGCCACCGTGTATTTGCAGCGCCTCCCGCGTAATCCACTCTGCAGACCGACAGGCAAACAACTTAACCAGGCTCGCCTCCATCTGCCCCTCGCCGCAGTCCAATAGCTCACCCACACGGTAGGTAAAGCAACGGCTAACAGCGACCTGAGCGGCCATTTTGGCGAGCTTTGCCCGGGTAAGCTGGTAGTCACCCAGATGAGCACCAAAGACCTTGCGGTTCTGGGAATAGCGGACCGCGGCTTTGAGAGCGGCACGCATCACACCTGACGCCCTAGCTGCGGTTTGGATTCGCCCGCCCGTCAGGCCGGCCATCGCGAGATAGAATCCCCTTCCCTGCCCCTCAGCTCCGCCTATAAGGTTCGCTTCAGGCACCCAGTAGTCTTCAAAAACAAGGTCATAGGAGTGCATACCCCGGTAACCTATTGTGGGAATAGACCTTCCCGTTAAACGACCCCCCGACTCCTGATCAAAACAAAACTCATGCTTATCGGTGCTTGGCTTCTCCACCAACAAGGCGCTCAGGCCCTTGTGTCCCAATGACCTGTCGGTATCGGTGCGCGCAATGACAAAGAGCAACTGTGCTTTGCCCGCAAAAGTGCACCAGGTTTTGGCGCCATTGAGCAACCAGCCCCCAGCGACCGGTGAGGCCTTGAGTGAAAGTCCTGCGACATCAGAACCATAATCAGGCTCAGTGATGGCAATGCCGCAGAGTTTTTCTCCAGACGCCACTTGGGGTAACCAGCGAACTCTTTGCGCTTCAGTGCCACCGCTGAGCAGCGCTCTAGTCACGATCTCGGGGCGTGTAATCAGGCTGCCCGCAGCCGCCAGCGAGGCCTCCGATAAAGCCTCGGTGACGACGATCATTGAGGCATTGTCCGCATCGGCATCGGGGGCTGTGCCGCCGTACTGCTGGGGAACCGAGATACCAAATACGCCCATCTCTCCCAACGGCTTCAGAATCGCTTCCGGCACAGTCAGGTCTTGGCGATGAATGCTTTCAGCGAGGGGCTCGACAATATCAACAGCGAGCTTGCGAAAAGCCGTCTGCATCATCTCCTTATCATCGTCGAGTGTGACCTGGCCAACCTCGCCCTGCAGCTGAATGACCTCTTGACCTACCTCCGCCAGGTAAGCCGGCGCAAGCAGCGCTTGCATCGTCGAGCGCAATTCCCCCGCGCCGAAAAGCCGGTCAAAATCTTCTGGCTCGATCCCTAATACCGGCAACAAGGGTTCGAGCCGGGTTCTTATGGACTGCGCAGCACTGGCTATGTAGATTCCGCAAAGCCCCTGCTGCAACTCGGTAGCCGTACCGTTATAACTTTCCCATGCGACGCTGGCGGCCCGGTACTCGGCGTAAACCCATGCCAGTTCGTAACTGGCAACCTGCTCTTGATCGAGGCGTTGTGGATCAAGTTTTCCGGCTATGCAGCAAGACCTCGCCAAATTCTCGGTCGCCTGTAAAATAAGGCTAGGGAATTTATCAAAGAAGCCCTTGAAGCCTGCGCTGTTATCAACATCAATCACTAAAGACTCTGCTCCCATGCTCAAAGGGCTTAGCCCAACTCTTCGAAGGGTATGTTTTTGTCCACCCGAATATCGCCCGGCAGCCCCAGAACGCGCTCGGCAATGGTATTGCGCAAAATTTCATCAGTGCCGCCGGCAATGCGATATCCCGCGGCTTCCAGCCAAGCCATGCGACTATCGGTGGTCCGCGAGATCGGGTGATCGGGATAGATCGCACCTGCGGGCCCACAAGCATCCATGATGCAAGCTGACTGTGTCTGTAACTTTCGTGCGATCACCAGTTTACTCAATGCGGCTTCGGGGCCGGGCAACTGCCCTTGGGACAGTCCAGTCAGGAGCCGCGCGTAGAAATTATTGATGCCGGACTCCGCAACATACCAATCGGCAATCTTATCGCGCACTCGAGGGTCATCGAGGCCAGATTCCCCATCATCGAATTCCCGCCGCAGGAACCGCACTGTATCTTCGAGGGAAGCACCGCCCCCGGAGGCTTCGGTCACCGCAAAGCGCTCCTCCATCAAGGTTGCAATGGCCACCTGCCAGCCGCCGTTGATTTCGCCCAGGCGGGAGGCATCGGGAATGCGAACATCGGTGAAGAAAACCTCGCAGAATTCACCCCCGCCAGCTGCCTGCTGGATTGGCCTTACTTCCACACCAGGCGCCTTCATATCGACAAAAAAGTAGGTCATGCCCCGATGCTTGGGCACAGACGGGTCAGTGCGCGTAATGATGACCCCGTAATCGGAGATGTGGGCCCAAGATGTCCAAATTTTCTGACCATTGAGCACCCAGTCGTCGCCGTCACGAAGGGCACGAAGTCGAATGCCTCCTAGGTCGGAGCCGGCCGCCGGTTCAGAAAAAAGCTGGCACCAGATTTCCTCGCCTCGCAGAGCGGGTATCAGATAACGCTGCTGCTGCTCCTCTGATGCAAACCGGCGCATTACGGGAATCGGCATGCCCACGCTGATACCAAAAAAGACGGTGGGAAAATCGTACTGTCCTTCCTCCTGATCGTAGATCACCGCCTGCATGGGGGTACCACCCATGCCACCCAACTCTCTAGGCCAGGTGACTTTTGCATAACCCTTATTAGCTTTTCGGGCTTGAAAAGCCCTGCCGAGCGCCAGCTGCTGATCCATGGTCAAATCACCGTGCTGCGACAGGTCGTACTCTACGGCCTGCTCAGCCAACCAGCCTCGCACTTCTGCACGAAATTCAGCTTCCTCGCGGGTATCTTCAAAATCCATAGTTTCTCCAGCAAAGTCGCCTGCACCGCGATAGGGTGTCAGGCCACCTTGCGTTCAAATTCAGCGGTAATTTGCTTCTTCCACATTCCAAGATCGCCTATTAACAGCGCCAGAGAACGGGAACGGCGTAAAAAGAGGTGGCAATCTGCCTCCCAGGTAAAGCCCATACCACCGTGTACCTGGACATTTTCTGCCGCGGCGTGTTCATAGGCTTCGGTCGCACTTACCCGAGCGACAGCCGCTGCAAGGGGCAACTCATCGGAGCCGGAAGCCAAGGCCCAGGCGCCGAAATAAGCATTGCTGAGTGCCAGCTGATTACCGACATACACATCTGCCAGCTTGTGTTTGATGGCTTGGAAGGACGCAATGGGTCTGCCAAAAGCATGCCGCTCAGTCGCAAAATCAATGGCGCTCTGGAGGCAGGCTTCAGCGCCCCCTACCTGCTCAAAAGCAAACAGTACCGCGGCAGCGTCGAGCACGGCCCTGAACACTGCCCAAGCACCGTCGCCCGCCTCGCCTAGGGGCTGAGACTCGGCGCCTTCAAAGACGAGGGCCCCCTGTTTTCTAGTGGGGTCGATGGAGTCCAGCGATCGACGCTGCACGCCATCCTGCGCGAGGTCGACGAGACACAGACAGGGCTCATTGCGCTCATTAACGGCCAATACTACCGCGGCATCGGCAATCATCGCATCCGGCACCGGCCACTTTTCTCCGTGTAGCCTACCCTCCTCGAAACGCAGTTTAATGCGACCGGGGACGGGGAAGCCCAAACCCTCAGCGAAGGCAAGCGTGCCAACAGTGGCTCCAGCAGCGACTCCTGCCAATACAGCCTGTCGCTGCGCCTCGTCACCCCCTCGGAGTACGGCCTCACTGAACTGATAAACCGTGGACGAGAACGGTACTGGCGCCAGTGATCGCCCCAACTCATGGGCCATAGTGCAAAGCTCCAGGTAACCTAGGCCAACACCACCATACAGTTCCGGAATCGCTATGCCTGCCCACCCCAAGTCGAGCATTTGCTGCCAAACAGCTTCGGAATGAGACATGCTGCTGTCGTTAAGCACCGCTCTAGCCACTGACAGCCCGCTACGATCAGATAGAAAACGTTGCACTTCGATCTGCAGCGCTTTCTGCTCATCTGAGAAATCAAAATTCACTACTGAATACCACGGCCCATCGTTGCTGCTGCCAAATCTGGAGATTGTATTTAGCTTATCACCACTGTAAAGTTTCAACAAGACGCTATCAGCAGAGACAACAAACCGTCGCCTCTCGCTAAAACCAGCAGCCCGACCCGTGTGGACACCCGATGCAAGAAGTATGGATTATTGATGCCGCCCGCAGCCCTCGCGGACTGGGTCGCCCCGACAAGGGCAGCCTGGCGCAGGTGCACCCTCAGCGCCTGCTCTCCCAGATACTGACCGCTATCGCCGAACGCAACCAGCTGCTCACGGATGATATTGAACACGTCATTATGGGCTGTGGTAACCCAGCGGGCACTCAGCGCGGTGACATCGCCCGGATGGCGGCGCTGGACGCAGGCTGGATGCGCAGTAGCGGTACAACGGTAGATCACTTTTGTGGCTCCAGCCTTATGGCGACGTTATTCGGTGCCAATTGCATTAGTACGGGCATGCATGATCTGGTGATAACCGGTGGCGTTGAGATGATGTCTCTACCCGACAAGCCCAATATGGCTACCGATCAGCACAACCTGCACCTGCGGTACAAACACCCCATCACCAGCGTCGGCATCTCCGCGGATATCATCGCCACCGAGGAAGGTTTCAGCCGCAGCGATGTGGACGCCTTTGCCGCCGATAGCCAACAGCGGGCTTTGCGGGCTATCGACAAGGGTTATTTCGAGAAGAGCATCGTTTCTATCAAAAATGATGATGGCTCACTCGCCCTGGCCCATGACGAATACCCCAGACGGGGAACCACCGTTGAGACGCTGTCGAAGTTGCAGGCGGTATTTTCCGATTTCATGAACCACCCCATGGATGACAGCCACACCTTTGGCGAGATCGCACGCATGTCCTGGCCTGACTTAAAGATTGACCACGTGCATCACGCAGGGAACTCATCAGGTATCGTCGACGGCGCTGCGGCTGTAGTACTGGCTTCACCTGAATATGCTCGAGCAAACAAACTCAAGCCTCGAGCGAGAATTTTAGCCAGCGCCTCTGTGGCGGGAAGTCCCGAATATAATCTGAACGAACCCGTAGCATCGGCCCGGAGAGCACTTACCCGTGCAGAAATGACCGTCGATGATATTGATCTATTCGAAGTCAACGAAGCTTTCGCGGTCGTGCCGCTACGCTTTATGAAACTGATGGGCGTAGATCACGACCAGCTCAACGTAAATGGTGGGGCCATTGCCCTAGGGCATCCCATTGGTGCCACGGGCGCAATGTTGCTAGGTACGCTGCTCGATGAACTGGAGCGGCGGGAACTGAAGCGCGGCTTGGTCACCCTGTGTGCCGCCGGCGGCCTAGCTCCCAGCATGATTATCGAGACGATGTAACTCAATCTCGAGACAGGTAAATATGCAAACAGAAAATAACAGCAACACCCCGGTCCAAGTAGAACGGGACCAAGGCGTTGGCCTAGTGAGGCTGAACAGGGCCCAACAACTCAATGCCCTAAACCTAGAAATGCGACAGGCTATTGCTACCGCATTCCTTGCGCTCTCGGGAGATCCGGCTATACGCGTCATCGTGGTAACCGGCGGCGAAAAGGTATTTGCAGCCGGTGCCGATCTGAGGCTACTGGTTGATAAGAGCTCGCAGGAAGTGGCAGAACTTAACCTCCCAAGCTACTGGCACCCTGTTGCCTCTTGCGAGAAGCCAGTGATCGCCGCCGTCAATGGTTACTGCCTGGGCGCTGGCTCCGAATTGATGCAAATGTGCGATATTGTCGTTGCCGACACCAGCGCCCGGATCGGCCAGCCAGAGGCCAAGGTCGGCATAATGCCCGGTGCCGGTGGAACTCAGAGACTGGCACGGTCAGTGGGCAAACCCGTGGCCAGCTTAATGCTTATGTGCGGCGAGGCGCTCACAGGTGAGCGCGCCTACCAGTTAGGGCTGGTGAGCGAATTGGCTGAAGAGGGGCAAGCCTTGAACAGAGCACTGGAACTGGCACGCAAGGTCACGTTCATGCCACCGAGGGCCATGCATGCGATCAAGCGCGTCCTCAGACAGGGCAGTGACCTACCTCTGCCAGAGGCTCTGCAACTTGAGCAAAACGAGTTCCAGAAATTGTTTGATACCACCGACCAGACCGAAGGCATGACCGCATTCCTGAAAAAGCGTAAACCGAAATTCACTGGAAACTGAGTTAGGCAGGAACAATGACAGCTGAAGCACAAGCAACTATCGCCGTCATCGGCGCCGGAGCCATGGGGCGCGGCATCGTGCAGCTGTTTGCTCAGTCGGGACATCGAGTAAAGTTTTACGATAACTCCGAGGCTGCTGTCGCCGCTGCTCACGCCTTTGTGGCAGACATGTTTGATAGCAAGGTCGACAAGGGCCGAATCAGTCGAGAAGAAGCGGACAAGGCAAAATCCCAACTCGTTCCCTGCACCCAATTGGTCGATATCGCAGACTGCGACATCGTGGTCGAGGCGGTGCTCGAAGACCTCGAGATCAAGCGGGGCCTTTTTGCCGAACTGGAAACAGTCGTTTCGTCCGCTGCCATCATTGCCAGCAACACTTCATCCCTGCTCATTGCTGATATCGCTGCAGGCTGTGCGCACCCCGAGCGAATAGCCGGCCTGCATTTCTTCAACCCGGTACCGGTGATGCGGGTGACTGAGATTATTTCATCGGTGAGAACCGCAGACATTACTGTAGAAAAACTTAAAGCCTGCATAGACAAGACGGGTCACCGCGCAGTGCTGGTTCAGGACCAGCCCGGCTTTCTCATTAACCACGCCGGTCGCGGCTTGTACACCGAGGGATTACGAATACTTGAGGAGCAGGCCGCCAGCCACGACCAGGTCGACCTGCTAATGCGCGAGGCAGCTGGCTTTCGCATGGGCCCCTTCGAACTGCTGGACCTGACCGGGCTGGACGTATCATCCAAGGTCATGCAGTCGATCTACGACCAGTTTCAGCAGGAACCGCGCTTTCGTCCATCCTCTATTATTCCTCCCAGAGTTGCCGCCGGCCTGTTTGGGCGTAAAACCGGCGAGGGGTGGTATCAGTATCAGGAGGGCAAAAAACTCGACTTAGCAAATGCCAACGAACCCCCTCCGGCAATGTCACAAAATTGCCGCGTCTGGATTGACCCCGCAGCTGACCAACATGCCGAATTGTCGACGCTGAGCCAACAAGCCGGCGCCCAAATAGTGGTATCTCCTGATGATGCCAGTCTGCTTCTGATTCAACCCTGGGGCATTGATGTCTCACAGGCCTGTGCCGACCTCAATCTGGATGCCAGTCGTTGTGTTGCCGTAGACCCTCTCCCTTCGCTGGAGATGCGTCGCACCCTGATGTTGAGCCCCATTACCCGTACCCAGTCCCGGGATGATGCGGCCGCGATACTGGGAGCGGACAACGCCCCCTATACCGTTATTAATGACAGCCCCGGTTTTGTGGTTCAGCGTATGCTGGCCACCATTGTGAACATCGGCACCAACATTGCCCAGCGGGGTATTGCCTCGGTAGACGACATTGACGATGCTGTTCGCATTGGCCTGGGCTATCCGGCTGGCCCCCTGGCCCTAGGGGACCGTCTTGGCCCGCACAGGGTGATGCAAGTACTGGAAGGACTGCAGAGAGTCACAGGAGACCCTCGCTACCGACCCAGCCATTGGCTGCGTCGCCGCGCGCAACTAGGGGAAAACCTAATCACTAGAGAGGCCGCCCGGCACTGATATGACAAAGCCAGCTGTAATCGTCACCCGCCCCCACCTGCATGTTGCCCAGGTCGCCATCAATCGGCCAGCGGCAAAAAACGCTATTGATGAAACGACTCGCTTGGGGCTGATCGAGGCCACTGCAGAGGCGCTAGCGGATGACACCGTTCGTGCACTGCTGCTGTGCGGCACAGGCGGAATTTTTTGTGCCGGAGGCGACCTCGCCAGCATGCGCGGCATGAGCGAGGAGCAGGCCCGTGCACGCATGCAAAGTGGCCACAAACTGGTTCGACTGCTTTGGAACGCCGATATTCCCGTTGTCGTAGCCATGGAGAAGTTTGCTATTGGCGCGGGCGCCGGACTGGCCTTGGTTGCGGACTACATCATTGCTGGCGAAACCGCCCGCATGAACTTTCCGTTCCTCAACCTGGGCCTAGTACCTGACTGGGGCTCAACCCACTCTCTGGTGCGCAAGGCAGGGTGGGGCACAGCACGGCGCCTAGTGCTAGACCGAGCTTCCCTCAAGGGTGAGCAGTTGCTGGAGCTCAATCTAGTGGAACAACTCGTCGAAGACCACAAAGTTATGGAGCTCGCAGTCGACAAGGCGCGCGAATTCTCCCTGCTGCCCAGGCTAGCCATGCGGCAGTTCAAGGAGGCAATGAGGCAGTTGCCCCAACCTATGGAATCGGCACTGCAAGCCGAGGAAAGCCACCAGACCCACTGCTTTCTCAGCGACGAGTTCGAGGAGGGCCTAACAGCCCTGCAGGAGAAACGGCCACCGGATTTTCTCAAAGGATAATCACGTGGATGACGCGACACTGAATACACTTAAGTCCTGGATTGACCGGTCGATAACGCTTCACAGCGACCTGCCAGTCTTTGGCGCACAGGCGCTGGCAGGGGCCATCAATCACCCAGCGTCTCCTGGCACAGGTGACAAACTGCCCCTCCCCTGGCACTGGCTGTACTTTCTCGATCCCACCCATCGGGACAGCACCGGCGAGGATGGCCACCCTCGCAAAGGCGGATTCCTGCCACCAGTACCCCTCCCGCGTCGGATGTGGGCAGCCGGCGCGCTTGACATAGCGCAGCCATTGGTACTGGGGTTGGCCACCGAGAAAACTTCGAGCATCACCTCAGTGGAGGCCAAGAATGGACGCTCGGGGCCGCTGGTTTTTGTCAACCTGAAGCACGAATTACGCCAGGGCCATGACCTTTGCATTACTGAAGAACAGAACCTGGTTTACCGGGAAGCGCCCCGGGAAAGAAGCGAGTTACCACCCGGGGAGATGGCGACAGAAGGACCCGAATTCTTCCGGGAAATGACACCCGACCCCGTACTGCTGTTTCGCTACTCCGCACTCACGTACAACGCCCATCGTATTCACTACGACCGGGAATACGCTGTCAATGAAGAGCTGTACCCGGCACTGGTGGTTCATGGCCCTCTGCTGGCCACGTTGCTGCTTGACCTTGTGTACGAACACTTCCCAGGGGCTCGAATTGAAAAGTTCAAGTTTCGCGCGGTGCGGCCCACGTTCGACAACCATCCCTTTACTCTCTGCGGCCGGCGCAGTGGCAACCACTTGCTGCTTTGGTCGGTAGACCATCACGGCTACGTCTGCATGAAGGCAGAAGCGACGATGACGCTCTAGGTACAGTATGAATTCGAACGCTGGTAATCCATGAACTCCCTGCAGCAATCCATACGCTGTATCCCCCGCATCAACACGGCTTGGTCGGCAAGGCCAGCCATGAAAGTCGACGTCCCTCGAGACAGGAGCAGCCATCATGCAACAGCTCACCCTTCAAACCCTCAGCGACAGGGCATTGATCTCAGACCAGCTTTATCGATACGCCAAAGGTCTGGATACTCGTGACTGGGGCCTGATTGCCTCGGTATTAACGGACCCCTTCCATCTGCAGGCAGAAATGCTCGATATCGATTGCACCTTGTCGCCTCAGGAATACATAGAACTTGCGCCTGCTAAGTTTCTGCCGGGGTTCGACGCAACCGCTCACCTGAACACCAATCAATTGATTACCATTGACGGGCACAAGGCGCATATCGAGACCCGAATGTACGCCTGTCATTACATTAATCCACAAGACAACATCGAGACAGACCACCTGTCTGCGCCGGCCAGCACCCACTGCAATATGCAAATGCACTGGGAGGGCTGGTTGAACCGCCAACCGAACGGTCGCTGGCTGTTCCATAAAATTTGTATGGGCGTAGCCGCCAGTGAGGGTGATATGAACGCCATGCAAACTGCCCGATCGCGGATTTAGGGTTAACAACAACCCATCGAGCTATCAGGATATTTATGGGGAAAAAAATTGTCACCGTACTGGGTGCGACGGGCGCTCAGGGGGGCGGCGTTGTCAGGGCACTCATTGATCAGCAAGACTGGCAGGTACGCGCGCTAACCAGAAACCCCCGAAGCCCGGCGGCACTACGCTTGGCAGAGTTGGGCTGTGAAATTGCTGAGGCGGATCTGAATACCCCTACCACCCTGCCAGAGGCATTGCAGGGCTCATATGGCCTGTTTGCAGTGACCAACTTCTGGGATCGCGCGACCCGAATGGGCGAATTTGAGCAGGGCAAAAACCTTGTGCGGGCAGCGAAAGCTGCCGACATCCAGCATTTCATCTGGTCAACCCTGCCTGACTACCACGCGCTATCAGGAGGCAAATACACGGTGCCTCATTTCAGCAGTAAAGCGCGAGTTGATCACGAAGTGAAAGCAGCTGGATTCCGCCATCACGCGTTTGTGGAAGCGCCCTTTTACTTCCAGAATTTTCTTACCATTCATGCGCCGAAAAAAACCCCGGAAGGGCACACGTTATGGCGCTATCCAGCCGATAAAGACAAGTGCCGCTTCCCTTGTGCTGACATTAATGAATTGGGCTCGCTTGTAGCCGCCGCGTTCAATCGGCCCGAGGACGTCGGCGACGGTCAGTATCTGGCACTCGCCAGCGACTATTTATGCTGGCAAGAGCTCGTCGACATCCTGAACACCCAAGGTCACAAACTTCACTACGAGCAAGTTGCCGCCGAGGAATACGATCGCTTTTTCCCTAGCGCCAAAGAATTTCGCCATATGATGGCGTTCTGGGAGGAGAATCATTACTTCGGCCCAGAAGGTGCGCACAAAATTGCTCTCGCGAGTGCCTTGATAGACAACCGTATGATGCGGTTTGCAGACTGGGCGAACACGCACATGCCTCCTAGTTAGCGACCCTGCCTATCCAAAAGTTAACCCTCATGTTGCGAATCCATTGTGTTGGTTTTATTTATACACTTGTGTAAAGTAACGTCTGCCTTGCCCATTTAACGCCAGCCATTGCCAGAGAACGACAGGAGCAGACCATGAAGCTTGAAGACATGATACTGATGAGTGTGGATGACCACGTTGTCGAACCCCCGGAAATGTTCGACAACCACATGACCCAGAAGGAGCTGGAGACTATTGCACCCCGTCTGGTAGCGGAAAACGGCAAGAATTTTTGGCTATATGAAGGTCAAAAAATCGGCAATATGGGACTGAATGCGGTGGTCGGCCGGCCCAAAGAAGAGTACGGCATGGAACCCCTACGCTATGAAGACATGCGCAAGGGTGTGTACTCGATTGATGAACGCATCGGCGATATGAATGCCAACGGCATCCTCTCCTCTATTTGCTTCCCCACATTTCCAACCTTTGCTGGCAACCTGTTCCACCAGTCCAAAAATAAGAATGCGGCAAAACGTGTAATCGAGGCTTACAACGACTGGCACATCGATGAATGGGCCGGCACCCATCCAGGGCGAATTATTCCTCTGGCCCTACTGCCCATCTGGGATAGCGAACTCATGGTTAATGAGGTCAAGCGGGTAGTCGCCAAGGGCTGTAGGGCCATTAGCTTTCCGGATAACCCAACTTGCCACGGCTTCCCCAGCGTCCACAACGCACACTGGGACAAACTGTGGGAGGTCTGCGCCGAGAATGACGTGGTCATAAACTGCCACATTGGCACCGGCGCACAGCCACCGCATTCTTCACCGGACACCCCTATCGATGCTTGGATTGCTGCCTTTCCCATGTCCATTGCCAACAGCGCGGCAGATTGGCTCTATGGTGAATTCCTCCTGAAGTATGACAACTTGAAAATCTCACTCACCGAAGGTGGGGTGGGCTGGGTACCCTACTTCCTTGAACGGGCTGAATTTACGCTGGACCATCACGGCCCCTGGACCAAGTCTAACTTTGGCGGCAAAAGGCCGACAGAACTGTTTCGAGAGCATTTTCTCACCTGCTTTATTGAAGACGAGAGCGGCTTGCGTAATCGCGATCTCGTGGGGATCGAAAACATACTCTTCGAGTGTGATTATCCGCATTCAGACAGCACATGGCCTATGACGCCGGAAAACACTTTTCGGCAACTGGATAACGTGGGGCTCAGCGACGAAGAAATAAATCAGGTTACCCACCTCAACGCTATCAAGAATTTCAACTTTGATCCCATTGCCCTTCTGGGCCGCGAAAACTGCACGGTGGGTGCGCTGCGTGAGAAGGCCAGAAAGGCGGGGATAGACACCCGTGAAAAATCGGGTGGGGGAAATTCCGCCAAAATCACCGATCGCTCGGGGCGCATGACCTCAGGAGAAGTGCAGAAATTATTCGCCGGTGAAGGGGCTGCGGCAGACTGAACCGCAAACTTAAGCCGCGCCAAGGACGGTGCTTAGGCCATAGGCAGACATCAACATAAGGAGGTTCGATTCAGTACTGACCGTTCGTTACGTCTTACTCTCGGGTCACCGCCACTTCGAAATCTGGATATGGCCCAAGCGTTAAAAACAATGAAGCGCCGAGCGCCGCTACTCCAATACAGATAAGCAGCAAACCATCGTAGCTACCTGTGGCATCGATCAGGGGGCCAATGAGGAGCGGAGCCGTACCGCTGCCGAGAGCGACAGTGCCTGATACCGTTCCAAATACGGTGGCATAGGATCGAAGGCCAAAATATTTCGACACGAGATAGGCGAGAATGTCGAATTCTGCACCGGCTGCCACACTTACCAAAACCGTCGCCATAACCATGAGCGAGATGTCCGGTGGCCCCAGCAGGAATATCAGGCATCCGATTGAGGGCAGCACCAGAGCGAAAAATGCGACAAGTGGGCCCCAGAATCTGTCGAGGAAAAAGCCTCCGGCCAGCCTGCCCGCGACCAGTGCCAAACCAAACGCACTGAATACTAATGTTGCGTCTGACTGCGATAGACCTTTTTGGACGAGCATCGGAACCGTATTAATTATCATTGCAACCACGACGAAGACAACCAGGATCAATGCGACAATGATCGTCCAGAACTGGCGGTTACGTAGCGTCTCTCGATAACTTAATCCTGTAAGCTGCTTAGGATCTCTGTCATTTGCGGGTTCCGCAGAGTCAATTAACAGAGAACTCGGCTGGTTCGAGCTTGAGTTGCTTGTAGCCATAGCAAAGAAGCAGACCAGCAGGGTTGCAAGCGGCAATATACCCAGAAAGAAAAACCCTTGCTGCCATTCTGCTGTGCCGACATAGCCCGCCAGCAGTAGTGGGGAGACAGTGCTTACCACGCCCGAACCCGACAGCAAAATAGCTAACGCGAGACCGCGTTGTCGCTCAAATTTGTCGCAGACGATCTTTGTTCAGGTGATCAGCAGTGTGCCGCTTCCCACAATCGGCAGAAAAAAATAGAAGGCGTATAGAAGATTCTGGCTGAGTGAAACCGTGCCCAACATAATGTATGTCAGGACATACAGCACTAAAGAGCACAGGGTGACGCTATGCAGCGAGAATCTATCCATTAGCCAGCCCGCTAACTGAGATCCTACAGCAATACCGACAAAGCTCAGGGTGATGCAGCGCTGCAATTCCCCCAAAGGTATGTTCAGCGCCCTGGAAAGATCTGGTGCCATTGGCCCGAAGCTGTACAAGGGAAGAAAGTGCGCTGAGCTGATAACCCCGCTAAGCGCGACCAGCAGCGTTGGCCAGCCTTCGCGAAATTCCGTGTACTTGTGGTCGTCCACCTACTTGCTCTCTCTTGCCCTCAACGTCGGGACCGCAGTTCCAGTAAATCGATGGTGGCGTCCCCGGGAAGCGTAAGGAGATGAATAGCAGTGGAGGTGACCGTATCGAGCTGCATACCCTCTCCAGTCGCAGCCACGAAACCCGTTTCCTGAAACGTCTGCATCATCAGTTCATAGGTTTCGTCATCCAGAGGAGAGGCATCCTCCCGAAGCAGGTGACCAACTCGCAGTGCTGATACGCGAACACCTGAGGGTGCCAGCTCCACTCTCAAACTCTGCGAGAAAGCCTCCAATGCGGATTTTGAAGCCGTGTATACGCTCAACAAGGGGGGATAGAACCGCACGGCCTCAGACGAGACATTGATAATATCACCCCTCGACTTCTTCAATAGTGGTATTGCCTCGCGACAACAGTACATTGTCCCGAGAAGATTGGTATTGATTACCGAACGAAGCTGTTCATCACTTGCGTTTTCAAGTTTGAATATCGGGTATATCGCCGCGTTGTTTACCAAGGCATCCAACTCACCCATTTGGGCATCAATTTCCTCAAAGGTGTGACGTACCGCGGCAGGGTCGCCAATATCACATGGAAAACTGGCGACCCTTTCACCGATCTCGTTGCGCGCCAACTCCAGCTTACTGGAATTGCGCCCGATGATGGCAATCCGCGCGCCTTCGCTGTAGCAGGCATTGGCCAGTGCTTTCCCGAGGCCATAACTACCTCCCGTAATGGCGATGACCTTTGAGGCTAAGCGCATGTCAACAACTTGTTGAGATTAACGAAAGTTATACTTCAAGCGAACACCGTAGAAAGACTGAGCTCCGCGCGTTACCCGAACGTACTGCCTAGCAATAAATCCACTGGATTCTGATGAATCGCTGTAAAACTCCTCGTCGTTGATATTTCTGCCAAAAAGCGTCACCTCATAGCGGTCTTCTTTGTCTACCATGCTCAGCGAAAAATTCAGAAGCCCGTAGGAATCCTGTACGAGAAGCGGGTCACCATTCAGTGGAAAGTTCACTTCGTCTTGCCACACGTAGTTCACACTGCCATGGATGTCGAAAGAAAGATTATTCAACGGAAAAATGTGGCTGATGCCGATGTTATATGCGAACTCAGGCGTGTTAGGCGGACCCGAGCCGTCCATGTCGGTCTGCACCGCCACGTCCGGATCGGTGGCCGGGCCCCCGTTCAAGTCAATGTTACAACCAGTTTCTATGGTTTGACCGGGCCAGCAAGGCTGCAATAGATCTTTGACTTCCGCATCGAGATAGGTGACTGCCGCGGAAATACGTCCGTAGTCTGAGTAGGCCCAGATCGCGTCGATCTCAACACCAAATATATCGAGGTCACCCGCGTTAAGGTTCACAGTCTGAATGGTTCCAGGCAGCAAGGCTGAGGTCTGCAGATCCTCCACATCCTGCCAGAAAACCGCCCCGTTGAGCTGTAAGCTATCATCCAAGAGCATGGTCTTCATCCCAAACTCAACAGCCTCAGCCGTTGTGGGCTCAAGAAAAGCGGCGTCTGGGTTTCCCGTTCTTGAAATGTCCGCTCCGATACCGACAAAGCTTCGGCTTACCGTGGCATACAAATTGGAAGTATCCATGTACTGCCACGATGCACCCAATCTAGCAGACCAGTCTGTGTGGTCGGTATCCGCCTCACCGACGGTATACAAAGCGGGCGGTACAGGGACCGTAAAGTTTACAATATTGTTGTCTAGATCGAACTCTGAGACCCCTGCACTATCTGGAACCACATAGGTTGGACTATCGTAGCGTACGTCGACCTCTTCATGGGTCCAACGGTAACCGCCGTAAATATCCAGCGTATCCGAAACATGGTAGGTACCATCAAAAAATGCTGAGAATGCCGTTAATTCATCGGTGTTATCTGTTTGCACGGAAGTGGTGTATCCCTCTCCAAAGGCAGGATCAAACGGGATATACAATGCAAAACCTTCTTTAACGTTCTCCTCAAAAGCTGTGTAAAACACACCTACAGTCCAATCTAGTGACTGGCCAGTTTGCTCTAACCTGAACTCCTGCGTGAAATATTCATTATCAAATGGACGAGAAAGAGGAATATTACTGGACGGCGTATTGCTGGTATGAGCTAACGCGATCGGCAAGCCATAACCGCCATTGGAGAGCTGACCCGGCCCGGAATCTATGTCGGGATTCACCGCCTCATGCCACTCTCTGTACGCGGATATTGAAACAAATCTAAGCGATTCGTCGATCTCCCAGGTGAGGTTGGCGGACAGCCCCCAACTATCAAGCTCTTGCTTGGCGAAATCCTTGTCATTGAGATTGATCATGAACATATCGTCGATCACGCGTTGACCAAGCCCCGGGTCGCCATCACCCTGCTGGATTTCCCGCAAATTCAACCCTGGCGCGGGAATACCATCAAGCGAAGGTTCAGCAACGAGGGTGACTTGTGGAGATAAGCCGTGCTCAGCGTCGCGATAGTCGCCGGACAATAATAGATTCACCGAGTCAGAGAAATTCAGGTCAAGTTGCGCCCGGGCGCCCCAAGACTCAATACCACCACCGTCGTCACCACCCGGATAAACGTTTTTGAGATGGCCTTCCCTGTCCCGGTAGAACACATTCAGTGATCCTGCGGCTGTCTCCGTCAGCGGCCCGCTCAATCTAGCTCGATACAGCTGCTCGTCGTCGTCGGTAAAACTGGCTTCTAAGTACCCCTCGATTTCTGTACTTGGCCGCCTGGTAGTAATGTTAATTGCACCTGCTGTGGTATTACGTCCGAACAGGGTGCCCTGCGGGCCCCGCAACACCTCGATACGCTCTACATCAGCCAGCTCAGATATGAACTCACCCGCCCTCGCCAGAGACACGCCATCGACAACCATGGCGACGCTCGGTTGAATACCCCCTTCAAAGGTGTAGGAGGCAACACCGCGAATATTGAAGTTGGTGGATGAAGGCGCAAAACCTGCCTGAAAGTTGAGAGACGGGACCGCCTGCGCAAGCGACACAGTTTCAGTAATGTATTGCTGATCCAGATCCTCAGCCGTTAGCACCGATATCGAAATGGGCACATCCTGGAGATTTTGCTCACGCTTTTGAGCAGTTACCATCACCTCCTCGAGCTGCCCAAGGGCAGGCTCGGCCGTTCCAAGGGAAAGTGTGAGACAGCCAGACAAGCCGATGAGTTGATTTATCTTCAGTTTCATAAGGGTCATCTCGGTTTTATTCTATTTATCGGATTACTAAAACTTTTCGCACAAAGGGCAGGCCGAAGAACATCCTAAAACCTGTCACCTTATACTTATCATGTGTGTATAGTTTAATATATACTTTACACAGCTGTAAATTATTAATCAACAAGACAGACCGCTGGGTCTTAGCTTAGTGTCTGAAAAAAATGTGCTGATAGTGAAAAATCGCGATACTTTCTGGCGGATCCCAATAGCTAGCTGGCGCTTCGCATTGGCATGCAAGGTGCGAAAATTGCACTCAAGTTTTGGGGGCTAGTTCAGATCCTGAGTAACAACCTGTACGGGTTGCCCAAGCAGCGAATCTCCGCCACTACGGTGGATATGTTGCCCTGTTTCAAAGAACTCGGGATACAGCATCAGGCACACCATTCCCGCAATATCTTCGGAAGTAGAGATCCGGCCGAGCAGCGCCAATTCTTTGTAGAGGCCAACAAATTCATCGAAGTCGCCACCCCGCTAATAGATGCCTTTACGCAGCATCGCTGTGCTATTAATAGATGGAGTGATGCGTAGTCTGTTCTGGCTATCTTCGACTGCAGCGGCTTCTACAAATCGCTCCGCCGCAGCCTTGGCACAGGCGTAAGCAGACTTCCCGTTTGACACGTCATAAGCCACCAGAGACGAGGTGGTGACAATCGCACGCCCCTCTCCCATCACATCCGCCACCGCCCGGATGAATCAGTATGTACCGAAGCAGTTCACCTCGGTCATCAACTGCAGGTGCTCTTCAGTCTCCTGCGCAATGGGACTGCGGGTGGCGAGACCCATGTGATTAACAGCGAGGTCAATCTGGCCATAGGTCTCTAGGGTGAAATTAACCAGATCGACATTCGCTTGCTTCGAGGTGATATCTGCTTCAGAGGCCAGGCCATCGATCTCCTGCGCGAGTTCTTGACGCGGCTGCTCACCGAGTCCCGAAACAACGCCCCGGGCGCCTTCCCGGCGCAAGCGGCGCGCCGTAGCGGCTCCCATCCCTACCGGTGTTGATGCCCCGATGACTATGGCGGTTTTGCCCTCAGACATACCCACACGTAACTCCATTTTCGCCTGAGCCACCGAATTCATTCAGATTTCGTAGCAACGCAGGTTGAGAAATAAAACGCCTAATTACCTCCCCTTCCACTCAGGCGCGCGCTTTTCGGCAAAAGCTGTCGCGCCTTCAATGGCATCTGCGCTAGAAAATACCGGACTGAGATACTCGCCCTGTTTCTGAGCAGCTTCTTTAAGTGTCCAATCTTGGGCCTGGCTCACGACCATCATGCTCGCGGCCACAGCCATTGGACCATTCGCCGCGATTTTTGCCGCCATTTCCTGCGCTGCTGCAAGGGCGCCACCGCTTTCGACAACCCGGTTGATCAAACCCAATTCATAGGCGCGCTGCGCGGAAATAAAGTCGCCCATTAAGGCCAATTCCATCGCTACGCGCTCGGGTATCTGTCTGGGAAGCCGATACAAGCCACCGGCACCAGCTGCCAAGCCCCGCTTAACTTCAGGGATGCCAAATTTGGCACTCTCAGCGGCGACAATCATGTCGCAGCTGATGGCCATCTCCATCCCGCCGGCCAGCGCATAACCCTCTACCGCCGCAATGATCGGTTTCTTAGTGCGATATTCGGTCAAACCGGCAAACCCCCGGCCTTCGATATAGGGTGTCTCACCTCGGACGAAGCCTTTGAGGTCCATGCCCGAGCAGAAAGTCCCACCTGCGCCGGTAATCACGGCCACTCGCAGATTGGAGTCGCTCTCCAGTTGGTCGATTGCTGCACTCACCCCCTCGGCCAGTACCTTATTGGCTGCATTCTTTGCTTGTGGTCGATTGAGCATTATCGTCAGTACACCCTTGTCGTCACTAACAATCACTTCGCTCTCAGAAACCATCTTTATTCTCCTTATTCAGGTCAACTTAATCGCGCTCTTGGGGAAGATGACGGCGGTCCCATGCGTTTCCACGCTCTTTCCCGCTCTTGCACAAAAATACATTTAGGAGGCCTTGATCTCGCAGTCAGGTACCAGAAATATCTGAGCATTTTATTTTCTGCTGACCAACCAAATTCGAAAGGCGACTCGCCAAAATCTGGCCTTTGCCATACTGAATTAGTTTATTAACACATATGTATAGTTAGTTAAGACTTTATACTACGGCGTGAAAATTTAAAACTAGAAATAACGAGAGACGAGAGTGGCGCTTAGCTGAACCTGAAAATCATACCGCTCTTGATGCTTAAACTTTCACCACAACAGCGTTCTCATCAAGCCGCCCACCCGAACCCTTCCAGGGCGCTCTGCCTTACGGCTCCGCGTCCAAACTCTGCCCTCGGCAGCGTTTGTCGAACCCGAGGGTTCTCACCTCATATTCAAAGCCCAAACAAAAAAACGCCCCAGAGGGGCGTCTTTTATTTGGATGGCGGAGAAGGAGGGATTGATTCGAGCAGCGTTGCCTCCGCTGCTCAAACCCTTTCAGGGCGCTCCGCCTTACGGCGCCGCGTCCAAACTCTGCCCTAGGCAGCGTTTGTCGAACCCGAGGGTTCTCATCCCATAGTCAAAGCCCCAAACAAAAAAACGCCCCAGAGGGGCGTCTTTTGTTTGGATGGCGGAGAAGGAGGGATTGATTCGAGCAGCGTTGCCTCCGCTGCTCAAACCCTTCCAGGGCGCTCCGCCTTACGGCTCCGCGTCCAAACTCTGCCCAAGGCAGAGTTTGTCGAACCCGAGAGTTCTCTTCCCAAATTCAAAGCCCCAAACAAAAAAACGCCCCAAAGGGGCGTCTTTTGTTTGGATGGCGGAGAAGGAGGGATTCGAACCCTCGATACGCGATTAACGTATACTCCCTTAGCAGGGGAGCGCCTTCAGCCACTCGGCCACTTCTCCGGAGGGTGCGAATCCTACCATAGAGAATTCGCTGAAAAACAGGCTTTAGTCGCTGTCTCGGGTATTTCCGTCGCTTTCCCCCTCTTCTGGAGGGTTATCGGCTTGAATCCGGTTAAGAATTTCCTCCCGATGCACCGACACGTCCCGAGGCGCGTCTACACCCAGACGGGTCTGGTTACCTTTTACACCGAGCACTGTAATGGTGATGTTGTCGCCAATCACCAGGGACTCACCCATTCTTCTTGTTAGTATCAGCATTTCTAACTTCCCTGTTTGCTGCTTTTTTTGAATTTAAGTCCTAACTATAGCCGATCTCAGCCACTGCCCTCAGGACTGTGCTCGAGACCAAATGCGGAGTGCAAAGCCCTCACCGCGAGTTCCAAATAATCTTCCTCGATAATCACCGAAATTTTTATTTCCGACGTGCTGATCATTTGAATATTAACGCCCACCTCTGCCAAGGCCTTGAACATGCGCGCTGCCACATTGGCATGTGAGCGCATGCCAACCCCGACAATCGACACTTTGGCAATTTTTGCGTCGGCACGCAATTCTTTCGCGTCCAACTGAACCACTAAATCTTCAAGAATTTTTCTCGCTTTCTCAAGATCGTTACGCGCCACAGTGAAAGTAAAATCGGTGTGACCTTCCTCTCCAATGTTCTGAAGTATTACATCGACTTCAACATTGGCCTCACCCACAGGACCTAATATTTTGTAAGCAACACCGGGAGTGTCGGGCACACCCAATACGGTGAGTTTGGCCTCATCACGGTTGAAAGCAATGCCCGCTATTGTTGGCGCTTCCATATCTGCGTCCTCTTCCATGGTAATTAAAGTACCGGGGCCCTCGTTAAAACTACTGAGAACTCTCAGCGGCACGGCATACTTACCCGCAAATTCGACAGCACGTATCTGCAGCACTTTGGAACCCATGCTTGCGAGCTCGAGCATTTCTTCAAAGGTAATTTTTTCAAGGCGTCTGGCGCTCGATTCCACCCGAGGGTCTGTCGTGTAAACCCCATCAACGTCGGTATAAATTTGGCATTCATCGGCCGACAATGCTGCCGCGAGGGCCACCGCTGTTGTGTCCGAACCACCCCGCCCCAACGTCGTTATGTTGCCCTCCGGATCAACCCCCTGAAAGCCGGCCACAACCACGACTCGCCGCTGATCAATATCGGCCCGTAAACGGTGGCCATCAATGTGCTGAATTCGTGCCTTGGTGTGGGCAGTATCGGTCAGAATACGCACCTGAGACCCATTGTAAGATCGAGCGGGCACCTTGCGCTTGTGAAGCGCCATGCTCAGCAAAGCTGTCGTGACCTGCTCACCGGTTGACACGAGCATGTCGAGCTCCCGAGGCTGGGGGTACTCTTCTATGGAGTGCGCAAGTTCAATGAGACGGTTGGTCTCTCCAGACATTGCTGAGACGACAACCACCACGTCATGGCCGTCGCGATGAAAGCCCGCAACCTTGTCGGCAACATGCTCGATACGCTCAGCCGAGCCCACCGAAGTGCCGCCATATTTTTGAACTATTAGGGCCATGAAAACCCGTGCCGGTCGGTTAAAATTGGGCGCGGAGCATACCACATAAGCACCGCTGAGTAAGCGGTGCGCGCGATATTCGATAGGAAGGGCCGGACCTGACAGCGAGCCCCACTAGGCAAGCTGTGACGCCACCCAGTCTGGCACGGCCGCTAGCGCCGCGGGTAAAGCTGCAACATCGGTACCTCCGCCCTGAGCCATGTCAGGACGACCTCCGCCCTTGCCACCCAGCCGTCCGGCAAACTCTTTAATGGCGTCTCCCGCTCGCACTTTGTCGGTGGCATCTTTGGTGACACCTGCGACTAAAGAAATTTTGTCGCCCTCTACCGCGGCTAATAACACCACCGCCGTACCAAGTTTGTTTTTACATTGATCAAGGGTATCGCGAAGCGTTGCCACATCGGCACCCTCTATTTGGGTGGCCAACACTTTGATGCCCCCCACCTCAACCGCTGACTGCGTGAGATCGCCCCCGGATGAAGTGGCCAGCTTTTGCTTCAAGCGCGCCACCTCTTTTTCCAGCTCACGTACTTCTGATCGCAATACGCTGGCCTTCTCTACAACGGCGTTTGGCGTGGCTTTTAAAACCTCAGCCACATCGACCACCCGCTGACTGCTGGCTAAACTTTGCACTAAAGCAGCCTGACCTGTGATGGCTTCTATTCTCCGCACCCCAGCAGCGACGCCAGACTCACCGGTCACCAACAGCAGGCCAATATCGCCCGTTCTATCAACGTGAGTACCGCCACAGAGCTCCACGGAAAAGCCTTGAGATCCCATAGACAGCACCCGAACTTCGTCACCGTACTTCTCGCCAAAGAGGGCGGTCGCACCCGCTGCAACGGCGCTATCCATATCCATTAACTGCGTCGTCGTGGCGCTGTTCCCCCGAATTTGCTCATTCACAATTTGGGTGAGTTCTTCAATCTGCGCAGCACTCACAGCCTCACCATGAGAAAAATCAAACCGCAGCCTCTCGGAGTCGACCAATGAGCCCTTCTGTACCACGTGGTCACCTAAAACCCGGCGCAGGGCCTCATGGAGTAAATGTGTTGCCGAGTGATTGAGACGAATACGCTGGCGCAACTCGTTATCGACCGTCGCTGTCAGGGCATCGCCCACGGTTAGAGCACCGGTAGTCACCTGAACATGATGAAAGTGATGTCCCTGAGCCTTAGTTGTATCGGTAACATCCGCACGGCTCGAATCGCCCTGTAGCAAGCCACAGTCACCTACCTGCCCCCCGCTTTCGCCGTAAAAAGGCGTGCTGTTGAGAACCACAACTCCCCGTTCACCCGCAGCCAATGACTGCGTCATCTCACCCTCGGCCAACAGAGCCAAAATGGTTCCTGAGCCTTCGGTGCTGTCGTAGCCGGTAAACTGCGTCTCTCCGGGGATTGTGACTGACTCGTTGTAGTCAACTTTGAAACTGCCGCTCTCCTGAGATCGCTTGCGCTGCTGGGCCATTGCCTCATCGTAACCTTCCACATCTAAGGTAAGGTTGCGCTCGCGAGCAATGTCATTTGTCAGATCCACCGGGAACCCATAAGTGTCGTAGAGCCTAAAAACAAGCTCACCAGGAAGTACAGCGCCCTCAAGACCGCTCAGGGCCTCTTCAAGAATAGCCATGCCATTATCTAAAGTTCGCGCGAACTGATCTTCCTCGGCACGAAGCGCCTTCACAATGACGCTCTCACTCGCCTGAAGGTCAGGATAAGCTGCGCCCATTTCAGCCACTAGCACAGGCACTAAGGTCGCGAAAAAAGGCTGGGTAGAACCCAGTTTGTTGCCGTGACGCACGGCGCGGCGAATAATGCGGCGCAGCACATATCCCCGGCCCTCGTTGCTAGGCATCACACCATCGGCAATGAGAAATGCACAGGAGCGCAGGTGATCCGCGATCACGCGCAATGATTTCTCTTCCAGATCAGCGACAGCAAGAGCCGAGGCAGTGGCTTTGATCAAGGTTTGAAAAAGATCTATTTCATAGTTGGAATGCACGCCCTGCAAAACCGCCGCTATGCGCTCCAGACCCATGCCTGTATCAACAGAAGGCGCCGGTAGCGGATGCAACTCCCCGGCGCCATCCCGATTAAACTGCATGAACACAAGATTCCAGATTTCAATGTAGCGATCGAGATCATCGTCGGCACTGCCAGGAGGCCCGCCGGGCACATGGGCGCCATGATCGTAAAAGATTTCGGAGCTGGGCCCGCAAGGCCCGGTGTCACCCATCTGCCAAAAATTGTCTTCGTCTAAGCGTGATAAGCAGCTGGGATCAATTCCAATTTCATCAATCCAAATGGCCGCCGCCTCGTCATCGGAAATGTGTACCGTCACCCAAAGGCGCTCCTTGGGTAACTCCAACACCTCAGTCAGAAAGGTCCAAGCAAAGTTGATGGCCTCGCGCTTGAAATAATCCCCAAAGCTAAAGTTGCCCAACATTTCGAAAAAGGTATGGTGGCGCGCGGTGTAACCGACATTTTCAAGGTCGTTGTGTTTGCCACCTGCACGAACACATTTTTGTGACGTACAAGCCCGCTGGTAAGCCCGGGTTTCCAACCCCAAAAAGGTCTCTTTAAACTGATTCATGCCCGCGTTGGTAAACAAAAGTGTCGGGTCGTCATGGGGCACGAGGGAGCTTGACTCGACTCGAGTATGGCCCTGATCTTCAAAGTAGGACAGGAACGCTTCACGTATTTCAGCTGTTTTCATTGCAAGCTCTCATTTGGCCCCACGGCCATGAATACATTGGGCTCAGAGCCCTTTTATTGATGACTTCTCAAACTTTATCGCGACAGTCTTTATTGCTTTTACGGCCGGACGACTGGGCATAATACTCAGACACTGCTGCACTGGTTTAATGCATCACCCACTAAGAACCCGGGAAACCCAACACTGCTGACTCAGACCAGACCACCCGCCAACTCACCCTCAGCCATGCTGCGACCTGCCAGTATGTGAAGATGCAAGTGAAAAACCGTCTGCCCGCCATCGGCGCCATTATTAATCACCAATCGAAAACCTTCACCCACACCCAAATCATTCGCGACTTTACCCGCTACCAGTAGCAGGTGCCCCAGCAGCTCTGAATCGCTCTGCTGTGCATCGACCAATCGGGGAATCGGTTTTCTGGGAATGATTAAAACGTGCGTCGGCGCTTGTGGGTGAATATCTTGAATGACAACGCAGTGTTCGTCCTCATACAAAAATTCGCTGGGAATTTCACCACGCGTAATCTTGCCAAAAATCGTATCGCTCATAAGCTTCTGCTCACCGTTCACGCTCTTCGAGACTTAAACTACGCGCTTCGCTTTCAAGCATAACGGGAATGTCATCGCGTATAGGGTAGGCGAGCCCACTGGCACGGCAAACGAGCTCCTGTTGCTCAGGCTGGTACTCCAGGGGCGCCTTGGAGACGGGGCAGACCAAAATCTCAAGTAGTTTAGGATCGAGCACGAGAAATCCTCTGGTGACAATAGACAGTTGGGAAGTATACGGGGTTGCCGGTGCAATTCGCACCTGTTGATAACGATCAGTCTGGAAGCGGCATGGCCGGAACAAGCAGCTGAGGGTCGACTCGTTGATTCAACCAACTCATTCGCCAATCTAAATGTGGCCCAGTAGCGCGTCCGGCAGCCCCAACCTCACCAATAAGATCGCCCCGCTGCACCTCTTGACCCACCTCTACATGTAGCTTGCTGAGATGCAGAAAGGACGAAGACAGACCATACCCGTGATCGAGAATAATCGTACCCCCAGAGTAGAAAAGATCGAGCTCCGCCAAGGTAATCACTCCGGGACCCGGAGCCACAACAGGATGCCCCGTGGGCACCGCCACATCGACACCGTAATGGGGTGAACCGGGAGTGCCATTATAAAATCTCTGGCTGCCGTAAACTCCGCTGATTCTGCCCGTTGCAGGCCAAGAAAGTCCCGCCTGTACCGCCTCTAGCAGCTCGGGACGCTCAATACGCCGGGCTTTGGCCTTGCGAACCAGCGCGCGCTCTCGAGCAATCCGCTCAAGCACATCGTCGGGGGGCGTGACGGTCTTTTGGGGAACGCCCTCAACGCGCTGGATGTTGTATTGTCTCTGCGCGACTGCCACAGTTTGGGTGCAGCGGTCACCAGCGTAGATAATTGAGAGCGCCTGCTCTTTGGGTGCGTCGCGCCCTAACCCCAAAACAAACGCTCCGCTGGGCATGACCAATATAGAAATTTCATCCACGGTCACAAGCGCAGTCGGTGCCACTTGTCCCCACAACAAGCCCCCCTGCCTAGCGTCTCCCGACAATTCTACGCAGTTGGCAACGGCTGCCGGGGCACCACAGCAGAGCATCAGCATGGCGAAAACCCGCTGCACAGCAACCCGCTGGAGTAAAACAATGATCATAATTCCATCGTCGTATCGCTTCATCTTACCCGTAGCATCAATACATTTTATTTTCACTGCAAGGGTTAGATTTCTCGCATCCGACATCAGGTTCGCTTTTTATCCCTCAGTGGCTTGTCTATTGAGGTGCGAGCATTTGTGAAAACAGCGAGAAAGGGAGCTTCGAAGTTTATCCGCGTGGCCGGTCTTGAGTGTACTGAGAACTTTAAAAGCCTCAGAGGCTAGGCTAAGCCGAAGCTTTATTAACCGTTACCTTTAAACTGTCACAAGCTAGCCGTGACCAACCGAATAAATTGGGATGCAACTAGGGTGCGGCTATTAACGCTGAGGAATGATCCCGTGATCCAATGGCACAGCTTATTTAACCTATCCAAAACTCCCCTTACAGGAGGCTATACCGACTCACTGTAGCGCCGGAAATCAAAAGCTAACGGGTAAAATCAACCACAGGCAACACCCTATTGGGCGAGGCCTTTTCCTCATAATCGTTGAGCCCAAATGAAAGGTTGTGTGCCGAAGAACCCCAGATAAAAGTCTTATTCCACCGATCCCAAAGGGCGAGGTAGGCACCCAAATTGCCGTGCCCGTGGTCTATAGAATGGTGCAGCTGGTGCTGGGCCGGGCTGATGATATAACGCTCGAAGGATCCAAACCCCAAGGGAATATGGCTATGCCGCAGATTAGATCCGGCCAAGGTTAGTAAAAACCCCAACGCATTTACGCCCAAAATATCCCAAACCTGAAGCTGCGCACCAAAGCCCCAAATAAACACCCCAGAAATCAGCCCCAATGTAACAATTGATCGCAAATAGTTAATGAAGCTTTCGATTGGGTGAGTTCGAAAGACAGTAAACGGAGTCAGCGTCGTTGCAGAGTGATGAAGCCGATGAATGCGCCATAAGAAGGGGTTGCGGTGCATGGCTAGGTGCGTGAGGAAACGGGCAGCATCATCAAAGACAAAAGCCACCATGGTAAAACTCAGCGACACAAAAATTGGGCCCGCGGAGATTTGCGGGGCGTCCAAAACATGAAGGTGCAAGACGCGAGCGGTAATAAGTGCCACCCCCAGCTGACCTCCCAGCATTGGAATAAAGACGACGAGTTTGAGAAACGTATTGAAAAATAACAGCGCGTAATCGATGCGTGTGGAGGCATTCCACCAATATTTTTTGCAAAGTAGGCGACGGGCAAGAGCCCCGGGGCCCAAGCCCGGCAATGCGGCCCTAAAGTACCAAGCGGCAAGCACAACTGAACCTAAAATATGCATCCAGAACAACCGCTTGGCAGGATCGTTGACATATAGCAACGGCGCAATAAGTGGCTGTACTGCATCTAGCATCATGAATAATCAGAACGAATAGCGAATGCGGCCAACAATTGATTGCGGACGATTAGGTCTAGCTCCGAACGGACGGTGAGACACTATCGCAGCTTCGTCAGTTACGTTTAATAAAGACGCCTGCAGCGAAACATGGTTTGTCATGTCGTAAGTGGCGCTGAGGTCCAAAATAGCAAACCCATCACTATGCAATTCTTCGGTAATGGCACCGGCGCCAGGGACCTCACGCATCTGCGATTGAAAATCGAGGGTGCTGTCTATGTGCCAGCGGTCTCCTAACAGGCTAACGCGCAGACTGCCCACGCTCTCAGGAATATAGGGAACCTCGTCTCCCGCTTTTACCAAACCCCATTGGGGGAATCCTGAAAAAAACGTAGTCGCAAACTCAGATTCGCTGTAGGTGTAACTTAGGGCGCCCTGCAGCGAGAGACTTTCTGACAGCATCACTGTATGCAGCGCAGCTAATTCCGCACCAAAAATCTCCACCTCACCACCGTTGAACTCTGAACCCGGCTCACAACTGGTATCGCTAACACGACAACGGCCAATGAGATTACCGTAGTCGCTATAAAAACCGACCAAAGATAATTCACTGCCGCCGTTGTTAAAGCGTGCGCCAATCTCGTAATTTGTGCTGTCCTCATGAGAAGCTTCTGATCCAGGTCCCGCAGGGGAAAAACCCTCATAAATGCCGCCAAAAAACGACATATTGTCGGAAACCTCCCAGATACCACTGATCGACGGCGAAGTCAGTGCTTGAGAGCGTTTCAACCGTTCGCCGGTCAGCTGATTGAAGACCTCTCCGTCAATGTCTTCATGCCGGACCCCCAGATCTATGGAAAATCCACCGAGGCTAATTCGGGTTATGCCATAAACCGCCAAGGCCTCACTTTCGGCCTTGTTCACGACCTTTGGCTCTCTTGGCACTGCATCGGGAATCATTTGTAAATTGGTCATTAAGTAAGTCGCTGGCTGATGATTTCGCTCCACTTGATCTTGATGCAGGCGAATACCCCCGCGGGACGATAAGGTAATGGATCCAATAGCTCTTTGATCTGAAATTGACCACTGAATACCACTACTTTCGTAAGCCCGATCGTTGTTGGTGACATCCAAAATTTCATCATCTGTCAGGGCAGAGTTTTTCTGTCCGGTTAATACAAAATACTGATCCTGATACTGACTCGGCGCTTGCAAAACCTTTTGTAGCGTTGGGCCCGCCAAAAAGCCATCTAGCTTGTTCCATGATCGATCAAAATCGTTCCAATACACTTTCACATTGGAGCGGGTGTGTTGGGTCAGAGACAGTGAGTAATTTAAGAGCACATTAATATGCTCAGACTCAAATCGTGCCAACTGCGATGCAGCATAGCGTCGATAGGGGTTGTCTCTAAAGTCGGCGTCGGCGAGCCCCAAATACGTTTCATCAGCTCCCTCCTCTCCCCCTTCGATCAACAGGGATACCTTGTGCTCACGGGGCGATTCCGGATTCTGATAAAGCAGCTTGATGCCAAAGTCAGAGCGTTCAAAGCCCGTAGAATCACCATGACCATCAATAGTCTTAAAGCCATCGGCGCCGTAAGTCAGGACGTCAACGAGGTACCCAAAATTACCTTTCATGTTTCCGTAGGCGGCTTGGGCTTTGTAGTAGCCATCAGAACCGTAGCTGAGGTCTAGCACGCCCATAGCAGCGCTAGGAACAGGAGCAGAAACTAAATTAACGGCCCCTCCTACGGTGTGAGGCCCGTGGGTAACAGCTGCCGGGCCCTTTACCACCTCGATACTCGAGATGCGGCTCACATTGGGGACGTAATAGGCTGCGGGTGCGGAGTACGGCGCAGGCGTAATTAAAACCTCATCACGCATAAGCGTGATTTTTTGACTTCGCTCTGCAGCAGCACCTCTGATACCAACATTAGGACGCAGCCCGTAGCCATCTTCGTCTCGAATATAGACCCCAGGGGTTTGGGCCAAGATTTTCTTGAGATCGACATAGTCAAAACGCTCAAGGTCTTCCTCGTTGATCACATAGGCAGAGCCCGAAACTTCTCGAGCATCGGTGCGACTGCCAATAATGGTGATTTCCTCAAGCACAGAATTTTCTGCAAAAGCTGCACCCGCGCTCACTAGCGCAACGACACCCACTAAACACTTCATGATTAACTCACACTTATAAATTTTCAAAACTTGCATTAATCGTTGTCAGCCTGAGAGCCACCCGGCACGGAAACGTTGACGATAGTGACAAAATCAATTTTCAAGTCGTCGACTATTCGCTTAATGAGTCCGTAAAGCGTGCAGGTTGGGAATCGATCTGAAGGGCTGTCTGGGTTAGCGAATGCATTGGCACACTCAGCGTCATCAGAGGCGGTTTGTATTAGCTGAACCTGGTCTGAGAGTGAAACGTCAATACTTTCAGCCAGGGCAATTGTCACTGACAAATTATCAACAAACCGCTGAGCTACTTCGGGAAATCCCTCGCTGACAATATGCGCGTCAAATCCTGTGGCTTCATTAGAGACAAAGATTGTTTCAAATGCCCTGACGTTATTAATAATTTGACGAAGCGATGTTCGACTAAATGGTGATTCAATTTGCTCGGGACAGGTCAGCGAAGAGCAGGCTTCAATAATTCCCAGGGGGTTACCCAGCTTTGCATCCTTGGCACCCTCTTCGAGGTAAAAAAGGCCATCGGTGGTTATCTGCAGGCTCTCGGATAGGCTGTCTTCAGCTAAAAAAATCCCTCGGAAATCGCCGCCACTAGGGTCCCAGCGGGTCGCGATAGCATCAGCCGCTTCAGCAATATCTTGGGCAATGAGCTTTGCCGCGTCGCAACGCTTTTCTTTTCTTTGCTCGACGCTCAAGTCGTTCCAATTCTGAGTCGCAGAAGCCTGAGGGGGACAGGAGTGGACCAGCGTCTCATTAAACAGGAGATACTCCAAAGCCCCGATGCCGCGCTGATTAATTGAACGATTACTAATGTCAAAATTCTCATCCACCAACGCCGCAATGCCGTCAACACCGCAGGTACTCAATGAGCCGAACATGTACGAATTGAGCCGATATTGCAGATTGAATGCGTTCTCCGAAGCGGGTCCTATCGCGTGTAACTCTGCGCGCTGAACTTGTGACGCTAGGGCTCGCCATTGATCTTTTGCATTTGCACGGGATGCCGACTCATTCTCTGTGCCGATAGCGTCGCAGTAGGCATGAAGGTCGCCCTCAGAATTCGTCATGGCTTGTGCCGAAGACACCAAGGCGGCGTAATTGGGTAACACAATCTCATCGACATAGGCCGTTAACATTTGCGCTACTGAGTATTCTCCAGACCCGCTGCCACCCGAGGGGTCATCTGGCGTGTCGCCACCGGCCGTACCATCACCGGGAATTGGCGTGGGGGCCACATCGCCCCCACTATCAGTACAAGCCGCTAAAGAAAATATCACCAGGCAATAAAACAACAGCCCACTCAACCTCTTTGACATTCCAAATGTCCTCAAACTTAAAACAACAAAAGACGCCGGTCTGCGGCGCCTGTAATTTGAGCGTTAATGGTTATAACGCCCGATAGTTTTCGTATTTTTGATCGACTACCAAATCTCGACCACTTCCGACTCGAATCCGTAGGCCTCTGCCAAGATATCCCGCGCTTCTTGCAAATCTGCTAAGTAGTTTTGAATGGCATCTGACGGAGAAGCTGCAGTGGCAGCTTGGCCACCCTGAGACCCGTCAGCCAACACCGGTGCGTCCCCCATGAGCGACAGCACCCGCTTTAGATCTGCGACATCCTTCCCTGTTTCGCCGGTTCGAAAGGGAGACACTGGGCTAAACTGTAAACCCAGAGCGAACCCTTTCATCTCACCCCAGTGCTTAGACAAATTGATGAAATTAGAAAGATCGGCGTAATAAGGCGGGGCAAAGTCAGCCATATCATCTGAGACATCATTGATGTAGTGCACGACCGTGGCCGCAATACACTTCTCCCAAGTTATTGCAGCGATTTCGATTTGACCCTGCAATGCGGCATCTGCCTCTACCGTCAACTCTCCGGCTGCCTCAGCATTTTCAAGAATTCGACGACCCACCAAAAAAGCGTCCATTGCCGACTTGGAATAGTCGGTGTAAGCAACGCCCTCGGCATTTTTTTTACGATCACGCTTTGCGCAGTTTTGCGCATGGCCAAAAATAAATTCACTTCTCAGGTCGATTAAGCCATCGCCGTTGGAGTCGTAATAGCCATTGCCATATTCAGCGCGCCCGCCTTTGCCGGCAGCCTCATCGTCAGTGTAGTCATTGAGATCCCTAGAGGCGCCGTAGTAACCGAAAGCCTCGTCGTAGTCGTGGGCACCCGCCGAGTAACCTTTGCCCGGTTTCTCCTCACCCAGCATGTTGGGGAAGTCCGCTTGCAAATAGTCATTTGTGCCCTGGGAAAAATTCACCGCTACCGATAAAAACTTTTGAATCAGCTGCCGATAATGAACCCCAGCACTTGAAATCATTGGAGTACCAATGAGGACCTCTTGGCCACTGGCTACTGTGACCGCCGGCGTGACCTCGTCTGTCGCTTCTGCTGCTAGTGCGTCCATCCAAACGTAGACCAACTCGATGGGGAGAGGCGTAGCGTCCAGCCCTGCACTCCAACCAAAGAACTCATCGTCGATTAACATTTCGGTCTCACCCGTGCCCGCTAAGCTACCGCCGGCAATTTTTCCGTTGAGGTTTTTACCCGTGCTGATATCGCCGTAAGTGGGTCCTGGTATGACCGGGTCGCTGCCTTTCGTCGTAAATCCGTGGGCAGTTTCATCGGCTCCGTCGCCGGTCATATAGAACCGTAAACCCGCTGAAATTTCCTCTGCCTGCCCGGGGCTCTCTTGCAATTCTTCCATGTAACTAACAAGACCGAGTTGCAGCACCTGTCTCGCTGTCTGACCCGTGTAACTGACGCCGTCGTCAGTGCCATCACCCACGTAGCCAACGGCGGCGTAAACCAGAGGCATAGGATCACAGGCATCGCCCTTACCGTTAACGTCACTGTCCTCCTGCCCGGGATTTTCTGTCTCAACACAATTGTCTTCGGCGTCTACAATACCGTCGCCATCGGTGTCTGGATCCTCTACCGGCTCGTCTACGGGCGGTGTTGGGGGCGGGGGCGGCGGAGGCGAGTCACTGCCGCCTCCACAAGCGACTAAACCCAACGATAGAAGCAACGCAGGAAAAATAACGCTCAATTTTCGACTTACTCTTGTCATCGGAAACCCCTTCTTAATTCCGTTTGTCTCAAATCTTTTAAGTTGTGTGATTTTATTTGACTGAAACATAATCGTATAGCGAATCATTCTCATTTGCAATACGATTAGCGCGATGTTTGGATCTATCTCGTTAAGGGGCATACCGTCAGTGGTTTTCGACATAGATCATCGGGGCACTAGGACCCTTTTCGGCTTTTGAGTGCGCTATGCAAGCTGCGCAACTTCGTCACAAACACCGCCTAACCTCGGTGGGCTAGATCGCACCCAAACCCTGCTATGGTTGAGGCTTTGTAAAGCTTTGGGTTTGCTCGGGCGCTTATTTTCGAAACGAACAGCGAGGAGTCTTGAATTGTCACGTTACCGCCCGCCGAGGCCCAAAGGCTCCCCCTACATCACGCAAGAAGGGGAGCAACGCTTACGCGAAGAGCTCAAGGAACTTTGGAAGGTAGAGCGGCCGGTAGTTACAGCCGCGGTGCAGGCCGCCGCTGCTAACGGCGACCGATCGGAGAATGGTGATTATATTTACGGCAAAAAGCGCCTACGCGAAATCGACAGCAGGGTTCGCTTTTTACGCAAGCGCCTCGACGAACTCGTCGTTGTTACGTCGGCGCCAACCAACCCCGACAAAGCTTACTTCGGCGCCTACGTAACCCTCGAAAATGCTGAAGGCGAAGTGCACCACTGGCGGATTGTTGGCCCCGATGAATTCGACCTGAGTGCGCAGAAGCTGAGCTGTGACTCCCCATTGGGCCGTGCCTTACTCGGCAAAACTATCGACACAGAGATCGTTATAGAGAGCCCCTCAGGTCCACAAACCTGGTACCTCAATGCGGTTCGCTACGTCGATGACTCGAGGTAAACGCCTGTTTAACGTCGGTCAAATCTGCTGAGCGTCGGTCATGAAACACCGCTATGCAGCGGCCTACGTACCTTTACTCAGCACCCCAGCTTTACCACAGACAGCAGGCACAGCCCACAGCGCCAAAATTCCGCGCAACACACTGACAAAGGCAATAGGCTCGTCCAGCATCAGATGATGTCGCGCCCCCGGGATCCCTATCATGGGAACGTCTACCGCCCCGCACTCTCGAAGATAAACCGCCGAATCGTCGTCAAACAAAACGCTGTCTTGACCGTACACTACGGCTTTTCGGCCCGGTGTCGCCGCAATAATCTTGCCTTGGCCAAACATACGCTCCTCTTGACCAAAGTCGCTCTGAAAAACGCTGGTATCGAACTTCCAGCGCCAGCCCTCGTCCACTTGTCGTAAAGAGTGAAACGCCATGTAGTCAAAAAGACTAGGAACGCTGACAGGCTGATTGGGCGAAAGAACGAAGCGACCCTTTGCGGTTTCATAATCGGGGTAAATGCGATTGGGGCGCGATGGATCAGATGGCAGTGGTCTACCCTCCGAAAAGTGCGCTTTGAGGCGCTCAGCCCGCAAGACCATCAAATCACAAATGATTAAACCACCGAACATTTGGTGACGGTCTGCCATGGCTGTCAACGCCACATGCCCCCCATAAGAATGCGCGATCACAATCGGCTTAATCTCATGATCAAATAATCCCGTAGCGCGCGCCACATCTTCGACTTCAGCAGCACGAACCGCATCGGGATAATGCTCCCGCACCCCTGAATCACCCATACCCGACAGGTCGAAAGCCACGACGTGATAATTTTCTGCGAGAAACGGCGCAATAAAGGCAAAACATCGAGCATGCGCCAGAAACCCATGCATTAACAACAATCCTGGATTCTCTGGGTTGCCCCAGCGAAAATAATGAATTGCGCATCCTCCTGAATCTACCCAGCCCTCCTCGCGAGGCACCTGCAGGGCGCTCTCGAGCCAAGGGGGGACGGCCTCAGCATCTGGCGGCAGCTCGTTCAAAAGTTCAGGTATTGCAGTTGCCACTGTATTCATAACGCCCCAATAAATGTCGTAGAAAAAAGCCAATAAAATTGTGCTTTTTGATGATCGTGTTTTGCCTACTGCCAGCCCTGCGTTTAAAGGGCGTGGCAACAAATTCTGTGACGTTTAAATTCTGCGCCTAAACGGTCTAAGTCGCTAAAAAAGACTCTCTCCGAACTGCGCAATTTGGAAGATCAAGGTTCTTCAGCGCGACAGCCCTGCGATAGTTCATTCGATTTGCCCGTCGCGTCGCTGGACGAAGCATAGGTCATTTCTTCTGCTTGGAGCTAGTGGGAAGACAACTTCAGACCAACTTTTCAGGAGTTAACTTGTTAACTTTCCGGGACTAAATGCCCCGTTTTCACATAGAGCAAGCAACCATGAGGGCTGTCTTGTTGTAGACAGCTAGCTGGTGGATTTCTTATCCAAGTACCTTTTTTATGGCCAGCAAAATTATCGTTTAGCTCTCCCTCAAGAACTAGAATTTCTTGACCACCGGGATACAAGCACTCAGGGAAAACAACCCCCGGAGCACAATCGACTAACACTACGACCTCGCCACGGTACTGATGTAATGGCAATACTCGCGTGCCCTCTACCAGCCCCTGACGCCACGACGCTGCCTTTGTATCCAAACATACGCGTTGCTGGTCCTCAGGGTGGAACTGCTGCAGTTTGACGAATATTGTGCCGCCCTCTCTAGAAAAAGGGGTGTGGCTTGAGCCAACAGGATTTCGGACATAAGTCCCCGCACCGTAATCGCCGTTTTCGTCGGAGAAAATCCCCTCGAGCACTAAAAATTCTTCGCCACCACCGTGGGTGTGGGACGAAAAAAAACTCTCTGGCTGGTAGCGGACGATACTGGTTGCTCGGGCAATTTCATCACCCTTGCGGTCCAGCATCCGGCGGTGAACCCCCGCCATAGGTGACGCTACCCAATTAAGCTCGAGGCTATTAACAACAGCACGGCGCGTTAGATCAGCATGTAATCTCATGGTTGACTAAAAACCTTAGAATCAATTTTCATACGGTCGTAGGTTGCTATCACTTGCACAGCCCCGATCTGTGACACTTGGCTAAAAATACTCGGCTGGCGACCCCAACCATGAAACTGGAGCGCTTTTTAATACCGCTATGTTATAGAACTTAGAAGCCTTAATGCTATGACGGGAAGTGAATGGCAGTGACTCCCTCGCACTTTCCGCGTGTCGCGTTCAAAGTTACCAATTGCGCAAGACCCTAGCGACTCCTAGGCAAAAGCCCGGGCACCTGCACAAGATCCGCTCGCTGCACGGCGTGCTCAACTTAACGCCTAGCGCAATAACAGGATCGCCTTGCCTCCACCGCAGGTCTCCTGCAACGCCAAATGAATAAAATCCAACGCAGATCCTCTTCCCCCCGTGGACGCCTTGAGATCAAACTCATTACTATGCGGCGAGCGCGCCTAAGAACCAGCCACAAACCTTTGGCGTAATATCTTGTGACCCAGTATGTATTTGAATGGCAACTCCACAAGCTATTGTGGTTTGGGTAAAGCCTCTGTAGGTTTTGCCGATCTATTGAGGAAACTAGCATGACCGGTGAACGTCCACTTGAAGGTTTACGCGTTGTCGAAATGGGCCAGCTACTGGCAGGCCCATTTGCCGGCACTATCTTGGGATACTTTGGCGCTGAGGTCATCAAAGTTGAGCCGCCCACAGGCGACCCCATTCGTCAGTGGCGAGAGGTACGTGATGGCATGTCACTGTGGTACCACTCCCTCGCACGGAACAAAAAAAGCGTCACCCTCGATTTAAAATCTGAACGAGGCCAAGAGCTGGCCTTTGATTTACTGTGTAAGGCCGACATCGTCGTGGAAAACTTCCGCCCGGGGGCTATGGAAGAATGGGGATTAGGTCCGGAAAAGGTTAAAGCGATTAATCCGGGAATTATCTACACTCGCATTTCAGGTTACGGCCAAACCGGCCCGTTTTCATCTAAGCCAGGCTACGCTTCAGTCACAGAAGGCTACGGTGGCTTTAGGTATATTAACGGTGAGCCCGGCAAGGCCCCGGTACGCCCCAATATTTCCCTGGGTGACACCGCCGCAGCAATTCACGCGGCCCTGGGCGTGTTGCTCGCTGTGATTCAACGTTCTAAATCTGGAGAGGGACAGGTGGTTGACGTCGCCCTGTATGAAGCCGTCTTCAATTTACTAGAGGGCATCGTTCCAGAGTATGACGGCGCCGGTGTGGTTCGGGAACCGTCTGGAACCACCATTACCGGCATCGTCCCTACCAATACTTATCTTTGCTCAGACGGCAAGCACGTTGTTATTGGCGGGAACGGCGACTCAATATTCAAGCGCCTCATGAAAGAAGCGGGACGCGAGGACATGGCAAACGACCCAGAGCTGGAACATAACCCAGGAAGAGTCGTGCATCAGGAAGCCATCGATCAGGCGTTAGCCGACTGGTGCGCTGCTAATAGCTCAAAAGACATTATCGAGCGTCTTGAGGCCGTAAGAGTTCCCGTAGGACCCATCTACAGCGTCGAAGACATGATGACCGACCCTCATTACAACGCCCGGGGCATGTTTGAGTCAGTAGACGTCAACGGCACGCCTTTAAAGATTCCGGCAATCGCCCCAAAACTCTCAGAGACCCCGGGAAGAACCGACTGGCCCGGAGCCGAAATTGGCGCACACAACACAGAAATACTGGGCGATCTATTGGGTCTCGATGCCTCTGCATTGGCAGCGCTGTCATCTGACGGCATCACCAACTGAGCCTGCCTGATGAAGCTTGATGGCGTCACGGTTATCGACCTTTCGCTATTCCTACCCGGCCCCGCAGCCACGCAAATGATGGCGGATCACGGTGCCCGGGTTATCAAAGTAGAGAACCCTAAGTCACCAGAACCCACCCGCTCGAGTCAATCTTTCCCCTGGCAGCAAGGGGGCGAAACAGTGATGTTTCGCAACACCCAGCGAGGCAAGGAGAGTATCGCCCTCGATTTAAAAAGCGACGCGGGAAAGGCCGCACTCGCTGAACTCATCAAGGGCGCAGATGTGCTCGTTGAGGCGTTCCGCCCCGGTGTAGCTGCCCGATTGGGCTTTGGCCCTGATGCGGTTCGAGCCTTGAACCCTAAAATCGTGTATTGCTCTATTTCAGCGTTCGGTCAATCGGGACCTTGGCGAGACAAGCCGGCCCACGACACTGCTACTGTCGCAGCCTCCGGAGTTTTAAGTTTGTCATGCTCCCCGGAGGGAGACAGCGGCCCTGCAATAATCGGTGTCGCCATTTCAGACATGCTGTCTTCTTGGGCCGCCCTGTCAGGCATTCTCATGGCTCTGTTTCGAAGGGAAACTACGGGCGAAGGGGATTATCTCGATGTCAGCATGCATGAGTCTGTACTCGCAGCATCACCCAATATTTTAGGCCCGGTTTTCGCCGGCAAACGGGCACCTCGCCAGTTGGCCGAACGCAGCCATGGCGGTGGGGCTATGTTGAACATCTATCGAACGGCTGATGACCGATTCCTAGCCCTAGGAGGCGGAGAGCACAAATTTGTAAGTGCGCTGTTCGAAGGATTAAACCATCCCGAGTTCATTCACGCCGTGGCGGGACCTGCTGGCACGGCACACGAGCCGGCTATCCGTTTTCTGCGAGAAACATTCCGCGCTAAAACGCTGACCGATTGGGAGTTATGGTTCGAAGGTCGCGATATTTGCTGGAGCCCGGTTCTCGATCTCAACGAGGCCTGGTCAGCCGAGCACGTCTCGGCCCGGGGCATGCGTTGGCAAGATGATGATGGCAACGACCATATCGGTACGCCGCTTAAATTCCAGCGGGAACCCGCTGCCATCGACGCATCTCTGCCGTCAGTGGGGCAAAATACCTCAGATATCATTAACGATTTGGACTTGACCCCAGCCCAACGTACGGCGATATTGGGGGTGTTGAAGTAATTGTACGTACAAATGTTTGCGGGCGATGTTCGCCTGAGTAATCCAAGCACTCGGTAAATCAGTATTTATCGAGAGAATAACAACCATTAAAGCCACTTCCCAAATGCTTACTGGAGGATCCGTGGACATGAAAAACCCATCACACCAAAGACCTGCGACAGCTAAAAGCCATTTATCATTAGCGCTTGCGGCACTGACAACCGTCGGCGGCAGCCTCGCGTTACCCAACTTTGCCCACGCCCAGCTCGAGGAAGTCGTCGTTACCGCTCGAGCACGAAGCGAATCACTTCAAGACGTACCCAGCACCGTGACCGCTTTTACCGCGGGACAGATTAACGACATGGGGATTCAGCGGGCAGAAGACTTTATCTCTCAGACTCCAGGGGTGAGCTTCGTCAACACCGTTGAAACCGGTGACTCGTCGGTCTCCATCCGCGGTATCAATGGCGCACGGGACGCGGAAACTAACTTTGCGCTGATTATTGACGGCATTCTTTATATCAACACTTACGCCTTCAACCGCGAGTACGCTGACCTCGAACAAATTGAAATTTTGAAAGGGCCTCAAGGGGCGTTGTACGGACGTTCAGCCGCCGCTGGCGCTATCATCATGTCAACGAAGCGGCCATCGCAAGAGTTTGAAGGCGATGTTCGAATTAGCATGGCTGAAGACAGTACCTACACCGGCCTTGCTACCGTCGCTGGACCACTGGGCGAGAATGTAGCGGGTCGATTGACCGCAGATTACCGAAGCACAGATGGTTTCTATAGCAACTCCTTCCTTAACGACAATGTCGTCGACGATGCAGAAAACTATTCTGTTCAGGGCCGTTTAGTCTTCGATCCCACGGACAATTTGTCGATCGACACCAAGTTGCGGTACGGCAAATCAGAGGGTGCGGCCATTACTTTTAACGCCGCCTTTGCGCTGCCACCATTTTTAGGCTTTGGCACCCCAGGGGTCGAATCTTTTTATCAGGACGTCAACACCCACGAGTTTGTGTTTGCAGGTAACGTGCGGCCAGTTAATGAACAAGATGTCCTCGAGTTTTCGGTTAAAGCCGACTGGGACATGGACTGGGCGACACTGACCGCCTGGGGCTTCTACAGTGACACCGAGGATACTTTCATTGCTGACGGCACATCGGGTGCTTTTGGCTTCTACGGCGGTACCTCAGCCTGTATCAACTCACTTGACGCTTTGACTCCGTCTTACACCCCATCGGTACCCGGTGGTGTGACGGCGTTGCCCGCCCCAACGTTTATTTTTGGCTCTGCAGCGGGTGCGCAAGTGCTTCCCCCCTACAGCCCGACAACGTGTGACGGTTATCAATACCAAGAGCGCTTCCAGGAAGACATGAGCTTTCAAGTGCAGCTCACGTCCAACTCGGATCAACGGCTACGCTGGCAAGCAGGTTTGTACTACCTAGATATCGAAAGGTACCAGGCGGTCTCACAGCTGCGCGATGACGGCTCTAACTGGCCAAACCCCGCGAGCAATGTGCCCACTACCATTTACAACCGATTTACTGACGCAATGGTGAACGACACATTCGACACCACCGTTATGGCGGCCTTCGGATCGGTAAACTACGATTTAACCGAGTCTATGGAACTGTCGCTGGCGCTACGCTACGACCGTGAAGAACGTGACGTCACCAACAACGTACCCTCCCCTGCAGATGGCGCGCTCTCTAACTACATCGACTACTGCGGTGGCCAATGTACGTTGAATGGCCAGCCCCTCAATGGTTCGCCGCTGAACCCGGGCTTTGTTAACTTCAACGATTTTACGGTGAGCTCCAGCATCCCCGGTAACAGTGAAACTTTTGATCAGTTGCAGCCCAAAGTCAGCCTGACCTGGGATGCCACCGAAAGCACAACGTTATACACCAGCTGGGGTGTAGGCTTTAAAGCTGGAGGCTTCAATAACTCAGGAGCAAGCCAGATCGTAAACTTCTATCTTGTTGAGAACGGCGGCGCGCTTGTAGCGCCACCCGATCTTATCCGGGAAGAAACTTCAAGCTCGTTCGAACTGGGCTTCCGGTCGGGACTCTTGGACGGAAACTTGCAGCTCAACGGTGCGGTCTTTCATACCGAAGTCGATGACATGCAGTTCTTCGAATTCTTCGTAGGCCCCTTCGGCTTGCTGAGAACCGCTGAAAATATCGATGAAGTTACGCTGCAGGGTTTTGAGCTGAGTGCAGCCTGGGCGATCACAGACAACCTGCGGTTTGATGCGGGTTACTCCATGGTCGACGGCGAAATCGACGTCAACGCTCTGCGACCCTACACCGCAGGCAACGACGTGCCCAACAACCCCGAGTTCACGGCCAATGCTGCGATTCAATACTCATTGCCCCTAGGCCGCTTCGAGCTGTTCAGCAGACTTGAGTACTCTTACCAGGGCGACACTTGGTACCACACGGTCCAAGACGATGTCGTTCCCGCGACGCTGTTTGGCGGACCGCCTGCCAACTACGGGCAGGATCCACAAACAGGGCAAGGTGGCACCCAGGTCGACGGCTATGGTCTAGCGAACCTAAGAGTGGGTCTGCGCGGAGAGAAGTGGAGCATTATGGCCTTCGCACGTAACCTCACCGACGAGGAGTTTATTGCCGAGGTGATTTTGGCCCCCGAATTCGGTGGCGGCTTTGTGAGCCCTGGTACACAGCGACGTGCGGGTGTAGAGGTGCAGTACAGCTTCTAAATTTAAACGCAAAAACAAGAAAAGGCAGGGTCTCCACCCTGCCTTTTTTTTGCCTTTCCGTTTTGGCCGCTTAACGGCGGGTTCCTGCCAGTTTTACCGACCGACGAACCTCTCAATAATCGTCGGTAGCACAACTTAAATCTATCCAAGCGCCGGTTCTCAACGAATACTGTGTCTGCTACACGCTACAAACTAATGGTAGTTCCACCATCGACAGGAATGATTTGCCCCGTTAAATAGCGCGCCTTATCAGACAACAAAAATACAGCGACATCGGCAATATCTTCGGGATTGCCCACACGCCCCAAAGGCACAGTCTCGGCAAAAGCGGCGAGCCCCTCTTCACCGAGTGAGTTGACCGGATCGAGGGTTTGCGCAGAGCGTATGACACCGGGCGCGATGCCATTAACTCGAATGCCGTTAGCCGCAAATTCTAGCGCTGCTGAACGTACCATCCCCATGACTCCCCCCTTGCTGGCGACGTAGGGGATATGTTCTGACCAGCCCAATACGGCCCCCACAATAGAGGACAAACACACAATTGACCCACCTCCCGCCTTTTGCATGCCCGGAATAGCTGCGCGCATGACCCGCATCATACCTTTGAGATTTACATTCATGGTCTCGTCCCAGGCGTCATCATCAAGGGAACTCAGTGGCAAGGTTCGAGCAATGCCAGCGTTTAACACCAATGCAGATAGTGCCCCAAACCGCGCCTCAACATCATGGACAACGGCGTTCGCCGCCTCGGTATCGGTGACATCGAGGCTATGAAACTCTGCCTGACCGCCCCGCGCAGAGATCTCATCGGCAACAGCTTGCCCCTCAGCCAACAAGACATCGGTTACAATGACCCTATACCCTGAATCGGCCAAAGCTAGAGCCGTGGCACGGCCCAAGCCAATACCCGCACCTGTGACTAAAGCGATTTGTTCACTCATAACTTCATCTCCTAAATAAGTGCCAAACTCAAGACATAAAGGTGCACTTTAAGACGGTAAAGGGCAACAGATTAAGACGACAAAGGCCGACAGGCATTGCATGGGTCTTGGTCTCGGTCGAGACCGAAATCTCAACCTGTAGCTCCGCCTTCTGGCCGCCGCATTCAAGGGGCGCTTATAAGCATTGGCGACTGGGCAGCACTGAGCTATATTCAATGGAGAATGTAGTCCACGGTCAACGAACAGGATCCCTGCTATGTCGAACGCCTATAAGGAACAACAACTCCACGATGCCCTTCCCTCTACGAGCCATGATGAACTGGCGCGACAGCATTTCGTGCGTTCGTTTAAAGAGCATTTGGTCACCGACTTACACCCAGGGCTGAAAACCGCTTACGAAAAACGCGCCAAGGGAAAATTTGTCGAAAAGCACCAGAGGGAACCCGAATCTATTCAAGAAGTGGGTCAGGTGATGAAACAGGACACTCACTATCAGGCGTGGAGCTCTCTACTGCGAACCAGTCAGGAAATGATGTGGTCTTCGGCGCAAATACCCGTCCAACGCGCCATTCAAAAACTGGCAACTCAGGCCGCCGAGACCCCGGCTGTGGGAAGCCTGCGGCTAGACCCCGATCTGAAAATCCCGGCTTACCACACGGCGGTAGATATTCATTGCCAGCCCGGGGGCTATCACACCGAGTACATTGAGAATGATGTTGCCCAAGGCGCCATCTATGACCGCGCCGTCTACATTTACGCGATGGGGCAAATGGGGGTCAATAATGCCGACATGGGTGACAGCACGGTGGCTTGGTTAAAGCAGGAGCACCCCGAATTAAAACCCACCCGAATCCTAGACCTAGGTTGTGCAGTCGGCCACAGTACCTTGCCCTACGCCAGCGGTTTTGAGGGCGCTGAAGTCCATGCCATTGACGTCGCTGCACCCATGCTCCGCTATGCCCATGCCCGGGCATCCTCGATGGGCTTACCGGTGCATTTTTCTCAGCAAAACGCCGAGACGCTCGACTTTGAGGATAACTCTTTTGATTTAGTGGTTTCCCACATCTTACTGCATGAGACATCCTCTGCTGCCATCAAAAATATTATCCGCGAGTGCCACCGAGTGCTTAAACCCGGGGGCATGATGTTGCACGTCGAGACCCCACCCTATGAGGGGATGGAGCCTTTTGACACGTTTATTTTTGACTGGGACAGTGAAAACAACAACGAACCCTTCTGGCGAAAGAGTCACCTGCTCGACCTAGAAGCCTTGGCCCGTGATTCGGGCTTTCAAAGCCACAAGCCCATTCAGATCATGGTGCCCAGCGCTTTTCAGGAGACCCAGCGCAGCAACACCTTTCAGGGTGGAGATTTTGGCGGCGGCGGTGTGTGGTTTGTCTACGGGTGTCAAAAATGAACCCCGACGAATCTGAGATTACGCTCCAGCGGAAGGCCAAAGGGAAACGCCCTTATTACTTCGCTAATCCCGACGTTGACCGTTTGCTCTCAATGGTCATGGCGCTGACCGGCGAGTTATCAGTAACACGGGACCGACTCGACACCTTAGAGCGAGTGGCAGCCGAAAAGGGTTTATTTTCCAGTGAAGATATTGAGCAATACGCGCTCACAGATGCCGATATGGAAGCCCGGGCTGCTCGCCATCAGACCATCTTCAAAGAGGTGACCCGCATTATTGTCGGTGAACTCGAAGATCTCGAGGCCACCGAAGATCGAGACTACAGCGCGGTCGTTTCCCAAGTCGAAAACGACGGTTAAATCGGTAACATCAGTTCAAAGCTTTAGTGCGGGTAGCACCTCAGAGCCAAAGCGTTCGATACCCCCAACAAAATCGGGCCAGCTAAAGAGCATGCCGTCTATACCTGTGCGCTCCACAATGCCCTCTATGCGGCCCACCACGGTATCGGGTGAACCGTAGATGACCGGAATACCCATGAACGCCATATTGCCCGCCTCGACGCTCTGGTTAAGGGCAGCCTTAAGCTGATCAGCTGTTCCGCCAGTATTCGTGTCTAAATCGGCGCTGGCGAGGATATTACTGATGGCCCCGTGGTCTGCACCGTCAATAATCGCGTCAACCTCAGCTTGGGCCTGATCATCGGAATCGGCCACGATGAGGTGAAACAACGCATAGATACCCACATCACGCCCAGTGCTTTCTGCCTTGGCTCGAATATCTTTTACTGAGGTGACCAGGTTGTCTTCGCTGGTCAATACAAACTGATGGTCCGCGTATTCCGCCACAAACTGACGGCCCGCAGGAGACTGGCCGGCACACACTAACGGTATCTCGCGCTTGGGCTGAGGCAACACCGAGCAGTCGTCCAATTGAAAGTATTCGCCTTCCCACGTCGCCCGTCCATCACGCCACAAGGCCTGAAGAATCTGTACATATTCACCAGCGTACTCGTAGCGACGCTGATAGTGCTCATCACCAGGCCACATCCCCATCTGGGCATATTCGGGGCGATTCCACCCCGTCACAATATTGAGGCCACAGCGGCCGCCACTGATGTCATCAATGGTAGACACCATTCGGGCTACTACGGCGGGATGCTGACTCAAAATTGATATCGAAGGAAACAAACCAATGCTCTCAGTAGCAGCTGCCAAGCCCGCCATGAGGGTAAAAGATTCTAGACAGCTGTCCCAATAACCCGTTTCACCGCCAAATCCTCGGAACTTCATCATGGAAAGGACAAAGTCCAGTCCATGTTTTTCCGCCGCCAGGGATATGTCGAGGTTGTGCTGGTAGGTCGGCTGGTAAACCGGGCTACCCGCTGAGGGAATGTAACCATTACTGCCGTTGGGCAGGAATACACCAAACTTCATAAGTCACGCTCCTACACCACTGCAGACAGGGGGCTAACGCCCCCTCCTCAGGTTTCAGGCTGTTTTCTTAGTGGCCTTAGCTTTTGCTTTTGCCTTGGCTTTTGGCGCCGCCTTTTTAACCGCTTTCTTACCGGCCTTTTTGCCCGCCGACCGCTTTACCTTCACGCTGCCACTCGCCTCAGCTTTGCCACCCTCAAGCACTTTAAGTGCCCAAGTCTGGAACTCAGGCTGCCTTGGCGGCTGAAGTCCTGTTTCTTTAAGGCAACGCTTTTTCAACGTTGCAATATCGCCACCGCGATCAAACATCGGAACCTTACCGCGCTTCTTCGCCATACGCGCGCGTAGCGTTTCAGTCCGCTTGAGGTTTACCCGACGATCAGCGTTCATCACTACGCCGTAACGCTTAGCGCCCTCCATAGAAACGAGGCCTGCTCGCACATCAAACTCAACCCGCTCCACTTCACGCTTGAGTGGGTCACCACAACCGCCACCACCCCAGGTATTGAAGTAGAGGATGTCACCAGACCCAACCTCGATCCGATCACATTTGCTGGGCAAGCGCTCTTCTGAGCCATCGGTTCGAACCAGTATTTTCTCTGAACGCCTGCCGGGCTCGCCCCCGTTTACGCCCCAGGGATAAGTGAGCCAACGGTCATCGTGAATCGAAATAGTCCCGGGCTCTAGGAAGCAATAACCCATACGTAAGCCATTACCCCCGCGGTTGTAGCCTGCACCGCCGCTGTCAGTAATCGTCTCATAGGTCTCGATACGGAGTGGGAAATAGCTCTCGAGGAATTCATTGGGAACGTTGGTAAAGCTTGGCCAGAGCGAGTGACCATCGGGGCCATCACCGGAGGGCTTACCAGGAACGCCGCCAAAGCCAATCGAGTAGAGCTGATACCACTCGCCATTTTTGTCATAGCCCGAGTACATAAAGTGGGGACTGTCCGAAAATCCAGCGCCAGCGAGGAAATCAGGATCGCCTTGACCCAACAATCCACCCAAGACGTCAAAGATTCGACCCAGAGCGTGGGTTCGACAGGACAGTGCCGCAGGTTCTTGAGGTTTGAGCAGCGTTCCATGGGGTATCTTCACTTCCATGAGGTCATAGAAACCATCGTTAAACATAATCTGGGGATCAAACACCATGATCATGTAAACCCCGCAGAACATCTTGAACATTTCTTCGTTGAGGTAGAAGTTGATGGAGCTGATGGACTGAGGATCGGTACCTTCAAAATCGAAAATGACCTTGTCCTTCTCCCGCCACATAGCGCACTTAATTCGATAGGGCCCCATACCCAAGCCGTCATCGCAAATATAATCTTCAAAAAACTGCTTCTTTTCCGGCACAGTATTTTTGATCAACTTGCCCATTGCGCGCTTATTACGCGCCAGCAATTCATCGAGGGCTGAATAAAAGACGTCGTCACCAAACCGGCCCGCCATTTCAATAACACGCTTTTCTGCCGTACGAATGGCAGCCACCAATGCGTTGAAATCGCTGCGGTTCCAGTTAGGCATTCGACAGTTGTGCAGGATGAGTTCCAGCAGATCGGTCTGCAGCTCATCATTTTTATAAATCTTGGTGGGAGGAATACGGATCCCTTCCTCAAAGATTTCCCGAGCATCGGTTGGGAGGCTGCCTGGGACCTTGCCCCCTACGTCAGTCATGTGCCCAAACATAGCGGCGTAGGCAATTAACCGTCCATCTTTGAAAATCGGGCGCAGCAGCAGCCAATCATTGATATGGCTAATGGCACCGTTGCAGGCATAGGGGTCGGTTGTCAGAAACAGATCGCCCTCTTCGATGGTGCCGTCATAGGCCTCTTTGAAGCCGTGAATAAAGCTGCCAAACTGGCCCACCACCATCTTGCCTTCTAGATTGGCAATCATGGGGAACTCATCGTGCTGCTCCCGAATACCCGGTGACATCGCCGTGCGAAACAGCACCGCGTCCATCTCGTGCCGGGCGTTCATCATCGCGTTTTCAATGATATCGAGGGTAATCGGATCGATATCGATAAGGGAAAACTTGTCCTTGTTAGTCTCTACTATTGTTGCAGGCATGATTCGTCTCCCTTATGAAGTCGGTGCAATCAAAATGTTGCCGAACTCGTCGACGTTACCGGTGTGACCCGCCAAGATGACCGTTGTAGAGTCCATCTCTAGCACAACAGCCGGTCCTTCTATTTTGTTACCCGCTTTTAGCTTGCTACGCTGGTAAAGCGTTGCGTCCATATCTTTCCCATCCATGAAGACGGTCGTATTCCCCAGTTTGGCGGCGTTAACCGGCGTCCTTGAACCTGACTTGGGTAATTTTCTAGCCTCGATCTCAGCACTCTTACCCTGAGCCACAGCCCTGAGGTTGACAATTTCTTTGTCAGAATCGAGCGCAAAAGTGAACAGCTGCTTGTGCATCTCATCGAAGGGATCGCCAATGACACCCAGACCACCCTTCTTCAGCGCTTTAAGATCGAAATCGACAGTTAACTGCAAACCCTGACCTTGATAACGAATATCGGCCTGGCAAGAAACACTGCATTCCTTAGCGGGAACGCCCTGTTGAGCAAGGGTCTTTAACGCTTTCGCCGCCAACTCTTCGTAGATTTTGCCTAGATCAGCCGTTGTCGTATCGGCAAAACGCCGAATGTACGTTCGCGAAGCTTCGTCCCGAACTCGGGTCGTCGCATCGCCATAAGCGCACAAAACGCCAGGACCCGGCGGAATAATGACCGGCCAGCTGTTCATCAGTCGACCCAGCGCATTCGCGTGCAGCGGACCCGCACCGCCAAAACCAATAAGCGCAAAATCTCTGGGGTCAAAACCCTGTTCGACCGAGACCAGCCGCAAGGCGCCGTACATATTCTCATTGACGATATCAATGATGCCCGCCGCAGCGCGCTTCACTGAAATACCCAGTGCCTTAGCGATAGGCTTGATGGCTTTTTCCGCCAAGTCTTTGCGGATTTCCATGTCTCCGCCTAAGCGAACCTCACTAGGAAGATAACCCAACACCACGTTGGCATCGGTCACGGTGGGCAGCACGCCACCTTTGTTATACGCCGCAGGACCAGGCTGAGCACCCGCACTCTCTGGGCCGACGCGAAGCGCTCCGGTTAACTCGGGCACGTGGGCGATTGAGCCGCCACCCGCTCCCACGGTTCGTACGTCGACGGAAGACGCCCTGACGGTGACATCACCCACAGTAGTTTCCCGCCGAAGTTGAGCCTTGCCATCTTGCACCAACGCCACATCGGTGGAGGTGCCGCCCATGTCAAAGGTCAGCAGATTCTCAAACCCCGCCTGCTTAGCTACCCAGCAAGCTCCCGATACCCCACCGGCAGGGCCGCTCATCAGCAAGTTGACGGGCAGCTGTTGCGCGAGTTTGGAAGAGGCCATGCCGCCGTCAGACCGGAGAATGTTGAGCTGGATATTTTTGTTGCCTTTCTTGAGCTTTTTCTCCAAATTTTTGACGTACTCAGCAACCTTGGGCCGCACGTAGGAATTAGCCACGGTGGTGATGGTTCGCTCGTACTCCTGCATCTCAGGTACCACGGATGAGGACAGTGAAATAGGCACGCCGGGTAACGCTTTGCGAGCCACCCTCTCAACGGCTTTCTCATGCTTGGGGTTGGCGTAGGAATTGATCAAAGATACGGTGAGTGCCTCAATGTTTTCCTCTTTGAGTTGCTCCATAGCCTTCTCAAGGGCTTTCGCGTCTAAGCCACGTACGGGCTTGCCGTCTGCCCCCATGCGCTCCTCAGCTTCAATGGTGCACGCCAGTGGCGCCAACGGGTCGCTTTTATTGTAGATAACCCAGCCGCCTAAACCGCCCGGAACGTAGGAGCGTGCAATCTGTAGCACTTGCTTGTATCCCTTTGTCGTTACCAGCCCCACTTTCGAACCGGAGCCGGTGAGTACCGTGTTAGTAGCTACGGTTGTGCCGTGCATGACCTGCGAAATTTCAGAGGGGTCAATGCCGGCGTTTCCACAAACACGTTCAACACCATTCATAACGCCCACCGATGAATCATCGGGAGTGCTAGGCACCTTCGCGGTGTGAATGTCGCCACTGGATTCGTTGACGAGGATTAGGTCGGTAAATGTGCCACCAACGTCGACACCTAAGCGGTAGGTCATGTCAGGCCTCCTGACTGAATTTTTAGAGTGGTTAGCAACTTCGTCCGTCCAATTTTTCAATTGACCGGACATTTGTTGCATGTAACGGTTACACTGCACCATGCACCAATCTGCGAGAGCGTGCAAGATACTGACATCAATCCACCTGAACACTTGAGAGTTGAAAATGGACAAACCCTTAGAGGGCATCCGAGTGATTGCCATAGAACAGTTTGGCGCAGGACCCTACGGATCCATGTACCTAGCTGAACTCGGTGCCGACGTGATAAAAGTCGAGAACCGAGCCACAGGAGGAGATCCCTCGCGGCAGTCGGGAGCCGTGACTCTGGCAGATGATGACAGCGCTTATTTTCAAGCTTTTAACCTCTCGAAGCGCAGCGTCACGGTGAACTTAAAAAGCACCGAAGGCCGCGCTATTTTTGAAGATCTAGTGCGTACCGCCGACGTTGTTTGGAATAACCTCAGAGGTAGTCAACCTGCCAAACTGGGCCTCGACTACGACACGCTGAAGTCGATAAAGTCAGACATCATTTGCACCCACATATCAGCCTATGGTCGCGATAACGACCGCGCCGAATGGCCGGGCTATGATTACCTAATGCAAGCAGAGTGTGGCTTTTTGGGACTGACCGGAGAGCCCGAGTCTCCTCCTGCCCGCTTCGGCTTATCTATGATCGACTTCATGACCGGCGTTGTCGCAGCACTTGGCTGCGTGTCTGCACTGCTAGGTCGCAGTAAGCATGGCGGGCGAGATGTAGACGTCACACTTTTCGATGTGGCACTTCACCAATTGACCTATCCAGGCACCTGGTACATGAACCACGGCATTGAAACGAGCCGCGTGGCGCGTTCAGCACACCCTTACAACACTCCCGTCCAACTCTACCGAACTCAGGATGGCTGGATTTTCCTAATGTGTATGACGCAGAAATTTTGGGAGCTCCTGATCGAGAATATCGGTCACCCAGAACTCGCCGAAAACCACCGCTTCGCCACTATGAGTGATCGTGCGAATAATCGCGCTGAATTGACCGGTGTGCTCGACACCATTTTGATGACTGAAACCACAGAGCATTGGTTTTCCGTGCTGCAAACTAAAATCCCCGTCGCTCCGGTTAACTCATTGCCCGAAGCTCTAGAAAATCCCTTCGTTCAGGCGACGGGCATGATACAGACGGTACCTCATCGGGTAGTGGAGGAATATCGCGCGCTGAGTAACCCCATAAAAATAGACGGCGAGCGACTGGTAACAAGGTGCGGCAATGGCTTAGGTGCTGATAATCAGACCATTTTAGGTGACGAACTAGGACGCGACGATCTCGCGGACCTTGAAGCCTCAGGCGCCATCTAGGCCCAGCGCGCTCCGAGTGAGCGCTAACAGAAACTGCCTGAGATACGGGATGCTTTGCCTGCGCTAACGCAGGGCTACAGGGCTACAGGGCTACAGGGCTACAGGGCGCAGGCTGAGCCTTGAAGCGCCCCGAGAAAAACTCAAACCCAAGGGTTCTGCCACTGTTGTGCGTAATGCGCTTCATCAGGTTCTTCACCAAAGCGACATGACAGGCCGGCCAAGGCCGGCGAACAAGCTGTCACTGTTGGCGACCCATAAAGCCCTGTGGCGTCACATGACCTGTTCCTAATGACCAGCGCCTATTGACCCAAACCTCCAGCTCCTATTGACCCACACCTAAAGAGGCGCTGCGTTGTAGAAAACGCGCGCTCACCTCAAAGCATGCCGAGGTCGAGCGAGGTGCATCAATGCTTTTTCAGGAACTCGAAAAGAATGTCACAGAAGGCAATTTTTTCGTCCTTGCCCGCAACGACATGGGCAACCTCCTCCATCATCACCCCCGTGCTATTGGGCAACCCCTCCTCTAGGGGCATGGTAGTGCGGGGCCCTGTGATCACGTCCTGCCCAGCATGCAAAACTAAAGTCGGCGCCGCGATATCTTTGAGGTGTGGACGAATATCATGTCCCCTACAGGCCTGAATGAAACGTAGGTGAGCCGGTATTCGGCCCTCCAAACTACCCCATACGCCTCCCGGGCCCATTAACTTTTCACGGTTGGCATTGTAGTAATCGGGCCGGAAAGAATACGACGCCACCATTGATTGAAACGCGGAGAATCCTGCATGCTCATGAATGTCGCCAAAGGATTGAAGCTGGTCTGACAACATGGGGTCCGCCCATGTCCAACAGCCCATATTAACCATGCAACGGACTAGATCGGGTCTTTTGAGGGCAACCCATTGGCCAATACAGGCACCCATACCCACAAGGCCCACAAAATAAACTGACTTCATATTGAGATGGTCAAGCAGCGCTGCTATGTCATCGGCAAACAACTCAGTTGAGGGCGTCATAGAAAGATCATCGTCTGAATCGCCAATGCCTCGATAGTCGATGATCACCGTGCTGTAATTATCGGTCATACCACGAGCTAGAAAATGGCTGCGGCCATGGCAAAAGGTATCCCAACCACCAATGTAAACCGCTGGAGGGCCTTCACCGTGGACTTCGTAATACATGTTATGTCCGTTAATTTGAGCCACAGGCATTGCGTTTTCTCCTAAAGTAAAAAATTAAGATTTTTGAATGTGATCAAGAACCGCCTGTAAATCGACCACGTCGGCGTAGCGCCGACCGACATCACGAAGGTTGCTTGCGTGGGCTTCGGCATCTTGGTCACCGCAACAATCCGCAGGAACAATCGTGCGATAGCCCGCTGAAAAACTGTCAACAACTGACGCTCGAACGCAACCAGAGGTAGTACAGCCGGTCACAATAGTCGTGTCTATGCCATGGGTGACTAACCAAGGCTTCAGGGGGGTCTCGTAAAAGATTGAGGGCGCTGTTTTTATAAATTCAAAAACATAGTCAGAATCAGCGATACGCGGATCAAGCTCTGTGCAACGGTGGCCATGATAAAAGCTGCCATCAAACAGCGTCTCTATTTTCCAGTGCGTCATTTCGTCGGGGCCGCCCCAGGACACACGGCAGGAGGCTACGGGTATCTGCTTGGCCTTGCAGGCCAACAGCAGGGTGCGTGTGTTATCGACAGCACTTTGGATGTGCCCACTACGACCAATAGGACTCACCCCGTCAGTGAACCCCAGCTGAAAATCAACCATCAATAACGCAGGCTTAGCACCAAAACCTATATCTCGTTGTCCATAACCTGCACGTTCAAATTGATCCATCGTCTCAAACCTCGGTGTTGTGAGCGTCGTTTGGGGTTAGATCGCAATATGGCGTAAAATGTACGAACATTTCAAGAGAGCTCTTAAAATGAGTCAAAATCAGCCGGGATTCGTCGATGCGTTTAGTCAAAATTTCGCCATCTCGCCCAACGAGACAGCTTTAATTGTCATTGATATGCAAAACGCTACCGGCAATCCCGAAATGGGATTGGGCAAGCTTCTCGCTGAACGCGGTGAGGCCGAGGGTGCCGCTTATCGTTTCAACCGCATCAACCAACTTTTGATTCCCAACATTCAAAAGCTGCTCGAGGGTTTCCGTGAGTTAGGGTCAGAGGTGATTTACATTACCTACGGCGCCAATGCTCCAGATGCCAGTGATGCGCCCGCCCATATGGCCCCTATAATTCGCGCCACAAACAATATAGCTGGCCAAAAAGAGCATGAGATCGTCGCGCCGCTGCAGCCGCAACCGGGCGAATTGATATTGAATAAAACGACCCAAGGCGCCTTTTGCTCTACGGGGCTCGACACCACCCTGCGAGCTAAAGGCATAAAGACCGTCGTGACTGTGGGCGTGTCCACCAACAATTGCGTCGCCATGACCTCAATGGAGGCTTGCGACCTTCAGTACCGCGTGGTGGTTGTCAGTGATGGCACCGGCACGGACAGCGATGACATGCAAACCGCAACTCTGACCATGCTGAAAAGACTGTGGGCCCGGGTACTAACAACCGATGAGGTCCTCACAGAACTTAGGCAAGGTGCCCACTAATTAGCACTGACACTCGAAGCGGCCTCATAGGGGCAGCCTTAGTCGCCCTAGGGGCCATACTCTTAGCCGCAAAGGGGTTATTTGCCAAAGCACTGTATGCCCAGGGCATGAGCTATCATGAGGTGGCGGCTATTAGGTCGGTCTTAGCTATCCCTGGGTTCGTGTTGGTCGCTGCCATCAGCGCCCAGAAATTTAAGGGTAAACCTCGTTCCAAACCCAGTGCGTGGCATCTGGCCGCTGCGGCCTTAGCCGGGCTCTGGTGCTACTACTTGGGAGCCTTAGCAAACTTTTATGCGCTAACGCTGATTCAGGCTAACGTAGAGCGGGCACTCCTGTTCTCTTACCCTGCGATGGTCGTTTTATTCTCAGCTTTAACCTCAAGAGCCCTACCTTCAGGGTCCACCATGCTGGCGCTTGGGACAACATCGCTGGGGGTTTTGCTCGTCACTGGAGCCGCCGATGAACAGCTTTCCTCAGACCAATGGCAGGGGATTTTTTGGGTGCTTTTTTGCTCAGTCACCATCGCCTGTTACTTCATGGCTAACGGTGCGCTGACTCGAAATATGAGTGCGGCTACCTTTACCCTCACGGCGATGACGGCAGCGGGCTCAGCGTTCTTCATACATCACGGCCTCATTATGGGTTGGCTCAACGTTGAGCTACCCGGGAATAGTTTATGGATCATGCTCGGGCTTGTAGTTTTTGCAACGGTACTGCCTTTGTTTTGCGTCTCCGAGGGAATAAGGCGGATAGGTGCCTCTCGTGGCGCTCTGCTCAGTACAGTTGGTCCGCCCGCAACGGCTCTTATGGCTTATTTGATGTATGACGAGCGACTCTCTGTATTGCAGCTCCTGGGGACCGTCTTAGTCGTGTTAAGTGTCGCTTTGCTGGAGTGGCGCAGCGCCTATCGACGTACCAAATCCTGAAACTGGGTTTGATTCGAAAACAAATGTCCGTACAATTAGAACCTTAGAGAAATAACACAGGTGAAGCTATGCAGGACACAAGGTCTCTGGCGCCCACATTTGGTGCTGAAGTTTCTGGTTACACAATTTCTTCGGCGACATCTACCGAGGAAAACACGGCAATAAAGTCACTGTGGGCAAAGCACAAGCTGCTTTTGTTCAGAAACCAAAGCCTCGATGAAGAAACGCTGGTGACCTTTAGTCGTGTCTTTGGTGATCTAGAAATTCACGTGCGTACCGAGTACCTCTCCTCCGAACATCCTGAAGTTTTGTACGTTTCCAACATGCAAAACAATGGCAAGAAAATGGGCATTTTGGCTGATACAGAGGTCGGCTGGCATTACGACCAAATCTACTTACCCCGTCCAGCTGTAGGCTCGTTGTTAATGGCTCACACCTTGCCACCAACCGGGGGTAACACCGAATTCGCCGACATGACAGCGGCCTACAATGAACTTCCTAATGAAGTGAAACAGCGACTCGACGGGGTCCGGGCCGTGCAGTCTTACGAGGCGTTTAACAACGCTTACAGTGTCCCCACCAGCAACGAACAAAAGAAACGATCGCCCGACATTGAACATCCGATTGTGCGAACCCATCCCATAACCGGAGAAAAAGCACTTTACCTTTGTCCCGGCATGACCACTGAGATTGTGGGCTGGGACGCGGCTGACAGCCGAGCTATGCTCGACTATCTCTTCGAGTGGACGGTGCAACCACGTTACGTGTACTCGCATTCGTGGCAGCCAGGAGACGCTCTGCTGTGGGACAACGCCTGCACCATGCATCGCCGTGATCCCTTCGACCAGAGTCACAACCGGCTCATGAAGCGCACAACGATCTTACCCCCAGCCGCTTTGGCAGTACCTGTTTAGACCCCATGCCAACCGCCAGGGTGTTTAACACCCTGGTCGCTGACCTCGAAGTCACTGCCAACAGATCTATGTCCGAAGGGACTCTCCCTGCCCTGCTTGAGAGTCGGTGTTTGCTGCGCCTCAGTCCTTAGGAGCTTCAGGCACCTGACAACCCGTTGCACAGCATTGGCCAGGTTGCTTCTGACGATCTGGTGCTCCGGTACTGCCGGTCTCGGCAACACCGCGATCTAGCAATCGCTCTACCAACGCTTTTCTTTCTTCCACCGGGTAGCGACGATAAATTTCGCGTTTCATTGCCTGAGGCGAACCTCCACCGTGAAGGCTTATTACGGAATACCAGCCACCCGTGGAAGACGCAGTTAGATCTTCGATAAAGCGCGATACCTCCATGCGCTTATCGTAGGGGACATCTGGCCGAGCTGATAACACCGCCGCGAGATCGCCTGCAGTTGCAGGGTTGTGGTCTTCATCTGGGCCAGGCAACGCCACAATCAATCCTCCCGAAACCTCATGGGCGGTTCGATGCATATCATAAATCTGGGTCGCTAATAGCAGTTTTCCAATGTTGGAAAATACAGGCTCAGGCATCCAAGAGCCGCAGGGGTCTTGAACCCCATAGACTGAGGCGGCAACGCCACAGGCATAAAAACCTTCGACAATTTTAATCAGCTCGACCATGGTCTCACGCAAATGCGAGACGTTGTCCATGTCTAAACCATTGGCGTCGGTCATCAGGGCGCCAGCCCCGATAAGCAGATCGCCAAATCCCGCCCGGGCGCCAATGCAACTGTGACGGTGATGGTTAGCATAGGAAGTCACTAAGTGCTCGGTCTGATCCCATTCTCCAGCCATGAAAACGCGGTCCCAAGGCACAAATACGTCGGCGAAATGACACACAGCTGTACTCTGTCCATATTGCGCACTGAACTTAGCCGCCGCTTGGCCCGGACGCCCTGCTGGACGAGCAACTATGGTCAAGCCCGTGGCATCGATAGGCACAGCGCAGCACACTGCGAAATCGGCATCACCCTCAACCATAGTTCGACAAGGCATCACCAAAAGCTCGTGCATGTAGGGGCCACCGGTGACAATAGCCTTCGTACCTGACAGTACGATGCCATCCGCCCGACGTTCACTGATGTGCACATAGGAATTTGGGTTGGTTTGAGCGTGAGGGCGCAAACTGCGTTCGCCCTTAGCATCTGTCATTGCGACACCAAGGGTGAGGTCGCGATCCTGTATGTCATGTAAATACTCGAGGAAGCGCGCATGATACTCACTGCCAGATCTTTGCTCGGCCATGCACCAGGTCGACTGATAGATCGCGTTCAGGGCATCGTGTGTCAAGTAGCGCTGGGCGCAACCGCTTTCACGGCACAACAGTCGAACGGCTTCAAGCTTGCTCAACAAATCCTCTGAATGCCGATTGATATGAAGCATACGATTAACAGTCTTACCCGAGGTCGCTTGATCAGCCAGCATCACGCCACCAAATTCAGGCTTTTGGGCGAAATCATACGTGACGCCAACGGCTCGAATGCCCGGAGCAAGTCTCGGTTCATCGGCAACGCTCTCAATAATATCACCGTCGACATATACGGTCGGCGAGTAGCTGCGTAGGCTCTCTCGATACTCCTCGGCGCTCATAATCTTTCCGCCAGACTTCATTAGCATATTGCACTCCTCGCTACCGCGTTACCTTGGTCCGCAGTCAATCTATGATCACCTAACCCCTTAAGGGCCTCTAAAAACTCCGAACAATCGACTTGACCGTCGACCGCCATAATGGCTTCCCAGACCGCTTCTGTTCGTGCCTCGGTCAGAACCAACCGGCAGTTTTGAAAAAACTTAGTTTTCACATCGTCGACACTCAACAGGCGACCTTCAGCACCTCGGTTAACCGCATCAAAATGTTCATAAACCGAGCCGTCGCGCATGGTAATGCTGACCCCGCCGGAAAATGTCTGCGGATATTGCGACCGGTCATCGTGTACACAGTGAATGCGAGGGGTTAAGGCAAGAATTTGCTCATCAGTTCGGCTTTCAATCTCAAGCTCACGCAGCCCCAGCTCACCTCGAACCAAGGCCGTCGCCACCGCGTAGGCCACGCTGAACTTGGCCTCATATTCGCTCTCCGGCCGCTGCTTACGTGCAGCGGGCTCAACGACAACCTCAAACTGTCGTTCGTGCAACCCGACCTTAATCGACTCTATTTCCTCTGGGCGTAAACCGTGCTGCTCCCGCAACTGCAATGCAGCGTCAACCGGAGCATGATTGAAATGGCAGATTGGGTACGGCTTTATAGCAACAGACTCAATGGCGAAGTCCTGATACGCTCTCGCCCAATCTACTTTGTTGACGTTGTCGGCGTTTTGGGTAAACAGCGAATAAAATCCAAAGCGTCCAGCATACGCCTCAGGAGGGGCTTCAAACCCCGCCAAAGCCAGCTTAGCCGCGGCCAATGCCGATTGCGCTGCCCAGCCCGGGTGTAATCTTTTTGTCCAGGTCCCAGTATCGAGAAACGCCATACTGCCCCCAGCCATACTCAATGCGATGCCCTGAGCCCGGACTGCCTCATCGACAGTTCCACCGAGTAAACGGACCGCGGCAACCGTCGCACCAAATATGCCCACCACGCCCGTGGGATGAAACCCCAGCTGCTGAAAAGTGCCACCCGCTGCGCTGCCCAACCGGGCATCGACCTCCGTGGCAATGATGCATGACAACAATAATTCTTTACCAGTGACCGTCTTTTCTGAGGCGATTGCGAGTGCAGTGGGCAGAGCACTGGCCGAACAATGAACCACTGAAGCCAGATGGGTGTCGTCAAAATCAAGCCCATGTACTAGGGTTCCATTGAGCAATGCCGCGTCTCGAGGCGCTAAAGTATCCTCCAGCCCGATCACAACACCTGCGCCAGGGCTCGCCAAAGTCCGGACTCCGGCCACGGTTCGCTCTGCGAAATCATAGTAGTGTGAGGCAAAACCTATACCAACGGCGTCGGCAATGCAGCTTTTTGTGTACGTCAGTACCTCAGGTGGAACGTCTCCCACCTGCAACGAAAGGGATGATGCCGCAATGCGATGCGTCAGAGACGCTTGATTGATTAACGTGTTGTTCACAGCGCCTCCTTAAATGTCCGGACATTATAAGTGACGCAAGCGCGTTACGAAACCCTTGGCTCATTTAGCAGCGCAGCAAGGGCGAGAATTCGCTGGCTTTTATACACAATAGGGTAATCGATAAAATAACCATCGAGTTGAATAGAAGCAGAACCACTTGCCTCAGCGGCCTCAAATGCCGCCACCACCGCAGTTGCGTGGGCAATTTCTTCTTCAGAGGGCGAAAAAATGGCATTGGTCAGCGGCACTTGACTGGGGTGAATACAGAGCTTGCCGCCAAACCCAAACTTTCTGCCGCGCTGAGCAGACGCAGTAAACCGTGCGTCGTCGTTTATCTGTAAAACAACAGTATCGATTGGCGGCAGCAATCCGCCCAACCTAGAAGCATGTGACAAGCGCGCTCGGGCATAGGCTAGAACATCCTCGTCTGCGCTCCATTCGTAATCGAGGTCGAGGGTATAGTCGCCACCGCCAAAGGCGAAACGGCGTACACGAGAGCCAGCGGTCGCAATCTCGGCAGCAGCCTCCACGCCTTTTGCGGTTTCAATAATCGGCAAAATATCTAAGCAACCAGCTTCCAGCCCCGCCTTGTCTTCAGCTTCAGCAATTGCGCGCTCGACCTCTAACAGCGCCACTGCTGACTCAACCTTGGGCACCACAATACCGTCAAGCCAAGAACCCACGGTCGCCTGTATATCGTCACGCCAGAATTCGGTCTCGACGCTATTAATACGCACGTAATGCAAACAATCGCGCTGAGACCCAGAAAAAGCAGCCACAACATCGTCACGGGCACCGACTTTCTCAGCAACTGCAACCGCATCCTCTAAATCTAAAATGACTGCATCAGCACCAATCTGAAAAACCTTCTCCACCCGGCGAGGATGGTTCGCCGGAGTAAACATAAAACTACGGATAACCGCCAATTCTCTTTGTGGCATACCTATTTGCTCCAGGACCAATGTTCAGCAGCTTGCCAACCGCGATTAAATTCTAGGGAATAGCTGAAGCTATCGGCGGGGTGCTCAGTCACTGAAACTTCAAATAACCGATTGCCGTTACCGCAGTACCGTCGGTACAGAACCAAAGACGGTGTCCCCTCATCAACTTGCAAGGCTTTAGCCCGGCTGCCTGTAAGGCTGCCTGCACAGATCTCCACGCTGATGCGCTGCACTGTTTCACCAAATGTCTCTGCAATTTGCTCGTAAACCGGCCGTTTTGTTCGACCTAATTGTTGCGCAATCGCCGCATAATCTGGGAGCACATAGATATCGGTCCAGCAGAACGGACTGCCATCATGCAGAGTTCTCAGACCTGCAATCCGTGCCCAATTTTCGTCCACCCCCTCACCTATTTTACTGGGCCAGTGATCTTCGTCTGCAACACGACCCTCGACCAGCACACGAAATGCACTGTTCTCTGGATAGGTAAACAACTCACGGGGGTCTCGCACTGCCTGTACAAAGGAAGGCCTCGCTTCCGTAGAAATCACTAAGGTACCGCGTCCTCGCTGGCGCTTAACAATACCCATATCTTCCAGCACGCGGAGAGCCTCACGAATGGTGTGGCGACTGCTACTAAAACGCTCGATTAATTCGAGCTCCCCGGGTAATAGGGAGCCTACTGGAAAGAGGCCATCTCGAATTCCAGACAACAACGTGTCGGCGATTTTCCGATACAGCGGAGATTCTTTTTTAGTTTTTGCGTCTATTGGATTGGGCGGCATGCCGAATCTTGCTACTCTGCGAAATGTCCGAACATTTTAAAGGGTTTTTGACGCGCTGTGGGGCTTACGTAACCTTGCACCTAAAAAAATCAGAAAACAGGCCAGAAGGAGTCTGCCAAGGTGAGTGACCAATCAGTAATGGAACGTTATGCAGCTATGCCGGGACGGTACTTCGACGATTTTACGGTTGGCGATGTCTATCATCACTTGCCAGGACGGACCCTTTCCCAGCAAGACAATGCCTGGTTTACGTTACTCACTATGAACACACATCCTTTGCACTTTGACGAGGAATACGCCGCTGCCACAGAATTTAAGAAACCGTTGATCGCCAGCCCGCTGACGGTGGCCGTTGTGGTCGGCATGAGTGTTTCAGATGTCAGCGCCAAAGCCATAGCTAATCTCGGTTGGAAAGACATCAAACTTACTAAACCAGTCTTTCCCGGCGATACGCTTTATGCCAACACAGAGGTTCTGGGCAAGCGCGAGTCCAAGTCACGGCCCAACGCAGGGATCGTCACGGTACTCACTCGAGGCATTAATCAACACGACGTTGAAGTGTGTGTCTTTGAACGACAGATGCTGGTTCCTAAAAACCCCGAGCCTACTGCCTAAAATATTGTTCACCTTTGGAGTTAGCATGAACACAGAACACGACACTGAACAGCAAATTCTCGCAACGATCGACAAATGGGTAGAACGGGAGCTGCGGCCTATCGCTAGAGAGTTTGATCAAGCCGACGAATACCCCAGCGAACTCGTAGAGCAGATGAAAGGGCTTGGGCTGTTTGGCGCCACCATCTCTGAGCAGTACGGTGGGCTGGGGTTGAGCGCCAGTACCTACGCCAAAATCGTCTCGCGAATTTGTGAAGTCTGGATGGCACCATCCGGCATTTTTAACTCGCACCTCATCATGGCCAATTGCGTTGAGCGCGGCGGCACCGAAGCGCAAAAAGAATACTACTTACCACGTTTTGCCACAGGTGAGTTAAGGGGCGGCATTGGCCTGACAGAGCCTGATGCTGGCTCTGACCTCCAGGGCATTCGACTCCAGGCTAAGCGCCAAGGTGACCATTACGTTTTAAATGGCACCAAAACCTGGATCTCTAATGGCATCAACGGTAACTGCCTCGCGGTATTGACCAAAACCGACCCTGAGATTGAACCTAGACACCGCGGTATGTCTTTGTTTCTTTGTGAAAAAGGTGAGGGCTTCTCGGTGGGCAAGAAGCTCAAGAAACTGGGCTATCGAGCCATCGACAGTGCGGAATTAATTTTCGACGATTTCCACGTCTCAGCGGATAACCTCATCGGTGGCGAAGAAGGTCGTGGTTTCCAGCAGGTTGCCGGGGGACTGGAACTCGGTCGAATTAACATCGCTGCCAGAGGAGCAGGCATGGCTAAAGGCGCGACCGAAATGGCACTGCGCTATGCGATGGATCGCAAGACATTCGGAAAGCCAATTGCAGAACATCAGGCTATTCAACTGAAGCTTGCAGAGATGTCTACCCGTGCTGCCGCAGCGGAATTACTGGTTAAGCAAGCGGCCAATAAATTTGACCAGGGGGAACGCTGCGACCTTGAGGCGGGCCAAGCTAAATTTTTCGCCTCGGAATCAGCCGTGCAAAACAGTTTGGATGCCATGCGAGTCTTTGGCGGCTACAGCTACTCTCCAGAGTATGAGATCGAGCGTTTCTACCGAGACGCACCGCTGCTGTGCATCGGTGAAGGCACCAACGAGATACAGCGCATGATCATTGCCAAACAGATGGTCGCCAGAGCGTCTTAACCTAGTCAGTGACAAAGGTCGTGAATGCCTCGACAGCGATACGCTCGGTACGGTAACCGTTAATGATCGCCTCACTCAGGGGGTAGCCCAAGGACATTCCACAAACTAGCATCTGTTCATCTGGCGCACCCAATAGTGGCATCACTGAATCGTAATAAGGACAAAAAGCAGCCTGAGCACAGGTTTCAAGCCCTGCACCCCGAGCGCTTAACATGACGCTCTGAATGAACATGCCGTAATCGAGCCAGCTGCCCAGTTCCATATCACGGTCAATCGTAAAGAACAGGCCCACCGGGGCCCCAAAGAACTGATAGTTGGTCACACGATAATCTTGCACCGCGGCGGTATCGGCCTTGTCGATTCCCAACAGGCCGTACAATCCAAAACCGGTTTGTCGCCGTCGGCCGATATAAGGTTGTCGCCAGGCTTGGGGATAATAGTGATACTCCGACTTCCCCTCGTCCCCCGAGAGGTAACGCGCGGTACATGCTTCGGTAATTCGATTTTTAGCGGCACCCGTCACCACATACACATGCCAAGGCTGAATATTAGAGCCCGAAGGAGCCCGACTGGCAGTACCAAGAATCGAGGTAATCAGCGTACTAGCGACGTCTCGATCGGCATCGAAAGCTCGAATGCTTTGGCGACCTTCAATGGCCTGCGAGACATCCATTACCAACAATTAGGCCGATTGACGACTGAGCCAATAATGACTGCGCCCCCCCTGCGGAGCACCGAACAACTCACTAAGCAAAGCCACCGACTCAAGCAATTTCGGCATCTGAATCCCAGTTTTATAGCCCATAGATTCACACAGCAGCACCACATCTTCAGTCGCTACATTGCCCTTAGCCCCAGGCGCAAATGGACAGCCACCTAACCCACCCGCTGAACTATCAAACTGACGAACCCCGGCTTCAATTGCTGCGTAAACATTGGCAATAGCAAGAGCCCGAGTATCGTGAAAGTGACAGCCAAGATCTTGATGACCATAGCGAGACACCAGCGTCGACATAAGGTCGTGTACCTCTTTTGGGTTCGCTGCGCCAATCGTATCGGCGATCATCAGGCGAGCCGGATTACCGCGCATCAAGCGGTCTACCTGTGCCAAAACAGTTTTCTGGGCAACAGGGCCTTCGTAGGGGCAGACAAAGGAAACCGCGAGATAAACATGAATATCGACTCCATCGCTCTGGGCGCGCTGGAGAATGTCCTCGGCCATTAAAAACGTCTCTTCAAGACTCTTTTTAATGTTGTTTTGATTCATTTGCTCCGTTGCGGATATGGCGATAGCGTAAGTCCGCATACCCGCGGCCAACGCCAGTTCATAGCCTTTCATATTGGGCACTAGCACGGAGTAAGCCAAATCAGCAGTGGGTAGCTGCGCCGCCAAGACATCAGTTCCCGCCATTTGAGGTACGGCTTTTGGAGAGACAAAACTGCCAATCTCAAGTTCAGGAACGCCGGTCACGGCAAGGCTTTCAATCAGGCGTTGCCGCTGCTCGAGAGTTAATTGCTGCGGCTGGGCTTGTAAACCATCTCGAGGCGCCACTTCTTTAATCAAAATTTGGTTAGTCATGACGACCTCTCTGTTGTCTAGGTAAAACAGCATCCGGTAACCCTTTGAGCGTAGGGAAAAATATCCAACGGCCAAAAAGCGTTGCTGACGTTAAGAATAACAGCCGTTGTACGGCCAGCACCACACAGTGGACCCCATTAGCGCTGCCTGAGAATCCATAGCAGCGCATTTTTGCCAGATTACTCGTGAAAGTTTATCGACGGCGAGGTACTGTAACCGAGCAATAGGATTATTGTTGCTCTAAAGTATCCGGCGCTTTAAAGGGGAATAGTCTTGAAGCCAGTAAAAGCATTGCAACGAAAACCGCTGGGGCTGGGTCAGCAACCTGCCCTGCTCATTGTAGACGTTGTCAACGGTTTTACCGATCCCGCTTGTCCTCTTGGTACCGAGGCCGATAGCGTCGTTGCCGCCAATATCACACTGATGAAAGCGTTCCACGAACGCGGCCTGCCCGTATTTCTGACCACTGTTATTTATAGAAATGAGCAGCAGGCGCGCGTATTTCGTGACCGCCTACCCGCTCTTGAGTTACTGACGCCGGAGTCGGACTGGGTCAAGTTCGATGACCGCCTGCCAATGGCTGATTCTGATATTGTCATTGAAAAAACACACGCCAGTGCTTTTCACGGCACGACACTAAGTGCGAAACTTGCAGAAGTGGGTGTCGACTCCCTAGTTGTGACCGGCCTTACCACCAGTGGCTGTGTTCGCGCTACCGCCGTAGACGGTCTACAAAACGGCTATCGCATTGTGGTTCCCAGAGAGGCCGTAGGCGATAGAAACCACAATGCGCACGATGCCAATTTGTATGATTTAAACGCCAAATATGCTGACGTTTTGACAGTAAATGAAGTTATCGCACAGCTACTTTGAGGCGTTGGCAGCGTCAAAAGCGGCCATCTGCTCGGCGGTCGCCTCCGTCTGGTATTGTGCTTTCCAATCACCATAGGGCATGCCATAAACCAGCTCACGAGCGTGATCGAGCGCAACCGACTCCCCCTGCTCTTCAGCTGCAGCCACGTACCACTTAGAGAGGCAGTTGCGGCAAAAACCCGCGAGAGTCATGAGCTCTATGTTTTGAACGTCTTTTCGCCCATCCAAATGGGCAAGCAAGCGGCGAAACACCGCTGCTTCAATAGCATCGTTAGACATGTCCTCAGCGCCTCAGCCTTTTATTTACCATACGACTAAAATCTTTTGCCTGGTCAGGATAACGCCACTTTAAATTCGCGAACTCCTCGGTGGAGAAGAAGTCGACATTGCTGACCTCTAAGGGCGCGCGAACCTCAGGCGTTGGCTTGCCCACAGGCGAACACCAATACAAATGAAAGCCATTTTGAAAGACGGCCGCAGTGTCCTGGGCGGACACGGCAACGTTGGTCTCCTCCCAAGTTTCCCGTTCTGCACCGCACTGTGCTGACTCGCCAGATCTCACGGTGCCACCCGGTGGACCCCACGTTCCCAACGCTTCCACCAATAGCACCTCTTTGTTGTGTATCACCAAGCAGCCCGCCGTAAACGCCTCATCACCCCCTTCCTTGACGGTGCAGTCGGGTGCGAATTCGCAGCCAACCAATAAAGCAGATACAACAGCCACTAAAAAACCTTTACCGCTCGTAGACAATTTCCACATGTTCTCCTCCAACGGTTCCCCTGAGTCTTTCTAATAAGTCGTCGCTAGGATTCACTCGCCACTGATCTCCCAGTGCTACGCGAGCTGATCCCTTAGGTTGAAAATAATCAACCGTAACCGGACAGTCACCTTCACTTGAAGTCAGCAACGCCTCTTTAATCAACTGCCTCAACTTTCGGTCAAGCCCACCATCGAAAACCTCTAAGCGTATCTCCCTGACTCGCGAGAGTCTTGCCTGCTCTAACGAACGAATTTCTCGAGCTCGCATGGACAACCCACCCGAATATTCGTCACTTTGAACTCGACCACTTAGCAACACAATACGGTCCTTAACCAAAAGTTCTCTATGCTCAGTGTACGCCTCTGCATACACCGTTGACTCGATTTGTCCTGTATTGTCGTCCAATTTTAGGACCGCCATCACACCTCTTTGGGTCTTTATGGTCCTGATATCAACAATTAAGCCTGCGACAGTAATGTTGTTGTCCGGTTGCAGATCCCGCAGACGGCGTGGCGCAAATTTGCGAACCTCAGCCTCGTACTCTTGAATCGGATGCCCGCTGAGAAAACTACCCACACTCTCCTTCTCACCGTTGAGAATCTCTTTCAGCGTCCAAGGGCGTACCCCGCGATGTTCAGCATAGGGGTCACCATCGGCGGTGGGCGCTACGTCCCCAAAGAGATCGGTCATCCCCGCCTCATTGTTTGCCACGGTTTGCTCTGCCGCACGCAGCGCATCATCTAGCGCTGCCAGCTGAGTCCATCGCTCAACGCCAAAGCCGTCAAGAGCACCACTTTTTATTAAAGCTTCAAGGGCGCGTCGATTAACTTTGCGAGGGTCTGTCCGTGAGCAGAGGTCAAATAGATCGGTAAAGGCGCCGCCTGAACTCCGCGCTGCCAGCAGGTTTTCAACAGGGCCCTCACCCAAGCCCTTAATTGCCCCCAACCCATAAACAATTTCATTATCTGGGTTGACCGTAAATAGGTATGCCCCCTCGTTAACCGCAGGCAAGCGTAAGGCAACGCCCATCGATTTACACTCATCTCGCAAGGTCAAGAGTTTGTCGGTGTTATCAAGTTCTGAGCTCATAACCGCAGCCATGAACTCCGCGGGAAAGTGTGTTTTTAACCAAGCAGTTTGATAAGACACCAACGCATATGCTGCTGAGTGTGATTTGTTAAAACCGTAACCGGCGAACTTTTCCACCAAGTCAAAGATTTTCATGGCCAAGTTAGGATCGATGCCTTTGGCACTGGCCCCTTCCTCGAAAACTGAACGCTGCTTGGCCATTTCCTCTGGCTTTTTCTTACCCATGGCACGCCGTAGAAGATCAGCACCACCTAGGGTGTAGCCAGCCAGCTCTTGAGCAATCTGCATCACTTGTTCCTGATACAAAATAATGCCGTAAGTAGGTTCTAAAATAGGCTGCAAAGAGTTGTGCTGATAGGACGCATCCGGATACGCCAGGGCCTCACGGCCGTGCTTCCGGTTAATGAAGTTATCCACCATGCCAGACTGCAGTGGACCCGGTCTAAATAGGGCTACCAGGGCAATAATGTCCTCGAAGGAGTCGGGCTGAAGGCGCTTAATTAGATCTTTCATCCCCCTAGATTCAAGCTGAAAAACCGCCGTAGTTTCAGCGGACTTAAGCAGAGTAAATACCTTGGGGTCATCAAGGGGAATTTCACTGATATCGAGCTTTCCAGCCGGCTCATGGGCGCGGGCTTTGTTGATCATGGCGACAGCCCAATCGATAATTGTGAGCGTACGAAGACCCAGGAAGTCGAACTTTACAAGCCCAGCCTCCTCAACATCGTTCTTGTCATACTGGGTAACAAGGCCCCCACCCTCTTCATCACAATACAGCGGTGAAAAATCGGTCAATCGAGAGGGCGCGATCACCACACCACCCGCATGCTTTCCAACGTTTCGGGTTACCCCCTCCAGCTGGACCGCCATATCCCAAATCTCTTGGGCCGAACCATCGTCTTTGAGCAACTGAACTAAAGCATCTTCCTGTTCGAGCGCTTTTTCTAGGGTAATGCCCACCTCAAAAGGAATGAGTTTAGACATTTTATCGGCGAGCCCGTAGGGCTTATCCTGCACCCTCGCCACATCGCGAACCACCGCTTTTGCAGCCATCGTACCGAAGGTTATGATTTGAGAGACCGCTTCCCTGCCGTAGGTATCTGCCACGTACTCAATGACCTCATCGCGACGATCCATACAGAAATCAACGTCGAAGTCGGGCATTGATACACGCTGAGGATTGAGAAATCTCTCAAACAGCAAATCGTAAGCCAGAGGATCAAGATCCGTAATTTCCAAGACATACGCCACGAGAGAACCTGCTCCCGAGCCGCGACCGGGGCCCACCGGAATGCCCTGCTGTTTACCCCAACGAATAAAGTCCATGACCACCAAAAAGTAGCCGGGAAAGCCCATTTCATTAATGACGCCCAACTCAAAATCTAGCCGCTCTCGGTACTCTGCAACCGTTGCAGGATCAGTGAGCTGCAGCTGCTCGAGGCGCCGATTCAAGCCCTCATGGGACAGCTGGCTCAGGAAGTCTTCGATGGTAGTGCCGTCAGGGACAGGAAAATCCGGAAGACTGGGCTCACCCAGGGGAATAGTAACGGAACAACGCTTGGCGATTTCAACGGTGTTGGTGAGGGCTTCAGGTAGGTCACTGAACAACTCAAACATCTCTTCAGGAGAGCGTAAGTATTGCTGCTCAGAATATTGCCGAGGTCTACGAGGGTCATCAAGGGTGCGGCCATAGCCGATGCACACCCTGGCCTCGTGGGCCTCAAATTCATCCGAGGTTAAAAATCGCACATCGTTGGTCGCAACAACCGGACACCCTAGTTCTGCCGCGAGTTCAACAGCCGCATGCAAGTAATCCTCCTCACCCAAGCGACCGGTGCGATGTACCTCGATGTAAAATCGACCGGGAAATGTCGTCATCCACCGCTGTAGCGAGGCTCGAGCTTCTTCCTCATGGCCGTTGATAAGTAGCTGGCCAAACTCTCCCTGACAACCCCCAGACAACGCCAAAACACCCTCTGCATGTGCGTCAAGCCAGTCCCGGTCTATCCGGGGGGAACCGTGATACTGCCCCTCACGCCAGGCTTTTGAAATCAGCAGCGTCAGGTTCTGATAGCCCTGCTCATTCATCGCGAACAGCGTTATGGGCTTGGGGCGGTCGCGATCCTCAATGTCCTCAACCCATAAATCGACACCCACAATTAATTTCAATCCGGCCTGCTGAGCAGCCTTGTAGGCTTTAATTAAACCGTAAAAATTAGTGGCATCGGTCACGGCAACCGCGGGCATACCCTGAGCCGCCACTTCAGCCATAAGCTTGGGTATCCTGACCAAACCATCGACCAGAGAGAACTCGGTGTGCAGACGTAAGTGTACAAATTGCTTCATAGGCAAAAGCTATAGGACAGTGGGCTAGGTAAGCAAGCGTTTTACGGGCGCAAAGCTCTTTCTATGCCACGGCGTCACGCCCAAGCTTGCCAGAGCGGCCATATGCTCGCGGGTGGGGTAACCCTTGTGACGGGCAAATCCATAGCCGGGATACTGATCGTCTAACGCCATCATTTCAGCATCTCTTTGTACCTTTGCCAAAATTGAAGCCGCACCAATACTAACCTCTAGAGCATCACCGCCGATGATTGGCTTGGCGTTGTATGACCAGTGAGGCAATCGATTGCCATCGACCAAAACTAAATCGGGCACCAATGACAGACCATCGACTGCTCTGTGCATGGCCAATAACGACGCCTGCAAAATATTAAGCGAGTCGATTTCTGCCACGGATGCTCGGGCAACACACCAAGTAAGGGCGCTAGATTTAATAGCAGCCGCAAGCTGCTCACGACGCTTTGCCGACAATTTTTTTGAATCTGTGACCCCTTCTGGAGCTTGACCGCTAAAGATGACGGCCGCTGCCACGACATCACCGGCCAAAGGCCCTCGGCCTACCTCATCGACGCCGGCAATCCACTGGTAGGAAGTTTCAGACTCCGGAGCTCTCAATATCTCAGCCACGCTTCGAATTCACCAGACTATCAAGGGCATTCGCACTGCGATCAGCAAAGCCACCACCAATCTGCGCAGCCAACTCATCAAATACGGGAATCTGTTGTTCCATCCCACGCTCCAAGACAGTTTCCACCTGACGCACCAATTCCCCGGGGGTCGCGGCATCCTGAAGTAGCTCTGGCACCACCTCCCGACCTGCGAGGACGTTGGGCAGCCCGACAAATGGGGTGATCGCCATGCGTGACAAAATTTGCCAAGACAGCCAGGGCATGCGGTATGCCACCACCATAGGTCGACGAAGCAACATGGCTTCAAGGGTCGCTGTACCGGAAGCCAGCAACACAGCATCGCTGGCCAGCATCGCTTCTCGACCTTGGCCTGAAATAACCGTCACCGAAAGCTCAAGCGCCTGTGTAACCGCCTCAATTTGACGTCTGCGATCATCATTGGCCGCTGGAATGAGAAAATGGAGATTTGGGTGCTGAGCAGCCAAGGCCGCCATGGTCTGGCCGTAGATAGCCATCAGCGAAGCCACCTCCCCGGCGCGACTACCGGGCAGTACCGCCAGCACTTTGGCATCGTTTTGCAATCCAAATTTTGCCCGCTGCACCGCCCGACTGGGCAATTCAGCGAGTTCCTCAATCAGTGGATGACCGACACAAATCGCCGGCACCCCTGCGGCCTCATAAAACCGAGTTTCAAACGGTAACAAGCAAAGCATTAGATCAACCGCTGCTGCAATTTTCCGAACTCGCCCCGGCCGCCATGCCCAGACAGAAGGACTCACCAGGTGCGCCGTTGTCAGGCCTTGAGCGCGCAACTGCCTTTCCAGAGTGAGATTAAAATCAGGACTGTCTATCCCAAGAAAACAGTCTGGACGCCAGATTACTTGCTGCTCGAAGGCCTGACGTCTGACTTTTAGCAATTCAGGAAGACGCTTGAGCGGATCGACGATGCCAAAGACCGAGAGACGATCCATTGGGTGTGATGAAACTAAGCCCTGTTCGGCTAATCCGTCACCGCCAATACCGCGGAGCTGCACGTGTGAGTGACGCCGCCGCAGCTCTTTTGCCACCGACGCCCCCAGGATGTCTCCTGAAGCCTCACCTGCCAGAATCCCGAGACGCATGACGTGCTCGCCCCCAATCAGCGGACGATGCCACGCTCTGAATTGATCAGGCTGTCGACAAGCATCTGTAATTCGGGAGTTTCTTTGACCATTCCCTCCAAGCGCTGTACCGCGTTGTCGAGGGTCAGGCCCTGCCGATAAATAATTTTATAAGCTCGCCGCAACTCCGCTACGGTATGACTACTAAAACCTCGCCTGCGCAAACCTTCTGAGTTAATCGTCTTAGCCTCAGCAGGACTGCCCGCTACGGTCACAAAGGCGGGCACATCTTTTCCTATGGCAGTGCCCATACCGCTGAAACTGTGGGCACCGATTTTGCAGAACTGATGCACCAGCGTATAACCACTGAGGATAGCCCAATCCCCCACTACGACATGACCCGCCAGCGCAGTGTTGTTTACAAGAATCGTGTTGTTACCGACCACACTGTCGTGACCCACGTGAACGTATGCCATGATCAGATTGTGATCACCTAATTGGGTCACGCCACGATCCTGCACAGTACCTCGATGAATGGTGACATTCTCGCGAATGATGTTGTCATCGCCAATCAGCAATTCAGTCGGCTCATCATGGTATTTCAGATCGGGCGTGGCCTCCCCTACGGTACTAAATTGGTATATATGATTTCTGGCGCCAATCGTTGTGGGCCCGCGAATAACCACATGGGGTTCTATGATGGTGTCAGGCCCTATCTTTACGTCAGGGCCAATCACCACATAAGGGCCAACCGTTACCGAGTCGGAAATTTCGGCTTTGGCATCAATAATGGCAGTGGGATGGATCACAGCCTAACGGTCTGCGCAGAGGATAGTAGCCGAGGCGCAGATGGCACCTTCGACTTCAGAGCGCACGTCAAATTTCCAAATACCGCGTCGCTCACTGACAATGTTTGCGTATAGGTTGACACAATCTCCGGGAACGCAGGGGCGTTTAAAACGGAGTTTGTCTACGCCTACTAGATAATAGACGGATCCATCCTTTGGTGTTTTACCCATGGTTTTGAAGCCCAGTATGCCCGCCGCTTGCGCCATCGCTTCAACCAACAAGACACCGGGGAATACGGGGTTTTCGGGGAAGTGGCCATCAAAATAAGGCTCGTTGATACTGAGGTTTTTGTAGGCGTGGATTGACTCGCCAAGCTCTAAAGCCATGACTCTATCGACCAGTAAAAATGGATAGCGGTGCGGGAGGTGCTCTCGAATAGCAGCGATATCCATAATCATGACCCTTTCTCCTCACCCTCAGTAATTTCAAAAGACTGTTTTTCCAAGGCCTTTACGCGACGGGCAAGCGTGGCGAGCTGCTCGAATCGAACCGCGTTCTTACTCCAGTCTCGATAGGGCTGTATCGGTGTGCCTGACGCATACAAGCCAGGCTCTTCAAGAGACTTACTGACTCTCCCCTGCCCATTAACGTGAACATTGTCAGCAATAGTGATGTGATCACTGATACCAACCATCCCCGCGAAGGTGCAGTCTTGACCGATAACGGTACTGCCACCAACACCACTGCAAGCAGCAAACGCCGTGCGCTGTCCAACCTGCACGTTGTGTGCCAGGTGCACCTGATTATCCAAAATAGCGTTATCTTCAATGACCGTGTCCTCAAGGGCACCTCGATCGATCGTACAACCAGCACCAATCTCGACACGGTGACCAATTCGGACACCGCCCATTTGCAATATTTTCACCCAGCCATCATCTTCAGAGGGTGCAAAGCCAAAGCCATCAGCGCCTATCGTCGCATTGCTGTGAACAATACAGTGATCACCAATCACGACACTGTGATACAAAACGGTATTGGGATACAGACGTGTGTAACTGCCGATTTGAGCGTGATGCCCTATGTAGACACCGGCACCTATCATCGCGCCATCGCCGATAACGACACCTTCTTCCAGAACTGCATTCGCACCCACACTGACACCGCTACCCAAGACGGCCGTGTCGTGAACAACGGCACTCCCATGGACCCCGGCAGTAGGAACGGGGCGATCATCAAAGAGTTGCGTAGCACGAGCAAAGCTCAAGTAAGGATTGTCGCTGAGTAGTGTCGCCCCCGACCAGCTCTCCGACCATTCTGGGCGCAAGATAAGTGCACCCGCCTGCGTCGTGCTGGCATGGGATAAGTGTACTTCCTTAACAACAAAGCTAAGCTGAGACGCGCCAGCCGTTGCGAGCGGCGCAATACCATCGAGCTCAATATCGGGCTCCCCAAGGAGCTCAAGATTCAGTCGCTTAGCAATGTCACCCAGCTTCAGCAAAGGAAGTTGACTTCACTCTTCAGCGGGCAACTGGTTTAGCTTGTCGGTAACCTTAGCAGTGATGCTGTAACCGAGATCGGCATGGATCACTGTTTGCTGCTGCAGTAACAAGCCAATTTGCTCTGTAGTGATAATGTCTCTGAGGACTTCCCGGGCCTTGGGGGCAAGCTCCTGAAAAACACGTTGCGCATTTTGCTGCTGTAGGGTCTGCAGCTTCTTCGCAACATACTCAAGGTCCGAATTTTTACTGGAGATCTTCTGTCTGGCAGCGACCATCTGGTCTTCGCTCATCGCGGCTTGGTCACGTTGAAATTCTTGCACGAGCTTATCGAGCTCTTCCCGCAAGCTTTCAAATTCATTTTTATCACCGGTGAAACCTTCATTATTTTCGAACTCAGCTAATCGCTGCTGCGCCAAGTCAGTTTGAAGTATCGCCTCCTCGAGATTGACGACCGCGATTTTACCCTGCGCCATCGCCAGCGTGGGTAGTACCAACAGTGTCGCAGACACCAAGAATTTATTGAATGGTTTCACAACAACCTCCCTTAACAGAGTTTTTAAAATTAGAAACTTCTACCCAGCGTAAACTGGAACACTTCGCGCTCATCGATCTCGCTGGCGTTGAGCGGTTTCGCTAAGCTGAACGTCAATGGACCAAACCCTGACAGCCAAGTCACACCAACGCCGACAGAATAACGCAGCTCACCGGCGTCGACATCAAAACAGTTAACCTGATTGCCGCGACAGTTGGTATTGAATACGTTGCCCACATCCAAGAAGAATGCTGAACGCAGTGAACTTCGATCCTTAATAAATGGCATCGGGAAGAGCAATTCAGCACTGCCTTCGGCAAGCACGTTACCGCCGAAAGGATCTGGTCTTGTCGAAATAGGCTGTACAACGAGTTTGCCCGTTCGAGGATCGACGACGTAGCCAAAGCCACGCCCTGTTGGTCCACCTACCTGCGTAGGATTGCCGTTTTCGTCAATTTGCGTGATCGGGCTGTTTGAGTTGTATATCAGTGGTGGTGTACTGCGCGGGCCCAGCGTATTGGCCTCGAAACCTCTAACAGAGCCGAAGCCACCTGCGAAGAAATGTTCATAGAAAGGCAATTCACTGGTATCTCCATACCCGCCACCGTAGCCCAATTCACCGCGCAAATGCAGCACAAACTCCTGATATATCGGTAGGTAGATTTCTCCCCGATAAGTGAGCTTATAGAACTCCAAATCAGAAAGTGGCACGGCAACTTCAAGAGCGACTGACTGTGAAACACCGCGGGTCGCTAGTTGCCCGCGATTAAGCGTTGACTGCAGCCAAGAGCCCGTGACGCTGAAGTTCAAATATTCATCGCCGTTTAAGTCCAAAAAGCCCAGTTGATCCGGGATTGTCAACGCGGTAATGGGTAGTTCTGCAATGGGCCGCAATACCTCAGCAGCCGCGTAGGTGCCATCGGCTTGCAACGTGCTCTCGTACCAATTTTCAACGCCAGGCTCTAGGCGCGGGCTGGATTTTATCTCTTGAACGGCATATTGCCCTGCGGTGATTTTGGTATCTGTCACACCAAACGAAAAACCCAAACGCTGAGTTTCACTAATGGGATACCCAAAGTTCATGTTGGCGCCGACGGTATCGGTGGTGTAGCTCGCCACGTTAATTTCTGAAAGGTCCGTCTTCCTGTAGAAGACACTAAAGCCTCGACTAACCCCGTCTTCAGTGAAATAAGGATTCGTGTAGTTTAGGCTTACGACGTCTTGGTAGCGCGAGGAGTTAAGGTTGACGCCCACTCTGCGGCCAGTACCCAAAAAGTTGTTCTGCTGTAAGTTAAGACCCAGGATCAACCCGGCATCTTGCGCGTATCCGATACTACCGCCGATGGAACCAAATGATTGCTCGGTTACCGTGTATTCCACGTCGATTAAGTCATCGGAGCCTGCGACTTCCTCAGTATCAGCCTCGACGGTTTTGAAAAATCCCAATCGCTGCAACCGAATTCGCCCTTGCTCAATGGCAGAGGCCGATGCTGGGGCTGACTCCATCTGCCGCATTTCTCGACGGAGTACGTCATCGGAAGTGTCTAGGTTACCGCTAAAATCAATTCTTCTGACGTAGGTCCGCTTTCCAGGGTCCACGAAAAACTTGATTTTAACCTGGCTGTCTTCCTCAACCTCAGGAATGCCCGTAACCGTAGCGAAATTGTACCCCTCGTTACCGAGGCGACGGGTTAAGTACTCCTCAGTCGTGGTAATCAGGGTTTGAGAATAAACTTGGCCAGGCTGCACCAGCAAAAAGCGCTTGAGGTCTTCCTCGGGCAGAACCAGGTCCCCGGAAAGCCCAACTTCACTCACTGTAAATTTTTCGCCCTCGGTGACATTTGCCGTGATGTAAACCGCCTCCATACCCGGGGAAATGGCGATCTGTGTCGAATCGATATTGAATTCGAGATAACCCCGATCAAGGTAGTATGAACTCAGTGCTTCAAAGTCGGAGGTTAATTTTTCTTTGGAATATTTGTCATCACTGGTGAAAAAAGACAGCCAGCCAGTTGTCTTCAACTCAAAAATGTCGCGGAGTTCTTCGTCCGTGTAGATGGTATTGCCAACGACATTGATGTGCTTTATCGAGGCGACCGTCCCTTCATTGACATCAATGGCAATCGAAACGCGGTTCCTAGGCTCCGGGATAACCTCGGCCTCAATACGAGCATCGTAGCGTCCCTGAAGTACATACTGCCGCTGCAATTCGAGCTGCATTCCCTCGAGCGTTGAACGCTGAAACACATTCCCTACAGAAAGGCCTGCACCCTTTAGCCCATCTAGCAAGGCTTCGGTCTCAATGGCCTTGTTACCGTCGATCGTGATCTCGCTGATGCTCGGCCGTTCGGCAACCGTGACAACCAACACCGATCCGTCTCGACCGATCGAAATATCGTCGAAATTTCCGGTCGCAAATAAATTTTTAGCCGACGCTCTGATCGCGTAGGTATCTGCCACGTCACCCACACCGACGGGTAGAGCAGCAAAAACGCTTCCCGGGGAAATACGCTGCAATCCTTCGACGCGGATATCGCTGATACTAAACGCCTCAGACTGGGCCTGCGAAAGCGCAGGAAGCAGAGTCAATAGCGCGAGCATTAGCCCCGCTACACATCGACAGCGCCCCGCTTTACTTTTACTTTTAACAAACCACATCAAAAGATGCTCTCTCCCACAAAACTGTTGCCTTTTTGCGCAATCAGTAACAAAGCCGCTCCAGACCGTTGCCCTCTAGCAGCGGCAGGTTCGAAATAGCTTGATAAGCGACCCATCTACAGCCGACTAAAATCATTATACAGGGCAAAAGCCATGAGACTCATCACCATAATTAGTCCCATTTGATACCCCCAACCCTGAATGCGCTCGGGTACAGCCCGTCCAGTGAACGCCTCGATGATGTAAAACAGCAAATGACCACCGTCAAGGATAGGAATAGGCAGTAAATTTAAGGCCCCCAGTGAAATACTCAACAACGCAAGGAAACCGAGCCACGATTGCCAGCCGGACTCTGCTGACGATGCGGCCACCTGCGCAATGGTGATGGGCCCCGATAGATTGGCTGTCGAAATTAACCCTTGCAGCATCTTTAAAATTGATTCAAATGTAAACACGATAAGGTCAAAAGTTCGCTGCAAAGCCGCCAAAAGTGCGTCGAATGGCCCCCTGTCGAAGACCCGCAGGCTTTCCGCAGGAATTTCGGGCGCTTGCACAGACATTCCCACACTGCCGATGGTATCCCCATTGGACAGTTTCTCCTCCGGCGTTAGGCTAAGTGACACCTCCAATCGGTCACGCTCTACAACCACGGCAATAGGAACACCCGGTCTAGCCCGAACGTAATCGACCCAATCTGACCAATTCGCCATCATCTGATTGTCTGCGGACACAATCCGATCCCCCGGTAGGAATCCAGCCAACTCGGAAGGCGAGTTTTCTATGGTCTCCTCGACAACCGGCAGCACTGGAGGGAAGGCCAGGGCAATACCCAAACCTCCAATAGGGTTTGGGGCCTCAATACCTGCAAGCCACCGGTCAATCGGGGCATTTGAACTGTATTGAACCTCTGAGCCCGCATAACGGGCCTCCAATTCAATGAAACCTGAGTCGCCTAAACGCTCCAACAGGCGAAAACTCAGCGCATTGATGGTTGGGGTGGGTTTACCGTCAACGCTGATGATTTCTTGACCCACTTCAATGCCTGCAAAATAAGCCGGCGAATCGGGTTCAACACTTTCGACGACTGGCACTAGGCCTTTCTCGCCGCTCAAAAACAGCACCCAAAACACAAAAATAGCCAGCAGGAAATTGGCCAACGGTCCAGCACTGACAATCGCAATGCGTGCCCAAACAGACTGGTGATTGAAGGCGCGATGGAGTTCACTTGACGCAACTTCACCTTCGCGTTCGTCAAGCATTCGCACGTAGCCGCCTAAGGGAATTGCCGAGATGGTGTATTCAGTGCCGTCAGCATCTTGAGTTCGCCACAGAGGCGTACCAAAACCCACTGAAAAGCGCAGTACTTTTACGCCGCAGCGCCTAGCGACCCAAAAGTGGCCGTATTCGTGAAATGCCACCAAAATACCCAGTGTTATTAGCGCCGTGAGCACCGTCCAGAGAAATTCCACAGCCTTACCCCCCCCCCGAGTCGCGTGTTAATTGCTGAATACGCTCTTGAGCGCAAATCCTTGCGCGACCATCCAAATCCTCAACAGCCTCCAAACTCTCTGGCTCGCTACTCGAGACCCGCTCTAGGGTGTTTGCTATGACGTCATCAATACCGGTGAACCCCAACTCTCCGCCTAAAAATGCAGCTACAGCGATTTCATTCGCCGCATTAAGAACACACATACCTCCCGGCTGGGTAATGGCCTCTTGTGCCAGTCGCAGGCAGGGGAAAGCCTCTAAGTCGGGAGCTTCAAAATCGAGCTTTGCTACGCTGACCAGATCTAACGGCGAGACGCCTGCATCAATTCGCTCAGGCCAAGACAAGCCGTACGCAATCGGTGTCCGCATGTCTGGATTGCCTAACTGCGCGAGCACTGAACCATCGTCATAACGCACCAAAGAATGAATAATACTTTGTGGGTGAACCACCACGTCGATGTCGTCGGGGGTGCACTCAAATAACCAGCACGCTTCGGCAAGCTCCAATCCTTTGTTCAACAATGTTGCTGAATCCACCGAGATCTTACGACCCATAGACCAGTTGGGGTGCGCACAGGCTTCCTCAGGGGTCACGCTCACTAAATCAGCGCGGCGGCGGCCCCTGAAAGGCCCTCCGGATGCGGTCAACAAAATTTTCTCGACTCCCGCTGATTGGGGTCGGCCTTGGGCATTGGCCGGCATGCACTGAAACATGGCATTGTGTTCGCTATCGATCGGCAACAATGTCGCGCCACCGGCGCGCGTCGCCTCCATGAAAACACGGCCAGCACTTACCAAAGCTTCTTTGTTGGCGAGTAACAGTCGCTTGCCATGTTCTGCAGCGGCCAATGTGGGTCGCAGACCAGCAAAGCCCACTATCGCAGCCATCACCACATCGACCTCAGGGGCGGACGCCGCATCAATCAGCGCCTGCGCGCCGCCAAGCACTTGCGTTGGGCACTCAGAAGGCAGCCGAGAAGCCAACTGCTCGGCGGCATCTGGGCAAGCCATGACCGCTTGTGCAGGCTGGTGAGCAAGCACCAGTTCGAGCATTTTCTCGACGGAACGATACGCCGTTATGGTGTGTAAACGAAAGCGGTCAGCATGACGACTGAGCACGTCCAGAGTACTAAGACCAATAGACCCGGTAGCCCCCAAAACGACAACCTGTTTCAGCTCAGTATCCTGCAAGAAGTAATCCCAACCCAAACACAGGAGCAGCCGCGCACAACCCATCGATTCTGTCTAGGAGACCCCCATGACCCGGAAGCAACCTACCGGAGTCTTTGACGCCACTTTCGCGTTTTACCATGCTGACAGTCAGATCACCCAATACGGAGGCACCTGCTACCGCAAGACCTAGGAGAGTTACTGTAACCAAAGAAAGATGCGCCATATGCTGAGGCAACATATAGGCCACGATACAGGTAAGGACGACAACTGACGCTACCCCCCCAAAAAAACCCTCCCAAGTTTTACCGGGACTTACCCGGATTGCCAGTTTGTGACGTCCCCATCGGCGGCCTACAAAGTAAGCGCCAATGTCAGCTAAGGCCACGGCCAATACCATTAAAATGAGCAGCTCAGTGCCGCTGGGCATCGTGAGTAGGAAGATCGTAGACAACCATGTTGTCGTTAAAATGAACAAACCAAAGACCGCCCGGCTCATCCGACTGCGCCAAATCCATGCGGTACCCGGATAACTCTCAACCATGAGCATAACGACAGACCAAAAAAAGCAGGCAGAACCCAACCAGGGTTGGAAAACCTCAGGAGACGGCGCATTACCAATGGCGAGCGCTACCCAAGTTAACGCCAGCAGGCCTATATAAGTCAAAGTGTAGGACACTCTTAACGGCACGGATTTGATACCAGACAGGCCACTCCATTCCCAAGCACCTGCAGCCGCGACCGCACCAAAGATTATTGCCAGTGCCTCTAAACGCAAAAAATAAACTGCCGCCAAAAAAGCTAATGCCAACAACACCCCTGTGATCACCCTCTGACGCAACATGATCAGGCGTTCCCAGCTATGTCCAGAGACTGAACAAAGGCATCATCGCCGCCACGCAATCCGAATCGTCGCTCGCGGCTCTGAAAGTCCTCAATAGCAAGGGTCACGGCAGCCGCGTCAAAGTCAGGCCAAAGCACGTCGCAAAAATAAAATTCCGTGTAAGCCATCTGCCAAAGCATGAAATTAGAAATCCTAGCGTCTCCACCAGTGCGGATACACAGATCTGGCGCGGGTAAATCACCCAGCGACAGCGCCCGCTCAAACCGCTCAGGGGTGATCTCATCGAGGGTCGTCCTCCCCGAAGCAACCTCACCCGCAAATATTTTTGCAGCCTCCACCACATCCCACTGACCGCCGTAATCCACTGCCAGTGTCAGTGTGGCCCCGGTATTGAGCGCCGTTAACTCTTCACTGCGGCCCATCAACCGCTGCAAACGGCTGCTTAACCGATCCCGTCGCCCTATGAAACGGAGACGGACATTATCTCGTTGCAGTTGCTCCACCTCGCGACGCAAGTAATGACAAAGCAGTGCCATCAAAGCTCGAACTTCAGTTTCGGGTCGCCCCCAATTTTCACTGCTAAAAGCGAATAAGGTGAGTGCCTTAATCCCCTTTTCCTTACAGGTTTTCAGCGCCGCACGCACCGCCTCCACGCCCGCCCGATGTCCTGCAGGCACGGGAAGCCCTCTACGACTCGCCCAACGCCCGTTACCGTCCATAATAATGGCGATGTGCTGGGGTTCTGGCCGCCAGTTAACGAGGTTGGATTGAAAGGGTGTATTCATCGTATTGTCGGCACTTGGGCCAGGAACTCCTTCAGATTTCCATCAAATCCGTTTCTTTCGCCGCTAGAGCTTCCTCTACTTTGGCGACAAACGTATCGGTCAGTTTCTGGATAATGTCCTGAGCACGGCGCTCATCATCTTCAGAGATCTCTTTATCTTTAAGTAACTCCTTCAGCATGCCATTTGCATCACGTCGGGCACTGCGAATGGACACTCGGCCCGCCTCTGCCTCAGCCTTCGCTTGCTTAATAAACCCGCGCCGGGTTTCCTCTGTCAACATAGGCATGGGAATGCGCATCACATCACCCGCCGTTGCAGGGTTAAGACCCAGGTCAGATTTCATAATCGCTTTTTCAATAGTCGGCGTCATGCTCTTATCAAAAGCGGTTACGGCCAAAGTACGAGCATCCTCAACGGTGATATTAGCCAACTGATTCAGAGGCGTGAGCGACCCATAATATTCAGCCTTGATGCCATCCAGCAGGCTAGGATGCGCCCGACCCGTTCGAATTTTGTTGAAGTGATGACCCAGTGCATCCACGGCCTTGACCATGCGCTCCTCAGTCTCAATGCGAATATCGTCAATCATGGTTTTTTTCCTGTATTGCAACAGCTCTGTGACTGGAACCGTCCATCAGCTAATCAAAGTGCCCTCTGAGCCACCCCTAACAATACTGAGCAGCGCGCCTCGCTGTGCCATATCGAAGACACGAACGGGTAAATTATGATCACGGCACAGGCAAATTGCCGTTAAGTCCATCACCTCCAGCTTGCGATCTAAAACCTGATCAAAAGTCAGCTGATCAAAACGCTCAGCAGCTGCATCCTTCATTGGATCCGCGCTGTAAACGCCGTCGACTTTTGTCGCCTTCAAAACGAGATTGGCGTTGATTTCAATGCCGCGCAAGCACGCCGCCGAATCGGTCGTAAAAAACGGATTGCCGGTTCCCGCGGTAAAGATAACAACATCTCCGTTGGATAACGCGCGAATAGCCTTTCTGCGGTCGTAATGATCGACAACGCCGCTCATGGGGATGGCTGACATGACTTGAGTGGCGATGTTGGAGCGCTCCAGCGCGTCGCGAAGTGCCAGGGCATTCATCACGGTGGCCAGCATGCCCATATGGTCGCCGGTCACCCGATCTAGGCCAGCAGCTTGAAGCGCTTTACCGCGAAACAGGTTGCCGCCGCCGACAACCAGACCCACTTGTACGCCGATACCAACTAATTGACCAACCTCGAGGGCAAGCTGATCCAGTACTTTAGGATCGATTCCAAACGCTTCTTCGCCGGTGAGGGCCTCACCGCTGAGTTTGAGCAGAATGCGTTTGACTATTTTTTCGCTTGCCACAGGTCTTCTCCTTTCTCAAGACTTTACTATCCTACCGGACACTTGAGTCGTAAGTCAGGCCATAAGTTCCTGACCGGTGCTTACTAAGCGACATATGACCAACAAAAAACCGTTCGGCCAGCTTGCTGCGACCCCAATGTTAGTGGGGCCGCATCAAATTTACCCTTTAAGCTGGGCAGCGACCTCGTCGGCAAAATCAACTTTTTCCACTTCGATACCCTCGCCAACCTCAAAGCGTGAAAACGACACCACTTCAGCACCCGCCGCTTTGACAAGGCTTCCTACTGTCACATCGGGGTCTTTAACAAAGGCCTGTTCTGAAAGGCTGTTCTCGGCAAGGTATTTTTTGATACGTCCGCCAATCATTTTTTCAATGATCTCTGCTGGCTTGCCAGACTCTTGTGCCTGAGCGGTAAAAATATCGCGCTCTTTTTCGAGGAGCTCCTCAGGCATGTCCGACGGAGATACCACCTGGGGATTGACCGCAGCAACATGCATGGCGACGTCGCGAGCAAGGTCTTGATCACCACCGCGCAACTCGACTAGCACAGCGATTCTATTGTTGCCGTGCACATAACTTCCCACAACACCGTTTTCTGCTGTGACCATAGAGGCCCTACGGATACCGATGTTTTCTCCGATTTTCTGCACCAGCGCTTCACGAGCTTCCTCAAGGGAACCTGACTTCAGTGCCTCAACATCGGCAGATCGGTTTTCGTAAAGCTTATCAGCCACCGAACCCACAAAACCCAAAAAGCCTTCATCTCGAGCGACAAAATCAGTCTCACTGTTCACTTCGACCAATACACCGAAGCTGCCATCCTCGGCGATGCGCGTTGTTACAACGCCGTCCGCCGCAATTCGGCCCGCTTTTTTCGCTGCCTTCATTCCGCTGGATTTACGCAAAGCCTCGATGGCTGCGTCAATATCGTTAGCGGCTTCCTTCAGCGCTCTTTTACACTCGAGGAGCCCCAGTCCTGTGCGCTCTCGAAGCTCCTTTACCAATGCTGCTGACATGCTATATCCCTCATCACGCCATCTCGGAAGTCATTTCCGAAAAAGCTCTGTTAGTTTGCTGCAGGGCGTTCGCCCCGCTGAATTAAAAAAAAGCCGCGCAAGGCGCGGCGTAATCTTAGGCGTCGGCCTCTGCCGATTCGGCTGTGTCTGTTGGCGTTTCTTCAACCTCGACAAACTCATCAGCGGCGGGCACTTCGCCTCGCTCAGCTTTGCCTTCCAAAACGGCGTCGGCAACAGCTTTCACATAAAGCCTGATGGCTCGAATCGCGTCATCATTTCCGGGAATCACGTAATCGATACCATCGGGATTGCTATTTGTATCGACGATGCCAATGACGGGAATACCCAACTTGTTTGCCTCAGTAATGGCGATTCGCTCGTGATCGACGTCAATAACAAACAGGACGTCAGGCAAACCGGTCATATCCTTGATTCCGCCGACGGAACGATCTAGCTTTTCTTTAGAGCGAGTACGCATCAGCGCCTCTTTCTTTGTCAGCTTGGCGAAAGTACCGTCAGCTTCCTGATCCTCAAGCTCTCGCAGCCGCTTTATGGATGAGCGAACGGTTTTGTAGTTGGTGAGCATGCCGCCCAGCCAACGATGACTGACATAAGGCATACCACAGCGAGCAGCCTGCTCTTCGATCACTTTACCTGCCGCCCGCTTAGTGCCTACAAACATAATGTTGCTTTTGTTGCTCGCAAGGCGCTGGACGTGTTTGAGCGCGTCATTGAACGCCGGCACGGTGTGCTCGAGATTGATAATGTGTATTTTGTTTCGCGCCCCGAAAATGAATTGGTCCATTTTGGGGTTCCAGAAACGGGTCTGGTGTCCAAAGTGGGCGCCTGCTTGTAGCAGATCGCGCATGCTTACTTGAGCCATAAATACCTTCCTGAGGTTTGGGTTTTGATCGTCACACGTCCGCTAGGTCCAACCGAAAAACGGCACCCGGCCCAGCTTTTATGATGTGTGAAGTCGACATTAAAGCGAAGGCAAACACCCTCGCCCCGCCGGACTCATTCCAACGAGGCGCGCGTTATACCATATTTCCACGAATTGGAGAAGGAAAAAGGACATTAGCGCGTCCTTTGGTTACAATGCCCTTATCCCCGGAAAAGAGATGTGAATTGGCATGGCTGCTACACCCAAAACCCCCGAAGAGCTCCAAGGCATGCGCGTTGCAGGCCGCCTAGCGGCTGAAGTTCTGGAGATGATAGAGCCATTGGTCAAAGTCGGAATGACTACGGGAGAGCTAGACCGCATTTGCCACGATTACATCGTGAACGTTCAGCACGCCATTCCAGCTCCCTTAAATTACCACGGGTTTCCCAAGTCCATTTGCACCTCGGTAAACGATGTGATCTGCCATGGCATCCCCTCAGACAACAAAAAGCTCCGCAATGGTGACATCATCAACATCGACGTTACTGTGATCAAGGACGGCTGGCATGGTGACACCAGCATTATGGTGGGCGTGGGCGACGTGGCACCCCATGCAGAGCGATTGATTCGCATTACGCAGGAATGTCTTTACAAGGCACTTGAAATTGTTCGGCCCGGAACGACCTTGGGTGACATCGGTCACGTGATTCAACGTTACGCGGAAGAAAATTATTATTCCGTCGTTCGCGAGTATTGCGGCCATGGCATTGGGCAAATTTTTCACGAAGAGCCCCAAATTCTCCACTACGGTTCTCCAGGCTTGGGGGAGGTTCTTACTGAAGGCATGACCTTTACTATCGAGCCCATGATCAATGCAGGCAAACGTCATACCAAGCTCAACACCAAAGACGGCTGGACCGTGACCACTCGTGACGGACGACTTTCCGCGCAGTGGGAGCACACTCTCGCGGTCACTGCTGATGGGTGTGAAGTCTTTACCAAAAGAACTCCCGAAATCCTGCCTTGTTGAGTTGACCCCAGAGAGCGCGATTCATGGCCAAGCCAATTAGCCATTCAGACCAACCTGTGCAAGATTGCCAGCGATATCTTGCGGAGGTCACTGAAGAAATTACTGGTGACTTTCACCCGACCAGCCCGGTCTGGCCCCTACTATCTGCTCGCTCAGCGGCGGTTGACGATGTTCTGACCCATCTGTGGCGTTTTTATCTGGATCAGCGAATAGATTTAGCACTTGCGGCCGTAGGTGGTTACGGCCGCGGTGAACTGTATCCATTCTCCGATATTGACCTGTTAATCCTCGTCACGCATCCCCCCGACGAAAGCACCGCAGCACAACTCTCCGAACTATTGAGAAATCTTTGGGATATCGGCCTCAAAGTTGGGTCTAGTGTCAGGACGCTGGACGAGTGCGAAACTCTAGCTCGGGAGGATCTCACCATTTTTACGTCTCTGCTTGAGGCGCGCTGCATCGCCGGGAGCACTGAGCTATTTGCACAACTAAAAGGCCATATCGATGCAGATCGGATGTGGGACAGCAAAGACTTTTATAAGGCGAAGCTTGAGGAAACCGAGTCGCGCCACGATCATTTTGGCAACACCGAAAGCAATTTGGAGCCTCACGTCAAGAACGGTCCCGGTGGACTCAGGGATATTCAGGTCATCGGCTGGATTGCCAAACGCCACTACGACGTTGCCTTACAGGACCTCAATGAAGCTGACTTTCTCAACACCGATGAGCAGAGGATGTTGGAAGCCGGTCAAAATTTTATCGGGCAAGTGCGTTTCGCGCTGCATACGTTAAACGGTCGAGAAGAAGATCGTCTGCTTTTTGAACAACAACAGAAGCTCTCTCAACTTTGGGAAATGGTTGACGGTGAAAAACTTGCGGTAGAGCAGTTTATGCAAGTTTACTATCGCTGGGCACAGGCCTTGGCGCAACTTCGTGAGCTTGTCATGCAGGCTTTCGAGCGACAAATTTTGCACAGCGATGATCGCGAAAAAGCCCGACTGCTTAGCGACGACTTTGAGGTGATAGGCGGCCTGCTGTCTGCAAGGCGAGATGACGTTTTTATCAAAGAACCCTCAAACCTGTTGCAGGTGTTCGTTGTCCTCGCCAATAACTCTAATATCAGCGGAATTGCCCCGGGAACTTGGCGGCTGTTAAGAGCCGCCCACGACCTTATCGATCCCCCCTTTAGAGCAGACCCAGTCAATCAAAGACTGTTCATGGAGCTCATTCGCTCACCACACGGCGTCACTTTGCAACTGCGTCGCATGGCCAGGCATGGCTTGCTGGGCAGGTATCTCCCAGAATTTGGGCGCATCGTGGGGCAAATGCAATTCGATCTATTTCACGCCTATACCGTTGAAGCGCACACCCTTGAGGTTCTCGCCAATACCCGCCGATTCATGCGCGCCGACTACACCGATAAATTCCCAGTCTCCACACGAATCGCCCAGCGCCTCAGGGCGCCCGAGCTGCTCTACATCGCTGCGCTTTACCACGATATCGGGAAGGGTCGCGGTGGGGATCACTCCGAGTTAGGTGCCGTCGACGCACAGGGATTTTGCGAGAGACACAGTCTCAGCCAAACCGATACCAACCTAGTGGTGTGGTTAGTGCGCAACCATCTACTGATGAGCTCCTTCTCACAGCGCAAAGACATCTCGGATCCCGATGAGATCGCCCTCTTCGCCAAACATGTGGCCACGCAAGAGCGCCTAGATTATTTGTATACCCTCACCGTCGCTGACATTCATGGCACGAACCCAGAACTTTGGAATGCCTGGCGCAGCACGCTGCTACGTCAGACCTATACGGAAACCCGCCGAGCGCTTATTCGAGGACTGGAAAATCCCGTAGACCGTCAGAGTGTGGTTGATACAACTCGTCAAGCGGCTTTGGAATTGCTAGAGGATCGAGGCTTTATCAAAGCTGACATCGAAGGCATCTGGGCGTTGAGAGGCGATGACTATTTCCTGAGAGAGCGCCCGGATGATATTGCCTGGCATACCGAGTCCATCGCAGACCATAGCAATCTCGAGCAAGCTCTAGTCCTAATTCGGCAAAGCAGCGATTCAACCGTAGCCAACGCAACACAAATTTTTGTTCATGCGCCTGACAGCCCCGATCTCTTTGCTCGTATTTGCGCCCAATTGGAACTCTTAGACCTGAGTGTGAACGACGCTAGAATTTATTTAGGGAGCGATGGCGCAACGCTAGATACCTTTTATGTGCTGAAGGCCGATGGCAACCCGGTTTCAGGAGATATCACTACCCTAGAGAGCATCAGAGTCGGGCTGTCTGCTGCGCTGACTCAGAAAGAGATCCGCACCGTCACTCGACACACGCCACGTCGGCAAAAATCATTCGTCATTCCCACTGAGACATCGGTTCATCAAGACGATCGACGCGGCTGGACGGTACTTGAGATTGCCACCCCCGACCGCCCTGGGCTACTCGCCAATATTGGCGCGGTTTTCGTGGCCCAAAACGTATCACTGCAGGCGGCAAAAATTCAGACATTGGGCGAGCGCGTAGAGGATGTCTTTTTTGTCACCACAAGTGATGGCAATAGCATAAGCGACACTCAAGCACTGATTCGTCTCGAGGACGCGATAAAACAAGCTCTCGACACAGAGCTGCAAAGTCAGCTATGAATCCGGGTTTAAACGCATTACAGCCCTATCCATTTCAACGACTGGGCCACTTATTTAAAGGCATATCGGCGGCAAACCTGCCTGAAATAGCACTGACAATTGGTGAACCTCAGCACGCCCCGCCTCAAGTGGTCATAGAAGCACTTACCCAAGCCCTCGGTGAAATCAGTCACTACCCCTCCACCACGGGCTCAGCGTCGTTACGGGCGAGTATCGCGCGCTGGATAGAGCGGCGGTTTGAGCTGCCACGGATTGATGCTGATGCTCAGGTCCTGCCGGTGAACGGCACTCGCGAGGCTTTGTTTGCAATTGCCCAGACCTTAGTGACCCCCGGCGAGCCGGGAAGAGTTATGAGCCCCAATCCGTTTTACCAAATCTACGAGGGAGCAGCATTGCTAGCGGGCACAAACCCCACATTCGTTCCGGCCAACAGTTGCAACAAATTCAAGCCCGACTTTTCCAACGTTACTGCTGATGACTGGGAACAGCTGGAGCTACTGTACATTTGCAATCCAGGGAATCCATCGGGTGCGGTCATGGCCGAGGCCGAGCTACGGACCCTCATTACCCTTGCTCAAGAACATGATTTTGTTATCGTTAGCGACGAATGCTATAGCGAAATTTATCCCGACGAACAGGCACCACCCACGGGTCTTCTTAGCGCTGCGGCGAACATGGGCCTCAACGATTTCACTCGATGTCTGTGCTTTCACAGCTTATCAAAGCGCTCCAACCTCCCTGGGCTGCGATCAGGTTTCGTCGCGGGAGACGCTGACATCATTAAAAAATTTACGCAGTATCGAACCTATCATGGCTGCGCCATGCCACCTCACCACCAGATTGCAAGCTCGGTTGCCTGGAGCGATGAAACCCACGTGGTGGCGAACCGCGCTGCTTACCGCGCCAAATTTGAAGCCGTGGTGCCCATATTATCTTCACAGCTCGACGTCACCACCCCAGACGCTGGCTTTTACCTGTGGCCTAAAACGCCGTTTGACGACTTGGAATTTGCGTGTGAGTTACTGAGACGCTGCAACGTCGCGGTTCTCCCTGGGCAGTTTTTAGGCCGAACGGTCAATGGCGAGAATCCGGGAGAAAACCGTATCCGCATGGCACTGGTCACCGATCAGGAAACATGCGTTGAAGCCGCACAGCGGATCGTTCAAGCACTCGAGCAAGGCTGGTAAAGCTATGGCCCCTGAACCCTCTACACCGCAAAATCTAACAAAAGGAGAGCGCGTCACTTTTATCGACAGGCGCCTCGCTGAACTGTACCCAAAACCTCCGGTACCCCTAGATCATAGTGACCCCTTTACACTCTTAATTGCGGTCTTATTGAGCGCGCAGTGCACCGACGAGCGGGTCAATCAGGTGACCCCGGGATTGTTCGCCGCCGCCGATACACCCGAAACCATGGCTGAACTCTCAGTCGAAGCTATTCGCAGCATCATTCGACCCTGCGGGCTGTCTCCACAGAAATCCAAAGCGATTAAGGGCTTGAGTCAGATTTTGATTGCCCAGCATGATGCTCAAGTTCCTCGGACTTTCGAAGCGCTTGAAGCTTTGCCTGGTGTCGGCCATAAGACCGCTGGCGTAGTGATGGCTCAGGCCTGGGGCCACCCTGCATTTCCTGTCGACACGCATATCCATCGTCTTGCCCAGCGCTGGGGTTTGACCCGGGGCAGAAACGTTGTCGAAACCGAGCGGGATCTCAAACGCGTCTTCCCAGAGTCCCGCTGGAACGATCTCCATTTGCAAATTATTTTTTACGGCCGGGAGTACTGCACAGCCCGAGGCTGTGATGGTCGGGTCTGCGAAATATGTACTACCTGTTACCCCCTTCGCAAACACCCCAAAAAGATCAACAAACCCTGATTCTGATAGGCTTATGGCCTGCCTGACCTAATTGATGAGTGTAGGAGCTCCTATGGACCCTGTGATTTACGGTATACCCAATTGTGATTCCATTAAAAAAGCAAAGCAGTGGTTCGAATCTGAAGACCTAAATTACCAATTCGTGGATCTTAGAAAAACCGCCCCTTCACCAACGCAGCTGCGCCATTGGATCGATGCCGTAGGTCAAAAAGCGCTGCTCAATAAACGCAGTACAACTTGGAAAAATCTTTCTGAACAGGAGCGGTTGAAGGCAGAGAGCGGGGATGCGATAGCACTCTTACTCGACCACCCAACGCTGATCAAGCGACCGGTGCTAGAGCACCAAGGCGAGACCGCTGTAGGCTTTAGCGCCACCGACTATGCCATTCGCTTTCAACGATAAATTTTCTAACATTTACAGGAGACGACCATGAGCATGGTGCATGGATTTGGACTGGGTATTGCTACCCACAATACGGCGGGCGAGACACTAGACGTCTTTTACCCTAACCCGCTCAGCAATATCGGAGGCGATCTTGCCGCGGTGGTACAAGGTGTGTCGGGCCCTCTCGATGAGAGCCAACTCGCGGAGCTCAGCAGTAACTTTGCTGCGGTAGGCGCCAGTGAGCAGGCGGCTGTTGCCGATCAGCTAAAATCTTCGAGTGGCAAGGTGTTGGCGACCACACTCACCGACAACGCCGCCCCAGAGACCGTTGCGGATGCGTATCTAAAGCTGCACTTGTTGTCCCATCGCCAAGTCAAACCCCACGACACCGAACTGGAAGGGGTTTTTGCGTTACTGCCCAATGTGGCCTGGACAGATCAGGGCGCCGTCTGCCTGAGCGATCTGGCACAGCGCCAGTTGGATGCGCGCCTGCGAGGGAGTGTACTCGAGGTCGCGAGCGTCGATAAGTTTCCCAAAATGACAAATTACGTAGTGCCAAGCGGTGTACGCATTGCCCACACGGCTAGAATCCGACTGGGCGCTTACCTAGGTGAAGGAACGACGGTGATGCACGAAGGCTTCATCAACTTCAATGGGGGAACAGAAGGACCCGGCATGATCGAGGGGCGAATTTCAGCAGGCGTCTGGGTAGGTGCGGGCTCAGATCTTGGCGGAGGCTGTTCTACCATGGGAACCCTCTCTGGAGGCGGCAATATTATTATCTCAGTAGGCCGAGAGTGTTTGATTGGGGCCAACGCCGGATTGGGGATCCCCTTGGGAGATCGCTGCACGATCGAAGCTGGACTATTCATAACGGCGGGCACCAAAGTGACACTTTTAGATGGTGCGAGAAAACCTGTGGAAACCGTCTCAGCCCGCGACCTCGCAGGGAAATCAGACCTATTATTCAGGCGGAATAGCACGTCTGGCACTGTAGAGTGCCTCACTAACCGCTCAGCCATTGAATTGAATGAGAGCCTTCATGCCAACAACTGAATACGGGGCAGCAGCCGTTGCGCTGACCCGCCAACTCATAGAATGTCCGTCCGTTACGCCCAACGATGCAGGCTGTCAGGAAATACTGATGCAGCGACTGACAGCTGCCGGGTTTGACTGCGAGCCCATGCGCTTTGGAGAGGTCGATAATTTCTGGGCGACCCGCGGCAAGGGTGAAGGCACGCTCGTTTTCGCAGGCCATACCGATGTCGTTCCAACGGGACCCGAAACACGATGGTCAACGCCGCCCTTTACACCCACTGAGCGCGACGGTGTGCTCTATGGCCGAGGCACTGCCGACATGAAGGCAAGCCTTGCCGCCATGACCGTGGCAGCAGAGGCTTTCGCCAAACAACATGGTGATCACTCCGGGCGGCTGGGCTTTTTAATCACCGCAGACGAGGAAGGTCCTGCAACAGACGGAACGGTCAGAGTTGTTGATGAACTGATCGCCAGAGGAGAGCGGCTTGACTGGTGCGTGGTCGGCGAGCCCTCAAGCTCTGCGTCTCTCGGTGACGTGATAAAGAACGGGCGACGCGGTTCCATTAATGGGGTGATCACAATCCGGGGCAAACAAGGTCACATCGCTTACCCTCAATTCGCAGACAACCCGATTCACTCGGCATTTTTGGCCCTCGATGCACTCGCGAAGGAGCCTTGGGACCAAGGCAACGCCTTCTTCGAGCCCACTCGCCTACAGTTTGGAAATATTCAAGCGGGCACAGGCGCTACCAACATTATCCCGGGCACACTGACGGCACAGTTTAATGTGCGTTTCTCAACAGAGACTGACGCGACGGCGATACGCAGCCGCTGCGAACAAATTTTGAGTCAGCACGTCTCTGAATTTGATATTGAATGGCGACTGAGCGGCGAGCCCTTTTTGACTGAGCCTGGTGCATTGGTCGATGCGGTCGCCGCCAGTATTGAGTCCATCACGGGAACAGCCCCAATATTGTCGACGGGCGGGGGTACCTCCGACGGACGGTTCATCGCCAAAACCGGCACCCAAATTGTAGAACTGGGGCCCGTTAATGCTTCGATACATCAAGTCGACGAGCATATTTCACTCGATGATATCCCCCGACTCACCGCCATTTACTTTGGCATCATGTCACGCCTGCTGGCGGCTCACTAAGCGACCGCAGCTCAACCTCACATGCCGAGGTTCCCGTAGGAAAATCTCGAGACTCCAACCAACATGACCAAAATGCAGCTACCGACTTCGTTAATGCGTCGGTTGGTTGCGGTAGCTCCAAGACAACTTTCAATCCAGCATGACTGGCTAAGCCAAGCGCCGTCTGAAGCAGCATCCAGGGCGCTTCAATAAACGACTGAAGTGTTTCGAGCTCATGCTGCCTGCCGGGTTCTATAAGGGGGGAATGCTGCTCACAACGCAACACAAGCAGCGCCAACGGCTCTGACTGTCGCAACCGATCACAAGCATCACCCTGGCTCAATGCATCGGTGACTCTAGAGCTTAAAACTGTCTTACCCCCACGAGCACAGCCCGTTACCAGACACGCTGACATAGCAATCTCCTAGAGTGCATAAACATCAAACCGCACAGCCTTCCCCTTGATGGTATGTGACGGCTTTCGAAGATCAAGTGCGGGCGATTTCAAAGGCCGCTTAACAACGACACGCCGCACGGGTTGTGACATTGCCCAGGCAAGCAGTTGCTCGTCTTCGTTTTCCAAACTGCCGTGCAGTGCCTGCAATACACTGAGATCTTTCTTTACCGCGGCGGACCCTCGACGTTCAGTAAACATGGGATCCAAGTAGATAACCGTTTCTTTTGAAGTGTTGTAATTGCGACTGTCTCCGGGTTGCAGTTGCATCCGAGAGCACGCCAACTGGACCGACGCAATGGCAGAAATCGACGCTCGTTCCAGCGCCTGCTCAAGCATGAACGCTAGCACCGGGGATCTTTCAATTAGAGTGACAGAGCACCCGAGGTCAGCTAAAACGTAAGCATCCCGCCCTAACCCGGCGGTCGCATCTAACACCGATGGCCTGACGTCACCCTTGACCCCTACAGCTCTTCCCAACAGCTCATTTTGTCCGCTCTTACGTCGGTGCTGAAGTCCCGGGGATGCGAAATCTACTCGCACGGGGCTCACCTGCTCTGATGAACGCTTTTGTAGCCACAAATCATCGTGGTCAACAAAAAGTGCGACGGGAGAAATTACCTCTTCGGCATGGCGCGCCACCCGACAGCTCAACTGGCCTGCAATACGTTGCGCAATAGGCCATGCCCCAGCAGTCGCAGGTACAACCGTACACGCCTCCGACGTCGCTTCAGGCTGACTCAAGGCTAGCGTACTCCCAGCCTCAAATTCTCATCGGACAGCTCAATTTCGAGCTCCAAATTCAGTGCCTCAAGGGCCATGCCGTGCTTATCCACCATCGACAAGGTCTGCAAAGCCCCCTCCTGAGAGGTCACAGCCCGAATATCCGTCAGAGACTGCCCCGCTATGCGCAGTTTGTTGAGCTCTTTCAACTCAGCAATAGCCTGCGCTACGAACTCTTGCGCACCAAAAACACCTTCACGATTCGGCAAATTCGCTTGAAATTCACCCAGGATAATCTGTCCTGCCCTGCCAGATTCGAGCATTCTAGCCAGGGCAATTGTCACGTCTCCCACGATGTAGCTCAAAACTGAGGGGTTTACACCCTCAGCCTGAAACAACTCGTAGTGGCTACCAATATGAAAAGCCGATCGAATAACAGGCACTGTGTTCCCTGACGCTTGGCCTCTAGCTACCGCATTATCAATTAAAATCAGCAGCAAAAACGACAACATATCTAGATCTGGGTAGGCGCCCTGATCGCGATTCCACACATAATATCCATCGCCGGTGGTGGTTCTTGCAAAATTTACATCGACGCCCTGACGCTGCAGCTTGCTGTACGCTGAGTTCATTGAGTAAGACAAGGAATTGAGTTGGCTCGCCTGCTCAAACGGGGTGTAGAGGGAGAACTCAGCAATGTCAAAAAGCAGCACCGCACGGGAGCTGACATAGCTGATTCCATAGCTTGAAATAATAGCGTCGGCCGCCGCTAGCATCTCGGGGTCTTCCCCCAAAACGCCATCGAGCTTGATGAAACTGGTGGACACACCGAGTCGCCGAGCAATACTAAAAATCTCCCCGTGACTTTTGAGACAGGAGCCTCCGATAACCGCACTCACAAACTGCTCTTTTTCCGCAAGCTCACCGCTACCCTCCCCAGCGGTGAGGTTACCCAAAAAGTAATGGGGAACCATCAGTGTCAGCACACCCTTTGGGTCAGGGGCCCAGCACAACACCATATTCTGCCCTAGGCGCCAATGTTTGCGCAGCGATTGCTCCAACTGTTTCAGTATCCGAGCCCGTTGAGACCCTGACTCACCCTGGCGTCGGCGCAATTGACCGGATTTATCTACCATAACTGTGTCTCAAGACCCGCGTTCTTGGCATTATACGTAGTCACAGTCAGGAGTCGCCCATGTATCGCATCTGCTTGCTCTGCTTTTTGCTCGCCGCTTGCCAGAATTATGACGTCACGTTAAACGATCGTCAGGTCTACGGACCCGCTCGACTGTTCACGGATTTTAAGGTCGCTGATGAGGCATTACAGCGGTGTATCGAGCAACGCATTACGGATGAAAATATTGCGGATCCTCTCGAGCTAAAGGCGCTCAACTGCAGCAATGCCGGCATTGCCTCGTTAAATGGGCTCGGTCAGTTTGCTGGCCTCACCCAGCTAAAGCTCTCTGATAACCGTATACGCAACCTTGTGGAATTGGGACAGCTTTCGGGTGTTGAGTCACTGTGGCTCGATCACAATGTCGTGGTCGATCCTGTGCCCTTAGCGCAACTAACGAAACTCCAGCTACTAGATCTGACCAACAATCCAATGCTGCAATGCCCCAAAGTCGGCCTGCTCGATTATGTCACTACCCTAACGGTGCCCGAACACTGCCATAGGGCTTCCGAAGGACAAAATGATTAAATCAATTTACTCGGCACTAGCTCGACTGCCTCTAAAGTGGCTTTATGCCGCGTCCTCAGGCGGGGCCTGGTTACTGCAACATGTATTCCGTTATCGGCGGAAAGTCGTAGAACAAAATCTCGCCCAAGCGTTCCCCGAGTGGACCACAGCGGAAATCAAGACAACCCGCAAACGGTTTTACCGAAACCTGTGCGACACCGCCGTCGAAATTATTGCTGGATCGCGGCAACCACTGACTTTTTTTGAACAGCACCTTGAGGTCGTCAACCCAGAATTACTTGCCGAGTTAAGCCAGCAGGGACAACAGTCGGTTTTGGTGATGCTGGCACATCAGGGCAATTGGGAGTGGATGCTCCATCGTGCCGCCGCGCTATATGAAATGCCGATGGCATTTGTTTATAAGCGACTTCACAGTGAAGCTGCCGACGCGTTCAGCCTACAAGCCCGCAGACGGTTTGGCGCAACTGCGATTGAAATGCGTGACACTGCGCGAAATATTATTCGGCACCGTAGAACACCACGACTAATTTACATGCTCGCTGATCAATCTCCAGGGTTGCGTGAGCGCGTCCATATCACCACGTTTCTCAATCGAGAAACCGCCTTTTTTTCAGGCGCAGCGTCGCTGGCTAAGGCAACTGGCTTCCCCGTCGCCTTTGCGAAATGTCAGCGCAAGAAACGCGGATATTTTGAGGTTGAAGTCATGGAAATTACTCGGGAACCCAAAGCGGTAGAAGAATCATGGATCATTGAACGCTATGCCGAACTCACCGAGGCGGCCATTCGCGCCTACCCGGAAGATTGGCTATGGAGTAACCGTCGCTGGAAGCATCAAGCACTGACCGCTTCGGCGAGTGCAAAGCCCGCATTACCAGACACCGATAACCACTCGAAGCCGGAATCCTGACAAGCGAGATGAACCGCCGCTTGATGGTGACTAGCCGCAGCAGCAAGGGCTGCCAAGGCGTGCTCTTTGCTATTGTTTTTAAGGCTTAAATGCCCAGCCACCAAAACTTTCAATCGGTGATTATCAAGTCTTTGTAACAACTCCCTAGCCTGATTGTTGTTCAAATGTCCAAAGTCACCGGCCACACGTCGCTTTAGAGACGCGGGATAAGAGCCTTGCATCAGTAACTCAAGCTCGTGATTAAATTCTAGTAGCAGGGCATCGCATCCAGAGAACGCTTCCACGAGGTGCGGAGTAATACTGCCTAAATCGGTCAGCAGCCCCAGAATGCCCCCTGCAGCTTCAAACCGAAACTGCACCGGCTCTCGGGCGTCGTGAGGCACAGGAACGGCCAGAACGTGAATCGACCCTATCGTAAAATCATCCCCCGCGTTGATCAAAACCTGCTGAAAAACGCCGGATAACCGGCCGCTTGCGGCGGTGCCGTGGGTGCAATATACGGGGGTTTTGTAGTGTCGTGAAAAACTCGCCACTCCGCCACTGTGATCCCCATGCTCGTGGGTCACAATAATTGCATCAATGTCTTCAGCGGCAACATTTAATCGCTGCAGGCGACGCTCGGTCTCCCTGCGAGGAAAGCCGCAATCAACTAGGATCAGCGTCTCCTCGGTGTTCACCAAGGTCGCGTTACCCTGGCTACCACTACCCAGGGAAGCAAATCGCATCAGTTGATAGTGCCTTTAATCAATGTCAGCAAAGCTTGCTGGTCTCTGCGCTCAACCGGGCCACCGTCCTCACCCATGAGCGAAATGACCATTCGTGACTCTTCTACCGAGGCGACCTTTACAAGGAACTTTTGGTTGGCAAGAGGATGGGCGTCTTCTCCGCCCCACATCCAGTCAAACCAACCGCTCTCGTCTTCTTCCTGAGGACCCACAAAGGTCAGATAGAATACGCCCTCGGTGCGATCTTTATCGTCAATAGCAAATCCCGCTTCAGGCAGCGCTTTGTTCATGGAAGCCCAAGCGCGGTTGAAGGGCAGACGCAATATCAAACGCGTCGCAGTCTCACTGTCTTCGAGCGTGACGCGCCCCTCGTCACCCATCGCCCTGTCCGCCATCATTGAAACGGGGGCCGCCTCGGCGCTATTGGCAATAAATTGAGCAATGTTGCGCAGCATCTCCGACTCAAGCTCGAGGTCATCAGATACCGCTGGCCAGGAGGTATCGCTGCCCGATTGATTTTGTTGCAACACGTGAAGCTCAGACGTATTACGCTGAACACCGGTGTCCACTCTAAACCGGAATCGCGTGGGTAACGCCCTGTCTTGTAGAGTGACGAACTGTGTATCTATCAATCCAGATTCAGCATCAGAAGCTGCCACAGCAATCCCCGAGGCCGTGAGAAACCCCCGCACTTGTGGCCAAAGCTGCCCGGGGGCTACCGCAACAAGAGCCCAGCTTTCGTCAGCTAGGCGTTGAATGCGCACCGTCTCGTATTGATTGGAGCCGGTTAGCGGAGCGGGTCTGGGTACCTCAAACTCACTCTCCAATAAAAAGCTCTGCTTAACATCAGGGATCGGGTAGGTGGGATCGAGCGCTTCGGTGGAAGCTGTCGCAGGCACTGAGATAACCGCCAACTCTGGGGCGTCTTGGTATCGGTCGGTGTTATCCGGGAACAAACCGTCTTCACCATAAATCCAGCTGCAGCCCTGAAGCAGCAACACGGGTAACGCGAGCACCAAGCCATACCTTTTCATCGTTAGAGTCCCGCCTGCCGGATTGCCTTTAAAACTGTGTCTTGATGCGCTGAAGACATTGCCACTAATGGCAACCTAATGCCATCGCTGATCATTCCCAACTCTACCATGGCCCATTTCACGGGGATGGGGTTAGCTTCAATAAAAAGCGCATCATTTAATGCGCTGAGCTCTGCGTTAATTTTCTGTGCCCCGGTGTAGTCACCGGCGATGGCCAGACGACAAACCTCCGCAACTTTGCTCGCCGCGATATTTGCAGTCACCGAAACGTTGCCACGACCACCAGCGCTCATCAAATCAAGGGCTGTCGCATCATCTCCAGAGTAAACCGCAAAGGTGTCAGGTAGTTTTGAGATTAAGTCCCTCCCACGCTCGACATCGCCCGTAGCATCTTTGAGCCCTGCAATATTTCCCACCTCACTTAGCCTGAGAACGGTCTCATTACTCAGATCGACACCTGTTCTTGATGGCACGTTGTAGAGAATGATGGGAATGTTGACGGCTGCCGCAACCTGGCAAAAGTGGCGATAAAGCCCCTCCTGCGGCGGTTTGTTGTAGTAGGGAGTGACTAGCAGTGAGTATTCGGCACCGGCTGCAGCCGCAGCCACGGTCAATTCAATGGCTTCATGAGTAGAGTTAGACCCGGTTCCTGCAACCACAGGTATTCGACCAGCAGCTTGCTCAACAACGAACTGAATAACGTCAATGTGCTCACCCATGGTGAGGGTCGCACTTTCACCGGTTGTGCCCGCAATACCTAGCGCCGCAGTGCCCGCCTGAATGTGGTACTCAATCAACGTAGCGAGACCTTTTTTATCAATGGCGCCAGCGGACGTCATAGGTGTTACCAGCGCGACGATACTTCCGGTTATCATAGTGCTTCATCCAAAGGCATTGTTGGGTTTTGTACTTTGATCATGATCGCGCAATTATCCACTTCGAGAGTTTCGATACAACTTAAAGTGAGACAAATTATTCTCCCCTTTCTGTTGTTGTTTTTGTCGGTCACTGCTGGTCCCCAAAGTTGGGCTCAGGATGCCATCATCTCGCCCAACACCTTGGATCGACGCATTGAACCTCTGAGCCCTATCGACCAACAATTTATGGCTGCGCAGCGCTCTAGCATCGAATCTCTGGCAAACCAACTGGGCCAACAATTAACGGGGATTCCCCAACGGGATCTTGCCACTCTTCAACGTATTCTTGAGCTGGGTCTAATCGCCCCCGATGACAAATTAGAACTGCAAGCCCTTGGCGTAGTACTCGGAGATCTCTTCGCCAGCGAGCTTAACATGAATTGGGTCGTTTACCGTGATCGAGCAGGGCGCACACGAGCGCTGCAATATGGTAATAGTGAGGTGTTTCTCTTCCCGGTCACCATGATATCGCGACGTTGGGAGGTGGGCCACCAACGCCCCGTTGCAGATATTTTCGACACCAATGTCGCCACAACACGCGCAAAATTGCCGGGAGCCAATTGGCGCTGAGCTATCCTATGTGGGGTTGCTCCGTCATGAAGTATTAAAAGCGCTATCCTGCGTCAAAAACCATCTCACCGGCGATAGCAAAATCACCGCCCACTTAGCTAAAACGTTGTGACCACGAGGGAGTTGCCGTTAAACCTGGCCTATCACGGCACAAATTGTGGGACGAAGGCTTCGACACTAGAGCTCTACAGACGAGAACCTTTAGCTCTGAATGGCCAGCAAGTGATCATTTTTGAGGCGCAGCTGCCGATCGAGCTTAAAGAGGGGCCCCCGCAAAAAAAACGCAGGCTTTCGTAGCTACTGGTGATGGTCAGGCCAGGGAAAATCCCGTCGATAAGTAAAGACACCTTGATGCATGGTTGTTCGGTGACGGACGGTCGCTAAACTCACGTCAGAGGCCTCATACCCTGAGTCGCCCGGATACAAAAACACGTGATCTTCTCCCTGCTCGAGAATTCTCGGGAAAAAATAAGGCGGCTGTCGACGCTTAACGGCCTTCACAAGATCAGCCAAGCTTTCGTACTCGGCCACGTCAGTCAGTGATACCAAGGTTGGCGGTGGCACCTTTAACGTCCCTGCCGCCTGTTCCGCTATCGCGATATCGGGCTTTACCCAGCGATACTCAACGATTTCACTACCATCGACTACGACTGAAGTGTTGCCACTTTGTGGGGCCAGAAAAAAGTGGGTATCAAATCGATGTTTGACCACTTCAGGAGTCAACCACCGTGAAAAATGGATAATGGGCTCCGACCCAACCTCGAGCCCCGTCTCTTCATGCAGTTCTCGTATCGCAGCGTTATTAGCTCTAGCAAGAGCGTCCTCACCGGCATCAGCTTCATCGACCTTGCCGCCGGGAAAAACCCAGGCACCTGCCATAACTTTAAGCGCGGGGTTGCGGCGTAACAGCAGCACCTCCAACCCATCAGTTCCGTCTCGAGTTACGATCAATGTCGCCGCCGACCGGGCGGGTGTGGCCTTATTTTTTAAGTCGGCTTTCTCAAACATCAGAATCCACCACACTCAAGGCAACGCAGATACATACTGGCAGGGTCCTGCAAGCTATCGGACAGCCGAATGAAAGGCGCTAGTTGCTGCGATAAACGATTTAGCACGGAGCTGCCCGGCAGCTGTGCCTGACCCAGCCCTCTTCCCACTTGCTCAAAGAATCGCTGCTCAGGACTTATCGGCGTACCAATATAGAGTGTATCGAAGTCCTCAACTTCGGCGAGACCTGCGGCTGCATCAAGCGCGGCTTGCAGGCCACCTAAACTATCGACCAGCCCCACTGTGAGGGCGTCCTCTCCGCTCCAAACTCGACCGCCCGCTACGGCATTTATTTCGTCCCAGGTTTTGCCACGCCCCGCAGCCACCAGGGTCACAAAGTCGCTATAAACATTGCTAATCATGCTGTTGATAATACGACGTCCGGTATCGCTCACTCCGGTATCCAACCTGGCCGCCGTCGCAAGACTGGACGTGCTAACACCGTCGGGAGTGACTCCTGCCCATTGATAGAGTTTCTCTACCGTGGGGAACGCCGCAAATACGCCAATGCTGCCCGTGATGGTGCTGGGATGTGCCCATATTTCGTCCGCATCGGCGGCAATATAATAACCACCAGAGGCCGCTACCGAACCCATTGATGCGACAACCGGAAAATCAAGTGCTTGTATCTCTAGGATTTTCTGGCGAATGACTTCTGACGCAAACACACTGCCACCGGGAGAGTTAATACGCAGGACAATGGCGCTCAAATCCGTTTGCTCAAGTGCTCGCTCTAGCTGCGCCACTACCGTGTCAGAGCCTGCAAAACCGCGACCGCTCTCTCCGGGAATTAACTCGCCCTCGATAGGGACAACCGCTATGCGCGGTTTGGTCTCCTCAACCTCATTTTCTGCCTCACGGGCGGCCAAATAGTCATTAACCGACACAGAAATCCAGTGGCCGTCGTCATCCGTCGCCCCCACCCAGTCGGCCAACATTTCATCCCTTCGACTGTGGGTCGTTAGCTCATCGACAAATCCGGCTTCCAACATCAACGCAGCAGCATCACCCCCCGCTATCTCTAATCGATCCGGAAATTCATCAATGAATTGATCAACAAATCCTGGCGCCATCTCTCTAGGTGCTTCCACAAGCCCCGTGTAGGCGCGCCAAACATCACCCAACCAATGACCCACAACCTCTCGTTCAAGGTCAGACATGTCATCACGAAGGTAAGGCTCAACCGCTGATTTACTCTCGCCTACCCGAAACACGTTCATTGTCAGATAAACGTTATCGAGCAGTTCGCGTACATAATTTCGATACACCGCAAACCCAGAAACCTCTATACCTCCTTCTGGATGCAGCAGAACATGGTCAGCCTGAGAGGCCAACAAATATTGGGACTGAGAGTAGTAATCGCCTATCGCAACGACGGGTTTCCCCGACAATTGGAAAGCTTCAACCGCCGACTTTAATTCTTGAACATGACTGATTGAAGGTCCGTTTAGTGCCTCAAGGTCTAGAACTAAGGCCGTAATACGATCGTCCTCGGCGGCTTCTTTTATTGCTTTTTTGACGCGAAAAACCAGCACTTCCCCAGCGCCGTCTTGCATCAATGCTTCGATGGGCTCTAACGGCGAAGGGTTTTCAACGAGCTCGCCGCTGGGGTTGATCACCAGTGCCGCATGCTCTGGAATTGGGTCAGGAGCGACCTGATTAAAAGCCACAGCAATAATCACCACGACGTAGAGAGTCACCGCAAGTGGGACTAGCGTCATTACGGCCTTATTAAAGAGGGATAGGCCGCGCCAAAGCCCTTTGAAAAAACCGCGTATATAACGCCAAACCACCATGACTACTTCTCCATAACTTCGGGCGTTTGTTGCCGCCTCAGCTCTCGGCCTCGAAAGCGGATGTAGAGGGCCGCTACCAAGAATAAAATCACCTGCAAAAATACACCGGCGAGGGCAACCCCATCACCGGGTCTTGCAAAGGCGGTCTGCACCGCTAAAACAAAGTATCCCAGGAGCACAAAGGACAGCCAAATTAGACTGTGCAAGTTATCCCTGAGAACCCAAGGGACAAACACTAAGAGGGGCACCACCTGCAGAATCAACCACTGAACAGGCGCCCCAAAGCGGGCGTCGAGTACAATTTGTTGCACAATCACCAGCGACCAAAAAAGCCACAGTGCCCACCAAATTTTTCGAGTCGTAGAACCACGTGCCATCACAGTATGGAGTCCGTCGCTAAGGCTATCGTTGCCACGCGCTTGCCCAAAGCCTGACACAGCGCGCTTTCATGCTCATCGAGTGGTCGCTCATTATTCTCACCGGCCCAATGACTAGCGCCATAGGGTGTACCCCCTCCCGTTGTTTGACGCAAACCCGACTCACTGTAAGGGAGCCCTGTCAGTATCATGCCGTGATGCATTAACGGCAGCAGCATACTCAGCAACGTGCTTTCCTGACCACCATGCAAACTGGACGTTGAAGTGAAAACGGCTGCAGGCTTGTTAATCAGGGCCCCACTTAGCCATAGCGATGAAGTTGTATCGATAAAATGCTTTAACGGCGCCGCCATATTGCCAAAGCGAGTGGGACTTCCCAATATAAGGCCTGAACATTGGCGTAAGTCATCCTCCTCGCAATAAAGGGGACCGCTATCGGGAATGTCGGGGGCCCGCTCATCGATGCTAGTCGCGACAGGAGGCACGGTCCGCAAGCGCGCTTCAATACCCGGCACTTGACTAACACCCCGCGCTATCCGCGATGCCATTTCTGCGGTCTTGCCACCGCGGGAATAGTAGAGCACCAAAATATAGGACATCGATTTCATAGTATTCTTAAAAAAAAGGATGATAGCTGATTTACAGGCAACGCCGCCCTGCTAAGCTTAATGAGGGACTGTTAACTCGGTTACGTTACCGAACAACCATCACACGAGCGCATAGTATGACAGAGCACTCCCCAATACAGAACGCCGTGGATCGCTGTCGGTATTTGCTGCAGCGCTATCAAGATGACCGCTGTTCTGAAATAGCTGCAGCGCTGGTTTACATGAGTCTCTTTGCCCTCGTGCCGCTACTGACCTTAGTTTATTCCATATCAACGGCGATCCCCACTGCCACCGATATTCAGGCGCAACTTCAGCAGTTTCTGGTCGATAACCTGCTTCCCGAGGCCTCCCAAGACGTTGCGAACTATCTCACCAGCTTTTCCGAGCAAGCAAAGAATCTTACGGGTGTCGGTATTGCGATTTTGGCAACCACGGCCGTGCTTATGTTGCGAAATGTCGAGCGAGCGTTCAACAACATCTGGCGCAACCGTGAAAATAGAAATGTCGTTTCGAGTGTTCTGCTGTATTGGGCAGTGCTCAGTTTGGCACCGATCCTCATCGGTCTCGGCATAGGCATCAAGGCCTATCTCTTTGCGGCCGCCCACGCTGTAGAGGGGATCGATGTGCTGGGCGTTTCATCCGCCTTACTTTCACTCCTCCCCTTTGTCTTAGGGATACTCGGCGTAACGGCACTCTACATGGCGGTTCCCAACTGCGCCGTACCCTTTCGACACGCTATTTTTGGAGGCCTCTTTGTAGCTGTCACTTTTACCGCCGCAAAAGCCCTATTTACCGCCGCCATTGCCAACTCCAGTTACGCACTTATTTATGGGGCGTTCGCAGCCGTACCTATCTTTTTACTGTGGCTCTACATCACATGGACCATCATTCTTTTGGGGGCCATTGTTGTGCACAGTCAGGCCTCCTATCAGACAGCTGCGCAGGCGCAGCGCCCAGTCCTACTCAAAGCTCTCGATGTTCTTTATTTATTATGGCGCGCTCAACTGAAGGGCTACACTCTTGGGGAGCTCCAAATACTCAGCGACCGAGATGTTATAGGTGATGGTCTAGATAGCGACAGCTGGCGCCACATTCGAGATTCACTCATGGCAGCGAACCTCATCACTCAAACGCTTCAGGGTCACTACATACTCAGCCGTGACCTGCACCATGTCCGGCTCATAGAGATCAAAGCCCTCATCAACCAAGAGTTGGAGGTTCCTGTCACCTTAGCGGTTTGCAAGCCCTGGCAAATACGTGCGAACGCATTACTCAGTGAGCAACGGCAGGTTCAAAGTGAGATTTTGAGCATATCCCTACAGAAACTTTTTAGCACGGCGGAGGGCGACAGCGCACTGTCAGAAACTTTATGAAGCGCGTACTGGCACTCATGTTGCTGCTTGCGACAGGCTGTGATGGTCAACCAACACAGTCACTGCCTGCAGAAGGACAGTGGCGACTGGTTAATTACTGGGCGCTTTGGTGTACCCCCTGCCGCGAAGAAATCCCCGAGCTCAACCTTGTTGATGAAGCCCCAGATATTACGGTTTTTGGTGTTAATTATGACGATCAAAAGGGGTCCGAGCTGAGCCAACAACGCTCAGAAATGGGCATACTCTTTGCCAACTTACCCCAAGATCCTGCCTTGGCCCTAGGTGTTCCGCGCCCGAGCGTGCTACCAACAACACTGATTGTAAGCCCTGACGGCGCCCTAGTTGCCACCTTAAAAGGCCCACAAACCGCGCAGTCACTCAAACAGCTACTCGACGAGCTGGGACGCTGACCCCGAAAAAAAGCAAAAAAAACGCCGGCGATTAGCCGGCGAAAAAGGAGCCACTCAAATCGGGGCCCCCCTGCATCGCAGGAAAGGGGCTAGCAGGATGTTTCCCTTGCGCCATCCCCGTGGTGGCGCCATCACTGCAGCTATTAATTCAGACCCCGGCGACAGCAGAAAAGTTCACTAATACTATGATTTATTTTTCCCGGCTTCAGTCCACAATGCAGAGCCTGTCTGTCCTGGCCCCGAGGAAACCCCCACTTCGACCTCAACCAGACCTTCACCCTCACTCAACATCATCAATTTATCCAACAGATAATGCGCCAACTCCTCCACGGTGACATTGACGACGGGCAACAACTGGGTCTCGTCTTGTAAAAACTTCAAGGTTCTGCCCGCAAAGGTCACCCAATATTCGTCTTCATGCTCCTCGATGGTTTGATAGGGTGAGTTACCAGCCACCAACATGTACTCGTCAAGGGGCTTGCAGAGATCGGCAATTCGACGTTTGTAAACGTTGTAATCGGCAGAGAATCCGTTGCTCCCCATGGGCGCCACAATGCGAGCTGACACTGAGTAGTTGTGCCCATGCAGCCGCTCGCGGTCGGTGGCTGTGAAAATCGTGAAATGCGCCGCTGAAAACTTGTGCGCTTCCTTGTCGATGTAAAGTGTAGTCAAACGATCCATTGTGGACTGCCAGATTTGTGGGGACAGTGTATGGTGGGGTCTGGTGAAGCGGTTAGCAAGCCAATAGAGAGGTTTGCCATCCAGCTGCTGCAGACCTGCGTACCGATCATAGAGGATTAAGGAAAGCCACCAGCATGACACAAACCGCCATTATCACGGGAGCCAGCTCGGGCATCGGAGCTGCTGCTGCGGCCCTGTTTCTCAATGCCGGTTTTGCCGTCATCAACATTTCTCGCCGCCCCTGCCCTGTGAGCGGGGTGACGGATTTATGCGGTGATTTAAGCGACCGAAAATCGGTTCAAGAGCTGACAAGTTCATTGTCAGCGCATTTAAAAGATAAGCAGCTCGAATCGGTGTGCTTGGTTCACAACGCTGCATTGATGCTCAAGGACACCGCAGACGACACCGATGATGCGTCCTTAGCAACCGTCCTTCAGATCAACACCCTCGCCATTAACAACCTCAACCGCGAGCTCCTGCCGCTGATGCCCAGCGGCTCTAGCGTATTATTTGTAGGGTCAACGCTATCTGAAAAGGCTGTCAAAGGCGCCTTTAGTTACGTCGTGAGCAAACATGCACAGCTAGGAATGATGCGTGCCACTTGTCAGGATTTAATGGGCAGAGGGATCCATACCGCTCTAATTTGCCCTGGGTTTACTGATACCGAGATGCTGCGCAATCATATTGGTCAGGACCAAAAAATCGTTGAGGCTATCAGTTCCATGAATAGCTTTGGGCGGCTTGTTGAACCTGAGGAAATTGCTCGCTTGATCGTTTGGGCGCACAGCAATCCCGTGATAAACGGTGCCGTGTTGCACGGAAATCTGGGGCAAGTAGAGCATTAATCGTGGCGAGTGAGCTTCTCAGAGAGCGACGCGAACGGGTCTTTTTAGTGTTGGCGGCCGTATTTTTGGGCGCCATGACTCTACTCAACGTTGTCGGCATCACCCGCTTTATACAGCTAGGCCCCCTCGCCTTAGCGGTAGGCGTATTGCCCTACCCACTGACATTCCTTTGCACCGATTTGGTGTCAGAGCTTTATGGGCGCGCCCGCGCGAACTTTTTAGTCACCGTTGGATTGGGCCTTAATCTTTTAATTCTTGCGGTACTCACTTTAGGAAATCTAGCTCCTTCGGTGCCACCTGAGACCATGCCCCCTTGGCAAATCATACAACTGGCGGAGCCTGTGGCGCTGCCAAATGGCGATATTGTCAGCGGACAGATTGGATTATTTGAGCTGATTTATGCCACAACGTCGGGGGCCGTTTTCGCTTCGATGCTGGCCTACATCACTGCGCAGTACTGTGATGTTCAGCTGTATCATTTTTGGAAACGCCTCACCCGAGGCAAGCACCTATGGTTACGCAACAACTTCAGCACTTTGCTGAGCCAAATGGTCGACTCCATTATGGTCATCACGGTTACCTTCGGCGCGGTGTACTGGCGTGGAGAGATGGCGTTCAACACGCTGCTGGTGCTGATAGGCAGTAACTACGCCTTTAAAGCACTCTCAGCCCTTGCAGACACTGTGCCTTTGTATTTGCTGGTTCGCTGGTTGCGTAGCTACTTACAGCTGGGCCCAAACGACTATGCCGTTACCGTCACCGATCCCCAGACCACAGCCTAAGCTCCGCTAGTAAAGGAATTGTGATGGGGCGCCCCCTAGCTAGAGCTGCGTCATCGAGCTCGTCTAACAAGGCCATTAATGCCTCAGTACCCCGGGGCGCACGACTTAAAATATAGTGCACGACCTCGTTAGAGAGCTTCAGCCCCCTCTGTAACGCCCGAAACTGAAGCAATTCCCCAAGCTCGTGCTCGCTCAAGGCAGGCAAGTGATAGACCACCAGCTCACCCCACCGAGACCGAAGATCGGGTAACACCGCCGTCATCTGTGCAGGGGGCGCTAAGCCTGAGTAAATCTGAGGAATGCCCGCCGCCTTTAAACGATTAAAGCTGTGGAACAGGGCCTCCTGCCAATCATCTCTGTCGAGAGTCAGCTGGACATCATCAATCAGTACCGCATCGCTGGTCGCGACCCCCTCAAGCACGGCTTCTGGAGGATACTGAAGAAGCTCCGTCATAGGTAAGTAAAGGGCTCGGGGGCCGATCGCTCGGCTGATCCCCTGAAGCAAATGGCTTTTACCGGCCCCAAGGGGCCCCCAAAGAAACAGCGATTGCCCTGCCCCTGCCAGCAAGGCGTCGACCTCGGTTAGTAACTGAAGCAGATCGGGACGCGACTGGAAGTTATCCAGGTTAAGGTCGCTATCAAAAGAGATTTTCAGGGGTAGCTGATCGACCACGCTGGCCTCACGTTCAATCGCTGCGATAGGTGTCAGTGTTGCGGTAGTAACCGACCGCATGTCGACAGAAAACCACAATTACGGCCGCGACAGGTAGTGCTAACAGCACGCCGGTAAAACCCGCCAACTGTCCACCTGCCAACAGTGCAAAAATCACCAAAACGGGGTGCAATCCGATTCGGTCACCAATTAACAACGGCGTAAGAACCATGCTCTCTAACGTTTGACCAACGCCAAAAACCAGCCCAACCCAAGCGATAAGGCCCAGATCACCGCCAGACTGAAACCAAGCGACTAAGAGGGAACTGCCCACACCAAGCACGGCACCTGCGTAGGGGATAATAGAGGCCAGGCCCGCCACGGTTCCTAATATTAAGGCAAAGTCCAAACCTACAACCCACAACCCTGCACTGTAGATAAACGCCTGAGCGAGCATCACTAAAAACTGGCCGCGTATAAAGGCACCGAGAACGTCATTGGCTTCGGCGGCCATTCGACTCAAGTCTTGCTGCCAAGCCACAGGCACGAGGTCAAGTATCGCCGCCATCATGCGATCCCAGTCACGCATTAGGTAAAAAGCCACCACGGGTATTAATGTCATATTGAAAACCGCAGCAATGACACCAAAACCCGATCGAGTGAGGCTGGCTACCGAGGTTGCCAACAGCTTGCCTACAGATTGCCATCGCGCAGCTAATTCAGCCTCCCAGTCGATAGGAGGCAAATGCACTGGACTTACGCTAATGCGTTCATGTATCGACGGCAGCAGTGAGGTCGATACCCATCGATAGAGAATCGGTAATTTCTTGATCGCTTGATCAAGCTGATCAATGAGCAGGGGAACCCCCACCAATAAAATGACGGTGGTCACCAATATGAGCATCAAGAACACCAAGATCACGCCTGAGGAGCGACCCATACCCCGCCTTTCAAGGGCATCGACTACCGGATCCCCTAAATAGGCAATGAGCGCCCCCGCTAAAAAAGGCGCCAAAATAGGGTGCAGACCCCAAATAAATACCGCCATTGCCGCAATCAGGCCCAGTACGAAAGGCCATCGATTCACAGCAGCTTCGTTACTCATGGTTGCCCCCAATGCAAGTTTATGCGGTTAGCTGACACATCACCCGAGACAACCAGTCGTGATCGACCGGGCAGCACCCGGGCCAACGCCTCAGCGTTGCTCAGTCCCGTCACTCGAACTCCCAGCCTGTCTTTGTAAATTTCATCAATCATGAGGGAATCCAGTACCGGGAGCTGGCGCAGTATACCCACAACGGATTGATAATCAGTAAAGCTCTCCACTCCCGTAACCGTCACGGCAATAAAGCTCTGCCCCGGCGTTGACTCAAGTGTCACAGCGTAGCGATCGGCCATAGCGTCGACAGCAAGATCGACTCCAGCCAACACGACCGGCGTCGTTTTACTGCCCTGCACCTGAACTTGCCGCTGATCCTCACTGTCTAGGTAAAGCCAATCCGCAAGCTGTGAACCCGTGGTCAACTGTACATATCGTCCGACTAAAATATGCTCGGTGCCATACCGCTGAGACGCCGAGCGAATTCTGCGCGCTACGCGTTGCCAAACCATTTCAGGGGACAGCTTGGCTGCATCCTCCAAATCAAGGAGAGGCAAACGCAGGTCAATGCCCCTTGCAGCGAAGGCCTCAGATAGCTCCAACAGTAAAGCGCCGTCTTGGCTCACGGTTGCAAATCGGCGACTGTAAGGCTCATCCACAACCAGCCAAAGTAATACCGGCGGCCGATCTTCTGACCAAAAGGTGGCGTCTGACTCACGCAATATACTTTTCACTAAAACATCATCGAATGTAGCCTGAAGGTAGACCTGCCCTCCTTCTTGCCCAAAGCTATAGATCGAAACACGGTCGCGGGCCACTCTCAAGGCGGCCGCAACCGTCGGGTTTTTAGCAATTTCCTCATTGCCAGACACTCTGATAAGCACTCGGTTTAGAGCTTCCCGCGCCCCGGATGCCAATGCTGCGTCACTGCGATCAGGCACTTCAACGCGGGCAGCGTAAAAATCTGACTGGCCAAACACAGGAAATGCCACCGCCGAAAAGAGGACAATTTGACCGATCCGGCCCTTAAATGTGCGAATTAGATTTAACATGCCGTAAGTTTACCAGTGAAAACCTTGGAGCGTTGCTTCCCTAGTTCACAGCCAGCCAGTACCCTGTCCCCACCACCACTGACCAAATGGCGTTAGCACCCATGAGCGATACCTCAAAGAAGCCCACCTTGTCCTATCGAGACGCAGGCGTCGACATCGACGCCGGCAATGAATTGGTTGATCGCCTGAAAAGTGTCACCGCAGCAACTCGAAGACCCGAAGTGATGGGCGGCATTGGAGGCTTTGGTGCGTTGGTAGAAATACCCCAAGGATTTGAGCAGCCGGTACTCGTCTCGGGCACCGATGGGGTTGGCACGAAACTGCGACTCGCCATGACAGCTGGGCGTCACGATTCGATTGGCATCGACTTAGTGGCGATGTGCAGTAACGACATTGCCGTGGTCGGTGCTGAACCCCTGTTGTTCCTCGACTATTACGCAACAGGCAAACTCAATATCGACGTTGCGGCAGAGGTCGTCACCGGCATTGGTAAGGGCTGTGAGTTAGCGGGTTGTGCCTTAGTCGGCGGAGAAACCGCAGAAATGCCCGGCATGTATGAAGGCGAGGATTATGACCTCGCCGGTTTTTGTGTGGGCGTAGCAGAAAAGAGAGACATTATCGACGGCAAAAAGGTCGCTGATGGTGATGTGCTTATTGCCCTTCCCTCGAGTGGCCCCCACGCAAATGGTTTTTCTCTCATTCGAAAAATCATAGAGGTGCAATCTGCTGCGCTGGACACCCCCCTCTCTGACGGACAGACACTAATAGACGCGCTACTGGCCCCCACTACGATCTATAATCGCGCGCTCTTGTCCCTGCAAAAAGCTGTGCCAATACATGCGATGGCACATATTACTGGTGGCGGCCTCCCCGAAAATTTACCTCGCGTTTTGCCTACTGGCTGTACCGCACGAATCGATCTCAGCAGCTGGCGCCCAGCCGCTGTTTTTGAATGGCTTCAGCAAGGCGGCAACGTCGAGCAATATGAGATGCTGCGTACCTTCAATTGCGGAGTCGGCATGGTCGTTGTCGTGGCTGCTGACCAGGCACAAACAACCCTGGATCACCTAACCGGCACAGGCATCAACGCTTGGCAAATAGGCGATATTGTCAGCGGTGCTGGAGGGGTCGAGTTCTCAGGATGAAAGGGGGCTCGGGACGCCTAGCGCTACTGCTGTCTGGCAGAGGCAGTAACCTTGGGGCATTTTTGCGAGCGCAACAGGCCGGCGAACTTCAGGGTTCGGTTGAGGTTGTCATCAGCAATCGCCCCGAAGCCGCGGGTCTGAAAATTGCTCAAGATGCAGGTATCGCCACCGCAGTGGTCGATCACACTTTGTATGAATCCAGAGAGGCCTTTGATGAGGTCCTCGCGGAAACAATATACGAATTTAAACCCGACGTTATTGTTCTAGCCGGGTTCATGCGCATCCTGACCGGTAATTTTGTCGATCGCTTTCGCGGCCAACTCATTAACATTCATCCCTCGCTGCTACCAAAATACCGCGGGCTCAACACCCACCAACGAGCTCTAGATGCGGGGGAACATGAAAGCGGTGCTACCGTTCATTTTGTGACCCCCGGTCTCGATGAAGGTCCGGGTATCTTACAAACCCCGGTACCCATAGAGCATGGGGATACTGCAGCATCACTCGCGAGTCGCGTACTGCCGTTTGAACATAAGCTTTACCCCTATGCCGCCAACCTCTTGCTGACAGGTGAAGTCAGGCTAAACGCCCAAGGGGTGATGTGGGGTAACGAAATACTCCCTCCCGGCGGGAAGCTTTGGAGGCCTAGCTGATGAAAAAACTTCTGTGTGGTGGGCTATTCTTTTTATGGGCATTGAGCCCGCTTACTGTCGTTGGTGCTGCCGCTACCGAACCGACCCCGCTGACCCCCTACACAGCCACTTACTCAACGACAGCGATGGGAATGAAGGTGCGGATTAAACGCCAACTCGTGGCTACCGATGATGGCTACACGCTTACTAGCAACGGCAGCTCTATGTTCGCCAAGATAAAAGAATCCGCTCGATTCAAGCTCATTGGAGAGCAAATTCAAGGCATTGATTACGGCTACCACCTTAAGTCTGTTGTCCGCCGCCGACGGGAGGTTATTTTTTTACCCGAGGATGGCGTCATCAAAAGCTTGAAAAAAGGCGACTGGACAGAGCATTCCTGGTCGGCGGGGGTCCTCGATCAGCTGAGCCAACAGGAGCAGCTGCGCCTAGATCTTAAAATAGCGGCGCAAGCCTCTGATGCACCACCCGACATCCTCCAGTTCAGGGTCGTCGATGGGGCTCGAATCAAACAACGAACGTTAAAATTCATGGGAACAGAGGCGCTTACGACGTCTGAGGGCGACGTGCAAACTCTTCATTATCAACAGGTGCGGTCACCGGAGGCATCACGGCGCTCCAATGTTTGGATTGCACCGTCGCTGGACTATTTGATGGTTCGCACTCGCCACGAGGAAGATGATTCCACAATTGAAATTCTCCTTGAGTCTCTGGCACTCGAGCCCTCAGTTGTCAGCCGTTAAGCTTTGGGCAAGGTCACACCTCGCTGGCCCTGATACTTCCCACCACGGTCCGCGTAGCTGGTTTCACAAATCTCATCCGACTCAAAAAACAACATCTGAGCGACCCCCTCATTGGCATAGATTTTTGCCGGCAGCGTGGTGGTATTTGAAAACTCGAGGGTGACATGCCCCTCCCACTCAGGTTCCAGTGGCGTGACATTTACGATAATCCCACAGCGCGCATACGTACTTTTACCCAGACAAACTGTCAAAACATTACGAGGTATCCGAAAATATTCGACCGTTGCGGCCAGCGCGAAGGAATTTGGCGGAATCACGCAGACATCACTCTCAACATGGACAAAGCTGCCCTCATCAAAGTTTTTGGGATCTACCGTCGCTGAATTTATATTAGTGAAGACTTTAAACTCGCGACTACAGCGCACGTCGTAGCCGTAGCTAGAGGTGCCGTAGGAAATCAGTCTTTCATCTCCTCTCTGTCGGACCTGACCTGACTCAAAAGGCTCAATCATCCCTTTTGTGTCAGCCATTTCACGTATCCAGCGGTCAGATTTAATCGTCAAAATCAGTACTCCAGCTCTAGGTTCAATCGTCGCCCATGGTGATTACGGGCCCTGCATTAGGTTTGGCGGCACAAAGGCTCAGCCATAAGGCGGACGCAGCCTGCTGAAAGCCCTGGGAAGCAGGATCCTCAGGCGCTTCATGCAGCATGGCGACACCCGCATCGGCAGTTTCCCTAACAATCTTCGATAAGGGAAGACTAGCCAGCACATCAACATCGTATTGGCCTGCCATTTGCTCACCACCGCCACTGCCGAATATTGGTTCCTCATGCCCGCACTGCGAGCATACGTGGGTGGCCATATTCTCGATTACCCCCAGCACGGGGATGTCTACCTTGCGGAACATCTCAATGCCTTTCTTGGCGTCGATGAGGGCAATATCCTGTGGCGTGGTCACGATGACTGCCCCCGCTAAGGCCGCCTTTTGTGCCAGCGTCAGCTGGATGTCTCCGGTGCCCGGAGGCATATCGACCAACAAAACGTCCAACTCCCCCCAAAGGGTTTGTTCAAGCATCTGAACCAGCGCTCCGCTCGCCATGGGCCCACGCCAGACCATGGCAGTTGACTCATCTGTCAGAAACGCCATCGACATGGCTTTGATTCCGTTTACTGAAACAGGGTGGAGCCATTTTTCACCCTCCTGCTCAGGCGTAATTTCCGGGCTCACACCCAGCATACGACGCTGACTGGGCCCATAAATATCCGCATCCAACAGACCAACCGACCGACCTTGCTGCTGCAGTGCGAAGGCAAGATTCATGGTGACCGTGGATTTTCCCACCCCCCCTTTTCCGGAGGCGATGGCGACAATATATTTCGGTTGTGTTTGCATTTTCTGGCTGCCCATTTTTCCGGCTGGGTAAAAAAGAGCGCAAGTATACCTAACTGGCTCAACTCAGCATGAAACAGTGCTTGTGTTCCGGTAGACTTCGCTCACTTCATTATCAGGCTCTAGCCCCGTATGACCTCTGCAACGCGGAATATACTCGTCACATCAGCCCTCCCCTACGCCAATGCTCCGCTGCACCTTGGACACATATTGGAGCAGGTGCAAGCCGATATCTGGGTGAGATTTCAGCGCTCACGAGGACACCAATGTATATACGTGTGCGCGGACGACGCCCATGGTACAGCTATCATGCTTGCGGCAGAAAAAGCCGGAACTTCGCCAGAAACACACATTGAGCGCGTTCGGCTAAACCATTTAGAAGATTCGACGGGCTTTCTCATTGGTTTTGATAACTACGCCTCCACCCACTCCCCCGAAAACCAACAGTGGTCCGCTGAAATTTTCAACCGATTAGACACTCAGGGACACATTGGCAGCCGCGAAATCACTCAGGCTTTCGACCCCGACAAAGGTCTTTTTCTAGCCGATCGGTTCATTAAAGGAACCTGCCCGCGCTGCAAAACTCCCGATCAATACGGCGACAACTGCGAAGCCTGCGGGGCCACCTATAGCCCCACAGATCTGATCGATCCTGTTTCAGCGCTTTCAGGGGCCACACCCATTGAAAAAGCGTCAGATCATCTGTTTTTTCAGCTATCCCATTTCCACGAACTTCTTGAAAAGTGGACATCAAGCGGCAGTCTGCAACCCGCTATTCGCAATAAATTACGTGAATGGATCGACGCAGGTCTGCAGGATTGGGATATCAGTCGCGATGCCCCCTACTTTGGCTTTGAGATCCCCGGACACCCGGGAAAATATTTCTACGTCTGGCTCGACGCCCCCATTGGCTATATTGCCAGCTGCCTTGACTACTGCCAGCGGGAGAACGTCGATTTCGATCAGTGGTGGCAGCCGGGACATGACACTGAGCTCTATCACTTTATTGGTAAAGACATCATCAACTTCCACGGCTTGTTTTGGCCGGCAATGCTGCAAGCTGCAGAGTTGCGTCTACCGACAGCTATTTACGCCCACGGCTTCCTGACCGTTGATGGGACAAAAATGTCTAAAAGCCGCGGCACCTTCATACATGCCAGTGCCTACCTAAAACACCTTGACCCTGAGTACCTGCGCTACTACTTTGCTGCCAAGCTGGGGGCCGGCGTTGATGACTTCGACTTGAATCTCGATGACTTCATCAAACGCGTAAACTCAGACCTAGTCGGCAAGGTGGTCAATATTGCGAGTCGATGCGCGGGATTTTTGCGTAAAAAGTTTGCCAACACCCTAAGTGAGCAGTGTGCAGAGCCCGCCCTAGTTCAACGTTTTATCGACGCCGGCGACGATATAGCCGCACTTTACGAAGCCCGTGAATTCAGTCGTGCTATGCGTGAAATCATTGCCTTAGCCGACCAAGCTAATCAGTACATCGATGACAAAAAGCCCTGGGTTCTCGCAAAAGAGCCGGGCAGCGAGGCTGAGGTGCAGGCGGTATGCTCGGTAGGAATCAATCTTTTCCGTGCACTGATCACCTACCTGAAGCCTGTTCTGCCCAACATGGCAGAGCGGTCGGAATTATTTCTCAAGGTTAACCTAAACTGGCATGACCTCGATGCGCCGTTATTGGCCCATGAGTTAAACGACTTTCAGCCGCTGTTGCAGCGGGTAGACCCCGATAATGTTGCCGCTATGGTCGAGGACGGAAAGTCTTAAGCATATAACACCAAAACATTACCGTAACGCTCGGTTTTGTCTAGAATAGGGCCAGACTAAACTTCAGGGTTGCCGGAGCTGCGCATGCTGGCCGATTACGCACTACTCCTAGCGGGGACAGTGCTCGTCAATAATTTTGTTCTTGTCCAATTTTTGGGGTTGTGTCCGTTTATGGGCGTCTCCAATAAACTTGAGACGGCGATGGGTATGTCGGCTGCCACAACTTTTGTGCTGACACTCGCATCGGTCTGCAGCTATCTCACCTACACATGGCTGCTGGTACCCCTAGACCTCACCTACCTACGCACCATAAGCTTTATCTTGGTTATCGCCGTCGTTGTGCAATTCACTGAAATGGTGGTGCGTAAGTCCAGCCCGCTGCTGCACCGCGTGTTGGGCGTGTACTTGCCGTTGATTACCACCAATTGCGCCGTGTTAGGGGTGGCGTTACTCAACATCAATCAGGCACATAACTTCACCCAATCCTTATTTTATGGATTTGGCGCCGCTGTGGGGTTTTCCTTAGTTTTAGTGTTGTTCGCAGCCATGCGCGAGCGCCTCACCGTAGCCGACGTTCCCGAACCTTTTCAGGGGGCCGCTATCGGCATGATCACGGCCGGACTTGCTTCCCTTGCCTTCATGGGCTTTGCAGGGTTGGTGTAAGAATGCTGACCCTACTTCAAAGCGACCCCTTACTCGCAGCCCTACTAGCCCTTTTAGGTCTGGGGCTGGGATTTGGTGGCATATTGGGGTACGCGTCAGTGCGCTTTAAAACTGAGGGCAACCCACTTGTTGATCAAATCAATCAGTTGCTACCGCAAACGCAATGCGGCCAGTGCGGCCACCCTGGCTGTAAGCCCTATGCCACCGCCATTGCAGAGGGCGGAGCGATTAACAAGTGCCCACCCGGGGGGCAAGAAACCATAGACGCCCTTGCCGATTTATTGGATGTCGAGCCTCTAACCCTCGATGCAGAACACGGCGAAGAAAAAGAGCCCAACGTGGCCTACATCCGTGAGGACGAGTGTATTGGCTGCACCAAGTGCATTCAGGCCTGCCCTGTTGACGCCATTTTAGGCGCGGCCAAGCTGATGCACACGGTGATTGCAGATGAATGTACAGGCTGCGACCTGTGCGTTGAACCCTGCCCTGTGGATTGCATCGATATGCTGCCGCGCAAGGGCGGTATTGAACACTGGCGCTGGGAGCTGCCCGAGCCCAGCGAAAATAAAAACAACATCATCGCTACCGATCGTGAAGCCGCATGAACACTTTTTTTAATATTCATGGCGGCATCCACCCAGAAGAGGAAAAGCACCTTTCCAACCCTGGCACGGTGTTAGATGCAGGTTTACCTCAATCACTCGTTCTGCCGCTGTCGCAACATATCGGTAAGCCCTCGAGTTTATGCGTAAAGCCTGGCGACTATGTGCTGGGAGGCCAACTCTTGGCGGAGGCAGACGGCATGGTAAGCGTACCGCTGCACGCACCCACCTCAGGTACTGTCATTGCCATAGAACCCAGGCCAGTACCTCACCCCTCGGCACTTGATAACTTGTGCTTGGAGCTCGCCTGTGATGGTGAAGATCGCTGGATAGAATACCGCGGTTGCGAGGATTGGCGCACTGAAACGCCCGAGTCATTAATCTCCCGCATAAGTGCTGCAGGCATTGCCGGCATGGGCGGCGCCGGGTTTCCAACCGCAGTAAAACTCATGGCTAGGGAGCGGCTGCCCTTAACAACGTTAATCATCAACGGCACAGAGTGCGAACCCTACATTACCGCCGACGACACGCTTATGCAGGTTGACGCGGCAGGCATTGTCGAAGGCGCTCAAATACTTGCACGGATATTAGCTGTTGAAGATATTTTACTGGCTGTCGAAGACAATAAACCCGCAGCACTCGCGGCTATGCGCGAAGCAGCAGAGACTGCAGGCGAGCACTGCAAGGTCATGACCTTCCCCACAAAATATCCATCCGGAGGTGAGAAGCAGCTCATCGAGATTTTGACCGGACAACAAGTTCCTGCCGGAGGGCTCCCAGCTGACTTGGGGATTGTTTGCCAGAACCCGGGAACGGCAGTAGCCGCTAGGGACGCAGTCTGTCATGGCAAACCCCTCACTGACCGCATTGTGACTTTGACGGGACGCGCTCTTATGCGCCCTGGCAATTACCGTACCCGATTGGGGACCCCAATTGAGCATCTGCTGACCGTCGCCGGCTTTGACCCCAGTCAAAACCGGCGACTTATTCATGGTGGACCCATGATGGGCTTCGCTCTTGAGTCTGCCGCGGTTCCCATTGTGAAGACCACAAACTGTATTCTTGTTCCCACAGAACAGGAGTTGCCAACGCCCCCAGATGCGCAGGCTTGTATACGCTGTGGGCTTTGTGCGGAGGCTTGTCCAGCTTCACTGTTACCTCAACAGCTTTACTGGTATGCCCGTGCTAAAGATCAGGAACAACTAGAGCGCCATCATTTAGCCGATTGTATTGAGTGCGGTGCGTGCTCGTGGGTATGCCCCAGCCATATTCCTCTGGTGCAATATTATCGAGCCGCCAAGGGAATGATACGTGAGTCCAAGGCCGAGAAAGTACGGTCAGACCGCTCTCGAGATCGGTTCGAAGCCCGTGAAGCACGACTAGAACAAGAAGCCATTGCGCGCGAGACACAACGCGCAGCCCGCCGTGCCGCGGCTGAGAAAAAGGCGGCTGCAGGCGGCGCCGACGACCCTGTCGCTGCTGCCATCGCCCGAGCTAAGGCAAAAAAAGAAAGCGCGGGTAATGAGGAAAGCGGCTCTTGAACTTCCTCCGTATCACTTCACCCCATGGCCACGGCCCCCTCACAACCACTCAGGTTATGCAGGCCGTCTTGTTGGCCACGCTGCCAGGCATTGGGGTTTTAACGTGGTTTTTTGGCCCGGGCACCCTGATCAATATTTTATTCGGGGGCCTATTGGCACTCGCTCTCGAATACAGCGCGCTGCGCCTTCGAGACCGCAGCCCAAAGCGGTATTTGCAAGACTACAGCGTGCTTGTAACCTCCACGCTGCTTTGTATTGCACTTCCCCCTTACGCTCCCTGGTGGTTGGTCACAGCCGGTATTTTGTCGGCAGTCATTCTAGGTAAGCATGTTTTCGGTGGTTTGGGTTACAACCCCTTCAACCCCGCCATGGTTGGTTACGTGGTGCTGCTAATTTCATTCCCCCTACAAATGTCGAGCTGGCAAGCGCCTCGGGGCCTTGGCGAGATACCCGGCGTCGCTGAGTCCCTGACCGCCCTGTTAGTCCCCGCCAGCTATGATGGCGTCACTATGGCGACGCCCCTCGATATTCTGCGCCAGAATAAAGGGCTGTTAATAGACGACCTTTATAACAACAGTCCGCAGTTTGGTCAGTGGGCGGGAATTGGCTGGGAGTGGGTGAACATCGCCTTTCTGGCAGGTGGGGCCTGGTTGATTTATCGCGGCATCTTTACTTGGCATGCCCCAGTCGCCATGCTTTTTACTTTAGGGCTTTGTGCAGCCATCGGTTTCGATAGCGGCAGCTCCGAGAGTGGCGGATCGCCCTTATTTCATTGGCTCAGCGGCGCCACCATGTTTGGGGCCTTTTTTATCATTACAGACCCTGTCAGCGGAGCGACATCGAATCGCGGGCGACTCGTGTTTGGGGCCCTAGTCGGAGTGCTGCTGTACCTGATCCGGGTGGCGGGCAATTATCCTGATGCCGTGGCTTTTGCCGTTTTAATTCTCAATTTCGCGGCGCCGTTTATTGATCAGTACACACAGCCGGTCACCTATGGTCATAAACCCAGTAAGAGGGATGACGAGTGAAGGCCGCCGTTGCTATTTCACGTTCCGCACTGTTTCTGGGCATTTTCGCAGCATTGGCTGCCGTATTGATTGCATGGACGTGGGCGACAACAAAAACGGATATTGAGCGTTCAATACGTGAGGCCGAAGCGCGGCAGCTTTTAGAAATTTTTCCTGCCAATACCCACAACAACAGCCTTATCGATGATCGTTTTATGCTTGAAGCCAACACCCCACTACTGGAACTGCGGAGCGCACGCAGTGGCTACACTGTGCGATTCGATGAAACCGTGGTGGGTGTCATTCTTCCTGCAACAGCGCGAGACGGTTACAGCGGAGACATCGAATTACTCGTTGGTGTCACCGCCGACGGCGAGATCGCGGGTGCCCGAGTCGTGTCTCATAAAGAAACACCGGGGCTGGGGGATGGCATCGACACCAGAAAGTCACCTTGGATACTGAGCTTTGACGGACGTTCGCTAAGGTCTCCTTTGCAGGCTGAGTGGAGCGTCAAAAAAGATGGTGGTGCTTTCGACCAATTTACTGGCGCTACGGTGACGCCTAGAGCCGTTGTTGCCGCCATCCGTCGCACACTTGAGTATCAAGCCCTGCATCGAGACCGGCTATTCGAGGTAGACCCGACGCACAATACCGCCGTGGAGACTGGCCCATGACAACACCAACCTACGCCACGCTAACCCACAATGGACTCTGGAAGAACAATCCTGCTTTGGTGCAGCTGCTGGGGCTGTGCCCCTTGCTTGCGGTCTCCGCATCTGTTGTGAACGCTCTGGGCCTGGCAGCAGCCACCTTGTTTGTTTTAATCAGTTCCAATTTATGCGTATCGGTAGTGCGGAATATCGTCTCAGACACGATTCGACTCCCCGTTTTTGTCATGATCATTGCGGCATCAGTGACAGCCATTGAACTGCTCATGCAGGCATACACCTACGAGCTCTATCAAATTCTGGGTATTTTTCTGCCACTAATAACAACAAACTGCATCATTCTTGGCCGGGCGGACGCCTTCGCGGCAAAGAACCCGGTATTACCCTCAATTTACGATGGCTTTATCATGGGCGTTGGCTTTGGTGCCGTTTTGGTCGTCTTGGGGGCGATTCGCGAGTTGCTGGGAACGGGCGGCTTGTTTGCTAACATGCAGCTGCTTTTTGGTGATAGTGCCCGACAATGGCACTTCATAATCTCGGCAGATTACCCCGCGCTGTTACTGGCTATCCTGCCTCCCGGCGCATTTATCGTGACCGGCTTTCTCATTGCCGGTAAAAACGCTTGGGACAACGCGGCAACTCGCAGATCTGAGGCAACCAAAGCCCCGGTTATTGCCGGTACCAAACGCGTTCGAGTTACCGGAAAAATATCCTGATGGTGCGGCTTTAATCCGCGACGACTAAAGTTCCTAAAATCTCGATTACCGCCGCGTCATCCATACCTGCATTCTCCGCATCACAGACGTAGGTAATGTAGAGCAAGACTGAAGTGGCCGAAACATACCATTCTTGAACGTGGGTATCCTCGTCGAGGAAGCTTCCGGTTAACCCCTTGAACTGACCGATCTCAGTGTCTTTCCAGCTGGCGACTTCCGGTGACTCCTCCTTTGCCATTGCAACGATTTCAGAGGGCGTTACCTTCCCGCTGTCTTTGCATAAGGTAGTGATCTCAATTTCTCCCACCTCATCGGCATCACCAATTCTAACCACGTCATCGTCATAGTCCCCCGACCACTCGGGGGGAAGTAACAGACACCAGTGGTCGGTCTCTAAAATATTCATGGATTGAGCATCGCCTCAATATTTACAGCCATAAGAATGGCATCCTCCCTACCCTCTTGAACACGGTAATAATTGGGCCGTTGGCCAACAGTTTCAAAACCCAGACCTTCATACAACCCCCTGGCCGCATGGTTACTCTGCCGGACCTCCAGCCTACAGACGGTCGCCCCAAAACACTTCAGCTCCATCAGCGCAAAACTTAATAGCGATGCAGCTAGCCCTATGCGACGTTTATTTTCGGCAACGCGAATGTCAATGAGTTCGCATTCCTCACCTACATGCGTAAACCAAGCGCTCGCAGCAGCCTCAGCGCCGTCCGCCCAATACCAGGCTTTACACGTAGCCGGTTGCGCGATCAAATCCATGAGAAAGTTTAATGATGGGCCAGCGGCTGCCTCATAGAGCGGCCTTAATTTTTCTCTCGTTATTGCTTGTATCGGCTGTGCACCCATGAAAACACCTGTTGAATTGGGCGATGTGGCCTCTCAAGACCGGGGGGTATGAGTCTTAAGCACCTGCCAGGCCTCTCGCTTAAGTAAGGGTTCTTCAAGCATGGACAATGTTGACGGGATGATGAGTTGGGTCAGCGCTGGAGGCACGTTCACCCACTCGCTGCAGGCAGGCCCCATAAGGATCATACCTAGCGCCTGCCTTTCCCGGGCAAGCCGCCGTAACTGACCCGCAACACTTTGCTTTGCCGACTCGGCATCTTTAGACAGGTGGGCGTGTTCAGCCAAGGGCCAATCAAATTGGTGGTGCTTCAGGTTGACTGCGCCTTGAGTAATAGCTCGAGCCATACCTTCAACCAACTGCAATTGCTCCCTCCGAATGAGGCTATCCTCAATTTGTTCGAGCCATAACCATGAGCCCGCTTCAACAATGAGCAGCTGAAACGCAACGGCTTCGGTATCGGCCAACGTAAGCGCGCTGGGCTTCGGTTCACTTTGATTTCTCACCCGCTCAGAAGTACTGGCACCTTCAGGCCGCGGCTGGGCTGCCTTAGCAGAGGGTTGAACCTGCGTGGATGAACCCTGATTCACTTGAGTTTTACTTGGGATGGCATTGTGCAGGGCCGAGCTCGCCACGGGGCTGACTTCAGCTTGTGGAGGACATTCAAGTTGCTTCGCAACTCGGGCACCCGGAGGGTTGAAGCGCGCCACTAGAGGTTGCACCCCAAGCAGCGATAGGATGCCTCGTCGTCGTTGTTCAGCCGCCCATAGATTTTGGTGATCGATTTCTTCCATGGTCATATTGTGGCACGTCCCCTCGTTAGACCCAACGCCAACCCCATGTTCGAAAGAAACGAATTCCCCCTGACATGAACCAGCCAATGTGACGAAATCCTTTCCTAGCCGCCCCGCCCCCATGATGGATAATGCGTACACTAGGGTCTCGAACCACTCGTCCTTTGCTCGCTAGGCGCATGCACAGATCGTAATCTTCAAAATACATAAAAAACCGCTCATTGAAGCCACCGACCGCCCGCAATGCATCTGATCGCGCAGCCATGCAGCATCCAGACAATAGCGGAACGTCCTGCAAGTCGCCTTCATCGGCCAAATCTCTCAGCTCGTACGACGCCAATCGCTGGGAAAAGCAGCGGGACAAGAATGGTAGGCCCAAAGCCCTCAAAAGCAGAACCAAAACGCTCGGGTAGCGCTTGGCCAGATGCTCCTCATCCCCCAACGCGTTGGCACCTCGTGGCGCCATAATTGTGACATCAGGATGATCTCGCAGGCTTTTCAACACCTGAACCAAGGCATTCTCAGAAAGTTCAACATCGGGATTCAGCATTAAGTGATAGTCTCCCAACGCCTTGTCCAAAACCGTGTTATGTCCCGCGCCGTAGCCGTCGTTGCTCTCCCGAGCAATGTAGTGGAGCTGGAGCGAGCTTCCAGCACCTAATTTACGTGTTATCTCCCCCACAGCCGCTGAATAAACCGCCGACTGACTTTGATCTACCAAATAGAGCGGTAGGTCAGCGCCGATAAATTGAGCGCCTTTATCCAAACTCGCCACCAGAGCTTCCAACTGCTCCAACGAACTGTGGTAAAGCACCACGGCGGCGCTTAGGGAAGGGAGTTGCTGATTCATGGCAGTGACACTTGGCATCGTCATAGAGTAACAGCAGCGGTTTACCTAGGCAGATTTAACTGCCCTAAAAATGAAAAATCTACGGGAAAATGCGGTTTTCTTTCTCGGTGCAGTCTAATATTTTCATTGGGAACTGGACTGCTTCCTTGCGCTTGCCATGATAAAGTCGCAACAAATAATGACACCTCAGTATTTTAGTTTTAAAGGGAGAATGTGTAATGCTCAATCGGTGGTTAAGGACAACGAACCGGTTTATTAGTGTTACTGCGGCAGCGCTACTGATTGCTGCCTGCGGCGGCGGTGGCGGCACAGGCGGTGGTGGTTTCCTTGGTAACGAAGGTGCCCAGCAGATTGATGCCGTCATTGCCATTGCGGCTACCAACGCTGCAGGCGATGTTGACAATCAACTCTCTGGCAGCAACCCACTGAGTATTGAAGTCACCCTAGAGCGCAGCAATGGCGACCCAATCGCCAATGCCGTTGTTGAGCTAGGCGCTACGGTGGGAACGGTTAGCCCCGATAATGGTTCAGCACTCACTGACGCCAACGGCGTTGCAGTTTTTGAAGTCACGTTTGATGGCACCGAGGGGGCAGGTACCTTGACCGCCACCTATACCGAGTCAGCGCAGTCTGTTGACGTGTCTTTGAGTATTCAAGCGGCCGCAGGGGCATCGGCTTACCTTCTAGACCTTGCAACAACAGGCCCCTCAGGCAACGTGACGCAACGCTTTTCTAGCACCGACCCCTTAACCGTCACCATCACCCTCTTCAGTGTTGAGGGAGCTATCAAGACACCAGTGACCAATGAAATCATTACACTGGTAAGCTCAATAGGCACGGTCGACCCCTCCAATGGCTCTGCACTGACGGACGATAGCGGTCTGGCAACCTTTTTGATCGAGGCCCAGACCGATCTGGGGGCCGGTGTCATCACCGCCACTTATGAGCCATCGATAGACGCAGCAGGAACAGCCAGCGAGGTTTTTTCGCGATCACTCAATATAGAAGCTAAGGCAGCAGATTCCACTATCGGTAGTTTTAGCTTGGACTTAGAACTCCTAAACGCTGCCGGCAATACCACGACTGAAATCGCTGCTGAGGCGCCGGTGACTGCTCGCGTAACCCTAACTACAACATCAGCCACAGCAGCTGTTGAATCCCGAATTATCAATCTTACCAGTGACATCGCAACCATTGATCCAGCCAATGGCAGCACCCTGACAAATGCGGCCGGCGTTGCGGAATTTACGCTAACAGCGAGCAGCACTCTGGGGGCCGGCACGGTAACTGCAAGCTTTGCTACCGACAACGCCTCATTGATTGAGACTGCAGTCCTAGAATCGGTCTCGGCGGAGTTAGACACCGCCCTGTCCATCGTGATTTTGGGCGCTGACGGCAATGCCAGCAATACGCTGAAAGAGGACAACCCGCTCACCGTTCGTGTTTCGATAGTCGATCTCGATGACGCGATTCAAAACGTTGACGATGAAATTATTACTTTGGCCTCAGATTTGGGGACTGTTGCCCCAGCCAATGGATCGGCTCTTACTGACGATGGCGTGGCTGAATTTACTTTGGAGTTCAACGGTACAGTCGGCGCGGGAGCCGTCACTGCCACTTATGCAACTGCTCAGGGTGATCTGCAGCTCACTGAAAATCTCGAGGCGCAGACCGATGCAGATAGCCTTTTTGTCCTGAGCATGAGTCGCAGCACTGGCTCCCTAACGCCATCTAACCCAGTGACTGTTACAGTCAATTTGCGCTCGGGTTCAGCCTCTGGCCCCGCTGTTGCTGGTGAACTGGTGTCCCTGACCAGTCAAATCTCTGACATTACCCCTAGTAATGGCTCGGCCATCACTGACGCCTCAGGCAATGCCACTTTTACACTTCAATACAATGGCGTCGATGGCGCCGGTGTTGCGACAGCAAGCTACACCTCTGCGGAGGGCAATACGTTTAGCAATAGCCTCAACGTCACTTCCAGCCAAGGCACACCGCTTTACAGTCTCGCAATCACGAAACCTACGTCAGGCAGCAGCTTCGATGAGGATGGTGTGGACGTGGAGGTCAACCTGACCGCGGACGCCACGTCGAGCGTTCAAAGCCAAGTAATCGCGCTAGCAACGACGGTAGGCGCAATCTCTCCCAGCAATGGACAAGCTCTGACTGACTCCGATGGCAATGCCAATTTTCGACTGATTGGGGATGGCACGACGGGTGCCGGATTGCTCACAGCAACATTTACCGATGCTGATGGCAACATTTATGAAGATGTCACTAGTGTGAGCATGGAGGCAAAGGATCTGCCCGAAAACAAATTGCGACTGTTGTTTGTGAGTGCTGCGCCAACCACTATCGCAATTAAAGGTTCGGGGGGTGGGGCCGGCACCCAGGAAACCGCCATTGTCAGCTACCAAGTGCTTGATTCTGAGGGCGTGGGGGTCGCCGATGTTGAGGTTAAATTTGAACTTACTACAAGTTTAGGTGGCATTCTGGTGAACGGAGAAGATGCGGCGGCCGCGGGCGTCAACGTCACTGACACCACTGACGCGCAAGGGGTAGTTAGGGCTGTCGTACAATCGGGAACGTTACCGACCCCCGTTAGAGTTGCTGCATGTTTGATAAAAGATTCAGACGATCCAGACGATCCAGACGATCCAGACGATCCAAAACCTTGTGATAACAATTTCCCGCCTGTACTGTCGGATACTCTGACTATTGCGGTGGGAGTGCCCGTAGCCAGTCGGTATAACATTTATAAGTCATCCACAAGCGCCTGTACGGGGCCCACTGATACGGCGGGCACGGTTTGCACCTTAGAAATCGCTGCCTTCGAGCGAACGGGCAACCCTGTAGTCGATGGCACCGTTGCCAATGTTGTTTCTAGCTGCGGGGGCGTTGGCCAATCTGGCGATAATGGGTCTACCGGCTCTTGCGTTTTCGGAGCCGAAAGCTTTGGGCGCTGTGAGGTCGAGTGGGTGGCACCTGAGAACATGATCAGTCCAACGGTCTGTCCTGATAGCGCCCCTGTTCGGGTATTGGCCTACACCCTCGGCGAAGAAGATTTCGACGACGCAAATGGCAATGGGTACTTTGACCCCGGCGAATTTGACCCTGATAAAGATGATAAAGGGGAGGCGTTTTTAGACCTTAACGACAATGACCAACTAGATCTGAACGAATCAAAAACATTTTTCGTCGATTGGAACAACTCCGGGGCGTGGGAGGGAAACACAGGCCTCAAGTCAGACCGTTCTAGCACGCTCTACAACGGAACGGCATGTGTGACCAATGTGGGGACTGCTGACTGCTCTAACGAGCTTATTTATGTCTATGACGTCGCAGACCCTACGCAGTAATACCTGCTGAGTGACAGCAGCACCCTTAGGGGTGCTTTTTTTTGTGCTGCGACTTTGGATAATTCACCAATATTGGCAAAACCACCTCGCGTCACTAAACCTTTCTATTCTTTACCAAATTTTTGAGTTGCGATTTTTCCACGGGGTTAAACGACCGAGCAATGCCACTAAGCAACAGTCGCTCATCAAAACTTAAAGCAGTGGTGTACCAAGAGTTGACCTCGCAATAACACCCTGAAAACTTTGGCCTCATAAACGCTTCCTCAGTTTATGGCCGCTACTAACTAAAGAATAACTGCTGTTTTGAAGCTTGATCATTAGAGTTTTTCTGCCTATTGTCGTTCGAATCACAGAACCAAAGCTTTCCAATTAGAACTACAAGACGAGGGACGTCGAACGTGCTGCTCCACCAACCTATCGACTACCACGCCGAGCGGCGCCCCACCCATGCAGCGCTAAACGGCCATGACTTTGAGTGGGATTATCGAACGCTGGTTGACCGGTCGCACACAATAGCCCGGCTACTTCTCGACGCCGGCGTCAAAAGAGAAGACCGAATCGGCGTACTAGGGCTCAACTCGGCGGCTTATTTCGCAATACTCTTGGGAGCTAGCCGCATCGGTGCCGTCACGGTTTCGGTCAACTTTCGACTCGCACCCGCGGAGCTGGCGTTTGTCCTCGATGATGCTCAGGTCGATATTCTTTTTGTTACCGACAACAGCATTGATGCAACGATCACCCAAACCATCGCCATTCGTGAGCTGCCCACCCGGCTGATTGCCAATCGAAGCGATGCTTTCCTAACGCTGTCTACAGCGATAAACCAAGAAGTTGAACCCTATCGAGAAATCGGCCAAGTCGACGAACATAGCCCTGCCCTGCAGCTCTACACCAGCGGAACCACCGGCAAACCCAAAGGCGCGGTACTTAGTCATCGCAATATTTTATCGTTGACGCAAATGATGGGTATCGCCAACGACGGCGCCTACAATGCCGACACCATCAATTTGGTGGTCGCCCCGCTCTTTCATATTGGCGGTACTGGCGTCGCCTATATCGGTCTCGCTTATGGCGCTCACAATATTTTGCATGAAGCGTTTGACCCGCTGCGCGTGGTCGAGACGATTCAGACACAAAGCGTGACCTCGATGTTTATGGTTCCTGCGATGATTCAAGCTATTGTGAAACTCGTGCCGAACGTTCGCGATTATGAGTTTAGCTCATTAGAAAATATTGCCTATGGAGCATCACCCATCAGTGCAACTCTGCTAGAAGAAGCGCTAGAGGTCTTCGATAGCCGCTTTAGTCAGGTCTACGGTATGACCGAGACATCGGGAACAGTCATTGCACTGTCACCCGAAGATCATGAAAGAGCGATCGCGGGATCCCCTCATTTGCTGACCTCCTGCGGCAAAGCCTGCCCCGGCAATGAAGTCAAAATTGTTGATGCTCAGGGCAATGAGCTCGGGCCCAACCAAACAGGGGAAATCTGCTTACGATCTGCCAGTAATATGTTGGAGTACTTCAATCGCCCACAAGCCACAGCTGAAACGTTAATCGATGGTTGGGTTATGACGGGAGATGCCGGAACTATTGACGAAGAGGGCTACATTTACCTTCGTGATCGTCTCAAAGACATGGTGGTGACAGGGGGTGAGAACGTATATCCCGTGGAAGTAGAAAACGTCCTTTCGGGCATCCCAGGTGTTATTGAAGTTGCTGTTATTGGCATTCCTGACGACACCTACGGTGAAGCACTGCTCGCCATATTTGCACTACAACCCGACCATATGATCGATGTCGATGATGTCGTTGCCTTTTGCCGGGATAAGCTAGCGGGCTTTAAGATTCCACGTCGCGTCGAGTTAATCGCGGCACTACCCAGAAACCCTTCCGGAAAAATATTGAAAACAACGTTACGGGAACCCTACTGGCAAGGCATCGAACGGCGCATTTCATAGCAGCCTCAGCATACAACTCACCAATAGCTGGGTTCGCGCAAAATAGACGCCAGTTGCGATTAACTCGGCAAAATATCGTAGCCCACGCTCATGCGTTCGCGAGTGTGACTGAGTGGCTCGGTACCGTGCCAAAGATAGGAAGGAAACACGACCAACGTGCCTTCTCTGGGGAGAATCCAATACTCCGCCGATAATTGCTCGCGAGCTTTAAAGCCCGGCTCACCGAATTTTATCCACCCCTCGGCGGCACTGTAGTTAATGGAGTCAGGGACCCTGAGATAAAAGGCACTCGATAGCCAACCCTGTGAGTGGAAATGATTTTTATGATAGCCCTGATCCCGAAGCCTAATAGACCAGGAATCCGAGAAACGTAAGCCCCCCGTGTTTCGACCTAGGAGAGGATGCGCGTCATCCACCGGCAGGTTTTGGAGGACTGAGTACAGCTGGGTTTCTAAGGCCTGCTGCAACAACTCAATACTGTGATGGCGACGACTGAATAAGTCATCGAGAGTTTGCGTGCCGTTCACCGCCGACTGTTCAACAGGATGGCGTTGGGTGGTGTGTAAAAGGTTGAGAGAGTCCCGAAGGAAGGCCAGAAACGCCGTCAGGCCCTTAAATTCATCGGGGGCACGAACGCTTCGAACCTGCACCAGATGATCGTAATCGACCAACCGCGCATAGCGCTCGGTGTTTTCCGTGTACCGCAACGCTGTCGCGCACAAGGCCCACAGTCCCTGATCTTCCGGGTAACGTTGCAGCAGATCATCCAAGATCTGCAGCGCCTCGCCATAGTCCTCACCCGCGGCCATTAAGGTCGTTGCCAACTCCCGCTGCACACTGGGGTCCCCAGGCGCCAGCCTCATCGCAGATCGAACCGACTCTAGTGCCTCACTATAAAGGCCCTGCTCCCGACAAACGTGACTGAGTTCAGCCTCAAGTAACGCTCGCTCACCTCCGGCTGACTTAGCCGCCTCAAGAATGGCCTGTGCTTCGGAGCCACAACCGTTCAACAGCAACTTTCTGGCAAGTGCGGTAGCAATCCTCCCGTTAGCGGGCTGCTGCTCAAGGACCCTGCGATAGGAGTCTAAATATTGTGGGTGCGCGATCACGCCAAGATAACCATTGAACCAGTCGTGTAAATCTAGATCGTAAGGGCTGAGTTCGAGTGCGCGATTATATGCGGCGACCGCTTCATCCTCCCTATCTGCTTGCGCTAGAGCACTGGCAAGGTTCGTAAATAGCTCGGGAGACTCTGGTGCGTGCTGAGCACCGACTTGCAAATAATTCACGGCATCATCTATGTAACCTAAGGTTTTGAGCGATACCCCCATACCATTAAGAGCCACTGTGTTGTCGGGATCTCCCTCAAGTACCGATTGAAACAATCCTAAAGCGTGCTCTTGCTCTCCGATCTGTTGCGATGCTTGAGCAAGACCGAGGGTGGCATTGCGATGGCCAGGCTTAGCCTGCAAGATTGTTTGGAAGGCAAGACGAGCGTCGTTGTTACGGCTTAGATCAAGTAAGGCCCTGCCTCGATTAATTTGTGCGGGCAGGTGATCAGGTGCCAGTGCCAGGGCCTGATCGTAAAAACCTAATGCAGTCTCAGCCTGACGCAGACTCCGATGAAGGTTGGCCAAGTTCGTGAGGACATGGGGTTGCGGGTCGATCGCTATGCTGGTGGTAAACGCCGCCTCTGCCGCCACGCTGTCCCCCATACCTTTGTAGGCCAAAGCCAAAAGCTGCCAAAAATCAGCAACGCGAGCACACAGCTCTCGCTGAGGTTCTAAGACAGCGAGCGCCTGCTCGGGCAACCTCTCCTGAAGCTTCTGCGCCGCCAGTTGCAGCGTCTCTTGCAGCGTCACTGATGCACCCTAGAAGCGAAGATCAAGGGTTAACCCAATGCTCGTGCCAACACCCATCCTTCAACTGGCTGCGTCTGCGTGTCTGCACTTTGCTCAACACCAAATGATCGATCGCGACTGGGTTCAACTTAAGCAGCGCGAAGGTTTCAGGTGGGGCGTCGGTGATCGCGGCTGCGGCCCCGGTATCTACAGGTCGCCCAGGGCTGCGCCAAAAAAACTGAGCCCTAGCAGCCTCAGACAGTTGCTGCCAAACCTGTTCGCGCAGCGCTAAGTCCTCCTTTGACTGACCTCGGTAATCCACGCAAGTTGTTACTGCTGATATCCTAAATTGCTCTCGTGTCCGAGTGAAATACCAGGCGACCTCAACCGCGGCGTTTTGCTCAAGCTCCACAATTTTCTCGCTCCGACGATCGGTAATCACAAGGAGCGATGTATCATCGGCGCCAAACCCCCGAAACACTACCGTTCGATTTTTTGGATGGCCCTCTGCCGTCACGGTCGCCATTTGAAAATAACGATGGTGAGCATCCCGCCGGTTCTTACGCAAGGCGGCTTTAAGCTGAACAAGCGCCTCGCAGGAGGCATTGGGGGTCATCTCATTCATGACGCAGTGAACCCTTTTTTCAAAAGAACAAAGGAATGACAAAGAACCAATAACGGTGCCTTGGGCGACGTTGTGCCGCGATCGTGCTAGCTTAACGCCTTCGCAGACTGGAAGCTCGAATGTTAGCAATTAATCCAGAGAACCACCTTGGTATCTTTGCGGTGATCATGGTTTTAGCCGGCGCATCATTTTTGCTGGAAAAGACCCGTCTCGGTCGTCAATTGACAGGAACTGTTATGGTGATTCTTGCGGCCATCTTGGCCGCGAATCTGGGAGTTATTCCACACAGCGCTCCCGTCTATGACTTCATTTTTACTTTTTTAGTACCGATGTTAATTCCACTGTTTCTATTTCAAGCTGACCTGCGTCGTCTTTGGCGAGAGGCATCAAGGACAACCCTCGCCTTTCTAGTGGCTACTATTGGTACGGTTGCCGGCATTGTTGTGGCCGCAACATTATTGGACCTCAGTAGCTTGGGCGCAGGAGCGCCGCTTCAGGAGTCAGACCGAGAAGCGGCCATCGTGGGGTTGTTTGCCTCGACGTATATTGGTGGTTCCGTCAACTACGCCGCGCTGGGAGAAATGACCGGCTTGAATCAAGATCGGTCATTTTTTTCAGCGGCAACCGCTGCAGACAACCTTTTTAGTGCTGTTTATCTCAGCTTGATTGCTCTGCTACCCGGGGTCGCTAGGCTAGCGCGCTTTTTCCCGGCGCATCCAACCACGTCGTCGCCCTCCGAAATATCGCAAGCAACGCCCCCACCAGTGACAGCACAGTCACTATGCCTCGCTATCGCCTGTGCTGGGGCCCTAGTGGCAATGAGCGATGGGCTGGTAGCCTATTTTGATATGGGCAGCTATCGCTACGTCACATTGACAACACTTACCCTCGTGCTGGCAACGCTAGTTCCCGCTATACGGGAGTGGCTGGCGGGCGCATTTGAGCTGGGTGTTGCCCTGTCGTTTGCTTTTTTTGCAGCCATCGCAGCGGGCGCCAACCTCACGGCGATGGTAAGCGTGGCACCCACGCTAATCGTTGTTGTCCTGATATTGCTTTCCGTGCACCTGACCACTTTACTTTTTATCGGTGCACTCTCCCGGTTGACCTTGCCCGAGCTCTTAACCGCCTCTAACGCAGCCATTCTTGGTGCTACAACAGCACCCGCCATGGCTGCAGCCAAAGGCTGGCGCGACCAAGTAACTCCCGGTGTCTTAGTCGGCGTACTGGGTTACGCCTTGGGTACATTCATCGGGTCTGCACTTTACAATTATTGGTAACCAAGGAGTCCATCATCGAGACGTCAGCACCCTCAATGCGCCAGCGCTACTTTCAGCTGTTCATTCTCATTGTCGCCTCAGGTTCTATTTATCCTGTGGTGTACATGCGACAAAACTTCGAGGGCTCAATGCTGGAAACCTACGGTATTTCGCTGGAGCAGCTCGGCGAGTGCCACTCGATACTGGGCCTGATGTTTTTTCTAACCTACTTGCCCAGCGGCTGGCTTTCAGATCGCTTCAGCTCTAAATGGCTGTTGGGAAGCTCACTGGCAGGCACCGGTTTACTGGCTCTGTGGCTCAGCACGGTGCCCAGTTTTGCTCAAATCAAACTTATCTACATTGGCTGGGGTATCACCAGCGGGCTGACGCTTTGGGGGGCATTAATAAAGAGCACCTCGTTACTCGCGCCTCATGATCAACAGGGCCGATTTTTCGGTATTCTTGAGAGCGGTAGGGGCATTGTGGAAGCGATGCTTGCCACCATAGGCCTTGCCGTTTTTGCTTACTTACTCGAATCCGTGAGCACAGCAAAAGATGTGGCGCTGATTGCGGTAGTGCAGTTTTACGGGGGGGCAGCGCTCGTCATGGCGCCCGTCATATTTTGGGCACTTCATAACCCCTCGGAAGAGCCCATCGAAAACACTGACGCATCCTCAGATTCAGGCTTGCTCAGTGATTTCGCCATTCTTATTCGTAATCCCAGTATCTGGCTTGCCGCCATCACCATCCTGATTGGCTATCAAATGTTTTGGGTTACCTACTCTCTGGCGGGGCTTCTCGAGTCGGTATTTGAACTCAGCGCGGTCACAGTAGGATCGATTACCCTCGCACGCCTTTGGATGCGCCCCATTGGTGGCGTTCTAGCTGGCTTTATTGGCGACTATTTTCATGTCGTCAAGTTTCTGGCCATACTCATGCTATTGAGTGGTGCCGCCCTAGCGTCTCTACCGCTGCTACCTCCAACCACCGCGGTCGCTGTGCTATTCCCAATGGTCATGTTGATCGGCGTCCTGTCCTACGGTGTTCGTGGTATTTTCTGGGCCACTCTGGACAGCTGCAACGTGTCTACCAGCACCCGAGGCCTCGCTGTTGGCATGATTAGCTTGATTGCCTACACCCCCGATATTTATGTGCCTGCGGTGCAATCTTGGTGTATGGAGCGTTGGTCAGGCCAGACGGGGTATCAGGTGTATTACGCCCTTTTTGGGGCTTCCAGCATCGTTGGTTTTTTTGCGGCGCATCGGCTGATAGTTTTGTCGCGTAAGTCCACCCCATAGCACCACCGCGCCAGACAGCAGGGCCCAGAAAGCGGCGAAGCTCCTTGCTGCGGGTAACAACGCTGATGCCGCGGGAGGCTTAAGTTATGGGGTTGATCAAAGCACCATGGGACACGAGGTCGCGGAGCTGGCAAGCCGCCAACAGTTAATCGCCTTTTTCGATGACCGAGTTCAGGAAATGGGACAATACGCTCGGCATGGCAATGAGGCCTAAGCCCCGCTAGAGGAAAGCATCCCCCCCATTCGGGCTTATGCACTGGCCCCTGAAGTGTCTTGCCGCATCACTGGCTAAAAACAGATAGGCGCCAACGATATCGTCTACATCGGCGATCTTTCCTGCAGGAATATTAGATTTTATGACGTCCAATACCTCAGTGGGCACATCCTCTAGTATCGGCGTCATAGTGGCGCCCGGTGCCACCGCATTGACGGGTATATTCCGGCTACCGACCTCCAGCGCAAGACTGCGGGTAAAAGACAGAATCGCACCCTTTGCCGCCGTGTAATGTGAGAATGCGGGAGCTCCAATATAGGCCAGCTGCGAGGCGGTGTTAATAATGCAGCCCTGCTCTTGGACGTACATCATCGCGATTGCAGCTTTGCTGCATAAAAAGGTTCCCGTAACGTGCACGTCCATTACCCTTTGAAAATCGCTTAAAGCGAGGGTTTCTACAGGGCTCGAGTGGGCAATCCCCGCATTATTGACCAAGATATCGAGCCTTCCAGCCGCTTGAGTGATCACTTGGAACATAGTGGCAACTTGCACCTCATCCGATACATCTGCGGCTATCGTCTGCGCCGACCCGCCACTGGCTCTTATTTCCTCTGCCACCCCTTCAGCCGCCCCGGCCTGAGTATCATTGGGATAGTTTACGAACACAGATGCACCATTGCGGGCAAACGCCTTTACGACTGCTGCACCAATACCCGAACTCGCTCCCGTCACGAGTGCAACTTTGCCGCTGAGATCAACTGAAATGCCTGAAGTCATAACTCACCCTCATGGTATTGCGCCCTAGCGCTCGCGTTATTGCGAGCCCCTAACTATTTTGCGACCGCCGGACAAGCCTCCCGCAATTCACCAAAAACGTGGTGCTTTGCCCCTAACGCTTACGTCCGCCCTTTAAATTAACTTGGAGACTAGAAATGGCGTGCACCAGTACTACAGGGGCGATCTTTTGCTTGCCCGTCCACTGAATGTCGGGAAAGCGATCAAAGATGCGCTCGTACGCAATATTGAGCTGCATTTGAGCAATTCGATTACCGAGGCAGCGATGAACACCGTGACCGAAGGCTAAATGCTTTTCGACATTGGGGCGGTGCATATCGAACTTTTCGGGCTCAGGAAAAATTTCAGGGTCACGATTTGCCGCGCCGTACCACATAATGATTTTTTCATTCTCAGCGATACGCTGCTCGCCAATTTCTGTGTCCTGTGTTGCTGTTCTTCGCATGGTGACCACTGGCGAAACAAGGCGCAGTGCTTCATGGGTCATTTTGGGAATTAATCCAGGCTCATCAATAATCATCTGACGCTGATCGGGGAACTCCGTCATTAGCCGCATTGTGCCCGACAGTGAATTACGCGTCGTGTCGTTACCGGCAAAGATAATCAGAAGCCAAGAGCCATCTAAGTACTCCTGAGAAAGGGGTTCTCCTTCAATCTCGGCATGAGCAATTAGGGTCAACAAATCCTCTCTTGGGTGTCGCCTGCGGTCCTCCATGACGGCCTTCCCATACTCAAACATTTCTCGCAGCACTGCATTGAACCGAAAGGGTAAGGTCGGCTCAGATAAAAAGGCCTGCAGCGGATTAGTCAGGTATTGCGCCGCGGATTCCAAGTAATGCATCCACTTGATAACCCTAGGACGGTCAGACTCATCGATCCCAAGCATCTCGCAAAGGGTATACATCGGCAGCTCGTGGGAGAAAACTTTGGCAAAATCAACAACAGGCCCACGTCGCTCCATATCATCTAAAAGAGCATCAACTTTTTGAGCCACGCGCTCCTTGAGTGTCTCCACATACTTTGGGAAGAAAAAAGGGGCGTGCTGCGTACGCAGATTAATGTGCACGGCTGCATCGAGATTGATCAAACTGTTCAGAGAGGCATCGACCAGCTGTCGCGGCTTCCATTCACTGCGATCGGGCATCCCAAGGTGCATAGAGCCACGCTGGGATGAAAAGATATCAGGTGCCAACTCCACCTGCTTAATATCGTTGTAGCGAGTAATAGACCAAAAGCCCGACATGCCTTTACGCATGGATTTCGACCACATAACGGGGGCTTGCTCCCTCATATCGCGGAATAAACCAAAGGGCTGGCCCTTCGTCCATGAGGATGGATTATCTAACTGAAACCCCCCAAGTGAGGGATACACTGCAGGGTACTGAGGAAGGCTTTTCCCAGTATCAACCACAACCTGATCACTGACATTCTGCATAAACGACACGTCTAAAATTTAGGGACTACAGGGATACTTCTTTTCAAGAGCACTCGCAACCCCCGAGTGACTTGACGTGCAAAGCTTCCCGCAAAAATTGGCCCATTTTTGCGGCTATGACAGTGCGCTCACTATCGTGCAGGTTTTTTCGCTGAGCTTGATAGTGAGTACGCGCGCCATGGCCTCCAGCGCCGGTCTCCCACCAAAAGCAGATTCAAATGGCCCATCAGAAACCAAACCAGCAGTAAAAATCCCGTATCTGAGATGAGATCAAGAGCCCATGCGCGTTCTAGGTGGCGAGGATCCTCAGTCGGCAAATGGCGCAGATCAACGCCGTAACTGAAAGAATACAAAAGGGGTAAAAACTTTAAGACCGCAGCCACCAACAGTGCAAAGTTCAGCCAGGACAGACCATGGCTAAATAAGACCCGAAAACGCTTTCCTGTCACGGCTTAACCACAGTGGCTAGTAACCGCGCTCGCGACTCATAGCGTCTGCTAGGGGTGCACCCGCCAAAAATGGAGCAAGATTTCGCGTAAAGACCTCAGGGATGGCTTCCGAAGGGGTAGGAGCCGCTGTGTGTGACGTAATGAACAATCCCGGGACTTCCCACAAAGCATTGGTATCCTCGAGAGGCTCCTGTGCAAATACATCGAGCACGGCATAGCGCAATACCTCTAGCCGCAAGGCATTGATCAGATCAGCATCCACAACCGCATTGCCACGTCCGGCATTGATGAAGATACCGCCGGAATTCATGGCCGCCAATAATTGGGCATCGACAATGCCGTCAGTCGCGGGGGTGCTGGGTAGCAGATTCACAACGTAGTCGAGACCCTGAGCAAACTCCAAGCGTTCACTACTGGGATAACAGGCCCTAAAGCCCGGCGCACTTTGCCCTCCAGAATTAAGCCCGGTAACGACCAAGCCAAAATTGGCTGCCTGCTTGGCGACCACACTACCAATGGTTCCAGTCCCCATAATGCCCAAGCGCTTGCCAGACAAGCCGGCCTCCACCTCCGGAAGCCAATGCTTGCAGTTGGCTCGGGCAATAATATTTCTCTCCAAAGCCAGCAACCACCCCAAAACAAATTCACTCATCGCTTGGCCAAAAACGCCTTTGAGGGGTGTCACTTGAACCCCTTTGGGTACCAGCCCCAAAAGAGCATCTACGCCAGCCCAAGTACTTTGCACCCATTGGAGCTGCGGACACTCACAGATTATGGGCGCCAAGTCTGGAGGAGCACCAACCAAAATACGCACTGCAGAGGTATCGACAGTCTGACCCGGTTGAACGACCGCCACAGTCATCGCTCCCTGACCGGCAGCGACCACTGGGCCAATCCATGCTTCAGAAAGTCCACCCACGACTAGCAATTCCACCGCCATGCTGTGTGCCCATCCCTAGTTAAGTTTTACCAGCCATTACTGATTAAGTGCTAACAACTACGTACCAACAGCCGCCCAGAGAAGGGTTTTTGTAAGCCGACCCAACTCACCCAGGCTCCGACTGACTACCGACAACCCAATTCAGTCTGTTGACGGCCAATCCTGCCAGCTATGCAGCCTAACCTTCCAGGCACCACTGCTGTCTCGAGTAACAACATCAATGTAATGAGCGCTAGTTTTTGCAACAGCGATAGCACCGGGGGGCAGATCAGCAGTTGAATCTACATCGGCCCGGCGAAAAATCGTGTAGTCATACTCGACGATCGCTGCGTCGCCCAGAAAAGTCACCGATGGTGCATTATCAATCTGAATCTCATAACTCGCCGAATCAAACACGGGATCCAGAAACGCCGAATAGTTATCGCGCCCATCAAGCCCTTGTGCACCCGGCGGACGTAGACTGATATCTGCGTGAAGGACCGCGACATAGCCGTCGATATTTGCATTCTCTACTGCATCTCGCCAACTCTGATAAAGCCCCAAAATTGCTGTCGTGTCAGTCTCGTTTTGCCCCGAAGCAGAGATTGCGGACATAGACAACGACACTGTTATAAAAAGTGAGATCAGAAAGCGCATAAAAATTCTCTTATATGGTTTTAGATACTATAAACCCAAACTGCTGAAAATTTGTCGCTTCGTAGCCTAATTAAGACAGCGAGGCCGAGTAATGTCGTCGGAGCTGTTCAGCAGTGATCATGGCGGTAGGTTTGTAGCTGAGCTACTCGAGCCCACACAGGCCAAACTTTTCAGGTTTTTTACACGTTTTATGGGCGAAGCTTCCCCCTCAAAAACTTGCTACTGGCAAAATCAGATCAGGCCCCGCAAAATTGAAGGTGCGGCTGGCATATACCGTATAAACTGTCAGTCCTCGAGGCAAGCCGCCTCCTTATGGGCGGTGGAAGCATGCTCAACTGCCTGCTTGGGTTGTATGGCAATCTCGAGACTGACAAGATTGGAAAACTCAGCGATGTAAACGGCATGGATTACTCAAAAACCTTTCCAGTAGCAATGACAATCACGGCAAGCCTGCTCTATCAGACTCGGGTTGCAAGGCTACTGAAAGCTTCAGCATTTACGCTGCCGCTTGCCCTTGCAGGCTGCACTCAGTTATTTAGCGAACCTGCACCCGAAAAGGTGTCGAGTACAGAAAACTGGCAAGTACATTGTGAAACCGCTAGCTCTCACCGCCCAACTTCAGAGAAGCTCAATGAAGGGGTAAAGAAGCCTTTGTGGCTCGTAGGGCTCGATACCAACAACCAGCCTTTTGAGCTTCGGGGTGATCTTGAAGATGGGTTCTTACATCTAGGACCAACACAACCAAACGCACAGGCACTGCGCATGGGCTGTATCCGGGCGTTAACCAAGGCATCGCGTGAAAAAGCCAACGAAGTAGCTCGTATCATGGCATTTCGCCCCGAAGAAAAAATCAACGTTGCAATCCAATACCCTGAAGACCAAGGCGCCAGCATTTCGCGCCTCATTATCTTTGGAGACAGCCTTTCCGACACAGGAAAAATGAAAGCGCGGCTTCGGGTTTTTCCAACAGCACCCTACTGGATTGGTAGATTTTCCAATGGCCCTGCCTGGCCTGACTATATCGGGTCACTAAGCTACCTAGCCATTGGCAATCATGCAGTGGGAGGAGCATCGGTAACAGGCAAGGAGACAATCCCCAAAGTAACGCTGAAACAGCGCGTTATGGATGGCGGTCAATTTTTCGTGAGTGGCACAACAGCACAACAAATTGAGGTATTCAAAGAGTCTTTCATGACCGAGGACTACCTGTCTCAACCTGAGAAGACTGCCGTCATGATCTGGGGCGGAGCCAATGATTACATTGCTAAAGAACCCTTCAGCGGAGCCATCGAAACATTACTCGATCGACTTGATTCTCCTGAAGGTTATCCCAAAGTTGTTTCAACGGTTGTTAATGGCTTGGAAAAACAAATCAGAAGCCTGATCGCCTTAGATGCTCGCCATATCTTAGTCGGCAACCTTCCCGACTTGGGGCTATCGCCCATTGTTTTGGAAAATACTACCTATGCGGCGGAATCGAGTTTTAGCGAAACAGAACGACGACTCATGCTGGCGAACAAGCTCTCTGACCTTACCCATCTTCACAACCAGCTACTGGCCGAGATGGTTTCACGGCTGGAGGACGAATACAGCGATATAAGCTTCCTATTATTTGACGCACACACGCTATTCGACGACATCCTGAATTACGACAGGTACCCTCATTTCGATATAAAGCAGTATTCTGACTTCGATATTACTGAGCTCGCGAGGCCACTTGGGTCAGAGGACGATAAGACCTCGAAGGTGATCCTAGCCCGCTGCTACACAGGCGGGTATCTAGGTGAAACCGATGCATCTTTTGTTTGCAATGATGTCGAACGCGCAGTTTTTTGGGATGTCGTTCATCCCACAACTTATGTTCACTGCTGGATCGCCGTGGCTCTTCAACAACGCATGAATGCAGAGAACTGGACGCGAAAAACCCCTAATATGAGTGAAGTCGGTGAGTGGTGTGGCGGTATCGCAGACATTCTCGCAGGCCATGAGGAACTGCGTGTGATGCATTACACAACCGCAGAAAACGCCATGCCACCAGACACAGCAAACTGAACTATGCATAAAAAAGCGGCTATTATATTTGGCGTAGGGCCTCGTGAGGGTGTTGGAGGCGAGCTCTGCTGCAGGGCTGCGCGAGAAGGCTTTCATGTATTCGTTAATGGCCGAAGCCCTGAAAAATTGACCGCCATTACGGCAAGTATTTTGGCCGAGGGTGGCTCAGCCGAACCCTTGCTGGCCGATGTAACCGTCGAAAACCAAGTCATAGCGGCAATGAATCGAGTGGCCAGCAGCGGCTACTCTCTTGAACTGGCCATTTACAACGCGGGCAACAACCGACCCGAAGCTTTTCTAGACGTAACGCCCGCCGTGTTTGAAGATTTATGGCGAGTCGCCTGCCTTGGTGGCTTTATAGTGTCGCAGCAGGTGATCAAACTCATGCTACAGCAGCAAAATATCGCCCAAAAACAAACGCTGCTATTTACCGGTGCGAGCGCGAGCCTTCGCGGCAAGGCTGGATTTTCTGCGTTTGCAGCAGGAAAAGGCGCTTTGCGAATGCTCACGCAATCTATCGCCAGAGAATTTAGCCCTCAGGGTATTCACGTTGCTCATGTCCTGATTGACGGTGTTGTTGAGGGCGAAAAAGTGCGCACCCGATTTCCTGAATATATTAATGGCCTGGGGCAAGACGGTGCTTTAAAACTGGAAGAAATTGCCGATGCCTATATGGCGCTGCACGCTCAAGGCCGCTCAGCGTGGACACAAGAACTGGACCTGCGCCCCTACAAGGAGTCGTTTTAAAGACTGCCTTGAGGCCTCATGACGTAACTATGCTCGGATTTTTAGCAACGAAAGCTTAAGCCGCTACCGTAGGATCAAAAAACATTTCGGACGATCACCACACTCGACAAGCCTATCCACAGCGTGTTGAAGGCAACCATCGTGGGCAGGAGTTTGCGCTCTGAGACCCAAATAAGTAGTGCAGACGTTGCCAATGTAATCAAATGCAGCTGCCAAATTTCTTGCTGCCAGATTAACCCTGGGAGGATAACTGCCGCCTTTGCTATCCAGGCAACCGCCTCCACGACGTTGTAATTAACCCAGTAACTTTTCTGAAACCACAAGCGGTAGCTTGCTCGGATATTGGCAAATCCAACGTGGTAGTAAACAGCAAGTGTCATACCGAGAAAAAGGAGAAGCGACGCTAAAATTTGGACCGCCACAAGTTTGCACTCTCTTAGGGGCTAAAGATGTTCCTACGTCGGTAGCCGTCGTGCGGTTTTTAAGTCTCAAGGCTTTTCGGGATAACCACACCTCCCACCATAAACCTCCAGACAACGGCTCAAGCGTCGTGGGACCCTAAACAATACCCACATGATTGGGTGCTATATCGTTGAGCAACCCTGACCATTTCTTAAAAATTGGCAGGCCGATTCCTTGTTCATGCGACCCACTCTTAGCGTCGCAAAAGGATTCAGGGTTCAGGGTTCAGGGTTCAGGGTTCAGGGTTCAGGGTTCAGGGTTCAGGGTTCAGGGTTCAGGGTTCAGGGTTCAGGGTTCAGGGTGAATAGCGTGGAAGCAATCACGGGGAACTTGATAGGGGGTGATTACAGAAGCCACCAGCGCCTTAAACGCCCCCCCCCAAGCGCCTGATCCATCAGGCTGCCATTGCCAAGCCTGGCCGCTTTAACGGCAACCCGCTCAATCAGGCAGCCGTTCATGCACTGCCACAACAGCCAAAATGCCTCACTTCGGAGCGCCTGACCTCACCGCAGCTGTCTGTATGCACTGTCGATCAAGCTAATCCTCAACAGTCACCACCACCTCATAGAACTTGTAAACCAGCTTGCCGCTATCGTCGAGCTGGCCGGCAGCCACTGCCTGAATGCGATTCAACCAGAGGTATTTTTCATGGCTTGTCTGGAAGGTCGGTGCCGTCGCGATAACGCCCGACGCCATATCAGCACGCCCTTGATACTCAACATAAATAAACGCGCCGTCATCGGTTTTTAAGGTCATGCGAACATCTAAAGCGCCGAGCTTTCCGTCTTCAGATAGCGTGAGCCAATCCGCTGCGTCTTGAGTTGCTAACGAAGCCTGAATGTTGTCCCCCACCAAAGTCACAGAAGGCACGTCAATAACAACACGAGAGCCCCGAGGCCCTTCGCCAACAACGATCTGATCACCTAGTTGCGCCGTGAGTGTAGCCATAAACTTTAACGTTGCGACCGGCTCCATAGCCTCTCTCCCAATAAATTGATACACGCATTATGGGGGCAAGCGCAGGCAGTAAACAGCCCAGATTAAATAGGGCTTTAATGAGAGATTTACCTCAGTGATACTCTGAATAATTAGAAAGAGTGAGTGCCCCTTATGATTTTTCCACTTTTGAACCCTCAAGACAGGTCGGCGTCGATTCCAAATGCACCGCCCATAAGCCGTCAACTTCAAGGGGCCTTTTTAGTGCTTGGCTGGTGCTTGTTAATGGTAGTCGCCTCTGCCAAGGCGTCCCAACCCGACACCTTTGAGGCCACCGATGTCTTTGGGCTTGAGTATGCCAACGATCCTCAAATTTCCACAGATGGCAAAACGGTCGCCTACGTTCGCATATCTATGGATATTATGAGCGACAAGGCCCATCGAGCCATTTGGCAAGTCGACGTCGACGGTAAAAACCACCAACCCCTGGTCGGTGGCCCGGGACAACACAGCTCTCCACGTTGGTCACCTTCTGGTGATCGCCTCGCCTATCTGTCCAAAGTTGACGGCAAAACACAGCTGCTCGTCCGCTGGCTAGCAACAGGATCCACCATCACCCTTACCACTCTCGCCGAGGCACCATCAGAAATTAGTTGGGCCCCCAACGGCGAATGGATCGCCTTCATACGAACAGTGACGGATCCAGCGCAGCAGTTGGCCGCAATGCCGGTCAAACCCAAGGGCGCTACCTGGGCAGAGCCTGCGATTGTTATTGATCAGATGACCTATCGACGAGACGGTGCCGGCTACCTCCCTCGCGGCAGTAAACAGCTTTTCGTTATACCTGCCGAAGGTGGCACTGCACGACAACTCACCAGCACAGATTATCCGATGAACAAAGGGATCGCCTGGACCCAAGATAGCCTCGCAATTTTATTTAGCGGTAATCACCGCAATGACCACGAGTATCAACCTCAACAAAGTGACCTATTTAAAGTGTCCTTACTAAAAAAGGATCTACAGCCTATAACCCAACAAAACGGTGCAGAATTTTCCCCTGCCATCTCACCTGACGGTCGCCTTCTCGCTTACCTCGCCTCAGAGGATGAACGCCAAGGGTACAACCCAAATCAGCTAGTCATCATGAATTTAGAATCCGGTGACAGTCGATCGCTAACCACAGACTTTGATCGATCAGTCGATGACGCGCAGTGGTCTACCGATAACAAAACCTTGTGGATTCAATACGACGATCAAGGCACCACGCGACTAGCGAGCATATCCCTGCAGGGTGAACGGCGACAGGCCAATACCCTGTTAGGTGGAACGAGCATCGGGCGTCCCTATACGAGCGGGACTTTCTCACTGAGCGGCAAAGATACCGTCGTTGCAACTGTAGGAAGTGACCAAAAACCCGCAGACTTGGTCGCCATACAATCGAACAAACCGCCCCTTTCCCTCACCGACCTCAACAGGGATGTATTAGGTCACAAAGTACTAGCCTCTACTCAACGGGTAATCTGGCCCTCTTCTCATGATGGCAAGCTCATTGAAGGCTGGGTTATGAAGCCCCCACACTTTGACCCCGCGGTTAAATACCCCCTGATTTTAGAAATTCATGGCGGCCCTCATACAGCTTACGGGCCAAACTTTAGTACTGAAGCTCAGCTCTACGCCGCAGCCGGATACGTTGTTCTTTACGCCAACCCAAGGGGAAGCACGAGCTACGGCGAGGCCTTTGCAAACAGCATTGATTTGGCCTATCCCGGATATGACTATGATGACCTTATGGCCGGTGTCGACGCCTTACTCAAGCAGGGCTATATAGATCCCCAACAGCTATTCGTTACCGGAGGGTCTGGAGGCGGCGTGTTAACTGCTTGGATTGTGGGTAAAACTAATCGGTTTAAAGCGGCGGCCGTTGCCAAACCGGTGATCAACTGGGCAAGCTTCGTGCTGACGGCTGACCTCAACTATTACTTCGCCACCACGTGGTTTGACGCCCCGCCATGGGAGAATATCCAAAGCTATTGGGAGCGATCCCCATTGTCACTGGTGGGCAATGTTGCTACGCCCACTTTGCTGCTGACCGGTGACCTCGATTACCGAACCCCCATCAGTGAAACCGAACAGTACTACCAAGCTTTGAAGCATCGAGGTATCGATACGCTCATGGTACGGATTCCTGGGGCCAGCCACAGTATTTATAAGCGCCCCTCGAATCTCATTGCCAAGGTGAATCATATTCTGGCGTGGTTTGAGCGTTATCGTTAAAACAACGGCGGAATAGGAGCTACGCATTTGGCATTAAAATTTCGCCGCTCCTGCGTCTTTGAAAAAAACCGCGCACCAATGAAGCAGAACTATGCCCGAGGTTTACAAGCTTCCTGTGATGTTTTGCGAGGCTCTTCGGTTTCAAGCTAAGCTGGTGTAACGGTGGCCCCAGCCACTGCTAGGCCATAGAAACCACCATGAGGATGCAATCATGATAATAAGATTAATATTGGCTTTTGTGCTTTCCGTGACACCCTTGCTGGTGTCGGCGCAAGATCAGGGTTTTGATAACTATATTGATGTGGAGCTCGCCATTAGTGATGTCAGCATGACTGCTGACGGTATGGTGATCACTTACGAAGGCACCGCCGGAAAATATGGGCTAGTGCACGCTACTCACAACATGGTCGCCACCAATGATGAAAATACCAAGGGCTACTTTACCGGCACGGTACAAGCCATCAATGACACGGGGATTCTTGAAAAAAGTGCAACGCTAGGCTTATGGTCACGCGACGGCACCAACCTCAAAGTTTATGGGTTTGATGACGATAACAGCAGTCGAATCCTGCATATTTCTACGGTTGATCTGAAGACTAAAGCCTTTCAGGCTCGTGTCTGGGAACTTGAATAATCTCTAAGTGCGTTGTTACCAGAGATCAACGTAAAGGGGGCCCTGTCTAAGGGCCCCACCTTCAGCGATTCAAACCGACATCTAGAACTTAGCAACAACAAATAGTCTAGGCCTCGTTTACTAAACGTGCCCGCTAAACCTCCCGAACAACTTAAGAATTTTCAAATGCGATTGCATTCGCCTCAGCCGCACAAGCCTTGTCGTCAGGATTGATTGGCGAAATCTTCTCGGCTTCAGCCTTTGCAGCCGCCATCGTGGCAAGATATAGGGGATCATTTTGTAGCCGCGCAAAAACAGCAGCACCTACAGTCATTCCGGCCAACGTGTCGCTTTGCCAATGCACATTGCAGACCATCCGGCTGTACGTGTACTCCCTTCCTCGAGCTAGGATCGACTCCGCTTTTTCTGGAAATACCTGCGACAACACCAAAGCCCATCCCCAGCCAATCGCACTGTGACCACTGGGATATGAACCATCACCGGCGAGCATCTCTCGCTCATGGGGCGTGCAAATGGGCTGCTCATTTGTCACAAAAGGCCTGGACCGTTGATAAGCTTGTTTAGCGGGGTAGCTCGCTAAGCCAAAATCTGCAAGGGAACGCTGAAGGAGTCGGTTGAGCACCGGGGTTTCAACGTCACTAATCACCCGACCTACCGCGCATTGAAAGGTCGCGGCAGCCTCGGGAAATTTCAATTCAGCATCTCGCGCTGCCAAATCCCAGCGGGGGCTATTTTGCAGTGCCAAGGCAGCTTCACTGGCTGCGACGTCGGCCAACTCAAGAGCACTGCCCGCACTGGGTGGCGCCGGAATAAAGACTTTGCTGTTGAGTACCGGCTGCCCGTGAAGATAGCCCTCAAGCAAACCTGGACGCAGCTCTTCCACCTCGCCCAACACATCCATCGTCGCCATCTCACCACGGCAGGTGATCGCCACAGTTAAGCTAGCGACCAGTATTAGAAATTTTTGAATAAACACAAACTACTCCTCTTTGTTATGGCCATTGACTTCAGAAATCGCGAGCAGGTGATCGCTATTAACTGCATTAGCTATTAATTTACTCACTGCGGTATCTAGAGACTACTATCGATATCGCATTACTCACCGCACTTGGTCTCGCACATTACCTGATCAAACTGCATTACTCAGCCTACCTAATGTAAAGCAATTCACTTAATCGCTAAAAAGCCCTCAAAAGATAAGTATTTAAAGATTGATAAGACATCTTCGAAGCCAGCTCGCGCTAAGAGATCCAAATTGCCCTGAGTAGAAAACGGTTCGAGCACACCCTTAAGGCTTCTGGATTTACTAAAGATCTCCTCGGGACTGTAACCCTGTGCCATTTTGTATTCGTTATACAAACTCGTCGTAATATCCTGAAAGCGGGCATCGTTGGCCCTTACCTTTTCAAACAGTATGAAGGCGCCCCCCCAATTCAAGGCGTTATAAACCTTGTCTATGAGTCGCTGACGCTCGCTAGGCCTTATAAATTGAACGGTGTAATAAGCAACCACGAGATCCGCGTTGGTAATATCTGCCTGAATGACGTCATCGACAACGAAGTCAGTCTGTTCAAGCTTCAAGTTACTAGACTTTTCTCTAGCGAGGTCAATCATAGCGGGCTCAAGATCGATCCCAACAAACCGCGCTGGCTCCTTGTCTTTATTGTGTAATGCGAGTTTGGCCGTTAATTCTCCTGTAGAGCACCCCAGTTCAAAGCACGTGGAGCCCCCAGACAGGAAAAAGTCGCTTAGATCACAAACAATTTGATGGCCCTCGGTATACATGGGCACCGACTTAGAAACATGCTCGTCAAATTGTTGCGCCGTTTGTCCCCCAAAAGACCACCGCGCGTTGCCCGCCTCTAGTCCATCTCCAACACTTCCCATGCTTCGGCTCCTTAAAGCTCTACGCTGTTCAACTGAACTGAGTCTACCGAAAACTCATGACTCCCCAGACATATCATCCAACGGCTATGTCCTCCAAAGGCGCCATGGGTCACCAAGGTGCTGTGATAACCGCCGTAGTCTATTACCTGTTGTGCCTGTAGTTTTGTGGCAGAAAAATACGGGATTTTGTGGTCCTTTAAATCCGGTATTTTTCTTCCAAAACCACGGACCCGTCTCGCAGAGTAATAGATTTCGCCCTCTACGAGTGCGTCTTTCAAAATATCTTCAATTGCTAATAAGCGCTGCCTCGCATTATCGCGCTCAGGGTTGTCCTGTTTATCTAGGCTCTCGATCTGAGACAGCAACTGCAACCGTTCCTCCCGAAGCGCATTAAACTCAATTTGCAGACTTTTAAACTCATCCTGAGTGGGCATTGAGACAAATGCAGAAGCAGCAACGCGACTAAAGGCCTCAAGCATTTCACGACGGCATTGATCGCCCAACACTCGACATAAAACACCAGCAGCAACAAGAATTTCAAATCGCTGATCGGGACCGCAAATCATTGCCTGTAGCGATTCAACCCCGCCTTCTAAAAAGTGAATGTTGATATTGCCGCGCTTCAAAGACGCTAGGCGCTGGTCATTAGGTAAACCTTCAATCTCCCAAGCGTGCTTTGTATCCTCAAAGCCATCTCGAAGACACTGTGTCCGATAGGCTTTTAGCGCCTCGACTGCGAAATCCGCCCCCAGTATATGAAACTCGGTCGAGGTAAAAGTCTCAGCAAGTAAATTATAAAACGGTTGTAAGCGACCATCGCCGCACCCATAGTCTATGAGCCACAAGGCCCCTGGCTGTTGCTTCTTCAGCGCAATTGCCTGCTGTACTAGATAACTTATTGCTGCTTTTTCCTGCTCAGAAATCTTCGTTAAATTATAGGCATCCTCCTTGAACCGGCGGTTAAAGAACTCCACCAACGTTGGTGCGTCACGAACGACTTGGCTCCGGAGCTTTCGATCAGTCAGGTTTTTTACGAGATCTGATATCGACACCTCTCGCGCGGAACCTTTAAAGGAAACGATATCGCCGCTGCGCACCGCTGTGTGCAAGTATTGCTCAAGCGCTACAACTGACTCAAAATTTTTGTGGGTAATGCGATCGTGTATTAGTTGATCAAGTGCCTGACAGTGGTCGCCGAATGACAAGAAAATATCAACGCGTGAGTCATTGATATCCTGAGCCAACGCCGTGTGATAGTGCCGCGCGTCGCTTCCCATTTCCCCCATATCACTCAAAACCAAAATACGGCGCCCGTTGGGCCCTGGCTCCATTAAGCCAAGCACGTGTAAATTAGACCTAACTGAGGCTGGATTGGTGTTAAAACTATCATCTAATATTCGGAGGCGCTTACCGTCAGCCGTTGTTGCTTCGCTTATTTGGTTTCGGCGTTTTTCAGGCTCAAGCTTTTCGAGCGCGGGCAGCGCCTGAATCAAGTCGACTCCCTCGCATACCATTACAGCCACTGCCATTAGGCTATTTAGGGCCATGTGCATTCCCGGCAAGCCCAAAACGTAGTGATACGTCTTTTGGAACACCTTAACTTGCACCCTCGAATGCTCGGGCCCCAACTCGATGTCCTCGGCACAAATATTGGCTTGCGGATGCTGTCCGACGGTCAGTAGGTTGATGTCTGATCGCTGCAACGCGAGACCCTGCAGCATAGGAAAGTGTTCAGAATCGCGGTTCAGCACAACCGTTCCACCGGATTCAACCCCCCAAATGACCTCCATTTTTGTCCTCACGACAGAAGCCACTGACTCGTGAAACTCCATATGGTCGGCCTGAATATCGGTAACTACGGCCGTATGCGGTCGTACAAGCAGAGCCTTGGGAAGGATCGTACGTTTGGCGCCCATGCCCATCTCAATTACCGCATAACGTGCGCTCCGTGGAATATTGGCAACACTTTTAGGAACGCCCGGCTGATGATTGAAGTTGGCAATATTTTTGTAAACCTCGCCCTGCACCCGCAGCATCGCGGTGATCATGGAACAAACCGTCGTTTTACCGACACTACCAGTGACACCTACGACCCTCCCGCGAAACGTTTCTCTTCGGGCTAGTGCCAATTTGACCAATGCAGTGAAGGTATTCCGCACCTCTAAATATTGACCTTTTGAGGGCTTATTCTGATCCGATGCAATTATCAAAGACGCGCCCTTTTTAATCGCTTGTCTAAAGGTGCTCTCGTTACTCGGCTCAAAACCCCAATGACTGTCTATTCCAATAAAAATTCCGGTTCGCTCCAAATAGGAGGTGGAGAATGTCAGCTCAGGATAGGCATAGTCTTGCTTTAACGGCGGGCTAAACACGCCACCGGTGATCTTAGCCACTGCGCTTGCGCGCAAGAATGACAAAGGGCTAGCCTCTTTGGTGTTAAATTTTCGACGCAAAGATTGCCCCGCTCGGAGCGCTCGGGAACAAACATCAATACTGAGTAACAGCCTAGGAAGATTTGCTTCCGCCGCCTTGAAAGTGTCCAGCCGTCTTTGAGTATTTAGCTGCTCAAGCAATAACACATGGGCGTAGGCGTAGAGTGTTTCCGAGGGCTTTACAGTGAGGTAGAGAAAAAGCTGCTGAAGAAGCTGCCAAGGCGCCTCCTCTAAACCTCGGCGCAACATGCTGGGCTGAAACAAAACCTGCATCGCTATATCGTCTGCCATTTCAGCGTAGGGCGTCGTCGATACGGCAGCGAAACCCATCCATTGATAAGCCCGGCAAATATCCTTGTACCTAACGTCTGAGAACGCTGTTGCTACATTATTTGCTAGTAACTGCCGGGCTTTTTCGAGCTCAGCTTCGGTACTAAGATCTGCCAGACACAGAAGATAAGCATTCTGTTCCAGAGACAGCTCAATGGGTGTGTTACTAACACTGTCAGCTTTTTGATCGAACATGCCATTGATAGGCAAGTCAGCGAGAACAAGTTTCTGACCGGCCTCAAGAGCCGCAGCCCGTAATCGAATGCTCTGACGTCGGGCCAAGGTCAAATATTGGGCCTTAGCAATCTGGGCCGCATCAACCTTATCGCGATCTTCACCGGGCCGCAGGCCATTCACAACCGTCGTGCTGAAGGATTGCAGCACTCTCGTGCATTGCTCATCAGGGTGACTGCCATCGGTCTCAATAACATGAACAGCTCGAGCTAAAGCTGACGCTAAAGCGTAATGCGCCGGTGTAGCTTCCGAAACACGGCCGTTGGTTAAAGACTTCTCCAGAATTCTCGCCAGATTTCGAGATTTGCCGTGAAGGACGCTGTGCAGGTATTGTTCGGCGGATTCATACATCGACTTAAACCATCTCAAAACACGAAAACGCTAGTTAGGCTGACAAAATCTAGACGATGTCTCGTCGAATTTCATCAATGTCTAAGCATAGGAACTATACGTTATACCCCAGCAAAACCACAGCACACTGGCAAGACCTCTAGAGGTAGTGGGGAGCGCTATTTAGCAGCACAAAAAAAAGGGCTACCCAATGGGTAACCCTTTTCTAATAAAAGCCTGGCAATGACCTACTCTCACATGGGGAAACCCCACACTACCATCGGCGATACGTCGTTTCACTTCTGAGTTCGGGATGGAATCAGGTGGTTCCAACGCTCTATTGTCGCCAGGCAAACTGGCTTGAGTGACAGACTCGCTACAAGTAGCAAGAAAACCTCTCAAATAAGGCGGTAAATCTAGCTGATTCTTTCGTTGGTGATGAACCCAACACACACTATGACTTGAGCACAACATACTCCTTTCAGAGTCACGCAACTTTCGCCGCGTGCCGTCAGTCTTCTGTGTACTTAAGGTTCTAGTTACGAACCGTACACCAAACAACTTGGATTATATGGTCAAGCCTCACGAGCAATTAGTACTGGTTAGCTCAACGCTTTACAGCGCTTCCACACCCAGCCTATCAACGTCCTAGTCTTGGACGGCTCTTCAGAGTCCTCAAGGGACAGGGAGAACTATTCTTGGGAGGGGCTTCCCGCTTAGATGCTTTCAGCGGTTATCCCGTCCGAACGTAGCTACCCGGCAATGCGTCTGGCGACACAACCGGAACACCAGAGGTTCGTCCACTCCGGTCCTCTCGTACTAGGAGCAGCTTCCCTCAATTCTCCAACGCCCACGGCAGATAGGGACCGAACTGTCTCACGACGTTCTAAACCCAGCTCGCGTACCACTTTAAATGGCGAACAGCCATACCCTTGGGACCGGCTTCAGCCCCAGGATGTGATGAGCCGACATCGAGGTGCCAAACACCGCCGTCGATGTGAACTCTTGGGCGGTATCAGCCTGTTATCCCCGGAGTACCTTTTATCCGTTGAGCGATGGCCCTTCCATACAGAACCACCGGATCACTAAGACCTACTTTCGTACCTGCTCGTCTTGTCAGACTCGCAGTCAAGCGCGCTTGTGCCTTTACACTAACCTCACGATTTCCGACCGTGATTAGCGCACCTTCGTGCTCCTCCGTTACTCTTTGGGAGGAGACCGCCCCAGTCAAACTACCCACCACACACTGTCCCCGATCCGGATTACGGACCTAGGTTAGAACCTCAACGTTATCAGGCTGGTATTTCAAGGTTGGCTCCACAACAGCTAGCGCCATCGCTTCAAAGCCTCCCAGCTATCCTACACAAATAAAGTCAAAGTCCAGTGTGAAGCTATAGTAAAGGTTCACGGGGTCTTTCCGTCTAGCCGCGGGTACACTGCATCTTAACAGCGATTTCAATTTCACTGAGTCTCGGGTGGAGACAGTGTGGCCATCGTTACGCCATTCGTGCAGGTCGGAACTTACCCGACAAGGAATTTCGCTACCTTAGGACCGTTATAGTTACGGCCGCCGTTTACCGGGGCTTCGATCAAGAGCTTCTCCGAAGATAACCCCATCAATTAACCTTCCGGCACCGGGCAGGCGTCACACCCTATACGTCCACTTTCGTGTTTGCAGAGTGCTATGTTTTTAATAAACAGTCGCAGCCACCTGGTCACTTCGGCCAGCCTCAGCTTAGAGAGCAAGTCTCATCACCAAAACCGGCGTACCTTCTCCCGAAGTTACGGTACCATTTTGCCTAGTTCCTTCACCCGAGTTCTCTCAAGCGCCTTGGTATTCTCTACCTGATCACCTGTGTCGGTTTACAGTACGGTTCTGTTTTACCTGAAGCTTAGAAGCTTTTCTTGGAAGCATGGCATCAATCACTTCGCGCCCTTGGGCACTCGTCATCAGCTCTCGGCCTTAGAATCCCGGATTTGCCTAAGATTCCAGCCTACTGCCTTAAACAGGGACAACCAACGCCCTGATGATCTAGCCTTCTCCGTCCCTCCATCGCAGTAAAACAAAGTGCAGGAATATTAACCTGCTTTCCATCGACTACGGCTTTCGCCCTCGCCTTAGGGGCCGACTTACCCTGCGCCGATTAGCGTTGCGCAGGAAACCTTGATCTTCCGGCGGGGAGGTTTTTCACCCCCCTTATCGTTACTCATGTCAACATTCGCACTTCTGATACCTCCAGCAAACCTCTCGGTTCACCTTCAGCGGCTTACAGAACGCTCCTCTACCATGCATGCAAGCATGCATCCGCAGCTTCGGTTACCAATTTAGCCCCGTTACATCTTCCGCGCAGGCCGACTCGACTAGTGAGCTATTACGCTTTCTTTAAAGGATGGCTGCTTCTAAGCCAACCTCCTAGCTGTCTGAGCCTTCCCACATCGTTTCCCACTTAATTGGTATTTGGGACCTTAGCTGGCGGTCTGGGTTGTTTCCCTCTTGACAACGGACGTTAGCACCCGCTGTCTGTCTGCCGTGATTGAACTCCTGGGTATTCGGAGTTTGCATGGGGTTGGTAAGTCGGGATGACCCCCTAGCCCAAACAGTGCTCTACCCCCCAGGGTTAGACACGACGCTCTACCTAAATAGATTTCGAGGAGAACCAGCTATCTCCGAGCTTGATTAGCCTTTCACTCCGATCCACAGCTCATCCCCTAACTTTTCAACGTTAGTGGGTTCGGTCCTCCAGTGCCTGTTACGGCACCTTCAACCTGGCCATGGATAGATCGCCCGGTTTCGGGTCTATTGCCTGCAACTGAACGCCCTATTAAGACTCGGTTTCCCTACGCCTCCCCTAAACGGTTAAGCTTGCTACAGACAATAAGTCGTTGACCCATTATACAAAAGGTACGCAGTCACACCCTAAGGTGCTCCCACTGCTTGTACGCATACGGTTTCAGGTTCTATTTCACTCCCCTCTCCGGGGTTCTTTTCGCCTTTCCCTCACGGTACTGGTTCACTATCGGTCAGTCAGTAGTATTTAGCCTTGGAGGATGGTCCCCCCATATTCAGTCAAGATAACACGTGTCCCGACCTACTCGAATAATGTATGGATAGATTTCGTGTACGGGGCTATCACCCTTTATTGCCGGACTTTCCAGACCGTTCCACTATCACACCAAACACTTTAGGGCTGATCCCAGTTCGCTCGCCGCTACTGTGGGAATCTCAATTGATTTCTTTTCCTCCGGGTACTTAGATGTTTCAGTTCCCCGGGTTCGCCTCCTACACCTATGTATTCAGTGCAGGATACCCTTGCGGGTGGGTTTCCCCATTCAGAAATCTCCGGATCAAAGTCTGGTTGCCGACTCCCCGAAGCTTATCGCAGGCTCCAACGTCTTTCATCGCCTCTGACTGCCAAGGCATCCACCGTATGCGCTTAGTCACTTGACCATATAACCGAAGTTATCTGTCCAAGAAGACTGTTCCCTAACCCCCTTTGCGTAGGTTAGGTACTAGTAGACACAAACCGATCAAAGTTTGTGCCCGCCGGATGTTGTGACGCTTAAGTCACAGTATGTACAACTCGTTTCGAGCGCGGGAATTGAAACCGCACTCGAGAACATTCATCAATGAATCATCCTCTCCACCTCAGCCTAAGCTGAACTGTAGATTTTTGATTCAAAGAATCAGCTTGATTTACCTTGTTAAAGAACACTCTGGTTGCCAAAACCAGACATCGACACACCTTAGTGCATCCATGTATGGATTCGTTGCGACGGAATTGGTGGAGCTATGCGGGATCGAACCGCAGACCTCCTGCGTGCAAGGCAGGCGCTCTCCCAGCTGAGCTATAGCCCCGGAACAAACTGGTAGGCCTGGGCAGATTTGAACTGCCGACCTCACCCTTATCAGGGGTGCGCTCTAACCAACTGAGCTACAGGCCTAAAAATCGCACCCGAGTAAAAACCGTCGCATTAACCTAATAGATGAAGACAAATGTGTGAACACTTGCTGAAGAGAGTCACAATCGTTTAAGGAGGTGATCCAGCCCCAGGTTCCCCTAGGGCTACCTTGTTACGACTTCACCCCAGTCATGAATCACTCCGTGGTAATCGCCCTCCCGAAGGTTAGACTAATTACTTCTGGAGCAACCCACTCCCATGGTGTGACGGGCGGTGTGTACAAGGCCCGGGAACGTATTCACCGCGACATTCTGATTCGCGATTACTAGCGATTCCGACTTCACGAA